>CAWGKF010000006.1:0-664977 GCA_963823085.1 Terriglobia bacterium | reverse complement strand
AACCCGGCGTGTGAGGCCGGAGCCTGGAGAGGTACATGCCTTGGTATCTGTTCGGAATTCGTAACAACTATCCAGTTCCCGCAATTTGGTGCATCGCTATGCCGGCGCTACCTCCGCCCGCTTGTATCGTTGCATCGGTAATGACCTGGCCCGATTCTGCTCGCACAGGCACCCTCACTCTGGCAAAACGAATGACATTTGTCACGACCTTTCTGTGATGGATGGCACTGGTTTGCTAATCGCTGATGCGCGAGGATGCAATCACTGAGCGGGAACAGATGGTTCCCGCAAATGCGCCGCCTGACGCGGCCGAGGAACTGAAGATGATTGCAACCTTGGAGCAAGCGCAAACCGCGGAATTATCCGGCTCGAACTCGGTGGTAGCCAGCCTCGAAAGCGTGAATAAGAACTATGGACCCGTGCGGGCACTGAGCGGTGTTGATTTCCGGGTACACGCCGGAGAGGTCGTTGCGCTACTCGGTCCTAACGGCGCTGGCAAGACGACCGCAGTGAAATTGCTTCTGGGGCTGCTGCAGCCGAACTCCGGAAAGGTACGCGTTTTCGGGGGTGATCCGACGAATCCTGAAAACCGGATGCGCGCCGGCGCAATGTTGCAGGTGGGACGAGTTCCCGAGACGTTGCGTGTACGCGAGCACATCGATCTTTTTTCCAGCTATTACCAGAGGCCGCTGGCGGCAGGCGAGGCTCTTGCCATCGCAGGATTGGAGAAGTTGAGCGACAGGAAATTTGGCGACCTCTCGGGCGGGCAGAAGCAGCGCGTACTGTTTGCACTGGCGATCTGCGGCGATCCTGATCTGCTCTTCCTGGACGAACCCACGGTCGGACTCGACGTTGAAGCGCGGCGAATGTTGTGGGAAGAGATCCGGCAACTGGTGCGTCGCGGCAAAACGGTGCTGCTCACCACGCACTACCTGCAGGAAGCCGATGCGTTGGCGGATCGCGTGGCCGTCATCAACAAGGGAGAGATCATTGCCGAGGGAACGCCCTCAGAGATCAAGGCACAAACTGCGGGGAAACGCATTCGCTGCGTCACCGGTCTATCGCTCAATACACTGCGGCGTTTGGCTGGCGTGACCGAGGTAAAGGAAGATCGCGAGGCCGTTGAGATTCACACTGTCGAAGCCGAGGCTGTGTTGCGGGAATTGCTAGCACTGGACGCTTCGCTGTCAGGGCTCGAAGTATCCGGTGCCGGTCTGGAAGAGGCGTTCCTGGCATTGACCCAAGAAGGCACGAAAAACGCAAGCTCCAACTGAAGCATCAAGGAGAAGGCAATGAGCACAGCAATCATGACATTGACCAACACACAGACTCAGAGATCGCCGGCACAAATAGCGACGATTTATCTGAAAGAGGCGAAATATGAGTTTCTAAAAAACTTGCGCCTGCGTGTGTATTCGGCGTCGGTGCTGAGCTTCCCGATCATGTTTTACATCTTTTTTGGACTGGTGCTGATGTCAAACCAGACGATTGGCGCTACCCGAGTGCCGACATACCTGATCGCGACCTATGGAACCTTCGGCATCATGGGCGCTTCCCTGTTCGGAACCGCCGCTGGACTCTCGTCCGATCGTGGTCTGGGATGGCTGCAGGTGAAGCGGGCCAGTCCCATGCCGCCGTTCGCTTACTTCGCCGCGAAAATCATCACCAGCATGGTGTTCAGCGCGATCATTGTGCTGGCGCTATTCACATTAGGAATTGCGCTGGGCGGGGTGAGGATGCCAGTTGCAACGTTTGCCGAGTTGCTGGGAACGTTGGTTGTAGGCTCATTGCCATTTTCGGCGATGGGGCTGGCATTGGGATATTTCACTGGGCCGAACTCGGCGCCGACCATGATTAACCTGATTTACATGCCAATGTCGTTCTGCAGCGGGTTGTGGGTGCCGCTCATGTTCCTGCCGAAAGTGATGCGGCAGATTGCCCTGGTCTTGCCCCCATATCACTTGTCGCAGCTGGCGCTGGGAGTGGTTGGGGCGGGAACGCATGAGTCGCCAGCCCGCCATTGGGGCGTGCTGGTGGCATTCACCATGATTTGCCTGGGCGTAGCACGAATCGGATTCCAGCGCGATCAGGGAAAAATGTACGGATAAGAAGTTGCGACTTTACAGCGTGAGGAGAGAACGACCATGAGTTTAAATTCCAAAAAATCGATCGGATGGTCATTCATCCTCATACTGCTCGGAGTGGTTGCAATCTATGCAGGAGCGAAATCGCTGATTGTGATCATCCCGGTTGCGACCTTGGTTTGGTTCGGTGCAAGACCAGTTCTGCGGAGTGGCCGAAATTGACACTCGGGGCGAGAATAGACACATGCCAGTGATTCCGTTCGAGCGCGACGAATGCGCGACCGGCAGCCATTGGAAGTTTAAGCCGTGGCAAACCATCCTTAAGGACAAGGATCACGGCTGGAGTCCGCTGCTCTGGGTCTTGTATCTGGGTTTTTTCTTCATCGACCCGGTGCTCAGTCATGCGAGCGCCCGAATCTGGGCTCTGGACCTGACCGGCGCCTTCGTATTTATCCTTTTATACTTTGGGCTGTTTGCTCTGAAGAATCCGAGCGTCTTTCTTCACATTGGCGGCATGGTTGTACTCGGCATGTTGTTCATGCCGATCAACTCCGGCGCATGTACGTTTTTCATCTACGCCGCGGCCATGGTGCCGTTTTGCGTGGACACGCAGAAGCGGGCAGTCGCGGGGTTGTTGATCGTGGGTGGCATCGGTGGGCTGGAATGGCTGCTACTGCGCGTAAGCGGCCGGGTCGACCTAGGTTTCTGGGTCCTCTTTTATGCTGCGCTGTTTCCAATCATCATCGGCGGGGGCAACACCTTTTTTGCCGAGCGCAACCGCATGAATCGCCAGTTACGCAAAGCAAACGAAGAGGTCGAGCATCTGGCCAAGGTGGCCGAGCGGGAGCGTATCGCGCGGGATCTGCATGACGTGCTGGGGCACACACTCTCAGTCATCACTTTGAAATCGGAGCTTGCGGGCAAACTGATAGACCGCGATCCGCAGCGGGCGGGAAAAGAAATTCGCGAGGTCGAGGAGATTTCAAGGCAGGCACTTGCCGACGTGCGGGATGCGATCCGCGGCTACCGCTCCAAGGGACTCGCGGCCGAATTGGTACAGGCGAAGGCCACGCTTGAGACCGCGGGCATCAGCGTGCAATGCGATGCCGCAACTACCGTCCAACTTCCTGCGATGCAGGAGAGCGTATTGTCCCTCGCTGTCCGCGAAGGTGTGACCAACGTTGTCCGCCATGCGCGCGCTACGAATTGCCGCTTGCATCTCGAGCAACACAATGGCTCGTGCCGCCTCGAAATAGCCGATGACGGTCAGGGATTCGCCACTATGGAAGGTAACGGTTTGCGCGGGATGCGCGAGCGCGTCGAAATGCTCGGAGGCTCGCTCGAACGCACGAACCAATCAGGCACAACACTCGTGATCACGCTGCCCCTCAAGGAACCGAGAGTGAGAGAAGAAAATAGCCAATGAGTCCTCTGACCAAAGAAGGCACCAGAGAAAGCGCGAAAGAAGGGCGCAAGACCATTCGGGTCGTGCTGGCCGAAGATCAGGGCATGGTGCTCGGGGCACTAGCGGCGCTGCTTGAAATCGAAGGCGACATCTCTGTCGTTGGCCAGGCGCGCAACGGCAGAGAGGCGCTGGATGCGGTGCTCGCTCACAAACCCGACGTCTTTATTACCGATATCGAGATGCCGCACATGAGCGGTCTCGACGTGGCTGCCGAGTTGAAGCGCCGCCGCACCGGAACGCGCGTCGTGATCGTGACAACTTTCGCCCGCACTGGATATTTGCGCCGGGCGCTGGAAGCGGGTGCCTCTGGCTACTTGCTCAAGGACATGCGTGCCGAGGAACTCGCCGATGCTGTGCGTCGGGTGCATCAAGGATTACGCGTGATTCATCCAGAGTTGGCAACCGAGGCCTGGGGCGAGATGGATCCGCTCACCGAGCGCGAACGACAGGTGCTCCGGCTTGCCGGAGAAGGCATGGCCAGCTGTGACATCGCAAACGAACTCGGGCTTTCCGATGGCACCGTGCGCAACTATCTCTCGGAAGCGATCAGCAAGCTGGGCGCGAGCAACCGGGTAGAAGCTGCGCGGATCGCCAGAACCAAAGGCTGGTTGTGAGAGTCATGTGGGGATAGCCGCCCCGGCTGTCCGGCCTAGCCGCCCTGAGACGCAGCCCATTGTTGAATCGACGAATCGGTTTCCGCGAAGCATAATCTTCGAAGACGAATCAGCACGAAAATAAGCGCGGCACTTAAAGCGGCGCCACCAAGGCCATAGTCGACTGCGTTTATCGCTGCGCGGTGATAGACCTCCGCGGTCGGAGTTCCAGAGTATAGGCGCACCCGCATTCTTCCTTTCATCTCCGGAAAGAGATAGATGGGAATCGATGTTCCGCCGGGAACGCGGGCATCCAGTTCTGCGTGACTCCGTGGAACGGTCTGCAGGTAAGGACGCAGACCCATCCACTCACGGTTGCCGTCGACCGTACCGCTGGCGTACGCATCGACGGCGCCTTTGGAGCCCCTTTGATAATAAGTCTGCATCACCACGAAGTCGGTGCGATGGTAAGGCTGCCCTTCATAACGATGCCAGTCGTTCCAGTTATTAAGGAAGATCACGAATCCGAAAAGCAGGGTCGAGAAAAGCACGAGCGAGCAGACTGCAATACCGAGACTCAGGATCTTAAACAGCGTCGGATGGGACAGTGGCCGCTGCGGTGCGCGGGGTGCGAGTGTCCTCTGCTTTGCCCACGCGGAGAGCGCCGTGCCAACCACGACCATGATTCCGAAGATCGCGATCACAAACTTTGGAAATCTGAATACGAGCATGAAGGTCGTCGCGATGGCGAACTGAACGAGTGCCCCGATCCAGATTCTCGAACTGCCCGCGATCTTTGTTCCGGACGTTACTCCTGAGACCGATGTTCCGCACATCGGGCACACAGAGGCGGAAGTATCGGTCAGTTCAAAGCCGCATCTCACGCATTTTTGAATGGATGCCATCCGCCGCGATTACAGCATGCGATAGTGAGCCAAGCAATTGACCGAGGTAACGCAAGGTCAGGCTTCCGGCTTTCGGCTCCGGGCTTCCGGCTTGGCACGGCACGTAGTCACGGCGGCGAATAGATGGCCCGTCAAGGCAAGAGAGCTCGTGCGTCAGACGACAAATTCATAAGGCGTGAGGCAATCGCCTGGAGTCAAAACCGGGAGCCTGAGGCCCGAGGCCAGGAGCCGGGTTACAAGCTTTCGCGGACCACGCCCGCATCCTGCTGCTTGGTGGTGCGATAGGCCCAAGCCATGCGCGGGGTATTGTGGGCAATGCCGAAGTGACCTTGCGGGTCGAGGACGATAATGCCGCCGTGTCCGTTGACACGCTGCTTCAGATAGTTCATGGCTTCCTTGGCCGCCCACTCGGGGAGATTCCCCGCAGCGATGCGATCGGCGGTCCACTTGGCGAGTACCAGTTTCATGATGGGTTCGCCCCAACCCGTGGTGGACGCGGCGGCGCTCTGGTTGTCGGCATAGCATCCGCAACCGATGAGGGAAGAATCGCCGAGGCGGCCGGGAGCCTTGTTCAGCGTACCGCCTGTCGAAGTGGCAGCGGCGATGTTGCCATTGCGATCGAGTGCGACTGCGCCGACGGTGTCGTGCGAAATGGTCACATCATCGGTGCTGGGTGCGAATAGATCGTTCCCGTCCGCTTTTGAAGCCGCCTGTGCCGCTTGGTACGCACGCAGGCGCTCGACTTCTCGCGGGATGATCAGATCCTCGTTCTTGCAGAGCGGAACTCCGTGTTCGGCGGCGAATTTTTCCGCGCCATCTGCGACGAAGTAGACGTGTGGGCTCTCGCTCAGAATCTTGCGCGCGGCGCGCACCGGATTGCGCAAATGCTCGACGCATCCAACGCCTCCGGCGCGGAGAGTGGCTCCGTCCATGATAAGGGCGTCGAGTTGGACTTTTCCGTCGCGATTCAAGAAGCTGCCGCGTCCGGCGTCAAAGGTCTCGTCGTCTTCCATGATCACGACGGCTTCCTCAACAGCGTCGAGGGCCGAGCCGCCGCGCTCGAGCACGCGCCATCCTGCGGACAGCGCATTGTTCACGCCGCGGATGTGGGCGTCGACCATGTCATCGGGCATAGCCCAAGCGCCGCCGTGAATGACGAGAACTGGATCAGTTGGCAAAGTTGTCCCAGAAAGTCGGACCTTAGGCGTCAGACTTTAACGTCTCGCCTAGATGCGAGGGGATAGTCTAGCAGGAAGGCGGGTGTGAGTTGCCAGCGCCTGTCGGACCGGCGCAATCATCAAGTCTTTCAGAAGGGCCGGGAAGTCTCTGGTTGTCGGGAGTTCGGGAAATGGTATCGCTAGGAACTGGAACTGGAGCCGCAATATACTCTGAAAGTCGCGAAAGCCACGGACAGAGTAAAGCCCCGGTGGTCATCCGGGGCTAAAAGAGTACCGAACGCCGCTTGCCAAACATCTATAGGATAGCTTGCGCCAGTAGCTTGTCAAGCGCATTTGGTAATGGTCGAGTGACCTGCGGAGGGCGAGGGAGTCGAACCCTAATGGCTGACGAAGCACTCGACTGTTTGGCAAACAGCGTCCAGTACCCACTGGAAACACCCTCCAAACGCTGTCTGCATGAGGGGATTCTAAGAGGCCTCTCGAAACAATTCTGTGATTCCACTCGATAATTTTGGAGCTGGTGTCAATTTGGGAATTGAGGCGCTGTAGAGGAATGCAAAGATCCTTCGACTGCGCGAGTGCTTCGCTTTGCCCGCACTCACTCCACTCAGGATGACAAAGTTGAGGAGTGCGGCACTCGCTTCGCTCGCCGGACGGCCGAAGGCGGCCGTCCCCACATGGTTCGCCTTGAAAATCAAAACCTTACGCGGCTTGGCCGGAACTCAACGACACAGGCGGATCCTGAGTGCGGGTCCAGGTGTAGCGCATGCGGTGGATAACCGTGAGCGTGCCTAGCACGGCAATAATCCAGAGAACTGGGGCCATGCGGTTGAACAGCGCACCGAGGATGACGAGGACGAGGCGTTCAGGGCGTTCCATGAATCCAACGCGGCAGGAGCCGATCAGCGATTCGGCGCGCGCACGCGTGTAGCTGACCATGATGGCGGTGATCATGACAAAAGCAGAGAGCACCACATAGAGAAAACGTCCGCCACGGGCGAAGAAGACGAGCAATCCGAGGAACTGGAACGCGTCAGAGTAGCGGTCGACGACGGAGTCGAAGAAGGCTCCGAAACGGGTGACGCGGTTGGTGGCGCGCGCGACTTGTCCATCAACCAGATCGAAGAATCCGGAGAAGATGATGACCAGTCCGGCATAGATGAACATGCGCTTCTGATTGGTCGAGTTGGCCGATCCGAACAGGATGGCGGCCCAGGTGTTGACGACCAGTCCCATGAAGGTGAGGACATTGGGGTTGATGCGGGAAAGCGCGAGCCAGCGGACGATAGTGTCGAGAAGGACGCCGCAGGCGCGTCCGAAGGCGGAGGTCCAACTCATGGACGACGAGGCGGTCATAGCGCGAGCCCCAATGTAACCAGAAAGAGCACGAAGGCACACGAAGGAAAGTTAGAGGATCCCATGCTCCGTGAAATTGGGTGACCTTTACCGTTCATGAATTTGGCGCTTTTGTCTCCATAACTCAGGCCTGCGCCTCTTTGGGTTCGCCGCCGATTTCGTCGTGGATGGTGCTCAGGCTCAGGATTTCCAGCGTGCGCTTGCCGTTGGGCGTGACCACTACGGCTTCGTCTCCTACCTTCTTATTTAGTAGCGCCCGTCCGATGGGCGAGGTGGTGGAGATCTTTCCCGTGGCGACGTCGGATTCTTCACTGGTGACCAGTTTGTACTCGATCTCTTCTTCCTTGGTACTGTCATACACCTTGATGGTCGAGCCCAACCCGACTTTGTCGTGCGGGATGTTGTTCATGTTGACCATCGACAGGTCAGCGAGACGCTTGCCGAGCTGGCGGACGCGCGCCTTGACGAACTCCTGGCGCTGCTTGGCCATATGGTACTCGGCGTTTTCGCTGAGATCACCGAGGGCGGCGGCCTTCTTGATTTCTTTGGGAAGTTCGTGGATCAACTCGTGTTCAAGCGCGTTGATCTCTTCCTGCAATTTTCGTTTGATTGCGTCTGTCATGGATTACTGAGCGGCCGGCTTACGGCGAGGCTTCGGACATTATACCCCGGCTCCCTCTTCCCTAACCCTTCTTCCGGGATTTCCCATCGTCTGGAGGGGCCATGGGGCGGGACCATCTGGGACGTAAAGACTGCAGCGAGGTCTCGATTGCGAATGTTTCACGGGCAGTGTCGAATTCTTGAGGTCCTATTCGACGTTTAGATAGAGCGGAGATTCTAAAGGACAGCCGCTCAAATCTTACAAACAGGAGAAGTTACGATGCGAGTCATGGTGATTGTAAAGGCGACGAAGGATTCCGAAGCGGGTGTTCCGCCCAGCAAAGAACTCATCGACGCGATGGGAAAGTACAACGAGCAACTGGTGAAAGCTGGAATTATGCTGGCGGGCGATGGACTGAAACCGTCATCCAAAGGCAAGCGCGTCAGGTTTACCGGAGATAAACGGTTGGTGATTGATGGGCCCTTCACCGAGACCAAAGAACTGATTGCCGGTTTCTGGATCTGGCAGGTGCGATCGATGGAAGAGGCTGTGGAGTGGCTGAAGCGTTGCCCGAACCCTCACTGCGAGGATTCGGAGGTCGAGATTCGCCCAGTGTTCGAGGCGGCTGACTTTGGTGAGAACTTTACCCCGGAGCTGCGGGAGCAGGAGCGGCGGATTGCCGAGCAGATCGCGGGGAAGAAATAATTTTGTTTTTCTCTTGTCGATTTTGAGATTTGCCGTTCGACGTATAAATAGAGCGGGCATTTTGAGCCTAGAAGGCCCGCCTAATCCTTTACAAACAGGAGACATCACAATGAGAGTCATGGTCATCGGAAAGGCCACCAAGGATACGGAAGCCGGCGTTCCTCCCAGCACGGAGGCCATCGCGGCGATGGGGAAGTACAACGAACAGCTGATGAATGCGGGCATTGTGGTCGAGTATGGCGGGCTGAAACCGACCTCGAAGAGCAAGCGAGTTCGATTCGAGGGGGACCGGCGCACGGTGATCGACGGGCCATTCACCGAAACCAAAGAGCTGATTGCGGGCTTTATGATCTGGCAGGTGCGATCGATGGAAGAGGCGGTCGAATGGGTTAAGCGCGGCCCGAATTCGGACGAGAACTCCGAAGTGGAAATTCGTCCGTTATTTGAGGCAGCGGATTTTGGAGAAAATCTGACGCCCGAGCTAGCGGAGCAGGGACGGCGGCTGCGCGAGCAGGTGGCGCAGAAAAAAAATTCCTGAAACTGCCGTCGAATTCTCGAAATCCCGTTCGACGCATTAATAGAGCGCGGGAAATCCAAGACAGAAGCGGTTGAAACCCAGCTTACAACTTTGAAATTCACATTAAGGAGAAAGGGCATGAAATTCCTGAGCATCTACAAGAATGTTGAGCGCAACACGCCTCCTTCGCCGCAAGAGATGGCGACCATGGGCAAACTGATTGAACAGGGCTATCAAGAGGGCTGGCTAATCGCCACCGAAGGCTGCCTGCCTAGCAAGTTGGGAGCTCGCGTGCGGAGGTCCGGCGGCAATATCAGCGTGACGGATGGCCCGTTCACCGAGTCCAAAGAAGTGGTAGGCGGATTCGCGATTCTGAAGGCCAACTCCAAGGAAGAAGCGATCCAGCTGGCGAAGGACTTCCTGAAGGTTGCCGGCGAAGGCGAGTGCGAATTGCGCCAGATCTATGAACAAGGCGCGGATGCACCTTGTACCACCCACGCGGCCGAGGTTGCGTTGAAAGCCTAAGTAATGATGTGATCGGTAGGAGTGGTTGCTACCGACACACATCGCGCGATTGAAGCCGTCTGGAAGATCGAGTCGGCCCGAGTGATTGCCGGGCTGACTCGCATCGTCCGCGATGTGGGCTTGGCCGAAGAACTTGCCCAGGACGCGCTGGTAGTCGCTCTCGAGAAGTGGCCGGAATCCGGCATTCCCGACAATCCAGGGGCATGGCTGATGGGTACGGCGAAACACCGTGCCCTCGATTACCTGCGCCGCGGCACGATCGTGGAGCGAAAACACGAGGATCTCGGCCGCGAGTTGGCGGAGCGGGAGATGCAGGTGCCGGATCTGGCGGCTGCTATGGACGACAACATCGGCGACGATATGCTGCGACTGGTGTTCATCGCCTGCCATCCGGTGCTTTCGACCGAAGCACGAGTTGCGCTGACATTGCGGCTGCTTGGTGGACTCACCACCGACGAGATTGCGCGTGCCTACCTGGTTTCAGAGCCGACCATGGCGCAGCGAATCGTCCGCGCCAAGAAAACTCTCTCAGACGCGCATGCTCCGTTTGAAGTGCCACGCGGCACTGAATTCACCGCGCGGTTGTCATCCGTTCTGCAGGTTCTATATCTCATCTTTAATGAGGGTTACTCGGCGACGGCCGGCGACGACTGGATGCGGCCGGCGCTCTGCGAGGAAGCAGTGCGGCAAGCGCGCATTCTGGCGGGATTGGTTCCGAACGAGGCGGAAGTTCACGGACTCGTCGCGCTTATGGAGATTCAGGCCTCGCGTTCGAAAGCCCGAGTCAATGCGGTCGGCGAACCCGTCTTGCTGCTTGATCAGGATCGGTCCAAATGGGATCGCTTGCTGATCGGCCGCGGACTGGCGGCCCTCGAACGCGCCGAGCAACTCGGAAGACGTGGGGTGTACACGATTCAAGCGGCCATTGCTGCATGTCATGCACGAGCGGTGACGGCAGCAGAAACCGATTGGGGCAGGATTGTCGAGTTGTATGGCGACCTTGCCGAGATCGAGCCATCGCCCGTCGTGGAGCTGAATCGGGCGGTTGCAGTGTCGATGGCGCGAGGTCCGGCTGCCGGACTTGATCTGGTCGACGCTCTGAAAGATGAGCCTACGCTGAAGAATTACCACCTGCTGCCCAGTGTGCGCGGTGATCTCCTGAAGAAACTGGGGCGCACGAGTGAGGCTCGGCTGGAGTTTGAGCGGGCTGCCGCCATGACGAGAAACGACCGAGAACGCACGTTACTTCTTGAGCGTGCGCGCGCGTGCATCAGCCTAAGCCAGCTTTTTCCTCCTTCTTAGGCGCCATTTGCCATTACTCCGGTAACCCACTCAGGTCATTTTCGTTACAGTCGCAAAATCGTTTCGTCCTACCATTTAGGCAGAAGTTCTGCGTAGTGGTAAGTGCGGAAATCCCTATGAAAATTCGAATTTCTCTGTCGATTCTGACGGTCGTTGGCCTGTTCATCGTGGCGGGCACGATGCGGAATGATTTGAGCGGAGCTGCGAGCGGCCCTACGCCGCGAGTCACGGCGATCACACAGATCACGCATGACGGGTATCGCAAGTCGAACCTGCTCTCGGATGACTCCCATCTTTTCGTAACCGAGTTGCCGGCGACGAACCGGGTCATCGCCAAAGTTACGTTGCCCGGATCGGACCGGTCGGTCGTGCCGAGCCCGTTTACAAGTTTGCAGGCGCTTGACGTCTCGCCGGATCACTCGAAGCTGCTGATTTCGTCGACGTCCAAGAGTTCCGGGGAGAGCGAGTTTTGGGCGCTGCCGGTCGAATCCGGAAATCCTTCGCGTGTGGGCGATTTAGGCGGCCGCGACGCAAGCTGGTCTGCCGATGGGAAGCAACTGGTCTTTGCCAAGGACTCGGATCTATTCGTGGCGAGTGGGGATGGTGGCCAGTCGCACAAAGTGTATGGCGGGAGCGGGTCGATTTTCGCTCCGCGATTCTCTCCTGATGGTCAGAGAATTCGTTTTACGATCAGCGACCCCGAACAGAATACGACTGCGCTCTGGGAAGTCAGGCGGGATGGAGCGAACGCGCATGCAGTGCTCGCCGACTGGCCCTATAGCAAGACGGCGTGCTGTGGAAGCTGGACGTCCAATGGGCGTTACTACATCTTCCAGGCAAGCCAGACGGTATCGAACACGAACCTGGTAGTGACCAGCTTGTGGGCGCTGCCGGAATCAAAGTCGCAGGATGCCGCTCCGGCTCAGATCACGAACGGTCCGATGTCGTTTGGGAACGCGTCTCCGGCCCGGGACAACAAGAAGATTTGGGCGATCGGGGTACAGCCGACGGTCGAAGTTGTGAAGTATGAAGCGAACAAGAAAGAATTTGTTCCTCTGATCAAGGGATTGTCTGCAACCGACGTGGATTTTTCCAATGACGGCAAATGGATCGCGTACGTTGCGATTCCGGAAGGGACATTGTGGCGGTCGCGCGCCGATGGCTCGGAAAGAATGCAGTTAACAACCGAGACCGAACGAGCCGCATTGCCGCGCTGGTCGCCGGACGGAAAGCAGATCGCATTTGCTAGCACCAAGCCCGGCGAGCCCTGGAAGCTCTCGCTGGTTTCGGCGAGCGGCGGAGATGCGCACGAGATGTTGGCTGAGACCGGCAGCCAGATCGATGCCAATTGGTCTCCGGATGGTGAGCGGTTGATGTTTGGCGAATTCAATCGCGATCAGAATGGATTGAAGATTCGCCTAATGAATTTCAAGACGCACGCGATTACGACGATTCCCGGCTCGGATGGATTGTTCAGCCCACGTTGGTCACCGAACGGGCGCTATATCGCGGCGCTTTCGCCGAACGGCACGTCGCTGATGTTGTTTGATTTTAAGAGCGAGAAGTGGACGACCTGGCTGAAAGAGTCAGCGGGATCGGTGAGCTATCCGGCATGGTCGGCGGATAGCCAGTATTTGTACTTCGACGATTTTGTTACCGGTGCAGAGGCGATTCGCCGGGTCAGGGTTGGCGGAAGCGAGGCGGAGCTAGTGTTTGAGTTGGGGAATCTCGAGCGGTATCCGGGGGCATTAGGACCGTGGAGCGCCCGGGCTGCAGATGGTTCCTGGATGTTTGTACGTGACCGCAGCACCCAAGAGGTTTATCAGCTGAGTTTGGAATTGCCGTAATCGGATCGAGGGGGACTCATGTCGAGACTGGGACACGCATGCCGCCGGTTTACTCGGAAGATCGGAGTAGTATTCCCGGTCGGCATGCTTTTAATGGTAAGCCTCTTTATCGGAGTTGGTGGGATCGCGCAGAGTCATGCGCAAGGCAGCGATCGCAGAGTCGTAACCCGGGTCGAGCCCGATTATCCCGATGCGCTGAAGAAACTCTATATCGGGGGAGTGGTGCGGGTGGAAGTGCAGGTCGCTCCCAATGGGTCAGTGAAGAATATCAAGTTGCTAGGTGGAAATCCGATTCTGGGCCAATCCACCATGAAAGCGGTCAAGATGTGGAAGTACGTGCCGGCACCCGCCGATGAGACACTGACCGTAAAACTGGAGTTTGATCCGCACAAGTGAAGAGAAGTTTCAAGGCTTCAGTACAAAGCCCGAAATGGCCGCAACCCTTCGGCTCGCGACGCCTGCGATGGAAACTCCAACGTTGAAATCGTACCTACTTTCCCTTTGCCACAATTAAAGTGATGTCGTCGTACTGCTCGTGGGGACTAAAGTTCCGAACCTCTTCCGCAACCGCATGCGCCAGGGATTCGCAGGCCAAATCTCGATGTTCGCTCAGTTTCTCAATCAGCAGATCCTCTCCGAATTCTCTGCCGTCTTCATTGGTAGCTTCTGTAATGCCGTCTGTATAGAGAGCCAACAGGTCGCCGGGTGACAACTTGTTTTCGGCGATGGAGGACTCCCACTTTGGAAAGAGGCCGAGCAATGTTCCGGTCGACTCGAGGCGTTGGCAGGTGTCATCCGGGCGAACGATGAGACCGGAGAGGTGACCACAGTTGGCGTAGCGAAGGCGACGGGAGTCGTCGTCGTACTCGGCGAAAAACAACGAGGCATAAGCGCTGTCAACCGTGTTCTCGAAGAAAAGGCGATTGACCGATTGCAGGAAGAGCTCCGGGTGAGCGCATGCACCGGCACACTGACTGCGCAAATTCGCTTGTAGATTCGCCATGAGCAGAGCCGCAGCAATACCCTTCCCGGAAACGTCGCCGATGACGAGGCCGAGGCGGTGCTGGCCGAGATCGAGGAAGTCGAAGTAGTCCCCTCCGACCTGGCGAGCCTGAAGGCACAATCCGGCATATTCAAGGGTCTTGGCTTCCGGTCGGATTTGCGGGAACAGGCGCGCCTGCACCTGTTTGGCGATTTCAATTTCTTGAGCTGTGCGGCGTTCGGCTTCGAGTTTCAGAGCTAGCGCGCGACGTTGGGCTTCGACCGTGCGGGTGAGCTCGTCGAAGCCGGCAAGGCCGAACGAGTTGCCGTCTGGATCTTCGAAGCGCGTGTGGATTCCGCCCCAAGCCGGAACTTCCGGCGGGTAGCGGAAGTGAACGCCGCGGGCGTTCCATTCCTCATATTTGCGGTTGACGTTTTCGGTAATGAACCAGATGAGTGACTCAGGTCGGACCAGTTTCGCGGGATCGTCTTCAGGCTGGAGAAGCGCCAGGCCCAGGTGAGCATTCCCATCCGGCGGGGCGACTTCTACCCAGCGCTGGCCGTTCTCGAAGCGGTGATCGACTGCTACGCGGAAGCCGAGCTGATCGACATAGAAGCGCAGGCTGCGGTCGAGGTCGCGAACGTAAATGATCACGAAATGCAAGCATAGGTATGGATCCTGCCCGTCGAGGCGAAGAGGGGACCGGTCGATGCCGAACGGGAGTTCGTAGAAGGACATCGCCGAGATTATACGGGCGGGCCTTCATGAGGACGGAAGGAATGTCGAACCTCGGTGGACCGACACCCGGATCGCCCAAGAGACTGCAGAATTGCTAGGCTTGAAACTCTGAGGCTTCGGGGAAGCGCAGCTTGCATTTTGCCAGCGCCGCGGTGAGGACTTCTTCGATTTTCGATTCCTCGCAGTTGCGAGCCATGGCCAATTCGCTAACCAGCAGGTAACGGGCCCGCTCGAGCATCTTCTTTTCACGAAAAGAGAGCGGCTTGGCCTGGTGCAGGGTGATCAAGCTTTTCAGCACGGACGCGACTTCCAGCAGAGAACCGGTTCGCATGCGATCTGAGTTCTCTTTGAAGCGGTCTTTCCAATCGCCGTTCCCGTTGCTCTCGGCAATCGAGAGCAAGTCGAGAACTTTCTGAATCTCCCCATTACGCACGACCCGACGCAGTCCCACGCTGCCAGCGTTGCTGCAGGGGACCATTACTTTCAGGCTGCTGGCCTTGATATTTAGCAGGTAGAACCTTTCCACGGTCGGACCGATCGACCGGCTGCTGATCTGCTCAATGACTCCGACACCGTGGTTTGGGTAAACGACCTTGTCGCCAATATGGAAATTCAGATCGGCACTGCTCATAGTAGGCACCCAGTAGGCGGAGGGTTCGTTGGGGGAAGAAGCGTCGTAACTACTATAAACATGCTACTCCTCGGCCTGAGGTAAGGCAAGGGAGGGACGGATTCGGGGCTTTCCGGGGCTGGGCATCTTTGGCCTCAGGCGGGCGCCTTCAGAAGCTTGACCTTAACCCTCGGACCTTCGCCCTGAAGCACTGACATTTGAGCCCCCGTTTCGAAGCTTGCCGGTTTCCATCCACTTACCATCAGGGCTGAAGTCCGAGGTCCGAGGTCTGTTTTGACCGGCTCTCCATCCAGCCCTGCAGGATCAGGATAGCGGCCATGCGGTCCACGGCTTGTCCCCGCTTTTCGATAGAGAGGTCGGTTTCGCGCAGGAGGCGGTTGGCTTCGGCGGAGGTGAGGCGCTCGTCCCAGAGGTGGACGGGCAGCTTGAAGTGCTTGCGCAGGTCGTCGGCAAAGGCCTGAATCTTCCCGGCTTGTATGCCCTCGGCGCCGGACATCCGGAGAGGGAGACCGATGACAATCTCCTTGACCTCATAGTCGCGGATGACGCGGTGCAGCCAAGAGAAATCGTGTTTCTTATTCTTTCGATGGAGGGTTTCAAGGCCTTGGGCGGTGATGCCGAGGGGATCCGAGACGGCCACGCCAATGCGGCGGGCGCCGACGTCGAGGCCGAGAACGCGATGGGGACAGTGCACCGAGCGATTATATGTGTGGTCAGGGGCTTCGGGCTTCAGGCTTCAGGCTTCTGGAATGAAGGCTCGACTCTAAGGCTACTATTCTTCCATTGTCCTCCAGGCTCTTGGCCTCAGGCTTCCCGCTTCTCCTTCATGGTTGAGAGAGTGCGATTTTGCGTCTGCTCGTGCCTGTATTATTCGCATCCACAGAACGGATCAGGCCGTTGATCATGCGGCCGATCTTGGCGGTGGTGGTTGATAGGTCTATGTACTCGGTGTCAGTCCCGTAACCTAAGTGTCTGCCAATCGCGAGTTGCGTTTCAACTTCGAAAAGGGAGCCGCGCGAGTGACAGAGGAATTGGATCAATTCGCGATCCAATGACCGGCCTTTTCCTTCGGCGATGTTGCTCGCGACCGAGACTGCTGCGCGGCGAAGTTGACTTGTCAGTCCGTACAGTTCATCGCGCGGATACTCCTTCGTGAGCCTATAAATCCGCACCGCCAGTTCCATCGCCGCTTGCCAAACTTCCAGATCCGCGTACGTTCTACTCATCGCCCCTCCAATCCAAACAGCAAATCTGGCAGAGTAGGCCGGCGAAGATTGTGACTTCCGTCATGAGCCGGGCAAAATAAATCAAATTCAGGGCCATTCCGGGAATTGTGGTGAAGCCTGAAGCTGAAGCCGAGAGGCTGAAGCCCGAAGCCCGCTCTTAGTGTCCTCTCATCGCTTTCCGATACGCCACCACATTCTTTTCGTGCTCCTGCATCGTCCGCGCAAAGCGGTGATGCCCCTGTGCATCGGCGACGAAATAGTAGTAATCGGTGTCGGCGGGATGCATGGCGGCCTCAAGGGAACTGCGTCCGGGATTCGCTATGGGGCCGGGAGGTAACCCAGCGTTGCGATAGGTGTTGTACGCTGAGGTAAAGCTCATGTCCGCGTGGTGCAAAACGCCTTGATAGGTGCCTGCCAATAGCTCGGCATAGATGATGCTCGGGTCGGCATCGAGCGCGATGTGCTTAGCCAGCCGGTTGTAGTAGACGCTTGCAACCTCGGGGCGTTCCTCGGGCACCGCCGTTTCCTTCTCCACAATCGAAGCCATGATGACCGTGCGCTCAAGTGGAGTCAGTTCCTCCTCCCTAATCGGGGACGCGTCAGTCTTGTTGTCCGATATCTGGATGATCACCGTGCCGCAATTGTGTCCGGAACCTTTTGTGATGCTCTCAGTGCCGGTTGCCCCAGGTTCCTGGGTAATCAGCCCTACCTTTTGCGCCACCACGCGGAACTGGCAGACCATGGCAGCAGCCATCTCCTCCATCGACATCATGCGGGAGAATTGGTAGGTCTCTGGGAAGAGATACCCCTCCAATGAGTGTGCACTGGGAGCGATGTCGGCGATCAAGGAAGTGTCGGATTTCGCCACCTTGAGAAACTCGTCAGCGGGTCCAAGCCCGGCGGCTTCAATGGCCCGGGCGATGTCGAACATGGTGAAGCCTTCCGGCACAACCACCGTGTGGAAGTAGACGTCGCCGCGGCGAAGGCGCTTCTGTACATCAATGATGTTGGCCGGCTTATCGAAGAGGTATTCGCCAGCCTTCAAAGAGCGGCCACGATGGTAGTAATGCCAGAGGATGAAGGCTTCCTGGCTGCGAATGACTCCGGCATTTTTCAGTTCCACCGCGATGCGGCGGGTAGAAAAACCGGGACGCAGCATGACGATCGTCTGGCCGGCAGGTTCGACGGGCGTGAGCAGAGCCCAGGCGAGCCATCCTGCAGCGGCAAAGATCGCAATCAGAAAAAGCCAGACGAGCTTACGCACAATAAAGACAGTTTAGCCGACTTGTTTACTGCTTCGGACCTGACGATGGTGATACGGCCTTGGAGCGTGAATTAACCTCCACGCTAACAAGAAAGATCCGATATTAAGAGGAAAGGAACACCCCGGACGCAAAGATAGGCGCACTACCGCGAATCCCCGAGTCAAACTGGGATGCTCAGGGTTTTGAACCTTTTAGATCGCGGTATACTCAAATGTTGCTAGAGGCACCTTAATATCTTGATGAGACGTAGCAATCGCTTTCTTAACTCATTATTACTGTTGGCCTTACTACCGACTACAGGTTGCCTGCTTCGTACGCGCCCGGTGGAAGATCAGTACTCCAAGGCTCCATTGAAGGAGTCCTCGCAGCAGGGGCTGATCGACGCCATCAACCAGCAGGCGGAGGCGATCCACACACTGAAAGCCACGGTGGATATCGACAGCTCCGCCGGCGGGATGAAGAAGGGGCACGTCACCGACTACAAGGAAATTCGCGGGTACGTACTGGCTAAAAAGCCCGATTCGCTGCACATGATTGGCCTGATGCCATTCGTACGGACGACCGCCTTCGATATGGTCAGCGATGGCCGGGACTTCAAGCTTTGGATCCCTCCAAAGAACAAGTTCGTCATCGGTGCGAATCAGATTGAGACGCCCAATGCCGAGCAGCCGATGGAAAACATCCGGCCGCAGAACATTTACGAGGCGTTGCTGATTCGGCATATTGATCCGAACACCGAAATTGCTGTTCTTGAGAATGGCTATGAGACCTTGCACGACGCCAAGGGCCACCGGGTGTTGCAGGAGGACTACGAACTCACGGTTATCAAGAAGGCTGGCGATGGCTGGGTCTTGGAGCGCAAGATCGTCTTTGCTCGCACCGACCTGAAGCCGCACCGCCAATTCATCTACAGCGACGATGGAAAGGTCGCCACCGATGCAAAGTACGCGGAGTATAAGGACTATGAGGGATTCAGCTTTCCGTCGCGCATCGAGATTTACCGTCCGCAAGAGGAGTACGACATCACGCTGAACATGCTCAAGGTCGAGATCAATGTACCGCTGACGGACGAGCAGTTTGTTCTGAACCAGCCGGCGGGCGCGCAGGTAGTGCATCTGGATCGTCCGCAGTCGAGTTTGGTGGTTCCGATCGGAAATCAGTAGATCCCTCTGTTAGAAATGTCCCCATCTTTCCCGGTCGCTCATAGCAGGCGTTTTCGCGAACAGCGCGACAAGAATCGGCTGCGCGCCTTAGGATAGATATCTAATTTCCAATGATGAACAAGATGGTAGTAGCCAACCTGGCGCACCGGCCCACGCGATCGTTGATCACGATGAGCGCGATTGCGCTGGAAGTCGCGATGATCCTTCTCGTGGTCGCAGTCTTTTATGGATATCTGACCGGATCGCGGGAGAGCCAACTTGGGGTGGGCGCAGATCTGATGGTGATGCCGCCGGGCTCGTCAGCGCTGGCAGGTATGTCAGGTGCGCCGATCTCGGTCAAGGTCGGAGATGTTCTGCGAAAAATACAGCACGTGACCGTGGCCGCGCCGGTCATTTGGGCATTCAGTCAGAAGCCGCTCGAGATTGTGTACGGCATCGATCTGGCGACCTTCAACGAACTGCCTCCAAAGTTCGTTTATTTTTCCGGGGGACCATTTCAGAGCCCGAACGATGTCATCGTGGATGACTATTTCGCCGGTATGTACCACAAGCAGGTCGGCGACACGATCGAGGTGCTGAATCATCCGTTTCGTATCTGCGGGATCGTGCCGCACGGAAAAGGCGGCCGGAAATTTCTGCCGCTCACCACCATGCAGGATTTGATTGGCGCGGCAGGACGCGCATCGGTGTTCTATGTGAAGTTGGATAATCCCGCGAACATCGATGCAGTCACGCAGGCCATCAAAGAAAAGCCCGGCATGGAGCAATATGCTGTGCGCTCGATGGCGGAATATCTCTCGATGATGACGCCGGATAACTTGCCCGGCTTTAACGTGGCCATTAAGATCGTGATCGGCATTGCCGTGATTGTTGGATTCCTCGTGATCTTTCAATCGATGTACACGGCGGTGATGGAGCGGACGCGCGAGATTGGAATCCTGAAATCGCTGGGCGCGTCGAAGCTGTACATCGTAAATGTTGTCCTGCGCGAAACGCTTCTCTTGGCGGTTATCGGGATCATCCTGGGGATCATTCTCAGCCTGGTGATCCGGAAAGTGATTACGGATGTCAGGCCTGTGCAGACGATGTATTGGAGCTACGCGTGGGTTTTGCGCGCCACCGCAATCGCGATTGTGGGAGCTATCGCAGGAGCTTTGTATCCAGCGTCTAAGGCAGCGCAGCGAGATCCCATTGACGCGCTCGCGTACGAATAATCTCAGAGGCTAAGTTGCCCAACTTCGAACCGTCTAAACCGTCCCTTCTTAACCGTCCCTGAAGTGCTGCTCTTTCATAGTCCGCTGAGATTTAGAACGGTCACTGGGATCTCTGAGACCCTCAGAAAAGGGGGGCCTCGGGATGACGATGCATCTGTCTTCTAGCGTCCCAGATACATGACGTGAACATAGGTACCGAGTCTCACGTTGTAGGCGAGGTACCAGCCAATGTCGTCGGGGTCGTCATAGATCACGATATCGTCGCTATCCCACAGCCAGTCGCCACAATAAGCGACATCAAAAGGAGCGACGCTAAAGACATATCCGCCGAACCAGAAGCGACTGGGACCGCCTCCGCCAATGCGCCATACGAAGCGGGGACCGAATCCGCCCTCGAAGTGGCCGTGCTCCCAAGGGTGATCAAGGTGGAAGCGGACGTCGCCTCCGCGGTCGTGCCCGATCCATTGTCCATTCTGATGGACGTGCGGGGCTTCAGGATGACCTTCCTGGTCGCGGTAGGAGGGATGGTCTTGCTGGGGCGCGTTCCGAGGTGCGCTCTGCATAGGTACGGGCCGGCGCAGGTTATTGTGAGTGGCAGGTGGTCCGCTGGGGGAATATAGCCTCCACCGACTCGGCCTGCGGCCTGACCGTGGCTTTCGGCTCCTCCATGGGTTTCGTGCTGCGCTAGAGACGGGAGAGTCAGGATCAGCGAAATAGCAATTAGCAAGCAAATTCGTTGCATTTAGCCTCCGGAAGCATCGCGCCGCTTTAGAGTACTGCTGGTAACATTGCGTTGACAATTGTTTCCGGGGTACGTTATCGTTAAGACTTTGGTAGCAGTGTGGTTGCCCGCCTGATGGTCCTGGCGTCCTCGTCGGGAGAATCAACGAGCGGTTTTCTTTCGCAGCCTTTTTCAAATCTGGGAGAGTTCCGATGTCAACGTATTTCCCCAAAGAGGGGGAAATTGTGCGCAAGTGGTACGTCGTGGATGCGAACGGGCAGACGCTCGGCCGCCTGGCTTCGCAGGTGGCGCGCATCCTCATGGGCAAAGAGAATCCGCGGTATACGCCGTTTATCGACACCGGCGATCACGTGATTGTGATCAATGCGGAGAAAGTCCGCACGACCGGCGTGAAGGCGGAGCAAAAGCAGTATCACCATTACACGGGCTATCCAGGTGGACTGCGGACCGAAGATTACAACAAGCGGTTGGTGCGCAAGCCCGAAGCGGTGATCGAGTCAGCAGTGAAGCGTATGTTGCCGAAGAACAAGCTGGCGGCACATATGTTGTCGAAGCTGAATGTATACAAGGGCGACAAACATCCGCATCAGGCACAGAAGCCGCAGGATTTTAAGTTGGAAGTGCGCGAGTACAAGCCGCGGAAGGTTGCGGTTTCGTAAGGAAGCTACGGGCCTCGAGCTACGAGCTGCGAGAAATCTATCTTTGAAAGGTACTAAGAGTCGGGCTGCGATTCCGATGTTTATTACTCGGGGCTCGTAGCTCATGGCTCGAAGCTAAACATGGCAGAGTTGGTTCAATACTACGGAACGGGACGCCGCAAGACGGCGATTGCCCGTGTGTATCTGCGCCCTGGCAGCGGCGAGTTCAAAGTCAACGGACGCGCATTTGAAGAGTACTTTGTCACTCCGGCGCAGCGCTCGGCGGCGAAGGCTCCGCTGACCTCGTCGGATTCGGCTGCTTCGTTCAATATTGTCGCCAGTGTGTTGGGCGGCGGCGTGCGCGGTCAGGCCGATGCAGTGAAGCTCGGCATTGCGCGTGCATTGATGCAGTTCAATGCGGAACTCCGCAAAAAGTTGAAGTCCGAGGGACTGGTCAGCCGCGACCCGCGCGGGAAAGAGCGCAAGAAGTACGGGCAGAAGGGCGCCCGCAAGCGGTTCCAGTTCTCGAAGCGCTAAGGCGCTTGCAGTACCGAGTACCTTGTACCGAGTACCGAGCGGGTAAAGGTTCTTGCGTCCCTCGCGTTCGCTCGCGGCTCAGAATGATAAAGGTTTTAGCTACTAGCTAAAAGCTAATAGCTGATTTTAGGTGTTCAATTCTTCCGTGCCTCGCGGCGCGGGGACGGAATGGCAATCCGGAGCGGTACTTTACGCAATGGATGCAGACTAAACAGGAGGTTCATTGGCTACCATCACCATGAAGGAGTTGCTCGAAGCTGGAGTTCACTTTGGGCACCAGACGAAGCGCTGGAATCCTAAGATGAAGGAATACATCTTCGGAGAGCGCAACGGGATCTACATCATCGATTTGCAGAAGACGCTGAAGATGTTCAAAGAGGCGTCGAAGTTTGTGCAGGATCTGGCGACCGACGGCAAGATTGTGCTGTTCGTGGGAACCAAGCGCCAGGCGCAAGATGCGATCGCCGAAGAGGCGACCAAGTGCGGCGGATTCTATATCAACCAGCGCTGGCTGGGCGGACTGCTCACCAACTGGGTCACCGTGCAGAAGTCGGTGAAGCGGCTGAAAGAGCTCGACGAGATGGCCACGGACGGTCGCTACGAGCTGCTGCCGAAGAAGGAAGTCATCAAGCTCGAACGCGAGCGAAAACATTTGCAGGCCAACCTGGCGGGCATCAAGAATATGAACCGGCTTGCCCGACGCGATCTTCGTGATTGATTCCAACAAGGAACAGATCGCGGTGCGCGAGGCGCGTAAGCTGGGAATTCCGGTGGTTGCGGTCGTCGACACGAATTGCGATCCGACCGAAGTGGATTATGTGATCCCTGGGAACGATGACGCGTTACGGGCGATCCGGCTGTTCACGTCGAAGATCTCGGAATCGATTGCGGAAGGCGCGCAGTTGATGACCGACAAGCAGGTTGCGGATATGCAGGCTGCGTCCGATGCAGCGCAAGCAGCTGCCGATGCGGCAGGTGAGTATCACCCGGAGGAAGCGGCCGCGGTGGATGGTTCGGAAGACATCAGCATGGAAGAAGTGCTGGGTCCGGGAACGCACAAGAAGCCGGTAGCGAACGAAGACGCGGACTTGCCCAAGGTGGAGAGCCAGACGGTTTAACAGCAGGGGCCAGGGATCAGGGGCCAGTTGCCAGTAAAAACCCGGGCTTTAGAATTCTGACCCGCGCGGGTCTTCGCTAGAGAACGGCCCGGCGCGGGTTTCGTTTTATACAGTCGAGTTTCAGGTTCCGAGTTTCGAGTGGCCTGAAAAGACGACAGCATCCCTAAACACTCGAAACTAGAAACGCGGAAACTGGAAACTTTTATGGGTACTACTACAGTGAATATTTCAGCGACACAAGTGAAGGATCTCCGGGAAAAGACCGGGGCACCGATGATGGATTGCAAGCAGGCTTTGACCGAAGCCAAGGGTGACATGGAGCAGGCGGTCGTGATTCTGCGGAAGAAGGGCGTTTCGGTGGCGGCAAAGAAAGCAACTCGCGTGACGAGTGAAGGATCGGTGGGGAGCTACATCCACGCTGGCGGCAAGATCGGTGTGCTCGTCGAGGTCAATTGCGAGAGCGACTTCGTGGCGCGTACCGACGACTTCAAGGAGTTGCTGCACGATATCGCGATGCACATTGCGGCCAGCGATCCCAAGTACGTCCGCAAGGAAGACGTTACGCCGGCGGACTTCGCCCGCGAGAAGGAAATTTTTCTCGCACAGGCAATTGCGAGCGGCAAGCCGGCCAACATTGCCGAGAAGATGGTCAATGGCAAGATGGAAAAGTTCTACGAGGAGGTCTGCCTGCTCGAGCAGCCTTTCATCAAAGACCAGACTATCTCGATTGGGCAGCTCGTCGCATCGAAGATCGGCAAACTCGGCGAGAACATCGCTGTGCGCCGATTTGCGCGGTTCAAGGTGGGCGACGTAGGCGAGACCATCGCAATCACTAAACCTACAGAGCCAAAGGCCGAGTAATTTCAGGCGCCCTGCGGGGCGCCTTTTTTTGGTCCGAAGAAGCGAAGTTGCTACTGCGTACGGGAATCCTTTCATGACTACTACCGCAAGCGCCCCCGCCCCTGCTTACAAACGCATTCTGCTGAAGATATCCGGCGAAGCTCTCGCCGCGAACCAGGGCTTTGGTGTGGAGACGAAACGCATTCACGAGGTTGCGGCTGAGATTGCCGACGTCCATAAGCTTGGAGTGCAGATTGCGATCGTGGTCGGCGGCGGGAATTTCTTCCGCGGCGTCGCGCAGCAAGCCAAAGATATGGATCGTGTGTCGGCGGATCACATGGGCATGCTGGCGACCGTGATTAATGCGCTCGCCTTACAGGATGCTCTTGAGAAGCAGGGTACATACACGCGTGTAATGTCAGCCATTGAGATGAATCAGGTGGCGGAGCCGTTTATCCGGCGGCGCGCGATCCGGCACCTGGAGAAGAACCGGGTTGTCATCTTCGCCGGTGGAACGGGCAATCCCTATTTTTCGACCGACACTGCGGCTTCACTGCGCGCCATGGAGATCAAGGCAGAGGTCATCATGAAAGCCACGAAGGTCGACGGCATCTATGACGCCGATCCCATGAAGGTGGATGGCGCGCGCAAGTTCAATCACGTGACCTACATGGACGTGCTGAAATTGGGATTGAAGGTGATGGACTCGACTGCGATCTCTCTGTGCAAGGACAATAATCTGCCGATCGTGATATTCAGCCTCAATCAGCACGGGAACATCCGCAGGGTCGTGCTGGGCGAAAAGATCGGTTCGATGGTTAGCGCTTAGACTGGCCACGAATTTTCACGGATTCATACGGGTACTTCATTTATCCCATTGATCCGCGTGAATTCGTGGCAGCTTGTTTTTTGCGGGTTTATAATTCGACGTTTTGAGTTTGTAGCAGGACGGGAGCTGAACTTATGGCAATCATGGCTTCAATTGCTGGACTGAAAGAGACCTATGCGCAACTGAAGACGCGCATGGATAAGGCTGTCGAAGACTTTCGCAAAGCAATGGCGGCGACACGTACAGGGCGGGCATCGGTACACATGCTCGACGGCGTGACTGTGGACGCCTATGGCGCGCAGATGCCGCTGAACCAGGTGGCGCAGGTTCACGCCCCAGAGCCGCAGTTGATCACGGTGCAGCCCTTCGATCCATCCCAATTGCCGGCCATCGAGAAAGCAATCCGCGCGGGAGATCTCGGATTGAATCCGATGAATGACGGAAAGATGATTCGAGTGCCTGTGCCTCCCCTGACGCAGGAACGCCGGCAGGACATGGTAAAGCATCTTCATCGGATCCTCGAAGAGCATCGCACGGCAATACGCAATATCCGGCGCGACGGGAATGACGCTATTAAGAAGGCGATGAAGGACAAGAAAATTACCGAGGATGAAGAGAAGCGATCGCTCGATGAAATCCAGAAGCTGACGGATGGCGAAATCAAGAAGATGGAAGAGATGAGCAAGGCCAAAGAAAAAGAAGTGATGGAGATCAAATAGCTCTGCCGCCTTGTCAGAAAGAAGTTGGTTTTAAGAGTCAAATCCCCACCATAAATTCGCCACACTGCTGGCGAATTAAAGCAGGCACTCTCCCTTTTTTCCCTTCCAGTACTCGGATGTACATGTACCCAACCTTCACTCTGTCGCATTGCCTTGTAACGCGTTAATAATAAATTACATAGCTTTGGTTCGATGCAATTCGTGGTCCGCAGTAATCTCTGTTTGATTACGCGACATTCTTGCGAATGCCGTGTTTCCATAGCCGTGAAGCAAATCGCGGCTCCCGCGGGATACAGCTACACACAAACTTTGATCTTGGAGTCGGCCATGAAAAAGTTCTTCGCGTTTGCCTTACTGCTCGGGCTCAGCCTCATGGGGATGGGTTGCGGATCATCGAACTCCTCATCGCAGAACTCGAACTCTAACGCCAAAACGGCCAGCGTATTCGTGACAGGGGAAGATGCTCCGTCGTCGTCGGTGGTGGGCTTCAACGTAACCATCGACAGCCTCACGCTGAACAATGGATCAACGACGGTGGCCGCAATCTCATCGCCGGAAGCCGTGGATTTTGCGAGGTTGATGGGACTGCGCACTCTGGTGGCATTCAACACAATCCCGCAAGGAACTTATAACAGCGTGACCTTCACCTTTGAGAACAAGGCCCCGGCGCCGATCATCAGTTATGTGGACGTGACCACCAATCCTCCGTCGGTGAAGACGCTGACGGGATCCTTCTCACAGACCACGGTCACTGTGCCGTTCCCGACGGGAGCTCCGCTGGTCGTAGGCAGCAGTGGCTTGGCAGGTCTGCACATCGACTTTGATGTGGACGATTCGCTGGTAACGAGCGGTGGTCAGATTACCGGCGTGATCAATCCTGTCATCAACATAGCCGCGGTTTCAGCTTCGGAAGAGATGGGCGAGATCACCGACTTCACGGGTAACGTGGTTTCGACTTCGAGTTCGACGAATTCGTTCCAGATGCAGGGGCCGTACGGAATGCCGAGGCCGATCGACGTGAACTCGAGCACTCAGTACAACGGCAGCAACAGCTTGGGTACGCTGACGACGAATGCGATCGTTTCGGTAATCGGAACGGTGCAGGCCGACGGCAGCATCCTGGCGAAATATGTCGAACTGATCACCACGGATAAGGCGTTCATCTCCGGACGCGTTCTGGCAGTGAATCCGGCCGGTCCGTCGGTGACGATGTGGGTAGGCGAGGAGATAGGAACCTCGGGCGTGATCCCGGTGGATACAGTTCAGACGATCAGCCTCAGCGGCATCACGAACTACGAAGTCTGCTTCTTCGATAATTGGCTGACGCAGGAAGTCTTCAACAGCACGTCTCTGGTCGTCGGACAGCGGATATTCATCGGCGGAACGGTGGCTGGCGGAGTCTTTACTCCCGACATGGTTTCGCTCCGGCGCCAGGGCGTCGTGGGATCGCTGGTCTATGGCAGCGTGAACGTCACCGGTGGCTCTGGCAGCAATCTGGGCAGCTTCCAGATGCAGAACGACGCGTTGATGAGCTACTCGGCGGGCGGAGCGTTTACGATATTCACCGGCGACTTGACGATCTTCGAGAACATCGACGGATTGTGGGGTCTGGCGTCGGCCGGAACTCCAAACCTGGTTGCACGCGGACTGGTGTTCAAGAGCGCCCTTACCGGCAAGCCGATCGTAGTGGCCGGTCGGGTTCGGGTGCTGCCTGCCGGACAATAATCACTCAACAGAAGTCTTGCAAGCGGACGGCGAAAGCCGTCCGGTTTCTTTTTTGCCCACGAGCAGCATCGCGACTTCGTTGTCCAGCGGATCGCGAGAAGCCACGTATAATCGAACGAGTCATTCCTTCCTATGAAGCAGATTGTGAAGGCCGCGTGTCCGCACGATTGTCCCGACGCTTGCAGCGTCTTGATCACCGTGCAGGACGGGCGTGCGACAAAGATTCTTGGTGACCCGGAGCATCCGGTGACGCGCGGGTTTTTGTGCGCCAAAGTGGCGAAGTATCTGGACCGGGTGTATTCCCCGAATCGTGTGCTGTACCCGATGCGGAGGATTGGTCCGAAAGGGCCCGCTGCTGGGGGCAGTGAACGCGGGCAAGAGTCCCTTCGACTATCGCTCAAGGCAGGTCCTCGCTACACAGACACCTTACACGCAATCTGCGCAAGTCTGGCAGAGGATCTCGTGGGATGATGCTTTGAATGAGATTGCATCGCGCTTTCGTGACATCGCGAAGCAATTTGGCAGCGAGGCGATCCTTCCATATTCCTTTGGGGGAACTCTTGGCGCTCTGAACAGCGCCTCGATGGACCGCAGATTCTTTCATCGCCTGGGGGCGTCGCAACTGGACCGAACGATTTGTTCCGCGGCCGGTGAGGCCGGACTGGAGTCCGTTCTCGGGGTCAAACTCGGCACCGAACCCGAGCAATTCCGTCATTCCAAGTACATCATTGCGTGGGCGTCGAACATTCACGGCAACAACGTGCATCTGTGGCCATTTATCACCGAGGCGCGGAGGAACGGCGCGAAGCTGGTAGTGATCGATCCCTATCGTACACGCACGGCCGAGTCTGCGGACTGGTATCTGCCGATCAATCCCGGCACCGATGCGGCGTTGGCGCTGGGGATGATGCATGTCATCATCGGCGAGAATCTGCACGATCCCGATTACGTTTCGAAGCACACGCTGGGATTCGAGCAGTTGCGCGAAAAGGTGAAGGAATATCCGCCGGAGCGTGTGGCGCGGTGGACCGGGATCTCTGCCGACGATATCCGAAAGCTGGCGCGGGAATATGCGACGGTGAGGCCGGCGGTGATCCGGCTGAATTATGGCGTACAGCGCTCGGAAGGCGGTGGTATGGCGACGCGATCCGTCGTCATACTGCCCTGCATCACTGGGTCGTGGAAGGAAGTTGGCGGCGGGTTGCAGATGTCGACGAGCGGGGCAGCGAAATTCAACACTTCCCATCTGAAGCAACCCGACCTGATGAAGATGTCACTGGGGCGAGAGGCGCGCACGATCAACATGGTCGAACTGGGCAAAGCGCTGAATACGGTAAACGATCCGCCGGTCAAAGCGCTCTTCGTTTACGGTTCGAATCCGGCGGCGGTATGCCCGCAACATAACGATGTGATTCGAGGGTTGCTGCGTCCCGATCTGTTCACAGTTGTCCATGAGCAGTTCTTTACAGACACAACGGACTATGCCGATATCGTGCTGCCGTCGACTACTTTTTTCGAGCACAAGGATTTGCAGAAAGCATATGGGCATTACTACCTGCAGGTTTCGAACCAGGCGATTGCGCCGCTGGGAGAATGCCGGTCCAACGTTGAACTCTTTCGGGCTTTGGCGGAGCACATGGAGTTTCGAGGACGCGTGCTTCCGCGAGAGTGTAGACGAGATGATCGAGGCAGCGCTGGATTCGGATGATCCATGGATGAAGGGCATGAGCCGCCAGAAGCTGGAGCAGGGGCCAGTGCGGATGAACTTCGCGGATCAGGGATTAGGGGTCAGGGGTCAGAGTGCAGCGGAACTTCGCTCCGATGGACAGCCGATGGCGGCTGTCCCTACGCGTTCCGATACCCAGGCAAGCGCGTTCCTTCCCTTTGCTTGTGGCGGTTTTCGCACGCCGTCGGGAAAGGCGGAACTCTACTCGGAGACTCTGAAGGCTCAAGGTTTAGATCCTGTCGCGGCATTCACTCCTCCCGAGGAGTCCAGACACGGAACAACGGACACGGCCTGCCGCTCGAGCTCTTGGCCCGCAAGAGCGACAATTTTCTCAATAGCACTTTTATAAACGTACCGTCGGTTCGCGAGATGGAAGAGACCGGCTTGCTTGAGATCTCGGCGGTGGATGCGCGTGCACGCGCCATCTCGGATGGCGACAAAGTTCGCGTCTTCAACCGTCGAGGAGATATAGTGCTCAAGGCACGAGTGGATGGGAAAGTGCAACCGGGCGTAGTCTGCGCGCGCCTGAATTGGGCTAAGATGACTCCAGGTTTTCAAAGCATCAACAGCTTAACCTCAGAAAAACTTACCGACATGGGCAACTCGGCCACGTTTTATTCCGTCTTGGTTGAGGTAGAGAAAATGAGTGGCCGGTAAGCCGTGGTCCGAAGCTATTTACTGTTAGCCTCTGACCGACAACTTCTTACAGATTGCAGGTTTGAAGCGACCGACGAGATTCGAATTGCGGGTCGCAACTTGGACGCTATCCTGTGCTCTACCGTATAATTGCAGTTTTCTTACATCCCAGAGGCTGAGGTCTTAGCGATTCCGTTTCGCTTTCATCCGGAGAACCCTGTCGTACCCGAAGGCCCATCTCTTGCAGGGGCTGTTCTGAGCGCATCTCGTTCATTTCAGCGGTTTTGGAGTGGAGCGGGAGGGCGCACACTCTGCCTGCTGATGGCCCTCGCGGTGCTTTGGTGCGGAAGCGTCGGCCTTGCCTCGGCGCAAAGCGACGTCATTTCTGAGATCAATGTCACCGGAAACCGGCGAATTCCTGCGGATACCATTCGAGCGCGCATTTTCACGAAACCCGGCGATATTTACGACCCTGCAGCGCTGGAGCGGGACTTCAACTCGCTTTGGAATACGGGTTACTTCGAGGACATCAAGTTTCTCCGTGAACAGACGCCCAAGGGCTGGCGCATCATCGTCCAGGTCAAAGAGAAGCCGACGATTCGCGAGATCAACTACGTGGGTCTGAGTTCGGTTTCAAACAGCGACGTCCTGGACAGATTCAAGCAGGATAAGGTCGGACTGGTGGTCGAAAGCCAATACGATCCGACCCGCATTAAGAAAGCCGAAGTCTCCATCAAAGGCCTCTTGTCGGAGCATGGACGTCAGTTTGCCACCATCCGTACGGAAGTGAGGCAAATTCCCCCTGCTGCGATTGGGATCACCTTCGTCGTGAAAGAGGGCCCGAAGGTCAAGGTCGGCAAGATCAAGTTCGAGGGGAACAAGGCCATCAAAAGCCGGATCTTGCGAGCGGCCATGAAGAACTTGCGGCCCATCGGCATTCCCCACTCGATTTTCCTCGAAAATCTCTTTTCCAAGACGTACGACGCAACCAAGCTTGAAGAAGATACCGAGCGCGTGCGCGCCGAATATCAGAATCGTGGATATTTTAAGGCGCTGGTAAACGACCCCAAGACCGACATTCACGATACTGGACACAAAGGCTTCCACATCTGGCTGATTCAGTCAGGGCCGGGCAAAGCGGTCGACATTACCATGCCGATCGAGGAAGGTGATCAGTACCGACTGGGCAAGATTACATTCAAGAACAACAAGGCAATATCGAATACGGCGGCTCTGCGCTCGATGTTCCCGCTAAAGGACGGCGACATTTTCAGCCGCGAAAAAATTGCCAAAGGACTCGACAACTTGCGCAAGGCCTACGGCCAGTATGGCTACATCAACTTCACACCGGTTCCGAACACCACTTTTGACGATGACAAGAAGCTAGGTTTCCTTGAGATAGACGTTGACGAGGGCAAGCAATTCTACGTGCGCCGCATCGAGTTTGTGGGCAATACCACGACGCGTGACAAGGTTATCCGCAGAGAGCTGGCTTTAGAGGAAGGCGGCATCTACAACTCGCACTTGTGGGAGCTCAGCCTGCTACGGCTGAACCAGTTGTCCTATTTCGATCAGCTGAAGGCGGACGATCCGAACGTTACCGAAAAGAAGCTTGATGAGAAAGACGGGCTGGTCGATCTGACGCTACATGTCCACGAAAAGGGTAAGAACAGCATCGGACTGAACGGCGGCGTCAGCGGTCTGGAAGGAGCCTTCATTGGGCTGAACTACGCCACGAACAACTTCCTGGGACGCGGCGAGACTCTTCAAGTGCAGGTCAGCCTGGGGAACTTGGCGCGCAGCGTTATGTTTGGGTACACGCAGCCCTATATGTTTGACCGGCCACTGCAGTTTGGTTTCACAGTTTTCGGGAACAAAGTCAGCTACAATCAGGCGCGGCAGCTCTCGGTCTTCAGCGGACAGACTTTGAATCTGCCCAGCGCTGTGCTGCAGAACTTGCAGAACTATTCGCAATCGAGCATCGGATTCACTACTTCACTGAGCTATCCGCTGCGCCGTTCGTTCAAGCGTGTTGGCATCACCTATTCGCTGGATCGATCGACGCTGCTGCCTCTGAGCACGGCGTCGAAGACTCTGTTTGACTACATCGCCTTCCGTGGAATTTCCGGGCCGAACGCAGTCAATGGCATCATCACCAGCAAAATCTTCCCGAATTTTTCGTTCAACACTCTGGACAGCGGAATCTCTCCTCACCATGGCCACCAGATGACTCTGGGCGCCGAGATTGCGGGAATTGGCGGCACCGTGCGGTCGATCCGCCCGATCGTTCAGTACAAGCAGTTCATCCCCATGCAAGCTAAGGGTCGAAATGCACTCGGCTTCAGCGTCAATGGTTCATTCATCAGCGGCTATGGCGGGTTTGTGGCTCCTCCGTTCCAACGCTTCTTCATGGGCGGCGAAAATGACATTCGCGGATTCGACATCCGATCGATTTCGCCGGTGGCCTATCTGCCCAGCTCCAATGTGATCACGTTGACCAATCCGGACGGGACGCCGGTTCTGAAAAATCCTGCAAACCCGCGGCAGGGGAACTGGACCGTCCCGATCCCCGTGGATCAGATCGTCTTCCCGGGCGGCGACTTAAGCGTCTGGGGCAATCTTGAATACCGCATTACAATCGCCGGTCCGGTAGCAATTGCACCTTTCGTCGACAGTGGAATCGACCCGGTGCTGCGTCCTTCCCAGTTGCAGATCGCGCAGGTTCAGTACGATCAGGTCATCAGTACACCGTTCGGTTGCGCGCAATTGGATGCAGGCTTCAACTGCATTGGCGGCAAGACGTTGAGTCCGGTACCTTCGAATCAGCTGCAAGTTCTGCACTCCACGAACTGGCAACCGCGCGTGTCGACAGGATTGGAATTGCAGATGTTCCTGCCGGTGGTCAACGCGCCCTTCCGGATCTACTGGGCCTACAATCCTCTGCGACTGGACGAAACCGCGACACCGCCGATTCCGATCACGCGCAGCATGTTCCCGGCGGGGGCGGCCGGGGACTACACGTTTAGGCAAGCGGTCAATGTCTACGCGCCAAGTTTCAGGCTGCGCGAGCCGCTCAAGACATTCCGATTTACGGTGGCGACCACCTTCTAACCGCGTTTGACGCGGGAATGGCGAGATCACTATAATTATTGCGATCCACACCCAATAGTAAATTTTGAAGGAGTGGACGCACGCCTGTATGCCCGGCGTGAGATGCTGGCAATCTAGTGCGCCTAGTCCGATGGCGGCCGCTACCGCAGCGGAGACCTCATTCAGTGCGGCCCAGCGTTAACTGAAGAAGCGATCTGAGAGCGGATTTCGAAGTCATTCCCGGAACCATGTTCCAAGGAGTTCAAGCAACCCAATGAAAAGCAAGTTCCTGCGTGTTCTTCTGGTCGTAGCGGCGACGTATACGTTCTCCGCACTGGCCCAAACCGGCAGCGCTGCCACACCGGCACTTCCCGCTGCACCTACCCCGGCGTCGACGACACCTGCCACGACCACGGCGCCTGTCCCAGGCAAGGTCGGAACCATCAATGTCCAAGACGCCATCTTCGGCAGCAACGAAGGCCAGCGCGATATGCAGGCCCTCCAGAAGAAATATGAACCCAAGCAGGTCGAGCTGAAGAGCCAGAACGATGAGCTCGAAGCTCTGAAGAAGCAGCTCTCCACGCAAGGCGAAAAGCTCAATGAAGATGCGCTGGCGAGCCTGAAGAAGCAGATCGACAGCAAGCAAAAGACCTTCGATCGTTCGGTGCAGGATGCTCAGGAGGAGATCGGCAACCAGCAGCAGGACATCGCCAGCCGCATCCTCTCGAAGATGGCTCCGCTTGTCGTGAAGTATGCCCAGGAAAATGGCTACACACTGATCGTGGATACCTCGAAGCCTTGGCCGCAAAGCCCCGTGCTTTGGTGGAATCCGGATGCGGTCGACATCACAAAGAACGTGGTCGAAGCGTATAACGTGCAATCCGGAGTCGCTGCGCCAGTTGCTCCGAGTGCGGGTGCTGCCAAGCCGGCCGCGCCTAAATCGTCGACGGGCACAGGAGCTGCCAAGCCTGCTGCACCGAAGACCGAGACGCCGAAATAGTGTGAAAGCAGACACCTCGCGTGTCTGAAAAGTTCCAAAAGGCCGCGTGAAAACGCGGCCTTTTTTCTTTTGAAACCGGCGCTGGCGCGCGGTTTCTTGGTGTCCATTACAGCAAACAGAATTCACGCTGGAGGACACCATGTTTGAACAGGGGATGTTTGCGGATAGCTTGCTGGAATCTTCATGGGCCCATCGCGGTCGGCGCAGTTGGACCACGCTGACATCGTTCGGAGTGCAGGCAGTCGTAATTGGACTGCTGCTGATGATTCCCTTGTTGACCACGGTAGGGTTGCCGGTGAACCCAGTCATGACAACCCCGGTATCGTGGGCAGCCCCGCCGCCTTCGGCGCCAATGCGGCCCCAGAGCCCTACCCAGCCTAACGAGAGCAATTTGTCTGGGAACGTGATAATCGCACCGCGCTCGATTCCGCATGAAGTGCAGATTCTCAACGAGACTGAGCCTCCGCCGCAGGTGAGCTACAACACTGATCCAGGAGTAATCGGAAGCACGGGTCCTGGCGGTGCGCGAGAGGGCGTGTGGGAATCAATCAACGAGTCGCTCAGCCGCGTTCAGCCGCCTAGTCCTCCGCCCGCCACCGTCAAGCGTGAGTTCCGCACGTCGAGCATGCTGCAAGGCAGCCTGATCCGGAAGGTGGAACCGTTGTATCCGCCGCTGGCGCGGAGCACTCGCATCCAGGGTCCGGTAGTATTGACGGCCGTAATTAGCCAAACCGGAACCATGAAAAACGTGACCGCGGTCTCTGGACATCCCATGCTCGTGCCGGCTGCAGTTCAGGCTGTCAGCCAATGGCGCTATCGGCCGTACATTCTTAACGGCGAGGCGATCGAAGTGGAGACGCAGATCACAGTCAATTTTGTTTTGGGCACGAATTAGACGCTTTCTGATCGCAGCCACAGGCGGGAGTAGCCCGAGCGTAACCTCGGCCCTTCGGCTGCTCCCGCTATAATCGCGAAAGTGGCAACCACAGCTGAAATTCTGAGCCGCACGGCGACGCGCCCAACGTGGGCCGATGTGTCATTGACGAGCCTGCGACAAAATTTTCGTACGGTGCAAAAACATGTTGGCACGGGTGTCACGATTTGCGCTGTGGTGAAGGCGGATGCTTACGGACATGGCGCGGTGGAGTGCTCGCGGGCCCTGGAAGCTGAGGGAGCACGCTGGCTGGGCGTCACATCGCTCGACGAGGCGATACCGCTGCGAGATGCGGAAATTCGCGCCGGCATTCTCCTGATGACTGGCTTCTGGCGTGGCGAAGAAAACGAGATCGTCCGCCTTCATCTGACGCCAACAGTGTGGGAGCCGTGGCAGATCGAATCGCTGGACAAAGCAGCGGCTGCCCTCGGCGTGGCACAGCACTCAATCCATCTCAAAGTCGACACGGGCATGGGACGACTGGGCGTCGCGCTCGATCAATTGCCTAAAGTGCTCGCGGCTCTGAGCGCGGCGAAACATCTGTCTGTTGAGGGATTGTCTACTCATCTCGCGTCATCGGAAGTGATGGACGCGCCGTCGGTAGCCGAGCAACAGAAAGGTTTTGAAACGGCGACACGCATGGTGCGCGAGGCGGGACTGGAACCCAGGTTCGTGCACATGGCGAATACAGGAGCCGTCATCTCGCGTCGCGATACTTGGAACACAATGGTGCGACCGGGTGTGGCGCTGTATGGATACTACCTGCCGTTTCAGCGCGCCGGTCGTACCGTGAGCGGCGGAACGCTGCGCCTCGCGGTAAAACCGATTCTGACCTGGAAGACGCGCATTCTCTCATTGCGGGATTTTGGGCCGAATCAGGCCCTGGGCTATGGCGCAACCTATGTGACGAAGGCGCCGGCTCATGTCGCCGTTCTGCCCGTCGGATACGCCGATGGTTTCAATCGCCAACTCTCGAACCGCGGACGCGTGATTCTGCGCGAGCATTATGCGCCAATCGTCGGACGCATCTCGATGGACCTGACCCTGGTCGACGTCACAGGAATCCCCGGCGTGTCTCTGGGAGATGAAGTGATCCTCCTAGGCGTCGGAGAAGGGCTCAGTGTCGATGCCATGGAGCACGCTGAACTGGCCAATAGCACTCCGTACGAAATCCTCTGCAATATCTCGAAGCGAGTGCCGAGAAGGTACGTGAGCTAGAAGCGCTGTCCGACCTCAGACCTTGGACCTCAGACCTTGGACCTCAGACCTCAGACTTAGACCGCAAGCGTTAGATTGCAGAATCTGCCGTTCGACCGTTGCTGACGTCTAAGGTCAAAGGTCCGACGGCTGCACTCATCCCGCTCAGCCGCCAAATGGCAAGTGCCAACTGCCATTTGCTGCCGTTGACTGCATCGGGGCCGAATCCTCCCCACCACACTTGTTAGACTAGAGGTTTCCTCATGCCTTCTCGCTACGCACAGTGGATGTACGACTGGGAACACCGGCTCACCTCGGTGGACAACAACCGCGTGGTGCGTCCGCTGGAGTGGGGTCTGGAATGGACGCGCAATTGGCCTTGTCGAAATGGCTATCGTTCGGGACAGGCGCCAGAAAATCCTGAGAAGTTCTTCCTGGATTACAACCGGCGAATCGTTGGTTCCAGTGACGAGTTTTATTCCTACATCCAGCCTCAGGATTTTCGCCTCGAGTCGCGTGAAGTGCAGGTTTTTTCGACGCGGGAAGTTCCCGATCCCAAGCTCGAAGCCAAGGTGAAAGGAACCTTCGCCGAGTTCCTGCGATTCACGTCACCGACTACCACCCCTTATCCCGAAAACAATCTGGGAACGCACGCTGGTTCCCCGCCGGGGGGCGTCGTGCGGTTGTCTTGCTGCCGCATTGGAATTCAGATGGAATCTCGTACGTCAGTCTCTGCCGTGTCCTGAATCTGATGGGGATTGCGGTGCTGCGGCTGAGCATGCCGTATCACGATATCCGCATGCCGCGCGAGATCAGCCGCGCCGATTACGCAGTTTCGGCCAACATCGGCCGCACTCTCGATGCAGTCCGCCAAGGCGTGATCGATATCCGTTGCTGCCTCGATTGGCTGGAGGAACAGGGCTACAGCCAACTCGGAGTGGTCGGCACCAGCTTAGGATCGTGCTATGCGTTCATCGCGGCCGCGCATGATCCGCGAATTCGCGTTGCGGCGTTCAATCACGCCTCGACTTATTTTGCGGATGTTGTCTGGCACGGGCAGTCGACGCGGCATATCCGCCAGGGAATCGAGCAGAAGATCGATCTCGAGGAACTGCGGAAGGTCTGGTTGGCCATCAGCCCGATGGCGTACTTTGAGCAGTTCGCGAGATGGCCGAAGAAGTCGCTGATCATCTACGCAGCGTATGACCTGACATTTCTGCCAGAATTCTCACGAAATGTGGTGGACGAGTTCGCCCGCCATGGGCTGGATCACAAAGTCGTGGTGCTGCCTTGCGGGCACTACACGACCGGTGAGACACCTTACAAATATATGGACGGTTGGCACCTGGCGTCGTTCTTGCGGACTGCGTTTTGAGAAGGATCTGAACACGCAGTTAGAATGTGATCTATGTGTCCCGCCCATACTGCCGGTCCTGAAAGCATCGTCGAGCATCGGCGTGGCGAATACGTCGTCAGCACCGATCCTTCGCGGCTCGATTTGGACGTGGTTCATGAATTCCTGACGAATTGTTACTGGGCGAAGGGCATTCCGCGGGACGTCGTTGCGCGATCGATCGAGCACTCTCTATGCTTTGGGATTTATGATAGTTCCGGCGCGCAAGTTGGTTTCGCTCGAGTGATCAGCGACTTCGCGACCGTGGCCTATCTCGGCGATGTATTTGTCCTGGAGTCGCACCGTGGTCGCGGGTTAAGCAAGTGGATGATGGAATGCATCACACAGCATCCAGCGCTGCAAAGTTTGCGACGGTGGATTCTGCTGACGCGCGACGCGCATGCGCTTTACTCGAGCTTTGGATTCACGCCGTTAAAGTCGGCCGAGCGCTACATGGAGTTGCATCGGCCTGACGTGTACGAGATTGGGAAAAAATCATGAACAATACTGGAATGTATCGTCCGCTGTACGAATCCGATCCGCAGATCGCCGCGGCCATCGACAATGAAACGCGCCGCCAGCATGAAGGCTTGGAGCTGATCGCGTCAGAAAATTTCGTCAGTGAAGCTGTGCTGGAAGCTGCCGGCTCCGTGTTTACGAACAAGTATGCCGAAGGATATCCCGGGAAACGATACTACGGCGGCTGCGAGTTTGCCGATGTCGTCGAGAATCTGGCTCGCGACCGCGCCAAGCAGCTATTCGGCGCCGAGCATGCCAACGTGCAGCCGCATGCCGGATCGCAGGCCAACATGGAAGCCTACGCGGCGATACTGCAACCCGGCGATACGATTCTTGGCCTGAACCTGGCGCATGGCGGACACCTGACGCATGGGCATCATCTGAACTTTTCGGGGAAGACGTACAAGATCATTCCCTACGGCGTCACCAAAGAAACGGAGACGATCGACTACGACGAGCTTGAGAAACTGGCCGAGAAAGAGCGCCCGAAGCTGATCATCGGCGGCGGCAGCGCGTATCCGCGGATCATCGATTTTGCACGCATGCGCCAGATCGCGGACAAGGTCGGAGCACTCTATCTGGTCGACATGGCCCATTTTGCTGGATTGGTTGCTGGCGGAGCGCATCCGTCGCCGGTGCCGCACGCGCACATCGTGACTTCCACCACGCATAAAACTCTGCGTGGGCCGCGCTCGGGCATGATTCTCTCGAAAGCCGAGTTCGGTCCGGCAATCGACAAAGTAGTCTTCCCCGGAATGCAGGGCGGTCCGCTGGTGCACATCATGGCGGCGAAAGCCGTGTGCTTCCAGGAAGCGATGCAGCCGGAGTTCCGCGACTATGCTCGACAGATCGTGGCCAATGCAAAGGTGCTAGCACAAAAGCTGGCCGATGAAGGGTTCCGCATCATTTCCGGGGGAACCGATACTCACCTGATGCTGGTCGACGTGTTTTCGAAGGGGATGCTCGGCAGCGAAGCAGAGAAGGCTTTGGGCGAAGCGGGCATAACCGTCAACAAGAATGCCATTCCATTCGACACGAATCCGCCGCTCAAACCGAGTGGCATCCGCATTGGCACGCCGGCGCTCACCACCCGCGGTATGAAGGAACCGGAGATGCGCCAGGTCGGTCATTGGATTGCCGAATCGTTATTGCATCGGACCGACGCCGCAGCACTGGCCAAGATACGGAAGCAGGTGCTGGATCTTTGCGAGGCGTTCCCTCTCTACGCGGAGCGGCGGGCGAAGGCGCAGGCTGAGGTGCGGGCATAATTCCCTTGTATCCGTTCGCCTTCCGTGTGGTTAAATGCCATCGGTGAAGATCGCCATCGACATCCGGCGGATGACCGAGTTTGGCGTCGGCACATACATCCGCAACGTCGTTCGCACTTTGGGCCGTCTCGACCACGAGACCGAGTATTTCCTTATTGGCGCTCCGGCAAAAATTCAGGAGATCGGGCCACTCCCGGAGAACTTCCAGACCATTCCAACCGTTGCGCCGGAGACAAGCATTCGGGGCTACCGCGAATTCCGAGCGGCTCTCAAGGGGCTGAACTGCGATCTTGTTCACATCCCCAATCTGTTTTCGATTCCGCGATTCTTGCCATGTCCTTACGTGATGACGGTGCACGACATGCTCGACCACATGTCGCGCGTGCGGCAGCGCACGGGCTTCTGGGGCGCCTTGCACATGCAGATGACGCGGCAGGTCTTGCAAGGCGCAGCGCGGATTTTTGCGGTTTCGAATTTCACCTGTAACGAGATCTCCAAGCTCTTCGGAATTCCGTCTAATCGCATCGAAGTGGTTTACAACGCGATTGATGAGCGCTTTCTGCGAGGACACGCGACCGCGGCCGATCGGGAACTGATCGCCCAGCGCTATCAGGTCACGTATCCATTTTTACTGTACGCAGGGCGCATCAGTCCCCATAAGAACGTGGTGCGGATGATTGAAGCATTTTCTGCTCTGAAAACAGAACTGGAGCGTGACAACCTCTATCCTGATCTCAAGCTGATCATTATCGGAGATGATCTCTCGGGCAATCCGGATTTGCGCCGGACGGTCGTGCGCAGCGGCGTGCAGAACGATGTCCGATTTCTGGGTTCATCCCCATTGAAGTGCTGCGCATCTTCTATGACGCGGCAAAGATTTTCGTCTTTCCGTCGCTCTATGAAGGATTTGGTTTGCCGCCATTGGAAGCGATGGCGCACGGCACTCCGGTGGTGACCTCGAATGTCTCTTCCCTGCCCGAGGTGGTTGGGAATGCCGCAGTGCTGGTCAATCCCGAAAACGTGTTTGAGATCATGCGCGCACTGCATCGGGTGTTGGTCGACAAAACGCTGCGCGACCGCATGAAAGAGCGAGGCTACCTGCAGGCAACGCGATTCTCGTGGGAGATCTCTGTTCGTCGGGTAAGAGAGGTTTATCGCGAGGTTGGGCGCTGCGCCGATAGCGGCCACGAACAGGCGAACGCCGCTGACTGAGGCAGTTTTTTGAAGAGAGCGGGGAGCCGACTGTGCCCCCTCGCGCGCTATATTGGTCCCGGAGTTCGTCTCGGACTATTTCAGCAGCGGTTGCCCCGGAGACTTAACCGCCATTTTATGCAACTTGGCCGTGAGACGGGTGCGGTCTGCGTCAGTCTTGGCGGCGGCGAGGCGCTTGCGAAGGTGCAATATTTTGTCTTTGCGAGTACGGCGCCGGCGAATCTCAGGCCGGCGGCTGGGTGCGGACATGTGTGCTCCTGAAAGTAAATTTTTGGAAGGTTGAGAAGCCGGGTTTAAAGAACGCACGATTCCGGCGTCAACGACTACTCAACCATTGGAACGGACATTCCCCAAACTGTCAATGGACGCGGCCGGGGAGCCTCGGCTATACGTAGTCGAACAGAGTCATGAATCCGAAGTCCATGTGCAGTTGCTGGTGACAGTGAAAGAGCGTAAGGCCCGGATCGGCGGCGACAAAGTCGACTTCAACCTCTTGGTAACCTCCGACCATGACTACATCCTTCATCACGCCCGCGGTGGACCTTCCGGCAATGCGGGTGATTTCAAAACTATGCCGGTGAAGATGGATGGGATGAATATCGTCGCTGGCATTGCGCATGCTGATGCGATAGCGCTTGCCTTGATGCAGGTGGTATGCCGGCGTCATGCTGTCGCTTGAAAAAGCGACGTCGTTGATCGTCCAGAGATTAAATCCGTGATCGGCGGCGTTCTGCTTGGCGAAAGGTCATGGCAATGACTTCGTCCGGCTCGGGAGCGGTGCCGTCTGGCTTCGCGAATCGCGCGTAGTTCCAGTGGAACGGCTTCGGTGGCGTCCAAACCGGTTTTCCTTTCTGACCAGCATATTCAACGACAATGCCCATGCCGTGGCCGCGATCGTCGTCCGCAAGATCGCCCATCACCCACACTCCAGGATGATTCATCTCAACGATGGCAGAAACGCGCTCCGCCGTTCCCAGCCAAAGAACGGGCACTTCCGCGGGATGCGGCACAGGATTGCCATCTAGCGCGATCACCTTGAAAGTATGTCCCGGCAAAGCAAGGCTGCGAATCTCTGTCGCGCTCCCGTTCAGGATATGAAACAGCACGCGCTCGCCTTGCTTCACGCGCACCGGCTCACCATGACCTAACATGCGCCCGTTGATGGTGAAGTAGCGATATCCAACTTCGTAGCCGTGAGGCATGCCTTTTGCGAGCGAGGCCTTCATGGCCGTCTCGCCAGCTGCTTTGAGTTCCTTTACCTCGGCGGGAGGGAGGAAGTCCTGGGCCATGTCGCCGCCCTGACTGAACGATGGTTCAAATTCCTTGAGGACGAGAAAGACTTCGCGATCGTAAGTTCCCGGCTCGTTTTTCGCTTCGATGTAGACCGGACCAACCTGGCCCGTATACTGCCCGGCGTAAAGGTCCGCCCCGGCGCGATTATGCGTGTGATAGAAGCGCAGTCCCGCGGGCTGCGGAGTGAAGGTGATCCGGCGCATTCCATGAGCGGGAACGTAAGGAGTCCCTTCTTCCGCTGCACCGTCGACATCCGTCGGAACCATCTGGCCATGCCAGTGGAGTTGCTCGGGCGTACCGGTGTCGTTGTGAATCTCTACCGTGACGGGCTGACCTTCTTTGAAGCGCAAGAGCGGTCCGGGGAATTGGCCGTTGTAGGTGATTGTCGAAACGATGTGTTTGGGAGCGATCTCAATCGGAGTCGCGGCAATGCGCAGAACGTAATCGGCCGAGCCTGCTTCGGACCGTCCGGACATCGCCGAAAGATCAGCTGATGTAGATTTCGCTGATAACCCGAGCGACGTTCTCGGCGCAAGCAAACCGATCCCAGCCGCAGCGCCAGCTGCCTTGATGAAGTCGCGCCGCGATGGAAGCCGTCTGCTCATTGTCTGTCAGCGGATTGAACGTCCGTGGCGCCCGGAGCTGTTGGCCGAATTCTCGCGGCCCACGGGAAACATACAAGCCATTGAAATCCAAAAAAACGGGAAGTGTCAATCCGGGAGCGATTTTTCGGAATAAAGAAGTGACCAACTCACGCGATTCGACGTGAGTCTTCGAACAAACGCGCAGTGGCGGCTCCGAAGATGAAGCCCCCAACATGCGCTAGGTATGCCACGCCCCCAGTCTGTACGTGTGCCACAGCGCCTGCGTGAAAGAGCTGGATGAGAAACCAAAAACCGATTAAGAGGGCAGCCGGGATGAACCGAATTCGCGCAAACACGAATATGAAAAGAAGCGTGCGAATTTGATCACGAGGATAGGTGACTATAAACGCCCCCATCACCGCTGCAATCGCTCCGCTCGCGCCGAGGTTGGGGACCGTGGAATGCGGGTCCGCCAGAACCTGGGCAAGCATGGCCACGAGCCCGCCGATCAGGTAGAAGGCGAGATATCGTCCCCGGCCCATCGCATCTTCGATTTCGGGAGCAAAGGCCCACAAGAAAATCATGTTGCCGATGATGTGCGACCAACTGCCGTGCATGAACATCGCGGTCAGAATGGTGATCCAGTGATGGCCGGAAACGATTTGGGCTGGTACTGCTGACCACTGCATCACGAATGTTTCCCCGCGCATCAGCTCAAGCCCAAAAACCAGGGCATTCACGAGGATAATGAGCGCCGTAACCAGCGGGACGCGTGCCGGGCGTCGCGACGCATCGCCTAACGGAACCAAGCCTCCCATGCCGTCTTCCTCCGTCCAGTTCGCTCAACGCCAGGTTTCAGCAGGCACACCAACCCTCAGGGCGTCGCGTCCTTGCTCGCGTCGCTGAGCCAGTTCTACGTCAAACGTCGCCCGCGACCCGCTAAGCGGCCAACTTCGACGCGACCGTGTCCGTTACCTTGCGCACCGCCGAAGCAAGCATCACCCGGGTAACGCCGCTGATGATCATGCTTACGCCGACCAGCGTGCCAATCGCCCAAGCCGAACTCGAGGGCCATTGTGCGTAGATCATTATCCCCAGGAGCAACGTGATGATCCCGTCGACCAAAACCCAACTGGATCCGCGGAAGGAACGTATCTTGAAAAACGAAACGATATTCAAGATACCCTCGACCAGAAACAGCGAGGCCAGCACTAGAGTCAGCGATACAACGCCCACTGCTGGTCGCGCAATCAAGTATCCGCCAAAGGCGATATAGGCGAGCCCTACCAGCAGTCTCCAGATCAGACTGCCAGCCTCGCGGGTGTGAAAAGCAACCGTCAAGTGGACCACGCCTGCCAAAACGATGAGCCAAGCGATTACCGCGTTAATCGCGACGGCGGCGATCAACGGCGATCCTATCGCCAGCATGCCGAGGATGATGAGCGAAACGCCCCACAGGATGGACAGTGTCGAAGCCGAACGCACAATCCCGGACGGAGTCTGCTGCGCCATAGAGGCCTCCTCAAAAGGGACGAGCGGCGTATCTTACGCAGGGAGTGTACCTCAAGGAAATGCAAGGGCGCTACCCCGGGATTCCCGGCAGAATTCGCCTTAATTCGCTGGCGCAGCTATTGGGACTGGAGCGGACATTCTAAAGATCCGACATGCAGGCGCCTATGGGAAGGTCCTTGATGACCCGTGCACCAAAGTTGGTGACAGCCGGACCTGTAAGTTGAGGCGCCCAGCGGGCGTTCGAGCCCGCTGCCTAGCTGAGCAGAGCGAAGGACCTCCGCTCGAATTAGTTTGTTGGCAGCCGGACCTGTAAGCCGAATTCTGTCCGCAACATTGCTGTTGCGGGACGACCATTCCTCTGGGCCACGCATCGCTGCGCGGCTCTAGCGACCTACCCGAAGGTTGGACGCACCGAGCCGGCACGTGTGCCGCCGTCGCTTAGAGCATCGGGTGGAATGAGCGTCGAGATGCGCGCCTGATTTCCGGCTCGCCACTCGCAGCTCAAGGCTCGAAGCTCTCAGCGACGGCGGTACTTCCTTCCTATTTGGTCTTGCTCCGTGTGGGGTTTGCCATGCCCGCGCCATTACTGGAACGGCGGTGCGCTCTTACCGCACCTTTTCACCCTTACCGCGGCGTTGCCGCCGAGGCGGTATGTTTTCTGTGGCACTTTCCGTCCGTCAGGCTTGAACCTGACGTCCCGGACGTTATCCGGCACACTGCTCTGCGGAGTTCGGACTTTCCTCTCCTCGCCTTGAAGCGAGAAGCGGTCGTCCGGTCCGGCTGCCTACCGGTTCATTATATGCGATGGCCATCGGCCCTCCGACCCTGGCCCATGGACCTTTGACCTGAGGGCTCAGACCCGTGCTTTAGCCGCTCGCAGGGCTCCCGCGGTGCGGGTGCAGGGGATTCGCTGTACACTGACAATGCGTTCGGAAGCACTCTGATTCCCAGGTCTGAGGGCCGAGGTCTGGCGCCCGATCATCGTCATGAACTACGCCGAAGCCATCCGTGTGGCGCTGCAATCCCTATGGGCGAATAAACTTCGCTCCGTGCTGACGCTGCTCGGGGTCGTGATCGGTGTGGGCGCCGTCATCGCAGTAGTAACCTTTGTCTCTGGAATTAACGACTACGTCGCGAAAAAGATCTTCAATCTCGGCGCTGATGTCTTCATCGTGAGTAAGATGTCGGCGGTCGAGACGAATGTCGACCACTTCCTCGAGGCCGAAAAACGCAAGAACCTCGAGATGGATGACTATCAGGCCGTGGTCGATTCCTGCGGGCATTGCGAATACGTCGGCGCGTTGATGCAAACCAGCGGCAAAGTGAAGCGCAATGAGCAATCCATTGAAGACACGAACATCCAGGGAATTACACCATCGATCGCCACAATTGTAGATACCGACTTGACGATTGGCCGCATGATGAACGCCACAGACCTCGATAATCATTTGCAGGTCGCCGTGGTTGGCACCGATATTGTCGATCATTTGCTGGCGGGCACCGATCCGCTGGGCCATGAAATCAGAATCGATGGCTGGACCTACCAGGTCATCGGCGTCGGAAAGAAAAAGGGAAAGACGCTGGGACAGAGCGCCGACAACTACGTGCTGATCCCCATCACGGTGTACCTGAAGAAATACGGATCGCACAAGAACAGCATCAATATTTGGGGCAAAGCGTCTGCGACTGGCGTCCCGCTGAATCAAGCAATGGACGAAGCCCGAGCCGCTCTACGCGCGCGCCGCCACGATCGTCCGGGAGCCGACGACAGTTTCGAGCTTGAGACGAACGAGAGCTTGCTGGGTATTTGGTCCGGACTGAGCAACACATTTTTCATGGCGACGATTGGGATCGCAGCCGTATCGCTGGTTGTTGGTGGCATCGTCATTATGAATATTATGCTGGTCTCCGTAACCGAGCGAACGCGCGAGATCGGCATTCGCAAGGCATTGGGCGCTCGGCAGGACGACGTGTTGCTTCAGTTCCTCATTGAATCTGTTGTTCTGGCGCTACTCGGGGGCGCGTTGGGAGTTCTGTCTGGAATATTTCTGGCAGAGGTAGTAACAGCATTGATCGGGATGCCATCGTCCATCAAGATTTGGGCGGTAATAGCGGGACTCACCGTGGCAGCGAGCGTCGGCGTATTTTTTGGCGTTTATCCCGCGCGCAAGGCAGCGAAGTTGGACCCGATTGTCGCGTTGCGATTTGAGATGTAAAGGAATTGGGGATTGAGTCATTGAGTGCTTGGGGCATTGATGATTGAGGAATCGAGTCGTGCGTAATTTGGCATTTGCAAAACTTAAATCCTCTTGAGCCATTCCACGAATAATGGCTCAATGACTAAATGACTCAATCGCTAAATCGCTAAGTTTTCCATGATGGGCAAGTCAGAATTCGGCGAGATTGTCCGGATGGCCACCGACACGATCCGTACGAACAAGATGCGCTCGGGGCTGACTGTGCTCGGCATAGTGATCGGGGTTGCGGTTGTAATCGGAGTCTCTTCGATTGGTCGCGGGCTCGACGACAATGTTCGCGATCGCTTCTCCAGTGTCGGATCCAATGTTATTTTCGTGTTTCATGTCGATCCCATGGTCTTCGGTCGTATGTCAGAAGAGATGCGGACCCGCAAAGAGCTGACACGGGAGGACGCCGAGGCGCTTCAAGACTTACCTCACGTCCAGTCGGTTGCTGGCGCTCTCCGGTTGTTTCGTCCCGAAGTCGGAGCCGGCACGTATGCAGTCAAATATCAGAGCCGGAAGGCAAAAAATACCATTCTGGAGGGGAATACCCCTTCCATGATCAATGTCGAGGATCTGCCGCTGGCTACGGGAAGATGGTTTACCGACTTCGACGACGAGCATCGTTCCCCGGTAGTCGTTCTTTGTAGTGACACTAAGGCAGAACTGTTTGGGAATGAAGAAGACCCGCTGGGCAAAGAGGTCAACATTGAAGGAAGATTGTTCCTCGTCATTGGCACCTTGGGTCCAATTCAATCGCTCTTCAATGCAGGAAAGGATCCGATCAACAATCGCGTCTTCTTCCCGCTCAGGACATTCAAGATGCTTCATCCCGAGATGAAACAACACTGGATTGTTGTCAAGGCGACGTCTCACGACGATATGCCAAAAGCAATGGACGAAATCCGGGACGTGCTGCGTCGCCGTCGAAAGGTGGCTTTCGACAAGCCAGACAATTTCTCGATCTTTACGATCGACTCGGTCACCGAAGTTTGGAACCAGGTTACTGGCGGCTTGTTTTTAGGTATGTTTGCAATCTCCAGTGTCGGATTGGTCGTAGGTGGCGTGGGAGTGATGAATATCATGTTGGTGAGTGTGACCGAGCGTACGCGTGAGATTGGCGTGCGCAAAGCCATCGGCGCACGCAACAATGACATTCTTCTGCAATTCACGCTGGAAGCCGTCATGCTGACTGTCGTGGGAGGCATCATTGGCGTTTTGGCGGGCGCGACTGTGGTCTGGCTAATCCCGATCCTGTGGCCCTCTTTGCCGGCGCACATGTCGATATTCTGGGTGGCCTTCGGATTCAGTTCGGCCGCCGCAGTCGGCCTCGTCTTTGGCATTTATCCTGCCTGGAAGGCGGCAAACTTGGATCCAATCGAGTCGCTGCGATACGAATAGATCAACCCAGTTCTCTTTACCTGATTATGGTGGGCAAATCTGAATTCGGCGAAATCGTCCATATGGCGACGGACACGATCCGCAGCAATAAACTGCGCTCCGGTTTGACCGTACTCGGAATCGTCATCGGTGTCGCTGTCGTGATCGGCGTGTCTTCCATTGGACGGGGGCTCGATGATAACGTCCGCGATCTCGTCGCCAGCATCGGATCGAATGTCATCTTCGTGTTCCACTTGGATTTTTTCACCTTTGGCCGCATGACCGACGAGATGCGTACCCGCAAGGAACTGACTTATGACGACGCGCTGGCCATGCAGGATCTGCCCCACATCAAGGCGGTCTCCGCGGGTATGCGAATCTTCCGGCCGGAACTTGGCGTAGGAAGCTATGCAGTCAAATATCAGGACAAGAAGGCAAGGAATACGATCATCGAAGGGGACATGGCTTCGGCCAAGGATGTGTTCGATCTGCCCATGGCCAGCGGCCGCTGGTTCAGCGACTTCGACGACGAACATCACTTGCCCGTGATCGTAATCTGCTACCAGACGCAGCACGAATTGTTCGGTGACCAGGATCCTCTGGGCAAAGAGGTCAACATCGAGGGCCGCCTGTTCGAAATCGTCGGCACGGTGAAGAAGATTAAGTCGGTGTTCGGCGGAGGGAAGGACCCGAATGATAATCGCGTCATCATGCCTCTGAAGACTTTCAAGACGCTGCATCCGGAAATGAAGCAGCACATCATCAGCGTCAAGGCCACTTCGCACGACGATATGCCGAAAGCGATGGACGAGATTCGGGAATTGCTGCGGCGCCGGCGAAAGGTTGCGTTCGATAAGCCGGATAACTTTGCAATAATGACTTCGGACTCGATCTCCGACGTGTGGAATCAGCTGACGGGCGCACTTTTCATTGGCATGTTTGCCATTTCCAGCGTGGGCCTGGTCGTGGGCGGCGTTGGTGTCATGAACATCATGCTCGTCAGTGTGACCGAGCGTACCCGGGAAATCGGCGTGCGCAAGGCGATTGGCGCACGGAAGAAAGATATCCTTCTGCAATTCACGCTGGAAGCGATCATGCTCACGGCTGTCGGGGGCATCGTTGGCATTTTGACCGGAGCTCTCATCGTGTGGCTGATCCCGGAGTTGTGGCCTTCGCTGCCCGCCCATTTGTCGATGTTCTGGGTCACGTTCGGCTTCACGTCGGCAGCCGGAGTGGGCTTAGTGTTTGGGATTTATCCCGCATGGAAGGCGGCAAATCTGGATCCCATTGAGTCGTTGCGGTATGAGTAAGTAACTCTCCTCGCGCATGGTTCACGTCACAGTCCGGGCAGTGCAGATTCTGTCGATCCTTGGCTGTGTGTCGAGTTTCTTCTATTACCTGCTCTGTTTGTGGAGTGCTCGTGCTTTTCTCCGCGCAGACGATCCTGGCGTGGCTGTAATTTCTCCGCAGACATCTTCCCACGGTCTCAATTCTGAAACCGCTGAAAGGGATCGATCCAGACATCTATGAGAGTTTCCGTAGCCATTGCGTGCAGGATTATCCAGCGCAGTACGAGATTATTTTTGGCGTGAGCGATGCAACGGATCCTGCCGTCGCGAGTGTAGAGCAGTTACAGCGAGAGTTCTCCGGGCTGACCATCAAGCTGGTCGTCTGTCCGAAGATTCTCGGCGCGAATGTGAAGGTCAGCAATCTTGAGCAGATGCTGCTCGAGAGTCGGTACGAGCACATCCTTGTCAATGACAGCGATATTCGTGTTGAGCCTGACTATCTTCGCAATGTAGTCGCTCCTCTGATGAACAGTGATGTCGGCATGGTGACCTGTCTCTACCGCGGAGTCGCGGCGCCGACGCTCGCTTCGCAGTTGGAAGCGCTTGGAATCAGCACAGATTTTGCCGCGGGCGTATTGGCAGCAAGAATGCTGGAAGGTGGATTACGTTTCGGCCTCGGATCGACGCTCGCCTTTCGCAAGCGCGATCTGGAGCGCATTGGTGGATTCAGATCGATCGTTGACTATCTGGCGGACGACTACGAATTAGGACGAAGAATCGCCGGTCTAGGGTTGAAAGTTGTTCTTTCAAAAGTTGTGGTGGAAACACATCTGGCTGCGTACGATCTGCGAGGATTTGTGGCTCATCAGATGCGATGGGCTCGCGGAGTGCGAGACGCGCGGCTTGGCGGATACATCGGCCTCGCCTCAACTTTTGGAATATTTTGGGCGCTCTTGGGTTTGATCTCTTTCGGTGCATTGCCATGGACGTGGGCGATGTTGGCTGCCATTTTGCTGCTGCGCGGTGTCGTTGCTCTCATGGTCGGAACCACCGTTTTGCGGGATCGACAGGTGCTTCCCGGACTTTGGCTGCTCCCATTGCGCGATTTGATTGCGGTCGGTGTCTGGATAACGAGCTTCTTCGGCCATACCGTCACATGGCGCGGCGACCGCTTCAAATTAAAAGACGGACGCCTGACGCGAATTACGTATCCTGATTAACTCGTGCTCTCGCTGTTGGGTTCGGACGAACTAACGATCGGTGGAAGCGATCAGTTCGAAGCGGCCATCACCAAAGAGCCGATAGCGCCGGCCTCGCCATGAAATCGTATTCCCAAAGAATCCCGCCAGCCAGAAGCAGAAGCCCATCAGATCTTCGATCGGCAGCAAGAACCAGTTCAGCTTCGCCCGCAAGACGCGCTGCGAGACCGAATATGACGCGGCCGCACGCACCAGCAGCGCGATTGGCAAAACCGGCCACCAGGACAGCGAAAGCGCACAGACCAGAAGAGCTAACGGTACCGGCATCGTGAACAACTGGCCAACGTAACCGGCCGGACGAGACCGGCGCGTGCTTCGCGCCCAGCGCAGACGATGCGCAACATTCTCCGATAGCGATGCGCTGCCGATGTGATGCTCGATGACATAAGAAGAAAGCAGGACGCCGTGGCCGGCCTCGGCCGCGAATTTTCCAATGACAAAATCCTCGGCTAAATAATCCTTGAATCGCGCGGGCCCGCCGATGTCCAGCAAGACAGAGCGCCGGGCGGCAATCGTAGGACCGACGGCAAATCGCATGCCCTCGAGCATTCGCGCCACCAGAGCTCCACCCCAAAAGTCTGTGTTCATTCCAGTTGCTTCCAGACGGGACCAAAAACTCGGTCCGGGGACAGCGCGATAAGGGCAAGTGGCAACTCCGAGATGCGCATCCCGGAATTCAGCAGCTACCGTTCGCAGCAAATCTGGAGTCACGCGGATATCGCTATCGCTCATGACGACCAAATCGTTGGCCGCGGCCGAGAGCATGTGATCGAGGCTGAAAACTTTAGCATTCGGATATGGCGGTTCGCCGGTAATCACCAGCCTCGAAGGAATGTGCGGATATTCTTTTTGCAGTCGAGACACTACCTGTGCCGCTGGGTCAGCTTCGCTTCGCACGGCAAACAGAATTTCAAACGACGGATAGTCCTGTTCGAAAAATGTTCGCAGATTCGATTCGAGACCAAGATCCATCCCGGAGAGTGGCTTCAGAATGCTGATCGGTATAACTGAGTTCAGGACGGGTGGCCGAACCGACAGATAGCGCTGAGCTGCCACCACTTGCATGCCCGAGTAGACAATTGCACCAACGAGGATAAGCAGGAGTGCTCCTGCCAGGACTTTACCCGGGGCAATAACAATAACAAGGAAGAACAGCGCGCCGCTTGCGGCTGGGAGCATTGAAAAGTGGACCGTTGAAACCCGAACTGTTGAGACCGACCGCCGAGAGCCAAATTGCGCGATCTCGACCGGGGTCATTATACCTAGCCCTGCTCATACCTAGCGGAGTTCACTAGTTTGCAGCAGTCGTTTTCGCGACCTGTCCCGGCGCGTGGCCCAATGCCCCCCGGATTTTCGACGACAGTTGCCTGAGCGTATACGGCTTTTGCAGGAAGTTGGTCTCCAGGTCGACGACTTTGTGGTCCAGTATCGTTTGCCCTGCATATCCCGAAACAAACAAGAATTTTGTGTTGGGACGCAGGGACTCGAGGGCTTTGGCGAGTTCGCCGCCACTCATGTTCGGCATTACCACGTCGGTCACGATTAGATCAATGTGATTGAGGCACTGTTGAGCCGCAGTCAGCGCCTCCAGACCATCTTTGGCCTCAGTCACGTTATAGCCTTGGATGCGCAGGAACTCTGCCGTGGCCTGGCGGACGGCCGGCTCATCTTCCACCAGCAAGATTGTTTCCGACCCGCGCGGCACAGGTTCCGACCGCATGGTATCGGCTTCAACTGCGACGCTGCGGGCTGCCACGCAAGGTAGATAAATCTTGAATATCGTGCCCGATCCGGGCTCACTGTAAACCCAAATGAATCCGCGATTTTGTTTGACGATGCCGTACACCGTCGCGAGACCGAGCCCCGTGCCTTTTCCGGAAGGCTTAGTGGTGTAAAACGGCTCGAAGATGTGCGGCAAATCTTCCCGCGGGATGCCACATCCGTCATCGCTGACGGTGATCAGAGCATAGTGCCCCATCGGAATCACTGCGGGCTTGCCGTGAATATAGTCACCATCGAGAAGAATGTCGGACGTCTCAACGCGCAGGTGACCACCCTCGCGCATGGCGTCGCGGGCGTTGGCCGCAAGATTCATTAGAATCTGCTCGATTTGCATGGGATCAACCCGCACTTGCCCGAGGTGTTCGCCCGGAACGAAGGTGAACTCGATATCTTCGCCGATCAGCCTGGGCAACATCTTGGCAGCGTTACCCACCACCGGATTGAGTTCCACAACCCGCAAAGCCTGTGGCTGTTTGCGGCTGAAGGCAAGAAGTTGGCGAGTCAGTTCGGCGGCTCGCCGCGCCGCAAGAAGAATCTCGTGAATCTTCGATTCCAGCGGGCTCTCTTCCCGCACGGTGTCCAGAGCCAGCTCGGCATAACTGGTAATTATGGTTAGTAGATTGTTGAAATCATGCGCCACGCCTCCGGCCAGACGTCCGATGGCGTCCATTTTTTGGGCCTGAAGAAGTTGTGCCTCCAGGCGGAGCCGGTCGGTCAGATCGCGGCCATTCGCGATGAAATGAGTGATTTCCCCATCGGCGTCGCGAACTCGGGGAGATGCTCTCTTCAACGTAGTAATGATCCCCATTCTTCTTCCGGTTTACCAGGATTCCGCGATATACATTCCCGGAGAGAAGCGTCTTCCACATTTCCTGATAGGTTTCTGAGCACTGCTCGCCCGACTTCAGAACGCGAGGCGTTTTGCCACAGACCTCGTTTCGCGCATAACCCGTCAGAGTCTCGAAAGGCAGGATTTACATATTCGATAGCTGCCCTCGCGATCGGTAATCAGGACGGTATCGGCCGACTGTTCTACAGCGCGCGATAACTTTCGCAGTAGTTCCTGAGTACTCTGCTGTTCTTGTTGCAGGGAGTGCAGCGCGAGCGTACCTCGAATCGTCCGAACAAGAGTGGCGCCGTCCAGTTGGGATTTGGCAACACAGTTCCACGTGCCGGATTCGATGATTTCAGCTAGCGTCTTTTCGTCCGCATCCTCGGTGAGAAGAATGAATGGAATTGAGACACCGGCACGCAGGAAATCCGCAACCAAATGAACCGATTCCGCGTCTCCGGATTCATGCTCGAACAGGACAAGCCCATATGGTTTCTGTTGCAGCATAATCCTGGCTTCTTCCAGGGACCGAGCATGCTCCAGTTCAGCAACCAGCAAAGAACGGTTCCGTTCGAGAATTTCTCGAACCAGAAAAAAGTCTTCCTCGCGCTCACCGACGAGAAGGACTCGTAACGGACTTGGGGACAGGGCGGGTTTTGCTGCTGATGACATGCAACCAACTCCCTACTGGTTACCATCGGAATCTATAGGCGGGAGTTTAGTGTGCCTACCCACCAATTTTGTTCTTTGCGACATTAGCGATGACTAACGCGTTTCGGTTAACGAATTCGTTTTTGTGCCGTCTAATCCCATGTTGTTGTACGTTCTGCCGAAATGGATGGAACGTTCCGAATCGATTCTTCGTACATCAGATCTAAGTAGGATCTTGTCCGAAAATGGACGTCAGTTTTTTGCGGAACGCGGCCACACCGAAACTGGTTCCACAGGTCTGGATGTGGGTGGGTGAATTTACACAGTCGAGTGCTTCTGGGGGAAGTATGGAAAATTTGGAAAGGTCGAACAGTTCACTGAAGCCGATTGCGAAATACGATGTCGGACATGTGCAGGAAGTGATCCGGCAGGCGCATGATGAGTTACGTCAGCTGATGCAACAGCGTGCCGACATTATGAAGCGCATCGGAACCGTCAAGCAGACGATTTCCGGACTCGCCAACCTGTTTGGCGACGGCGTGCTGAACGAAGAACTCATGGAGTTGGTGGACCGTAAAAGCAACGGACGCCAGCCAGGCTTCACCAAGGCCTGTCGCATGATCCTGATGGAGTCAGGCCGCGCCATGAATTCCCGCGACATTTGCGATTACTTCCAGCAGAAGATGCCAGGGTTGCTGGCACGACACAAAGATCCGATGGCCTCGGTCACCACCGTTCTCAACCGCCTGGTCGAATATGGTGAAGCCGAAGCTGTGGTGGCGAATGGCAGACGCGCGTGGCGCTGGGTGGCAGATGTGACGGAGCCTCGCGTCATTAGCGGGGACGCGGGACTCGTCGCCTAGATCTCCTGGCTTAGATCGAAAACGGACTGAGTTCTTCGCGCTCAGCGTTGCCGGGAATCCTCCGGAGGCAACAGCATGCCTTTCTCCAGATGCCGTGTCACGTGCGCGTAAGAAGCCGCATGCGGATCGTGCGTGACCATGACGATCGTCTTGTGAAAGTCCTCATTCAGCCGCTTTAGAATCTCCAGCACTTCGGTCGCCGAATGGCTGTCCAAATCGCCGGTGGGTTCGTCGGCAAGCAGGAGTGTCGGATCGCTTACGATGGCGCGGGCGATAGCCACTCGCTGCTCCTGCCCACCGGAAAGCTGCTTCGGCAGGTGATGTACACGATCTTCGAGTCCAACGAGCTTCAGCGCAGTTAACACGTGATCGCGGCGCTGCTGCGAATTCAATTTAGTCAACAGCAATGGCAATTCCACGTTCTCGAAGGCCGATAGCACCGGAATCAAATTAAAAGTCTGAAACACGTACCCGATGTGTTCGTTGCGCCAGCGCGCAATCTGACCGTCGTTGAAACGGAAGATGTCCTGCCCTTGCACCAGCAATTCGCCGGACGTTGGCCGGTCAATGGCTGCGATCATATTCAGCAGCGTCGTCTTGCCCGAGCCCGACGGGCCCATCAATGCGAGAAACTCGCCCTTCGCGATATCGATCGAGACATCATCCAGGGCTGTCACCTGAAAGGCATCGCGTTTGAAGACTTTGCTGACACCGCGAACCTGGACGACTTTCGTGCTCGTGGCAACGTTGGGTTGTGCGACTGTGCTCATGATTGCCCCTTAATTTTAATTTTGTCTCCATCTTTCAATGTGGTCGGCGCGGCTGTGATGACGCTTTCTCCGCCCACCAATCCATCGACCAGCGAGCCATCAGCGCGTTGACTGACGATATGAACCTCTCGGGCAACTGCCTTTCCGTTATAGACGAGATAAACAATCTTCTTGCCGTCACGGTCGTGCATGGCGGTCGAAGGCACGAATACCCCGGTCGGATCCTTCGAGTCTTTCGGCTTGTCGTTCGCCAGAAAACGTACGGTTGCATTCATCTCTGGGCGCAGCTGCACATCGGGATACTTCCCGGGATTCAGCACCTGCACCTTCACCTGCACGGTCGCCTTCTGGCGATTCGCTTCCGGAGAAATTTGCGCGATCTGCCCGTCGTACGTCTTATCCGGATATGCGTCAGTGGTGACAACTCCCTTTTGTGCCGGACTAAGGCGCGCAAAGTCGGCCTGTGCGATGTCGAGTTCCACCTGCAGATCGTTCAGGTCGGCCAGTGAAACGACCGATCCCTGCGGTCCCCCCGCAGCGGCGCTGGCGAACTGCGCAGTAATCAACTCTCCTTTTTCGGCGGTTCGGTCGAGAATGGTGCCGGTTACGGGCGCGCGGATCACCGTGGCATCGAGCTGCGACTTGGCGTAATCAAGCGCACCCTGTGCCTGCGCGAGCGCACCTTGCGCGCGAAGCAACTCCTCGGGACGCGGGCCAATCTTTGCCAGCTGGAAGCCTTTCTCCAATGAATTCGCGCGCTGCTGATCGGCTTCAAATTTCGCGGTTGCATCATCGAGTTGCTGACGCGAGACCACGCCACTGCTCGCGAGTTCCTTCGTGCGGTCGAGTGTCAGTTTGTCATTCGCCAGAGTCGCGCGGGCTTCATCCAGATTGTGCTGCGCCTGCTGAATCTCTTCCGGACGCGATCCATGTTGCAGTTCTTCCAGATAAGCGCGGGCGTTATCAAGGGCTCCTTTGGCCTGCTCGTAATTTGCGCGGAACTCCTGATCTTCCAGGCGAACCAGTACCTGCCCTTCCTTTACTTTGTCGCCCTTTTCCACCCCAATCCATGCCAGGCGGCCCGTGACCTTGGAGTTCACGTTGATGGTGTGATGCGCGACGATGTATCCAGTCGCGGAGAGGACGGTTCCCCCTGCACCCGTGTCGCTGGTTTGCGCCGTCGCGCGTACCACTTCCACTTCCGGAACGTCAGACGAAAAAGCACGGTAAGCAACCGTGACCAGCCCTAAGAAGACGATGATGGCAATTCCGCCGAGAATGTAGCGGCGCGCCCACTGCGCCGGTTCGCCGGGAGTATCGCTGCGCTGCGAGCGGTCAATCCGCAGGCTCTGTAAATCCTGATGTTTGCTATCAATCGCCATATAAATGTTTACGTCTTGAATCTCCAGTTTGTTTCACGACGAATCTCAAATCGCTCAACATGATCACTCAACCGCGCAATGCCGCCAGAATATTCTGCCGCGCCGCATGCCATGCTGGAGCCAATCCGCCTACGAATCCCATGATCAACGCGAATGCGATCGCGTAGCCCGCGACCTGAGGTGTAATCTGCAACGCAAAGACGACTTCGCTAAACGTGACGGCGTTCGATGTGCCAGTCTGCATTCCGTTAAAAGGAAGCATCAGCAGGATTCCTACAGCTGCGCCCAGCAATGCCAGCAGTAACGACTCCAACACAAACGACGTCAGAATCGAGGGACGCGAGAAGCCGATCACGCGCAGAGTAGCAATTTCCCGCCCGCGATATGCGACCGCCGCGTACATGGTGTTCATCGCGGCGAAAATCGACCCGATGGCCATGATGAAGCCGACCACGATCCCGATCACCTTAATAGGCGCGCCCGAGCTCGTCTGCTTGGCGTAGTAATCGGTTTCAAGCATTCCTTCCAGCTTGAGTCTCTGATCGTCGCTGACCCGGTTCTTCAACGCTTCGGCCGAAATCGGATCCGTGGCGCGCAGATACGCTGACGCAAATCCTCCCTGCCGATCGAAGTCGGATGCCATCTGGTTTACGTCGCCCCAGACTTCCGACTCGTAGGCCGATCCTCCCGCATCAAACACTCCGACGACCTTCCACGATCCCTTTCCGAATTCCATCGTGTCGCCGATATTCGCATGGGCAAACCGGCTTTGAATCGATTTGCTCACCACAACTTCTCGCTGTCCTGTGTGGAACCACTCTCCTGAAACCAGTTTCACGCCCGGATATTTTCCCGGACCGGGCAACTGCCGCATCTCCAGACCGTCCGGCATCATCCCGCGCACGGTCACATTCACTTCGCCCGTCCCATCCTTACGCGGCAGGATGATGACCACCACCCACTCGCCAGAGGTCATCGGCTCGCCGTGGCTATCTTTCGCGATGCCGGGAAGAGTTTTCAGTGTGGGATACAGCGACGCATCGAACCCGCCCGACAACTCCGCTTCCGATCCTTTCCGCAGCACCAGCACATTCAATGGATTGCCGCTGCTCACAAAAGCCTTGTTCAGCCCCGCCACGAGCGCCATCAGAAAAATTGCAGTCGTGACCGTGAGCGCGATTCCCAGCGCCGTCATAATGGTGAGCCCCTTGCGGAGCCTCAGATTGCGAATGTTGTAACTGATCGGTATCGCCATAAGTAATTTCTCAACTCAATCCGATGTGATTAACCAATGTGACGTAGCCCCTCCACAATGTTCATGCGCGACGCGTTGTAGGCCGGCAAATAGCCGCTCACCAAACCCAGACTCACGGCTGCCAGCAACGACAACCCTGCCGCGGGTGCCTTGACCTGCATAGCCAGAGGAACTCCCAGCGCAATGAAACTGCGTGTCAGCAACCAGATCACCGGGATCGCCGTCAGAATCCCCAACACGCCACCGGCGACCGCCAGGGCCACAGACTCGCTCACGAACATCGACAGCACTCGCTGTCGCGTGAAGCCGAGAGTTTTCAGCATGGCCACTTCGCGTGTGCGACTGCGCACCGACATAGCCATCGTGTTCGCCGACACCAGCATGATGGTGAATACCACTGCTCCGCAAATGCCCAGGATGAACGCCTTGATGTTCCCCAGCGAAGCGACAAACCCCAGCTGAAATGCTCTCTCGCTTTCCGTCTTCGTCTGCAACGGCGAATTGCGGAACATGTCATCGATCGCTCTCGACGCCCGCGACACATTCTCCGGCGAGTCGACTTGCGCGGCGTACCAGCCGGCTTGCCCCTTGAACCAGGGCACCCCTTCTTCCAGGTACTTGGCGTTGAAGTACAACGCATTCTGCGGCGGATCCCGATGATAAATTCCGCGAATGGTCAGATCGACATTCGTCGGAAAGATAGTCCCTTGCAGCGTGACGCGGTCGCCGATCTTCCAATGATATTTATCCGCCAGCGTGACATCGACGATGCACCCGGCGCGGTCGTGCTGCCACGCTTTGACCTGATCCTCGGGGATGATTTTGTCTGAGGCAACCTTCAAATATTCTTCAGGATCGGTGGCCAGCTGCGCGAAGAAGTGCTCCGGACGATCGTCGATATAGCGTCCGCCGAACCAGGTAATCGGCGCGACGGCGTTGACCCCCGGAACCGCTCGGATTTTGTCACGATAAAAGGCCGGCAAAAAGAACGCAAGAGAAACCCGATCGCGAATGACCAGACGCCGCGATGCCTCCGGCGCTACCTGGTCCACATAGAACGATCGCCAGATGCAGATCATCAACGTCAGCAACAGCAACGAAAAGCTGATGCTGATCATAGTCAGCAAGCTGCGCCGCTTGTTCCGAAACGCGTTGCGCACCACAAAACTGCCCAGAGTCATAACTTCATCCGATGTGCCGTAATCCGTCCACGATATTGATCTTCGAAGCGGTGTAGGAAGGCACGGCCGAGCTCAAAAGCCCAACCAGGCCGGAAGTGAGCAATGCAGCGAGCCATATCCCCATCGTCACCTTCATGGGGAAAAAGCTGAAGAACTGCGGAGAGTGTGTCAGACCATACACCATCAGCCACCCAAGGCATGCGCCGATCACGCCACCCACCAGCGACAATGCCACCGCTTCGCTGACAAACAGGCCCAGCACACCGCGCCTGGTGAAGCCGAGCGTCTTCAGCACAGCCACTTCGCGAGTCCGCTCGCGAATCGACATTGCCATGGTATTGGCAGACACGAGCAGCGTGGCGAACACGACCGCCGAGCAGATACTAAGGATGAACGCCTTCACGTTGCCCATCATGGCCACGAACTCCAGTCCGAAGGCCTTCTCGCTCTCCGACTTGGTGGGCTGGGGCGAGTTGCGGAACATGTCATCGATCGCACTGGCAATCTTGCTTACATCTCCGGGAGACGCCGCCAGGATGCTGAACGTTCCCGCCCGTCCCTTGAAGAAATCGACAGCCTCTTCGACGTATTTCGCATTGAAGTACACCGACTTATTGTCCGGGTTCGAGTGGTAAATGCCGCGGACATTCAACTCAAGATTGACGGGATAGATCGTACCCTGCAAAACAATGCGGTCGCCCAGCTTCCATCCATACTTCTGCGCCAAAGAGGAGTCGACAATCACGCCCTGGCGGTCGCGCTGCCATGCCGTGATCTGATCCGCGGGCATATCGAGGTCCCGGAAAGTCTTGAAGAATTCCTCCGGGTCGGTGCCGAACTGCGCAAAGAAATTCTCCGGCTTCTGGTCTTTGTAGATCCCGCCAAACCACGAGACCGGCACCACCGAAACGACGCCCGGGATCGCGCGGATTTTCTCGCGGTAATACCCTGGAAGATTAAACGTGAGAGAAACGCGGTGTCGCACCACCAGCCTCTCCGCGGACTCGGCGCTGCCCTGGTCGAGATAGAAGGCTCGCCAGATCGTCATCATCAGCGTGAGCAGAAGCAAAGAGAAAGCGATGCTCAATACCGTCAAGGTACTGCGGCGTTTGTTGCGGAACGCGTTCTTAGTGACAAATCGGGACAACGTCATCGGTGCACTCCATAGAAAGAGGGGAACCGGCAGTAGGAGGTGATCGAAGTCCAGCGCCAACAGGATAGACGAACTGGCTTGTTATCGACAACCGCCCAGTGCCCGATTTCTGCCACTTTCAACAATTTGCTCTCTCGTTCCAATGACAACTTCATGTTCCGGCCCTTTGCGGTTTGTCACCAGTGGAGATCGTCATCGCATCCGGATGACAAATGTCATCCGCAGCAGCACATAACAAGGACAACTTGCGAGGAGCGTGCCAAGTTACGTTTTTTTGGCCGAAGACGCCTGCGTGAGACGTCGATTAGCCGGAACCGGGTGAGGTACGGAACCTTCAGGGCCGGGCAACTACGGCTCACTTCGAGGCTGCCCGCCACCGATTTTGTCTTACTTTGGTAACTCGAAGCTTGGCACCGGCGGCGCTATCCTACACATACTCTGTTCGACTCCGCCTGGCGCAAGTGCGTCGCGCGTCGAGGCAACCGGGCTTTGACTGAATTGGAGCTAGCAGGAAAATGTCCACAAAAATTGGCCACTTCGAGATCCTGAGTGAGTTAGCGAAATCGCCAACTGGAGCTGTTTATAAGGCGAACGATCCGGAAAGCGGGCAGACGATCGCCCTGAAAGCGATCCAACTTGACGCCTTCGGCGATGGTGCCGAGGCACTCGAGCACGCTTTATTGGCAGAAGCTGAGAGTACCAACGTCCTAAGCAGTTCCAACATCAGCAAGGTCTACGGCGCGGGCGAAATCGAAGGTCAATTCTGCGCAGCCATGGAGTACGTTCAGGGAAACAGCATCGCTACCATGCTGGCGCGCAAGGAAGGCTTCTCCATCTGGGATCTCCTCGACATCGGACGCCAGCTGTGCAGCGGACTGGATCACGCCAGCTCGCACAATCTCGTGCACCACAGCCTGGAGCCTGCCAAGGTCATGTGCGGGTGGGACGGGACGGTCAAGATTCTCAGTTTTGGCATTTCCAGCGCTGGAAAGTTCTTGCAGCACAGCAGCGGAGCAATTTCTCCCGTTTGGCACTACATGTCACCCGAGCAAATACGCGGGGATGCGACGGATGGTCGATCCAATCTTTACAGCCTGGGCGCGATGTTCTACGAGATGGTCACCGAGCGCAAAGCCTTTGATCGGGACGATGTGGAAGAACTCAAACATTGCATTTTAGAGAGCATGCCAGTCGCGCCGGCTCACGTGAATCCCAAGATTCACCCGCTGCTTAGCGATCTGATTATGAAGACGCTGGCCAAGGATCCGGCGCAACGCTATCAGAATGGCAGAGAGTTGCTGGATGATCTGGAGAAGTGTAAAGAGTCCAAGACATCAGCCGCCAAGAAAGCGGAGCCACCTAAAGGGATCGTCGCGCCAGACAAGGCGAAAGCTGCCGCACAGTCGAAGTTCGTAGGTGCCACTGCAGCGAAACCTGCTTCGCCGGCGAGCTCCAGGCCGGCAGCAACACCCGCCGTGGCACGCCCCTCGGCTACGGCGTCTGCATCGCCATACGCAGGTTCAGCGCAGAAGAAAACTGCGGAGCAATCGGGAATGTCAGGCGCAGGTCCATCGAAGCTCGCTCGTCCGGTTTCAAAGCTGGCTACGCCCAAAGCGGCCGCAGCTGCCGCTGGTGTCGGGGCTTTCGAGTTCAGCGTGCCCTCACCCGGCGGTGAGATTGAGGAACTCGATTTATCGGATCAATTCGTCGCGCCTTCGACTTCAGTTCCGACGCAAGAATCAACACAGCCTTCTTCTTACATGTCTGCGGCGGTTGCCGACGAACCTCAGGTCGAAACTTTTGAGCCACAATCGGACAACTCTCCGAAGATCGCGGTTGATCCCATGATGGCCGAAGGCCCGGCGACGGGCAGCAGCGGGGTGAGCTTTTCCGAGATGACGGAATTGCCACCGCTGAAGGAAGTCTACGTCGCTCCACCACCTCCGCCTCCGGTGGAAGTCGCTCCCGTTAAGACTGAGTTTGCCACTCCCACGACCTATCGCGGCCGCGCTAGTAAAGACGAGAAGCCGAAAGTCGAAGTCCGCGAAGCTGCACAAAAAGCGATTAGCGAAATCAAAGGCGTTCCTCCGAAGTTATATCTGTATGCCTTGGGCGCAGCGGGAGTGCTCATCCTCATCATCGCCATCGGCGTGACAATGTATATCCACAGTCTGGGTGACGACGATGCTGGAGCGCCGCGCAGCAGCGTGCCGGCTGAAACGTCGACGCAGCCCGATACTCCGCAGCCTGCACCGAAAAACGATGCGGCCCCTGCTCCTGTTGCAGTTCAGCCCATTGAAGTGCAGGAACCAGAGGCACCTGCTGAGCGGGCTACCGCCGCCCCCAAGTCGCGCAATGCCAGCCGGAAAAAGACTTCAGCGGCAGCGCCCGTCGTGATACCTGGGCAATTGATGATCGATTCGACGCCGCAAGGCGCTCAGGTGCAGGTCGATGGAGCCAGCGATCCCAGCTGGGTCACGCCCTTCACCTTGACGAATCTTCAGCCCGGGCAGCACTCCGTCACCATCAGCAAGGCTGGCTTTAACACCGATTCGCGAACCATAAACGTGACTTCCGGAAACCGCACGAGCGCCAGCATACGGCTTGTCCAGTTGATGGCTACGTTGGTCGTGAAGAGCGATCCGCCCGGGGCAAACATTTTTATTGACGGCCGCGACATGGCAGTCAAAACGCCGGCACAAGTCAGTCTGGATAAAGGCCAGCATCTGGTACTGGTCCGCATGTCCGGTTACCTCGACGAGACGATGAACGGACAGTTTTCCGTCGGGCAGACCTACGGCTTCAACCCGACCCTGCGTGCGCTCGGAAATGTCGATGACATGAAAACCGTCGGGAAAGTGTCACGGTTCTTCGGCGGAAAAGGCCAGACGGGCAAGGCCACTCTTAGCATTCACACTCAGCCGAGAGGCGCCCAGATCTCGATCAACCAGCGCATGCTCGACAAGAACTCGCCTGTGGACGTGGAACTGGATCCGGGAAACTATGAAGTTGAGATTACGCTTTCCGGATATGCACCCATCCGCAAGATCGTCACCGCCACCAAGAGCGGCAAGATCGTGCTAGACGAGGCGTTGCAGGCACAGTAAGAGGCAGGCTGGGCTTTCGGACTTCTAACCTCTAGGCTTGAGAAGCGGACTGGCAATGTCCCTTTCACAGCGACATACTTCTCACGCTCAGTTCTTCAATTACGGAGAATTCTTCAGAGAAAGACATTAGACGGACGCGGATTTCGCTCACTTATTTCTTTCCGCTCACTTATTTCTTCCCGCTCACCGCACCCAGGCACTTTCCATACAATTCAAGCAGTTTCTCGGCATAGTCTTCGGGTTTAGCGGCCGCGCCCGAGCCCTGAAATCCCACACCAGATGAGGTGACGCGCCCGTAGCCGGTGGTCATAGCGACAAACTTCATCAGATCGAGTGCGATGTCTTCATTCCGGCGCGAGGCGCCTGAGCCGGTCGCTGCTGCTTCTTCCATGATTCCTTCTCCTCTACCAGAAATGACGGGGATCTCGTCGTCTTCCTCAAAATCCTGCATGCGATGAATGACGAGGCTCATGACGATTTCCAACGACTTCTCGTAGCGATGATAGCAGAGCGGGCAGGATGATTCTGGGGCCCGCTGTCTGCGCAAACAAGCGATTGCAGGTTCTGACGGCAGGTCGATGCATTATGAGAGAGCGGCCCTGATGAGTGGATTCGACAAGGGTGTGGGCAAGAATCAAAGGAGAAGATAGGCAAATCGGCCGAAGGATGGCACTTTACCTCGAGGGAAAGACTCCGTTAAGCGCGAATGATCTTTCCCTCAAGGAGGCAACTGCATGAGTTGCGACGTCAAGTATATCGGCATGGACGTGCACAAGGAAGCGGTGGTAATCGCTGTCCTCAACAGCAGTGGCAAGCTGGTAATGGAGTCGATTGTGGAAACCAAAGCCAGCAGCATTCTGCAGTTTATCCACGGTCTGCGGGGCGAGTTGCATGTGACCTGGGAAGAAGGGACCTGGGCGGCTTGGCTGTACGATCTGCTGCAACCCCAGGTGGCGCGAGTGCTGGTCTGCGATCCGCGGCGCAATGCCTTCTTAAAGGAAGGCAACAAGAGCGACAAGATAGATGCGCGCAAGCTGGCCGACTTGTTGCGCACGGGAATGCTGCGCCCGGTCTATCACGGAGAACATGGACTGCGGACGCTGCGCGAGTTGGGGCGCAGTTATCAGACCATCAGCCAGGATCTGAACCGAGTGATGAATCGGATCAAAGCTCTGTATCGCGGCTGGGGTATCCCGAGTGCGGGCACCCAGGTGTATGCTCCACGTTATCGGGAGGAATGGTTAAACAAGATCCCGCACGCCGGGGTGCGCCGGCGCGCCGAGCTGCTTTACCAACAGTTGGATGGATTGCAGGGATTGCGACGGACCCTGCGTCCCGAGTTATTGGCGGAGAGCCGGAAACACAAAGCCGCGAAACTGCTGCGCCAGATACCCTGCATCGGACCGATTCGGGCCGCCCGCTTGATCGCACTGATGCAGACGCCGCACCGATTCCGCAGCAAGCGACAACTGTGGACCTATAGTGGGCTGGGCATTGAGACGCGCGACAGTGCGCAATACCGCTTTGTCCGCGGACAACTGCAACGTGCGAAAAAACCGCAACAGATTCGTGGACTCAATCGGAATCACAACCACGAAATGAAAGAGATCTTCAAAGGAGCCGCCACCCGAGCTAGCTGTGGCGTGGGTCCGTTGCGTGAGTTCTACGTGGCATTGCTGGACAAAGGGATGAAGCCGGAGATGGCGCGTCTGACGTTAGCACGAAAGATCGCGGCCATTGCTTTGACACTCTGGAAGAAGGAGGAACGTTTCGACGCAGAACAACTGAAAACGCAAGCAGCTTGAGCGTTGCACAGAGCTCAGGTGGTCTCCCAAGTTTCACGCCTCGGTGGTGACCCATCGGTTCTGGCGACGCTCGGGTTCGAGGGAGAGTATCCATGCACTCATTAGGCGCACGGGTGCTGCCGTCAGCACCCAGTCTCCGGGTCGATCCTATGCCCCCTCGGATAACCCAAAAAAGCCATAGGCCTCGAGCCTCACATAGGATGATGGTTGGCACCTAAGCCAACGGTTGGCTTGCACAGCTTCGCAACGAATGGTGTCGGGACCGCGATCGGTGCTTGCATCCAAGGCCCCTTCTTCTTCGGGGAGAAGATTTTGGGTTTTAACGCCTGGAGCGCCACAGAGTACGCCTTGCGATCCGTATCCCAGTTGCTGGTTTCCCTTGAGTGGTTTCATGCAGCGTCTCACGGAGAGGAGTGGAGAAGTGTTTTCGCTTGACATCCTCTCTCATAGGATGAGTGCTATGGGGGATATCACGCAAATTGATTTATTGACTAGGCGTAGAATGCCAGCGGATCGCAACGGAAGCATCGAGGATCCTTGCTCCGGTTGGACTGTCGAGAAATAGCGAGCCTTGCTTCCTGTGGCGGTTCTAGGCGTTGAAAATTTCCCAGAGACCAGGCGTTAACTGTCGCTGGGGGAGATGCTTGTCGTGGCCAATGACTTTCCTCGCTTTGACCTGATCGGTGATGTGGCATTAGTGACTGGCGCAGGTCGTGGACTAGGCCGCGCCATTTCGCTGGCTCTTGCTCATGCGGGCGCTGATGTGGCGCTCGGTCTGCGAGATGTGAAAACCGGAAGTGATCTGGTCAGAGAGGTTGAAGCCATAGGCCGGCGCGTATTGCCGTTGCAGATGGACATGACACAACTCGATCAAATCTCGCGCGCCGTTGACGATACGGCCGCGCACTTCGGCCGGCTGGACATCCTCGTTAATAATGCGGGGCTATCCCCGGAAAACCTTGCGGAAAATGTTCGTGAGGAAGATTTTGATTTGACTCTGAGGGTGAATCTTAAAGGGACATTTTTTGCGAGTCAGGCGGCGGGACGTGTGATGATTCGCCAAAAGCGTGGATGCATTATCAACATGAGTTCCCAGGCGGGCTTTGTGGCCCTGCCGACGGAATCAGTTTATTGCATGACGAAGGCCGCCATCGCACACTTGTCCAAATGTCTGGCCATCGAGTGGGGTAAATACAACGTCAGAGTCAACGCCGTTGCACCCACATTTATTCGCACACCGGGTACGGAATCGGTACTGGCAGATCCGGCATTCCGAAGCAACGTAGTCGAGCGCATAGCGGCGCTACACCGCATCGGTGAGCCAACGGACGTTACCGGTGCCGTCGTATTTCTTGCGTCCCCGGCGGCGTCACTGATTACGGGTCATACTCTTCTCATCGATGGCGGCTGGACCGCCATCTAAACTTGGCTGGATTCGACGACTTCCGACCCCACGTAAACTGGTGAAAACTCCGATCCAATTCTAAACTCTTGTAACCAGGCGTAGCACCCCTTTGACTGGTCGCCGTCAATCTTCTGGCAACAGATTTCCCGGCCGCTTCGAAAGGATGCGCATAACCGCTGAGGATTTGAATCGGCAAAGAAAGACGCTCGTCCTCTTCACCCGACGCCCATCTTCTCCGCAAGCGCACGCACACGTTTCCCATAAACACTTCCGTGGATGGCGAGGCCCGGACCGAGCAAGAAGAAAGTCCATCCTGCCAAACCTGGGAATTTGAAAGCCAGCGCAAAGGAAATCACGCCCACGACCGCCATGAATATGTTTTCCTGCATGGCCACCCGCGTTTCCAGTACTTCCACAGGGTTCAGTCCGATGACATTCCGCAAACTGGAGGCGCGCGCATAGAGGAGCGCGAAAATGATGAAGACGGCCGCGAAGCCGGCCGCGTAAATTCTCATCAGCACCGATACCTCGTGAAAGCCCATGCCGACATCGTGCCCCGAAATTTCGTCAAACAGCATGGTGAAAACAAATTTCAGCGGATAGACATAGAACAAAACCAGAAATAGCAGAACGAGATTCAGAAACACGGTGTAAGAATCTTCCAGTCCATAGCGGCGCGAGAAGCGGTAGTGCGCGCGCCAAATCACCACGAGTTGCGCGAAGCACGCGGCGAACGGCACAAATCCGCGAATCGCGGTCATCAATTCGGCATAAGTGCGCGGCACTTCCAGGGACACGACGAGCAGCGTCAAAGCAAAGCCAAAAATCACGTCGCAGAATGCTTCAAGACGCGTCATCTCGCCAGCGCGCCAGCGAAAATACCTCTCCGGCGGCAGGCCGCGGCGATGTTCCGAAGGCATTTCGTGCGCGGCTGCTCCTTGCGCGTCCACAGAAATTGGCGGACGCGACGCATGCTCGCGCGGTGGATGGTTCTGCCTATGCTTCATGGTCTTGGGATTCTGCCGCGTTCATGCATCCCTTGGCAAGAGAATCGCGTTCTACGCGGGAGCCGGAGGCCGCACGCCAGACGCCGTCTTTACCAGCCGCACCATGAGCCAGACCGACCCGATGAACAGAAGGGGCGACGAATAGAATCCCGGCGCCGGACGTGGAAACGTAACAGAACCGACGGTTTGTCCAAAAATCGTAGCCACCGTGTGGCCTGTAGCGTTGAAAAAGTGAAGGACGGCGTAGAACCACGCCAGCGGCCTGAGCCAGCGCGCACCCTGTACCGCAAAGGGTGTGAGAGCAAAACAAAGCACGAGCCCCGCGGACAGTCCAATGAGCCATTCGCGGAAGCCAAACATTGGCATGGGAAACCATCCCCAGCGTTGGCGCATGGCTAGTACGGTTGGGTTGTAGACGTTGAGAAATCCGGTCGCGGCTTCGTCGAAGACATGCAGCGCGAAGGCCACCGTGAGTGCGAACCAAGGTTGACCAAAACCAGCTCGACTGAATCCAGCTCCCCCCAAGCCAGATGCCGTCTGGGATCTTGCCTGTTCCAAGGCGTCCACCTCTGGCCACATTGTCGACCCGGAGTAACAGATGGGCAACGGAAATCGGCCTCGTGCGCCAAGCTTCCGGAAGCCGAATGGCGGAAGCCCGAAGCCCCTTATCGCTTCACTTCACTCATCAGCGCCAGCAGATTGTCTTCGCTGTCGCGGAAAAATGTCATCCACAGATCGTGGTCGGGCATGCGCGCGATCATGTGCGGCTCGTCTTCGAAGCGCACCCCCTTCTCTTTCATCCCGGCATGCGCGCCTTTGATGTCGGGCACAGCGAAATACAGGATCGACGCCGCGTGATCGAACTCCGGCTTCTCCGGACGATCCAGCATCAGGCGAACGCCGTTGCAATCGAAGAAGGCCAGCCCCGGAGGCGCCTTGAACAGCAATTTGAGTCCCAGGACCTTTTCGTAGAAGTCAGCCGCGCGCTCCACATCGCGCGTGCGAATCTGAATCTGGCCCAGGCGCGTGATCTCCGGACCGTTTGCCGTTATCGTCATCGTCTTCCTCTCCATGCTTGAATTAGTTAGCATAGCTAACTATAATCATGGCACACGTGTCAACGAAAAACCGCAGCAAGCGAAATAACCGGAACACTGGAACCCGCCTCACAAATGGTTCGCCAGAAAAAAGAAGCGACCCCGCATCTTTGCTGAGCTCTAACGGCACGGCTGAAAGCCGTGCCCTTCCCAAACCTGTTTCTAACGGCAGCGTTGAACGCGGGCTTTATGAGACCAGCTCTAGTTCACCGGAAGGCCGAAACCGGAAGCCAAGAGCCGGAAGCCCGAAGCCCGAAGCCGTGTCTGTCGCTGACCGCCTGCACTCAACAGCGATCCACCTGCTTCGCCGCGTGCGCAAGCAAGACGTTGCCACCGGTGAAGGCCCCGCCCGGCTTTCGGCGCTCTCGGTGCTGGTTTTCGGTGGTCCAAAAACGCTCGGCGAACTGGCCGCCGCCGAGCAAGTCAAACCCCCTACCATGAGCCGCATCGTCGCCGGACTCGCCCGCGACCACCTTATCGATATTGCAACCGACGCGCGGGATGCGCGTCGCATGCAGATCCGCGCGACTGTCAAAGGCAAATCGATATTGCACAAGGGGCGCGAGCGCCGCATCGCCTACCTGGCGGCGCATCTGAACCGCCTCACATCAAAAGAACTCCACAAGCTCGACGATGCTGTGGAAGTTCTGGGCCGGGCGCTGCGCGACTGGGATTAACCACGATTAACTTTTTTCGTTCGGCGGTAACCTCGAGTCGATTACTATTGGCAGGTGAAATTCACAGCTTCCTTCGCTGATACTGAAGGGTCTTAGCGTACTGGTCTCAGGCTGCAAGGGCACCATTCCGAAATTGTAGACAGATTTGCAGTTAGGACTAAGTCCTCCCCAGCGCGTACATCTTACAAATTTGCCGTTCGAAAGGATCGCAGTGTCGCGTTCGCGGACCATCGTGACAGCCGCTGGTGTTTTGTGGCTGACTCACATCGTCTTACTGTCCACGATGGGAGGTCGTCCGCCCGGACCGTTGCTCTCTGACATCCTGCAGTTGTGCCTCGGCGGACTGTTGGTCGCATCGCTGGTTCTCGCCTCACTCCGCTCCGAGGGTATGGCCCGAGCCTTCTGGCAGTTAGGCACGATCGCGTATGGGCTCTGGATGATCTCCCAGGGGCTTACCGTGTTCAACGATGTTCATGGGACTACCATCGTCCCCTGGATCACGAACCTGCTGTTTTCCTTTTGGTTCGCGCCGCTGGCCATGGCGCTGTTTCTCGACCCGGAACACAAGACCGGACAGGTCGATGCGCTGATTGCGCTCGATTTTATGCAGGGCGTTTTGGTTTGCGTCGCCGCGTATGTCTATTTCTTTTATCTCCCCGGCTCCGAGTCCCCCGGCGAACTGGCGCATGAAGTCTGGGCCCCCTATTTCGCAGGCTACGGACTGGTCGCGGGCGCATTCATCTTGCGCGGAATTGTCTCGCACTCCCGCGATGTGCGCTGGTTGTTCCGATCATTCGGAACGTTCCTGGCATTTTCCGGGTGCATCGATGCCCTGTACTACTACGGACCCGGACGCGGCTTGCAGACCGGCCAGTGGTTTGATGTTTTCTGGAGCATGCTGCTGCTGATCCCGATGATTCTGGCGACGGCTTGGAACCAGGCAGAGGCACCTCCAATTTCGCACCAGCCGCCGGCGCGCGAAAAGCGGGTTTACACCGAGTTGTTCTATCTGATTTATCCGTTGGCCGTGCTGTTCATGTCGCTGCGGATCGCACGCGAACATATGCCTCTCGCCGCGCTGATCGTGGGCCTTTCGTTCGTCTGCTCGAGCGCGCGCCTGCTGGTGACGCAGAACCGGCTGCTGAAAACCAAAGACGCCCTGCGTCGCGAAGCGTCCCACGACAGTCTCACCGGCCTGTGGAACCATAAAGTCATTCTCGACATTCTGGGCCGGGAATTGGTGCGCGGCGAACGCGACGGCCAGCCCGTGGGAGTGATCATGGTCGACGTCGATCACTTCAAAGCGATCAATGACACTCGCGGGCACGCGGCTGGCGACGTCGTGCTGCGCATCATTGCCAGTGGCATCGCGGCCATGGTCCGGCCCTATGACTCGGTCGGGCGTTACGGCGGAGAAGAGTTTCTGATCATCGCTCCCGGCTGCGGCCTCGGAGAAACCTGGGAGCTTGCCGAGCGCGTGCGTACGCACGTCGCTTCCTGCAGCATCATGGCCGGAGGCTCACACGTGAAAGTTACCCTGAGCCTGGGCATCACGACGGGAGAAACGGCTGCTGATACCGAAAAAGCTCTGCACGCCGCCGATACCGCAATGTACGCCGCCAAGCGTGCCGGACGCAACCGCGTCGAGCCCACCCTCGAACGCGCCGCAGGCGCGGGCCAGAGCACTTCCGGTACCAACGAACACGACTTTTGGATCTGACGCCAGTAAAAGCAATTGCTGATTGTTGATTGTTGATTGTTGATTGAAGATTGAAAATTGAAAATTGAAAATTGAAACCCCCTTCAAGGTTTTCAATCAGAAATCAAAAATCAAACAATCATCAATTCTCTCTTAACTCACACGCCACAGCGGTCTCGACGTTTACTTTGCGCAGGAACTCGGCGGCTTCTTCGGGAATGACCGTATTGATGAACATGCCGGAGCCGAGCTCGAAGCCCGCCGTCCGTGTAAGGCGAGGGATCACGCTCATGTACCAATGGAAGTAGCGGACGCCGACGCATTCCGCCGGCGCGGTACGAATCGTGAAATTGAAATCCGGATTCTCCAGACCGTGGTAGAGCTTCGCCAGCACAGTGCGCAGCACGCGGCCGAGGTCGGCAATCTCTTTCGAGCTGATATCGCCGAAGCTGGCCATATGCCGCCGCGGATAGATGTGCGTGCAGAACGGCGCGGGCGAGGCAAATAATTCCGCCGCCACAAAATGCTCGCTGGTGAGCACTACGCGTTTCTGCTCTTCCAGTTCCTCTTCGATCATCTGGCAGAAGATGCAGCAACCGAAATCGTCGTAGTGGCGCAGCGCTTCCTGAAAGCGCTGGCGCACCTGGTACGAGATCACGGGCGTCGCGATCATCTGCGAGTGCGGGTGTTCCAGGCTTGTTCCGGCATCGACTCCATGGTTCTTGAAGATGGTTACCTGCGCGATGCGCGGATCTAGGCTGAGCTGGTCGTATCGCATCTTGTAAACGCGCAGGATGTCGGCGACGTGCGAATCGGGCATGAGCGCCATGGCCAGCGAGTGATCGGGCGTCTCCACGATTACGTCATGCTCTCCGAAGCCGCCCATCGAACGCCGGGAGCGATGAATATTGCGCTCCGGTTTGCAATCAGGGGAGAGCGCGGCAAACTTGTTCGGGAAGACGCGCACCTTCCATCCATCACCATCGTGAATACGCAGAATCTCGGGCGGCGTCAGGCTTTCGTGTCCGGGGCAAAAGGGGCATTTGTCGGAAAAAGATTCCAGCGGCTTGCTTTGCCGATGCACCGCCATCTGGTCGGGACGCTTGGCGCGCTCGGTGGCGATCACGACCCATTCTTTTGTCATGAAGTTCTGGCGGAGCTCCGGCATGGAAAAACCTCCCTGAAACTTTCATGATGATTGTACGGAGAGACGGCGGGGTCCACCACGGCACGTGTGGACGTAGCACGGGAAAGGCATGACGCTCAAGGGTAGCGCTGAGCGGGGAAGACAGTAACCTGCCCTAATATCACTAATTCATTCCATTCTTCAAGAAGAAAATTGACCTATTAAATCGTTTTTTACGGTGCTTTCCGCACTAGCGCGAAATGCCGGCTTTGTGTACGATGGCGGCGAACAGTTCGCAAGCAAGTTTGCTCCAGTCTGTTTCACCTGCAAATAGGAGGGTACGATGCGGCCCGCTCTTCTTGGTTCCATTTCTTCGCGTTCTTTGGTCATTATTTCGTTTCTTGCACTGGCACTGCTGGTGCCAGTGTTCATGGTCGGTCAAGGCTATTTCGGCACCGTCAGCGGAGTTCTGACGGATAGCTCGGGCGCGGTGATTCAGGGTGCGAAGGTCGTACTGACCGATGAGCAAAAGGGATTTACGTTCGATACAACCTCCGACGGCAACGGGCGCTACCTGTTTGCGTCGATACCGCCCGGCATGTATTCCGTTTCCGCGGAGATGGCTGGCTTTGAAAAGACCGTGCGCGCGCACATCAAACTGAACGTCAGCGAGAATCCTTCAGCCAACCTGACGCTGAAGATCGCAGGTACGGCACAAAAGATCGAGGTCACGGCGCAGTCGCAAAGCATCGCGACGGAAGATGCGACCACCGGTCAAGTGGTCGACCGGCGCTTTATCAACGATCTGCCGCTGATCGATCGAAATGTCACCGACCTTACCTATCTGGCGCCCGGCATCACCAACGTGGACGATCAGTGCCCGAATTGCGGTGGAACGAACTGGGTGTCGAACGGCAGCCGCGGCGCCAGCGCCGACATCCTGATGGACGGTGCGTCGGTCACGAACTTCGAGCCCAACGGCGGCGTCACGCAAGCGGTTTACACGCCTTCACCGGAAGCGGTGGAAGAATTCAAAGTGCAGCAGAGCAACTTCAGCGCGGAGTATGGATTTTCCGGGGCTTCCATTCTCAACATGATTACGCGCTCGGGCACGAACAGCTATCACGGAAGCGCCTACGATTTCATCCGCAACACGATCACGGACGCCAACAACTGGTTCAACGATCGCTACGGCGTACCGATTCCTCCGGTTCACCGTCATGACTTCGGCGTTACGTTCGGCGGACCGATCATCAAGAACAAGACATTCTTCTTCTTCGACTATGAAGGCCTCCGCCAAAGCTACATGAACACTTATCAGGCTGGCGTTCCGAGCGCTGCCATGCGGACGGGAGACTTCGGTGAGATCTGCACCACGCAGGGCGGGTCGTTCAATCCAGCCGGCATGTGTGTCGACAGCACGGGCGCGCAAATGAATGCGGGACAGTTGTGGGATCCGTATTCGGGCGTATACAGCTCGACAGATGGCGGTCCGGTGCGCAGTGCGTTCATCCCGAATAACAACATCGCAAACTATGCGAGTCCGGGCAGTCCTGCCCTTCCGGGGAAGCTGCAGCCAACTCCAGGCGTGAAGGGCAACCTGATCGATCCAGTCGCGCTGAAAGTGATGAGCCTTTTTCCCAACCCCAATATTCCGGGAGGCAGTTTATACGACAACTGGATCGCCTCCGGCGCAAGCAAATCTCCGAACGATCAATTCGACCTCAAGATCGATCATCGCTTTAACGCAAAGAACCTGCTGAGCGGCAAGTATTCGCAGCAATGGAGTTCGTCCATTCCCTTCGACTGCTTCAAAACCGTGATCGATCCCTGCGGTAGCGGATCGAACAAGAGCACCGCCCACGTCTTCGCGATCAACGATGCCTACACCATCACGCCGACGTTGCTGCTGACCACCACCTTCGGCATCACGCGTGGAGCTATGCGGATTTCTGCCTATAACCAAAGCTTGAATGCCGATCCCTTGGGCGCTCTCGGCTTTCCGTCTTATTTGAAGACCAACGGTTTCAACGGCGTTCCTGCCATGTTCATGAACGATTATTTTGCTGCGGGATTTCCGAACGCGGGCAATGATCCTTACGGCAACTACAAGCAAGGCCAGACAACGGGTCAGCTATCGTTCATGCTGAGTAAGATCCATGGCGCACACGAGTTGAAGTTTGGATTTGAAGGACGTCTGCACCAGCAAAACTACATTCAGACCAACGCGCCGCTGGGCTACTTCAACTTCGATAACCGAGGCAGTTCGGCTTGCCCTTCAATCGAAGGTACGTCGCAATGCTCCGACGGCACAACCGCCGGCGGCGACAGCATGGCGAGCTTCATGATGGGACAGATGTCGAGCGGTTATTACGAGATCCAGTTTCAGCCAGCGACCGAAAACTATCAATATGCCTGGTTTGCCCAAGACAATTACAAGGTCACCCCGAAGCTGACTTTAAACCTGGGACTGCGCTATGACGTGTCCTTGCCGCGCACAGACCGCTTCAACCGCCAGGACTGGTTTGATCCAAATGCAGTAAGTCCGCTGAACGGCGGGAAGATTACATATACCGACCCGCTGACTCTGCAGCCTGTCTCCCGCGCTCTCATGGGGGGCGAGGTCTTCGCAAACGGCAATACGCGAACGAATTATGTTACCGACTGGAACGATTTCCAGCCGCGGTTTGGCTTCGCCTACCAGTTCGCCCAGAAAATGGTGGTGCGCGGCGGCTACGGCATTTATTACGGCCAGTCCCGTTCCGGCGCAAGCGGCGTGGTGCCCTACGGCGGGCAGGGGTTCAATCAGTACACCAACGCGATTACTACCTATAACAGTGACGGCGCGACTCCCTATCTGCATTTGAACAATCCCTTCCCCAACGGATTGTTTCTGCCGCCGGGAAGCTCGCTTGGGCTGATGAACGATGTTGGATTCGGAGCCAATGGACCGCTGCGGACGCATGATGCGAACCTGACTCCGTACGAGCAAAGCTGGAGCTTGGGAGTCGAGCGCCAGTTACCCTGGAACGTCGTAGTCGATGCGGAGTATCTGGGAAAGAAAGGCACCCATCTGCCGTTCAGCGGAGCGAACCAGCTCGACATTCTTGGCCCGTGGGTGGAGCAGTATCAGGGCAACACTCCACAAATGAACGCGCTGAATGGGCTCTACACCAATCCTCCGGGCTGCGCTCCGACCTGCAATCCATTCAACGGGATCATTACCAATCAATTCAGCAGCATGACGAGTTCGGTACCGGCGTTTCAGCTGGATACACCGTATCCGCAGTTCAATAGCGTAAGCACCGATGTGCAGATGATTGGGAGTTCCATTTACCACGGTCTACAGCTCACTGCGCGAAAGGCGTTCAGCAACGGGCTGGAATTCCTGGTCAACTACACGTGGTCGAAGTCGATTGACGATTCGTCGGTCGGCGATGATAACGTGACCTGGCTGGGCAGCTTCACCAGCCTGCAGGATCCCAACAAGCCGTACCTTGAGCGCAGCTTGTCAACGTTCGATATCCCGTCGGTACTGAAATTCAGCTACAGCTATGATCTGCCTTTTGGACGCGGCAGGACGTTGCTGGGAAACATGCCGCGCGCGGTCGATCTGCTCATTGGCGGCTGGAAGACGAACGGTATCTGGCAGATCACCGATGGCCGTCCGCTGCCCATTACGGTGTCGAACGGTGGCACGCCGATCCCGACGTACGGCAGCCAACGGCCGAACCTGGTCGGCATACCAAAACGCAATTACGGCAAGGACTGGGTCGACAGCTTCTTTTCCAATCCTGAAGTCTTCCAACAACCCGCCCCGTTCACGCTGGGAAACATGCCGCGGACGATCTCGTATGTACGCTCGCCACTCTGGTTCAGCAGCGATCTTTCGATCGCCAAGCAATTCCTGCTGTCGAGCGCGCACGAGGGCATCAACCTGGAAGTACGGCTGGAAGCGCAGAACGCATTCAACCATCCAATATTCAGCATGGGTTCGCCAGGACCTTACGGCAGCAGCACGATGAATGTGGGCGATCCGAGCTTTGGGGTGATCAGTGGCACGGCAAATGGACCGCGACAGATGCAGTTAGCGGCAAAGATCACCTTCTAGGCGGAGTCGTGATCTAAGCGGGAAACGCTCCTGGTAGACCTCCGGCTTAACGCGGAGGTCTACCGATTTTGCGTGAGGCTTCAGGATTGCTCCGCTTTTGAATTGAACGGAAAAATCCCGGAATACCCCCGGAAGCATACAGAGAATACTGTAGTGTCCCAGCGGAAACTCCACGTTTACACTCACCGTCAGTTTGGATATTCCTGCCCTTGGAGTGTCCGGCACACATTTCAGACTGCGCCGTAGCAGCGAGGAAGTCTCTCGGCATATCAAGAAAGGCACAGGATAAGTGCGTCCCGAGCCCAGGCCTTTATGAGCAAATCGGAAGAGGATTCGAAGGAACAGCAGCTTCGCTTTGGCGATGATCGGCTTTCGCGCATCGTTGAGTCGGCGCGGCTGGGGACGTGGGAATGGAATATTGAAACCGGTGAGTTGGTTTGGTCGAGAGAGTGTCTCGACATGTTCGGGCTGCCGCACGACACCAAAATGAGTTACGACCGTTTTCTCGAAGCCATCCTTCCTGAGGACCGCGAACGGATCGATCAGGCCTGCCAGTTTGCGCTGGCAACGGGCAACGAATACAGCACGGAAATGCGCGCTCAGTGGCCCGATGGCACCATTCACTGGGTGGCATCGCGCGGACGAGCCTACTTCGATAAGGCGGCAAGCCGATCCGCATGAGCGGCGCCGGCATGGACATTACGCGTCTCAAAGAGACGGAAGAAGACTTGAAGCGTGCGCGCGCTGAAGCCAAAGCACAGGCTGACAATCTTGCTGCGGTGTTTGACGCCATGCCTGCGGCTGCGTTCTTCTCGCATGACCGCAAATGCGAACGTGTGACCAGCAATCGCGCGGCCTACGAGTTGCTTCGGATGCCGTATGGCTCGAATGCGTCTCTCTCGGCGCCGGAGGGCGAGCGGCCATCGTTTGTGGTTCTGGAAAAGGGTCACGAAGTTGCAGCCGAAGAGCTACCACTGCAGAAGGCGGCAATCACAGGGCGGCCGGTCCGCAGCAAGGAATTCGAAATCCGCTTTCCCGACGGCAGTTCAATTTACGAATTTGGGCACGCGGTTCCGCTTTTCGACGAGGAAGGCCAGGTACGAGGAGCGGTCGCCGCATTCATGGATGTCACCGACCGCAAGATCATCGAAGCGAGGTTGCGGGCCTCGACTGAGCGCTTTAAGATCGCGCTGCGCGGCACGCCCATCACGGTTTCCAACCAGGGACTGGACCTGCGCTACACGTGGATCTACAACCCGTTCAACGGGTACAACGCAGTCCAGATCATCGGCAAGCGAGAGACTGAATTTCTTGAACGCATGGAAGACGCGGTCAAGATGGAAGCCATCAAGTCCGAGGTCATGCGCACCGGTGTAGTCTACCAGGGAGAGGTGGAAATTTATTATCAGGGTCTGCCTCGCACCTATCACGTCACCATCGAACCGCAACGCGATCCGCAGAACCGTATTTGCGGTGTGATGAGCGCATCCTTCGACCTTACCGACCGCAAGCGCGAAGAGGCAGAGCGGGAAAAACTGGCGCGCCAACGGCAAATGGCGCTGGACGCGGCCAAGATGGGCTGGTGGCGCTACGACATAGCCACAAGGATTTCCACGTGGGACGATCGGTTCAAGAAGATTCTCGGCCTGACTGCCAATTCAGGGCCACCTGAAATGGTAGCCGCACGCATTCATCCGGAGGATCGAGAAGTTGCCACTGCCAAGCTCTGGGCAGCGTTAGAGTCGGGGAGTCTGACCGACTACTCCAATGAGTACCGCATTGTACGGACCGACGGCTCGGTCCGATGGATCGAGAGTCGCGGCACGGCAGAGACGGAAAGTGATACCGGGCGGGTTGTCGCCTTTGCAGGAACTGCGCAGGACATTACTGAGCGAAAGGTGACTGGAGATAAACTCCAACAGAACCAGCAGGCCTTCGCGAAGCTGGTAGAGAATGCGCCGTATGGCGTGTATGTCGTCGATTCCCAATTCCGCCTCGCCCTGACGGACCCCGGGTCGCGGGCCGAAGCCTTCCGCAATGTTGAACCGCTTGATGGGCGCGACTTTGGCGAAGTCATGCGGATTCTGTGGCCCGAACCTCTCGCGTCACAAATCATATCGACCTTCCGTCACACGCTCCAGACCGGGGAGCCTTACTATTCGGAACGCTTCAGGAATCTGCGGAAGGATCTCGGCGACGTAAAAGCGTATGAGTGGGAACTGCACCGGATCGTATTACCGGATGGGCAATACGGGGTGGTGTGCTACTACTTTGATTCCACGGAAATGCGGAATACCGAAGATGCGCTGCTCCGGCAGCGTGAGCGCGCGGAATTTGTAGCGGAAGGATCGGATGTCGGATTCTGGTTCTGCGATCTGCCGTTCGACAAGTTGGCCTGGGACAAACGCGTAAGGAAGCATTTCTGGCTGCCTGATGATGACTCGCCGGTCACGATAGGAATGTTTTACTCGCTGCTGCACCCGGACGACCGTGAGCCCACGCGGCGGGCGATTGAGGATTCCATACAAAACAACAAGCAGTACGACGTGGAATACCGCACAATCGCGCCGGACGGGCAGCAAAGATGGGTGCGGGCTATTGGCAGAACGTTTTACGACGCAGCGGCTAAGCCAGTGCGCTTTGACGGAATTACCGAGGATATTACGGCAAGAAAGACGGCGGAAGAAGCACTGCGGCAGAGCGAGGCGCGCTACCGTGATCTGGCGGAACATCTGGAACAGGAAGTACAGGTCCGAACACAAGAGCTGCGGCAGCGGAATGAAGATGTCCTGCGGACGTCGGAAGAGTTGCGCGCGCTTTCGAGTCGATTATTGCTGGTACAAGACGAAGAACGCAGGCGGATTGCGCGCGATTTGCATGACAGCTCAGGCCAGATTCTGACGGCGATCGGCATGGATCTGGCAAATATCGCGGAGCAGGCGCAGTCGAAGGCGGTGCAGCAGGTTGCCCCGAAGCTCGCCAAACACGTGGAAGAAACACAGAATCTCGTACAGGCGTTGCACCGGGAACTCAGAACTACTTCATACCTGCTTCATCCCCCACTGCTCGATGAAGCCGGGCTTTTTTCCGCCATCAGCTGGTACGTGCAAGGCTTGACGCAACGCAGCGATGTCAGCGTCCACTTTGACGTCCCGGAGGCATTTGGGAGGCTGCCCCGAGAAATCGAGCTGGTGATCTTCCGGTTGGTGCAGGAATCTTTGACGAACATTCTTCGTCATTCCGGAGTTAAGGCGGCGACTGTCCGGATGACGCGCGGCTCAGATGCCGTCAAGGTTGAGATCAAGGACGGGGGGAAAGGAATTCCGCCGGAGAAGCTCGCGGCGATCGACTCAGGAAAGACGGGCTTGGGGATACGGGCCATGCGCGAACGCCTGCGACACTTTGGCGGTGAACTGCGTATCGAATCGAATGGAGCCGGAACCCATGTGTTCGTGACGATTCCGATTGCGACTGGTTCCGATTTACGCGAAAAGAGCGGCATCGAGCCGATACAGGCGGCGATCTAAGCCAGTCCTCAGGGGCTAAAGCCATGTTTCTCTAGATGCTTAACGCGGCGCTGAAGCGCCGCTCTTCCACGGATGTGCCAACGTTATCTGCTAAGACTAGACAAATCCAGGATGAATTAAGCTTCATTCATCTTTTTGTGACACACTTACAAGTCAAAATCCACCCATTCCATCTTCCCTCTCCATCTTCTTCTTTCTACGGTGTCGCTTACTTGTGGGACGGCAAGGTCGACCAGATCTCGGGATCTTCTGCTCCCAGCACCCACGAACAGAAACCTTCGAGGCCGCGGTCGCGGACAAGGTTCAGACGTTCCTGAAATCCACGTTTATCGGTATAGAAGACCCAGTCGCGCATATCGTCGCGATAAAAATAAAACCAGGAGACGCGATCGAGCGCGTCCCATTCGACTTTCGGATGGTAGGCAGCGACGTAACCGTCGACCTCCTGCTGACCGATGTACTCCGCGGTGGGATTGGGCTTCTCTTCTTTGCCGGGATCGCCGGCGAACCAGTGATATCCGTAGATCGGAATCCCCATGGACAACTTTTCCTTGGGCACGAACTGCAGTGCGTACTCAACGTTCTCGACGGTCCAGGGATATCCGGCGACGGGGCCGGGCATAGTCCAGCGCGTGTTCTGGTCGTAGGTCATGAGGCAGATCAAATCGGCGGATTGCGCGAGAGCCTTGAGATCGAAGGATCCGCGCCAGTTTGCGTAGAGCCAGTGCGAGTAGGGACTCTTGCCAGGATATCCGGGAGCGTTGGGAACCGTGGCAATGGTGAGCTGCAAGTGTTCTTTGTGAAGCGCGGCCGCGGTATCGGCGACCAATGCGGAGAGCAGATCGCGGTCGGTCCAGTTCACATTTTCGAAATCGATCTGGAAGCCGCTGTATCCGTTTTTCCTGCATTCGCTGAGTAGAGCGGTCATGAAGGCTGTTTTGGCCGCGTCTGTGACAAACAGCTTGTGCAGATCGGCTTGCGTCATGAGCGCGACGATGGGCATGACTGGGACATGATGTTCGGCGGCAGCCTTCATTACCTGCGGATTGGGCCCGCCCCAGACGAGGCCATTTCCATCGACCGAGTACCAGGCCGGCACGATGATATCGATTTTGTCCGCGTGCTCGATGAAGGACTTTACCGAGTTCGGCGTTTCGATCATGTAGAAGAGAGCCTTGGGTTGAGCAGATGCAAAGGTGGCAAGTGAAAGAAGAAGTATCAACAGGCGCATCATAGGACTCCTCAAAGTGAAAATCCCCACCTATGGCAACACCGGCCAGAAGTGGGGCACCCATCAAGTGCGGGTTTCCAACAGTGACGGTTTCTGTTCGAGCATCTGGGTGATAGTTACGAATTCGTATCCCTCGGATTTGTAGCGTGTGATCAGATGATCGGTGGCGAGGACCGTCTGGCTTCGGTCTGCTCCCATCTGTTTGTGACCGCCATCGTGGAGCAAGATGACGTCTCCGCCGCGAATCTGCCGTTTGACTTTCGTTTCGATTTCCGCGGCCGGGGGAGCGTTCCAGTCGTGGCCGGTGACATTCCACATGATCGGTTCCAAAGCGAGTTCGCGGGCGATGCGAAGAACGGCAGGGCGGCGTCCGCCGAAAGGAGGACGAAAGAGATTGGAATGTTTTCCGATCGCATCATGCAACTGCGAGCGACAGTCGGAGAGTTCTTGGCGGACGTCCGCGTCGCGTTTTAGTGTCAGCAGCGGATGAGTGAAGGTGTGGTTGCCGATGACGTGTCCGGCCGTGACCATTTCACGAACGATGTCGGGACGTTGCTGGACGTATCGTCCGATGAGAAAAAAAGTTGCGGGCACGTTGTGCTTCGCCAAGACTTCGAGCAAGCGCTGGGTGTGCGGATCATTGGGGCCGTCGTCGTAGGTGAGCGCGAGTTGCTTCGTGCCGCGCGCGAGGCCGGTAAATGTGCGTCCGTACAACTGGCCGGTAGGCCGCATCGATTGATAACCTGCGGTGATGGCAGCCACAGCGGCGGCTCCGGCAAGCAGCGGTTCGAGCATGGGGAGATTCTAATTTATTTAGCCATTGAGTCATTCAGTCATTGAGCCATTCAGACCCTAAGTTCAATCAGACCGGAGCCAAAATGTTCTGGTTTTCAATCGCTCAATGGCTAAATGACTCGATGACTCAATGATTCGATGTCGCCGATGCCTGTTAACTCTTCCCGCAATTGTCACTTTCAGTCATACGAGATATCCTTCATCTTCCGAGTACAACCCCGAGCCCATGGCGAATCTTTTCGAACTTCCTCGTTACATTGCTGTGGAAGGTCCCATTCGAGTCGGCAAGAGCACGCTGGCGCGCATCCTGGCCGAGCGGCTGAATGCACAACGCGTGATGGAACCCGAAGCAAACCCGTTTCTGGGTGCGTTCTATGATGGCGAGCGTGGCGCGGCGTTCCAGGCGCAATTCGCATTTCTGGTGCGGCGTTTTGAACAACTGCAGGCTCTCGATCTGGGAGCGAGATCGAGTAAAACGGTCGTCGCGGATTTCATCTTCGAAAAAGATAAGCTATTTGCCTGTCTCAATCTCACCGATCAGGAACTCGATACCTACAATCGCTACTACAACCATTTTCGCGAGCAGTTGCCCACGCCAGACCTTGTCATTTATTTGCAGGCGACGCCTGAGGTGCTGAAGAAGCGTCTCAAGAAAAAAAATGCGCCGGGCGAGAAAGCGGTCAGCGATGAGTATCTGGAAGAAGTGGTGAAGGCCTACGAACATTTTTTCTTTCACTACACTTCGTCGGATCTGCTGATCGTCAATACTTCGGACATTGATTTCGTCGACCGTAACGAAGACCTGCAGGAATTGCTGCGCAAGGTGTCGGAGCCGATCAAGGGGACGCAGTATTTCTTGCCGCTGGGCGGGCAGGAAGCAGCCAGCGCGTAGAATCCCATCCCTTCACTTCTCGTGACGCGGCAGCGAGTAGACCGATAGCACTTTCCCCAGCTTGGAGAACTCCGGATCGGCCGTCACGAGCGATGCTGAACGTTCCATGGCGAGTTCTGCGGCGAAAGAGTCAGCATAGCCTAAGTTGTGCTTTTGTTTGAGAGCGGCGGCGCGGGTGGCGCGATCGCGATCGGCGGCGATCACCAGGATGGGCAATTGTTGGAGCCTGGCTTCTGCCTCTCGTGCGTGGATTTCACCATGAAGCCTCCAGGCGATGTAGAACACCTCTCCCCAGTTAACGGCCGACATCAGGATTGGGACTTCTTGGCGCGAAGCTTCCGCGACGAGGCTCCGAACGCGCGTAGCCGAGCCGGGGCGGTCTTCCAACAGGCTTGTCAGCGCATTCGCATCCAGAACGAAGCGGCGAATGTAATCATGGGATGGCGTCAAAGTTTCTTCCTCTCACGCTCCCTTTCTCTCTCGCGTTCGTTCAAGAGTTCGTCAAACATAGACGGTTCACCCGGGCGGGGCTTCAGGGAGCCCTGTATCTCGTCTAAAAGGCGTTCAATGGGGGTGAGTACAAGCTGGCCCTTTTGTTCCCTCCAGACGACCCGGGCACCCTCGTTCAGCCCGTATCGCTCGCGGAATTCTGCTGGGATGACAACCTGTCCCTTCGAACTCACCTTGGTACCGTAAGACGTCATGCGAACATCTTACCATATGGACGAGATAAGGCACATGTAATAATGTTTTACCGTCAGGTGTCACTATTCCTCGGCGTCCTCCAAAAAACTCTTTAAAAGACGCGTATGAATTTCCCTGTCGACGAACCAATCACGGCGCAGCTAAAATACTTGAAGCGTCATCCAAGGATGTAAGACGCCACGATGCGTGCACAGGCTCTATCCGCCAGAGGCGGAGGGGCACTGGAGGACATCATGAGCTTGACCCCTATCGGGGGCCGTCTGTTTGACGGCTCGGGCCGTAAGGTAACTACCGCCTCTCTCCGCGAGCAGAAGCTCCAGAACAATCCCATCACTTGCCTCACCGCCTACGACTACGCCTCGGCGCGTCTGGTGGATGAAGCCGGCATCGACATGGTGCTGGTGGGAGATTCTCTCGCCCAAACGATGCTTGGCTACGAGAACACACTTTCGGTCACGATGGACGAGATGCTGCACCACGTAAAAGCCGTGCGCCGCGGCGTGAAGAATGCGCTGCTGATCGCCGACATGCCTTACGGGTCGTATCAGGTAGACCCGAAAGATGCCATTGTGAATGCCGCTCGCTTTATGAAGGAGGGCGGCGCAGAGGTGGTGAAACTGGAGGGTGGCGAGCGCCGCGCCGACCTGATCCGTCGAATCATTGATGCCGAGATCCCGGTGGCCGGGCACATCGGGCTAACGCCCCAGTCCGTCAACGTTATGGGCGGGTACAAGGTGCAGGGAAAGAATCTGGCGGACATCGAGCAGCTCATGCGAGACGCTGTCGCACTGGATCGGGCTGGCGTTTCTTGTCTATACCTGGAAGGCATTCCGCGCGAGGTCGCGGCGATGATCACGAATGAAGTGAGCACGCCAACCATCGGGATTGGAGCCGGTCCGGAATGCGACGGGCAAGTGCTGGTGTTCCACGACATTCTGGGACTGACGTTTGGGCCGCCGGCAAAGTTCGTGCGGCGCTACGGAGATGCTGCGGCGCTGATCGGGCAAGCCGTGCAGGCATTCCGGGCAGATGTGCGGTCCCATCAGTATCCGTCGGATGAGGAGTCCTATCATCTGCCGAAAGAGACGCGGGCGGCTTTGGATACGGTTCTGGCACGGAAGCGGGCGATGGGGCGGTAAAAGCTTGCCACGGATCTGCGCGGATTTACACGGATAAGCCAAAAAGCACAACGGAACCGAATCTGGGTGCGATACGTATACTCTGATGTGGGGTTTTTGTCAGGCTCCCGGTAGGCGATTCACTCTCCGCCCTGCCCGGTGCTAGGCTATAAAAGGGAGGTAGCCATGATTCTCTCGACGTTTTTCTTCTTCCCGTTCTTCGGCTTCGGATTTGTGATGTACTTCCTGCCGTCGATCATTGCGCTGGCGCGCAGCAAGCGCGACACACTGGCGATTTTTTTGCTGAACCTGTTTCTGGGTTGGAGCATCATAGGTTGGGTGGTGGCACTGATCTGGGCGGCGAAGCACGATGCCCCCGTGGTGGTGAGGTAACTCGGCACTTGAGTTTGAAGCGCGCGCACTGGACTCTGATTGTGTTGGCAGCTCTGGCCGGTTGCTCAAAGCAGCCTGCGCCAAAGGACCCTGATCCGCAAGCCGTTCTGCAGGCGATCCCCGCCGCCGATACTTCCCGATACGACCGCATCCGCGACATGAAAACCTGGCAGAATCCTTATCTGATCGTGCGCAGCGATGGTGTAGCGCTTTACGACACGGCCGATAGCGCCGAGATCATCTTGAAACCGGACGAGCTTTTGCCAGCGCTCGCCAAATTGCCTTCTTCGAACTGGCCGTATGGACGCGTGGTTGCGGCCACGGAGAATACCGTTCGCAGTTCGGAGCAGGATGGTGTCGCAATCCGGCGCAATAAAGGTATTTTGGGTGGATTGCTCGAAGGGGCGCACATAGCCGTTAAGTGGGTTCCGGCGACGTGAGACGGCCGACAGGGAAAGTCAGCAGTCGAGCTTCGCTCCACCGACAGCCGGGGACGGCTGTCCCCACATTTCGATTCACATCTCTCTCTTGAAAATCTTCACAACCATCGATGAGATGCGTGCTGCTTCTCGCGCGGCGCGCCGCGCGGGCAAGCGGATAGGACTCGTGCCGACCATGGGTGCTCTGCATGAAGGGCACTTATCGCTGGTGCGGGCGGCGCGTGCAGGTGCTGACGTTGTCGCTGTTTCGATCTTCGTGAATCCCACTCAGTTTGGTCCGAATGAAGATCTGGCGAAATATCCGCGATCGTTTGAGCGCGATTGTCAGATGCTCGAACGCGAGGGCGTGGAATTCGTGTTTGCGCCGTCCGTGGAAGAGATGTATCCCGCTGGGGCGGTGACGTGGGTGACAGTGGAAGAAATGAGCGGGAAGCTGGACGGGCGCTCGCGTCCCGGACACTTTCGTGGAGTGACGACTGTAGTCGCAAAGCTCTTTCACATTGTCGAGCCCGATCGAGCGGTCTTCGGACAGAAAGATGCGGCGCAGGTGGCGATCATCCGGCGTATGGTGCGCGACTTGAATTTGGCGGGTGAGATAGTGGTGTGTCCGATCGTGCGAGAGGCGGATGGACTCGCGATGAGTTCGCGAAATGCGTATCTTGATCCCCAACAGAGAAGGCAGGCGCTCGTGCTGCATCGGTCGCTGATGCACGTGCAGCAGATGGCCGAGGCGGGTGAGCGGGATGCGGGTAAGCTAGTCGCCGCCGTCCGAGAGACTCTCGCGCAGGAACCGGGAGTTCGCCTCGATTATTTTGAGATCGTGAATCCGGATACGCTAGATTCAGTCGGCGATATTTCGACGGAAGCGCTGGTTGCGGTAGCCGCTTACGTGGGAACGACTCGATTAATCGATAACATCGTGCTCAAGTCCATTCCCACGTAGATCAGAAGCCCGGGTCATCCGTGGACGGGTACGGGTAAACCACGTCTGGTGGAGCGTTATACGAATAGAGCCAGGGATTGTAGTAATACGGCGGCCAAGCCCAGAAGGGGCTCCAACCGACGCCCCAACCCCAACCTCCCCAGCCCCAACCTCCCCATCCCCAGCCGAAACCGACACCCCAACCACCCCATCCCCATCCCCAACCACCTCCCCAGCCCCAATTCCAGCCGGGACGACCCCAACCCCATCCCCAACCGCCATGCCAGCCGCCACCCCAACCACCATGCCAACCGCCGCCCCAACCACCACCGCGCCAGGCGGTCCCGCCGGCAACGAAGTTTGAATGCGAGAAGGAAGTGGTTCCGGCCGTGTGGGCGTTCGAGGCTAAAGTTGAGCCGTGGGCACCGCCAAAAGAATGCCAATTTCCGTCGGCGGCCACTGCGTGAGATGTGAAGTTCCCGGCCGACCTGCCAGCTTCGGAACTGCCCGCCCGTCCGGCCGCGTTCGCCGCTCCGGACCTGCCTGCGGCGCTGTTTCCTGCAAACCCATGCCATCCCGGAGAAGCATTGCGTCCGGCACCACGGCCTTCCCACGACCAAGGCCTGGCCGAAGCTGCGCCACGGGAGCCAGAGGCACCGCCGTAGCCGCGTCCGGCGTATCCGCGTCCGCCATATCCCCTGCCGCTGTAACCGCGGCCCCCATAGGCGCCGCCTCCGTGATACCCGCCGCCGTAACCTCCGGCGCCACCGTGGTATCCGCCTCCGTAGCCGCCGCCACCGCCGTGGAAGCCGCCACCGCCACCACCCATGTGGCCACCACCGCCTCCGCCGCCATGGCCGCCACCGCCATGCTGGGCGAGAGAGGGAGTTGGCATGCAGATGAGCGCTAACGATGCTATTCCAGCTAGGAATGCGTTTGAAACGGTGGATTTTTTCATGGTCGGGGCCCTCCACCAGCTTTGGATCGGATCGGTCGGGCGGAGCTCTGCCCGAACCTTATAACTATATAGAACCTCAATTTGGAGTGAAAGTTGCGCGCAATCCCGAATTTGACATGATTCCCCATCGGGCAAAAGCCACTAAGGGACCGGAACGAGAGCCAGATTTTCGGGCTCGGGAACGAGTCGCTGCCTCATCAAGTTCTCGACCTGCGCCCACAGATGTGGATCGCACTCGCTTTGCATGTGATCGGGAGTGAGGGTCCGATCGATCCAGGCCATGCCTTCACACTTGACGGGGGCCTGTTTGTAGTCGAAGCGGTAATTCCCCAGAATCTGCGTTTTCGTGTCATCGGCAGCCTGGATCTGTTGGCGGCCGTGCAAGAGCCCATGCGGCTGGTAGAAATTCACCGCTGCGGCTACGTTCTCCGGGATTACGCCGTCGTGCTGCCAGGGCTTGGCGACGCTATCGACTTGCACCGTCAGCATCACGGGAACTCCGATGCGGCCTAGATCACGTGCAAGAAGGACGGCAGCGGAAGCTCCCCAGCTCTGGCCAAAGAGGATTATCCTTGCCCGCGCCTTTTCTGTCGCGCTCAGTACGCCGTCGCCGTCGGAGTCAAGCAGGCGAATGATGTTTCGATATGCCGCTTTTCGGTGGCGGTTTTCATACACATCAATGTGCGAGCCCTTGGGGGCGAATTGACGGATGCTTTCCGCGACTATGACGGGGCCATGGTGTGGATTGGTATGGCGGACAAATCCACCAACAAAACCGACAAGGATGTAGGAAGCTCTCCCCGACGGGACGATGCCGACCGGAGCGGACGAGGCCATCAGCACAGGTGCGCCGAGAAAGAGAAGAACTACGAGACGAGTATGAGAGCCAGCAAATCGCACTATGCGAAGCTCCTCATCCATTAAGGATGACGGGAATGACAAGGGGATGCCGAAAAATACTTGTGATCTGGCTTATGTCGCGGCGGCCGCGTCGTTGTTGCAAGGCAAATGGAAAAGGCTTGACTGACGCGGCTTTTCGCCCCTCGAACCCCGGCAAGGAGTCTACACCCGGTGTCAAGGGATAGAGGAAAAAAGGATGACTAATTTGGCCAGCGAGGGCGAACTTGCCTCATTTGGTCCGAATTTTTCGTCCCGACACGAAGGGATTTCCCCCAAGCAAATAACGCAGCGGCATGTCGGCCGCTTTCGTGATGCCGATGCGAGGAGTGGTGACGATGTTGCGCGCACGATAGGAGTCGTCACCGATCCAGAGACTGCTTGTCGCACTGGTGAGATCGCAGCCGTTATCGCGAGCGCGTGTGATGCCGAAGGCCTCGCACAGGCGTCCGGGCCCGCTGGTAAGCTTGGCCCAGTCGTTTCTGCCATTCACTCGGGAGCTGCGCAGTTCGATGCCGCGTCCTTTAGCCATCTCGGCGATTCCTGAGAGCGGTTCAAGCGCACGGAAGAGGACGCCTCCGGCCTGGCCCTCCGGCTCGCAGGAGACGTTCAAGCAATAATGATTTCCGTAGATGAAATAGATGTAGGCGTGACCGGGCGGACCGAAGAGAACTGAGTTGCGCAGAGTGCGCCCGGCGGCAGAGTGAGCAGCGGGATCGTCTTCGCCGAGATAAGCTTCCACCTCAACGATACGGGCAGAGAGCCGAGGCGTGCCCTCGCGAACCAGGACTTTTCCCAGCAACTGCCGGGCGACGCGCCGCGGATCACGCGCGAAGAACGCGCGAGAGAGGGGATGGACCGCGCTCAGCGGCGACTTCGGCGACTCGGGCATGTAGTATCGATCTTAAATGCCGCCGGGTATCCCTCATTTTCCCGATTTGGCTGGAGGAGGCGCGACCGTGAGCTTGTCCAGAGACTTTTTGAGGTCATCCACGGAGTTGGCAGGAAGCTGATAGAGGGTGGAATCGTTGTCGCGCTTGGCAATGTAGTTTGAGCCAGATTGCGAGATTAGAACTTTTTCGACTTGCTTTCCGTCCGCGGAGGTGACGCTCGCCTCAATCTCCGGAGTCGTGAAACCCGAATCAACGAACTTGTCTGCGGACATGTCCCGCAGATTCGAGATAAGAGATTGAATGCCATCCGCGTCCAGTTTCTTGCCGTTCTCCCACCAGTCCTGGCCGCCTCGCATGAGCGAGTAAGTTTTGGCGCCGCTGCGGATCTCGACCTTGCCAGGTTCGGTATATCCGAAATCAAACAGTTTCTTGTCGCGGAAGTCGTCGACGTTCTTGTTGACGGCGTCGCCCAGATCAGAACCGACCTTGTATGCGCCCTCCACTACGTCTGACTTGGCATAGTACGCATCTTTGCTCTTGCGAATCTGAAGCTGCTGGGTACCGGACTCGCCTGTCACCTTCACGGTGGCCACCGGGGTGGCACGAGCGAAAGCGGAATCCGAGTCGGTCGCGGCTTATCGGAACTACCAAGGTCTATGCGCGCGTCAGTTAGCTTGGTGAGAAGTCCGCTGACGGCGTAGGAATCGGCGCGCATTGGTTTCGGTTGCAGGATCTGCCACGCGTCTCTATCGCGTCCGAACTCGATGTCTCCACTCTTTCCATCGATTTCAAGGCGGCTGACCTTGTCGGGACTCACGGTTAGTAGTCGCTTGTCACGAAGATCGTTGAAGCTCTTGTCGAGTGTGGTCTTGCTGTAGGTCGCTATTGTGAAGACGCGAGGATCCCCGGCCAGAGCGGCGTAAACCGCGTTGCCTGTGGGCGTGTCGTCGCCAAGGAGCAGGTGTTGCGTCTTATTGTTTTTTTCGGTGAGATCCAGTTCAAGAGATGGATGTTCGAGACCATAGCGTTCGAGGTCGGTGTTCTTGTCAGCAACCAGACGCTCGGCATCCAGCGAAGCTAGCCTCGAAACGATGCTCGAAACGCTGGCTTGATCCGCCGCGTAGGGCTTCGGTTGGGTAATCTTCCAGTCGGAGCCGTTCTTGGTCAGAAGGATCGCTGGTGCATCTTTCTTCTTCAGCTCGAGTTGCGTGATGGAATTTTCGTCGAGCTTCAGGATCTGCGGAGCGGCTTCCGCATCTGGTTTCGCGGCCTCGGCGGTGGATTTGCGGTGGTCGGACCAATAAAGAATTCCCGCGAGTGCAGCGAATACGACGGTTGCGATGAGCAGGCCACGAATTCTCATGCTTTAGCGAATCCTCGACTCCGGTTCGGCGTTATCGCCTCCTCCACCACACCGATACGCCGACCAAAACAACTGCAAAGGGCAATCCAAACTGGCTGACGGCCCGGACCCAGGAGAGTTGCCGGCCCGTCATGGTGATGCGCCGGTCTTCCTGAGCCTTTGGACGAATGGAAATCAAATCCTCGTCCGAAGAGAGCCAGTTGATGGCGTTGGAAGCGAGGTCATCGTTGCCGTTGAAATCGATAAAGCGGTTCGCCGCCCAGGTTGAGTCGCCGATGACAACGAATCGTCCCTGCGAATTCTTTTCGCCGGTGTTGTAGGTTCCGGCCGCGGCTAAAGTCAGCGGACCCTTTTTATTCTTCGGGTCTTTTACATTGATTGCGGGCGAACTCAGATTGCTGGTCGCCAGGCTCGTGCCGGAGCTGTCGAAAAGTTTTTGGACGCTGGTCTTGTCCGTATTCTTGATCTCGAGCGAGCGTGCCAAGGGGAATCCAGTCGCTGTCCCGCGCATCTGGTCCACGATGGGCTGCGAGGCGTAACTGGTCACCAGCGCCACTTGTGGACCCAACCCGGCAATCTGACCGAGCGGGTTCAGGTCGACAATCAGATCTTTGTTGAGGGTTACGCCCCAGCTCTCCAACAGATTCGTGAGCGCATCGTTGTCGGCAATCTCGTCGTGACCGAGTTTGAGTGGCGGATCGAGCATAAAGAAAGCGCGCCCGCCATTTTCCACGTATTTCTTAATCGCATCGACTTCCGGCTGCTCGTAGTTTTTTGTTGGGCCGGCGATGACAAGGGTCGTGCAATCGCCGGGAACTTCGGCCTTCGAGAGCAGATCCACCGATTTAGTTTCGTAGTCGTCCTTGGCAAGAAGTTCTTTGAAGCGCGAAAGGCCTTCGCGATTGGTGTCGTCGAGTTGGTGCTCGCCGCTGCCGCCGCTAAAGCAAACCGTGCGGGTATTGCTCTTCAGATCGCGAATGAAGGCGCCGGTGATGCCTTCCTCGGTCATGCTCTTGGCCTCGTCTTTCTTGTCGCCAATCTGCACAATGGCCGTGCCAAAGTTGCGAATGCCCGCTTCGCGAGCGACTTCCGGATCTTTATCCGGATCCACGTACTTCACCTGCACCTTCGGCGAAAGATTGGCGTATTGATCGAGGATGTCTTTGCCCTCACGAAAATGGGTGCTCTGATTGAAGTATGTGATGACCGCGTTCTGCTTCAGGCCTTTGACGATTTTCGCGGTCTGCTCCGAGAGGCTATAGCGCTTGTTCGCAGTCGCGTCGTAGGACTTGTTGTAGCGGTCGGCGAGAACGTTGGCCACGACGACAGCTGCAATAACAATCAAAATGTAAGTGGCCGCGTATACCGCGTACTTAGTTTGCCGAGCCTTCAACCATTGACTTGCCATCATGATCTCCTGAGATCAGGACCTCCAGCGTAGTGATTCCATGGAACGCGCGGTGAAAAACAGTCCCAGGAAAATCACGGTGACATAGAAGATTGCGTCCTTCGTATCGAGCACGCCTTTGGCGAACGACTCGAAGTGTGTAATGACGGACATGTAGGCGAGCACCCGCGCCCAGGCCGCAGTTTCGTATCCGCTGACCCATTCGAGCACCCACAACAAGAGACAGACGCCGAAGGTTACGGCTCCGGCAATGATCTGATTCCTGGTGAGCGTAGAAATGAAGGTTCCGATTGCAAGCAGAGCGCCCGCTTGCAGCAACAAGCCCAGATATCCGACCAGAAGCGGCTTCCAGTCAGGGTGCCCGTATTCGAAAAGAAAGGCGAAGTTCAACGCCGTAAACAGAAGCAGGCACGCGTAGAGCGCGACCGCAGCCAACCACTTGCCCAGAATAACTTCGATGTCGCGAACCGGAGACGTGGCCAGCAGTTCAATAGTTCCGGTGCGCTTCTCTTCGGCAAAGAGCCGCATCGTGATCAGGGGGATGAAGAAGAGTCCAATCACACTGACGTTCGAGAGCAACGGCCGGATGATCCATTCATTCAAGTTCATGGGGAAGGAACGGCCGCTCATCTGCGACTGAATACCTTCGAAGACGAACGAACCGAGCGCATTCCAGAAAAAGAATCCGAAGATCAGTCCGAACATGATCAACAGGATGTAAGCAACCGGCGAGACGAAGTAACTCCTCAATTCCTTCTGGCCGATAATCCAAATATTTCTCATCAGGCTTGCACCTCGACCGGCGTTTCCGGTTGGCTCACCGCTTCGGTTCCCGTCAGTTGCAGGAACACCTCCTCCAGGCTCATTGCGGCGGGGCGCAGTTCATTCAGATCCCAACCGGACTCGACGATGGCTCGTGCTACATCGCCACGGACGAAACTTCCCTTTTTGCTTTCCACTTCGAATACGGCACGCGTATCGACCTGTAGCTTGCACAGGACGCGGCTGACTCCGGTAACCCGCTCCAGCTTCTGTTGAACAAGCGAAGGCTCGAGACTTCCATTGCGTCCTGCCACTTCCACCATGACAGACTCTGCTCCGCGCGCACGCGCCTGCAAGTTGCGAACCGAATCGGTCGCCACAAGCTTGCCCTTGTTGATGATGACTACCTGCTCGCAGGTCTGCTCGACTTCCGGGAGGATGTGCGTGCTGAGAATGATGGTGTGCTCTCCGGCGAGGTCCTTGATCAGGTCGCGAGTTTCATTGATCTGCTTCGGATCCAGTCCCGCGGTGGGCTCGTCGAGAATCAGAACATCCGGGTTATGGATAATGGCCTGTGCCAAGCCGACGCGCTGCCGGTATCCTTTCGAGAGTTTGCCCAGCAGCTTGGACTTTACGTCAGCGACGGCGCAACGAGCGCAGGCATAGTCGACTCGCTTTGCGAGTTCGGCTCCTGAAAGTCCCTTGAGCTTGCCGACAAACTGAAGGTATTCGGACGTCGACATCTCGGGATAAATCGGCGGTGTCTCGGGCAGGTATCCGATTCGTTTCTTGACCTCGAGCGGCTGCTCCAGAACATCGAAACCCGCCACCGTAGCAGATCCCGAGGTAGGAGGCAGGAAGCAAGTCAGCATGCGCATGGTGGTGGTCTTGCCGGCGCCATTCGGGCCAAGAAAGCCGACGATTTGCCCTTTCGCTACTTCGAAAGAAATCTGGTCGACAGCAGTGGTGCGCGCATACCTTTTGGTTAGCTCTGTGACTTTGATCATAAAAATTGTGCTGGCAACAGTGAGCTACGCAACCGTTGACCCGCCCCAGAACGGAGCAGGAATAAAACCTATGTTAGAAACTGTGACTGTCTGACGTCAATACCGACAACTAGCCAGCGACTGTCTAATATCGTAGCACGACGTATTCTTTTGATAAGAAGGGCGCCTCACCTCTGGGGTTGCCCATGCCTTGGAAATCTTCAGCTCACCTAGCAACGAGCCAAGAACATTGGGTCGAGCCGATCTGCTCGTCGGCCAATCTGCGGTCAGGCTTTGGCCGACTCTTTCAGGTAAGCCAGCACTTCTTCCGCATGCCCGTCGGGCTTCACGTTTTCAAAAACATGCTCGATTTTGCCGTCGGGCCCGATCACGAAAGTCGTTCGCCCCACTCCCCAAACCTTCTTTCCGTACATGCTCTTTTCCTTCATCACACCGAAGGCTTCCGCGACCTTTTTTTCGGCATCGGCCAGCAGGGTGAAGGGCAGCTTCTCCTTCTCCTGAAATTTCTTTTGCGCTTTCGGAGTATCCGGGGAGATGCCAAGCAGCACGGCGCCGGTCTTTTGAATCTGTTTATATGTGTCGCGGAACCCGCGAGCCTCTACCGTTCAACCGGGGGTATTGGCCCGGGGATAGAAGAATAGAATCACAGTCTTGCCGCGCAGGTCTTTCAGCGCGAAGTCAGCGCCGTTCTCATCCTGCAAAGTGAAGTCGGGAGCCGTATCATTGACTTTCATGGGAATTTCTCCGCCAGCCTCGAAATCGATCGTGACCGGCCCCGCTCGCCAGCGCACGATTCTCAGAATTCTACACTGCCGTAATTTCTTGCGTTTTGTGGGAATCCTGACGCTGCTGGTTATGAGCGCAGCGTTGTCGCAGCTCGCGCGGGCTCAGGAAGACCGGCCGGAGATCGTTCCGGGAGAGCGCAAGACGCCCCGCAAGAAAGATGCTGGTCCGCGCGCCGTCGGACTCATTCAACTGGGGGCGAACGGAAAGGCGTCGATCATTCCGATCGCGATTTTGATCAACGGGAAATTCTGGGACGCCAGCGCGTACAAAGCCGATCCTGTCCCGATGGCTCTGGATTCGGGGGTTGTCTACGAGGGTGAACGTACGGGAAATTCTCTGGGACTCTTTACCATAGGCAGTGCTTTGCACAGCAATAATCCGAATGCGGCCATGCCGTGGCTGGGTACGGGCGTGTGGCGTCCGACCGGAACGGAGCCAACGGTGAAGGTGGCGAAAGCCGAATCGTCGCCGGTCGGGATCGGATCGGATGAAGGGCCTCCGCGGCTCACGCGCGATACCAGCACAGCCAAGCCTTCGACAGCTCCGGCGTCAGGGTCAACGCCGTCGTCGAGTTCGGCGCCGTCTTCATCATCGGGATCGGCGTCCGCACCGTCTTCTTCTTCCGGATCTCCGTCATCCAACTCGAAGCCTGCGTCGAGTTCAGGGGATGAGCCGCCCCGGTTGACGAAGGGAAGTTCGACTCCCTCGTCGGAGGGAAGCGGGAGTCAACCGCCAGCGGGCAGCGCTACGAATCCCGCAGATTCGAAGTCCGGAGATTCAAAGGCTGGAGATTCGAAGCCAGGCGACTCTAAATCGACTGATGCCAAGTCGAGTGCGTCGAAGGCATCCGCAGGGCCCAATGTGCCAGCCTCTGACAGCGGAGCGACCGAGGCAAATCGGCCGATATTGCGTCGTGGAAAACCGGCAGAGTCCTTTGCCGATGAGGACATTCCCGGCTACAGCTTGCCGGGAGTCAAACCAGCGAAGGGCACAAGTGGCAAAGTGGTCGAAGCCGCGGCCGCCAACAAAGACGTTCAGTTGATTCCAGCAATTTCCGATGCCGCCGGGCCGGAGCCCAAATCATTTGCGTTCGAGTGGATCCCGGGCGAAGAAGCCGATCGCCGCAAGCAGATGGTCGACCTGGCAAAAGATCAGGTTCGCGCCTACGTCGCGGCTAGATCGGCGAGATCCAAGGCCGAAGCTGCCGCACCCCACTCATGCCGGTTCCAAGAGACATACCGCTGCACCGAAGCTACCGGACCCGATTCTGGAAAACATGCAGATGGTCGCTTACGACGTGTGGGGCTCGAATCAGCCGGTGCTGATTCTGAGTGCGCAGGCCCACATGCCTCCGTCGGCGGGGAGCAGTGAGTCGTCGCAAACCAGTTCGGATATGACGTACTGGGTTGTGCTGGTGGCGTATCCGGATATCTATCACAACCTGCACAAACTCTACTCCGGGATTACCGACAAGTTCCATCTCGACATGACGCCGCGGCTGGAATTGATCGATGCGGTCGATGCCGACGGGGACGGTCGCGGAGAGTTGCTCTTCCGCGAAACATCAGATATTGGCACGGGATGGGCAATCTATCGTGTGACAGCCGACAAGCTGTGGAGGATGTTTGACAGCTTGAACCCTGAGTAGACGCTTTACCGCTCTTGTGATTCCAAGGCAGCGAATCTCCTACTCAAGCGGACGGTAAAGCGCAATTGCGACAAAACCAGCGGCGCTACAACTATACGGCCCGACCGGTTCATCGAAACGCTCTATAATTCTCTTGCTGGCCGGGAGAACCGGAGATTCATCAAACGTAAATTGATGAGTTCGGATTTTCGCGCTAGTGAGAGCCTTGGTTAGGAGCCCGTTCCTGTTTTGCGTCTGACACGACGAAATTTTCTTTCTGCCCTCGGTGCTGGGGCGGTAACAGGGCTTCCATCGCTTTTTTCGGCATGCAATGTGGGCACGAAGGCTGGCGCCACGACGTCAGTATCCTCTTTGCACCCGCAATTTTCTCCGCCGGCCCAAGCCACTTTTCCCAAAGGATTTTTCTGGGGTACCGCCACCGCTTCGTACCAGATCGAAGGCGCGTGGAAGGAAGACGGCAAGGGCGAGTCGATCTGGGACCGTTTCACGCACACTCCCGGCAAGATCAAGAACGGCGACACCGGCGACATCGCCTGCGATTCGTATCATCGCTGGGGCGACGATATCGCGCTGATGCGGGCGATGAATTTGAACAGCTACCGGTTCTCGATTGCGTGGCCGCGCGTTCAGCCGTCGGGCTCGGGAGCGGCAAATCAGCAAGGTCTCGATTACTACCGGCGTTTGGTCGATGCGCTTCTCGCGGCAAATATCCGGCCTTTCGTGACGCTCTACCACTGGGATCTACCGCAGGATTTGCAGGATGCCGGTGGTTGGCCGAATCGCGACGTGGCCGACCGATACGCGGATTACGTTCAACTTATGGCGCAGGCGCTGGGCGACCGGGTGTCCGACTGGATGCTCTTCAACGAGCCAGATGCATTTACTGATCTCGGATACCTCGAAGGCACGCATGCCCCTGGCCATACCAGCATCTTCGATTTCCTGCGCGCGACCCACGTTGTGAACCTGGCGCAGGGCGCCGGTTTCCGCGCTTTGAAGGCAGCGCGACCATCGGCCCGCGTCGGAACCGCGTTCAGTATGTCTCCCTGCGAGCCGGCAACGAACTCTGAAGCAGACAAACTGGCCGCTCAACGGGCGCATGCGATTACCAACACGTGGTTTCTGGAACCCGCGCTCCACGGTAAGTACGCCGACGCGTTGACCTTTCTGCCGGAGACGGCCATGGGGATCAAGTCGGGCGACATGGAGAAGACACGTGCGCCACTGGATTTCCTCGGAATCAATCTGTACTACCGCACGATCGCCTCCGCGCCCGGTGCGATGGAGCGCGCCGCGCACGCGCAGGAGTGGCTTTTCCCGGTGAAGATGGGGGGCGGCCACGAAGGCCCGATGACTGACATTGGCTGGGAAGTGTGGCCGAAGTCGCTCTATGACATGGTCATGCGGATTACACGAGACTACAACCGGCCTGTCCTCGATATCACAGAGAGCGGCTGCGCCTATAACGAGGCTCCAGATGCGAATGGGGTCGTGCATGATGCGCGGAGAATTTCGTACCACCAAGGATATCTGGCAGCGCTGGCGCAGACCATGCAGGAGGGTGCAGATGTCCGCGGATATCACGCATGGAGCCTGCTCGATAACTTCGAATGGGCGGAAGGATTCAGCCAGCGCTTCGGATTCACTTACGTGGATTACAAGACGCAGAAGCGCACGATGAAAGAATCAGGAAAGTGGTATGCGAAAGTCGCGGCCGAGAATCGTGTGCAGGCGAACTCTTAATCCTCCTGTTGCTTCGTGCAATTAGTTGTTCGGAACCTTCAGGCGGTCGCGCTCCTCCGACAACTTCCTCTGCAGTGCCGGATTGACCAGCGAGACGGGAACATTCATATCGCCAACCTTGAACTCCGTAGGATCGAACGTCGCGTAACCGTCCTTTTCGCCCATGTGTCCTGAGATCGTGACCCAGACATCTTTGCCGGCGATTGTAGTAAGGAACTTCCCATGGACGATGTCGCCATCCATGGTGACTTGCTGGTCCTTGATCGTGGGCTCACCGCTCCCGACATTGGAGTCTGGCGATAAGCCCCGCTGCACCTGCGGAACCACCGCCAAGCATCTTCGCGACTGCCGAACTGATTTCGTCGGAGTTGATGCGAGGGTCGGCTTTAGCATTTGACGTCGCTGGCGTCGCTGGCTGAGACGGAGCTGTAGCCGCGGCGGGTGGGCTACTTCGGTAAGCTGCGCTGCTTGAGAAGCCTTGCTCCGTTTGCCGAGCGGGTGCTGCCGGGGCATTGCCAGATTGCGCTGGCGCGGACACAGCTGCCGGTGGCTGCGGCATGACCACGACTGGAGTTTGGGCAGGCCGCTTCAAGACCAATACGATAGCGACCATGGCCACCAGAAGAGTGGCGACGCTGATGATGCGGTCCAGATTCGTCTTCATAAATGATTTCTCAGTAGCTATTTCTGCTGCATCACTAACTGGCTGTTTTCCACTTTCAGATTCCCGACATTATCAGGGAGCTTCAGCCGGTCCCGTTGCTCAGCGAGCTTCTTTTGCAATGCCGGATTCACGAGCGAGACGGGTACATTCAGATCTCCAACCTTGAATTCGGTGGGATCAAACGTGGCGTAACCGTCCCTCTCGCCAAGGTGACCCGAAATTGTGATCCAGACGTCCTTGCCGGCAATTTGCGTGAGGAACTGTCCGTGAACCAGGTCGCCATCAAAGCTGACCTGCTGGTCTTTGATTGTGGGCGCGAGGGTGCCGACGTCCGAGGTCGGCGTCAGAGTGGCTCCCGAGGTCCCAAGAGACTGCGCCAGGACGGCGCTGACTTCATCGGAATTGATGCGGACTTCGGCCTTGGAACCGGCCGAGTCCACGTCAGATGTCGAGGAAGAACCACTCGGAGTCTGTGTCGCCTGCTCGAACTCCGCCATCTTCTGATCAAATGATTGGGCGTGCTCCGCAATGGCTGCCGCAGCTTGCGGATGACCCACTGGCGCTGGTTTCTTCACAAGCAGCACAATGGCAATCAGCGACGCCAGCAGGGCTGCGATGTTGATGATGCGGCCAAGCTTGAGCTGTTTCATAACGGATCCCAGATGGTGGGCCCGGAGCAGTCAGGCCCAGTGTCATGCTAGCGGGAGGCAGAGGAAAAGATCAGATGACCGAAGTCACAGGTAGGGAGTAGTACCTATCCCAGCTTCTTGGCCAATAACTCGTTTACTATCTGCGGGCTGGCCTGGCCCTTGGAGGCCTTCATCACCTGGCCCACGAAGAAGCCGAGCATGGTCTTTTTGCCGGCGCGGTATTGCTCAAGCTGCTTGGGATTGGCAGCCAGAATCTCGTCAATGATCTTCTCGAGAGCGGATGTGTCGGTCGACTGCTGTGGACGTCCTTCTTCCTCATAAACGACAGGGAAATCTTTTCCGCGCTCGAAACTCAGGTCGTAGAGGTCTTTGAGCATCTTCCCCGAGATCGTGCCAGCCTCGACCAGATCGGCCGACGCCGCAACGCCCGCCATGGAGATCGGCGATTGTTCAATCTCGATTCCCTTTGCCTTGAGGCGGCCCATCAACTCTCCTTGTACGAGGTTGGCAACACGCTTTGGATTCTTTGCAGCCTTCGCCGCCTGCTCGAACTGATCGGCCAGCGATTTTGAAAAGGTGAGGACCTGTGCGTCGTATTCGGTGATGCCGTAGTCCTTCACCATGCGGGCGCGGCGGGCTTCAGGTAACTCGGGCAATGCGCGGACGATCTCAGCTTTCCACTTTTCATCGACTACGAGCGGAAGCAAGTCTGGATCAGGGAAATATCGGTAGTCGTGCGCCTGCTCTTTCGAGCGCATGCCATACGTCTTGCCTTCGTTCGCGTTGTAGAGTCGCGTCTCTTGCGTGATCTTTCCGCCGGACTCGATGACGTCGATCTGGCGTCCGATTTCGTATTCCAGCGCCTCGCGGATGAAGCGGAAGGAGTTCACATTCTTGATTTCCGTCTTGGTGCCAAATTCTTTCTGGCCGCGCGGCCGCACGCTGACATTGGCATCGCAGCGCAACGAACCTTCTTCCATATTGCAATCGCTCACGCCTGTGTACAGGATGATCTCTTTCAAGCGAGTCAGATATTCATAAGCCTCGTCGGGCGTCGCAATATCCGGCTCGCTGACAATCTCGATCAGCGGGACGCCTGCGCGGTTCAGGTCGATCGCGGTTTTCTCGTCTGAATCCGGAAAACCCTCATGCAGGCTCTTGCCGGCATCTTCTTCCAGGTGCACGCGGGTGATGCCGATCTTTTTTTTGCCACTCGAGTTTTTGCCGCCTTCCGCAGGCACTTCGATGTAGCCGAACTCGGCCAGCGGTTTGTCATACTGCGAGACCTGGTATCCCTTGGGAAGGTCGGGATAGAAGTAATTCTTTCGCGCAAAGATCGAGGTCTCGTTGATGCGGCAATTCAGCGCCATCGCGGCCAGCGTGGCAAACTCCACGACCTTCTTGTTCAGCACCGGAAGGGCTCCGGGCATCCCGAGACAAACCGGGCATACGTTTGTGTTCGGAGGCGCTCCGAAACGCGTCGAGCACGAGCAGAAAATCTTGGTCGCCGTCAGCAGATGAACGTGCACTTCCAGCCCGATCACGGGCTCAAATTTCGGATGGGCGGCGATAGAGGTCTCGGCAGTCGTGGCCATAGAAGAAAAGATTATAGAAGCAAGCAGGTACCCACCACGAACTCCAGGAAAGAAACCCGAATTCCTTAGTGAACCTTCGTGTCCCCTGTGGTTGGGATGTGTTTATGGATTCTTCGGCGCGTTGAGGTAGCCGTCTATGGGGATCTCGAAAAACATCAACTCGTTGCCCTTGGCGTCGGTGACTCCAGTGATATCGATGTTCGCGCCTCGTAGTGGCGAATTCAGGTCCGCGATATCGAAAAATAGAGAATCCCGACTGCGTGGTGTGGGGTTCCACAGCGCGCGCGGCAAACTGAGAGGACTCGATCTCGTCCTTTTCCTTCTCTGTTACGCCCCCTTTCACTTTATGCGGAAACGGCAAGGGATTGTTCGTGCTCGTCTTGGCCTGGGGATTGGACAACCTGCGATATAGATCGTCCGTTTCGATGGGTGTGAGCTTCGAATCGTGGGCTGTCGTCAGCGTGATATGCATATTGGCGATGGAGACAGGCTGGTCGCCATCATTGGTCACGATAAAGAAGATCGGTAGAAAGCCATGCCCGGCGAAGTTGACGGTAAAGATCTTCGCCTTTTCCGCATTGTCATACGGATCGGCCGCAATGGCTACTTTTTCGTCACGATGGAAGTCGTGCGCGGGATAGTTGATCGCGGACTTGGCCACCGGCTTCACGAAAGTTTTGCTGGCGATCAGCGCCACTGGCAAAGCCAACGCGAACACGACTGGGACGAGAAACCGGAAACCCGATCGCGGAGATTTTTGCGGCATTCCGCAATTATAGAGGGCCGCTGATTCCGCCGCCCGCGCGCAGTTTAGAATGAGTCCACTTGAGCTATCTCCTCTACAGCTTCGTGCTGGCGCTGGCCATGGTGGTAAGCACGCCCTACTGGCTTTACCAAATCCTGCGCCACGGGAAATACCGGCGTGGTCTTGCCGAACGCATGGGAAAGGTTCCGGCTCGGCTCGGCTCGCTCGAGGGCCCGCCTGTCATATGGATTCACGCGGTATCGCTCGGAGAAGTATTGGCCGTGAGCGGCCTCGTCGGGCAGTTGCGTAAAGCTTTTCCGGAGCACCGGATTCTGATCTCGACTACGACCGATACTGGCCAGAGACCTGGCACGCAAGCAGTTTGGGGAAGAAAATGTTTTCTATTTCCCAATGGATTTCGCCTCTGCGATCCGGCCTTACCTGCAGGCGCTGAAGCCCGAGTTAGTCGTGCTGGCCGAGACTGAATTCTGGCCTAACTTCTTGCGACTGGCGCACGCCAGCGGAGCGCGCATCGCCGTCGTGAATGCCCGGATTTCCGATCGGTCCTGGCCACGTTACCACCGCTTCCGTTGGGCCTTGCGCCGGATGCTGGCTCAAGTGGATCTGTTTCTCACGCAAACAGAGGAGGACTGCAAACGGCTTAAAGCGATCGGAGCCGATCCTGCCCGTGTGCAGGTCACAGGCAATCTGAAGTTCGATGTGAACTTGCCTGCGCACTCGCCGATCGTCGATAGCCTGCGCCGATCGCTATCCACGGAGGGTGCCGGTCCGATCCTGGTTTGTGGCAGCACGGTCGAAGATGAGGAAGCGCCGCTGCTCAAAACCTTCGAGAACCTGCGCGTAGGCCATCCGCATGCCACCATGATTCTGGCGCCGCGGCACCCCGAGCGTTTCGACGCCGTCGCCAAGCTGATCGAGCAGATGAGTATTCCTTTTTATCGGCGCTCGCTGTGGGCCGGCGAATCGCTGGCCGGCGGAGTCCTGCTGGTAGACACCATCGGAGAACTGGCCGCGCTCTACGCCTTGGCGGACGTGGCGTTCGTCGGGGGCAGCCTTGTGCCCCGCGGCGGGCACAATATCATCGAACCGGCGCAGCACGGCGTTGCCATCGTGACCGGAAATCATACGGAGAATTTTCGCGACATCGTCTGGCTCTTCCAGAGCCGGGATGCTGTGCGCATTGTCGGAGTTTCAGAGCTGCCACTCACTCTGATGCATCTTGCAGACAACGCTCCAGAGCGCATGGCCCTGGGCCGCCGTGCCAAAGAGACGATCCTTTCGCAGATGGGTGCGACCACGCGCACGCTCGAAGCGTTGAAATCACTGTTGCCGCAGAGTGCCGATCCCAAGCCCGCGCAAGCTGCACATAACCATTGAACCCGCTCTCGACCATCTACGGCGCCGTGGCTCGAGCGCGCAATGCGCTCTACGACCGCGGACATCTTCCCTCTCACCACCTGGAAGGTCCCGTCGTCAGCGTAGGAAACCTCTCCGCAGGCGGGTCGGGCAAGACTCCCTTCGTCATGCTGCTGGGCGAATTGCTCAAGGCGCGCGGAGTGAAATTCGATGTCCTCTCGCGCGGTTACGGACGCCAGACTTCGTGGCACGTTGCTGGTCGATCCCGCAGGCCTGCCGCAACAGTTTGGCGATGAGCCTCTGCTGATTTCCCGCAAGCTGCAGGTTCCCGTGGTTGTGGGCGAAGATCGCCATGCGGCAGGGCGGTTCGCCGAGTTGAAGTTCGGGCCGCAACTGCACCTCTTGGACGACGGCTTTCAGCACCGCGGTCTGGCACGTAACTTCGACATCGTGCTGGTCACTCCGCAGGACGCGACAGATCAGCTGCTCCCTGCTGGAAGGTTGCGCGAACCGATCGATTCCTTACGCCGCGCCGACGCAGTCGTGCTTGCCGGCGGCGCATTGCCGGAGTCGTTTCCGCTGCAAGATAAGCTGGTATGGCGAGTGAAGCGTGGAATCATTCCGAAGGCAGTGCCTCCGAGGCCGGTTGTATTTTGTGCGATTGCGCGGCCGCAGAATTTCCTGCTCCAATTGCGGGCAGCAAATATCGAGCCCGCTGCCCAGGCGTTCTACCGCGATCACCATGCCTACACTGAGAAGGATATCCGCGAATTGCTCGACTTGAAGCAGCGCAGCGAGGCTGGTGGGTTTATTACCACGGAAAAAGACGCTGTGAACCTGGGCCCGTATCTTTCGGCCCTGGATCCGCTTTCCGTGGTTCCCGTGCGCATGGAGCTGGTCGATGCCGCCGGCGCCGTGGATACGATTCTGCGGAAGATTGCAGAACGAAAACGCGGTGCATGAGAGAATCCTTGTCGTAGTGTGAGTGTGATTGCAGGGATGACTACATGACTAAGCATCCTAAAGAAGGCGAGCGGCTGAAAAAGATCGTCGAGGCATTTCCGAACATCACCGTCACGGTGCTCGGAGATCTTGTCGCCGACGAATTCGTCTTCGGGGAGATTTCGCGGGTATCGCGCGAGGCGCCGGTGCTGATCCTCAAGCATCGCGAGCGCATGATCTTGCCTGGCGGCGGAGCGAATGCCGCCAACAACCTTGCCGATCTCGGAGTCAACGTGTTGCCTGTCGGCCTCGTGGGCGACGACGAGCCCGGACGTCTGCTCATAAAGTATTTTCGCCACAAGCATGTCGCTGTGAGTGGGATATTGAAAGACAAGAGCTACACAACCGTGACCAAGACCCGCATTCTCGCGGGCATGACGCACACATCGCGACAACAGGTCGTCCGCGTTGATCGCGAGCCGCAGCAGGCGCCGAATGCCCACCTCACGCGCGAACTATATCTCGCCGCCCGGAATTATGCGCATGCTTCCGACGCTCTACTGGTCTCAGATTACGGGTATGGCGCAGCGACCCCGGCAATCGTGAGCACGCTGCGCGAGAAAGGCAAGCTCGGATCGGTGCCCATCGTCCTCGACTCGCGCTACCGCATGCTGCAGTACACCGACGTTACCGCAGCGACTCCGAACGAGCCCGAGGTGGAAGAGGCTCTGGGCATCTCCATCGGGCAGGACTGGAACCAACTGCTGGCAGCCGGAGAACAACTCATGTCACGCATGAAGCTGCAATCTCTGGTGATCACGCGCGGACGTGACGGCATGGTCGCCTTCAATCACAAGCACAAGCCGGTCGACATCCCGATCCACGGGTCCGATCAAGTTGCCGATGTGACTGGCGCGGGAGACACGGTGATTGCGGCATTTACCGCGGCATTGGCTGCCGGCGCGACCACCGAAGAGGCAGCGCAGCTCGCGAACTATGCCGGCGGAATTGTCGTGATGAAACGCGGCACTGCGACGGTCTCCCGCGAAGAGTTGCTAAAGGCAATCGATCAGGCACCGCCGGCCACAAGATCTCATTGAGCGCACAACTAAAAATCCTGAACCGGACTGAGCTGCGCCAGCGCGTGGAAGAATGGCGGCGCGCCGGCGACCCCATCACCCTTGCCAACGGCAATTTCGATTTGCTGCATGTTGGTCACGTGCGCTATCTCCACGGGGCGAAGACACTGGGCGGAAAGCTGGTTGTCGCCATTAACTCGGACGAGTCCGTACGCGCGCTGAAGGGCGAAGGTCGGCCAGTTATGCCCGAAGACGAACGTGCCGAGATCGTGGCCGCTTTAGCGGACGTGGACGCAGTTGTCATCTTTCCTGAACCCGACGTGCACGCCATCATCCGCGAGATTCGTCCTGATATTCAGGCCAAGGGCACGGACTACACGGTCGACTCAGTACCCGGAGCGCGATACGGTAGCGGAATACGGTGGCCACGTCGCCATCGTCGGAGATCCCAAAGATCATTCGACCACCGAAATCATTCGCTCGCGGCTTGCGCCGAGGAAATCTTGATCGCGCGAGCCGGCGGTTCATCTAAAATCGAACGCCTGCTCATCGTGCGTCTGAGCGCGATGGGGGACGTGATCCACACTTTGCCCGCTGCGCAAGCCTTGCGCGATGCCTTTCCGAAAGCAATGATCGGCTGGCTAGTTGAAGAGCGCTGGGCGGAATTTCTTTGCGCGCCCGGTACGCCACGCCGCGGAGCGCGCTCATTCCAGCGCCCGCTGGCCGACTGGGTTCACACCGTAGACCTGAAAGGTTGGCGCAAGTCTCTCTTCACCATACAAACGGCCGAGAAGATTGCGCGCGTCTGGAATGACGTTCGCTCGGCGCACTATGACGTTGCCATTGATCTGCAAGGCGCAATCCGCTCGGCGGTGCTGGCGCGCTGGTCGGGTGCACCGGTCGTCTATGGAGCGGCCCAGCCTCGCGAGGCTCCGGCCAGCTTGTGGTATACGCAGCGCGTAATTACTCGCGGGACGCATGTGGTGGAGCAGAACCTCTCGATTGCGGAAGAGATCGCAGGGGCAAGGCTGGAGGTGCCGTGGGTGGAACTCCCGCATGATGAGCCGGCCGAGTGCAAGATTGACCAGCGCTTGCACGAAGCGCGAATCGCCGACTTCGCCATCGTGAATCCCGGCGCGGGATGGGGCGCGAAATGCTGGCCCGCCGAGCGTTACGGACAAGTCGCTCGCATGCTCGCCATTTGCGGCGTACAGCCGGTCGTGAACTACGGTCCGGGCGAGCAGGACTTGGCCAGCGAAGTCGAACGTGCGAGCAGCGGTGCGGCTCGGCCGTTCCCGTGCACGATCAGCGAACTCATTGCGCTGACCCGCCGTGCGAAGTTGTTCATCGGCGGAGATACCGGGCCGCTGCATCTCGCGGCTGCGTTGCGGATTCCCGTGGTTGCGATCTTTGGACCGACGGATCCCGCGCGCAACGGTCCGTATGGAACGCACAGCGTGGTACTGCGCAATCCGGCGAGTTCAACGACACACGCGCGTAACGCTGGGGCCGATCATGCCATGCTTGAGATCAGCGTAGACGCGGTCATAAACGCCGCGCGCAGTTTGCTCGCGAACGGCAAAGGGAACAGTAAAGGCAACATTAAAAGTAAGAACGGCGGACCGGAGTGCCCGCCGGCCCACACTGAGGCGGCGCATGGCTGAGTGGTCCGCTGTGGCCAGGCGCATCCGCGTGCCCTTGGGCTTCGCCTTCGCCTTGCTGTATTTCTGGCTGGCGCGGCCGACCTGGCAATCGCTGGCCAGCGGCGCGGTGCTGATCGTCCCAGGACTTCTTACGCGTGCCCTGGCTTCGGGCCACGTCCGCAAGAATGAAGCCCTGGCGATCTCCGGACCCTACGCCTACACACGGAATCCGCTGTATCTCGGATCGCTGCTCATTGGAATCGGCTTCGCTATCGCGGCGCGAAATTGGTGGGTAGGAATCGTACTGCTCCTCATGTTCTTCGCGATCTACATGCCCGTAATCCGGAGCGAAGAACAATTCCTGCGGGAAAGATTTCCGGATTTCGATGAGTACGCTCGTCGCGTTCCACGTATGCTGCCCCGAATCACGCCTGCGTCTTCGGACGATGCCAGCGGATTCTCGCTGGACCTTTACCTGAAGCACCGCGAGTGGAACGCGCTTCTGGGCGCGTTAGCGATCGTCGCTGCCCTGATCCTGAAGATGAAGATCCTCATGCACTGATGGCGCCCAACCAGTCCGACGCGAACAAGAATCGGCCAAAACGTTGAAGGGAACCGCTGGTAGTGGTGCAGTTTGAATCTTCTGTAATCCCGAGAGGATGTCATCCTGAGGCGAGCGCGTAGCTCGCCGAGGGATCATACGCCGCGAAACCGTTCCACAACGATCGGCTGGGGCCAGCACATCGCATGCAGAGCGGGCGTTCCTTGCGATCACGTCACGGCCTTCCGCTTACGTACGGTCCTTCGCCTGGCTATCGCCGGGCTCAGGGTGACACTTCTGAAAGAGTCTCAACGACGAAACTGCTCCACTACCCAACCATCATCAACCTTGACCGGACCTCGTAATTGTGGAATACTCCCAGCCCATTCGGTCCCCCGGACCCCTTTCCCCTGGATAAGCAAGCTCGGCCCTTTCTAGCGAATCTGCTTAGCAAGGAGACTTTCCATGACAGGATCACAGTGGAATGCGCAGTTCTCTTTCTTGGCGCGCCGGAATCAACAGCGATGCAAGGCGCACAACCTGGTGTTGGCTTACATCGCTTTTGTGTCTCTGGTGGCGACTCTCTCACACGGCCAGACCTTCACCACGCTGGCAAATTTCGAGAGTTCCAACGGTTCCAATCCGACTGACGTGCTGCTTCAGGGCACCGACGGACTTCTCTACGGAGCAACTGCTAACGGTGGCGCGTTCGGCTTTGGCACGGCCTTTACGGTTACGACTGGTGGGGTGCTCAGCACTCTGCACTCGTTTGACTCGACGGATGGAGCCAATCCATCAGGACGCCTCATCCAGGCTACCGATGGACTCTATTACGGCCCCACCGCCAACGGTGGCACCTATGATGACGGCACTGTATTCAGCATCACTCCCACCGGTGCTCAGACTACCCTGCACAGCTTTTGTCCGCAGGCTGCCACTTTCTGCAGCGACGGCTCCCATCCTTCCCCTCTTGTGGAAGCCGCGAACCGCAACTTCTACGGAACGGCGTTCTATGGGGGCGCGTCCGGCTACGGAACTGTCTTCACGATGACCTCGAATGGAAATGTGACCACGCTCCACAGTTTCAACTCCAATGACGGGGCCTATCCTACGGGCGGCCTCTTTCAGGCCACCGGTGGGACTCTCTACGGCACCGCTACCAATGCTGGCGCTTTTGGCCTTGGCACGATCTTTACCATTACTCCGCAGGGCTCGTTTCGAACGCTGCACAACTTCCACGGTACGGATGGTTTCTTGCCCAACAGTCCGCTCACTGAAGCGAACAACGGACGCTTCTATGGCACAACCTATGATGGCCCCGATCCGGGTATCGGTTCCTCTTACAAAATCACGCAGAAAGGAAAGTTCACCACGCTCCACGTGTTTTGCCTGTCGATTTGCAGCGACGGCGGCCTTCCTTATGGAGGCCTGGTGCAGGGCACGGACGGCAACCTCTACGGCACGAACTTCGGTGGTGGCAGCGACGAGTTGGGCACGATTTTCATGATGACTCTCAGCGGAACGGTGACCGTTCTGCACACCTTCGCTCCCGGAGAAGGCAGCCCGGCGGGCAGCCTCATGCAAGACACCGACGGCAACTTCTACGGCATGACCGTAGACGGAGGTGATCTCACCTGCAGTCCCCCGGATGGTTGCGGCACGGTTTACCGACTATCGGTGGGGCTTGCGCCGTTCGTGAAAACCCTGCCGATCTCCGCTACGGTTGGGACAGAGGTGTTCGTCCTAGGCACCGACCTTACAGGTGCAACCGGCGTCAAGTTCAGCGGAATTTCGTCCAGCTTTACTGTCGTATCGAGCACTGAAATCACGGCCACCGTGCCCACCGGCGCCACCACTGGCTTCCTTACCGTCGAGACACCCAGCGCCACGCTAACCAGCAACAAGAAATTCCGCGTCCTGCCCTAATGAGAGTTCATGGAAGACAGATGCGTCCCAAGCCGCGCCTTGTCACTGATGGGTCGCAGGGACAAAGAAATCGACAAGATTGCCCTCGGGATCTCGAAAATAAATGGAACGCGTGCCCCACGGCTGCGTGGTCGGTCCCTTGAGCCACGACTTCACGAAAGGCCGCAGCCTCACATATTCTTCGTCGACATTGCCAACCCGAAACTCCAGGATCGCACTGTGATTCTGCCCCGCCGCTGCGGAGCCCGGAATGTACCGTTCCTGCGCACTAGCCGCAAACAACCGCTATTCTTGGATTCTTGGGCGCTAACTCCTTATTCTGGAATATTTTGCGAGTAAAATCCTTGTTTTCAATATTTTGCAGCCCATCACGTGACCAAGTTTCAGCTAACTTAGACAAAACAAGTATTTTATCGATTTGGCCTAGAAAAATTGCCGCACCGCATATTCGACTCGGGACATATCTATTCAGTCCGCAATGCATTCATCGGCTCGATGCTGGCCGCTCGTCTGGCGGGGATAAATCCGGCGAGGGCAGCGAAGGCGGAAAGGACCGTGACTGCGACGGCCAGCGTAATTGGATCGTAAATCTTGACACCATAGAGTTGTGTACGCATCAATCGTCCTCCGAGCACGGCGACAGGGATGCCGATTGCCAAGCCGATGCCGACCAGCAGGAGCGCACGGCTCAGGACTAGCGAGACGACGTTGCCGCGATTCGCTCCGAGCGCCATCCGCAAGCCGATTTCGTTGGTTCGGCGCGCAACCGAATAAGCGGTGATGCCATAAAGGCCGACGGAAGCGAGAGCCAGGGCGAGCAGACCGAATAGCCCGGTGAGGCGCGAGATCAGGCGTTCTTCGTTGAAGTTGTTCGCAACCTGATAGTCCAGCGATTTAAAGCTCACGATGGTCAGATCGGGATTGATGCTGGCAAGGGTACGGCGGGCCGTCGACTCCAGCGACGCAGCATCGCCAGCGTATCGAACGGTTATCGAGTTGGGATAGAGTGACCGGCTCTCCGCCATGTAGAAATTGCCCCCGGTGACGTTGCGGTTGAACTGCGACATCGGGCGGAAATACATCGAGCGGACGGAATCGCGCGGACTGCTGTACTTGGCGTCGGCGACGATGCCGACAATTTCAAAGTTACCTCCGTACTTCTGGTCGAAAACGCCGAAGTGGCGTCCGATGGGATCTTCTTTGGGGAAGAATCTTCTTCACGAAGGCCTGATTGACGACAGCGACCATGGCAGAGGTGGCCGTATCCTGATCGGTAAAACCGCGGCCGCGGATGATGGGCTGGCCGATGGTCTCAAAAAATTGCGGGCTGACGCGATCCCAGGATGAGTTGTGGTTCTCCTCAGGTCCGGGCGCGGGGCGGCCTTCGACAAAGATTGATTCACCCCAGTTATTGCCTTCGAGCGCACTGTAAAGCGCGAGGCCGGCGCTCTTGACTCCGGGCAAGGCTTTGAACTCGTCCTCGATACGCTGATTGAGAGCGCCGATGGTTTCGACGTTGTATCCCGCACCCATGGGGTCGATGTGGATGACGTAGCGGTTCGTGGTAGTGATACCGAAGTTCTGATGTTCGAGATTGCGCAGCGTCTGCGTCATCAGCCCAGCGCCGACGAGCAGGACGAGAGATAGAGCGGCCTGGAGGACGATGAGAGTTTTCTGCGGAAGCAGAGAGCGGTCGCCGGTGGAACGATTCAATCCGCGCAGAGCCTCGGCAGGATCGGCATGCGAGGAGATCCATGCTGGGACGATGCCGAAGATGACTCCGGTGAGGAGCGAGAGCAAGAATGCGAATCCGAGGATGACTGGCGATGGGCTGGCCTCGATTGGCATCTGGGTCGCGTCCGGGAAGGCAAGGGTCAGTATGGTGCGTGCGCCGAGATAAGCGACGGCAATGCCGAGAATCCCTCCTGCAACAGAGAGAAGGACGCTTTCGGTGAGCATCTGACGGATCAGGACAGAACGAGCAGCGCCAAGAGCGGTACGGATAGAAGTCTCGGCACGACGCGCCGTGCCGCGAGCGAGCAGAAGGTTCGCGATGTTAGCGCAAGCCACGAGCAGGACGAGCGCCGAGATCCAGATGAGCAGGCGGAGGCCGTCCCCGGTTTCCTGCTGAAGATTCTGAATGCCTCCACCGCCGGGGGTGAGGACGACGTGCTGCTTGGAGATCTCCTTATCGTTACCGTTTTTTGTGTAAGCGGGTTGTGTGGCAAGCCACTGGCGAAGACTCGCAGTAATTTTGCTTTCGAGCGCTTTGGGAGCGATTCCAGGCTTCAGGCGGCCCAGAACGTAGAGCCAGTTCGATTCGGCTACCTTCAGGTTCGTGGTTTCGCCCTCGAGGACAGGCTCGTATTCAGGGGAATCCAAAACGCCGGAGGGCTGTCGTTGATGCGGTCGCCGAAGAATCCGGGCGGAGCAATGCCGACGATGGTCACCGGATGACTTTGGATGAAGAACGTGGAGCCGACCACGTTGCGGTCTCCGGCATGGGAAGCTTGCCAGGCTGCATAGCTGATGACGGCAACTGGCGCGGCGCCGGGGACATCGTCAGAGGACTGGAACATGCGCCCGGCATAGGCGCCGACGCCGAAAGTGGAAAAGTAGTTTCCGGACACATATTCAGTGCGTTCGGTTTTCGCCATGGTGTTGCCGACGCGCACGTTCATCAGGTTCTGGCCGGACTGAAAGGCGGCGAGTTGTTCGAATTCGGGAGTGGTGTCCTGGAAATGACGGTAAAGATCGTAGGAGAAGAGATCGAAGTCGCCGTTGTCATTGATGAATCCGCCGTTGACACAGCAGTCGTCCAGATCGCCGATGCGGTAGAGGGTGGCTGGATTGGCGACGGGCAGAGATTTGAGAAGAATCGCGTGGACGAGAGTGAAGATCGCGGTATTCGCGCCGATGCCCAGGGCGATGGTGAGAATGACGGTGGCGGCGAAGCCGGGCGATTTCTGAAACTGGCGGAGGGCGAATTTGAAATTGCTCATGGCTGAAATATGGACGAGCGAGAAGAGCTTCGGGAAGCGTAGCAGAACGAGATAAGAGGAAACAAAAAGCTCCCGCTTTCGCGGGAGCTTTTCTGGGGGAGGGACTTTTGGGCGAGGCGCCCGTTGGTCCCGAAACTTACTTCGGTTGCTGTGCCTGATCGCTGCTCATGGCCGGAGCAGAGCCGTTGGACGAGAGCTGCTCCAGATCATTCTTCAGCAGGCTGATTTCGACACGGCCTCCGTTGATGCGCTTGGTCTTCGAAGCATCGTCCGAGGCGACGGGGGCGTTGCCCATGCCGACGAGGTAGATGCGGTAGACCGGGATGTCGTGGGTGAGTACGAGATATCGGACGACGGACTCAGCCATCTTCTGCGAAGTCGTGATTGCGGCCTGGCCTTTGCCAGAGGAGAATCCCTGCACTTCGAAGATGTATCCGCGCTGACCCTTCACTCCGGTGGCCATCTGGTCGAGAGCGTCTTTGGCGTCCTTGCTCAGAACGGTCTGACCGCTGCGAAAGCGGATTTCGGTCTGATTCGAGGCCTTGTACTGGTCGATGTTGCTGACCACGGTTTCGACGTTCTGCACGCGGCTGGTCACCTGCTGCGCCGATTGCTGCGCTGCAGTGGCTTTGTTGCCGGCATCGACGGCGTGTTGATCGGCTTCGTTGGCCTTGTCAGACGCCAGCTTGATGCCGGCGGTGGCGCGTGAATCGACGTCTTTGATCTGCTTGCTATTGGCCGAGGTCAGTTCATCGAGTTCGTTGACGCGGTCGCGGATCGGCTCAGTCTGGCGCTGTACATACTTTTTGCGGGCAAAGGGATTAACGCGTCCCCAGAAGCCTTCGCGAGAAGGAGCGGCCAATGGAGCCTTGCCGGTAGCGTTGCCAGTGCTCGAATCAGTCGAAGACGACTGAGTGGCAGCTGGCTGGCTCTGATCCTGGGATGACGAGGTGGTCTGCGCAAGGGCCGGTAATGCAAGCACGGCAGCCAAAGGCAGGGCGATGACGAGACGGTGATTCATAATCACTTCCTCCAAGTTTGGGGCGGTTGTTCTGCTTAGGCCCCGGCACGCCGGAGCGTGCTTGAAATTGAATTGCGTCCCTAAAAAGAAAGCCAGCGGATTCGCTGAGCCGGCCTGCGCTGACGCGTCGCTTGGCCTGGTGACTTCCGGGCGACCAGAATGCCGCGGCACCGCACTCTGGTATTACAGTTCGGATGCCAAATCGGCGTCTGAGGTTGATCAGCTAAATTGTTGATATGAATAGGTATTGTAGTTGTTCGAATAGGAGAATGGTAGGGTAGGCGGCCGAGGCAGGGTAATTTTGGGAAAGCTGATATAAAAAGTGCGTGCAAAAGGCTGCGTCTGCGTCGAATGTCTGGCTCGGCCTCACTGTCGTTTAACACACCGTTTCGGAGGGATTCTTGGGCGAAATTCGGCGAATTGGGCAGGAGAAGTATGGATTGCTGCGGATTACTGCGGTCTTTTTGCTGCTGCTTTGTGGTTTCGTCCGCGGAGAAGAATCGGTGATGCCGTCGTCGCGGATTCCAGAGAATCGGATGCAGCAATACTCCGAGCTGGCCGTGACGTGGATGCAGGAGTATCTACGGGTGGACACGACCAATCCACCGGGAAACGAGATGAAAGCAGTTTCGTTCTACAAAAAGATTCTCGACGCCGAAGGAATCGAGAACCGCACGTTTGAGATTGCGCCGGGCCGGGGAGATCTGTGGGCACGGCTTCCGGCGGCCACCGATGGGCAAAATCCCCACGTCTCCCAAAATCACGGAGACATGGGGCACCCACGTCCCATTGTTTTGCTCAATCACATGGACGTCGTCACCAGCGATGCTTCGCATTGGAGGGTACCTCCATTTAGCGGAGAGATTCGCGACGGCTACATATGGGGTCGCGGCGCGCAGGACATGAAGGATGAAGGGCTGGCGCAATTGATGGTCATGGTGATGTTGAAGCGCGAGAAGGTCGCGCTTAATCGCGACGTGATTTTTCTGGCAGTCGCCGATGAAGAGGCGAGTGGCACAGGAACGGATTGGTTCATCAAGAATAAGCGCGAACTGTTGGGCAACGCGGAGTTCCTGATCAACGAGGGCGGAGAAAACTTGCTGGAGAATGGCAAGGTCAAGTACGTCGGCGTCGATGTGGGAGAGAAGACGTCGTACTGGCTACACGTAGTGGCGCATGGAAAACCGGGGCACGCGTCGAGACCGAACCCTGATTCTGCCCCGAACCGTCTGGTGCGGGCGCTTGACCGGATCATCGCGTACCAGACTCCGCTGCGAGTGCTGCCGGTGGTAGAGGAATTCCTGCGCGACATGGCTCCGTATGAACCGCCCGAGCGGGCCGTGTATTACCGAAATATCCGAAAAGCGGTGGAAGACAAGAAATTTGAGGAACAAGTGGAGCGGGACGAGTCATTGAACTTTCTGTTGCGCGACACGATTTCTTTAACCATGCTGGGAGGCTCGGAACAGACAAATGTGATCCCCGCAGAGGCTTGGGCAAATCTGGATGTACGAATTTTGCCGGGAGGCGACCCGAAGGGCGTTGCCGAGACGCTGAGGAGACTGGTGAATGATCCGAATGTGACGATCGAACCGCTGGAGCCGGAGTTTCGGATCGCGAACTATTCCGGGACAGATAACGCGCTATTCGCGGCAATCCGCGAGGTGTCGGGCAAGTACTTTCCCGGGACGCCGGTTGTGCCGCATATCACGAGCGGCTATACGGAGAATCAGCGCTACCGGCCGCTGGGGATTGTGGCGTACGGATTCAATCCGTATGCCGCGACAGAGGAAGAAGGCAATACGGAGCACGGAAACGACGAGCGCATTCGCGTCGAAGAAGTGAGGCGAGGGCCCAAGATTCTGTTTGACGTGGTGGCGAGAGTGGCGGGAGAGTGACGGCAGGTGCCTTCGAAACGGCGGAGCAATGAATGAAGTGGCGATGTTACAAAAGTTAGGAAACAAACAAGCGACAGGAAAAAAGGTTGCCGTCCAACCCTTATCCGCGCAGTGTTTGCGGGACGGGGTGGGGACTTTGAATCGTCTCACCTAAGTATCATCGACACCGCATTCCTGCCTTACTAACATTAAGAGTTCCTACCCCGAATATTGAAAGGGACATCTCCGCCATGTTCTGTCGCACTCATGCATTGCCTGCGCGCATCCCGAATCAATCTTATGCAATCGTCGGTCTGGTCGTGCTCCTGATCATTCTCAGTCATTAGGTGCGGGAATCAAGCGATAGCGCATGAATCATTCATCTTCCCTTCCTGGGGAAGCGCCAACGCGGCGAACTATACGCGAACGCCGACATCGCCGTGGAAGAGCGGCCCTTCCAGGGCCGCGTAAAGGAACAAAAAAGAAAACAATTCCACTCTGCCGAAGGCCGTCGCCGGAGGGCAAAGCCCGCAGGCGACCGCGCGGAGACCGACACCGATGAGACCGGAACTTTTTCTAAAAATTCGTAAGACCATTGAGCTTGCCTGAATTGGCCCATCCAAATAGTTTTTCCACAAGCCAATTCCGCGCCGTTGTGACATCTGACCTTGTGCTCCACAACCAAAATGTCTCATCATGCGGATGCCGAGCGACGAAGGGCGCCTTCGTCGAGCCGCAGCTAAGTCTTTATTTCGGAATATTTTGCGAGTAGTCCCAAGCGGCTCAATATTTTGCGCGACCTGATGGGATACCCACCAGCTAAGTTCTTTGAAAACAAGATTTTGCGGGATTCGAGAGAAAAATTTCGCACGCATCTGAATTAGCAAGTGGCTGCATTGTCCATCAGTTAGAGGTAAAATATTGGAAACAAAGCGGCTTGTGCAACCAGGGCAGGACAAATCGAGGCCGCGACTGTGAAAGCCCAGAGGTTTCCGCCCAAAACAAGGGTGTAACTCTCGGTGGCTCAAGATTTTAGCCCTAACTTATTGAGCCCCATAGATTACTTTGCGATTTCCCGCTAACTCGATGATTCCAGAGATTCGAGGGGGAGGGGGTACTCTCCTCAGCGACGTTCAGCTCCTGCAGCAGTGTTTTTCGTACTGCTCGTAGATGAAGTGGTCGGTCATCCCGGCAATGTAGTCGCAGATGACACGCGGCAAAGATTCTTCTTTGGCTTTGTCCCGGTAATTGTGCGGAAGAGATTCGGGGTGGGCCGTCCAGAAGGCGAAAAGTTCTGAGACGACGCGCTCGGCGTCATCTTTTTCGTCGGCCAGCGACGGGCTGTAGTAGAGATTCTCGTACAGGAAGTCTTTGTTCTGTTTGCGCTCGGCATCGACCGTTGGGCTGAACGCCGCCAGGCGAGTGGGATGGTGGCGAACATCGTCGAGGGTTTGGATTCCTGCTTCGGTGATCCGATTTCGAGTCGTCCTGATCAGATCGTCGACGAGACGATTGAGCACGCGTTTCAGAGTTTCGTTGAACTTCAGCTTTTCGGGGGCTTCCGGGTACAGTTGCACGATTTCGCGATAGAAACGCTCGAAGATGGGCACACCGTCGCGAATTTCTTCCAGCGACAAGCAGGTGCGATTCGTAGCCGTCGTCGAGGTCGGCGGTGTTGTAGGCGATCTCGTCGGTGAGGTCGATGAGCTGCGCTTCCAGCGGTGGGCGATCGTCGAGAAGATATTCGGCAAGCTCCGGATGATCTTTTGGGGCGTAGTCGTGCGAGTGCTTGATGATGCCCTCACGAACTTCGAAGGTCAGGTTGAGTCCGCGGAACGCAGCGTAGCGCTGCTCGAAATCTTCCACGATGCGGAGAGCGTGGAGGTTGTGATCGAAGAAGAGTCCGTGCTCACGCATGGCGGCGTTGAGGGCCTTTTCTCCGGCATGACCGAAGGGCGGGTGTCCGATGTCGTGGACTAATGCAAGCGCTTCGGCCAGATCGGAATTGAGGGCAAGAGCTCCGGCGATGGTGCGGGAGATTTGGGTGACTTCGAGTGTGTGCGTCAGCCGGTTGCGAAAGTGATCGGAGTAGCGGCGGGTAAAGACCTGGGTTTTGGCTTCAAGACGACGGAAAGCGCGAGCGTGAATAACGCGGTCGCGGTCGCGCTGGAAATCGTTGCGATAGGGATGCTGCGGTTCAGCGAAGCGGCGTCCGCGGGAGTGGGTAACTTCGACCGCGTAGCTGGCCAGCATGAAGGAAGAATAGCAGAGCGGGAAGTCGCGACGGAGTAAGGAGAGACCAGCTGCGAGAACCGGCATCAAAAATCAAAGTCCCCATTTCTCGCGCAAACAGCGTGCGAGAAATGGGGCGCCCTGATCTATTGCTGTCTATTGCTTGGTTGAATCTTCTTTCGCCAAGCGCACTTTGGCGGCATCGAGTTTCTGCTGGACTTTGGCGTAGGCCTCCTGGTCTTGCTCGGCCGGGACGGTCTTGTTCCATTCCTGGACTGCGCGGTCCCAGTGGGCGGCTGCGAGTTTCAGGCGGCCGGTCTTCTGGTAGAGATCGCCGAGGTGCTCTTGCACCGTGGGATCTGAACCCATGTGGACTGCGGCCTTGTTCAGGTTCTCTTCCGCGAGATCATACTTGCCCATCTTGAAGTAGACCCATCCCAACGAGTCAAGGTAGGCACCGTTGTTGGGCTCCAAACTCAAGGCCTGCTTGATGTAATTTAGGGATTCTTCGAGTTTTACGCCACGATCGGCATTCATATAACCAAGATAGTTGAGCGTTGCGGCAGCCTGCGGGTCGCTGGGCGGAGTGGAGGCTAAGACCTTGCGGAATGCTGCGTCGGCCTGGTCGTAGAGCTTTTGACGCTGGTATAAATCTCCACGAAGAAATTCCACGTAAGCTTTATCTTCGGGTTTGGCCGAGAGCTGTTCGGCTTTGGCGAGTGCCTCTTCAGCATCACTCCAGCGCTTGGCGCGAGTGTAAATAATGCCGAGACGAATGTAGACGTCGTGATCTTCCGGTCCGCCTTTCAGCATCGAGCGAACGTCACTGACCGCCTGATCGAACTGGCCCATGTCGGCGAGTTGTGCGTCGAGGACCATGCGAAGGTCGCGGTCATCAGGCATTTTCTGAACTGCTTCTTTGGCGACGGCAGTAGCCTGTGGCCATTCCTTCGCCTCGCGATAGGTATCGATAATTTCCTGGTAACCGGTCCGCGTGTTCTCATCGCCCAGGGACAACATCTTGCGGAAGGTGTCGACCGCAGCGGTGTAATTTTCCTGCTCGCGGTAGATCATGCCGAGTCGCTCGATGAAGATGGCGCGATTGTTGCGGTCGGCCTGGCTGGTCCCGATCTCGCTCTTCTCCGTTTTCTTCAGCAGGTCTTGCAGCAGCTTGATCGCGTCGTCATAGCGTCCTTGCGCCTGGTAAACGGCAGCCATGCTGTAGGGCACGTCCATGGTGTCAGGGACGAGAGTGTCAGCGCGCTTAAGATTCTCGAGAGCGAGATCGTATTTGCCTTCGCGGCGATAAATCTCAGCCATGCGGACATAGGTTTGCGCGTCTTCGGGATTCGAGTCGGCAATGACTTTGTACTGTTCGAGTGCGGCATCGAGCTGGCCATCGTTCAGGAGATTCTCTGCAAGTCCGCGGATCGCATCCAGATTGTCGCGATCGAGAACGATGGCGTGCTTATAGGCATCAATCGCGCTCTTGTAATCCTTGCGCTGCTCGTAGGCTGCGCCCAGAGCGGCATAAAGCTTTGCTGAACGGGCGGAGTCGGGAATCGAACTCAGTACTTTAAGCGCATGCGCCGTGTCGCCTTCGTCCGTATACAGCATGGCTAGGGTAGTGACGGCTTCTTCGGAACTCGGATCGATCTTGACGGCCGTCTTTAGCTCGGCTTCCGCCTTCGTCATGTCATTGCTTAGCCGGTAGAGTCGACCTAGGAGCAGGTGGTCATCGACGCTTTCGGGATCAAGCTTGGTGATCTGCTCGTACTGGTCGATCGCGAGCTTTAGGATATTGTCGGAGCCATTGCCCCCCGGCATGTCGCCGAGAGAGCGGAGATAGATGCGGCCGAGAAGCTTGTGAGCTTCCAGATTCTTGGGATCGCGCTTGATGATGTCTTGCGCTTCTTTGACGGCGTCGGCAATGCGTCCGGTCTTTACGTACAGTTCGGCGAGGGCAGAGGTCAGGAATTCCGACGAGGGGTCAGCTTCGATTGCCAGGCGGTATTCCTCGGTTGCCTTGGTGGCCAAGTCGCTGCGGCCATAGGCAGTCACCATCTCCTCGTACATATGCGCCAAAGTGTAGTGATAGTAAGCAGCAGCTTTGTCAACCTTGCGAGGCGAGGACTGCGACGAGCTGTCGGGCTGGCTGGAGTCCGGGGCGGCAGCAGATTGGGTGGTTTGAGCGGCAGCAGCGCTGACGACTCCGAACATCAAAAAAAGGCGAAGAATTAGATTCATTCTGGACCTGACTGCGCTCGCGGCGCGTTTCCGAAACCTCAGCTCAATTGGATGCAAAGCCGACGGGGGAAAGGTGCTTATATTCTACCCCGAGGAGAGGAAAGGACGCGAAAAATAGCGGGAGACCAGAAGGACAGGGACCTGCGGCGGAAAAGAATGGCTTCGGGCTTCCGGCTCCAGGCTTCGGCGTCAAATTTTGTAAAGGTGATTGGCAATATTGAACAGCCTAACAGTGTCACAGTAACTGTGGGCTTACCGAAGATGCGGCTTCGATTGGCTCCAACTCTTTGGCGGAAACCCGAAGCCGGAAGCCCGATTTCGTCAATGGCGGAAGTGACGGACTCCGGTAAATAACATAGCGAGATCGAGGCGATCGGCGGCCTCGATGACTTCGGGGTCGCGCTGAGAACCTCCGGGCTGAATGATGGCGGTAGCTCCGGCCTTTGCGATTTCTTCGACGCCATCGGGAAACGGGAAGAATGCGTCAGATGCCGCGACGGTACCCTTCAGCGGGAGTTGTGCTTTCATGGCGCCGATTTTGGCAGAATCGACGCGGGACATCTGTCCCGCGCCAACGCCGACAGTTTGTCCGTCGCGAGCATAGACGATGGCGTTGGATTTCACGTGCTTGCAGACTTTCCACGCGAAGAGCAGCGCACGGGTTTCTTCCGGCGTCGGAGGGCGCTTTGTGACGACCTGGAGGTCAGAGTCTCTCAGCGGGCGAGCGTCGGCATCCTGAACGAGCATCCCCCCGGAGACGTTCTTCAAAATCCACTTCTGATTTGCCGGCACGACCTCGACCAGACGCAGATTCCTTTTCGAAGCGAACTTTTCTTTTGCCGCCTCCTCGAATCCGGGTGCAGCGATGACTTCGAGAAAGAGCTTATGCATTTCTTCAGCGGCTGCCAGGTCGATTGGACGGTTGACGCCGATCACTCCTCCGAAGGCTGATACGGGATCGCATTCGAGCGCGCGTTTGTACGCCTCGGCCAGAGTCTTCCCTGTCGCTGTGCCGCAAGGATTGGTGTGCTTGATGATGGCGACGACGGGTTCGTCAAATTCCTGGGCGAGATCCCACGCGGCCTGCAGGTCGACGATGTTGTTGTAGGAAAGTTCCTTGCCTTGTAGTTGGCGAGCGTTGGCGACGCCTTTGCCGGAGCCGTCGGAGTACATGGCGGCCTTCTGGTGAGGATTCTCGCCATAACGCAGGTCGAGAGTTTTGTGGAAAGAGAAGCGGAGGGTGTCGGGGAACGTCTCTGGGTTTAGATCGATCTTCTCCGGAGAGATTCGCTCGAGAGTGGAGGCAATCGCTGAATCGTAGGCGGCTGTGGTGGCGAATGCCTTTTGCGCCAGACTCCACTTAGTTTCTTTGGAGAGGGTGCCGTTGTTGTTCTCGAGTTCAGAGGCAATGGATCCATAGTCCGCTGGAGAGGTGACGATCGCGACGTCGTGAAAGTTCTTGGCGGCGGAGCGGATCATCGATGGGCCACCGATGTCGATGTTCTCGATGAGTTCCTCGAACGCGACTCCCGGTTTGGCCGCGGTTTTCTCGAACGCGTACAGATTGACTACGACCATATCGATCGGCTGGATCCCGTGCTCTTTCACTGCAGCCACGTGCTTGGGATCCTCGCGGCGATGCAGGATTCCGCCGTGGACCTTAGGGTGGAGCGTTTTGACGCGGCCATCGAGCATCTCGGGGAATCCGGTGAGATCCGAGATGTCTTTTACCGTGATCCCAGAGTCGCGGAGAAGCTTGGCGGTGCCACCAGTGGAGATGAGCTCGATCCCGAGCGCGGAGAGCCGCCGGGCGAAGTCAACCAGGCCGGTTTTATCGGTGACGCTGAGAATAGCGCGTTGGATGCGGGGAGACATGAAAGGAGTCCTCTTGCTTTTCTGTGATGAGGGCGACCGAAGATTTTATCAGCTGGGAAGGATTGGCGGTTGGCGGCGCGGGCCGTCCGAAGTGAGGGAATAACTTGAGGGAGGCTTAGGTCTTCGCTGCTTTGGCTTTCAGCTTCACGCCACCGTCGGTGAGTTCCACCGAGTATTCGACACCATGGCACTTGTACTGCTTACGGATTTGCTCGGTCTTTTTCTGAACGAAGGCCGCGAAAGAATCGATGCTGCCAGTGACGTTCTCTCCGGCTTTTTTCTTGGCGGCGACGAGCGTGTTGTAGAGGCGTTCTACCTGCTCGCGCTCGCCCTGATCTACGCTATGCAGGGTGAACGGCTGGGATGTAGCAGAGCGGGCCGCAGCTGCGGCGGCATGGCTCACTCCGTAAGCTTGATGGTGATGCGGCTTATGTTCTTCTTCGGCAACCCGTACGCCCTGGACAGAGAGCAAGGCGTCTTGCGGTCGGCGATATCCTTCCTCGCGAATTCTGGATTTTTTGCGCCAAAGATCACTGTAAATGGCATAACGTTGCGCCATTTCGTTGTAGCGGTAGCGTTGGGAGAAATTCATGCGGCCGCCATCAGAGAATTTCCGCAATAGGGCGAGGACCTTCCACTCGATGTCGGTGGGCGGACGCTTGGTCGGGTTGCTGAAAAAGATCTCGTACTCGATCTTCAGCCGGCGCAATTGAGTATCGAGTACTGTCAGTTCTTCGTCGAGCGTCACAGGTTTTCTCCAGCATCAGTGTAAAGAGCGGGAAGCGATGGAGCGAGGTACCTGTGGGTCACGGAGGGCATAGCACAAAAGTAAGGTGCCAACTAGCTGCGGGCCACGAGCTTCGAGCTTGCGAGCCAACCTGGTTCCAGGTAACTATCTCGCTTATTCGCACCGAAATAGGTGTTTTATCCATCGCTAACATTTGGATTAGGGAACTTGTCAGGCAGATTTTTCTCGAAGCTCACGGCTCGAGGCTGGAACTATTTCGCGGAGTTGGACGCCATTTTCTTAACCATGGCGAGGACGAGCTTGCGATCGCTGTCGTTCAGGCTGGTGGAATAGCGACGGATCTGGCTGAGGAAGCGGACCTCGTCATCCGACAGTTGCGGCAGTCCCTTGGAGCCGTTGCTGTGATTGGGATCGGAAAAGAATTGAGAAAGCGGAAGCTCCATGGCTCCGGCGATCTTGGAAAGCGTGTCGAGCGAAGGAATTGTGTGACCGTTTTCGACGCGAGAAAGGTAGCAGCGGAGAAGGCCGGTGCGCTTTTCGATGTCGCCCTGAGACATGCCTTTCTGAAGGCGGTAGTTGCGGATGGTCTCGCCGATATTCATTGTAGGGAGCATTTCAGGATGGGTCATGGTAACCAGAGCGGCAACTTCTGGCAAGGGGAAATTTGTGCCATACGGTGAACCTTCGTGCCATATGGAAAATCAATTCCGAGAAAAGAAGTTTCGAGGAATTATACGTGTTGCTTTCACACCGTATAAGTAAAACTCGTCGCGCTCTCGGACTTCCTTTGCGAGAAAGCATCACCACAAAGGAATTTCAAACGTTACGTTTTCAATGTTGCTGCCAGGAAGTCGACAGTGCGCTTCCACGCGTCGGCGGCGTCGGCTTCGCGGTAGCCATCTTTGTTGTTGGGGTTTTCGAAGGCGTGACCGGCATCGTCGTAAATCTTGATCTCGATTTTCTTCCCCATGCTTTCGAGGGTCTCGGCAAATTTCTTCACGTCGTCGGGCGTGATGCCGTGATCCTGCGCACCAAAGAGGCCAAGGATGGGTGCGTTGATTTTTTTCAGCGCTTCGGGATCGGTGGCGAGGTGGCCATAGTTGATGACGTCGGCCGCGAGAGTCGGCTCTTGCAGAGCGACATCGAGTGCAGTAGCCTCCGCCCATGCACCATCCGATTGCGCCGATGCGGTCTTTCTTCACGTTCGGCTGCGACGCGAGGAATTCGAAGGCCGCATGGAGATCGCGTTTGGCGCGGTCTTCCGGGACTCCTCGCATGATTTCGTGCGCCATGTCGGGCGTGGTGGCAACTTTGCCGCGATAAAGGTCGACGGCAAGGGATACGTATCCCTGGTCCGCAAGCTTCGACGCTTGGTCTTTCACCCAATCATTGAGGCCCCACCATTCGTGAATTACGAGCAAGCCAGGAAAGGGGCCTTTCCCCGAAGGCGTGAAGAGAACGCCTTGGACAGTTTCGTCGCCGCTCTTGTAGGAGACGGTTTTGCTGTCAGCGGCGAAGGCACCGACCGTGAACAGCAGAACTGCGGTGATTGCGAAGAATTTATGCATGGTTGGGCGATCCTTTCCCGGGAGTGTGGCCGATATTGTGCGCGAAGACGATGCCGGATTACAACAGGAGTTCCATGTAGAGCGTGCCAGCATTCGGATTTGCACGGTAGGCGGGAATTTCCCTGAATCCGAGTCTGCGGTACATGGCGACCGCATCCGTCATCACCGGTTCGACGGTGTCGAGCCGCATGCGCTTATAGCCGATTTGGCGAGCCTCAGCGATGATTTTTTCGGCGAGAGCACGGCCAAGTCCCTTGCCGCGGAATTGCGGGCGCAGGTAAAGACGCTTCATCTCGCAGATTCCATTCTCGAGTTTGTGGAGGGCGACACATCCGGCCAGCTGGCCTGCGTACTCACCCAGTAGGAGACGGCCTTCGGGAGGAGCATAGTCTCCGGGCAGATCGGCAAGTTCCTTGTCGAAATTCTGGAAGCAGAGGCTGAAACCAAGGGACTGGGCGTATTCGAGAAAGAGATCGCGAGCTTGGCTAATTTGGGCTTCGGATTCGGCTTGCGCGAAAGAAAGATATTTCACCGCCGAGTACGCAGAGGACGCCGAGGAATCGATTGGATTGGGCATCTTAAATAGTCCCGTGTTCATTGCTTCTCTGCGATCTCGGCGTTCTCGGCGGTGAAGGATCACCCCATTAGCATGCCGCCGTTCACGCTCAGGACATGGCCGGTGATGTAAGCCGCATCGTCTGAGGCCAGGAACGCGACGGCTCCGGCGACATCTGCGGTCGTTCCTACGCGGCCCAACGGAATCTGTTTGACCGCAGTCTGCTTGAATTCTTCGCTGAGAACTTCGGTCATGGCAGTTTCGATGAAGCCGGGAGCGATCGCGTTACAAGTAATGTTGCGGGAGCCGACTTCTCGGGCGATGGCCATGGTGAGTCCAATCAGTCCGGCTTTGGATGCCGAGTAGTTCGCTTGCCCAGCCTGGCCCATCTGCCCGAAAACGCTGGTGACGTTGATGATGCGCCCCCAACGCTGCTTCAGCATCGATGGGATGACTTGCTGGATGCAGAGGTATGCGGAGGTCAGATTGGTCTGGAGGACGGCGTCCCAATCGGCGCGTTTCATGCGCATGATCAGTTGGTCCCGCGTAATGCCCGCATTATTAACGAGAATGTCAATTTTACCGAACTGCGCGATGGCGGCTTTCACCGTGGACTTGACCTGTTCCTCGTTGGCTACATCGAGCGGGAAGGCAGCGGCTGTCCCTCCAGCGGCAGTGATCTCGCTCACCAGTTCGTTCAGTTTCTCCTGGTTGCGGGCGGCAACGGCCACGCTCGCGCCTTCTTTGGCGAGACGCAGAGCACAGGTGCGGCCAATGCCTTGCGAGGCACCGGTGATTAGGGCTACTTTCCCTGAAAGGGACATTCAGAGTTCTCCAAAAGGTTTCGACGAGATGAACGCCGAATTATACCGGGAGAGCCGCGGACGGAGGACGGCCGGTTGGGCGATCTCGGCCGCAGCCGTAGAGCTGCGCTCGACCGGACAGCCGAGGACCGTTGTCTCCCCATTCATGGTTGCTGCTGGAATGGATTGCGAAATTAAGCTCGTGACGAATCGCATTGCTTATCCACAAGGGCGGCGCGTACCATGCGAAGCACTCCCATGTCTCCCACTGCAACGAATGTTGTGACTATGCCTAAGCCTTCCAACACAAACCCTTCAGACGCGACTGGACACCGGTCGACGCAGCGTGGGTCGGCGCTAGAAAAACCTGCTGGAGTCGATTCAGGGTCGACAGACGCGGGCGGGAGTGCCCGCGCCACACAGCCTGGCTGAGCCTTCGACTGAAGTGTTCGCAGTGTTCGGAGTCGAGCCGGAGATCCAGGCGTATGCGATGGCGAAATACTCGCGCTCGGCTCTCTCGATGAAGGAGTCGCTGCGGGAGATCAGCACGCAGAAGGCGGAGAAGTTTCTCAATACTTTTTATTTTCAGTATGGGCACCGGTCGATTGCCGATCTGGCGCACATCGCGTTGGCAATCGAGCGTTTGTCGATACTGGCGGCCATCGAACTGGCCGATGAGCAGCGCTGGGACGGGCAGGAACGGTCGACGCGCTATCAGGATTTTCGGAAGAGCGGGTACTACACGCCGGAGTTTGGCTCGGATGACGATGCGCGGAAGCTGTATCGGGAGACTCTGGATTTTCTTTTCGCCGAATACGATGCGTTTTCGGCGCACATGGCGGATTACCTCATCAGCATCACGCCGAAACCCGCGGACATGAAGCAGGAGACTTACGAGCGGACGCTGAAGGCGCGGGCTTTTGATATCACGCGGTACCTGCTCCCGCTGGCGACGAATACTTCGCTGGGCGAGATCGTGAATGCGCGCACCCTGGAAAACCAAGTCGCGCATCTGCTGTCGCATTCGCACAAAGAGGTTCGCACGCTGGGAGAGTCGCTTAAGAAAGCGGCAACGCGGCCGGCCTACAACGTGAACGCGGAGTCGCTTCAGTCGCTGGTTGAGCAGATTCGGGCCGTGAGTCCGGAACTGGGCGCGCGTGCGGAGCAGGAGCTGTTGCGTGAGGTGAGGGTAGCGCCGACGCTGGTGAAGTATGCGGATCCGAACCCGTATGAAATCGAGACGCGGCGCGAATTGCGGCAGGCGGCACGGGAACTGATGGCAAGTGAACCCATAGCGGCGTCAAAAGCCATCGTCGATCTGCTCGATGAAGAGCCTCTGGAAGTGGAGATTGCGACGACTTTGCTCTACGAGCACAGCCATTATTCGTACCGGCAGATTCGGCAGATGGTGCAGGTCGCCGGGGAGCGAAGGCGCCGGGAAGTTATCGATTTAGGACTTCGACATCGCGGGAAGTACGACGAAATGCTTCGCGGGTTCCGCGCGGGACAGCAGTTCCGGTTTGACATTCTGATGGATACGGGTGGATTCCGCGATATGCACCGGCACCGGCGGTGCATCCAGGTGATGCAGGGATTCACGACGCAGCATGGGTACGAGATGCTGCTCGACATGGAAGATGCCGGGGTGCGCGGGAGATTTGAAGCGGCGATGCGGCGGGTGCAGTCGGCGGTGGAGAATTTGGCTGGCCGGGGAACTCCTGAAGCCGAGGAAAATTCGCAATACGCGATTCCATTGGCGTTCCGGAAGAGGGCGCTGTTCAAGATGGATTTTGCCGAGGCGGTTTACATCTCCGAGTTGCGCACGACGCCTGCCGGGCATGTGTCGTATCGCAACGTGGCCTATGCGATGTATGAAGCGGTGGCGCGGAAGTATCCGGCGCTGGCGAAGTACTTCCGGGTGCACGATGTGACCGCGCCGGTGGATTTGTTGCAGAGGTAGAAAACCAGTGGCTAGTTGTCAGGGGTCAGCAAATTCCAGGAGAACCAGAATCTTTGATGTTCCCGCTTTGGGACCTTCCACAGGTTAATTATGTAGATTCGCCTTTTATTCGCTTCAATTCGTATGTATAATCCGGCCAGAATTAGAAAGTATTCATAGTCGCAATCTTTAAAGGAGCCACTTCCATGGCAGACGAGCGGGGCAAGGCGATCGAGCTGGCGGTTTCGCAAATCGAGAAACAGTTCGGCAAGGGATCGATCATGCGGTTGGGGTCCAAGGAAGCGATTGTCCCCATCGCGGTGATCCCGACGGGGTCGATCTCATTCGATGCGGCGCTGGGCGTGGGCGGCTTTCCGCGCGGGCGCGTAGTGGAAGTATTCGGGCCGGAATCGTCGGGCAAGACGACCATTACTCTGCAGGTAATCGCAGAGGCGCAGAAGACTGGCGGAATGGCAGCGTTTGTGGATGCGGAGCATGCGCTCGATCCGGGATACGCCAAGAAACTGGGCGTGGATGTCGACAATCTGCTGGTTTCGCAGCCGGACTATGGCGAGCAGGCGCTTGGAGATTACCGAGGCGCTGGTGCGCTCGAACGCGATTGACGTGCTGGTCGTCGACTCGGTGGCGGCGCTGGTACCGAAGGCCGAATTGGACGGCGAGATGGGCGACAGCCACATGGGATTGCAAGCGCGGCTGATGTCGCAGGCGCTTGCGAAAACTTACGGGGACGGTATCGAAGTCCCGGACGTGCCTCATCTTCATCAATCAGATTCGCGAGAAGATCGGCGTGATGTTTGGGAATCCCGAGACGACGACCGGCGGACGGGCGCTGAAATTTTATTCGTCCGTGCGCGTAGACATCCGCCGAATTGCGGCTATCAAAGATGGCGATGTGGTCACCGGTTCGCGGACGAAGGTCAAAGTGGTGAAGAACAAAGTGGCTGCACCGTTTCGCGAGGCGGAGTTCGACATCCTGTACGGCGAGGGGATTTCGCGCGAGGGCGATCTGCTCGATCTGGCCGTGAATAACAACATCCTGGAGAAGTCTGGCTCGTGGTTCAGCTATAAGGGCGAGCGAATTGGCCAGGGCCGCGAGAATGCACGCCAGTTCTTGAAGGACAACAAAGATGTGATGGCGAAGCTCGACACCGAAGTGCGCAAGGCGCTGGGATTGATCGCAGCGGCTCCCGCTCCGACGGCCGCAGCTGCGCCGACGAATGGTGCGGCAGGCCGGGTTACCACGATGCCGAGTGCCCCGCCCGAACCCGTGAAGATTCCGATCGCGGCCAAAAGATAGCTCGTTGCCTTCCGGGCGCGGCTGACTCTCTCTCTCACGGAGCCGCGCCCGGGTCTCCCTGGGGATTGTTCAGATGCATCGCCGATTTAGGCCTCAAAAGGCCTGGCATTTTGACCAGATCGGCGAGGCAAATGCAGGCGTGCCTACGTTCTCCTGAGCCTGAATTTCCTAATGCTCTCTGGATCTTCACTTTTCAGACACCATCAATTTCCTCTGCTTCATTGCCATTGTCGGTCCTGCCCGCATAAAATCTCCTAATTGCTGCGCCGCGCTGCCCGTGTCGCCAAACGGTCAGTCTGAGAGGACGATTGAATAAGGGGAGGGCTATCTATCCGGGGTCGTTTGATCCGCCCACGAACGGGCACCTCGATCTCATTCAGCGGGGGGCCAAGATTTTTGAAGAGCTGGTCGTTTCCATCTTGAGGAACTCGGAAAAGAGCCCGATGTTCAGCGTGGCGGAGCGGTTGGAAATGTTACGGGCGTTGACGGCCGATCTGCCAAACGTTCGCATCGACATGTTCGATGGGCTGATGGTCGAATACGCGAAATCCATCGATGCGATGTGCGTGTTGCGGGGTATCCGGGCGATCAGCGACTACGAATACGAACTGCAGATGGCGCTGATGAACCGCAAGCTCGAACCCACGTTGGAAACGGTCTTCATGATGCCCGCCGATAAATACTCATACGTAAGTTCGCGGCTGGTGCGGGAGGTTGCGCAAGCCGGTGGACCGGTGAAGGGTCTCGTGCCCGAGATAGTTGAAATAAAGCTGCGGGAAAAACTGGATCCCGCATTCAAGTTACGGGACACACGCATTATTGAAGTGCCCAGGAGAAGGAAGAAGAAAGCATGACTACGGCGATCATGGATGCAGTGAAACTGACGCAGAGGATCAACCGGATCGAACCCTCAGCCACTATGGCAGTCGTGGCGGAGGCCGATAAGCTGCGTTCGCAGGGAATCGATGTCGTGGATTTCGGAGCCGGCGAGCCGCACTTCTCGACGCCGCAGCACATCAAAGATGCGGCCATTGCGGCGATCCAGGGCAACTTCACCAAGTACACAGCGGTTGCGGGCACTGCCGAATTGCGCGATGCCATTGCGCACCGGCATAACGTCGACTTTGATTCGGATTACCGGCGCGAGGAAGTGATCGCGTCAACGGGCGGCAAACACGCTCTCTTCAATGCCATTCAGGTGCTGGTGGATCACGGCGACGAGGTGATTCTGCCGGTACCGTACTGGGTCTCTTTCAAAGATATCGTTCGCTATGCGGGCGGAAACTGCGTGTTACTGGAAGCGGACGAAGCCCAGGGATTCCGCGTCACTGCCGAGATGGTGGCGAAACTAATTACCCCGCGGACGAAAGCGATCATCCTGAATTCGCCCTCGAATCCTTCGGGCGCGGTGATGAAGCCGGAAGATATGACGGAAGTGATCCGGCTGGCGCACCAGCGAGGGATCTGGGTGCTGTCGGACGAGTGCTACGTATATCTGAATTACGCGGCGAAGAATTTTTCGATCGGCGCGTTACGAGAGTATAAGGAGCGATTTGTGGTCCTGGGCTCCCTCTCGAAAACCTATGCCATGACCGGATGGCGGCTGGGGTACGCGATGGCTCCGGCGGCAATCACCAGTGCGATGGCAAAGCTGCAGAGCCAGTCGACTTCGAATCCAACGTCGATTGTGCAGAAGGCAGCCGTGGCCGCTCTGAAAGGGCCGCAGGAGTGCGTGGAAGAGATGCGCCGTGAGTATATTCAATTGCGCGACCACGTGGTTCACGGCTTGCGGGCGATTCCAGGAGTGACCTGTACGATGCCGGAAGGAGCTTTTTATGCCTACCCGAACATTTCATCTTTTCTTAGTCACGGAGGGCTGAAATCTGCATCTGATGTCGCCGGCAGGCTCTTGCGTGAAGCCCATGTAGCGACCGTTCCGGGAGAAGGATTTGGCACCAGCGATCACATTCGCATCTCGTATGCAACTTCGAAAGCTGAATTGGATCGCGGGCTGGAGCGGATGCGGAAGTTTTTCGCGGCGCTGTAAGACGTGCTCGCCGCGCTGAGATTCCAAGTCGTCGCCACTGGATGGGCAAGCAAATTTATATGGTTCGGCAAGGGCCGTTCCGCCGCGAGCGGCCTTTTTTGTGGGCGCTAGCTTTGAATGGGAAACTTGTATCCATTGTTGATGCAACCAGGTTTTGACCCGCGACCGTGGGGCACTCAGGATCTGTCTCCAATTTATCCGAATCATAAATTTGCGGATAAGATCGGCGAAGCATGGCTGAGTGGGGATGATTGCAAAGTGGCGAACGGACCACTCGCAGGTCATACACTCTCGCAACTGAGCGAGCAGTATCAGCGCGAACTGGTTGGCCAGGCTGCGAGGGATCCGAAGCGATTTCCGTTGCTGCTGAAATTTCTGTTTCCGCACGAAAAACTCTCGGTTCAGGTGCATCCCGACGATGCGCAAGCATTACGCGTAGGACAGCCCTGGGGCAAGACCGAGTGCTGGTATGTAGCACATGCGAAGCCGGGTGCGCAGATCGCTCTGGGACTGAAATTCGGCGTGACTGCGGCGCAGTTAGAAGAGGCGATTCATCAGAATCGCGCCGAAGAGGTTCTGAACTGGATCAATGTCTATGCGGGTGACATGATCTACGTCGCCGGCGGAACGGTGCACACGCTGGGCCCAGGGTCAATTATTGTGGAGACGCAGCAGCAGTCGGATACGACCTATCGCTTGTATGATTACGGGCGGCCACGGGAATTGCATTTGAAAGACGGCTTAGCGGCAGTGAAGGAAAAGGTGGGGTCGGGAAAGGTACTGCGACCGGCGCCTCGAGAGATGGGCCACACCAAGAACCGATATTCGCCGCTGGTTGCGGCTCCCTATTTTGTTGTCGAAATGTTCGAATGTAAAGAACCGACTTCGGGATTTAAAAGTGCAGACGACTCGGGGAAAAGTTCAGCGCAGATTCTGGTCGCGACAGAAGGATGCGGCGTGATTGAAGCGTCCGGAATGGACCCGGTCACCCTGGCGAAGGGCGATGCGGTCGTGATTCCAGCTTGCATCGAACAGTTCAACGTGAGACCGCAATGGACTCTGGAGTTTTTGCGGTCATACGTGCCCGGAAAGATCTTGCCTGAGCCTGAAACAAGAATGTAGTGCTATCCGAAAGCATGGCGAAGAAATCCAACTTTTATCCAGTGATTTTGGCAGGCGGACGGGGCACGCGATTCTGGCCCCTAAGCCGCAAGAAGCGCGCCAAGCAGTTGCTGGCATTAGACGGCAAGCAGACGATGATCCAGGAGACGGTCAGGCGGTTGCTGCCGCTTGTCCCGGCGAGGAAGTTCTGGATTATCACGAATGACGATTTGCGCCCCGCGATTCTCAAACAGCTAAAGAAATTGCCCAAAACGCAAATCGTGGCTGAACCAGTCGGAAGAAACACCGCCCCGGCGATTGGATTGGCAGCGTTTTTGCTGCTGCGGCAAGATCCGGAGGCGGTGATCGGAATGTTTCCGTCCGATCACGTAATTGCCGACGAAAAACGATATCGCGAGACACTTGCACGCGGGATTGAGATTGCAGCGGCGGGTCCGAATATTGTGGTGTTGGGCGTCCGTCCGAATCGCGCGGAAACCGGATACGGCTACATCGAAGCGGGCGGATTGTTTGAAGGAGAAGCTCTGCATGTTCGCCGCTTCACCGAAAAACCCAACGCTGAGACAGCCGCGGAGTTTGTCGCTGCGGGGAATTACTTCTGGAACAGCGGAATGTTCTTATGGAGTGCTAGAACGCTGGCCGACGCACTGCTGGAGCATCTCCCCAAGACGGCTGCCATACTTGAGGAGATTGCCTCCACATTCGGCACGGCGAAATTCTCCGCGACATTTCGCAAGAAATATCCCGCGTGCGAGAACATCAGCGTGGACTACGCTGTGCTGGAGCCACGATCGGCGAAGGGTGAGAAGCAAAGCCACATCTATTGCCTGCCCGCGGATTTTGGATGGAACGATCTGGGTTCGTGGACGGCATTGCATGAGCACCACGTTGCCAAGAGCACTCCGCAGGAAGGAAACCTGGTTGCCAGCTCGGGGGTATTCCTGTTGAATGCGCGGGGAAATTATGTGCACGCGCCCGGGAAATTTGTGGCAGCCATTGGAGTGACGGATCTGGTGGTAGTGGAGACCGACGATGCGTTACTGGTGACGACCCGCCAGCATGCACAGGATGTAGGCAAAGTGGTCAAGTATCTGGATGAGAAGAGAATGAGTAAGCTGGTCTGACAGCGTGGCATGGACATCGGAAAGTTTACATCGGACGCTTCGCACGAAACTATGGCGCAAGAGATTAAGTTCGGGACGGATGGATGGCGCGGCATCATTGCCGACGACTTTACGTTTGAGAACGTACGGCGGGTAGCGGGCGCGATCGCATCCTATGTTCTAAAGAATGAAGACGCACGAAGCGGCGTCATCGTAGGATACGACGCGAGGTTCGCGTCTCCCCGGGCGGCCCGGGTCGTATCAGAAGTGCTTGCCGCGGCGGGGATTCCGGTCAAACTGGCAAACGATTACACACCCACTCCCGCCGTTTCCTATGCAGTGAAACATCAGGGTGCTGCAGGCGGAGTCGTGGTGACCTCCAGCCATAATCCGTGGAACTGGAATGGCGTGAAGTTTAAAGCGAATTTTGGCGGGTCGGCCACGCCCGCCATTATGAAAGAGATCGAGGCTGAACTCGCTGTGGGTGCGGCGCCGAAGGGTAACAAGGCTGCGATCGAAGAAGTCGATTTGAAGAAGGCTTACGTCGCGGCCGTTTGCGCGTTCGCGGACATGGATCTCATTGCGAAGACCAAGTTCAAGTTTGCAGTCGATGCAATGTACGGCTCAGGACGCGGCGTGCTCCCCGGGATCTTCGCGGATCGGGGTGTAAAGTACGTGGCAATCCGGCAGGAACTGAATCCGCTGTTTCCGGGAATTAATCCAGAGCCGATCCGCCCGCACACGGCGATGCTCGAGGAGACGGTGGTTCGGGAAAAATGCGACGCGGGCCTGGCGACCGATGGCGATGCGGACCGCATTGGTGCGGTAGCAGAAGACGGAAGCTTTGTTGATGCGCACAAGATATTCTGCGTTCTGCTGCGCTGGCTGCTGGAGCGCAAGAAATGGCCGGGAGAAGTGGTGCGGGCGTTTAACACCACTCGCATGATCGATCGGATTTCGGCGAAGCATGGGCGCAAGGTGCACGAGACATGCATCGGATTTAAGTATGTTGCCGATCTGATGATGGAGCGTGAGATCCTGATGGGCGGCGAAGAATCGGGTGGCATCGGCTACTCGAGATTCCTTCCGGAGCGCGATGGCGTGCTCAATAGCCTGCTGCTTGCCAATGCGATGGCAGAAGAGGGTAAGCCACTCGGACAACTGGTAGCTGATTTACAACAAGAGTTTGGGCCACACTATTACGGTCGGAGTGATCTCCACATTCCCGAAGATATGAAACAGGCAGCTATCCAGCGGGCGCGCGCAGACGCTACACAAACTCTGGGCCGCTACCGCGTCCTGAAGAAAGAGCACATGGACGGTGTAAAGTTCTTTCTGGATGCTCCTACGAATGGAAACGGGGCGGAAGCATGGGTGCTATTCCGCGCATCGGGGACGGAGCCACTGTTGCGGCTTTATACCGAAGCAGCGTCGCCAGATCTCGTCAGCGAACTGCTTGCAACTGGCGAAAGCTTTGTGAGGAATAGCGGCTCCTAAAGAGCATTAGCAACAAAATGGTAGAAACAGCTATAGCGGGGCAGACAGATTCGCCAGAAGCACGCCGATATAACCGGATACGGCGTTGGCTGGGCGTCACAGATTTCGTGGTCGGATTCGTTTTTCTCGTCGTGCTGTTGGCCGCAGGATGGTCCGAATCGCTTCGCGACCTCGCCTACCGCTTGGGGTTTCAGAATTATTCTCTTTCGCTATTCATGTATCTGTTGCTGCTGCTTGGAATCAGCAAGGCGCTGGGGATTGGATTGGATTACTACGGATTCCGCCTGGAGCGGCGATTCAAGCTAAGCAATCAGAGACTCGGGTCCTGGCTTTGGGACGAGGTCAAGGGCTTTCTTCTTAGTCTCGCGCTCGGCACGGTTGTGGTTGAATTGCTGTATCTCACGATCCGGCAATGGCCCCAGAATTGGTGGCTGCTGGCGTGGGTGCTGTTCATGGGTTTGTTTGTTCTGCTGGCGCAGCTGGCGCCCGTCGTACTCTTTCCAATCTTCTACAAGTTCGAGCCACTTGAGGACGAGGAACTCCGCCGGCGTTTGGTCATTTTGAGTGAACGTGCCGGAACAAGAGTGCGCGGAGTGTATCGCTGGCGACTCTCCGAAAAAAGCAAAAAGGCGAACGCAGCGCTAACCGGACTGGGCAGCACGCGGCGAATCATTCTGGCCGATACCCTTCTCGATAACTACACACCCGACGAGATTGAAGCTGTCTTGGCACATGAACTGGGACATCATGTGCATCGCCACATTTTGAAAAGCATATTCGTGCAGGCGGCGATCACGTTTGTCGGGTTCTGGGCGGCCAATTGGAGCCTGCACTACGCGGTCGACCGGCACATGTTTGAGGAATTGTCTGACTTCGCCAACCTGCCGCTGTTGGCCCTGGTTTCGGTTGTGCTCTCGTTTCTTCTGATGCCGGCACTGAATGCTTATTCGCGGTTCAACGAGCGGCAGGCGGATCGCTACGCCTTCGAATCGATTACCAGTGTCGAGCCTTTTGTCTCCTCGATGAACAAACTGGCAGAGCAGAATCTGGCGGAGCGCACGCCGTCGAAGTGGGTGGAATGGTTTTTCCATTCGCATCCGTCGATTTCAAGAAGGCTCGCCGCGGCGGAGCGCTGGGGACGTACGCAGAGCGCACATCCACAAGGTTAAGGATTAAATCGATCAGATACTCGAGATTGCTCGGCACTGTGATGGTTTTCTTCGTCGCAGCCGCCGTGGCTGGTCAAAGCAGATCGGCCCACTGCAATCGCTGTCGAGAATGGAACCGGCCTCAAGCGCCCTTCCGAGTGTTTGGAAATACCTACTATGTGGGAACTCATGGACTGAGTTCCATCCTCATCACCTCACCTGCCGGCCACGTGCTGATTGACGGTGATTTGCCACAATCTGTGCCACAGATTGTTTCTCACCTTCGATCGTTAGGGTTTCGCATCGAGGACGTGCGAGTTATCGTCAATTCTCATGTGCATTTCGACCACGCAGGCGGTATTGCGAAACTGCAAAGGCTGAGCGGCGCCCGCGTCATGGCAAGTGAGTGGAGCGCGGCAGTGATGAGGAGGGGCGGCGTAGGCGAAGGCGATCCGCAATATGGAGTAATTGCCCCAATCGATCGGATCAAGAACGTGCATGAACTTCGCGATGGAGAAAGCTTCGCAGTAGGGGATGTCGTTATAACGGCACACTTGACGGCCGGGCATACGCCCGGTGGTACAAGCTGGACCTGGTGCTCTTGTGAAAGCGGAGTGTGCCGGTCCATGGTGTACGCAGATAGCCTCACACCGGTCTCCGCCGACGGATTCAAGTTCACCAGCAGTCGCGTGTATCCGAGTGCGCTGACGGACTTTGAGAAGAGCTTTTCGTTCCTGGAGACGACGCCGTGCGATGTTCTGATCACCGCGCATCCGGAGTTTTCCGGATTATGGGATCGTCTGGATGCCCGAACGCGCGGTGTTGTCCCAGATCCGATGGTGGATCCAAGTGCCTGCCGGCAACTTGCTATGCGAGGACGCCAGCAACTTGCCGAACGAGTTGCACGGGAGCGGGATGGGGCGAGCAAGAGCACTCAGTGAATTCTCAAACTCTACGCTTGAGGATTGCAATCACCCGCTGCAGATCTTCCTCCGTATCGACGCCAATGCTATCGTGAGGCGTTTCCGCGATGAAGAGGGGAATTCCGTTCTCCAGAAATCTGAGTTGCTCCAGTCGTTCCGCTCGTTCCAGCGAGGACTCGGGAAGAGCAACGAAGCGATCGAGAGCGGGTTTGCGATAAGCGTAAAGGCCGAGGTGCTTGAAGTAAGGCGGATGCGTGGTGTCTCGGTCGAAAGGAATCGTGGCGCGGGAGAAGTAGAGGGCCCGGCCAGCCAAGTCCGCCACCACTTTGACGGCGTTTGGATTTGCGACGTCGGTCTCGGCGGCAGGAGTCATAAGAGTTCCAACCTGCGCCGCCGGATTTTCCATCACGCTCAGCAATGAGGCGATCTGCTCCGAACGAACGAGCGGTTCATCTCCCTGCACGTTGATGTATATATTGGCATCCACTCGGCATGAAATCTCGTGCACCCGTTCCGTGCCGCTGCGGTGTTGGGGCAATGTCATTTGCGCGTTCCAATTGTGTGCGCGACAAACTGACATGATCTCTTCGGAATCGGTTGCGATGATGACGTCGGCCAAAAGGGGCGACCTGCGAACGGCCTCGTAAACTACTCCGATTAAGGGCTTGCTCTCGATCTCGCGCAGCATTTTGCGGGGCAGGCGCGTGGATGCGAGCCGGGCTGGTATGACGGCGATGGCCTTCATGAGTTTCTGATTATTTCAGATCCGCAGCTGGTTCGAGCCGAGATTCAATTGCAGCTTGATGAAGAAGCTGGAACAGCCGCCGGTTTGACCTATTTTCGGCAGCCTTTTAGAATCAGCAATTGGACACAGCGCGCCGAGATCGGCGTTGTGCCCATGCCGCGGAAGCGCTGGTTCCACCACAGCCGCAGTTTCCTTTCGCACATCCTCCTGTTCCAGGCAAGTGGCGGCGTAGCTCAGGTGGCTAGAGCGACGGTCTCATAATCCGTAGGTCGTTGGTTCGAGTCCAACCGCCGCCACCAGATTCATAACAAACCCTTCGCCGCGCCCGGGATTTCTGCCCGGCAAGCTCTCGGTGCGCTCACGCCTGCGAATCGGCTTGAGTTCAAATCTGACCAACCCATTCGTACTTCAGCCAACTCGGTGTTCGTGTGAAACTTTGGTGTTTGGAGCGGTGGTGCATGTGCCGGTTACCTCGGCCCTTCAGTGGTATCTTTAGTCTTAAATCAGCCCCGGCGCGGCATATTGCATGGACGTTCTCAAGAAACTTTTCGACGAGCATTTTCACTTTCCCGTTGAGCAAATACAGCCCGTCCAGGGCGAGTTGGGCGGCTCGGGACGCAAAATCGTACGACTGACCGGCAAAAAAAAGAGCGCGATCGGCATTCTGTATGGCGTGCGCGAAGAGAATGTCGCCTTCCTCGAATTTTCGCGGCACTTTCGAAAGCATGGATTACCGGTGCCGGAGATCTACGGCGAAGATCTTGAGCATGGGGCCTATCTTGAAGAAGATCTCGGCGACACTTCCCTGTTTGAACTGCTTTCGAAGAATCGAAAAAGCGAAAACATTGCGCCGGAGGTTGTCGACGCGTATCGCAAGGCGATCGCTATTTTGCCGCGGTTTCAGATCGAGGCCGGGCGCGACCTGAACTACAAGGTGTGCTATCCCCGCGGAAGTTTTGACCGGCAGTCGATCGCGTGGGACCTGAACTATTTCAAATACTATTTCCTACGGCTGGCGGGCATTCCATTCAGCGAGCAGGCCCTGGAGCACGATTTCAGCCGCCTTACCAAGTTTCTCCTGAGTGCTCAACGAGATTATTTTTTGTACCGCGATTTTCAATCGCGAAACATCATGCTGCGCAATGGACAGCCATATTTCCTCGACTACCAGGGTGGTCGCAAAGGAGCATTGCAGTACGACGTCGCGTCGCTCTTATATGACGCGAAGGCCGATCTTCCGCCAGACCTACGGCAGCAATTGCTCGATCATTACTTGGACACGTTGCGCAACTTTGTGGATGTGAAGCGCGAAGTGTTCCTGCAGCACTACTACGCGTACGTATACGTCCGCATCATGCAGGCGCTGGGAGCCTATGGGTTCCGCGGATTTTATGAGCGGAAGGTGCATTTCTTGCAGAGTGTTCCGTATGCGCTGAAGAACCTCCGATGGCTGTTGCATAACGTCACACTCCCAATCGCGCTGCCGACTTTGCTCGACGCTTTCCACAGTATGCTCCGATCAGAAAAGCTGCAGGGGCTGGCATCGGACGCAGACAACCTCGTCGTGAACATCGTTAGCTTTTCCTTCCATCGCGGGCTGCCAAAGGACGAGAGTGGGAATGGTGGAGGCTTCATTTTTGACGGGCGCAGCTTGCCGAATCCCGGGCGGGAAGAGCAGTTCAAGGCCTTGACCGGCAGAGATGCCCCCGTCATTGAGTATCTGAATCAGCAGGATGGCGTGCATCAGTTCCTGGCGAGTGTCATGGCCTTGGTGGACGCAAGCGTGAGTAATTATCAGCAGCGCGGCTTCAAGCATCTCATGGTGTCGTTCGGGTGCACCGGCGGGCAGCATCGCTCCGTTTACCTTGCCGAACAACTGGCGAAGCGTCTCCGCGGTCGCGCAGGCGTTGACGTGATCGTGACTCACCGTGAACTGGAGAGAATGAAAACGGAGAATGCTCTGGCGGAGAAGGCCGGAACATGAGAGCGATGATTCTGGCTGCCGGACTGGGGACGAGATTGCGTCCACTGACGAACGATCGTCCAAAGGCTCTGGTTGAGGTTGCAGGGCGGACGCTACTGGAAATCACGCTGCGCCGGCTGTCCTCATTCGGCATCCGGGAAGTCATCGTGAATGTACATCACTTTTCCGAGATGGTGGTCGACTACCTAACGGCCAATGGCAACTTCGGCATGCGCGTCGAGATCTCCCGAGAGGACATCCTGCTTGATACTGGAGGCGCACTCAAGAAGGCGTCTTGGTTTTTTCTTGAAGACAACGGGCATGAACAGGAGCCATTTCTCCTGCACAACGTGGATGTGATCAGCACCATCGATTTTGGACAGATGCTTCAGGCTCACCAGGAGAGCGGGGCGCTGGCAACTTTGGCAGTGCAGGATCGAAAAACTTCACGGTATCTTTTGTTTGACGAGAATGATCGACTGTGCGGACGCCGCGCAGGGAGCGAAGGGCGCCTAGAGGTTGTTCGTACCTGCAAGGCCGCCCGCGCGATGGCGTTTTCCGGCGTGCATGTGATCTCCCCTAAGCTGTTTTCGCTGATGCGCGAGGACGGGATATTCTCGATCATCACGACTTATCTCCGCCTCGCTGGCCAAGGTGAGAATATTAGGGCCTTCCGGGCGGACGAGTACTATTGGCGGGACTTAGGGAATCTTGAGAACCTCGCTCACGCGACTGCCGACGCGAAGTCGCAAGTGCTTTCGTTGTAACGGTCTAATTGATCCTTTCCCAATCAGCTGTGCAAAAGTAACTCCGCAAGTTACGTAAGTTTCCCAAAATCCTGCCAAATTATTGTTTCTAAGCAGCTTAGCTGCTATTCCTATGGGTTCGGGGTTTGTGTGCTCCCCGACGTCTGTTCATCGAATGACTGGCAAAACCAGCATCGCTACAAGCCTGCCCGACCGTCCACGCGCATGGAAGAACATGCCCGCGATGGCGAAGCTGTTTATTGCACTCGTAGTGCTCGCCGGTTTAGGCACCCTCATCTATGGCGGAATTCACCAAAGCAGCAAGAATATCGCGGAGTTCATTTGCTACCTGGGAATTGCCATCCTTGCGTCGCGGCTGAAGGTGAATCTGCCGGGCATTACCGGTACTCTTTCGGTCAATTTTCTTTTCATCCTGATCGGTGTGCTGGAACTTAGTTTTACCGAAACCCTGATCTTGGGAGCGGTCTCGATGGTGGCTCAGTGTCTGTATCCGGATCGCCCTCGAGCCATACAACTTACCTTCAATGTTTGCGCTGGATGCGTTTCAACGACGCTAGCGTATGTCGTGTACCACCATCCGCTAACCAATTTCGTCGTTGCGAACCGTCCAATTCTGCTTGGCCTTTCCGCGACCGTATATTTCATCGCGAATGCAGGTTCTATAGCGACAGTTATTTCATTGACTGAAGGTCGTCCTCTCAATCGAATTCTGGTCGATTGCTACTTCTGGTCGTTCCCGTACTACCTGGTGGGAGCAGGAATCGCCGCTGCGATTACTTGGTTCAACCAAAAGTTCAACTGGGAAACTTCGCTCCTGGTGCTGCCGGTTGTTTATTTGATTTACCGGTCCTACCGGCTCTACTTGGGGAAATTGGAGGACGAGAAGCGCCACGTCGAAGAAATGGCCAACTTGCACTTGCGGACCATCGAGGCGCTTGCGCTGGCGATTGAGGCTAAAGATCACACCACGCATGAGCACCTGCAGCGCGTCCGCGTATACGCGATCGAGGTTGCGAAAGAACTTGGAGTGAAAGGGCCGGAACTGGAGGCTCTTCACGCGGCGGCCCTGTTGCACGATATTGGCAAATTGGCCGTACCAGAGCACATCATCTCGAAACCAGGACGGTTGAGTCCGGAAGAATTCGAGAAGATGAAGATTCATACCCTGGTCGGAGCCGAAATTCTGGAGCGAGTACGTTTTCCTTATCCAGTGGTCCCGATCGTCCGAGCTCACCATGAGAAGTGGGACGGATCGGGTTATCCGCTGGGCCTGAAAGGCGCCGAAATTCCGATCGGCGCTCGAATCCTTTCTGCCGTCGATTATCTGGATGCGCTGGCATCGGACCGACAGTATCGCCGGGCGCTGCCTCTGAAAGACGTAATGCAGAAGCTGGCGCAGGAATCCGGAAAATCATTTGACCCGAAGGTCGTCGACGTTCTTCAAAAGCGCTACGAGCATTTGGAGGAGATGGCCCTTGCCAAGTCGGCGGAAGATCCGGACGCGCCGTTGTCGACTGCCATCAAAATCGAACGAGGGCTAGAGCCCGCCGCCGGCTTCGAGAATGCCCGAGCGCAGGACTACGCCGGACGCGAGACGACATTCCTTTCGTCGATTGCCGCAGCACGACAGGAAGCACAGTCACTATTCGAGCTGAGCCAGGATCTCGGCGCTTCGCTGAGTCTGGGAGAAACGCTGTCGGTATTCTCTGTGAAACTCAAGCCGATGGTGCCGTATGATGCGATTGCCATTTACATTCGACGAGAGAATGAATTAATCCCAGAATATGTGAATGGCGATAATTATCGATTGTTCTCATCTCTGCGCATTCCAGTAGGACAAGGATTATCCGGCTGGGTCGCACAAAATCGGAAGCCAATCATCAACGGGAATCCTTCTGTAGAACCTGGGTACTTAAACGATCCGACGAAATTCAGCACTCTCCGGTCGGCCCTGGCCGTTCCACTGGAGGGCGTGTCCGGAATAATCGGGGTTCTGGCTTTATACCGTGCAGATCGCGACTCCTTCACCTCGGATCACTTGCGAATCTTGCTGGCAGTCAGCGGAAAGATGGCGCTGGCGATCGAGAATGCCCTCAAGTACCAGCAAGCAGAGAATTCAGCGACTACGGACTACCTGACAGGACTGCCGAATGCGCGCTCATTGTTCATGCAGTTGGATCGGGAGTTGGCGCGGTGCAAACGTGATAATTCGTCGTTGACCGTGATGGTCTCCGACATGGACGGCTTCAAACAGATTAACGATCGTTTCGGCCATCTGGAAGGCAATCGTGTACTGCGTTTGTTTGCCCAGGCTCTTAAAGACAGTTGCCGCGAATACGACTATGTGGCACGCATGGGCGGAGACGAATTTGTGGTAATCGCTCCGGGGCTGGCAGCTGATGCGGCTGGTAAGAAAGCCGAGCAGATGCGAGCCCTGGCATGCCATGCCGGGAATGATGTTTGTGGTGAAGAGATTCTCTCGTTGAGCGTGGGTCGTGCCGTTTATCCCGACGATGGCAACGATGCCGAGCAATTACTGGCCGAAGCCGATCGACGGATGTACATCGAGAAACAAAAACAACTCGCCTATAAGGACAGACGAACCCATCCCCGGATGAAGTGCCGCGTCACCATCGAATTGCAGACGCAAGCGGGTGGCGTTCCGATGTTTGCCAACTTGACGGATATCAGCATGGGCGGCTGCTATGTGGAGACAAGTTCGATTTTGACGGCGGGGAGCAAGATCAATCTCAGGTTTTCCATGGATGACGCCAGTTTGAAAACCGAAGGTGTTGTCGCCAGGCTGGACCCCGGGGCTGGAATCGCGGTTCAATTCCGGGAGGTGAATCGCGAAGGCCGCGAACGCATGTTCAAGATTCTGGAGTTTGTGCAGAAGACGACTACGTTCTTCAACAATCGTTACCTGAGCAGTCTCACAAAATCGTAAGACGTGCGGCATTTGCTCTACATCTGAGCATTGGCTGCGACCTGCAGACTTGTAGCGCGCACAATTTCCGACGCAATTTGATCGAGCGGCAGAATCTTGTCGGCTAACCCGGCCCGGGCGACGAAGCCAGGCATTCCCCAGACTACGCTGCTGGCCTCGTCTTGTACGTAAACGCGAGCACCTTGTTTGCGCAGCAATTCACATCCTTTTAAGCCATCCTGCCCCATACCGGTCAGTACAACCGCGAGCGTGCGTTCGCGAAATAGGGCAGCCACAGAACGGAAGAGAACATCAACGGATGGACGGCAAAAGTTCTCGCGTGGACCCTGTTGAGTTTTCAACGATACCAGTCCATTCTCCTGTTCCACCACCATATGAAAGTCACCCGGGGCGATTACGGCACAACCCGCAGAGAGTGGTTCTCCAGAGACGCACTCGCGCACGGGAAACTGGGATTTCGCGGTGAGTCGGGCTGCCAGCATCGCGGTGAAGATTGGGGGCATGTGCTGAGCAATCAGCAAAGGAACTGGGAAATGTGCTGGCAAGAGCGGAAGTAGACGAGCCAGAGCGTCTGGGCCTCCGGTCGATACACCGATAATTACGATCTTCGCGGGCCCGACCGGGCGTGCCGGCGCGGGCACCGGCAGAATCGGGGCAGGCTGTGGGACAGAAGTCGTCGAAATCTGCGCCCAGGAAAGATGACAGAGGGCCCGGATTTTTGGAATCAGTTCGCGGGAGATAGCTTCAAGATTGGCGGCGCCGTCAAAATTGCTTGGCTTGGTAACGTAGTCCGTTGCGCCCAATGCCAGTGCTTCGAGGGTTACCGAGGCGCCGCGCTCAGTCAGGGTGCTGAACATGATGATGGGAACGCGGGAATCGATTTTTCGTAACTCGCGAACCGTTTCCAGTCCGTCCATCTCAGGCATTTCAATATCGAGAAGAACGAGGTCTGGATGGAGTGCTGCGAATTTCGTCAGCCCCAGGCGGCCGTTCGCCGCTGTTGCCGCCACTTCGAGATCCGGGTCGTGACTGATTACCTGAGAGAGCACCTTCCGGACCACGACGGCATCGTCGACGAGCAGGATCCTCTTTTTGCTTTTGGGTGCCATCACCGCATCTCAGGAAAGCCAGGCTGCAGAGCAGATGCTCAGCAGCCTGGATGTTGGATATTTAGGAAGCGGCTTGTGCAGCCCGAGCCTTCGCTGGCAGCGTGCTGCTCAGATCATTGCTGTCGCTGAGCTTGAACTTGTCCACCAAGGTGCGAAGTTGAGCAGCCATCTCCGTAAGCTGTTGCGCCGCCTTCAGGCTGTCTTGTGCACCCCGAGTCGTGCTCTCGGCAGCTGAGGCAACGCCCTGAATGTTGTGTGAAATCTCTCCGGATCCCTTTGCGGCCTCCTGCACATTGCGCGACATTTCGTTGGTAGTCGCACTCTGTTCTTCCACCGCAGTTGCAATGGTCCCAGAGATGTCATTGATCTGGTGGATGATGGAAGTGATGCTGCCGATGGAGTCTACGGCACGTTTGGTGTCGTCCTGAATGGCCGTAATCTTCTGGCTGATGTCCTCGGTAGCTTTCGCCGTCTGCTTAGCGAGCTCCTTGACTTCATTGGCGACAACGGCAAATCCCTTGCCCGCCTCACCGGCACGGGCAGCTTCGATGGTGGCGTTCAGAGCCAGCAGGTTGGTTTGCTGCGCGATCGAGGTGATCACCTTGATGACTTGACCAATCTCGGCACTGGATTCGCCCAGTTTTCCGACAGTCGCGTTGGCCGAGTTCGCAGTTTTCACTGCTTCAGCGGCAACCTTGGCCGCCTCGCTCGCATTGCTGGAAATACTCTGAACAGTTGAGGTCATCTCTTCCGCGCCGGTGGCCACGCTGTTCAGATTTGTGGTGACTTGTTGTGTGGCGCTCGCGACCGTACTCGCCTGAGCCGAGGTTTCTTCGGCGTTGCTGCTCATTTGCTGGCTGGTCGAAGCCAATTGCTGGGAGGAACTGGAGAGCGCCTGCGCGTTCTGCGCAATCGATTTCATGCTCGCCTGCAATGTGTCAGCCGTTTTGTTGGTGGCTACGCCGACACCCGCAAGGCCTTCGATGCAGGCGTTCAGATTGTTCTTGATGGTATTGAAGTCGCCGTTATAAACATCCGTGATCTTCACCCGTTGATTGGAAGTGGAGACCCGTTGCGTGTAGTCGTTGTCGGCCATGGCCTGTAGAACGCTACTGGCTTCCACCAAACCTTTGGAGATGTCGTCTACATACCTGGCGGCGACGTTGAGAGGGCCGATGACAGCATCCAGTGTGCTGTTCACCCCTTCCACAACTTTCCGATAGTCACCTTCGTGGCGGGTGGCATCGGCACGGGTGGACAGTTTGCCGTCCACCGCTGCCTGCGACAGCATCATGGCGTCCGCCATCATCGCATTCACGGCGTGCTTCTGGGCCGTAATGTCAGTTGCGTATTTGACGACCTTGAACGGTCTGCCATTCAAGTCCATGATCGGATTGTAGGAAGCTTGGATCCAGACCTCGCGACCACCTTTGCCGATGCGTTTGTACTCAGCCGCCTGGTACTCGCCACGGTTCAGCCTCGCCCAAAACTCGGTATACGCCGGGCTCTGGCGATATGCTTCTTCCACAAACATACTGTGATGTTTCCCTTTAATCTCATCCAAGGAGTAACCAAGGGCGCCGAGGAAGTTGTTGTTCGCGGTGATGACGGTGCCGTCCATGTTGAACTCGATCACCGCCTGTGCCTTGCCAATCGCCGCGATTTGTCCCTGATAATCGGCGTTTAGCAGTTTCTGGTGAGTAACATCCGTAGCGTACTTGACCACCTTGAATGGCTTACCATTCGAGTCCATGATCGGATTGTAGGAAGCCTGAATCCATACCTCCCGTCCGCCTTTGCCGATGCGCTTGTACTCGGCAGCGTCGTATTCGCCTCGGTTCAGCTTGGCCCAGAATTCCTTGTAGGCGGGGCTCTGCTTGTAGGCTTCGTCGACGAACATGCTGTGGTGCCGTCCCTTGACCTCCTCGAGCGTGTAACCGAGGGCTTTGAGGAAGTTGTCATTGGCAGTAATGACGGTTCCATCCAGGCTGAACTCAATCACTGCCTGAGCTTTGCCGATGGCAGCGACTTGGCCTTTGTAATCAGCGGCGACCAGTGTGCGTTCGCTGACGTCTTGCAGTACGTTGACGACTTTATAAGAGCGACCGTCGGCACCGAGGACCGGCGCATACGAGTACTCGACCCAAATCTCTTTTCCATCCTTTCGAGTTCGCTTGCCTTCGCCGCTGCAGTCCTCGCCACGACGGAGCTTTTCCCAGAGTGCTGCGTATTCTGCTTTATATTGCGAGCTCTGTCTGGTTGCCTCATCCACGAAAATGCTTACGTGCTTGCCAATCACTTCGGCTTGGCTGATACCGAAAAGAACCTCGAACTTTTCATTGATCTCGAGAATCATGCCTTCCATATCGTACTGACTGACAGGTCGGGCCTTGTTGATTGCCGCCAGTTGAGCATGCTCTTCGTTGATTTGTACTTGGTTGAGTTTTGTATTCTTCTTTACCCGCGCGCTGTTCATTCCATTCTCCTTGCAATCTCCCCGCTCTGGCGGAGGCAATAGTTAAAAACCTAGAACTCCCGTGTCCCATGTGGTTTATTGAGGTCGGTCAGATCCACAATCCGGTCAATGTCAAGGGCGAGGAGCAGCCGTCCGGAAAGCTTGTAGACCCCGCACACTACCTGGCGGGCGAAGCCCTGCAGGGTCTCAGGAGGACTCTCAAGTGTTTCTTCTTCCACCTCGATGACGTCGCCGATCTCGTCCACCAGCAGACTGACCGCGCCTTCATTGGTGCGGACCACAACATTCATCGGCAACTGTCCTGCCGGGCGGTCTTCCAGGCCAAGCCGGCGCCGGAGGTCGATCGCGGACACGATCTGGCCCCGCAGGTTGATTAAGCCACTCACCACCTCCGGCGCCAGCGGCACGCGGGTCATCTCCTGGTGTTGAATGACCTCCTGCACTTTGGGAACTGGAGTGCCGAATACATGTCCATCAACAAAGAAGGTGCAGAACTGTTGGGTGGAAGCCATAAAATCTCCTATGCTCGCTGTCCTGAAGGCAAATCGGCGAATCCGGGAATGACATTGCGAACCACGCTGGGCACGTCCAGCAGATCCGTGACTCGTTTCTGGACAACCGATGACCCCAGAATGCCGCGACGTTCGGCGGGAGTCTGCACTACCAATTTCTCGTCCACGATGTCGACAATCCGGTCGACCACCAGGCCAACACTCCGGCCAGCCTCGGAGTAAACCACCACTTGCAGACGGTCTTCGATCCCAGCACTGGGAGCGGGCGTTGCCGTTCCACCCACAACGCTGGACAATCGCAGCAGCGGCATGATCTGACCGCGATACTGCATCACCTCCTGCGAGCCGGCCATTTCGATGGCCGAAGCAGGAAATTCCTCGAGGCGGGCCACCAGCGACAATGGAATGGCCATTCGTGAATGATCGCCGCATTGAACGACGAGTAACGCCTGATGTCCCGTAGTGGCTGCATCTTTCCCGGTCGCGCCATCCTTTTCTTTTTCCATAAGGGCAGAGTCTCGCGCCGAAATGACTTGCGCCCGTTGCGCCAGGCCGAGGATGTCGAGAATCAGAGCAACTCTGCCATCTCCCATAATCGTCGCTCCGGAGTAGGCAGTGATTCCTTTCAGCTGCTGCCCCAAGGGTTTGACGACAATCTCTTCCGTGTCGGTGATTTCATCGACGACCAGGCCAAACTCGCGTCCATCTGCCTGAACGACGACGATATTCGTTGCGGAGTCTTCTGCCTTCTTGGTCGAGACAGTGTTTGCCAGTTGCAGCTCGCGATTCAGATAAACCAGCGGCAGCAGCCGACCTCGCAAGCGGTACACGGGAACTCCGTGAACCATCTCGATTCCTTTCCCGCTATCGCCTGCTTCCATCCGCACTAACTCGAGCAGGCTTACCTGAGGGATAGCAAACCGATCGCCCCCGGACGTGATCATGAGCGCGGGGATGATGGCCAGAGTCAGGGGGATTTTGATTTTGACAGTCGTGCCCTTGCCATGCGTCGACTGGATGTCAACCGTGCCGCCGATTTTCTCGACATTTGTTTTAACGACATCCATTCCTACGCCGCGCCCCGAAACCTTGGTGACCCTTTCGGCCGTAGAGAATCCCGGCAGGAAGATCAGGTTGAAGATGTCGCGATCCGACATCCGCAGCGCATTTTGAGCCGAAATCAATCCGCGCTCGATTGCTTTCTGTCGGATACGTTCCGCATTCAGGCCCGCTCCGTCATCACTGACCTCGATGTTGACCTGTCCGCCTTCGTGAAAGGCTCGCAATTTCAACACGCCCGTCGTGTTCTTTCCCGCCTCTTGGCGCACAGTAGGCGGCTCAACTCCGTGATCGAGAGAATTACGAACCAGGTGCGTCAAAGGGTCCTTGATTGCCTCGATGATGGTGCGATCAAGTTCAGTGTCCTGGCCCTCCATTTCAAGGCGCACATCTTTTCCGCAGCTTAGGGCTAGATCGCGAACGGTGCGGGGAAACTTGTCCCACACGTTGCCGATCGGTTGCATGCGGGTTTTCATGACCTCTTCCTGCAGCTCGGTGGCAATGAGGTTCATCCGCTGGGAAACAGCCAGAAAACCGGCATCCTGGCGTGAACTGGAGTATTGAAGCAGCTGATTGCGGGCCAGGACGAGTTCGCCCACCAGATTCATGAGGCGATCAAGCAGGTTCACGCCCACCCGAATGGTTTCGACCGCAGAATCTGGATTGCGGATCTCAACGGTTTTTTGTGCATCCAGTACCTGTTCGGGGTGGGCCGCCCCATGATCGACGAGAATCTCTCCCAGCTTTTTGCGGCCAAGTTCCTGTTGGCGAAGCGCTGCGGCCAGCTCTTCCGGAGTGACGTGACCACGCTCAAGCAGTACGCCCCCGATCTTCGATGGGTCGGCTAGTTCATGTTCATCCACATCAATAGCCGCGGACGCTGGTGATGCGACTTCTTTTGGATCTTTCGCAGTGGAAGCCGACTCGGTAGCCTTTTCGCACAAGCCAGAAGACTCCTTCGCGTCCTGACACTGCAGATCAGCCAGATGCTGGATGAGATTCCCGTAATCCTCAGTTCCGTCCTGACCTGAGGTCTGGATGGCGGAGAGCATCTGACGTACCGCATCGACCATCGCCAGCAAACCGCTGGTGATGTCAGCCGTTAGCGTGAGTTGCCCGTCACGCAAGCGCGAAAGCAGACTCTCGCCAGCATGGGCTAACTTCTCGAGCCGGGCAAACCCCAGAAACCCGCAGCTTCCCTTGATCGTGTGAATTGTTCGAAACACACTGGCGAGTAGTTCCTTAGACGACGGGGAAGATTCAAGCTTTACCAGTTCCTGATCAAGACGGTCGAGATTCTCGTTACTCTCGATTAGAAAATCTTTAACAATTTCGTCCATAGGTTTGTCACGATCTAGATTTCAGCTTTTCCGGTGCAGGTGAGGCACCGACCTTGCGGATCGGGCTGCAACTTTTGGTCGTATTCTCGGATGCGCTGCTCTGATCCATCATCGGCGCGGGGAGAAGCAACTTAAGAGGGCCGAGCCAGTCCCGAAGTGTCGAATGGGCATATCCTTCAGCGCTTGAAGCCTGCCTCAGCCGACCGTAGACTTTAGAAGATGCATGCTCATGTTCACGGCGGCGGGAGCCCGAGGCGCGTCTTAACGATTTCGTTAGGCGTCACACTCGCCTATATCGTCCTGCTGGTAGTGGCGGGTTTCCGCGCTCACTCTCTGGCGTTGTTATCTGAGGCCGGTCACAACCTTTCTGACTTTCTCGCTCTGCTGCTCTCGCTGGTCGCCGTATACCTGCAATCGCGGCCCGCCAGTTCCACGAAGACCTATGGCTACCATCGCGCCGGAGTGCTCGTCGCACTGGTGAATGCAGCTTCTTTAGTGGCCGTTTCGTTCTTCATTTTTTACGAGGCATTCCATCGCCTGCAGCATCCCGAGCCCGTGCAGGCAACCCTGATGATGTGGGTGGCCGGCGCCGGCGTTGTAATGAATGGCGCGATCGCCCTTCTGCTCTATCGCACTGGCGGAGATGTGAATATTCGCAGCGCATTGCTGCACGAAGTTGGCGACACGCTCTCCACAGGGGCTGTGATTGCAGGAGGCTGGGCGATCCTGGTTACGGGGAATTACTGGATCGACTCGGTGCTTTCAGTCGCGATCGGAGTGTTAATCCTGTGGTCGGGTTTCGGGATCGTGCGGGAGACGCTGAACATTCTCCTCGAGGGTACGCCTCGCGGCATGAAGCTTGAAAAGATTGAGGTCGCTATTCGATCGGTGGAGGGCGTAAACGACGTGCATGATCTCCACGTCTGGAGTATTGGAAGTGAGACACACGCTCTCTCTTGCCACATCTCTATCGCGGATATCCCGCCCTCAGTGAGCGAGCGCATTCTGCGCGACGTAAAGGAACGGCTGCTTCACAATTTTCGCATCGATCACACTACGATTCAATTCGAGCACGCACTGTGCGAGACAGCTCACGGATGCGTGATCCCGGTGGTTGAAGATGAAGAGCATCACCATCATCACAGCCACTGAGAAGCCGATTTTGGATGGGACGCTGGTGAGCGTTGTGTGCAATCTCTCTTCAGCTTTGTTGCTCGAAAATTTTCCTGACAGTTTCGATGGTGTCGGCATCCTCGGCTGACTTGTCGGGACGCAGCCTGATAATCCGGGGGAATCGAAGCGCATATCCGCTCTCGTGCCGGTCGGAACGCATCATGTTGTTGAAAGCGACTTCCAAAACGATCTTAGGCTCGACGACACGGCGGAACCCCTGATCTTCGATCGTGTGCTCCAGAAACCAAGAGGTCATCTCCAGGATCTCGGCATCCGTGAGACCGGAATAAGCTTTTCCGATGTTCACCAGCTTATCTCCATCCCAGACCGCAAACGTGTAATCGCTCAGTACTCCAATACGTTTGCCATGGCCGAACTCGACAGCAGTGACCACAACGTCAAGAGTGGCGAGTTCACGCTTCATTTTGAGCCATGCTTTACCGCGCTTGCCGGGACTGTAGGTGGAACCCAAATCCTTGATCATTAAGCCTTCATTGCCGCGCGCTCGTGCGGCGACAAAATGGAGCTCCAAATCGTCGGCAGATGTAGCACGCAGGACCGGGGCACGGATAACAGCCGCCGAAGAAATCTCCTGCTGTTCGGCAAGAAACAGCTTTCCCTGTTCGCCGGCGCCTGCCGCCCTTCCGGCAAAGTCTCGAACGGTTCGTTCCGCGGTCAGCAGTTTGTCCAGAATTTGTGCCCGCTCGCGGAGTGGCTTGTCGATCAGCAATTCCTGACCGGCATACAAAATATCGAAAACCAGAAATGCAACTGGATTTTCCCGGAGCATCTTGTCTGTGACATGCTTCCTGCCAAGCCTCTGTTGCAGGACGCTAAAAGGGCGACTACGGCCAAGATTCTGCGCCTTCACTTCCCCGCTGTCGGACACAGGCTCATCGACCACAATTTTCGCTTCCTGAGCGGAAGCAGGGTATTCCCAAGCCACGATTTCGCCGTCGAGAACGGCGTCGCTGGGAATCTCTGCCAGCGCAGGCGGCAGCTCCGGAAAAGATTCTGTGATCTCGTCCCGTGTGCGGGAAAAGATCCGGACTTCTCCGCCCGAGATGTGCGCCTGAGCGCGGATACCGTCGTACTTGTCTTCGACTGCCGCTTCTGGAAAGTAACTCAGACCTTCTTCGGGTGACTCGATCGGACTGGCGAGCATGAACCCTAGCGGATGAAAGAGCCGCATTCGCGCATGGTCCAGCCGGCCTTGAGCGGCGAGGACTGTGGTTTCTCCGATGTCGCCGAGCAACATGTTGGCGCGCTGAACCGCGGAAAGCGGGCTGTCGTATGCTTTCGCAATTGCTTCCTCGACGAGACTCTCTTTCAGCCCGATCCGAAGGTCTCCGGTCATGATCTTGATGATGTACTTGGCTTCAAGCGGTGTGGCGCGAGAGAGCAACTCGCGCACGAGTGCGGCTTTGGCGGATGGTCCTCGAGCGGTTGCAATCGAGCGGAATGCTTCTTGAACTTCGAGCAGAGTGAGTTTGCTCTCGGACCGATGCGGAAGCACGGCCCCCGCGGCCGCTCCTAAGTCTCCATGCTGCCGGTATGCGGCGGTGAGTTCGTCCTCTTCTTTGCCAGCCAGCTGTGCAACGATTTGCCAGAGCGAGCGTCCTCCAACCTGCAGAGTCGTCTCCTCCCAGACAGGAAACGGCCTGCCGGAAAGAAATACGGTAGCCACCTGGGCTTCTTCGGGAGCGAGTGACTTCAGATAATCCGCGACGATTGCCGTCTTCACCAGCTTCTTGGTGGTTGAGCCGACTGCCTCTCCAGTTTTGGCCAACTCTTGCATAATCTTCCACTTGGATGCTCGCATTTCGATGCTCGGGCAGGCTGCCAGGGCGCAAAGCAGTCCCACGAATAAGCCTCAGTCCGTCTAGAACTTAGCGCATCTTCGATGATCCCACTGGTCGAGATTGTGGTACCCTGAAATGTGTGTCCTGCTCGCATTAGGAGCATCTAATACTCGTGCGTTCAATCAAAAACTACCTGCGGTTTCTGGCGGCTGTCCAACTGCTTCCCGCGCTTGAGAGCGGAGAGGAGACCTTGGTCGGCGGCCAAGCGGTGCTCGAGGGCGTCATGATGCGCTCTCCGCACGCATGGGCGATCGCCTGTCGCAAGCCTTCCGGGGACGTTGTCACGATGAGCGAATCCCTCGAACGACCCTCGGAAAAGCATAAATGGATGGGCTGGCCGGTCGTACGCGGAGTGATGACGCTGGGCTACGCGATGAACCTCGGCTACCGGGCATTACGTTTTTCGGCCAATGTGGCCATTGAAGACATTATGCAGGAGGGCGCAACTCCGAGCGGCTCGCAGGCAGACGATAACGGCTTGCAACCGGCGAAAAAGATTGTCAAGCCGGAGGACAGAGAAAAAGCAGCTTCCATCAGTAGTTGGTTGGCCGCAGTCAATATTGTCATCTCGATCGCGTTCTTCATCTTCATGTACAAATACATCCCTCTACTGGCAGCGACCGAGCTCAAGAAGATCGATCCTGCTCTTGGCGGACGTGTGATTTTCAACCTGATCGATGGTGGAATCCGGCTGCTGCTGTTTCTGCTGTTCATCTGGGGTATATCACTGTGGAAGGACATCCGTCGGGTATACGAATATCATGGCGCGGAGCACAAGACGGTCTTTGCTTTTGAGAACGGCGATCCGCTGAATACAGCGTCAGTGCAAAAGTATCCGACGTTCCACCCGCGATGTGGAACCAGCTTCCTGATGACGGTGATGTTAATCTCGATCGGCTTCTATATGCTGGTACCGTTTACTACCTTCTGGGCGCGATTTGCATCGCGCGTCGTGCTGCTGCCGTTCATCGCCGGAATTTCGTACGAGATCATTCGGTTTGCCGCCAAGCATCGCGGATCCCTTTTCGCGTTCATGACAGCACCAGGGCTATGGTTGCAGCGGATTACGACGAAGCCTCCCTCCGACGATGAAGCTCAGTGTGCGATCGTTGCGTTAGAGCAGGCTATGTCGCTCGAAAAAGAGCGTGGCGGCGAGCTGGTGATTGCCTAGCGGCCCCGCCGCGAATACTTTCTGTCGATCCCCTGACCACACTACAATGCCGTAAAGGAACGTAGCTGATACGAACGTATCTGGGTACGTTCTGCCCCGCTATATGCGTGGGATCGCGGCTGAACCGAAACGTAGGAAGCTACGGTCAAACGGAGCCGACTGACATGTTTGAGAGACTGGATCAAATCGAAGCGCGTTACGAAGAGCTGACTCAAGCTCTGGCGTCGCCGGACATTGTGAACGACTCGGCGAGATATCAGAAGACTGCCAAAGCGCACAGTGAGATTACGCCCGTGGTTGAGAAGTACCGCGAATACAAAGACCTGATCAAGGGAATCGCAGAGAGCAAGGCGGTTTTGGCCGAGGAAAAAGATCCGGATATGCGCGCCTATGCCCAGGAAGAGCTTGATCGCCTGCAGGGCCGGGTTGGCGCTGTGGAAGAGGATCTCAAGGTTTTGCTGCTGCCTAAGGATCCCAATGATGAGAAGAACGTCATCCTCGAAATCCGGGCTGGCACTGGAGGCGATGAAGCGACACTGTTTGCTGCCGAGATTTTCCGCATGTACACCCGTTATGCCGAAATGCAGCGGTGGAAAGTCGAAGTACTCTCCACTTCCGAGTCGTCGGTTGGCGGTCTGAAGGAAGTCATCGCAATTATCGAAGGCAATCGAGTGTTCTCGCAGCTCAAGTATGAAAGTGGAGTCCACCGCGTGCAGCGAGTGCCGGCAACAGAACAGCAAGGACGCGTGCATACCTCTGCCGTAACTGTAGCTGTGCTACCGGAAGCCGAAGACGTCGACGTCAAGATCGAAGCGAAGGACCTTCGGATCGATACATTCTGCTCGTCAGGGCCCGGCGGACAATCCGTGAATACGACCTATTCCGCCGTTCGTATTACGCACATCCCCACCAACACAGTGGTTAGCTGCCAGGACGAAAAATCACAGATCAAGAATCGCGAAAAAGGCATGCGCGTTCTGCGCAGCCGTCTCTACGAGATTGAGATGGAGAAACAGCAGCAGGCCCTCGCCAAAGAGCGCAAGGCTATGGTGGGCTCGGGCGATCGTAGCGAGAAGATCCGAACTTACAACTTTCCGCAAAATCGGCTCACGGATCACAGGATCGGGTTCACCATTCACCAGCTTGATATGGTGATGGACGGGAAAATTCAGCCCCTGATCGAAGCTCTGATTACTCACTATCAGGCGGAGAAATTGAAGCAGGAGACTGCCAGCGTGGTTTAGCAAAAGCGTGGGCGTCGGCCCGCAGCGATCGAAGAACATGCCTGGATTGCAGGAAACACTCGGATCGGTTCTAGCCAGCCGCTACCTCGCCAACGGGGCCCGCGTCTACGAACTTGCCGCACCCCTATCGAACGCCCAGTTCTGGAAAAAACCCTTCCCCTACGGAAATAGCTTTGGCCACCTCGTGCTGCACCTGACCGGAAACTTGAATTACTACATTGGCGCTCAAATCGCGAATACTGGGTACCTCCGCGACCGGCCGCGCGAATTCAACGACCCCAATCCTCCGTCGAAGGAAGAAGCGCTCCAACGCTTCCATGAGACCGTCGCGATGGTGATCGCTACCATCGGCAAGCAGTCCCCTGAGGACTGGTCTGCGGATTACTCCGCTATTGGTGCAAACTGCAGGAATCGTCTGGATATGATCATCCAGTGCGCTGCCCACATGCAGCACCACATCGGACAAATGATCTATCTTGTTTCTGAATGGCAGCGGCAATCCGCTGCAGAATAGTGCGGGCAACCAGTTCACCAAGGCAGTCACCTAAGGCTCATGTCAAAGGCAAGAACCACTTCTCTTCTCGCGCTGGCTGGCTTCGGTTTGGCGACCGCAGGGGCTGCCTGGTACGGTGCACGCTACAGCCGGAATGGCAATCGCGATTCCTGGTACCGTGATCTCGAAAAACCCAGCTTTACGCCTCCCGACAAAGCCTTTCCCGTCATTTGGACTACTCTTTACACTTTGATCGCGTGGTCGGGCTGGCGGGTCTGGAGTGCGGCCCCTTCTCGCCAACGGGATGTCGCATTACGCCTTTGGATCTCGCAGCTTGCCGCCAACGCGCAGTGGTCCAAGTTATTCTTCGGACAGCGCCGCCCAACCCTCGCCTTGGCAGACGCGCTCGCTCTGGAAGGCTCGATCATTTCCTACATCACGTGCTGCGCGCAAGGTCGACCGAGCTGCCGGAAACGCCTTTATTCCTTACGCTGCGTGGGTGGCGTTTGCCGCTGCCCTGAATGCTGAGATCGTCCGGCTGAATCCGCACGAAAATTGAACGCTCGGGCCAGAGCGCCGCATTTTCAGCAGCCTCTCGTGGTGAAATAGAAGCGTGCAACTTAAGGAAGCGCTTCATGAGGGCGTCTCCCGCCTCTCCGCCGAAAATGTTCCTTCACCACGCATGAATGCAGAGTTGCTGCTCATGTTCACTTTGAGCTGCGATCGGGCATACCTGTTCGCTCATCCCGAGCGGATCCTTGCACCAGAGGAACAGTCGCGCTACCAGGCCGCCGTCGCCGAGCGGGCTCGCGGCGTGCCGGCGCAGTACATCACGGGACATCAAGAATTCTGGGGCATGGATCTCATCGTCAGCCCGGCGGTACTGGTCCCTCGTCCGGAGACAGAGCACGTGGTAGAAACAATCCTCAAGTTGGTTAAGGGAGATAAAGTAGCGGGCAAGAAGTCTGAACCCGACCTTCGAATTGTGGATGTGGGAACGGGATCGGGATGTATCGCTCTGGCACTGGCGAAAGAGTTGCCGCAGGCGGAGATTCATGCCATTGACATCTCCTCGGCTGCGTTGGAGATTGCCCGCGCCAACGCTGCACGACTCCTAATGGAAGGACGAGTATCTTTCCATCAGGGCGACTTGCTTCAGGGATTGTCAGGTGACTTTGATTTCGTCGTCTCCAATCCACCTTACGTCGGAGAGTCTGAGCAGGATCAGGTACAGCTCGAGGTTCGTAAGTTTGAACCACGCGGAGCCGTGTTTGCCGGCCCGAACGGAACCGAAGTGATCCAGCGGCTCGTTCCGCAGGCGAAGCTTGCGTTGCGTCCGGCTGGATGGCTCGTTCTAGAGGTCAGCGGAACGATTGTCGATCAAGTTCGGGCGTTCATGACGGGATGGAACAACGTCGACGTCCTTCCAGACTTGCAGTCGATACCACGGGTCGTGCGCGCCCAAAAGCCTTTGTGAACGGTTGCGTTCCAATGATTGCATGTCACGTGAAGTCCCCGAACGAAACGAATTCCTCTGTGGGCCTCTGTGGATCCCTGTGCCCTCTGTGGTGAGTTGCCATTCAATATCCACAAGAATATTCATGGGATTGTGACATCTGACCTTGCCTTCAACACCTGAAAAGTCTGATCCTCAATCAGACCAACAAGCGTAGGAATTTCGCAAATGTTACAAGTGCCACGGCTTTGCCTAACAATCCTCTCTTGCCCAAAAAGGTTCCTTCCTGCCCAAAAACCTTTACTTCGGAAGCCAACTGGAGCAAAAATTCGGGCTATGTACACGATTAGCGCCAAAATGACTTCTAGTGGGTACGATGTTTTCAAGGATGGCGAACTAATGGGGTCTCCCGAGAACGAGCGGGAGCTTGAACTTCGCCTTAACTTCCACGGAATCCATGAAGGCTTCTGCCGAGACTTTATCCGCAGATTGAAAGAAACCGGAAACGCCATAGAAGAAATGCCCGTAATAAACTTCCGTCAGATTTCTTGAATGCAGGGAGAACCTCTCATGGACGACCCGAAAGAGTCGCTGCGAAGATATTTCACGATGTCCGAACAAGCGAGCACCGTTGCTTTAGATCGGATTGAGGCACTTGTTGAAACTCTGCGGGAAGTCTTGCCCGGATTCAAAGAGGAGTATCTTAGGCAGTCCAAATTGCAGGGCGAACGCCGTGCCGAACAAGCAAAGCACACAAGCGATCCGTCGCTTCATTCACCAGATCGACTAATTCAGATGTTTCAGCAGTTATTCGGGCATTAGACTCGCTGTCCATTTTCCGGATTTCGGTTACGCTAGTAACCAAGTGTCCGTAGCAAGTTAAAATGTCCGCTTTTCTTAGCACACGATATGTCCGGTTCTAAAGTTAACCAGCAGCAGTCGGGGCTGTGGGAAAGTGGGAATCCCGCGGGGTTTGCGGGATTTCCAAGCGAGGAGGGAAAGTCGGCTTTATGACTTTTCCGCCTCGCGTCTTTTCCACAGCCCGTTGCGCCGGCATTTCCGTCGTCGCCAGTGCCGTGCCCTGCGCCGTGTACCGTCCCAGACAATGTGGTCCGTGCGTGAGGCTCAGGGTTCCATCTAAATGCTGATACACCACCGCCTGGCAGCCCGCCAAGGACGCTCTCCAGCGTACCCGCTCAATCTGCAAACTGAGATTCTGAAAGCTCACCGTGTTGTCGCGATTCACCGTGCGCTCGAACTGCAGCGAGAAGATCAAGTTCAGATCCCGTCTTCGGCAAGGCAAAAATGCGCTTCCCCGCTGTACCGCTGCCCTCTGAAATCGCTGGTTAAACTCGGCGATGTAGTGCTCCCGCAGAAATTCATTGGCGGCTTCCAGACTCGCGATCTTGTGCAATCTTAGTTCCTGCGGCAAGCGCCCCTGCCAAGTGCCGAAGTTGCGCTCGCTGCGTCCCCGCGCTTGCGGCGAGTAGGCCGGAATCATCTGCACCCCCAACTCGCGCAACGCCCGTCCCACCTGGGTCAGACGATGCGCATCCACCTTGCCGCCCACCTTCGGCGTCAGCCAGAAATGGCTGCCGCGATCGCTGTACAGCGCACAGAACACGCCCTTGCGCTCGATCACTTCCCGCAGCCCCGCCATCACTGTCGCCGTCGATTCCTCTTCCACCAGTTGCGCGTAGTAAATCTCGCTGGTGGCATCGTCCAGAATCACGATCAGGTCGTACCAGCGTTCGTCCTGAAACCACTGGTGCCGGCTCCCGTCGATGTGCAACAGCATCCCCGGCAGGGGCCGACGCTCGCGCCGTTTGCGATGCGCTCCACGCTTTCGCCCCCGCGCAACCAGACCTGCTCCCTGCAGCGCCTGCTTCACCCAGGTGTAACTCAGCTCAATCCCGTGCTCGGCCTGCAACTTCTCGTGAAAGTGCTGCACGTTCAGATCGAAATACTTTTCCCGGTACAAAGCGAACACCCTCTCCACCGTCGCCACCGGCACCCGCCGTCTCGACGGCTTCCCCCGCCGCCGGTCGAACAACCCGTTGTACCCCTCTTCGACGTAGCGCTCCCGCCAACGCCGCATGTGCCGGTCGCTGATCCCAAGGATCTCCGCCGCCTGCCACCAGGTGATCTTCTTTGCCATCGCTTGCAACATCACATCCTGTACTTTCATCGCCCGCTCCATCGCGGCCTTCGGGTAACAATCCATGCTTCGCATGGTCTCCTACCCTCACCGCCCGCAAAGCGGACATATCACCTGCTATCTCAACCGGACATATCATGTGCTACCGACATTACGCTAGTAACCAAGTTGACAACGCCCGAATTCTGCGCTATCTTACCGTCCGTCACTTGCGGGTTTTGGGCTTCTGTCGGGGCGTGTTCCAGTACGGGCTTTTGCACTTCGGGCATACCTTCGGTTCCTCTGTGGTTTCCTGTCGCGGCACCCACTGATGTCCGCAACGTTCGCATTCGTATCCTGAAAGAGTTATTTTCGCCATGCTCCATCTATATACCAATAAGGAATACCCGTCAAGTAAAATACTAATAAGATTTCCCTTGACATCATATATACCTATTGATAATATACCAGTAGTTGATACGGAGGGCTACTGGTTATGGAACTCAGAGAACTTCGCGGTATGGAACTCGCGGCTACCCGAACCATCCGAAAGCAAGATGGATGGTGGAAAGTTCCTTCGCAAGCTGGTACGGGCGTCTATCGCGTACAACTGGCAAAGAAGTTCGCAACTTGCGAATGCCCTGATTTCAGCAAGCGTAAAACCGCTTGTAAACACATCTTTGCCGCTACGTTCGTCAGTCGCCGCGAGAATCCGGATGGCTCTGTGACAGTGACTCAGGCCGTAGCATTGGCGCAAACCGAAACAACTTATCCGCAAGAATGGGCCGCTTACAACGAAGCCCAAACGAACGAAAAAGATCGCTTTCAGGTTCTCTTATCCGATCTTTGCAACGGGCTTCCGCTAGGTCCGCAAGTCAAGAAAAACGGTCGGCCAAGTCTCCCACTCTCTGACATGATTTTCAGCGCGACGTTCAAAGTTTATTCCACCGTTAGCGCCCGTCGCTTCATGAGCGATCTGCGGGAAGCCCAAGGCAAGGGATTCATTTCCCGTACACCGCACTATAATTCGATTTTCAATTACCTTGAGAACTCCGAACTAACGCCCGTCCTCAAAACCCTAATCACTCAGAGCAGCTTGCCTTTGCAAAGCGTAGAGACTGACTTCGCCGCCGATTCATCGGGCTTCATGACTTCCCGCTTCACTCGCTGGTTTGACCACAAGTACGGTGTCGAGAAAACCAAAGCCGATTGGGTCAAGTGCCATTTGATGTGCGGCACGAAAACCAACATCATTACCGCTGTTGAGATTCACGGGCAACATGCGGCGGATACCAAGATGCTTCCCGCTCTCGCGAGTGCTACCGCAATGAACTTCACGATGCGCGAAGTTTCAGCGGATAAGGGATATGCGAGTAAATCTAACTTCGAAACAATTGCCCGTTTTGGCGCTGTGCCGTTCATCTCTTTCCCCGATAGTCACAAGGGACAAGGCGGAGGAAAGTGGGCTGAGATGTACCACTACTTCAACTTTCGCAAGGCTGAGTTCCTACAGCACTATCACAAACGGTCGAACGTTGAATCCACGTTCTCTATGATGAAACGGAAGTTCGGAGATTCAATCCGCAGCAAGACCGATACCGCGATGGTCAATGAAGTTCTTTGCAAGGTGCTGTGCCACAATCTGGTTGTGCTGATTCACGAGATGTACGAACTAGGAATTGATCCTGTGTTCTGGAATAAAGTCAGCGTGAACTAGCGCGGAGAGGAAGAAAGTTCTCACCTCTTAACCTAGAAAAAATTGCGTTGTACCTCGCGGCATATCCGGGATCAGATTTAATCTTTTTCCCGAATTCATCCCCCGACATTTTTTCTTCCTCTTCCACAAATCGTGCTTCATCTTCCGTGACAGCCTCTTTTACAATTCTGGCCAGCGCGGGGTTTATCCCAAATTCACTAAGCCCCCTCGAAACTACAAAGGAAACAGAATCGTTTTTCAAATCATCAAAAATTCTTTCTGCTTCTGGAAACTTGAACTTCACCAAATGGGCGGTGACGTTCTGGATGGTGGTCGCCCCCGCTAGACTGAGTAAACTTAGAACCTCCCTTGCCCCGTGGCTCAGTTTGAGAAATCTTATATCGACGGCCTTTTTTTCAGCGATATATCGCTCGGCATCAAATCGTGGTGGTTCGGGTTCTATGGGAGAGATGTCTCCGAGAACGGAGATAGAATCTTCGGGCTTTTCTTGATGCTGGAAATATGCTGCTAAGAAAATGAAACCTATAACTAGAAAGATACAACCCACTATCGGGCCGCTCAAGAGAAACCCCGCAGCAATTGCGACGGCGGTACATCCGACTGTGAGTAGTTCGCCCTTAGCCATCCTGATATAAGGTAAGGGAAAAATGGGAGTTCTGGCCAGTCTGCCCAAAAACCCCAGAGTCTGCCCAAAAAGGCTGGTAACTCTAGTAATTTATTGGGCAAAGCCAAGTGCCACGAGCTAAGTCGTTTATTTGCAAGATTATACAATCAAGTTATTTAGAATCAAGATTTTACGTCGATTGTTTTGTATCTCAAGCGCGCAAGTCCTTCGGATGCAATATTTTACGATTGTGCGATAAAAAAATAAGACGACAGTTCTGACAGCTCTAACTGTATTGATATCAGCAGGTTACTCCTAAAATATTGAGATCACACGACTTGCGCGACGTCCCGCAGATATCTCCAATTGCCGCAATTTGATTCCGCCGCCAACTAGATTAAAATTCCGTTCTATTCTTTTGATTTTTTGGGTCACCAGCAAGCCAGCGGAGGAGTTGAGGATGAGCAAAGTTCGAGTTCTTGTAGGCACGCGCAAAGGAGCATTCATTCTTACGGGGGACGGCAAGCGCGACAAGTGGGATGTCAGCGGACCGCACTTCGCCGGGTGGGAACTCTACCACCTCAAGGGATCGCCCGCCGATCCCAATCGCATTTACGCCTCGCAAACCAGCGGATGGTTTGGCCAGGTCATTCAGCGCTCCGATGACGGCGGCAAGACCTGGCACCAACCCGGAACACCTCCCGGCGAGACTACCGGTCCCGGCGGCATGCCGAAGGGCGAGAGCAACAAGTTCGTCTACGACACCACCGCTGCCCCGCTCACCACGCATCAGTTCTACGACGGCACGCAACATCCGTGGGAGTTCAAGCGCGTGTGGCACCTCGAGCCGTCGCTTACCGATCCGGACACGGTTTACGCCGGAGTTGAAGACGCCGCGCTTTTCCGCTCGACCGATGGCGGCACGAACTGGCACGAACTCCCCGGTCTGCGCGGTCACGGCACTGGTCCCAAGTGGCAGCCCGGCGCCGGAGGCATGTGCCTGCACACCGTCATCCTCGATCCTAAAAATCCCGATCGAATCTACATCGCCATCTCGGCCGCAGGCGCGTTCCGCACCGACGACGGCGGCAAGTCGTGGAAGCCGATCAACAAAGGCCTCTACTCTAAATACATTCCGAATCCGACGGCGGAAATCGGGCACTGCGTGCACCACATCGCGATGAATCCGAAACGCCCGGGCGTGCTCTTCATGCAGAAGCACTGGGATGTGATGCGCTCCGACGACGCGGGCGATCAATGGACAAAGATTAGCGGCAATCTGCCGACCGATTTTGGATTTGCCATCGACGTGAACTCGAATGAGCCCGAGACCGTCTATGTCATCCCGATCAAGAGCGACGGCGAACATTACGTGCATGAGGGCAAGCTGCGCGTCTTCCGTAGCAAAACCGGCGGCAACGAGTGGGAGCCTCTTACCAAGGGCCTGCCCCAGGAGAATTGTTACGTCAACGTGCTGCGTGACGCCATGGCGGTCGACACGCTCGACAAGTGCGGCATCTACTTCGGCACCAGCGGCGGTCAAGTCTACGTTTCTCCCGACTCAGGGGATTCGTGGTCACCGATCGTGCGCGATCTGCCAGCCGTTCTGTCGGTCGAAGTGCAAACGCTGAAGTAATGTAGCCCCGGACGCCTTCGTCCGGGGCGCTCGCGCGATGAGCGCGGGCGTGATCGGTTCTATCCTTACGGGTTCTTCACGGAGACGAATGAAACGAACATTTGTTGCGATGGCGTTGTTGTTATTGTCTCTGGCAGGCTGTGCAACGGCGCAAGAAAAGCCCACCAAGCCGAAATCAGATGCGGCTGCGATTGAAGTCAACGTGCGCAAGCTCTGGGAAGCTTTCAAGAACAAAGATAAGGCAACGCTTTCGAGTTTGATCGATGACGGATTCCGCCAGTTTGAAGAGGGACTCACCACTTTCGCGGACAAGAAGACTGAAGTCAACGCGCCCGATGAGTACGACCTTCTCAGCTACACGCTCAGCGAGTTCAACGTGAAACCGACCGGGCCGAATTCCGCCGTGGTTACCTATATCGCCCAGTACGAGGGAAAATCCGGCGGCGAAGTTGCGAAGGCCAAGAGCGTCTTCGGAGAAGTCTGGATTCGCGTGGGCAGTCAATGGAAAGCTCTGTACATGCAAGAGACATACGTAAAGTGAGGGTGCGCAGGAGATGTCAGTTACGATTCGAGTTGAACTTCCGCAACATCTTCGTACTCTGGCGCACGTCGGGCACGAAGTCGAGATTCAGGTCGAAGGACCAGTTACGCAGCGCTTGGTGCTCGACGCGGTAGAAGCAGCGTATCCGATGCTGAAGGGCGCGATCCGCGATCACGTCACAAAGCAACGGCGCGCGTTCTTGCGCTTCTTTGCCTGTCAAGAAGACCTGACCCACGAGTCTCCGGACGCAACGCTGCCCGATGCGGTGGTTTCTGGGCAAAGAACCATTCCTGATCATTGGCGCAATCGCCGGCGGATAGAACCCTCCTACCCGTTCGAGCCAAGAACTGCGACCTCTCAACCGTGCCGTGAATCTGATACTAGAAGTGGCACGGTGTCGGGAGGCGCACGTGAAGCTGAACCATCTCAACCTGACCGTTTCGAATGTCCCGGATGCACATCACTTTTTGGAGAAGTATTTCGGTTTGAAGGGCTACCACGGCATGGAACCACGCGAAGGCATGAGTTTCATGTCGGACGACAGCGGCATGCTGTTAGCGCTCTTTCGGGCCGCAAAGGGAAACGAAGCGAAGTATCCCGCAGAATTCCATATCGGCTTCATCCAGGGAAGCGAGGAAGATGTCAATCAGATCAACCAGCAATTGCGTGACGATGGATACCAGGTTCCCAAGCCGGCACGCCTTCACGGTTCATGGACGTTCTATTTTCAAGCACCGGGAGGATTCCTCGTGGAGGTTCTCCATTAATGCGGATCAGCCTCTAGCAATCTGAATCAGCTTTGGTAGGACCTCTCCGAAGGGCGCTCGTTCCGGATTGCCGAATTCGAAATAAATCCTCCGATAGATATCGTAGAGTGCCTCGTATTTGCTCTGCGTCTCGGGTTGCGGTTGGTAAACCGCGTGCTTTGGGCAGATCTTGTCTTGTGCTTCGCCAATCGACTTGAAGGCACCTGCAGCCATAAAGGCGAAGATGGCAGAACCAAGGCCGGTCACTTTGCCGCTGGGGACGAGCACGGTACGTCCAAGAACATTGGCGTAGACCTGATTCAGCACCGGGTTGTTTTGCGGGACGCCTCCGCCATTGATCACGCGTTGCGTCGGCGCGCCGTATTCGCTCATGCGATCGAGGATGACCCGCGTGTGAAATGCAGTGCCCTCGATGGCAGCGAAGAGTTCATCTTGGGCCGTGTGGAGCAGGTTCCAGCCGAGCGTCATTCCACCCAGGTTCGGATTCACGAGCACGGTGCGATCGCCATTGTCCCAGGTCATGCGTAGCAAGCCGGTTTGTCCGGCGCGATAGTTTTCAAGACCTTTGCTCAGGTCTTCGACGGTCGTGCCCGCACGGCGAGCGATCGCGCTGAAGATGTCTCCAGTCGCAGACAGGCCGGCCTCAATCCCGGTGAATTGTGGATGAACACTACCCGGCACCACTCCACATACCCCCGGCACCAGTTGCGCTTTTGGCGCGTAGGCGATGATGCACGTGGACGTGCCGACTACATTGACGACGTCGCCTTCTTTCGCGCCTGCGCCGATGGCGTCCCAGTGGGCGTCGAATGCGCCGACAGGAATCGGAATTCCCGCGCGGAGCCCCAACTTCTCAGCCCAATGTGGCGCGAGCGTTCCGGCGATCTTGTCGGAAGTCGCGTACTCGCCATCGAGTTTGTCGCGCGCTCCGGCGAGGAGCGGATCCACCTTGGCGAGGAAACTTTCCGGAGGAAGTCCGCCGAGAGAGGCGTTCCACATCCACTTGTGGCCCATGGCGCAGACACTGCGCTTGACGCGGCGTGTGTCGGTGATGCCGCAGAGCGTGGCGGCGACCATGTCGCAGTGCTCGAAGGCACTGACGAATTTCTCGCGTTTTTCGGGATTATGGCGCAGCCAATGGAGAAGCTTGGCGAATCCCCATTCTGAGGAGTAGATGCCGCCGCACCAGTCGATGGCTTCGAGCTTGTCGATGCGGGCAAGTTCCGTGATCAGGGCAGCTTCGAGCTTGGCGCGGTGATCGCACCACAAATAGTAGTCGTCGAGCGGGATCATACCTTCGCCGACGGGAATCACGCTCGAGCCGGTTGTGTCGAGCGCAATGGAAACGATCTGGTCGCCTGAGATGCCGGCTGCTTGTACGGCTTGACGCGTTGCCTGGGCGAGCGCCCGCATGTGGTCTGCATGCGATTGCGTGGCGAAGTCGGGGTCTTCGCGCTTGCGGTGGAGCGGATATTCGGAGACGGCCGAGGCGAGAAGTCCGCGCTCGCTGTCGACGATCGAGACGCGGACGTTGAGGGTGCCGAAATCTACTCCTGCTACGATGGCCATGTTTTCGGGCGTCCGCCTCCTAGCTTCCAGGTTCAGCCTAGTTTGCGTGCCAGTACATTTGCCAGCCGAGGTAGCGGACAGCCGCCTCGTGAACCGCGCCGGCTGTGTTGGAGAAGTTCGCCGCCACGTGATGCTCGAATCCGTTTTCGCAGATGTAATGCAGCAATTTCTGCAGGTGCGGAATCTGCACGACGCCTACGCCTCCGAAGGTGTTCAGCGAGTCGGTGGTGAATTCTCCCTGGCCGACATAGCCCCGCATGACTCCCGATGTGTCGTCGGTTGAGAAACGAGCGAAGCTCATCGCTCCGGGCTTCACGCGCCCAACCACCGTGCCGAATGTATTCTCTTTGCCAACCGTGCCTGCAATGATCTCCTGAAAGTCCATGCGGACATCCTGGAAAAAATGCTTCGGCAGATTACTGCAATGGAAGCATACGGCCTTATTCGGATCGTCACCGTAGTTGTTGTTCCAGTCCAGAAGCGCACTCGGAGTTTCAGAAGCCAGCGCAAGCGCGTGCATGCTCAGCGTGCCGCAGACGTCGACCTCGCACGCCGCCGGCAGCAGCTTATTGCTCATCATGCTCATGATGGTGCACGGCACGACGCCAAAATATTCTTCCATCGACGTCCAACATTGCACGGCGCTGATTTGCAAATCGGTGTGTGTCATCCAGTCATCGATGACGTAACCGAGTTTGGCCATTTTCATCAGCGCAACATCGGGAACGCTCTGAGTCGTAACGTACCGCTTGATTTCCGCGAGTTTGCCCTGCACGCCGGCGTTGTCATCTTTCAATTTAGCGATGCGGCCGAAGACTTCCGACAGATCAAGCGTTTCGACCGAGATGCCGCTGCGCTCGAGCATCTTCTCGCTGTAGCGGACGGTGTTGAACGCCGTGGGCCGCGCGCCGATGCTGCCAATGCGCAGATTGCGAAAGCCATTCACGATACGGCAGGTCGCGGCGAAGCAGGCGAGATCGTTCTGAAAGTCTTGCGAATCGGGGCTGACGGTGTGAAGGCGCGTCAGAGAATAAGGAATTCCGTACTGGCGGAGATTATTGCAGGCCGACATCTTTCCACAGAAACTATCGCGGCGATGCAGGATCGTCATTTTCGTTGCGTCATCCGGTGTGGCCTGAATGAGCACCGGCACTCCCAACCGAGCCAGGCGCAACGTATCGGCAATTGCGCGCTCATCTCCGAAATTCGGCAGCGAGACAATCACGCCGTCAATCTTGTCGCTGTGCTTGCGGAATAGTGCTGCGCAGCGCTTGGCTTCTTCGTGGGTTTCGACTGCACCATGCTTGCTATCTTCCGGGCCGAGAACGATGCAATCCATGCCACCCTTGGCCAGTGCCTGGATCATCTCTTCGCGTCCTGACTTCGCCAACTGATCGGGGAAAAAACCACGGTTCCCGATGATGACACCCATCGTCATTTTCTTTGGAGACATATCAGTTCCTTTTCATCCTTCAAAAAATGCAATTAAGAATTACCGGCCATCCGTGCGCGTTCCCGCGCCGGAGAAAAGCGAATGCTGAATAGCAGACCGACAATCAACATTGTGGCTCCCCACCAGACATTCGCATGCAAGTTGGAGAGCACGACCTGCAGTTCCGCCGGCGGCGGATACAGCAGTTCGTAGATTCCCCGGCCGAAGATCACGGCGCCATTTACGGCCAGCGAGATACCCACGAAGAACCAAATTGACAATGACCCACCGGTTTTCATGATCTCTCCTTACCAGAAGATGATTTGCAGAATTACAAAAGCAATCGCTACCACCGCCCCCCAAAAGATTGGCCTATGAAACATCGAGACGTGCTCGATTTTCGGAATCGGGGTCAGGCCGTAAACGACATCCTTCAGTTCAGAGTCCGGCTTTGGTTCTGTCATGTAGCTGATTACGACCGTCACGATGATGCAAATCAAACAGGACCACAATGCGCGAAACATGTTCTGTGCCTGGTCCTGGGCGTCCATGGAGAGAGCCACGTACCGGACAGCGTTGGGGTCGAACTTGACCCACGTATACATGCCGACCGAAGACAGCGTCCCGGCAAGCAAGCCGGTCCATCCGCCTGCAGGCGTGGCACGCTTCCATAACATGCCGAGAATTACAGTGCCGAATAGGGGTGCGATAAAGAAGCTGAAGAGGGCCTGAACGTAGTCCATGATGGACTGCGCCTGCATCACGAGGTATGCCGTGCCGATGCTGATGATGACGCCGATGACGGTCACCCAGCGGCCCATCTTGACCTTGGTTTCGTCGGTCGCATTGGGGTTCATCAAGGTGGCGTAGATGTCATACGTCCAAACCGTGGTGAAGGCGCTTACGTTGCCAGCCATTCCAGACATGAATCCCGCGATGAGCGCGGTGATGCCGAGTCCAAGCAGTCCTGGGCCGCAGTAGCGGGCGAGCATCAGGGGCAGGACTTCATCGTAGCCGTGTAAGCCTTGGGCCTGTCCGGTGGCGGACCATGCCACGTCTGCTGGAACCAACCGCAGCAGATGTCCCTGCGGATCGCGAAGGAGCGCTAATCCCAGAAGACCTGGCAGGATAACGATAAACGGTACGCACATCTTGAACGCGGCGCCGATGATCGGCGCGAGCTCCGCCGAGCGCAGGTCTTTTGCCGCGAGCACGCGCTGAACCACGAGGAAGTCGGTGGTCCAGTAGCCCATCGCGATCACCGCGCCGAGGCCGAAGACAATGCCAGCCCAGTTGATACCCATCGGGTTGGAACTGAAACTGCCTAAGGTGGACCAGAGATGCGTGTAGGAACCGGGATTGGCCGCATGCTGCTCAGTCAGGTTCTGCAGAATCTTCGCTTTGAGTCCAGTCCATCCTCCAGCCTCAACCAGCCCGAGGATCGGGATCAGCAACGCCCCGGCCCAGATGAGGAAGAATTGCAGCACTTCGTTAAAAATGGCGGAGCGGAGCCCCCCCAGAGCGACGTAGGCAGCGACCGTGAGAGAGGAGATCAGGATGCTGAGATTGAGATCCCACCCGAGGACGACCCGCATCACGACCGCCATCGCGTACATGTTGATCCCGCTCATCAAGACCGTCATGAACGCGAACGAAATCGAAGAAATGGCCTGTGCGCCTTTTCCGTATCGCAACTTGAGATAGCCGGGGACTGAGTGGGTCTTGCAGACGTAATAAAAAGGCATCATCACCAGCGCGAGGAACAGCATCGAGGGGATGGCGCCGATCCAGTACCAGTGGGCGGCAAGGATACCGTACTTATAGGAATTGCCGGCCCAGCCCATCAGCTCGAGCGATCCCAAGTTCGCCGAGAGGAAGGCCAGGCCGGCGACCCATGCCGTCATCTCGCGTCCAGCCATGAAGAAGTCTTCGCCGGTATTGGCTTGTCCTTTCAGGTACAAACCGATTGCCCAGCACAAGGGCAAAGTAGAAACACGATGATGGCAAGATCGACTGGCGAGAGATGCACCAAGCGTAGAAGAACCGAATAGAAGGACAGCAGGATTCATTGGGTCTTGACCTGTCCGTAATAGGCGTTGCGACCGTGCTTGCGCAGAAAATGTTTGTCGTGCAGTTCATGGGCCAAGGGCCGCGATTCTGCATTAATCAGCAGGGTATGCGCAGCCATGCGGGCGACGTACTCAAGAATGACAGCATTGTGCGCTGCGGCCGCGGGATTCGGTCCCCAGCAGAACGGAGCGTGTCCCGCGACGAGCACCGCGGGAACTGAATCTGGATCGATTTTTGCGAAGGTCCGGCAGATGGCTTTGCCGGTTTCGAGCTCGTAGTCGCCGGCAATCTGGGCGTTACTGAGGCGCTCGGTGACCGGAACTGGTCCGTGAAAATAGTCGGCGTGCGTGGTTCCGAAACAAGGGATCGGAGTCTCGGCCTGGGCCCAAGCGGTAGCGTACTCCGAATGCGTGTGGGCAACACCGCCGATGTTGGGAAACCGCCGGTACAGCTCAAGGTGGGTCGGGAGGTCGGAAGATGGACGTAGTTTGCCGTCCATGATTTTACCTTCGAGATCGCAAATGACCATGTGCTCGGGCTTTAATTCTTCGTAGGGAACGCCACTGGGTTTGATGGCGACCAGACTTTCTTTGCGATCGATGCCGCTGGCGTTACCGAAAGTGCAAACAACGAGGCCGCGGCGAACGAGTTCAAGGTTGGCTTCCAGCACCTCTTCGCGGAGCGTCTTCAGCAACATGGGCAAAGACTGGGACTACGAACTTGAGCAGCTTTTAGTATTTCCGTAAACGTTTACGCAACCGGAACATTAAACGCCCAAGGCTGCCTTTGTCAAAGACTCTGATGGCAAAAATGCTGACTATTCTGGTTGCTCCCTGGATTTACGACGACTTACGGTTGACGTTCCAATACACGGCATAGCGTTCGTGCATGATACGGTTGAGCGGGACCAAGGTGAGCGGTTGCGATTGCCCGACACCGTGGAAGGTGACTGATTCTTTGGGGTCGGGCTCGATCCATGAGGCTGGGCGAGCGTCCGCAACGATGTCGGGGACTTTGGTCTGCATCCCGGATTTCGGCCCCATGCCGCTGAAGGACATTTCTTTTGAGACATCGTCAAAACGTCCCGCGAGGACGAGCGGGCCGTACATAACGGCTTGCACGGATTCATTGTCTGGCATGGGATCGATGTGGAGCGCCATCGGCAGACTAAGTTCGACTTTGTCTCCGGCTTTCCAAACACGGTTCAGCGAGAGATAGCTGCTTGGACTGGAGAAAGCCGGGAGCGCGGAACCATTGATCTTTGCGCTTCCACCTTGCGACCAATAGGGAATCCGCAGATTGATCGCCAACTGTGTGGGACGATCCGCGGCGATCGTCAGCGTCGTGCCTTGCTCTTCGGGAAAGCGCGTCTGTTGCTTGATCTTCAGCCCTTTTTCCGGCCAGTCGAGTTGGGAATCGATGTACAGATTCACGTACAACGAGTCTTCGCCATGGAAGTAGATGGTGTCGGCGAGCTTGGCGTACTCTTCGGAGCCAGTGCCGGTGCAGCACCAGAACGCATCGAGCGGCTTGCCAAAGGTCTTCCAGTATCCGGAGGCGAGCGGCAGGTAGTACATCATGGTTCCGTCTTCGGGATTGATCGTGCCGAGCCGATGGTTGAAAAGCGTGCGCTCGTAATAATCCATGTAGCGCGCTTCGGCGGACCATCCGAACAGGTGGCGAGTCAGCTTCATCATGTTGTAGACGCAGCAACACTCGGTGGTGTCCGGGCCGAGTTCGGTGGAGAGCTTACCGGGATCGGTGTTCCATGACTCTCGATTGCTGGTGCCGCCAGTGCAGTAAGAACGCTCGCTCACGACTTCATCCCAGAAATATTCGGAAATATCGCGGTAACGGCGCTGGCCCGTGAGTTCGTAATAACGCGCCGCGGCGATCACCTGCGGGACGTGTGTGTTTACGTGCAGTCCTTTGAGCTCATCGCGGTGAGCGGCGAGGGGGTCGAAAAACTGTTTTTTGTCGAAGCGCTGCGCGACTTCAAGATAGTCTTCCTTGCCGGTGACGGCGTACAGGTTCGAGAGGACTTCGCCCATACCGCCGAATTCCGTGCCAAGCACGCGCTGCGTGTGTTCGTAGCTTAGAGATTCGGTATAGAGATCGACCCATCCGGCCATCTTCTGCGCCATGTCGAGAGCCTGCTCGTTGCCGCAATAGGAGTACATATCGAGCAGGCCGGCCATGATTTTGTGGATGGTATAGAACGGCGCCCAGACTTGCTGGCGCTCGCGTAGACGGTCGAAGAATTCGACGGGAAATGCGCTGAGATAGCCGCTCTTCAGAGCAGACTGGCATTTGCCGAGTTCGGAAACGACCGTGGTGGCATTCTTCTTCAGCTCTTCATCGCCGCAGGAGGCGTACATGAGGGCGGAGGCTGAGAGGTAATGGCCGCCGGCGTAGTGTCCGCGGAGTTCGCAGTCAGGTTTTTCCCAACCGCCAAGAGGTTCCGCCGAAGAGGGCAAGCCGGCGTTGATGCGGAAGGTGTGCACGAGACGATCGGAAGGCAGAGAATTCAGAAAGTGACGGTCGGCCTCCATGGCGATCTTGCATGGGCCATCTCCCAAGCGCACCTGCTTGAGGGGAAAAGGGAACACCCTCCACTCAATTTTCTCGCGACTCAACTGCTTGCCGTCTTTGGTCGTCGTATTGATGACGGGATCTTGTCCGGGAACAGCGCTCGCGATTCTTGGCAGAAATGTAGTGCCGACAGCGGCCGCCGTGGTTGCCAGAAAATTCCGGCGGGACCATTGGGGAGATTGAGACATGTATTCCTCCTTCGTCGGCGATTGCGGGAATGCGAGCCCTAGTTTCTTATGCCCAGGTTCTCAATCCAATAATGCCGTAATACGCGAGGTAAGCGGTAGCGATGAGCAACGCCACCGAGACGATGAGAGAAAACCTCCTGACCCGCGGGCGAACTCCGTCCACCGGACTACTCCAAACGGCGAAGATGCTGATGACAGACCCCAGCGCGAAGAGAGAGGTGGTCAGAAAAACGGCTGCAGACCAGACGGTGAGATTCCCCATGCGCTGAATCAGATCGTCGCCGCTCACGATGACGACGGCGACCATGGCGACGAGGCTCAGCACGGCAATCAGAGGCCAAAGCCGCATGCTGCGCTCGGCGGGGCGACGGCGGCGCTTGATGATGCCTCCGAGGATCCAGAACGGCGCGTAGATCACGATGGACAGCATCGAAAGGACAACGAACGCCGTAGCCAGAATCTTCATAATCGCAAACCACGCAGGGATGTGCTTCATCACGCCACCGATGCCGGCTTGCACAAAGAGACCATCCGGATTGGGAGTCAGTAAGGCAACTGTCGGAACCGGATCGGGCAAATCTTTCTTCGGCACGTGACGGAATTGTGTTCCCGAGACAGGGACATAAGCGTCATTCCAGTCTCCCAAGCCGGTCATGAGCAATTGGCCTTTGTCGAAATGAATCCAGCTCAGGCCGGCGAGGCGATCGATAAAGCTGGTCATCTTCACGCGCGAGGAGTCGGGGACGTACCATCCGGCATAGTCGGCAGCATTGGGCGGCAATGGTGCTGGAGCAGGAATAGGAGGCTTTACCAGATTTCTTGTGATGTAGGCGCGGATGGCCTTCCCAATCTTTTCAAAGGCGTCGCCGTTTCCGCTATTGATGCTGAAAAAATACCCGACGTTCTGCTCGGGCATGTAGGACATATCGGTCAATCCTCCTTCGACGCCGCCGTCATGACCGTGATAGACGAAGCCCTCCTGGATGCTCCAGTAATTGCTGAGGCCGTAAGCGGCTTTCAAGCCGTCTTTCGCCGCCCAGGTGCTGGTAGAGATTTCCATGCGATCAATGTCTGACGCGGGAACGAGTTGCTTGCCAGCTACGGCACCACGATTCAGATAGAATTTGACGTAGGCTGCCATGTCGTTGGCGGATGCGTTGATGGATCCAGCCGGACGCTCGAGGATGTTCCAGTATGGATAGGGCGTCTTGCCGTCGTTGTGATAAAGCGTAGTGCCGGTGCCTGCCGGCGGCGGAAAGTAGGTCGCGGTCTTCATCCCGATGGGTCGGAAGAGATTCTGTTCAACGAAATCTTCGATGCGTTGGCCTGTCAGTTTCTCGACGATGTAAGCCGCCGATGGAGGTCCGGAATTGCAATAGGCCATGCGCGTTCCAGGCCGCCAGCGCGACACGCGCGAGTGGTGATCGTAGTCGAGCCCTTGCAACGTGGTCATACTCGGCGGAGCGTTTTTGGCGTACTCGCGTAGGTGCATGTCGTCCCAGCCAGTCGTGTGCTCGAGCAAGTTCACGACACGAATGGGATCGGTGGATTCCCAGCGATTCTCGTACCAGAGATCCGGAGCGAGTTTGTGAACCGGATCTTCGAGCGACAACTTGCCTTGATCGGCGAGCATGAGGACTGAGAGCGAGGTGAATGCTTTCGAGGTTGAGCCGATGCGAAATAGAGTATCTGCAGTCGTGGGACGATTGGTCGCAACGTCGGAGAGACCAAGTCCCGCGATCCATTCGGGGCCGTCTTTATGCACAATCGCGACGGATACTCCGGGCGTGTGACTGTCTTTCAGAATTTTCTCAATCTGCTGGCGTAATTCATCGATGGATTGAGCTGGCTTGGGCTTTTCTTCTTTTTTGTCTTTGTCGGCGGCGAACGAAAAGGAGATGAAGAGAGAGAAGAAGACGACAGAAATGATCCGTTTCACGAGCCTGATCCTCCAGGAGGGCCGAGCTGAACTCAGCGAATCATCTTACGACCGTCGAGTTAAATCTGGTAGTCGAGATCGTCCATCAGATTTTGGACGGATGGGTTGATTGGCTCCGCGATGTGGTCCGCACCTTCGAGGTGAGCCACACGCTCGCGCAGCTTGCTTACTTCATTGGCAACCGAGGCCAGCGCTTCCGAGAGAGGATCGTTGATCTGCTTGGGATCGGTGATGACGACGCGCTTGCCTTCGCGGAAGACGATGTGGCCGGGAACTCCAACAACGGTGGAATTTTCCGGAACATTTCGCAGAACGACAGAGCCGGCACCGATGCGGCAGTTTTTGCCGACGATGATGTTGCCGAGAATCTTGGCTCCTCCGCCAACGACGACATTGTCTTCGATGGTTGGGTGGCGTTTGCCATGTTCCTTGCCCGTGCCGCCGAGGGTAACTCCCTGATACAAAGTGACGTCGTCACCAACGATTGAGGTTTCTCCGACCACGACTGCCATGCCGTGATCGATGAACAAGCGGCGCCCGATCTTTGCGCCGGGATGAATCTCAATTCCAGTCAACAGGCGCGCGAACTGAGATAGCCACCTTCCCATCAGGAAAAGGCGATGATTCCAAAGCCAATGATTGATGCGGTAGAACCAGACGGCATGCAGTCCGGCATAGCAAAGAAAAACTTCCAACCGGGATTTAGCCGCAGGGTCGTGCTCCATCACGTTGGTAATGTCTTCGCGAACGAGAGCAAAGAAGTGCGGCATCGACGTTGGTACAACCTTCAGGATGGAAGCGAAGCAGTGGGAATCTGCATCGCCTTCTCGCGCAACTCCTGAAACAGGATACTGCTCAGATAGCGCTCGCCAAATGACGGAATGATGACGACGATCAGCTTGCCGGCATTCTCGGCTCGTTTCGCGACCTGCAGGGCGGCCACGACAGCCGCTCCGGAAGAGATGCCGACGAACAAACCTTCTTCCTGCGGAAGCCGTCGCGCCATGTTGATAGCTTCATCGTTGGTGACAGTGATGACTTCATCAATGTAATCGCGCCGGAGAATAGTTGGAATGAATCCGGCGCCGAGACCCTGAATCTTGTGCGGAGATGGCTTGCCTCCGGAAAGGACGGGACTATCGCTTGGCTCGACGGCAATGGCTTTGAACGAGGGTTTTTTCGGCTTGATGTATTCGGAGATTCCAGTGATCGTGCCGCCCGTACCAACGCCGGAGATAAGAATGTCGATGCGGCCGTCAGTATCAGCCCAGATCTCGGGGCCGGTAGTCTCGAAGTGAATTTTGGGATTCGCGGGATTGTCGAACTGCTGCAGCATGTAGGCGTCGGGAGTGTTGGCGAGAATCTCTTTCGCCTTGAGGATGGCCCCCGTCATGCCGCGAGGTCCCGGAGTCAGCACAAGCTCGGCGCCGAAGGCGAGCAGGAGCACTCGGCGCTCCAGGCTCATGGTATCGGGCATCACGATGATCAGCTTGTAGCCCTTTACGGCAGCGACGAAGGCGAGGCCGATACCGGTGTTGCCGCTGGTTGGCTCGATGAGAACCGTTTTGCCCGGATGGATTTTGCCGCTACGCTCGGCATCTTCGATCATGCTGACCCCGATGCGGTCCTTCACACTATCCATCGGATTCTGGCTCTCGAGTTTGGCGACGACGTCGGCGACACAACCTTGCGTGACTTTGTTGAGACGTACCAGCGGCGTGTGGCCGATCAGTTCGGTGACATCTTTCGCAATTCGCATGTTGCCTCGTACTTCAAAACCGTCCGCATGGGCCGGACGGAGAATGCCTCAATACTACCAATTCGATAGACATCGTGTCGGCGGAAAGACGCAGCGGGAAGTTCTGGCAGCTTCAGAAGGATGCACCGGTCGGGCTAGCGATGGGTAAGCCCGTAGGTCACTGCGCCGGCGGAAGAGCCGATGTTCACGTAGGAGATCAGATGCTCAAGATTGTGATGCCCGGTCTTATGGAAGAAGTAGCTGACCGCAATTACTCCAGCAGCTTCCCCGGCGAAGTTCACCGCAAGCGCGGGCGTGGAGCGACCGAACACTCGGACGACTGGATTCAACTCCTGGCCGCCACTCTGAAGATTCGCACGGGTCACGGCGAAGTCGGCCGCACTGGATGCGGCCACAGCAGCGAAGAGAATGCTGTTCTTCCGGTCCAAAAATTTGTGGGTCTCAAAAGTCGGTTGCGGCATGACGGCCGCAGAAACGGGAACGGGATCGGCGGAAGCCGTGGGAGCATCCGGGGCTGGCCCTTGCGCCAGCGCGGCTGTGCAGAAAGGAAAGATAAGAAGTGCTGCGACTTTGGGTAACAGATTAGAGAACTTGCTGAGAGTCATAGGTGCCAACCGAGTTCGGCGAGCACCCTGAGAAGGCGCAATCGCAGCACCATGCCCGCAAAATCAGTGTCGCGCCAAAGTATTCAAAATGGGAAGTTTACAGTTTGGTTCTCATTAGAATCAGAGGCAATGTGCATTATTTTGCAGGTTGTAGCCGGGCTTTTACTTTCCGGCATTGTGCCGCCGCCGGCGGTGGCCTATGATTTTTCTCATTTCTTATAGACGATCCCGCCTTTCATCACGAAACTGACGTTTTCAACGGCACTGATGTCCTGCAATGGATCGCCGGAGACGGCGATTATGTCTGCAAAATAATTAGGCTCCAGCGCTCCGATTTGGCCTTCCCACCCGAGCAATTTGGCCCCATTGAGCAGGTCCGCCTGAAGGACGGATTGAGGAGACATACCGTATTTCATCATGAGAACGAATTCCCTGGCTTGCGTGCCGTGGGGGAAGGGTCCGACGTCAGAGCCAACGGCCATGGGAACTCCCGCGACGACCTGCTTCTTGAATTCCTGAATTTTGAAGTCGAGAAACTGATGTTCGCGCGCGCCTTGCTGCGGCGTAGCGGCGTGGTCGGCGAAGTATTCGAAAATGGTGAACGTGGGCACGGCGAAGATTTGCTTCTCTTTCATCAGGCGAATGGTTTCGTCGCTCAATTGGTTGGCATGATCGATGGAGGCTACACCCGCCTGCGCGGCGTAGAGCGTGCCGGGTTCGCCGGTGGCGTGCACAGCAACATGCTTGCCGACGCGAGCAGCTTCTTTCTCTGCGGCTTCCAGTTGCGGCTCGGTGTACTGATAGGGAGTAACAAATTTTCCATCGTGGACGGAGTCGGCTCCGGTCTCGTAGATCTTGATGAAGTCCGCGCCTTCTTTAAATTGTTGGCGCATCACCGCAACCAATTCGTCGGCATTATTGGCGTAGTCTGCGTTGGGCAGAACGTGTTGCGCCGGGTTGTAACCGATCGCGTCTTCGTGTCCGCCAAGGATGTTGATCGCGTTCCCGCTAATGCGGAGACGCGGGCCCGGAATCTGTCCGCTGTTGATGGCATTGCGTACGGCAGTGTCGGCCGAACCCGCGCCTTCCGTGCCCATATCACGCTCAGCGGTGAATCCGGCCATGAGGTCATCACGCGCGGCCAGCGTAGCCGTGATGGTGCGCTGCGGAACGGATTCCTGCACCGTCTGCAGATCCTCGGCGCCAGGATGTAAGAACAGATGGATGTGAGCATCGATGAGACCAGGCATCAGAGTGCGATCGCCAAGGTCGAGAACTTCCGCTCCGCTGGGATGCTTCACCGATGGGCCCACTTCGACGATGCGGTCTCCTTCGATGAGTATCTCGCCGGGCTTCACGACCTTTCCAGCTCGAACATCGAGAAGTCGGGCAGCACGCAGCACGATCGGATGGGCCGGGGCGGCAGGCGATTGGCCGGTGGTGCTGAGAACGGCACCGGCGGAGAAAACTAGCAGAAAGACGAGGCTACGCTTTGCCATATGGTCGGGGATGGTATCACCCGGGTTCCGCAGATTCCAGCGGGGCGAAGTGACTCAGTGATTCGGATCACAGGAGGTCGTGGAACAGGTCACACCCACAATTGGGGTCCATCGTCGAAGCTATATTTGGCGCTTATGAATGACTTTGGGGTTCTGAACAGCCGCAAGCGCGCGGTCATCGCTCTGATTCACTCGTTCGTGTTCCTGGGCATTGCATTTCATGGATTCGCTTCACAAAAGACAGGAATTCTTCATTCACCGGGAACTACGGGCGACTTTGTCCTGATCGGGATTTATCTGGTGGTCGCGTCAATTCTTGCGTGGCTGGTGACGATCTCGCGATGCTTGCGGGAGCGCATCTACTTCGCTCTGTGCACAACCAGCGCAACCTTTGGTCTTCTACGAACGGTCTTCGGCGATAGCGCCCTGCCGGTCGCACAGTATATGCGGGTAATCATGCTGAGTTCCGCAGTGGCTGTGGGATTCCTCATTCTTCGAGCTTTTTCGCGGCCTATTCCTGAAGAGGTTCTTCCCGAATAATTCAGTGAAAAATAGAAACCGCCCGGGATGGTTCCCGGGCGGTCTACACAGGAGATTGGGCGAGGCAATATCCTCCACCCCATTCTTTAGGACATGAAGAACTCTTTGGTCAGCGTGGCCCAGTCTTCGTTGGGCAGATGAGCCGAGAGATCGTCGACGGCGACGCCGCCATCCTGCGCCAGAGCGGCGGCCATGGCGATGGGCATTCGCTTGCGGAGGCGCAGAGCGGAATCTTCGGTCCACATGCGAGCTAGGGTTCCACCGAGCAGATTGCGGAAGTTGAGCTTGGAGTCGGGCGCCTGCACTGTCACTAGCCAGCCTTCTCCGTAAGGATCTTTGCGAGCCAGTTCCGGATCTCTGGCCACGGCTTCGTTAACGTCACTGATCGTGCCCTCGATAGGCGAAACCATATCGACTGACTTGCCGTCGCGGAAGATCGTCCAAATCTTCTGGCCTTGTCGGACCCAGCGGCCACGTTGCGGCAGAGCGATGCTCTCGATCTTGCCGATAAGTTTCGATGCGAAGTCGTCGATACCAACGCGAACCAGTTCACTGCTCTCGTTGAGGGCCCAGGTGTGTCCAGCGTGATAGCGAACATTCTCGGGAACTTGGAAACCGGCAACCATGGCCGGGATTGGCCGGGCCGGAACTTCTCGGAGGACGGAACTGACTACCGGCTGTTTCACCAATTGCTTTTGACCGCGAACGTAATCGATTGCTAAGAAGATTGCGAACGTCAGTAATACCATGATGACTGTCATAAACCACCTCGCCCGGAGTGCCTTTTCACTTCCTGGTCACTCACGCTTTTGTATAAGGCAATCGCTCTGCCAACTGACATTGCGGACAATTGTGAACACTGCGGTGGCTGCGATGTTGTTGAAAGTGCATGGCTTGAGAGCTGGCTGGTTCCATTCGCATTCACGACCATCGGCTAAAACACATCAGGCGCGTCGATGAGGAATACAACAGCGAAAATCCGGCAATCCCTCTTCAATTTGCGGATTATGAACGCAAGTGAATGCAATCAAAGGTTTTCGCGTCGGCTCAGCAGGATGATGCGATCCGCATCAGCGGTTTGATGTGAAAAGCAACGTAGTTCAGATCGATGCGGTTTGCGAGCTGAAAAAACGTATTGACGGGCGTCACGCGCACAAGTGACACGCATCACGGCTAAGAAATCGCTCATTGTTGAAAATCTTATCGTCTGAAGCTGCTGAATTTCGCGACAGCCTCCGATCTGATGAGGTAAGCAGCTTGTGCGCCGCTCGTTACGCATCGGAGATTACGTAAGTAATCTCGCTACTTCCTTACAGCTCAGGCGTCGGTCGAAAGGATTTCCGGGCGAACCTCTTATAGGGACGTCTGGAGAAATCATTCATGAGCAAAGCACTCTTATATGATTCGACGATCTGTATAGGCTGCAAGCAATGCGAACAGGCTTGCGCAACCCAGAACAATCTGGGCTACGACGATGCGGTTGCGGCCGAGGAATACCAATCTGCGCATAAGTTGACCTGCATCCTCACCCGGGGCGACAAGTTCATGCGGCGGCTGTGCATGAACTGCCAGGAGCCCGCTTGTGCGTCGGTCTGCCCCGTCGGCGCATTGCAAAAGACGGCACTCGGCCCGGTCACCTACGATGCTTCGAAGTGTATGGGCTGCCGCTACTGCATGGTGGCTTGCCCCTTCAGCGTGCCGAAGTACGAGTGGGGAAAGCTCATCCCCAAAGTGCAGAAATGCGTCATGTGTCCGGATCGAGTGGCGCAGGGAAAGCAGACTGCGTGCGCCGAGATCTGTCCGACGGGCGCAACGAAATTCGGCGAGCGAGACGAGTTGATCGCCGAAGCGCAGAAACGGATCTTCGACAGTCCGGACAGGTACGTCAAGCACATTTATGGTCTGGAAGAGGTCGGCGGAACGTCCGTGTTGCTGCTCTCAGCAGTTCCGTTTGAAACCTTCGGGTACCGGACGAATATTCCCAAGGATCCGCTGCCGATGCTCACCTATCGGGTGCTCTCGCACATTCCAGATTTTGTTCCTTTGGGAGGCATGTTCCTGGGCGGGGTCTGGTGGATCACACATCGTCGTGAAGAGGTGGCGCTGGCCGAGGGGCGGCAGGGCTCGAGCGAGAAGAAGAACGGAGGAAAACGATAATGGCGCGAAACACAATATTCCGGATTACTTTTTGGAAACTTGTTTTCCTTTTTCTGATGGCCGCTGGCCTGTATGCCACATTTATCCGCTTCACGCAGGGGCTGGGTGCCTCCACTCATTTAAGTGATCAATTCCCGTGGGGCATATGGATCAGCTTCGATGTGCTCTGCGGAGTGATGCTCGCGGCCGGCGGCTTCACGCTGACGGCCACCGTGCACATCCTGAACATCAAGCGGATGCATTCGATTATCCGGCCGACCATTCTCACCGCATTTCTGGGATATGTACTGGTCTGCATGGCCTTGATGTACGACTTGGGCAAACCTTACAACATATGGCATCCACTGATCATGCGGAATCCCCACTCCGTGATGTTCGAGGTGGCTTATTGCGTGATGCTTTACACCACGGTGCTGGCGCTGGAGTTTTCTCCGATCGTACTGGAGAAATTCAATCTTCAGAAGCCGCTGAAGATCGTGAAGAAGATTTTGATCCCGCTGGTGATCTGTGGCGTCATTCTTTCAACCTTGCATCAGTCCTCGCTAGGCACGCTGTATCTGATCATGCCCGAAAAGCTGCATCCCTTCTGGTACAGCCCGCTGCTGCCGCTGTTCTTCTTCCTGTCCGCGATTGCAGTAGGCTTGGCAATGACCATCTTCGAGTCGTCTCTGAGTTCCAAGCACTTCGGGTTGCAACTGGAATTACCGGTCCTGCAGGAACTCGGGCGGGTTCTGGTGGTAGTGCTCGGTGTGTACGGCATTCTCCGGCTGGAGGATCTGGCGAATCGAGGCGCACTCAAACTGGCGTTTCATCCGGGATACGAGACTTATTTGTTCTGGCTCGAAATGATGCTGTCCATCATTCTGCCATTGATCTTGTTGTCGCAGCGGAAAGTGCGGTCGAGTGCGAAGGGGCTGTACTTCTCTGCCGTCCTAGTCGTGCTCGGCTTCATCACGAATCGTATGAACGTCAGCATCACGGGCTTTGAGGGATCGACCGGTGTGCATTACTTCCCCAAGTGGAGCGAACTGGCCGTAACCGGAATGATCATCGGAGCCGGCTTTGCTCTCTTCGGGATGGCCGTTAAGTATCTGCCGATTTTCCCGAAGGAAGAATTCGCAACTGAGGCCGCAAACGAACCGGAAGCAGATGTTCCGGTGACCTCGGCGGTACTCGAACATGCAGGAGATTGAAGCAAAGCGCTTTCGCTGGCTGCGCGTGACGCAAACCTTGAGCGTCAAGCTGAACCTGCTGTTGCTTGGCACAATGGTGGTGATCTTTGCCTTGCTCGGTTACGTCAACGTTCGCCTGCACCGGCAACATCTGGAGCAGAACACGCTGGCGACTGCGGAGCGCATCAGCGACGTGATCAAGCAGGGGACCACCGACTACATGCTGCGCAACGATCGAGAGGGGCTCTATCGCTCGATCAAGACCATGGCCTCAGAACCTGGCATCGAGAAGATCCGCATCTTCGATCAGGAAGGCCGGATCACCTACACCACCAACGCTGCCGAGCAAAACCACGCAGTCGATAAGACAGCTGAGGCTTGTTATGGATGTCATGCGCAATCCCAACCCCTGGCGCGTCTCAATCGTCCGGATCGGTTCCGCATTTATCGAAACGGCGGCGGTCACCGCGTGTTGGGCGTAATCACTCCCATCGAAAACCAGCCCGCGTGCTCGAATGCGGCTTGCCATGCGCATCCCGCAGAGCAGCAGATTTTGGGCGTTCTGGATACCAATCTATCGCTGGCAAAAGCCGATGTGCAGTTGGCGGAGAGCAGCAACCGCATGATCGTGTACACCGCGGCTGCGTTACTGCTGATCGCAGTGTTGAGCTGGTTTTTCGTTTGGAAGATCGTGGACCGGCCAGTAAAAGCGCTACGGCGTGGGACTGAGCGTCTCGCTGCCGGGGATCTCGGCTATCAAATTGTTGGCGCATCGAGCGATGAAATCGGAGAGCTGGCACGTTCCTTCAACGGCATGAGCAGCCAGTTGAAGCAGGAGCACAACGAAAACGTGGCGTGGACCCAGACCTTGGAAGAGCGTGTGGACCAAAAGACTCGCGAGCTAAAGCGAGCCCACGAGCACGCGCTTCATACGGAGAAAATGGCTTCCATCGGAAAGATGGCCGCCGTTCTCGCGCATGAGATCAACAATCCACTTTCAGGAATCCTGACATACGCCAAGTTGCTTCGGAAGTGGGTGGATCATGACGACGGAGGCCAGAGCCGAAAGAAGGACATTTGCGATTCGCTGGACCTGATTGCCTCGGAGAGCCGCAGGTGTGGCGACCTGGTGAAGAATCTGCTGACCTTTTCCCGCACCACTCCGATGAATCTGCAACCTACCAATCTGAACCAGATCATCGATCAATCGCTGCGTTTAATTCAGCATCAAGTCGATCTTGCCGGGATTCAGGTGCAGCCGCAGTTAGATGCAGATCTGCCCCCGGTCCTGTGCGATGGAGCGCAGATCGAGCAGGTATTGCTGGCGCTGATGGTGAATGCCATGGACGCAATGCCACAGGGTGGCAATCTTTGGATCACCACTCAGGCCGACGAAGCAAACGACACGGTCCGCGTAATCGTGCGCGATGACGGCACAGGAATTCCTGCTGACATTCTGCCTCGCCTGTTTGAACCGTTTCTTACGACGAAAGAGACGGGGCGCGGCGTCGGGCTCGGGCTTGCGATCAGCCGAAGCATTCTGGAACGCCATAACGGAAGCATCGAAGTGCAATCCGAGCCTGGGCGCGGCACGACCTTTACCATCACTCTGCCGTGGGACACGGAGAATGCAAGTCAGCCAGGCAAAGAAATTGCCGCTGTTTTCAGCGGGAGGTGATCATTCGTGGAAACCCAAGGGAAACTGTTGATCGTGGATGATGAACTGAGCGTCCGCGATTCGTTGGGCAAGTGGTTTCGAGAAGAAGGATACGATATTGGAACCGCGGAGAGCGCGAGCGACGCGCTCACCCGTATGGCCGAAGGCAAATGGGATCTGGCCTTGCTCGACATCAAAATGCGAGGGACGGACGGCATCGAATTGCAGCGCAGGTTGCATGAGATGGATCAGGATCTCATCGTCATCATGATGACGGGCTACGCATCGGTGGAGACGGCCGTCACTGCGTTGAAGAATGGTGCTTACGACTACGTCAGCAAGCCGCTGGACCCGGACGAAATCGCGCATCTGGTAAAGAACGCGCTCGCGCACCGGCGCGCCGAGAAGGAGAATGTGCGCTTGCGTGAAACGGTCGTGGAAGCAACTCGCCCTGGAGATATTGTTGGTCAAAGTGGGGCAATGCGAAAGGTCTACGAAGCCATTGAAACCGTCGGACCGACCGACGCCAACGTGTTGATCACGGGAGAGAGCGGCACCGGCAAAGAACTGGTTGTCAGGGCGATACATGCTGCCAGCATGCGAAGATTCCATCCCCTGGTAGCCATCCATTGCGGAGCTTTGACCGAGACACTGCTTGAAAGCGAACTCTTCGGCCACGAAAAAGGTGCCTTCACCGGCGCACAATATCGAAAGAAAGGGAAGTTCGAGATTGCCGAAGGTGGCACGATATTCCTGGACGAGATCGGCGATATCAGCCTCAAGACGCAGACCGACCTGCTACGAGTCTTGCAGGAGCGCGAGATTACAAGAGTCGGTGGAAATCAGGTGATCAAGGTCGACTTCCGCTGTGTCGCCGCGACGAACAAGAATCTCGAGGAGATGATCGAAGAAGGAACTTTCCGCCCCGATCTCTATTACCGGCTGAATGTGTTTCATATCGAATTGCCGCCGCTGCGCGAGCGGAAGGAAGATATCCCGCCACTGGTCGAGCACTTCGTCCGCAAATTCAGTCTGGCGATGAACAAGAACATGACGCGGATCGCTCCCGCCGCCATGAACCAGTTGCAACAGCAGCCCTGGATGGGAAACGTTCGTGAACTGGAGAATGCCGTCGAGCGGGCCATGGTCGTGGCACAAGAACCCGAGTTGCGCGAGCAGGATTTCATCTTTAAGCAGCAGTCTGCACAGGCCCCCGGCGGAAAGAGCCTGGATGAAGTAGAGCGCGCCCACATTTTGCAGGTTCTGGAGGAGTGCGGTGGGAATCAGAGCCGCGCTGCGGACGTTCTGGATATCGACCGCGTGACTCTTCATCACAAGCTGAAGCGCTACGGCTGGTCGCGCACTGCGGCCGAAAGCCGGAACTAGAATCGAAGCAGGCTGGCCTCAATGAACCTGGTTCATCTGCTCCCGGTGGGGAAGATTGATGCTTCGCTGCTCGAGAACCTGCGCGCAACCCTCTCTAAGCGCATTCGGGTAGAGTGCGAAATCCATCCCGCGAGACTGGATCCCGGCCCGTCGTACCACGCCGAGCGCCAACAATTTCATTCTTCCGAACTATTGCAGCGAATGCAGACAGTGATCCTCCCGAATGACTGGCGCCTGCTGGCCATTGCCGACGTAGATCTCTACATTCCAATTCTGAAATATGTATTCGGCGAAGCACAGATCGGCGGATCGTGCGCGATCGTATCCACCTATCGGCTGCGTCAGGAATTTTATGGACTCGAGGCCGACGACACATTGTTGCGGGAACGCCTGCTGAAGGAATCCGTACACGAACTGGGACACACGCTGGAGCTTCGACATTGTGAAGACTACCGCTGCGCCATGGCGTCGTCGCATGCGGTGGAGTGGATCGACCTGCGCGAGAGTTCGTTGTGTGAGGTATGCCACGCAAGAGTGGAAGCTAAGCTGACATCGCCCGGTGTCGCGGTCGATCGCCGATTCTAGCCGCCAACGTCACTGCAACTACCGGAGCAATTCGATATCATCTCTGCGCAGTCGCACTATGGAATTCAACATGCGAGGTGAGGATGGCGAGCCGTACCGCTCTTGTGACGGGCGCGAGCCGGGGCATTGGAAAAGAGATCGCTCTTGAGCTGGCGCGAAATGGTTACCGCGTGGCCGTGAACTATTACAACGACCCCGCGCCGACGGTGGAAGCCACGATGGCGCAGATTCGCGCGATACAGCCGGATGCTCTCTGCATTCAGGCCGACATCCGATCCTGCAGCCAGGTGACAGCGATGTTCGAACAGGTGATGCTAGCGTTCGGACGTCTCGATCTGCTCGTCAACAACGCCGGAGTGCAGACCTGGAAACCGTTGCTGGACGTGACCGAAGAAGAGTGGGATCTGGTCATCGACACCAATCTGAAAGGCTGCTTTCTTTGTACGCAACAAGCGGGCAGGTACATGAAAGATCAGGGTGGCGGGACGATTGTGAACCTTGGATCCGGATGCAATAAGCTCGCGTTCCCCTCGCTGGTCGCGTATACGGCCAGCAAGGGCGGCATTGAGATGTTCACCAAGGAAGCTGCGGTGGAATTGGGCCGATACGGGATTCGCGTCAACTGCATCGCTCCGGGGTCGATCGAATCGGAGCGCACGCGCCAGGAAGATCCAGATTACGCCGGAACATGGTCGAAGCTGACTCCAATGGGACGCGTCGGCACCATGGCAGACATCGCTCCAGTCGTCGTCTTCCTCGCCAGCGAAAGTGCGTCGTTCATCAGCGGGCAGACGATCGCTATTGATGGAGCGCTATTCACCCAGGCGCCATGGCCCTACAAGAAGTGAGGGCCGGGTGCAGCAAAATCGATTCGGCGGGAACTCGGAGCGCATAGTAAACTCTTCGCCATGAAGCTACAACGTTTCTTCATAGCTACCGCGCTCGTCATTACGATCGGCGGATTGCTGGTCGCACAACAGAACCCATCAAAAGCCGGAGTCGAGCAGGAGCGCTTTGGAGTGCGGGACGGGAGGCCCGTTATCTTGTATACCCTCAAAAATTCTCACGGTGTGGAAGTGCACGCGATGAATTATGGCGGCATCATTCAGGCGATCCGTGTGCCCGACCGCAAGGGCAACTTCGCCGATATTGTTCTCGGCCACGACAGGGCCGAGGGATACATGCCGAATCCGCCCTATATCGGAGCGATCGTTGGGCGCTACGCGAATCGCATCGCCAACGGCACCTTCACGCTCGATGGGAAGACTTACAACCTGCCGAAGAACGATGGTCCGAACACACTGCACGGCGGCACGACCCGCACGTTCGACAAGGTCATGTGGGAGAGCCAGCCGCTCAAGGACAAGAATGGTGTCCTGTTCGAGTTCCTGAGCAAAGATGGTGACGACGGGTTCCCCGGCAATTTGAAAATGAAAGTCAGTTATGTTCTGACGGACTCAAATGAACTGATCATCGACTACGAAGCTACGACGGACAAGGCTACTCCGATCAATGTAAGCCAACACAGTTACTTCAATCTGAAGGGCGAGGGGAACGGCGACATCCTGGATCATGAGGTCATGATCAATGCCGACCGCTTCACCCCTGTGGACAAGAACCTGATCCCGACGGGCGAGTTGCGCCCCGTAAAAGGGACGCCGCTTGATTTCACGAAACCGACCAGAATTGGAACTCGGATCGACGATAACTACGACCAACTCGTACTCGGTCACGGTTACGATCACAACTTTGTCATCAACCGCAAAGGGGCAGGGATGACTCTTGCTGCACGGGTCTCCGATCCCACGACCGGGCGAGTGCTTGAGGTCTCGACGACGCAACCAGCTGTGCAGTTCTATACGGGAAACTTTCTTGATGGAACCGTGACCGGCAAAGAAGGGCACGTTTACAAGCGGCGCTTCGGCTTCTGCCTGGAGACGCAACACTATCCGGATTCGCCGAACCATCCGGACTTTCCGAACACGATTTTGAAACCGGGCGAGACGTTCCATCAGGAAACGGTATTTAAGTTTTCCGCGAAGTAGAAGGATCCTGAGAAATGAAGTGAGGCGGGTGGCCCCAAACGGTCACTCGCCTTTTAATTCTTCGAACAGTGCGGCTGCCACCTTCTTCTGGTGATCACCGCCGAGTTTCTTCCCGCCCGAGGTCAGGTAGAACGTATCGATCGCCATTTGCCCTTCGGTATCGATCAGGGCGATTTCGATATTGCACTTCTGTTCGGACAAGCGCGACGCGATACGGTGCAACAGGCGCGGGCGATCCTGGGCGATCACCTGCACAATTGTCGTTGTCGCAGACGAGGCGTCATCGAAGTCGATCTTGGTCTCCACTTTCACCTTCGCGATCGCGCCCTTTTCTGAGCGCTGGCGGTCGCGGAGCATCTTCTCCAGATCGGCCTCACCGAGCAGAACGCTGGCGACGCTTTTTCGGAAACGATCCCATTCGGAAAGGTTCAGTTCCAGCGTGCGGAAGCGGTCGGTGAAATACAGCGTATCGACGACCGTGCCCGACTGATTGGAAAAGGCGTTCGCCTTCACGATGTTCATGCCCCAGGCCGCGAGCGCGCCCGCAAGCTTGGCGAACAAGAATGGTCGATCGCCGGTCACCAGCGTCAGTTCGTACCAATGGCGTCCGCGTTTGAGCTCGACCTGCACCGGATCGGAGCCTAATTCCTCCGACATTCGCAGGTGCCGCATAACTTCTTCGGCCGTGTGCACCAGCAGATAGCGGCGTGGGAATCCTTCCAGAAATGCTTTGAACTTGCCACTGGTGACTGGAGCGAGCGACCTGAGGCGCGCCAGCTTCTCGTCGTCCACATCAGCATGCACGCGCTGGTCGGCGCTGCGGTTCAGGTAATTCTCGGCGGCAATGTAGAGCTGCCAGACATTCTCGGCCTTCCATGGCGTTAGCGCTTCGGGGTTGACCGCTTTGATGTCGGCGTAGGTGAGCAGGCACAGCATCTTGAGCCGCTCTGGGGTGCCCATTTTTTCCGCAAAGGCCGCTACCGTCGCTGGATCGAAGATGTCGCGCCGCAACGTGGCTGAAAGCTCGAGATGATTTGCGATGAGGAACAGGACATCGGCCCGCTCTTTGGGATCGACATCGAGACGGTCTAAGGCGCGGTTCGCGATCTCAAGGCTTGCCTCGACGTGGTTGCCATTGGCGACGCCTTTGCCCGTGTCATGCAGAAGGAGTGTCAAATAAAGGACTTCGGGATCCTCGAGCTCGCCGAGGAGTTCCGCATAGCGCTTGTCCCAGTCCGATTGAGACTGCTTTAGACGGTGCAGAGATTCGATGGCGAGAAACGAGTGCTCATCGACGGTGAAGCGGTGGTAAAAATCACGGACCACGAGCGAATCAATCAGCTTCAACTCAGGCAAGAGCAGAGTCAGCAGCCGCAGGGAATGCATCGCGCGCAAGGCGTCGGCCGCATACGGCTGAAGCAATGTCTCCTGCAGATACAGCCACAACTCTGCGCCACGCGGCGGGGTCGACGCCAGAGCGGGAAGCGCTTGCTCGATCCGATATTCCGTCGTGGCGCTTAGCTTGAGCCCGTGGTGCGCCATGAAATGGAAGAGCCGTAGCAGGACCTCGGGATCCTGCAGAGCCGACGGCTGCTGCAGAAAAATCAGGCCATCGACGACAGAAAAATCCGGCGTGGTCAGACGCGATCGCCAACTCTGCACCTGACGATAGAGAGCAGACCAAGCTTCGGGAATCTCTTCCAGAAGCTGCGTCACGGTGCGCTGCACCGAACGAGCATGGCCGAAATAGATTCGCATCCAGTCGGCAGCCGTGAGTTCTTCGGCATCCGCTGCGCCGATCTTGCGGGCTGCAGCTGCATCCTGGGCTTCCCAACTGAGTGTGTTGTCGTCGCGCCCGTGGCGAAAGTGCAGGAAACAGCGCGCGGACATCAGGAAGTCGATGGCTGCGTCCAGTTGCTTGCGCACGGGGACACGCAAGGAGCTGGCCTCAGGCCAGTCGTGAAGTTTATCCATGGCCGAGATCAGGGCCAGCCAGTTGGCAACATTGCAGTCGCGCAGCCCTCCGGGAGCTTCCTTCAGATTCGGTTCGAGGTGGTAGAGCGTCATCCCATGCTTCGCGTGGCGTTCTCGCGTGACTTCCGCAAGACCTTGCAGCAACGCTTTGGATTCGCGCATGACGAGCTTCGGGATCACTTTGTCATGCAGCTTTCGGAATAAATCCCGATCGCCCGCGAGATATCGGCAATCGAGAAGAGAGATGGTGAATTCGGTATTGTTGGGATCGTAGTGATCACACTCGGCCAGTATGCGCGACGCCGGACTCAGCTTCAGGCGCAGGTCCCATAGTTCCTGAGAGAAGCGGCGGACCGGATCTTTAAAAGCTTGCTCCGCGTCTCGATCTCCGTAGAGGAAGAGCAGATCGATATCGGAGTATGGGAAGAGCCAACCGCGCCCGAATCCTCCAGTGGCGATCAGAGCAAAATTGGCGGGGCGGGATTCGTCGGCAGAAATGATATCCCGCCAGAGGCGCGAGAGAATGTCTTCCACGAGGCGGGTGCGCTGCGTGACGCAGGCGCGTCCACCGCCGGTCGCCTCAAACTCGCGCTGGATTCGAGATGATTCGTCGCTCAGAGAACCCCGTAATTCGCCGATGGAATAAGACGCTGCCATTGATGAAGTGTTTACCCCGCAGCGTCTGCTGCCAGGAAGTCCACCGCTGTCCCAACTCTTTCAAGCGCGTCTTGCCAAAGTAGCCGTATCAGAACAAATTCCAGCTCTATAATGCTCCCTCTCCACGTTCTTCGTTGCGAATGCGAATGGCTTCATCGATGCGCGACAGAAAAACCTTCCCGTCGCCGATCTTTCCCGTGCGTGCAGCACCGAGAATCGCCTGTACCGCTTTTTCCACCAACGCATCGGCCATTACAACCTCCAGCTTGGTCTTCGGGATCAAATCTACGCTGTATTCGCGGCCGCGATAGACCTCGGTGTGCCCCTTCTGGCGGCCATGACCGCGGACTTCGATGACAGTCATGCCTTCCACCCCGATCTCCTGCAGCGCGGACTTTACGGCTTCCAACTTGGAATTCTGAATGACTGCTTCGATCTTCGTCATAATATTTGCAAGTCCTGTTCTGCGTTCTTCACGCTGGGGTCGTTATCAGCCGTGACTTTCCCGCCATTATGCTGACGTCTCCCAATAGTATCCCTCTTCGCCGTGCTGAGAGAGATCCAGGCCCTGCACTTCTTCCTCCTCGGAAACTCGTAAGCCAATGGTGACATCCACCAGCCTCAGAATGATGAGCGTGCCCACGATAGCAAGCACCCAGGCGATTGCGATTCCGACTAACTGATTGAGCAACTGGTGCGAATTCCCTTCCAGCAGCCCTGAAGGGAGCGCGTTGCCCTGCGCGTCTTTGAAAATCGGATTAACAGCGCTCACCGCGAAGATCCCCGTCAGCACCGCACCCAGTGTGCCCCCGGCACCGTGGACGCCGAATGCATCGAGCGAGTCGTCATATCCAAACTTACCTTTGACAATCGCCACCATCCAATAGCAGAAGACTCCGGCAATAAGGCCGATGAGGAGTGCGGGCATCGGCTTTACAAATCCTGCAGCTGGAGTGATGGCAACCAGTCCAGCAACTGCGCCTGAGATTCCGCCGAGCACGCTAGGCTTTCCGTTACGAAACCACTCGGCGCCAGCCCATCCCACAGCTGCCGCCGCTGCGCCAAAATGGGTTGCCACAAATGCACTCGTAGCCAGGCTGCCTGCCGCGAGCGCACTGCCAGCGTTGAAACCGAACCATCCTACCCACAGCAGGCATGCACCGATGAAGCTAAGCACGACACTATGAGGAGGCATCGGCTCCTTCGGATATCCGACGCGCTTACCCAAATAGAGCGCGCAGACGAGCGCCGAAACTCCCGAAGTCACATGAACGACGGTGCCACCTGCGAAATCGAGCGTTGGAAACCGGCCACCGAGCGACGCGTTGAGCAGGCCACCTTTCCCCCAAACCATGTGGGCCATTGGGTCGTAGACGATGATCGACCAGATCACGGTGAAGGCCAGCATCGCGCTGAACTTCATACGCTCGGCGAATGCGCCGGCGATGAGGCCAGGCGTAATGATGGCAAACATGAGTTGGTAGACCATGAAGGTCTGCGCAGGAATTGTCGCCGCATAATCGGTGTCTGGGGCCGATCCCACGCCGCTGAGAAACAGATTCTTAAAGCCTCCGAAGAAACTGTTGCCCGGCCCAAAAGCAAAGCTGTAACTGAATAATGCCCAGAGAATGGTAACAACTGCCATCAATGCGAAACTCTGCATCATGGTGGCCAGCACGTTCTTTTTGCGCACCAGGCCACCGTAGAACAGGGCCAGGCCGGGGCCGGTCATCATCAGAACCAGCGCAGAACTAACCAGCATCCATGCGTTGTCAGCAGAGCCTTTTGCGTCGGCGACCTGCTGCTCGAGCTTCACTAAGCGCGAATTCGTGTCGTTGGGGCTCGCTGCCGCACCGGCGGATTGCGCGCAAAGACCCTGCGCAAAGATCAGAATCAAGACAGCCGTCACCAGCCAGGCGATCAGCCTTTTTCGGGTGGACACTGAAGTATTGTTCTCCTGTCGAGCAGGCTCGTACCCTCCGCCTGCTCCAGCGACGCCTCAATGTACAGTTCGGCCACTCTTGGCGGAAATTGAAACTATTTATCGTTCCTATCAGGTTTTGTTATTGATTTCGGCTTGGATAGCCCAAACCGCCGGTCAAAACTTGAATTGCACGTCGAGCTGCATGCGACGCGGAGGGTTGGCGGCAACCGGCTTTCCAAAGAGGGGGGAGGAAATCGTCCCGATGTAGGTGACGTAGTTGGGGTGATTGAGAACATTGAACGCATTCAGCGAAACGGTGATGATCTTGCTCTCCTTCTTGGCTTTCGACAGCGGAAAGTCATGCGCCACGTTCAGATCGAGGTCGATCATGCCGGGACCATCCATCGTATTTCGGCCAATGCCAGACGGACGATCGTTGATGATGCCGTCGTGGTTGTTGTCGGCTCCCGTGGTGATGTCGACTGGCTTGCCAGCGTATAGCGAAAGGGCGACACCGGCAGTGAAGAATCGCGAAGGCTGGCAGGACGCGAGCAAGTCGAACTTGTGCCGGCGATCGTTGTCGGAGCGTCCCCAATCGGCGGCAGCATCGTAGCTATTCTGTGGGAAGAAGGTAATGCCGCTGGTGTTGTTGTCGGTGCGACTGAATGTGTATTGAATCTGGCCTGAGAAATAGCGATTCATTTTCCCGCGAAACGTCAGTTCCAGCGCGTTGCCCTTCAGGTATCCCAGCGACTGCATCTCGCGGACCTGCCCCAACAAAGGGTTCGGACGATTTGTGTTCCCGGGCAAAGGTGCATTGGCATCAATGGATCGAAAAGAGCCGATTCCGCGGTTGCCGATATAGACCGCGCTGAACGTGCTCTTCGCGGTTACCTGGCGCTCCACGCCGAGGCTGTACTGGAGTTGGTAGGGAATATGGGCGCGAGGATCGAGTACGACGATGCTGGTGGGGACGCCGGCAAGATCGGTCGGTTGCACGGGAAAGTGGGCGGGAGCGTCCACGATAAAGCGCAGCAGGTTCACGCCGTTGAAATGCAGAAGATCGCCGACCGGACTTGGGCCAGTGCGGTCGTAGAACGTTCCGGCTCCTCCGCGGATGATCGTCTTGCTTTTCGCCGTGGGCGACCAGGCGAAGCTCAAACGGGGGGCAAAGTTGGTCTTCTCGTCGTAGAAATAGTTTTGAAAGTAGTAGCGGGCGCCCGCATAGACCGAGAGGTTCGAACGCACTCGGATGTTGTCTTCGAAAAATCCGCAGAGCACTTTTTCCAGAAATGTGACGTGGCCCTGTCCGGTCTGCAGCAGGTAGGTTGCAGGAATTCCGCTGGAGTAATCCTGAGAACTCGCGAAGGTGTAGGTTCCGGCGCGATTGGTGAAGTCGTCGAGCCCGCGGCGGCTGATATCAGGAACGTCAATGCCGAAACTGATCTGATGTTTACCGTTGGCGTAGGAAGCGAAATCAGTTCCGTCGAAGTGATATTCGGTCCGGCGAGAGTCAGCTTGGGCGCCGCCGGCTGTGAATAATCCCGAAACCGCAATTTGCGCTGCAGGATCAACGCTGGCGACCGAGTTGTCGTAGTGGCCGACCAAGAATCGAAGCTGATTCACCCAGTGCGGAGAGAACTGGTGAAGGTAGCTGACATTGATTTCATGTTCAAGAAAATGAGTGTTCGTGGCTGCGCTCGGTAGCGTCGTACCTCCAGCGCCCTGATTCTCAGACGAGCGATGCTCGTAGGAGTACCCGATCCAGAACTGATCTCCGTTGGCCAGGTCGTGGAAGACGCGACCGGATCCGAAAAAGTGGTGGGTCGGGTTGGCTAGCGTCTGGGCGATTGGACCGAAACCCAGCGATTCCGCCGCAGTGATTGCGTTGACGTCCATGATGTCCTGCTGATCCAGGATGTCCTCATCAAGCGCGAGCAAAAAGCTGGTGTGCTTGCTGTGGCCCAATGGACCGGTCACTGAGCCTTCGAAGTATTCTCGCCGCTCCGGCGGTTTGACCACGGCAAAGGCATTACTGGCGTCAAAAACCGAGTCGCGAAACATAAAGTTCAGTGAGCCGTGATAATTGGTAGTTCCGCTCTTTGTGATGATTTCCAGCCTGGCGCGGCCTGGCCGCGAAAACCGCGCGGAGTACGGGTTATTGTTGATTCGCACTTCCTGAATGGCGGAAGGCGTCACTCCAGGACCGTTGGCCTCAATTCCATTGACCACGAGCGTGACGCCATTGGTGCCCGTCGCGTTATCGTCGAGAAACCTCGACATTGTGGTGATGTAATCCTGATCGAAAACAGGGATGCGGTCGAGGGCGTCCCTTTCGATGGAATTCGCATTCTGATTTACTTCGGCATCCATGCTGATTACAGGAACTGCCGACCCAGTGGCCACGGTGACGGTTTCTGCTTGCACCAGGATCTGCATGACCGCACGGACGGGAGCCGGACGATGATTCGTAACCGAAGCTGAGACCTGCGAATCGCGAAAGCCGTCAGCATGGAAGGCCAGCACGTATTTGCCGGCATTGACCTTGTCGAAATGAAACGTACCCAGGGCATCTGTAGTGGTTTCTCCCAAAGCTTCCGACCCGCCACCTAGAAGCATGACGCGTGCATTTGTGATGGCTGCGCCAGACGGATCGAGCAGGACCCCGGAAATCGAATGCCATTCGCCCGATTCGGCGGTCGACCCAGCAACGGCGTAACTGTCTTGAGCCGAAGCGAGATTCGGCGCAATAAGGCTATGCAGAAGAAGTCCGACGGTTGCAACGAAGATGATGAGCCAGGCACGCTTCAATGTCAGTAAGCCTATGAGAAATTTGCTGCGACCCCGACTGAGAAGCATACCGAAATTGTCTGAAAATGATCTGAAATGGCGTTTCCAGTCGGGACACCTACGGTGTTTCGGGTATACCGCATACAGGAGATATGGGAGAGACTTTTTCCTACAAGTTTCTTTCCAGTGCGGGGAAACCTTGAACATGTCGAGCGGAGGGCCCGATAGTGTCGAATGAAGACCAAAAGGCAAGTGCAACGCTTCCAGGGAAAGTCGAAAGAGTGATTAAACCTCATCCGCAGAGTGGCGAACCGGAGAAAGCGCAAATCGCTGTCGAGGGAGCGGACCACCTTTATCGAGAGATTCGTGTTCCCAACAAGTTGGTAGACAGCGAAGGCAACAAAGTTAAGCTGAAGCCTGGCGCGGAGGTCGAGGTGAAGATCGAAGCTGATCCCGCGAGCACGACGGAACCCGTACCCGAAGGCGCGGTTTAGCCGTTTTCCTTCTCACGTTTTCTTTTATAGTTCCCATTTACTTGGCGGTGCCTTTGGGCTGTTCCGGAGGTGCCTCGGGTTTGACGAACTTCGCATCGTCCACGGGAACATTCTGCTGCATTTCGCTGACTTGAATGGTGAACCTGCCGCTCGGTCGGGCTAGAGTCCAGCGATACGGGACTTTGACCCCATTCGCCTCGCGATAGTCTGCGTAATCGATTTGCGTGGGGAGCCATCCCAAAGCCGTGTCGCCGTACCGAACCAGCCTGACGAGCAACCCCGATTGTTCGTCAAAGTAAAGGCGGATGGGAGTCTTGCCTTCGCGCTGTCCCTCGACTACGCGGGTGTCATGGTCGCCGATTTTCTCTCTTCCCTGCACCTGTAACTGGGTAAACATATGCTTCAGATCTGTGGCGAGATGAAGATCGGCGTCGATCGCGGCTCCATCCAGATCGCTGCCATGCATTTCCCGCACCGGACGTCCGCTCATTCCCAGCCATCCCTCGCGCCCATTAAATGCAGTGACACTTTCTCCATCGGGCATGTGCGTCAGGGAAATTCGCTTCTCCGGATCTTTGGCGTAGATGTCGATGGGAAGAGACCTGCCGCCGAAATCAATGGTCCCCTTCATGACGCGGCTGGTGATTTTGTCGACGGCTGAGGCTCCGCCGAGTGCTTGCACATATCTATCAAAAAGTTGATCGGCAGTCGGGGCGGCGTTTTCTGTGGACTGGGTCGCTTTCTTTTCGGCATCGGGCCCGTGCGGCGCGCCCATGGCCATCTTCGATTCCTCGGCCATCACTGCGGGAATCGCAACCGGATGCATGCTGCCGCGGTGGCAAGAGTTGCAGGTCACTTGCCGATGACCGTCGAAATTATCCGCATTGATGGTGAACATCATCTCCATCATTTTGCGAGCTGTCTGCTTTGGCTTCTTGTCATCTTTTTCGAAGGCGTCATGGACGTGGCAGAATTCGCACTCCACCCCGAACGACGCGCTGATGAACTGCATCGTCGGGAATAACTGATCGGCTGGAATACCCTTCAGCACCTGGATGTTCTTGAAAACTTCTTCAGCCTTCTTGGGTGCGGGAGCTGTCTGCGAAGTTCCGGACTGCGCTTTCAGCCGTACTGCCAAAAATCCGCAGGCCGCTGCGATCAGCAGGATGCTCGAAAAAGCTGCAAATCGTTTTCTGTTTGTCATTCCTCGGTTCCCTCGCATTATTCCACGCCGTTCGTTGAAAGATTCAGAGTTTAGCAGAAGCCAGCAATCTTCACGGCCGGTTGCTGTAGACGTACTTGCCGGAAACTTCGGCGACGACAAAGCGGTTGGGCAGAAGAGCATCTACTCTCGCTTTCAGATGCGGAGGAACAAACAAGAACACGCGATCGGTCCCACTCCAATCGCGCTGGAGATCGGCATCCGTGAGGTAAATCTTGGGGGCATCCGGAAAAGTCGATCCGAACCACATCGAAGTCGTGCGGCCATCGACCAACTCAATCGGGCGTTGCAGGTAAAAGAGCAAGGACGAACCGAAAGCCTGATCACCATAGATCATTACTCGGTCTCCGGGACGGGAGCGCTCGGCGATTTGCTCTGCTAATGCTTTCGAGGAAAGATACGGCCCAAACCGGCCGAGAGCGATATGCGCGGCGATCAGAAAGACGGCCATCCCCACGCGCCATTGTCCAGGTCGCGACATAATGGCGCCGCCGAAGGCGCAACAGAAACGACAAAGGCGGAGCAAGCAGCAACGTGATTGCAGCAATGATTGCTGGCAGCCGCAACGCCGCAAACGATTCATAGCTGAGATCGAGCATGTGCGAGGTCGAGAGCGTGTCTGTCGCCATATTGTGTTTGGCCAGCACATTCCCGATGTCAGGCTCGAAAGGCAAATAGCGGGACTTCCACAGAAGAGCAAACAGCGTAATGCTGGCCGCGATTCCGATCACCGCGATCACTCCTGCCGAGAGTCTCAGCCAGCCCTTGCGCACTCCTTGATCACAGTCGGCGCTCTCGCATCGTGCGACTCCCTCGGCAAGCAGCATCAACAGCGGAAGATAAGCAGGAAACGTGTAGTACTCCTGGTTGGTGGAGATGGCAAAGAAGACCAGGATTAAGCCGGCGAGGATCCAGGATAGAAGGCGCGTTCTGGCGGTGAAGTCCGTGCTGGTCCTTTCCTTGCGGACATCGATGATAGTGCGCACGGCTGACGGGAGATAAAGGCTCCAGGGGAACAACCAGACCAGGTGCAACGACCAGTAGAGCGTCCAAGGCAGCTTGTTGTAGTCGCGGGGATATCGCTTTCCCAAAAACCGCAGGAAGTGTTCGTTGACAAAGTAGAACCAGAAAAATCCGTGGCCGTTCTGGCCACCCGTGTTGCGAATTCCGGCGAGGATGTGCCATGGAGCGGCAATCAGCAGGAAAAGCGCCAAACCGGAAACCAGCCGAAACTCGCGCCAGCGGCGCCATTCGCCGGTCACCATCAAATAGATGAAAGCTGCCCCCCCGGGAAATACGAGCGCGATCAATCCCTTGGTCAATACGCCCAAGGCCATGCAGGCGTAGCCGGCATACCATCGCCAGACTTCCTGCGATTCCAGAGCCGTGAGGAAGTAGTAGAGGGACGCGGCAATGAGCAGGCTAAGCAGCACGTCAGGGATTAGAATCCGCGTGAATAAGAAAACGCCCGCAGCTGTGTAGACAAAAGCCGCTCCATAGATTCCGGCGCGCTCTCCGAAGGCGCGGCGTCCCCAAACCAATGCCAAGACACCGAGCAAGAGCACAGACAGAGCCATGGGGAGCCGACTGGCAAATTCATTCACGCCAAAGATGCGATAACTGAATGCGACCAGCCAATACGGCAGAGGTGCCTTCTCGAGGTAGCGCACGCCGTTGATGTGGAGGGTGACGTAGTCGCCGCTGACCAGCATTTCGCGCGCCGCCTCGGCATGGGTGCTATCGGCATCGTCAAGCAGAGGTGGTGAAAATAACGAGCCGAAATAAACCGCGGCGAATACCAAGGCCAGCGCCCAGTAGGACGCAGCCCGCAACCGGCGAGGGCACGCGATCTCTTTCTTCAGAAATGGTTCCCGTGGAAGTGGCGCTCAATGGGCCTGAACCTATACAAGCGTACCGAGGATAACGGGCGCTCGCAAGCGGTGGGCTGCGGTCAGTCCGATTTGGATGGAATCGTGGGACCGCCCACGTTCAAAAAACTCCCATTTGTCCATACCGGCCGGAACTGCGACGTCGAAGAATCCAACCATCATTTCATCGGAAGTCTGGTCTCCCCAAGTAACTGTCTTGGTCGGATCAGGATTGTGCGGATTCTTCGTCGAATTGTCGTACCAGGCAACCGCACGGAGTTTCGTTCCCGCCTTGAGCGGGCGTGGGGCTGCCAGCTTGTAACTCAGCTGCCAGTGAAAGTGATAGTTCACGCGCAGCAAAACTTCCACGCTGCCATCGTCGTGCACAATGTCGTACTCAAACCGCTTTCCCCGAAGATGCATGTGCGGGAAAAAACTTAACAAGACCGCATCATTCGGGAGCGTGCCTTGCACTTCGACGCGGAAATCGTCGGCTCCGGGCGGGATGATCAGCGCATGATTATTGAGCTGCAACGTGATGACGCGCTGTTTTGGCGGCGTTTTCGCAAACACCAACCCAATGCTCGTTTGATCTTCCGCAGGCGATCCGTTGGTCGTGTAATGCATCTGGAAGACGAGATCGGATCCGGCGGGAACGAATTTCGCCATTCCGTCGGGCCACTGATCGGGCGAACTGCCCGGCGCATAGACAAGGAGCAGGTCGCTGGTGGTTTCGTGAGCCTGGCGCCTCTCAATCGGATCAATGAGCATCGAGGCTTTGAATGGTTCTCCGACCGGCGCGTGCCGCAGCCATTGCGAGTCTGGCGGGCGGATGTAGACCACGGCGTGATGCACATGCGCCGCGCTGCCCGGCCGAAACTCCGACATTTGTACCCAGCGATCTTTGGCAAAATGTGTCGGCACGATTTCGTAGGTGTACTCAACCTCGCCGCGCGCTGGAATCGCGACCGGCTTCGGCAGCTTTACGACAAGATCAGGCTCGGGGATATTCCATCCCTCTGCCCATTTGCGAGCAGGAGGCGCGTCTCGCGTATCCCCTGCGGGCGCATCAGCAGAGGCCCATCCCAGGATGGTCGCGATCTGCTGCTCTGTCAGAGATGAATCGTTCGCGAAATGACCATACCTGGGGTCAGCGAACCAGGGCGGCATCATTCTCATTTCCACTGCATGGGCAATTGCTGAGCCCCTCGGCTTGGTTTGTTCGTATGTGACCAGTGGAAACGGCGCAACCTCGCCGGGACGATGGCACGCTTGACAGTGGTCCTGCAGGATCGGCAGAACATCTTTGTAGAACGTTGGGGATCCGGATGCCCCTGGTTTCTGCCAAGCCGCGCCGCAAAAACAGAGCACCAAAAAGACCAGGACCCCGCACACGAGGGCTTTGCATCCCATGTCCCAATTCTACAAGCCCAAGTTTTCTCCGCCTCCTCTGCGTACTCTACGGTGACGCTCTGGAAGTACCGGTCACAGCATATTTCGGCCAAAAATGCTAAATTCAACAATTCATGTCTGCCCCTCATTCGAACTTCGTCCGCGCCTGCAAATCTCAACCGGTCGACCGCACGCCAGTCTGGTTTATGCGGCAGGCTGGACGTTACATGGCCGAGTACCGTACCGTCCGGAAGCAGCATTCACTGCTGGAGATCTGTAAGAAACCGGCGCTCGCTGCCGAAGTAACCATCACCGCAGCCGAGATTCTCGGCGTCGATGCAGCCATCATCTTTGCCGATCTACTGCTGCCGCTTGAAGTCATGGGCTTACCGTTCCATTTTTCCGCGGGCGAAGGTCCGGTCATCGAGAAGCCAGTTCGCAGCAAAGAAGATATTGCGAATCTGCGAACCGACCGCTGGTCTGACCTGGGATATGTTTCCGAAGCCGTCGCGCTGGTCGCGAAGCACTTCGTCGACCGGGTTCCGGTAATCGGATTCTGCGGCGCGCCCTTCACCCTTGCCAGCTACATGATCGAAGGCGGAGGCTCGCGCAACTACATTCATGCCAAGAAAATGATGTACAACAGTCCCTCAGACTGGGACGCGTTGATGGGCAAGCTTGTTGCCGTGACGTCCGCTTACTCAGCCGAGCAGGTGCGTGCCGGAGCTGACGCCATTCAGATATTCGACAGCTGGGTCGGATGCCTCAGCGTAGAAGACTACCGCCGCTATGTTCTTCCACACGTGACCGGCATGGTGAAGCAGTTACAAAAGACGGGCGTCCCGATCATCTATTTCGGAACTGACAGCGCGACCCTGCTGCCGGCAATGAAAGAGACTGGCGCTGATGTCATCGGTCTTGACTGGAGAATCCCGCTGGATGACGGTTGGCAGCGCCTCGACTACAAGGCAGCCGTACAGGGGAATCTTGATCCCGTGTTGCTGTTTGCCAACTGGCAGGATTTGAAATCGCGGGCGGCAGAGATACTGCAAAGCGCAGAAGGGCGGCCTGGGCACATCTTCAATCTGGGTCACGGCATCCTTCCTGAGACGCCCGTCGACAACGTGAAGAGCCTGGCGAAGTTTGTACAAGAGTATTCCGCCCAGAGTTCCAGCGCCCGAAAGCCGGAGAGCGGAAACCGTCGTCGATGAAGCGCATTGCCATTATTGGCGGAGGAATCTCCGGATTGTCCGCTGCATTTGAATTAGAAGAGCAGCGCAAGTCCGGCGCAGAACTTGAATACGTTTTGTATGAATCCTCTTCGCGCCTCGGCGGCGTACTTCGTACGGAAACAATTGACGGATGCCTCGTCGAGGCTGGCCCGGATTCCTTCGTCACGGAAAAACCCTGGGCCTCCGATCTCTGCCGCAGTCTCGGGCTTGGCGATCAACTCATCGGATCAAACGACGCCGACCGCAAGACGTACATATTGACCCGTGGCCGTCTGGTCGAGATGCCCGATGGATTGATGTTCATGGTCCCGACAAAAATTCTGCCCACCGGACTTTCTCCTCTTTTCTCCTGGAAAACCAAGCTGAGGATGTCTCAGGAGCTTTTCCATCCTCCGCGTGCGGGGGACCACGACGAATCGGTCGCAGATTTCGTCGAACGTCATTACGGACGTGAGATGGTTGACCGCCTGGCAGATCCGTTGCTCTCGGGTGTGTACGGCGGGGAATCGGCGAACCTGAGCGTGCGCGCAGTGCTTCCCCGATTTGCCGAGATGGAGAAGACGCACGGCAGCCTGGGACGCGCCATGCTCGCCGCGCGAAAGAAAATGCGCCAGGGACCGCGCAAGCCGGCGCCTCCGCTGTTTACGTCGCTCAAGAACGGCATGCAACATCTCGCGGAAGAGGTTACCGCCCGGCTCACGCAAGTTTCGCTGCTGACCGATACACGGGTGCAGGCCATTCAACCGGAAGGCGGCGGCTGGGTCGTCTCCGCCGGCATGCAATCCGACCAATTCGATGCCGTCATTTTGGCGTTGCCGGGTCTTGCCGCTGCTGATGTGGTTCGGCTTACCAGTGCGGAACTCGCTTCCGAACTGGCCGCAGTGCAATACAGTTCGTCGATCACGGTCGGACTCGGCTACGATCGCGAGGTGCGGAACTCACTTCCTCCCGGCTTTGGCTTTTTGGTTCCGCGCAGCGAAGGCAAGCGGTTGCTGGCCGCGACGTTTGTGCACAACAAGTTTCCCCATCGTGCTCCTGAGGACCGCGCTTTACTGCGTTGTTTCTTTGCTGGATCGAATGCCGAGAACGTATGGCCGCTTTCCGACGACCACATCGTCGGCATTGTGCGCAAAGAACTGCAACAGATCATCGGGTTGCGAGCAGAGCCGCTGTTTGCACGGGTTTACAAGTGGAAGTCAGCGATGGCGCAATATAGTGTCGGGCATCTTGAGCGCCTCGAGCGCATCGAGAGGTTGCGTCAGCAACTGCCCGGCCTCGCCCTCGCGGGGAATGCATATCGCGGAATCGGAGTGCCCGATTGCGTCCGATCAGGACGGGAGGCGGCGAAGATGGCTTTTCAACGTTGACCTGATGCGGCCTCTTCATGCTGCAGCTTGCGGCGTTCCTTCTTCAGTTTTAGCTTCCGCAATTTCCAGGGCATCTCCGACCGGCAGGCGAGCAATCACAAGTGTACCCTCGTCGCCTGAACGTATTTCCAGTGTGCCGCCAAGTTGACGAATTCGTTCCTGCATACCTCTCATGCCCACGCCCGGCGTGCCCGCCGCGGCCATTTCCTTTAGCTTTCTCGGAGGAATGCCCTTGCCTTTATCCTCAATTTCGACCAACGCCTCCCGCTCACGATGCCGGACACGAATCCTCGCTACTGCACTGCCCGAGTGTCGATGGATATTGGTCAGACACTCCTGAACCACACGAAAAATTGCGGTCTCCATTTCTGCGGGAAGACGTCCAAAATCCTCCGACATATCCAGGTCGACTCTGATGTTGCTGCGCTGGGAGAATCCGCCCACGTACCAGCGCAGTGCCGATGCCAGACCGAGTTCATCGAGCAGCGGAGGATGGAGCAGGTGAGAAATCGTCCGCACTTCGGTAACCATGGTACGAACCAGACTCTCGCTATCGGTTAGCGCAACCGCGGTCCGGGCAAGTCGTTCCACGTCCGCGCGGACTGTCGACAAATTCATGCTAAGGGCAGCCAGCGTCTGTCCGACGCTATCGTGCAGTTCGCGAGCAATGCGACGTCTCTCGTCATCTTGCAACTGCATGAGCCGGGCCGACAGCTCCCGCAAGCTACAGTTCACGCTGTCGAGGTCGGCGGTTCGCTCTTTCACTTTGAGTTCAAGCTCATCCTGCGCCTTCCATAGTGCGGCGTTTTCCCGTCGACGAGCCGCCCCCATCAGAATGACGAGAGCTGAGCACACGACGAAAACCAGCATCCCAAACCAGTCCGCAGCGGCGGGGATGTGAAATGGATGCACATCCGGATGGAATCCATACACGGCCGCCACCAACGCCAGAACAATCGTCGCAATCGCAGGAACTACACCGCAATACCACGCCGCGAAAGCGACCGCCGGAAGCAGCAACACGTAAGCGAAGCGATCGCCGACGAGAAGACTCACTCCACTGCAAATGGCAGCGGCTCCCAACAGCACAGCAATCGCGAGAACGTAGCGCAACGGATTATTTCTTGCAATTCGCGCAGAAAGCGAAGTGTCGCTTCCCATGGTCCCCACCCCCCAAAGTTGCGAACAGAGCGACGTGGCGGAGAAGACGCTCCACGAACAGCGTCGGCTAAAAGTACCGGCCACTACTAACAGTAATCATAACAGGAGGGTAAAGTCTTCGATGGATGAGAAGGACCTTTTACTCGATAGAATATTCAAGATGGAGTTAAGCAGAAATCTCCTTATTATCCTGCACTTTCCGGGCGCGCAGATGGGCGATCACTAACCGGATCTCGTCATACGTGACCTCAGGTGGTAGGACGTCCTTGAGCGGCTTAAGTTTTTCAAGCTTTTCCAGTCCAGTCCGATGACAAGCTGCTTCAATCACCGCTTGCTTGTTTCGGTCAATCCAGTCAGGGTTGAATTTAACTGAACCGCTCTCCACGAGCGCTGCGACGGCATTGATGATGGTTCCCAGCTGGCGCCCACGGATCTCGGCGATCTGATCGAGGGTCTTACCTTGCGAGATCAGCTCCAGGGTCTCGATCGCCGGCGCTGTTTTCTTCTGAGGCAGAGCGGATGCCCGTGCGCCCTCACGATATCGCTCAACGGCTGCCAAAATGCTCTGGCCGAACATCGCGGCTTTGCGCTCACCGATGCCACTGATGGCTCGTAACTGCTGAATGGAAGCAGGCATGACGCGGCAGATTTCTTCGAGAGTGGTGTCGTGCAGAACGACAAATGCAGGGACGCCTTGTTCCTTTGCGGCAAGGCGACGCCACTCGCGCAAGTACTCGCGAACCTCTGAATCCGGTTCCGCTAAGCGGGACGCGGTTTGAGCAGCACGACCGGTAACGGCCTGACGGACCGCAGCCTGACTTGCTACGAGAGTTAACCATTGGGGCATACTGCCGCAAACGTCGCACGCTTCGCATGAAGTCCACTTTGGGGTCTCGCCAAAGTGAGTGCAGATCTGAAGGTGCCGACATCGCCTGGACTCGGCGAACTCCCGGATCTTGTAATAACGCTGCCAAGCCCGGTCGCGTTCAGCGGCATCTGAGATCTGATTGGCAAAGAATCCCAGCAGTCCCGCATCCTGCTTCTGCCAAAGTAAAAGGCAGTCCGCAGGATTGCCATCACGTCCGGCGCGGCCTGCCTCCTGATAGAACTGCTCCACCGATTTTGGCAGGGCCAAGTGGATAACGGCACGCACGGTCGCCTTGTTGATTCCCAGGCCGAAGGCGATAGTGCCTACGAGCACCCGGACTTCGTCCGACATCCAGCGTTCCTGGTTGCGGCGTCGGTCGTCAGTCTGCATCTTGGCGTGATAGGGAACGGCTGAGATTCCGTGGTCCCCAAGAAAATCCACAGTCTCTTCGACCTTGTTGATGGTTGGCGAGTAGACGATGACATTGCCCTCAACATAAGTCTGCAGTGCGGCGATCAGGAGCGCCGAATGCTCCCTTGCGAATCGCACTCACGAACCAGGTAGCGAAGATTCGGACGATGGAAGCTGGCGATGTATTTGTCGGGATTGCGCAGCGCCAGTTGCGTCAAAATGTCGTGCCTTACGTGGCGGGTGGCGCTGGCGGTAAAGGCAGCAATCGGGTAATCGGGAAAGCTGCTCCGTAGGCGGCTTAGTTGACGGTACTCCGGGCGGAATTCGTGTCCCCACTCAGAGATGCAATGTGCTTCGTCGATTGCGAAGAACGAGATCGGTACCTGCTTCAGCCACGCTGCCGTGTCGCCACGATGAAGGCGTTCGGGAGACAGGTAGAGCAGGCGGTACGCTCCCTCGCGCGCCTTGTTCCTCACGCTGGCTTGCTCTTCGTTGCTCAGAGAACTGTTGAGAACTGCGGATGGAATCCCCATCTGGGTGAGTTGCGCTACCTGATCCTGCATCAGTGCAATCAGGGGAGAAATCACCACAGCGGTTTTGTCTGAAATGACTGCAGGAAGCTGATAGCAGAGGGACTTGCCGCCACCGGTTGGCATAACGACGCACGTGTCATGTCCAGCGAGCAGACTGCGAACGATACGCTCCTGTAGAGGCCTGAACGTAGCTGTATCCCCAATAGTGGCGTAGGGACGTCAGGAGATCCACCTCAGGAGCCATGCGTTCAGTATAGGGCTGCGAGCGGTTGTCCACGGTCAGAGAGAATTTGCAAGAAAAGCCGCACTCCCAAATAGGAACTCATGAGGCGTTGCGTGGCTGCGCCGCGGGATTTTCTTTCGGCCAGGGATGCCTTTTCATGTAGTACCTGTCAAACAAAACCCAGACCAGCGCAATGACCACAAAGCAGAAAACGCTTCCCTCTGGTCCGACGGACCCTCCACTGAGCCAGTCAGAACCGCGCAACGACGAACTCAATAAGTGCCCAGGAGCAACCATTCCACTATCAGGGACAGAGTAAAGAAAGGTTTCGCCCCAATCCCATGCGGCATGAAATCCCACCGCGAACCATAAATTCCCGGTTCGCCGCAGAGTCAAACAGAAGAACAGCCCAATGAACGCCGCCGCCAGCAGTCCGGGCCATTGCTCGCCTCCATTTCTGAGGTGACTCAGCCCGAACGCGCAGGAAAGTGCGATCGCAGCGGGCCAGAATCCTAATCCGCGAGCGAGAGTGAACTGCGAATAGCCACGCAGCAGAAATTCCTCGAATAACCCGACCACGACAAACATCGCTGCCCAATACGCGGCAAACCTTGCCATGCGCACTCCGTGCAGCACGAGATGTCCGAAGGCAAAACAGCGCGCGCCGTAGAGGACGAACATCAGCAGGCTGATGGCAGAAATCCCCCAGACCGCCCCGATCCAGAATCTCCGGCCGAAGGCCCCTTTCACGGGAAGCCCGTATACGCGCCAGGCGCGACCCTCGATTCTTGCCAGCACCACGGCAGGGATGATGGCGGCGAGCAAGCTCCCGAATTCTTCCAGCAGGCCAGACCACAATCCGCCGGCACCTAGATCGCGCATCCAAGCTAATTCGACGGCGAGCCTCTGCGCGGCGTAAAACATTACTACGTAGAATGCGAATCCCCAACCGGGACGAAGCCCGTCCGGACCCAGGAACAAAGTCCGGGCGTAGGAGGGCTGATTCGCGGCTGCAAATTCCGGAGCCTGCGGGGCAGGAGGCACGGTCGGTGTCGAACTTATTCTCGGATCCAGTTTCGAGATTGCTCATTGCAGAACGTTCCAGCGGCTGCCTCCGCCATGGTAAAACACTCAGCTCAACTCTATGTCTCGATTCTTCACACGCGAGCGGTTCGGACGCCCACAACTGTTTGCTGCATTGCTGCTCCTTGCTTTTCTGGCCCAGGCCTGTTGGCTGGTGCACGCCGAGCTGGGCTTGGTGCAGGGTCTCGACAGCAATGAAGCTTCTGCGCATTGGTGAAGGATGGAAACAGTGGCATGGCCGCGGCATAGCGGCTGCGCCCATCACCGAACCTCCAGGGACTTCGATCGTCGATCCATTCTTCAGTGATCAGAGTGGGTTCGACACCGAGCACGCTCCCCTTTTGTATCTCGCGACTGCTGCGCCCTTGCTCGCCTGGCCCCACGATCTCGATGCTGAGACATCCCCCTACTGGAGATGGCTCCCCAAGCTTCCATTCCTGGCGTGCGGAGTATTCCTGGGTGCCTCGCTTTGGTATGTCGCGCGAAGGCTGTGCGGAAATCCTGGCGGACTGGTTGCGCTAACCCTGTACTGTTTTTCGCCCTCGCTCATTCAGGCCAGCGCCGTGTGGCATACCGAACCTGAGATTCTCGCCGCATGGGGTGCCTTCGGAACGATCTTCACGGCAATCGCCGTCGCACATACCCTCTATGCGCCCCGTGAAGTTGTGCTCTGGAATTGGCGCAGGATCCTACTGCTGGGAATCTCGATGGCCATAGCCGTCGGAAGCCAATTTTCCTTGATCGTCGTCGTGCCCATGACTCTTGCATTTTTGCTCTACGTCGCCCCCGTTCGGCGGATTGCGGGGCTTGTCATCTGGATTGTGGCGTGCGCGATCGGTTTCCTTCTTCTGTTCACGATGTACTTCTTTCATCCCCATGCTTTCGCGGACAGCATGCGCCACGCCAGTTTCTGGGGGGCGACTTGGCATGGCTTTACTGTCGCCGGCGTATACAAACAAGTAGGAGTCCAGATCACGCGAGCGTGCCCGGCATTGGTTCTAGTGCTTCCTGTGTCTCTCGTGACTTACGTTCTGTGGCCACGGACGAGATACTTCGGCAACACCGCCCCGCTTCTGATGGCTGTACTCTTCATTGCGTTGGGGATGGCGCATCCGGACCTAGCCGCCGCCGGATTTCTCCTGGCCTCCGTGCCATTTATCTTTATCTTCGTTTCCGGAGTACTCGCCGATTTGATGGAGACCAGTTACCGCCCACTAATTTTGGCTTGCGTGCTCGCGCTATTGATCACTTACGTGGCCCGGACCTTGATGGCTCTGTCGCAGGTTGGGCGAGGGTGAGGACAAGACGCCCCGTTATGTGTGCGCCACCGTTCGATGTTCTGACAGCCGCTGCGAAAGAAAATCGTGGAAATCCTGCATCCCTTCGCCGGTTTTAGCCGAAAGGCGAAAGATCTGCATTCCCGGACGCACAGACTGGATGCTTTTGCGTGCCGTGTCCCAATCGAACTCTACGGCTTCGGCTAACTCGTTTTTGGTGACGACTGCGACATCCGAACTATTGAAAATCGTTGGATACTTTAGCGGCTTGTCCTCGCCTTCCGTGACCGACATCAAGACGAGTCGCAGATTTTCGCCGAGATCGTAGGAAGACGGACACACAAGGTTTCCGACGTTCTCGATGAAAAGAAAATCCATTTGGCGCAGATCCCAACCCTGCAGTGCGTTTTGGACCATTGCGGCTTCCAGATGGCATAGAGTCCCGGTTGTGATCTGTTTGACCGGAGCCTTGCTGCGCGCCAGGCGTACCGCATCATTCTCTGTGGCCAGGTCGCCGACCAACGCCGCGACGCGGAATTGCGGCTGGAGTTGCGTCAAGGTCTTCTCCAGAAAAGTTGTCTTCCCGGAGCCCGGACTCGAAACCAGGCTCACGACGAAAACGCCGGCCTCGCGGAATTGCTCGCGCAGAGCGCGCGCAATCACGTCGTTCTGCTTTAAAACATTTCGCCGCACTTCGACGAGTCGTGGCTCGCTCATTTGGGTACCTCTTCTTCTTCAACGTCTTCCACTTCCAGGGCAAACACTTCCAATTCCTTGCCGCGGATGATGTTCATCGTTGGCGTTCCGCACTCCGGGCAGGCGAACGATTGAAGCGAACTGAGCGTTCTCTCATCATTGCAATGTCCGCAAAAAATCACGATCGGAACGTCCTCAACCATCAACTTCGATCCGGCAAGTGGTGTGTCCTGGCAGGCGACCTCATAGGAGAACAACAGCGCGTCCTTCACCACCCCGGAGAGTGCGCCCAGTCTGAGATGGACCGCGCTGACCTGCACGCCACGGCGCTGCGCTTCCTCCGTAGCGGCTTCCACGATTCCCATCGCGATAGAAAGTTCGTGCATACTTCGCTGCTGCTCGAGCCGCGCAATCCGAGAACCTCCGTATCAGTCCGCCGTACGGATGTGTTCACCGCCGGAATTCCAGCCCTCTCTTGAAGTGTAGCGCGTTCGCGTGTGTCGAATCAGTGGCCGAAATGAATTTCAACTTTTTGAGGAACATAGGAGTCGCCCGCGCCGTTGGGTATTTGAATCTGCAGCCTCCCGCCCTTGGCGAGAACCCCTCCGTCTACGGAAGAGATTTGAGCCGGATTCCAGACTGCCATTTCGTATCGGGTCCCAGATCGTCCAGAGAGATCTAAGGTCAATAAAGTCCTGCCGGCATTCCAGGATTCACCAATCACCCGCAACCCACGGCTGGCGCTTCCGAGCGGCGGCAAGTCGCTATCCAAAGACAGTCCGAAATCGTTCTTCATATGAATGATCAAATTGTTCGGGCCGCCGTACAACGGGAATCGAACCACGAGGTGATGGTCGTTCGAGTTTGGTTGCGTTTTGAAAGCCAGCGGGCGGCCATTCATCTCGACGCTGACGATTTGAGTTCGAAGGCTGAGGGCTGGAGAGAACTCGAGCCAGCAATCGCCCGTGCCAGTACGCTTTGCTTCGAGCACAATGCTGTCGGTGGTCTTGCGATATTGGATGTCGACCGCTGCGGCGCCAACCCGCACATCGCGTATCGCAAACGTAGTCCAGTCTGCGGGAATATGCGGGGAAAGCGTGATCTCGTGTTTCGCAGCATTGGTTTGCATACCGAACATCCCGCGCAGAATAGGGCTGATTACCATCGCTGCCGACCAGATCTGATGCGGAGAGCTCGTCGCGAACGACTGGTTATAGTCACCCGACAAGACTTCGGTGAAATGGCCGAGCGCGCCATCGACTCCCAGCAGGGCATTCGAGCGCAGGTTTAGATACGCCGGAAACTCTCGGTGATACCGGTACTCAGCCACAGCGGCCCATCCCGTGAACAACGGCCAGACCGAGCCATAGTGATATCCAGAGCCGTCGTAGACGTTCGATCGATTGGAAATGATCCGCATGCCCCAATCCGTCTGATGCTCTTCAGCTGCAAGTTTCGTAATGGTCTGGTCCGCGTGATTCGCGTCTGGCAGACCGAACCACATCGGAACAGTGGTAAGCACGCTCAACTCGTCATTGCGCTGGTTGTCTGGTTTCAGTGCGAAAGCGTATTGCTGCTTTTCCGGCGACCAGAAGGCCTGATCTAATGCCGCTTTGCTTTTCTGGAACTCCGATGCGAGTTGCTTGCTGACGTCTTCTTTGCCGAGCAGCCCGGCTAGATTCGAGAGCGCTTGGAGCGCTTCGACCCCAAGTCCTGCCTGGTAGTACTCGTTCTTTACCGGAAGCAGCGGACCGCCCTCGACCCACCCATGCCCCACGCCGGCATTCTGCGCAAAACCGTTCGAGTCGTACGTGGATCGGAAAAACTGATAGGCGCGCCAAAGGTTGTCCCATCTATCGCGGGCAAACGCCAGATCGCCGCTCTGCACCACGTAATCGTTCATCGCGATAATGAACAGGGGGGTCGCATCAGCCGAAACATACGGGTACGGATAATCCTTGAACCAGGGAACCAGGCTCGCACTCTGGGAAATTTCGTGCGGGACTTTGCCGTCCTCCCGCTGATATTTGCAGATGAAATCGATGGCGGTCCGGGCCGTGGCGTAATCTCCCTCGGCATTCAGAGCGAACGAAGTCCAGAACGAATCTCGTCCAAAAAACCACGCGAAGCCCGGTCGCTGACTTGTACCCGAAGTTCGATATCCCGCCACAATACCAGTACCTAGATAAGGGTTATTGACTAATCCTTGAATGGTGCTGATCCGCGCCCAATCATAGGCTTGTTGTAGCGCCGCATCTGGCAATTCGAGGCTGACAGTCTTGGCCAGATAACCCCGATAGTACTCGGCGGACTGGCGGATCGCGTCTGGATATGTGGCCAGCAAGCGATGATAGGTTTTGGCCGCGTCGGCCATGCCGTCGACCGATGCAGCGATCACCAACGCTTTCGTCTCTTTTCCTTTTAGAGTCACTCCTAGCCGGAATGAGTTTTCATCAGTCGCTGAATAATTCGTCTCGTACGCGAGATGAGCATCGCCGCCAGTGGGCGAGCCTACGAAGGCGCCGAATTTTCGCGCCTCTTCGCCGAACACAAACGCATGGTCTTTCGCATCCCAATCGATATACGTGCCTCCGAGAGCGGCCGGCCATTCGAGTTGGAAGTCCCCAGTAAAACTTGCCTCGATTTCGAGTGGTTCTTCGGTTTCAACTTCAAGCAGAATGACGGCGCCCGCCTCGTCCACGGGCACACAGAGCGTCTCGCGAACTCGGAAAGAATCACCCGCATACAGAATCGAGGCTGATTCCGGACGCACGGTAAGCGTGCGCGCCAGGGTTTCCGCAGGAAGCGCCCGGTCACCCACATGAAACGTCAGGTGAAAATCGCGAAAGATTTTCAGTGGATAGACCCACGCCTCAAAGCGTCCCGTCTCGTTACCGAACAGTCCTGCGCGCGTGCCGACTACGGGCAAGAATTCCCAGCTGCGGATGGTGCGTGTCAGATCAAGTGTCTGTTGTGTTTGTTGAGCCTCGAAAACAACTGGGGAAAGAACTGATGCGAGTAGGAACAATGCGAGCAAGATGCGTGAGATAGGAATGCGGCGCAGCATACGAACAAGGCAGGATTTCATGACCTTCTTCTTCTGGGTCGGGAATTTGTTCCGGTGGAAGCTTGCAAAGTTCCGCTTCCCTTGCATATAAGAGGGAAGCCGCGAATTTTAGCACGAGCCGGAGCGGGCCAGGTAGCGACCTCTTGTTTCCTTCACGCCGCAGTTTTCTCAAATCACTCAGCCGGTCCGCGTTGGTGCTTTCGTTCGAAAATGTTCTTGCCCTGGCATGGCCGAGGTGGGCGCGAGCGTCATCCACTTTTCAGCAAAAACCGAAAGGCGAAACGGAACCTGATCTTGGCATCAACTTTATAAATGTCGCACGCGAATCTGGACTGAATGCCAAGACAATCTTTGGCGGCGAGCACAAAAACAAATATCTGCTCGAAACCACCGGCTGCGGCGTCGCGTTCTACGACTACGACAATGATGGATGGCTCGACATTTTTCTGGTGAACGGAACACGCCTCGAAGGCTTTCCCGCGGGAAGCGAACCCACTTCACACCTCTTTAAGAACAATCACGACGGAACCTTCACCGATGTAACTTTGAAGGCCGGCGTGGCGCATTCGGGTTGGGGACAAGGCTGCTGCGTGGGTGATTACGACAACGATGGCTGGGAAGATCTGTTCGTCACCTATTTTGGCAAGAACGTTCTGTATCACAACAACGGCGACGGAACGTTTACTGACGTGAGCCTGAAAGCTGGCATCGCAGGCAATGGCAAGCGCTGGAATACTGGCTGTGCGTTCGTCGATTACGATCGTGACGGCCGTCTCGATTTGTTTGTCGCGAACTACATCGCCATGGACCTCGCAACTGCACCTGTGCCTGAATCCGGCCCGTGTCTGTATAAAAGCGTGATGGTGGCATGTGGGCCGCCGGGACTCGAAGGCGGCAAGAACATCCTTTACCACAACAATGGCGATGGAACCTTCAGCGATGTTTCCGAAGCGTCGGGCATCTTGAGCGCAAATGGCACCTATGGTCTGGGCGTTCTCACCGCGGACTTCGACAACGATGGCTGGCCTGATATCTATGTCGCCGATGATTCCACGGCCAGCGCGCTTTACCACAACAAGAAAAACGGCAAGTTCGAAGACATTGCCATCGAGGCAGGATGCGCTCTGAGTCCTGACGGCAAGCCGCAAGCAGGCATGGGCGTCTCGGCTGCTGACTACGATATGGATGGCAATCTCGACATCGTCAAAACGAACTTTGCGGGCGATACGCCGTCGCTCTACCACAATCAGGGCGGGGCGAATTTCGAAGACGCTACCTTCACCGCAGGTTTGGGCGCGCATACGCAATTTCTGGGCTGGGGCGTGGGCTTCTTCGATATGGATAACGATGGCTGGCCCGACATTCTGATTTGCAACGGCCACGTGTACCCAGAGGTTGAACAACTCAAGACGGAAGCCGGCTATGCTCAACGCAAACTGCTCTATCAGAATCTGCGGAACGGCCACTTCAACGATATTTCATTCCAAGCCGGCCCTGGGATCTCTGATCCGAGTCCGTCACGAGGCGCAGCGTTCGGCGACTTCGATAACGATGGCGACATCGATGTCGTGGTGAATACTGTCAACGACTATCCGCAACTTCTGCGCTGTGACTCGAAGCTTGCCAACAACTGGATCAAAGTTCGCACGATCGGAACGAAATCAAACCGGAGCGGTATCGGCGCGCGGCTGACGTGCGTGACGCAGGTACCAGGGGAATCGAAGCCGCATCGTCAGATCGATGAAGTGCGCAGCGGCGGCGGTTACTTTTCGCAAAGCGATCTGCGCGTTCATTTTGGATTGGGGAAGGCTGAGAAGATTGACTCACTTGAGATCCGCTGGCCAAGCGGGCAGGTGGACACCTTGAAGGACGTGAAGGCGAACCAGGTGATCTACGTAAAAGAAGGCGAAGGAATCACTCGTACGATGCAGTTCGACAAGAGTCCGAAAAGTGCCAAGTAACTGGTTTGGGCCTGCCGCCAGGGCTGAAATAACCCAAAATGTTCCTGCAGGAACACATCTACAATATTATTAGATAACTCCTCTGGATGCTTCACTTACGAGCTGCCGAAATACCGGCAGTTTTTCCTCGAGAGCCCGCTCGAGGTGTATCGTTTTGAGACAGATGGCTTCACTGGCTCGGCTTCGGTCGGCACGCCGGACAAGGGTGTCCGCCCCTATACAATCTTCCTGCGCAAAATTAGTGCGGCTTGTTCGGATCGGGCTCCGCACGGGTTCCGGTAGCTTCTTTTAGCGTGTCGATCTGATCGACCGGCGGACTGGCGAACCGCTCGGTTAAGCCACTCGGCCAGCGAATCTCGACCCACTCGACCTTATCCGACTTTCCCAACCCGAAGTGCACCCGCATATCGTTGTTCGAAATGTAACTTGAGCCACTGCGAACCTCGTCCACCAAAATGCGGGTTGAAGTTTTCACGCGAATACGGGCGCCGATTCCGTCGCGGTTCGATTTCGTTCCGACTGCATGAATCGCGATCCAGTGATTCGAATTCCGGACTTGATTCACGAGCAAACTGGGCTCGGCGTTCATGTTATTAATCACCGCTGAAATTCGACCGTCGTTCCACAGGTCTCCGACCGCGAGGCCGCGTGAAGAAGCAACGGTGGTAATGCCTGAACCTGCGGAAGCGGAAATATCGCTGAACGTGCCGTCACCGTTATTATGGAAGAGGATGCGAGGTTCTTTGTAGCTGCTGCCGAGGTGCTGGCTATCGACTTCAGGATAGACGTGTCCGTTGACCAGCAGCAGATCGGGCCAGCCATCGTTGTCGATATCCAGAAACATCGTGCCCCAACCCAGATACTGCGTGTAGAGGCCGAGGCCCGCCGACGTGGTCACATCGGTGAAGGTACCGTCACCGTTGTTCTTGTAAAGCGTTGAGGTGTCGTCTGAGAAATTGGTCTTGAAGATGTCGAGGTGCCCGTCGCCATTGTAGTCGCCGATGGTGGACCCCATGCCAGCCTGTTCGCGTCCATCTTCGTTGAAGGCCGCGCCGGCCGTGACGGCAATATCGGTGAAAGTTCCGTCATGATTATTACGGTAGAGAATTGCCGGAGTGCTGTCGCAGGCGATGAAAATGTCGGGCCAGCCGTCTTCGTCAAAATCAAGAGTCGAGACGCTGAATGCGTAATGGCCGTCGGTGCGATCGATATGCGCTTTGGTGGTGACGTCTTCGAACGTACCGTCGCCGCGATTGTGGTAGAGAATGTTTTTCGCTCCGGCCAGGCCCCGCGGCCCGCACATCACGGGCACACCTTTCCAGATGCAGGTGGGACGATCTCCAGGTGCGGGAGCAGTCGACAGATCGAAGTCGACATAGCTAGCAACAATCAGGTCCAAACGCCCGTCGCGATCGTAGTCAACGAAGGCGCAACCCGTGCCCCACGCCTTGCCGGACCCGGCCACGCCCGACTTTTCCGCAACCTCAGTGAAGACGCCGTGATTGTTGTGGAAGAGCTTGTTTTTACCGTAGTAGGTGATGTAGAGGTCTTCCCATCCGTCGTTGTCGTAGTCGCCGACGCAAACGCCTTGTCCCCAACCGGTCGCGGTGAGGCCGGCTTTGGCAGTCACGTCGGTAAAAGTTCCGTCGTGATTATTGTGGTACAGACGGTTGCTCGGGCCCTGCGCTGCGGGGAAGCCTTCCAGCCTGGTTCCATTGACCAGAAAAATGTCAGGCCAGCCATCGTTGTCGTAATCTAAAATGGCGACGCCATTGCCGGTAGTCTCGATGATGTACTTCTTGGTATCGATTCCGCCGAAGACGTTCTGCGCGGTGAGCCCAGCTTTTTCTGCGATGTCGGTAAAGTTCGCGATGGGAACAGCTTTATCCGCGACTGATTTTGTCTGCTGCCCCAAGAGCGTGGAATTGCAATAGAGCAAACATCCGCAGGCAAGAACGCGGAGGAGAAAAAAAGTGCTGCGAATCCGCAAATTGTAGGCTGGCATGCGCGTTGAGTTGATGTTAGGGATGCGTCCGAAAACGGTCAAGCGCAGGCCCGAGGAACCATTCCCGACTCGAAGGTCGATTTGTAAAATCAATGTTACAGACGTTGGAATTCGGTACAATCGGGCCGAAATCGGTTACTCTTTCCGCTTATGAGTTCTGTGCAAACGCCAGTAGCTTCGGTCTCTAACTCTGCGGAGCGCTCAGTCAGCGCCGACACCGTTCATCTGGAAAGCGTTCGTAAGTGCTACGACGAGTTTGTCGCGGTCGACGACCTCTCGTTCAGTGTCACTCCGGGTGCAATCTATGGTTTGCTTGGCCCCAACGGAGCGGGCAAGACCAGCACAATCCGGATGATCATGGGCATTACTGTGCCCGATTCGGGGCAGATCACGGTTTTTGGTGAGCCGCTGGCGCGCGCGCACATGGACCAGTTCGGCTATCTTCCCGAAGAACGCGGACTGTACAAGAAGATGAAGGTGCTCGATCACCTCGTGTTTCTGGGTCAATTGAAGGGACTCAGCAGCGCCGAAGCTACGAACCGCGCCAACCGCTGGTGCGAGCGCTTTGAGTTTACGGCCTGGACGGGGAAGAAAGTCGAAGAGCTGTCAAAGGGAATGCAGCAGAAGGTGCAGTTCATCGGCGCAGTCCTGCATGATCCGCGGCTGATCATCATGGATGAACCGTTCACGGGTCTCGATCCGGCGAATGCAGTCGTCCTGAAAGACGTTTTGCTGGAGATGGCGAAGAGCGGCAAAACCATCCTGTTGTCGACTCATCGGATGGATCAGGTCGAGCGATTATGCCAATCGATCTGCCTGATCAATCACGGACGCGCGGTGCTCGAGGGCGATCTAAATCAGATCAAGGCGAGATATGGACGGCACAATGTCCAGATCAAGTACGATGGCGATGCAATGTTCCTGCAAGAGAAGCGGCTAGTGGAATCGTTCAATGATTACGGCAACTACGTCGAGATACACCTGGCATCCGGGGCCGATCCGCAGGAACTTTTGCATCTCGCATCGGCCAACGCCCGGCTGGACAAGTTCGAACTGATGGAGCCATCTCTGGAAGAAATCTTCATTGATGTGGTGGGGAAGTCCAATGCGTAAGAAGTCCAATGCGTAAGAAGTCCAATGCGTAAGAAGTCCAATGCGTAACACCTGGATCATCCTGAAACGCGAATATCTGGAACGGGTGCGGACCCGCACCTTTCTTGTGCTGACGCTGCTGGCGCCGGCGATCATGACCGCGCTGATGATCTTGCCGGCCAAGCTCGCAACGATGGGAGAAAAGGCGCAGCACTTTGTGATCGTCGCATCGACGCAGCAGTTTGGCGAGACGGTTCGGCAGCAGCTTATGTCGGAGCCAATGGGCGGCGAAGAAGCGGAAGCCGAGGGCAGCGCGACACAGCGAAAACCGGAAGACCAGTACGTCATCGACGTGGACACGAATTCCACGGAGACTGAACAAGCGAGCTTACGCGACAAGGTGAGCAACCGCGACATCGATGGGTTCCTTTGGCTGACGGACGACGCGATCGCCGCGCACAAAGTGGATTGGGACACGCGCGAAATGGCAGGATCCCGAGAGAAATCTTGGATCGGGGATGCGGTGAACCGCATTGTCAAGCAGCAGGAGCTTGCGAAAGCGGGACTGCCCAGTGCTCAGTCGCAGGAACTGCTCACCCCAGTCAAGGTGGAATCCGTGCGGATCGAGCACGGGCGCGAGGCCAAAGGCAGCGGAAACGGGCGATTCCTGGAGATCGTGGTCATGGTCATGCTCATCTACGTGGCCGTGCTGCTTTATGGGATCTCGGTGATGCGATCGGTATTGGAGGAAAAGACGTCGCGCATCATCGAAGTGTTGTTGTCGTCCGCGAGCTCGACGGAACTGATGACTGGCAAATTGCTGGGCGTAGGACTCGTTGGATTGACCCAGATCGTGGTGTGGACGGTGATGGCGGGCGTGATTGCGTTGCCATCGTTGGCAGCGCAGCCCAATTTCAGCGAGCTGCAGATTTCGCCGCTGGTGATGATCTCTTTCGTTCTCTACTTCCTGTTTGGATACTTGCTTTACAGCACAATGTACGCCACCATTGGCGCCATTACGACCACCGAGCAGGAGGGTCAGCAACTGCAATTTCTGATCGTGATGCCGCTGGTTCTCTCGGTGTTCATGCTGGCGCCGGTTCTCCGAACGCCCGACTCTGCGGTGGTGGTGTGGCTATCGATGGTGCCATTTTTCTCTCCGATTGTGATGTACGCAAGAATTGTGGTGCAAACGCCACCGCTCTGGCAGATCGCTCTGTCGCTGGTCTTGATGGTTGCGACGATTGCGGGTCTGGTGGTTCTGTGCGCGCGCATCTACCGCATCGGCGTGCTGATTTATGGCAAGCGTCCCACTCTGCCCGAAATCCTGAAGTGGCTGAAGTACGCGAACGCTTAGCGAATTTCCGGCGAGGTCTGGGATTCAGCGACGCCAATGTACTTGTCAGCGCCTCCGTAGTAGAGGAGATAGTGCGCGCCCCGCCGCACCATCCCTTCGATGAAGACAACGTTTGGCACCTGACCGATCTTCTCCCAGTCTTTCTCGGGAGCGAAGATGGGTGCATCGCTGCGCCAAAGCAGCTTTCGCGGATCTTTGAGATCGAATACCGCGACGCCCGCACGGTAGACGAGGTTGTCGTCAGCGCCGTTGTAAATCATGGCGATTCCGGTGGACGTGATCAGCGGCGCCGGTCCGGGCTCGGCGACCCGCGAATCAAAGTGTCCCGGACGCACTGGCAAGACGGGCGTCTGCGTCTCTTCGGTCCAGTGCAACAAATCTTTGGATGAGGCCAGCCCGGCCTGATCTTTTCCGTCGGTGCTGGTGCCGAGAAAATACATCCAGTATTTGCCGGTTATTTTTTCGGGCACGATCGCACCGGACTTGGTCCACTTCACATTCCAGTTGCCTTTGTTCGCGGGAATGATGACGCCGTTCTTTTTCCAGTGAACAAGATCGTTCGATGTGGCGAGGCAAAGCTGCGCGTCCTTCTTGTTGTAGCCGGTGTAGGTGAGATAGTAGATGCCGCTGAATTGAACGAGGCGGGGGTCTTCGACGCCTCCATCTTTCTCGTACGGCTCGGAGGGGCTGAGCACAGGCTGGTCATGGCGCTGGAAGTATATGCCGTCGTAGCTCTCGGCGTATCCCAAACGGGAAGTGCCGGCTTTGTCCTGCGCGCGGTAGAGCATGACGATCTTGTTGCCGCGTACGACCACCGCAGGATTAAACGTGCCTGCGGATTCCCAACCGTTTCCGCGAGGCGCAATGATCGGGGCATCGGAGAGGCGCCGCATGTCGGCGAATGGAGCGGGGCGACCAGCCTGAGCAGATAACGCTGCCAGCAGGAGAAGATGCGTCCAGATCTGTTTTGTGCTTGGTGTAAGAAGGCGCATGGGGCGACTCGACGGACTTGCCGGCAAAGAAAAACGGCAGGGCCGACCCCCTGCCGTTTCCGTAGTGCTTGGATTTCTTACTTTTTGTTTACAGCCTTCTTGAGTTCGGCCCCAGGGGTAAACTTCGCTACTTTGCGGGCGGCGATTTTAATCGTAGCGCCGGTTTGCGGATTGCGGCCATTCCGAGCCTTCCGCTGTGATACAGAAAACGTGCCGAAACCAATCAACGCAACCCGGTCTCCCTTGCGGAGAGCACCGGTAATGCTGTCGACAGCAGTATCAATGGCGGTCGTGGCTTGCGCTTTGCTGATCTCACAAGCGCCTGCGATCTTATCCACCAGATCGGCCTTATTCATAGTTTCTCCTCGCAGGTCTCTTTCGTGCCCAGCCGGTTACCGGGAGGACAAATGGTTATGGCTGAGTTGGGAAACCTGATGGCTGGTATTTTGCTCTCTCTGGGGCGAATGTCAACTGTGAAAATCCGTGATGGAAGCCTGTTTTGCACCTCTGGGCCCCGAATTAGGGCTCTGGGAGCGGTATTGCTGGGTTTTCCTAAGACCTCCACAGAAGGTGCGCATCCTTCACAGGATGTACACAGCCCGGCGGCCGTTCCGGCTTGCGCGAAAGCGGAGTTTCGGTGCACAGTCGAGACAGCATTCTTTGCAAGAAGGAAGTCCCCAGGTGATCAAGGCTCCCGCGGAGATTTGTCCGCTTTGTGAAGGTACCGGCTGGAAGACAGTGAGCGCCGGAAGCAGCACCAACGACCGGCGCGTGACGCGGTGCGACTGCCAATTGCGGGCGCGGGCGCACTCATTACTCGCGGCAGCCCGCATCCCGAAGAGATATGAGCACTGCGAATTGGCCAAACTTCGATACGGACTTTCCAGGTGCGCATGCTTCTCTGGCTGAGGCGCACTTTCTGGCCAGCAATTTCGCGAAGAAATGCGATCCGCGCGGCGACAAGGGTCTGTTGATCATTGGCAAGATCGGAACTGGAAAGACACACCTGGCGGTCGGGATTATCAAAGAACTGATCCTGAACCGGGGGATCTCGTGTCTGTTTTATGACTATCGCGAACTGCTGAAAGAGATCCAGAATTCCTACAATTCGACGGTTCAGACGACCGAACTGGATGTTCTGAGGCCGGTGTTTGAGAGTGATGTTCTGGTGCTCGACGAACTTGGCGCGGTGAAGCCGACGGAATGGGTCTGGGACACGGTGAGCCTGATTCTCAACACGCGCTATAACGACAACCGCACGACCATTATCACGACCAACTTTGATGACCAGCCGGCAGCGGCCGTTTCCGTTTCGCTTTCCCCGGCGAGGGCCGCGACGCGCGGAGAGACTCTGGGCGATCGCATTGGGGAACGGATGCGGTCGCGGCTGCACGAAATGTGCCGCATCATCACTCTCGACGGGACGGACTTTCGGCAGAAGTTCCGCAGTGCGAACTTCCGCTGACTTACTTCGCCACGGATTTGCGCGAATGTGCACCGATTAAACCCTGATGCGGAGCGGCCCTTATGTGCCGCCGCTCTGAAATCCCACTAAAATCAAAACGTGCTGACAGAGCGCATCGAATTCGCACCTGAACGAGATGTTGAACTCTTTTCGGCCGTTCCGGCAGCCCCGGCGGTGTTCCTGTTGCGAGGCGAAGACTCGCAGGCCGATCCGTATGTCAGTAAGACCGCAAATCTGCGGCGACGGCTGCAACGACTGCTCGGTACGGTCGAGGAGCGAACCAAGAAGCTCAATCTGCGGGATCGCGTTCGATTCATTGAGTACTCGGCGACGGGATCCGACTTCGAATCCGGCTTCCTGCTGTACCGCGTTTTGCGAGAGACATTTCCCAAGACGTATCAGAATCGATTGCGTTTTCGCTTCGCTCCGTTCGTCAAGTTTCATATGGAAAACGAGTACCCGCGAGCGTCAATCACAACGCGGCTCGGAAAACTGAACGGACGAAACCTCTATTACGGCCCATTCCTTTCTCGCATAGCAGCCGAGAAGTTCATGAATGACTCACTGGATTTCTTCAAGGTGCGGCGTTGCGTCGACGATCTGCATCCCGATCCCCAGTTTCCGGGATGCATTTATTCCGAGATGAAGATGTGTCTTGCGCCTTGCTTCAAAGGCTGCACAGACGAGGAATACGCAGCCGAAGTGAGGCGCGTGCAGAACTATTTCGATAGCGGCGGCGACTCTCTATTTCGTGAGCTCAGCGAGCAGCGGGAAGCGGCCTCGGCGAATCTGGCGTTCGAAGAAGCAGCTGCGATACACGGAAAAGCTGAGAAGTTGAAGCCGGTTCTGGCTGGATTGCCGGAAATCGTACATCGGCTGGATCAGTTGTCGGCCCTGATGATTCAGCGGAGCCAAATCGAAGGCTGCGTTGCATTCTTTCGCATCGATGCAGGAAGGATCGCCGGACCTTGCACGTTCCAGATCCAGGCGCCGGAACACGAAAAATCGCAGTCGATGGAAGCCCGCGTCGCAGAAGCGCTTCAAAATGCGCCAGCCAATAACGCGAGATCTGCATTGGAAACGATGGAGCATTTAGCCCTGCTCAAACGCTGGTACTACCGCGGCAGCCGCATGGGCGAGATCTTCTTCGCTGATGCGAGGGGCGAGCTGCCAATGCGGCGCATCGTGCGCGGAATCTCGCGGGTCTTTCGCGGAGAAAAGCCCGACGTCGACAGCCTTCCGCCAATACCCTCTTCGAGCTAGTTCTGCGCGGCGGAATCGGCAGAGTTCCACCCGAACCAGCGCACAGCAATCCAGCGAACGATCCGCCAGGAACCGATCAGCCCGAGCAGAATCGTTCCCACCCACAGCAGCGCTGCCGGCAGATAGAACAGAACCGTGATCATCGCCGTTCCATAATTGGCGACGCTCTCCAGTCCCTCATGCAAGGCGAGTTTCAACTGATACAGGGGACGCCAGTTCAGTCCGAATGCTTGTGCCTCGGCTTGGGTCCGCAGCGAGATCGCGATTGATACCGTTTCAATCTGCCGCGACAAAGCGTGGAACTCTGCTTCCTGCTGCTCGATTTGACCTCGCACTTCGCTCAACTGTTCGCTCACTGCTAACATGTCCTTGACGGTGGAAGCCTGTTTCAGGATGGTGAGGTACTGTGCTTCTTCTGCCCGGAGGTTGCGCAGGCTTGCATCCTGATCGACGTACTGGCGGGTGACGTCCTGGGCATCGACTCGCTCACTCTCAAGGCGAAGCCCGAGGTTACGAATTCCTACGCGGGCCTCCTCGAACCGATATGCCGGGACGCGAACTGTGAGATTCGCCGTAGTGGCATTCGGTCCACCGCTTGAAGCGGTTTCGATGTATCCGCCAAGCTTCTCCGCGAGTGCAGTGATCTTCTCTGCGGTTTCCGCTGGATGCGCCACAATGATTTCCAGCGAACTTGTCCTAATGATCTTCCTCGACGCACCGGCTTCAATGGGCGGGGCGTTAGGTGCGACTATCGATTGCGCCTTGGCGAAATTCGCCGAAGAAATCGCGCTGACCGCTCTCGCTTTCGTGTGCGAGACCGAAAATGACTCCAGGGTCTCGGGAAGATGTACAGTCTGCTGCTGACCTTGCATAGTACGATTTCGGTACAATCCCGGAATTGCTAAGGCTGCCCACACGAGCAGGACCGCGCCCCCGCCAACCACGCATAGATAAGACTTCCTGATTCCTCCCATCGACTGCGTCAAAGTCGTCATGTGTCGTCCTCTCTGCGGTAAGGAACGGTGTGCGGCTAGAAGCTTGCGGGGGAATTTGCTCCCGAGCGTGGAGAGACCAAGTCGGAGTGGTCTCGGAAGTAACCAGTAGCAAATTACTTCGCCGCACTCGCTTGCGTGAGAAGGAAGCCAATTGCTTGCTGAATCGCTCTCGTGCTCTTTAGCGCAATTGCGATTACAATTTCTCCGGCAACCAGCCACCGAGAGAACGTTTCCTGCCATCCGAAAATCCGATTTCCGTCGCCGTGGTTGGAGTGGGTGTTTTTGGACGCAATCATGCCCGCGTCTACAAAGAACTCGAACAACAGGGAGAGCCGGTTCGACTGCTGGGCGTGGTCGATCCCGATGTGAACCGCGCCGATGCTGTGGCCCGCGAGTTCGGCTGCAAGGCCTTCGGCTCGGTGCTGCAGATGCTGACGACGCACAGCGAGTTGCAAGCCGCGTCTGTCGCGGCGCCGACCGTACACCATCTGTCTGTGGCGCGCGAATTGATGAATGCCGGTGTGGATGTGCTGATCGAAAAGCCCTTGGCAGCGTCGCTGGCCGAGGCAGACGAGCTCGTGGCACATGGCGGCTGCGCGCAAAACAATCGGACAGGTTGGACATCTCGAGCGCTTCAATCCGGCGGTGCGCGCGACGTTGCCGATCCTGACCCAACCGATGTTCTTCGAAGTACATCGCCTGAGTGTTTTCACGCCGCGGTCGCTGGATGTGGATGTCGTGCTGGATCTGATGATCCACGATCTGGATATTGTGCTGGCATTCGCCAAATCGCCGGTCAAGGAAGTACGCGCCGTGGGACTGCCGATTCTCTCCGGCAAAGTAGACATCGCCAACGTGCGGCTGGAGTTTGAGTCGGGATGCATTGCGAACTTCACGGCCAGCCGTGTTTCCACCGAGCGGGTGCGCAAGCTGCGCTTCTTTCAGCCGAGGCAGTACGTTTCTATCGATTACAGCCGTCAGGAAGTTCTGGTATTCACTGTTGGACAGGACGGTGCGTCGGGATCACCTTCCGCGAATCCGCAGATTGGGGTGACCAAGCCTCCCGTGGCTTCAGAGGAGCCGCTGCATGCCGAGTTGAAGTCCTTTCTGCAGGCGGTACGCCAGCATTCCGCTCCGGTCGTTTCACTCGAGGATGGACGGCATGCCTTGGGTTTGGCGCTGGAGATTCTCGACGCCATCCGCGAGCACGGGAAGAAGGTCAACCTCGCCAGCCTGACCCGCGTTCAGGCCTAAGGTCCCGCCAGAGGTCAGCACGGATTGCAACGGTTCGATGGAGGTTCTTCACTGGTACTTCCAGACTCGTGAGCACTCGTGATCCAGAAAAATCGGTTTCCCCAAACTGCTGATTTACATATGTTTACACACGAAACTCAGCGTGCAATTCTGGAGAGCGGAATCCCCCTAAAGATGCGAGAATAGAAGTAACTTGGGTGTTCAGCGTCGCGCGCCTTGCAGTACTTCAACGAGAGCCGGATGCAACGCCGCGAGTGTATTGAGTGTCTAACGACAGTCGGACACAGAGGCGTTTAGCGAAAACCAGCGCATGCCGATCACGCAAATTCCATTTCAGGATCCGGTAGCCCCGCCTGAAAAGCCCCAGCCAGAACAACTAGGGCTATACGACACCGAGAACTGGGAGACGGCATACCGCGAGTTGGATGCGCGGGTACCGCACCTGCTGATCCAGTTGCAGGACGATCTGGCGCGCTCGCGCAAGCGGGAGGCGATCTGGATCTCGATCATCTTCCACCTGCTGTTGACGATCATTCTGTGGAACTTCAAGTTCCTCGAAAAGTTCATTCCGCTGCATACCGCGGTCGTCGTGCCGCTAAACGCGAACAAAGACAACACGACGTTCCTGGCACTGCCGCCCGACCTGCAGAAAGTACCTCGAAGGCCGAACACGAATGTCTTGTCCGATAAAGATCGAATCGCGACCTCAAGGCATCCGGAGTTGGATCCGAAAGAATTGCGGAAGATATTGGCAACGCCGCCTCCGGGACCACCGGGACCGAGCGGGCCACGGACGGCGCAGCCTGCTGCGCCACCGCCTAGCGGACAGAGTCAGGCTCCGCAGGGTGGGCAGCAGATGCAGCGCCCGCAAATAGACAGCAATCAGACTGCACAGTTGCAGTTGCCGAAGGAGAATAGCAATCCCTTCAACAAGTATGCAGGCGGCATGAGTGCAGGGTCCGCGATACAGCAGGCAGCGCAGGCGGCAGCGGCACGGCGGGCTTCCGGCGGTGGTGGTCAAGAGGGTGACTTCGGGTTAGGGACTGGAGCCCATGGTCGTCAACTCGGCGCGCTCGACATTTTGAGCGACACGCAGGGAGTGGATTTCGGGCCGTACCTGCAACGTATTGTGCAGGATGTACGAGAGAACTGGTATCACCTGATCCCGGAATCGGCGGAGATGAAGAAGGGCAAGCTGGCCATCGAATTCGCCATCACAAAGGATGGTCATGTGGCGGATATGCGGCTCGTCGCTTCCTCTGGTGATGTGGCTCTCGATCGTCCGGCATGGGGCAGTATCACGGAATCGAATCCATTTCCTCCGCTGCCGAACGAGTTCACGGGACCATATCTCGCGTTACGCTTTCGGTTCTATTACAACCCGGACAAAGCCGATCTGCAGTAAGTCGCCTGCCGAATCTTCTTCTTCCTTTCGTTAATCAAAGTGATGAGCTGATTCTGTCAGCTTGACCGAAAGAGGATTTCCTTGGGAAAAATGCCTGTATTGTTCGTGGGCCACGGATCGCCGATGAACGCGATCGAACATAACGCGTTTACGGCGACCCTGAGTGAGTTGAGCGCGCGGCTGCCGCGTCCAAAGGCGGTATGCGTTGTATCGGCCCATGGGGTGACCGACGGCGCCCATGTGCTCGCGTCCGAACACCCGCGGACGATTCATGATTTCTACGGATTTCCCAAACCGCTTTATGAAGTGGAGTACCCTGCGCCCGGCGCACCGGACGAGGCTGCAAAGGTCGCGAGCGATCCCGAGATCGTGGCGGACCAGGAATGGGGACTGGATCACGGATCGTGGAGTGTGCTGCGGCACATGTACCCGAAGGCAGATGTGCCGGCATTTCAGTTGAGTCTGGATGCGCGGCGTGGGTTCAAAGAGCACCTGGAGCTTGGGCGGGAAATTCAGGCGCTACGTGAACACGGAGTTCTGATCCTGGGGAGCGGGAATATCGTACATAATCTCGGGCGAATCGATTGGGATCAATCCGCAGGGCGCGTACGATTGGGCGGTTGAATTCGATGCCAAGGTCAAAGTGGCTGTGGATGCGCATGATGCGACTGCGCTGGCAGAGCCGCAGAAATGGGGAGAGTCTCTTCTTTCGACGGCGCATCCGACGGTGGAGCATTATCTCCCGCTCCTGTATTGCATGGGAAGCACGGACAAAAAAGATGCGGTGACGTATCGGTACGAAGGATTCGATTTCGGCAGTATCTCGATGCGGGCGGTATTGTTCGGCGATCCCGCCAAGAACTAGGCCGCGCCCTTCCGGCAGGATCGTCATACCTGCTACATTTTGAGCCTGTGCTTCCTGCGGAAGAATACGCTCAGCGGCGAAGTGTCCGCGAATCGCGCGTGGCTCAGTTCGACAAGATTCACATCCGGCTCGGGAATACGCGACTTCTTCTGGCGTTTTCTGTCATCGCACTTGTCTGGGCCTCCCTTCAGGCACATTTTCTTTCTGCGTGGTGGATTGCGCTGCCGGTCGTGGCATTTGCTGGCATTGCGTTCTGGCACTCACGGATTCTGCGATCGCGCGAGCTGGCACAACGAGCCGTTGCGTTCTACGAACGAGGACTAGCCCGCGTCGAGGATCGCTGGGCCGGCAGCGGAGAAACCGGCGATCGGTTTGCCGATCCGCATCACGTGTATGCCGCCGATCTCGACCTCTTCGGCGATGCGAGCCTCTTTCAACTTCTGTCGGCGGCTAGAACACGCATCGGGGAAGAGACGCTTGCGGGATGGTTGCTGGCGCCAGCAAAGACGAATGAGATCGGTGAGCGCCATGCAGCAGTGAGCGAACTGAGAAACGAACTCGATCTTCGGGAAGATCTCGCGGTTCTCGGCGAAGACGCTAGAGTGGGTGTGCATCCGGCGGAGCTCGTGAGTTGGGCTGAGTCGCCGAACCAGATGAAATGGCCATGGATGGTCTGGCTCGCTCCTGTGCTAGCGGCACTGGCGGTCTTCTCTGTCATTGTGTGGGCCGTATGGGATGTCATTTCACCGCTGGTGATTGTAGTTGCGGTCGAAGCCTTCTTCACGTATCGGCTGCGCGGACCGATTGACACGACTGTGCACGGAACCGAGAAAGCGCTTCATGACCTCGACCTTTTATCGGCAGTGCTGGCCGTGGTGGAGGAGCATGCTTTCCGCGGAGAGCGACTGCAGGAACTGCAGCGAGAGCTGATGTCGGGCGGCGTCCGCGCGTCGCAGGCGATTGCGAGTTTGCGAACTCTGGTTGACTTCATCAATTCGCGGCATAACGTGTTGGTGCGGATCATTGACGCTCCGCTGATGTACTCGGTGCAAGTAGCACTGGCCGCGGAGCGCTGGCGTAAAGCGCATGGGAATGCGGTGAGTCAGTGGCTCAGCGTTGTTGGGCAGGTCGAGGCATTGCTTTCGTTGGCGGCCTATAGCTATGAGCATCCCGGCGATCCACTGCCGGAGTTTATCGGGGGCGAGGCCTCATTTGATGCGCACGACCTGGGGCATCCACTTCTGCCCGCGGCTGTTTGTGTACGAAATGACGTGAGTATTGGGGGCAAGTCACGGGTCCTGCTGATCAGTGGTTCGAATATGTCAGGAAAGAGTACGCTCCTGCGGGCGGTGGGGATCAACACTGTACTTGCGATGGCGGGTGCTCCGGTGCGAACGCGGCGGTTGCAGATGACGGCATTGCAGGTGGGGGCAAGCATTCGGATCAATGATTCGCTGCAGGAGGGTAGTTCGCGTTTCTATGCAGAGATCACGCGGCTGCGGCAAATCGTCGATTTGGCGGGCGGAGATCCGCCTTTGCTGTTCCTGCTGGACGAATTGCTTCAAGGAACAAATTCAAAAGACCGGCGAATTGGTGGCGAGGGAATCGTGCGGGCGTTGGTTGATCGCGGAGCCATCGGCCTGGTAAGCACCCATGATCTGGCGCTAACCGATATCGGCGGCAGCCTGGACGGCCATCTGCATAATGTTCACTTTCAGGACGAACTCGCGAATGGCCGTATGACCTTCGACTACAAGCTGCGCGAGGGCGTTGTTACAAAAAGCAATGGACTCGAACTCATGCGCTCGATCGGCCTGGATGTGTAGGCTCCTTACCACACGCGACAGCTTTTTGCATTCACCATGGGCGATCCGGCCTTGCAGTGGAAGGCTTCCTGAAATTGCGGCATGTTTGAGACGACTCCGTTGGTGCGGTATTTTTCCGGCGAGTGTGGATCGACCGTAGCACGCAGGCGCTTGGTCTCGTCGCGAGTCTGGCCGCACCAGCTTTGTCCATAGCCGACAAAGAAGCGCTGCTCGGGTGTAAGGTCGTCGAGAGGTTCGAGCTTCTGATCCCTGGTGTCTGCTTTCCAGGCCATCCATGCAAGCATCAGACCGCCGAGGTCGGCGACGTCCTCGCCGAGCGTGAGCTTTCCATTGATCTTGATGTCATCGATGATCGTGTAGCTTGAGTACTGATTCGAAATGCAATCCGCGCGTTTTTGGAATTCCTTCGCGTCTTCGGGAGTCCACCAGTCGCGCAAATTGCCTTTGGCGTCGAACTGGCGCCCCTCGTCGTCAAATCCGTGGGTGAGTTCGTGTCCGACCGTTCCGCCGGTGTCGCCGTAGTTCGGTGCGGCGTCAGATGTTGGGTCAAATGCCGGAGGTTGGAGCACACCAGCCGGAAAGTTGATGTCGTTCATCTGAGGATCGTAGTACGCGTTTACGGTCGGAGGAGTCATTCCCCATTCGCCGCGATCCACAGGTTTGCCGATCTTTGCCAACTGGCGGTTGAATTCGAATTGCCGAGCCCGCTCAACGTTACCCAGATTGTCCCCACGGACGATCTCGAGTTTGCTGTAGTCCCGCCACTTGTCGGGGTATCCGATCTTGTCGGCCATGGCGTGAAGTTTCGCGAGCGCTTGCTGCTTCGTAGGGGCTGACATCCAAGGCAGGCTGTTTATGTCCTGTTCCATGGCGGCCTGAATCTCTTTTACGATTTTCTGCGCCTCCTGCTTGGCCTCGGGACTGAAATATTTCTCTACGTATGCTTGCCCAAGGGCCTCGCCAAGGTAATCGTCAACGTACTCGGTGCAGCGCTTCCAGCGCGGCTTCAACTCCTGCTGGCCCTGCAGAGTCTTGCCATAAAATGCGAAGTTCTCGTTCAAGAAGGTGGAGGAAAGGTGTGCCGCATTGGCATGCACGAGGTGCCATCGCAGGTAAGTTTTCCAGTCCTGCAGACTTTCTTTCTCGATCTCGCCATTCACGCTTTTGAAGAAGTTCGGGACTGCGACATTCAGCGACCCCAGGGAGGGTAGCCCGACCTTGGAGAAGTAAACCTGCCATTGAAAATCCGGAGCAATCTTTTCCAGCTCGCCGGCGGTCAGCTTGTGGTCAAGGGATTTGGGATCACGCCGCTCCACTCGAGTCATCGCGCCATTCGCAAGTCCGGTTTCAATTCGCATTACGGTTTGCGCCTCGGCAGCCGCTGTTTCCGGCTTATCGCCGAGCAGTTCGAACATTTTCTGTACGTGCGCAAGATACTCCTTACGCAACTCCTGTGATTTCGCATCTTGCTTTGTGTAGTAATCGCGGTCGGGAAGGCCGAGTCCGCCCTGATCAGCATCGGCGACAACCTGGTTGGCATCGCGGTAGTCCTGAATGGAGTCAAAGCGGAACAGGACGTTGTCATCAGTCATGGCCGCAGCGACATCGGCGATTTCTGCCTTGGAGCCAAGTTTCGCGATCCGATCCAACCCCGGCTTGAGTGGATCCATTCCTTTTGCTTCGATGGCTTCCTCGTCGGTGCAAGAGGCGTAGTAATCGCCGATCTTTTGGGTGACCGCGTTGCGATTGGGGTCAGGAGATGAGGCTTCGTCCAAGATGCCGCGCAGCTGAGCCAGGTTTTGATCCTGCATTTTGGAGTATGTGTCCCACGAGGACTGATCCGGGGGTATGGGGTTGTTCTTGATCCAGCCACCGCAGGAGTAGGCAAAAAAGTCGATGCAAGGATCGACGGAGCGATCCATTGAGGTCACATCGAGGACAGGTTCGTGTTGAGCTGTGCCGGTCTGCTGAGAACTAACGAGACTCGAGAGACAAACAACCGCAAGCACGACAGGGGTCATGCGCCGAATCATCATGGCAGGATCCTCACTTGGGATAAAACGAAATCGTAGGACCCAAGAGTATAAGGCCTGGCGTCAACCGGTTTGTCGGCAGCGAGCAGATCGGGCTATCCCTTCTTCAAATGGATCGAACCATCTCCGGTTCGAATCGTAAGCAGGCTGCCACCGCCGTTGAGCTTGCCGTGAATTTCGTTCTCGCGTAATTTCCCCTCGGCGGCCACAGGCATGTCGAGATCGATGTGGCCGTCGCTGGTATGAAGGTCAACATTCGCAGCTAGATCATGGGGGACTTCTAGCGAGACGCTGCCGTCACCGGTTTCGAGCCGCCAGCCATTGGTTAGCGCGGAACCGCTGGTGGCGCGCACGTCGACATGTCCATCTCCAGTCTTAAGATCGAGTTCGTCGAAACGCCCATTGGCCTGAATGTGGCCATCACCAGTCGATGCATGCAGTTTGCCGTCAACGCCCTCGAGGTTCACCGAGCCGTCGCCAGTATGCATATCCATTTCGCCCTTGAGATTGGCGACGTCGATCTTGCCGTCCCCGGTGCGCAGGTTGACCGCGCCTTCACGTGGCATCTGGATAATGACATCGACCTTGTGCGATCCCCACTCGACGTTGAAGTTGTGATGCGGATACTTAACCTCGATTTCGACCGTATTGCCGTTCTGGCGTTCGTCGACCCGGATGCCGCCTTCACCGATCTTGTAGCGGCTAGTAATCACCTTGGCCTCGATCGAGTTCTGGTCCCATGTGGTCACGCGGATGTTCGCATCGGAGGTTTCGATCCGCAGATTGGGCCGGCCATTCAGGGTATAGGTTTTGGACCACTCGTCGGCACGAGCCGGCAAAGCGGCGACCAGGCAAAGACTAAATACAGCCGCGAAAACACGGGCGGAAATAGATTTCATAAGGTCCTCCGGCGGGCAACCACACCTACGCCCCGTCTGTTAGACGAAGTTACGCACGGAGGGTGAGGTTAGTTCCAATAAAGTTGACATTCGGAGGTTCTGTCACGGGCGGGGAAGTAGCCAACAAGGCACTCGTCGAGCCTTTGACCCTCAGGGCTACAATAGGCGCGTGCCCTCCCCAGAGCCAGACAGCCACTCTGCGCAAAGACATCACCGGCATGCGGTCTACGCATCCGAGACCACCGGATTGTTACTCATCGCGATCGTGCTACTCGTGCTCACGCTCGTCCGCTACTGGCACGAGATTCACTGGAGCCTGCGCTGAACGTGGATTCGGAACAGCGCCAGGACACACCGCTACTCGCCGTTATTCTTGGACCGACTGCCAGCGGTAAAACGGCTCTATCGTTAGTCCTTGCCGAAAACTTCCAGGGAGAGATCGTCAATTGCGACTCGGTCGCGATGTATCGAGATTTTGATATCGGCACCGCGAAGCCTAGTCTCGCGGAGCGTTCCCGGGCGCCGCATCACCTCTTCGATTTTCTCCCGCCGACTCAGGAGATGACGGCGGGTGAGTACGCTCGACAGGCGCGGGCAATCCTCCGGGATGTTAGCGGTCGTCATCATTTGCCGATTGTCGTAGGCGGCACGGGATTGTACCTGCGCGCGCTCATCGAAGGCCTCTTTCCCGGCCCGCACCGATTTGAAAAACTGCGCGAACGGCTGCGGGAAAAAACAGGCAGCCGGGGATCGAACTATCTTCACAAGATCCTGTTACGGCTTGACGCCAGAGCTGCCGAAAAAATTCATCCGAATGATGCGCCAAAACTGGTCCGGGCGATTGAAGTTTGCCTCGCTTCCCGGCAGAGGATGAGCGAACTCTGGCAGAAAGGACGCGATCCCCTACGTGGCTTTCGGATTCTGCGATTGGGACTTAACCCGGACCGAGGCAGTCTCTACGAACGCATCGACGAGCGAGCGCGCACGATGTTCGAGATCGGACTGGTAAACGAGACCCAACAGCTCATCAACCGCTACGGGCCTGAGACACGGCCACTGGCGTCGCTCGGCTACAAGCAGGCGGTTCAGTTTCTGCGGGGCGAGTTGACGAAGGAGCAAGCGGTGCAGGGCGCGCAGCAGGGGCATCGTAACTACGCGAAGCGGCAGATGACGTGGTTTCGCAGAGAGCCGGAAGTCCTTTGGTTGAACGGATTCGGCGACGAAGCTTCCATTCAGCAACAAGCCGTAGCGCAAGTCGAGAGGTCATTGTCACAGGAACCATCCGGTAATTGAGACTGGCAACTTCTTGGGAAAGCTGGCCTCCGTCTGCCTGCTCTTCTGCTATCGTTCCTGCATGCAAAAAATCCTAGGCCTGCTTGTAATATTCATCGCCCTCGTCTCGTCTTCATTTGCGAAGGAAAAGTACACGCATCCGGCGCCGATCCGTCATGGTGAAGTCGGGAGTAAGTGGGCCGAAAAGACGCTGCACAAGCTGACGGTCGAGGAAAAAGTCGGCCAGCTCTTTATGATCTGGTGCCGCGCCAGCTTTCTGAACGTTGAAAGCCCGGAGTATCTGCAACTTCGCGATGCGATGCAGAAGTATCACGTCGGCACGTTCGCCATGACGGTTCATGTGGACGGGCCGTTGCTTCTGCGAAGTGAGCCCTACGAGGCTGCCGAGTTGCTGAACCGCCTGCAGCGCGATTCGAAATTGCCGCTGCTGTTTGCGGCGGACTTCGAACGAGGCGTGGCGACACGCCTGATGGGAACGACGAATTTCCCTCATGCGATGGCGTTTGGCGCTGACGGCAAGTCGGAAGACGCCGAGAACTTCGGCCGCATCACGGCGACCGAGGCCCGGGCGATCGGAGTACACTGGAACTTTTTTCCTGACGCGGACGTGAATTCGAACCCTGCGAATCCGATCATCAATACCCGTTCGTTCGGGGAAGATCCGCAGCAGGTGGGCGATTTGGTTACGGCATACATCAAGGGCGCGCATGAGGGCGGCATGTTAGTCACGGTGAAGCACTTTCCCGGACACGGCGACACAGCCACCGATTCGCACCTTGGAGTTGCCAGCGTGAATGGCGATCGCAGCCACCTGGATTCGATTGAACTTCCGCCCTTCAAGCAGGCGATTGCTGCGGGAGTCGATTCCGTGATGGTGGCACACGTCACCGTTCCCGCGCTCGATTCTGATCCGAACCATGTCGCGACCATTTCCCCAACGGTTGTTTCCGACCTGCTCGAAAAACAACTCGGATTCAAGGGCATCGTGGTCACTGACGCTCTCGACATGGCCGGGCTCACGCATCTTTTCGCGAACGACATCGGTCGCGCTGCGGTAGAGGCGTTCAAGGCGGGCAACGACTTACTGATCATCCCGGCGGATCTGGGTGCGTCGTATGACTCCATGATCAAAGCCGTCCGCTCCGGGGAAATCTCGAAGGAACGGCTGGATCGATCTGTGCTTAAAATCCTGAAAATAAAAGGCTCGCTGAGGCTTAACGAGTCGCGAACAGTCGATTTAAATGCCCTGGCGACAGCGGTGGGTAAGCCAGAAGACATTGCCTTCGGTCAGCAGGTGGCGGACTCTGCCATCACTCTGGTTCGCGACAATGCTAAAGTTCTTCCCCTCAAATCCAAGGGAACTTCCAAGGCGGGGCTTCCGTACATGACCAGAGAGGAGACGCATAACCAGGTGGTGGCTGTGCTCTTCTCGGATGACGTGCGCTCCGAGTCTGGACGCGCCTTTGGACGCGAGTTTCGCGCCCGCATTCCAGATGCGCGCGTAATCTACGTGGACCCGCGGATCGCGGCTGGAATGAGCGACGAGGTCCTGAAGGCAGTGGACGAGGCGCAGACGGTTGTCACGGCGGTCTATGTGATTCCCACGGGGGGTAAGATCGGCAACTCCATGGCGATGGCGGACGCCACCGGTGCACTTCTGCAGCAATTGCTCGACCACGCAGCGGTGAAGACTGCCGTGGTTGCGATGGGAAATCCCTATCTGGCGAGTGACTTCCCCAAGATCGAGAACTATATCTGCACATTCTCGAACGCGACGGTATCAGAAGTAGCAGCTGTGAAGGCGCTGTTTGGCGAGATTCCGATTCATGGCCATCTTCCAGTCACCATTCCCAACGTCGCACAGCGCGGCGCCGGCATCGAGCGTCCGGCACAGGTCGCCAACGGAGGGCATCTCCATGCGAACCACTAGAATTCGATACAGCTTGATGGTCACGGCTGCGCTCCTGTTGCTCGCGGCGTGCAGCGTGAACGTCAAGAAAGAACAGAACGGACAAGACAAGCAGGTCGACATCAACACGCCGCTGGGCGGCATTCACGTGAGCAAAGGAGCGGACCCGGAGCAGGTCGGGCTTCCGGTTTATCCGGGGGCGCGTTTGAGACAGAAAGACGATAGTGGGGACGACAAGAGCGCGAACGTGAACATCTCCGGCTTTGGCTTTGGATTGAGAGTGGTCGCGCTGGAATACGAGTCGAACGATTCGCCCAGCAAAGTCGTCGAGTATTACAAAGATCAACTCAAGAAATATGGCAGCGTGCTCCTCTGCCACACTTCGAGTGTGCACGTAAATGCTGACATCAAGAAACACAACGATGGCTCTCACGATCTCACCTGCGCCGGTGACAATGGCGTCAATATTGAATTAAAAGTCGGCACCGAGGAAAATCAGCACATCGTCGCCGTTGAGCCCCAAGGCAGCGGGTCGACCTTTTCGTTGGTATACGTGCGTACGCACGGCAAAGACGCGGAAATTTAGCCAGCTTCGTCTCAGGAGGATTATTTATGCTGCGAACCTTGGCACTGTCATTTGCAGCGGCAGTGGCTTTAACTCTGCCGCTGTGCTCCCAGGATTCAAGCTCCCACGATAAAAACCTCGACATCCGCAGCCCGATTGGGGACATGCATGTTGGCGCTGATGCGGACGCAAAGAAAGTCGGGCTGCCGCTCTACCCTGGCGCACGCGTGAAGTCGGACGACCCGAACAGCAGTCAGGCGAACCTGAGCATTCTGACCGAAGCGTTCGGCATGAAGCTGGTGGTCGCCAACTATGCCTCGGATGATCAGCCATCCAAGGTGCTCGATTTTTACCGCGACAAGCTGAAGAAATATGGCAAGCTGCTGGAGTGCCATTCGCAGAAACACGGCGGCAGCATCGGAGTCGACGAGGACGATAAGGACTCGAACAAGAGCAAAGAACTCAAGTGCGACGAGAACTCCGGCCCAGTTACCGAATTGAAGGTTGGTACCGAAGACAACCAACGCGTCGTCGCTGTTGAGCCTGGCGAGGGCAAAGGGTCGCACTTCGCCCTGGTATACGTTCACACGCGGGGCAAACAGGGAGACATCTAACCAGCCCAAGCCTGTGGCGAGTTGAAATCTGCATACGTTAAGCTTGTAGCTGCCTGTCATCCTTGGAAGATCGCACGGGAGGACCGCAGCCATGACCGATCTTGCAGCTCACTACGTTGAAGAAGCCCGACGTCAACTGCGCGGCCATAAGCGCATGGGTGAGGGAGCGCTTAACCAGCTGCACGACGAAGATTTCTTTGTCACGCTCGATCCCGAAGCCAACTCGGTCGCAATGCTCGTAAAGCACCTGGCGGGCAATATGCGGTCGCGTTTCACCAACTTTCTGACCAGCGACGGCGAGAAGCCAGACCGCTTTCGCGATCGCGAATTCGAAATTACCTCTTCCACAACACGCGCGGAAGTGATGCAGTGGTGGGAGGAAGGATGGGCTTGCGTCTTCGCAGCGATCGAGCCGCTGAAACCGGAAGACGTGATGCGCACTGTGACGATTCGCGGCGAGCCGCACACCGTTTTGCAGGCCATCAACCGGCAGATCGCGCACTACGCCCAACATATTGGACAGATTGTGTTCCTTGCCAAGCATTTCCGCTCCCGTGAATGGAAGACATTGAGTATCCCGCGAGGAAAGTCGGAAGAATTCAAAACCGTCGTTCCAAAAGCTACTAAGCCGGCAAACTGAAGAATCCGATCATAAGTCGATCTCCACTACTCGGTCGCTATTTCTTCGACTCGGATTCGTTAGACTCGGCATGCCAGACTGGCGCCCCCAGCTCTGTGCGCCATACCGGACCGCCGAGAAACGACAGTGTTTCTGATTTCACGAACGTCGGGTTTTCTCCTGAAGTAATCCAGACATGGGCATCCGGAGGCTGTTTGCCCAGCAATGGCGCCACCACTCCGGCAACCCCGCCAATCTCGATTTTGATCACGTAATGAAGTGCCTCCCGCTGCGAGCCCCCTACCGTAAACGATTCTTTCCCTCGAGAGCTGGCCGATAGCTTCACGATTCGCGGTTTGGGAGTGGCCACCACCATCGAGAATTGCGGTAGTTCGCCATCCGGGCGCAGATTCATTAACAAAGTGATCAGCAACCCGTTCGCCAGATTCGGCGGCAGCTTCATGCGTTCGCTTTCGGTCTTCTCGTTTCCTTTGTCGTCTTTGTATCGCACTGTTACTTGGCCATTGGCCTCGATCGAAACCTCACTTGGATGTTGGAATGTGGGTCCCTTCTGAATCAGGTGGTAACTGACAAGCGAGAAGCTACGGTGCTGCGAGAAGATGGTGGTTTCCTCCTGCAGCGATCCATCGTGGAAGTGATATACCACACGCGTTGTCACCTGCCTGCCATGCACCACTTGCAGGAGATCACCGGCGGCAATCGGCTTTCCGTCTAATGTACTCAACACTAGAAAAGCGTGTAAGCAACCTTGCTCGTAACGAACGGTCACATCGCTGGCGTCCACCGTTGCATTTGCCAGCAGGGTGGCAATGACTAACACCATCCAAAAGCGTCGCGGATTCACGTGTCTGCTCTCGCCTCCTGGACGGTCATGCTTCGATGCTTAACTGCTGAATAAGGCATACAGGTCTTTTGCATTTTGCAATTACCGACGAGATTCTCTCCTCATGTATCGAGGCGCCAGGAGTCTTCCGGCAGACCGCTCGGTCGGTCGTCTCCGTTCTGCCGATGCTAGAATCATACGTTTTGTGTCGACGCGATTTTTGGCGGATGATTTGACGTCCCGATTTTGGCCTTCGATTTTTAGCATCTAACGACAGGTGGCAATTATGGCTGGAACCATGCTGGCGGTCGTGAAGCCAGAGGCAGCGCCAGGCGCAGAAGTTCGAGAAGTAAAGATTCCTGCCTTCGGACGCACGGATGTTCTCGTTAAGGTCAAGGTGGCATCCATCTGCGGCACCGACCTCCACATCTACAACTGGGATCGGTGGGCGCAGAACCGGATTCATCCACCACTCATCCCCGGACACGAATTCTGCGGCGAAGTAGCCGCCTTCGGCGATGAAGTCACGAGCGTGAGGGAAGGCGACTTTGTGTCCGCCGAAATGCACGTAGCTTGCGGCAAGTGTCTGCAATGCCGCACCGGCGAAGCGCACATCTGCCAGAACGTAAAAATTATCGGCGTTGATGCGAATGGCGCATTCGCAGAATACGTCGTGATTCCTGAGTCGAACATTTGGAAGCTGGATCCTGCGATCCCGCAGGAATACGCCTCCATCCTCGACCCACTCGGTAACGCAGTTCACACTGTGCTTGCGGGAGAGATCGCGGCGAAGACTGTCGCCATCACCGGCTGCGGCCCCATCGGGCTGTTTTCGATCGCTGTGGCGAAAGCGGTGGGAGCAACCTCAGTCTTCGCCATCGAAGTCAACGAACATCGTTCTCGCATAGCGCGCGAAATGCAGGCCGACTTCGTGTTGAATCCGGCGAAAGAAGATGTCAACGACATTGTGATGGAGAAGACTGGAGGTCTGGGCGTCGATGTCGTTCTCGAAATGGCGGGACATCCGGACTCGATTCGAACAGCTTTCGATATCGTGCGCCGCGGCGGACGCATCTCTCTTCTTGGTCTGACTTCGAAGCCGATCCAGCTGAATTTTTCGGAAGACATCATTTTTAAAGGCATCACGGTTCAGGGCATCAATGGCCGCCGTATGTACCAGACCTGGTATCAAATGACAGCACTGCTCAAGAGTGGCAAGCTCAACCTGCACCCGGTCATCACCGACCGCATTCCAATGAAGGACTTCGGAAAGGCCATGGAGCGCCTGAAAACAGGGGAGGCGAGCAAGATTCTGGTGTACCCCAATGGAGTGCGATAGGTAGAACCAGGCTTTCAGGTTCTGGAAGAATCGCGGCCGCATATGCTGGCAAGAACCGAATGGCAGAATCTGTCTCAGGACGCGGTCGGAAGCGGTACAGGATGAGTTAATGAGCCTCGACGGTTACGTACGCTGCAGCTGTATCCGCGAAGGGAAAGTGAAGAAGCCGCATCCGTTTCCTGACCGTCTCGTGTGGGACGAATCCAGCGCTCCTTTCCTTAGCGGAGACCCTACGGACAAGGAATGGGAAGCGCACGACGAATGGCTGCAGAAGTCGTGCGAGCACCAGGGTTTTCTTGCATCGGAATTCCTGGGTAATATCACTCGCGTCAAGAATGTACGCGACTTTCTGAAGGGCCTGCAGGGAGAACCCGGTCCAAAGTTCCCGATCCTGCTGAAGAAGGTAGTTTACGACGGCACGCACACCGGTGACTGGCTTCCTGCCAAGCAAACTCCCGCGCTACTAAAGGAAGTAGACCTCGTGCTTGCCTCGCGAGACATCCTGACCCCGGGCGAAAAGGAATTTTTCGAGAGCATGAGGCGGCTTTGTGAGGCCAGCATCGCGACGGGGAATCCGATCGGCTTCTAAGCAGCTGAATACGGCGGGAATAAGCCTTTTATATGATGGCGTTTGAAACCACAGCTTGTTAGGCTGGCCCAGTTTGCTACAGCTTCCAAGCCCCGGTCCTGAGAGAGCCGGGGCTGTTTTCTCTATTGCGGCCGATTCGTAGAAGCGCCCCGTGTCTACAATGGCGGAGATAGACTAGTTGTGGAAGAAACCGCGTTCACCCGCGTGAATCCGCGGAAAAGAAGTTCACGAGGCGCACATGACGACCGCAATCCGCACTAATCCTCTTTCTTACCTGACCGACCAACTGAACGAACTCAAGGCGAAAGGCACGCACTTCAAGCTGCGCGTGCTTGACGACGAGCAGGCAGCCGTCTGCACGTTCGATGGCAAGAAGGTCATCAATCTCGCCTCGAACAATTACCTCGGCTTGACCACGCATCCCAAGCTACGCGAGGCCGCGCTCGAAGCTACGCGGAAGTTCGGCGTCGGGTCAGGCGCGGTTCGCACCATCGCGGGCACGATGAAGATCCACATGGAATTGGAAGAGAAGATCGCACGCTTCAAGAATGTCGAGGCATGCGTCGTCTTTCAGTCGGGATTTGCAGCGAATGCCGGAACGGTTTCGGCTGTGCTGGGGAAAGAGGATTTCATCATCTCCGACGCGCTCAACCATGCATCCATCATCGACGGCGCGCGGCTTTCAAAGGCGAAGATTCTGGTCTTCCGTCATAAAGACATGGCGCACGCGGAGGAGCAACTTGCCAGCATAAAAAACGAAGCGGGCAAGAAGTTGCTTATCACCGATGGCGTCTTCTCGATGGACGGCGACATCGGCCCACTGCCCGCGCTCTGCGATCTCGCTGAAAAGTATGGTGCCATCATGATGGTCGATGACGCGCATGCTTCCGGCGTTCTGGGCCGCGCCGGCCGAGGCACAATCGATCACTTCGGCATGCACGGGCGAGTCGACATTCAGGTGGGCACCCTGTCGAAGGCGATTGGAGCGCTCGGCGGATACGTCTGCGGCACTCGCGACTTGATCGATTTCCTCTATCACCGCGCGCGGCCGTTCTTGTTTTCGACTTCGCATCCGCCGTCCGTTGCCGCGACTTGCATTGCCGCCTTTGATGTTCTGGAAAACGAGCCCGAGCGTATGGAAAAGCTCTGGGAAAACACGCGCTTCTGGAAGAAAGAACTCGGACTGCTCGGCTTCGATATTGGCGGCAAGAGCACGCCGGAGAGCGAAACGCCGATCACGCCGATCATCATCGGCGATGGCAAACTGACCATGGACTTCTCGCGCGAACTGTTCAAAGAAGGCGTGCTGGGGACAGGCATTGCGTTTCCGACCGTGCCCGAAGGTAAAGCCAGAATCCGCACCATCATGACCGCAACGCACACGCAGGAAGAACTACAGCAGGCGCTGAGCCTGCTCAAGAACGTCGGGAAACGGTTGGGAATATTAAGTTAGCGGGAAGTTGACTGGTAGCAATTGATCGCGGAGCCGGGTAAGGCACGGAGTGTCAGTCGATTCGGTAGACAATTTTTCCGCCCACAATCGTCGCGACCACCTTCCCGGTAAACTGCCAGCCGTCGAATGGAGTATTGCGGGACAGGGAGCGAGACTTCGCCGCCTCAAACGTCCAGCGTTTTTTGGGATCAAAGAGAGTCACATCAGCGAAGCTGCCACGAACCAGCGATCCGCGCCCCGTCAAATCGAACACTCGCGCAGGTCCGGACGTGAAAAGTTCGACGATCCGGGTTAATGGAATCCTGTGCTTTCCGTACAGCTCGGTAATGGCCAGCGCCAGCGCAGTTTCCAATCCGGTTATGCCAAACGAGGCGCGCTCAAATTCCACTTGCTTCTCGTGCAGAGCGTGGGGTGCGTGGTCGGTCGCAATGGCGTCCACAGTTCCATCGGCGAGAGCCACGATGATGGACTCAAGGTCCGCCGCCGACCGAAGAGGTGGATTCATCTTGAAGTTCGTGTCGTAGTCGCCGACATTTTCGTCGATCAAGGTGAAGTGATGCGGCGTTACTTCGCACGTTACTCGCGCCTTCGCGCGCTTGCCTCGCCGCACGGCCTTCAGCGCGTCCGACGTAGAAAGATGCGCCACGTGCAGCCTGGATTCGCGAATCTGCTGCGCGAGTGCGACGTCCCGATCCACAATGGCCGCTTCTGCCGATGCGGTCATGCCCCGCAGCCCCAGCCGGAAACTAGTCGGTCCGTAGTGCATCGAGCAATTCTCCGTGACTCGGGTATCTTCCGCATGTTGCACGACTGGAAAATTCAGCTCTGCGCCCAGCCGAAGCGCCGTGCGCATGGTTTCATCTTCCAGAATCGGCTTGCCGTCATCGGTCACGGCAACCGCTCCGGCCCGCTGCAATGCGCTGAAGTCTGTCAGTGTCCCGCCGCGGCTGGCCTTCGTAGCGGCAGCAATTGGAAAGACATTCACGAGCGCTCCGCGCTCCGGGCGGCGCAGCCAAGTCACCCAATCAGGGGTGTCCACGACGGGTGACGTGTTTGGCATCGTGCACACTGAGGTGAAGCCGCCAGCAGCGGCAGCGGCTGTGCCCGTGGCGATTGTTTCTTTGTAGCTCTGGCCAGGTTCGCGCAAATGCACGTGCAGGTCGATAAATCCCGGGGCGACAATCAGTCCGCGCGCGTCGAGCTTCTCGTCTGCCGTACCACGAATTTTATTAGGCGGCGCGACCTCGGCTACTCGCCCACTCCGCAGCAGAACATCCATGGGCGCGTTGATCTTCGCCTTGGGATCAATCAAGTGGCCGCCTTTGATGAGGAGGCTCGTACTTTGCCGCTTTTGGCTCTTAGCATTCAGCATTCAGCACTCGGCCTTCGACTTCACTACCGTTCGGTTGGAAATCTCTGCCAATCTTCTATTTCGCTTTCCCCACGGCGCGCGCCAGGATCGCCATTCGGGTGGGAAGCCCGTTTTGCACCTCGTCGACGATCACTGACTGTGGGCCATCCGCAACTTCGGCAGTTAACTCGAGCCCGCGAATGATCGGACCGGGATGCATCACGATCGCGTCACGCTTCGCCATTTTCAGTCTTGGCGCATTCATCTGGTATCTCGCGATGTAATCCTCCAGCGCGATCTTCTGCCCTGCGAGACGCTCGGTCTGCACGCGCAGCAACATGATGACATCAGTGCCTCGCAAGGCGTCTTCAATATGACGCGTTACGCGAAGCCCGGGTGCGAGGGTTGCCGCTATCGTCGGGCACAAACTCTGGTGGACCGCAGAGCGTGATCTTCACGCCGAAGCGCGTAAGCAGGTGACAGGCACTGCGAGCCACCCGGCTATGCAGGATGTCCCCGATGATGGTGGCATGCAGGCCGTTGAGCGATTTTTTGTGCCTGAGGATGGTAACTGCATCCAGCAAGGCTTGAGATGGATGTTCGTGCATTCCATCGCCCGCGTTGATTATGGGAATGTCGACGTGGCGCGCCATGAGGTGCGGCGCTCCCGCCGAAGGATGCCGCATCACAATGCAATCGGCGCCCACCGCACGCAGAGTGTATCCGGTATCGATGACAGACTCGCCTTTCTCAATGCTCGAACCGGAAGCGTGCACGAGCACGGTAGTGGCATCTAATGCCTTTGCGGCGAATTCGAATGACGACCGGGTCCGTGTCGAAGCTTCGTAGAAAAGTAGAACCACGCGCTTGCCGCGCAGCAGCGGACGAGGCTTGCGCGGGTTCATGCGGCGGGCCAAAGTCAGCAGGCCCACAATTTCTTTGGTCTCGAGATGTTCGATCCCGAGCAGCGAACCGCGTGCGGGCTTATTCATCAAGAAGGGTTCACCGTGAAAACTACAAACGGTGCATCATACGCGGCTGTGAAGAAGGCTGCAAGCGCACGATCACTGGTGGTTTCGCCGGCCCAGGATGCTCCCGCCCAGCGCGCCGCCCGCCGCTCCCAAAACAATGGCAGTAAAGAATCCGAAGATCAGGAAAAATACCATCAGGAACTCAAGTCCATCCGGAGACTTGAATCGATCAAACACCGCGATCACTTGCGGATCAGCCGTGCGCGATGCTGCCTGGTTGATCGCGTCCATGAGTGCTTTCCGGATCTCGGGTCCCTTGTGCATCAGAAGTACAACGATCGCCTCCAGGACCGCAGAGGTCGCGAACCAAAGCATGCCGCTGATGGCACCTAATCGTGCACCCGCCCAGCCTTTGATCTCTGCCCCCGGGCGGCCTTGCCGATAAAACACTACTGCAAGGAATCCAACACTGAACATTGCGACCAGCAAATTCAAGCCCAGGAGCATCAGCACGGATGCGACGAGCGCCGCAAGCGCGCACGGCTTCAAGGCCTGCGACCAGTGCAACGGAAGTGCGAGGACCGGGACCGTCTCCTCCGCCGGCAAAGGAGGTTGAACCTGGGGAAGCATGGCAGCTTCAGAAAACGGTGTGGCCGCGGCAACAGGCTCCGCGACAACTACACGAATCTGAGGAGCCATGCAGTGGGGACAGAACGGCCTGCCCTCATCCAACACTTGGCCGCATTTATAGCAGGGTCGTTCCATCACCGTTTGAACGCATAAGATCTGGCAGGCTTGAGTTGAAGTTACAGCACCAGACAGGCGCGACGCAAGGCGACTGCCTTTACGCGGAGTCTACATGGGTCGGAAGCAGCGGCTACAATCTGCCTCACCCGCCGCGGCCCGGCGTTTCAATCGTGATTTGCTGGCCCTTGGTGCACCGCGTGCTGAATTTTCCCGGCGTAAGATCGAGCGGGCCGTCGCGCCACCGTTATTGGTGATGCCGGTTGTTGAACATTTTGATTTCGATAGGATCGCTCGCTCTGCAGAGCGCCGGCAGTCGCTGGAGGCTGCATCGTCGTTACGGGTCCAACGAAAATATCGCCTGCTTTCGACTCGAGCCCGGCAATCTCGTGGTCGAGGCCGAGGCAAAATCGGCGAGAGAATGCAAAATTCTATTGACACATTATTAATACTGCCGCAATATCTTGTGTTATAGGACCTTATCCTACTATGAGTAGGGTGGGTCTTTCAGGATTAGGGCCCAAGTGGTTCACCCTTGCAAGGGAAAATCGTTCACGGAGGCACCTTCAATGGCAACGAAGAAGAAGGCAAAAAAGAAGAAACACTAACTGTTTGCGAGACGTTACTCGCATACACCACGATTTTTCACTGGCCTCTTGAGAGAAGCACCTCTCAGGAGGCTTTTCCGTTGCGAGCGTTCGACGGAACCGAGACTATAATCGAATCGTCCTTTTACGCCGGAGACTTTATGTCACGTCTCGCGTCCTTCGTTGCAGAGTCTTCATTGTTGTTGCCTCTTGTGATTTTCGCCCTCAGTTGTGGCAGCAATCGACAGCTTCAAACCGTGACCATCAGCCCTAAAGCCGCGGACGCAAAGACATTTCCCAACGGCCACGTGCCATTTGCAGCGACCGGCACGTTCAGCAAGGCGCCGTCTCCTGCACCACTGACCAGCCAAGACATAGGATGGTGCATTGGCAGCACGAGCGGCATCTGCGACCCGGCCGAGCCCACCTATCCATCTGTCGACCAAAACGGCGTAGCCCAATGCGGTCCCTTCGTGGGTCCAGCAACTGTCCTGGCTGGAACTGGGGCGTCGGGAGTTTCCGATGCTGCAGTGTTCACGATCTTCGGGTCGGCTCAGTTAACTTGCCCTTAGGGTGCTCGAATTTCTGCGGTATTTGCCGAGGTACCTGTGTCACAATTGGAAAGCAAGCACCGCGGAGCCCTACAGATGGCCAGGAAGAAGAGCTCGGAGAAACACAAGAACGACGAGATTCTCATCCCAGACAAGCTTTACTTTCGTATCGGAGAAGTCGCCACGCTGTGCCGCTTGCCCGCTTACGTGCTGCGCTTCTGGGAGTCGGAGTTCCCGCAATTAAAACCCGTCAAGAGCAGCACAGGGCAGCGCATGTACCGGAAGCGCGACGTGGAGAGCGTACTGCGGATCAAACAGCTGCTCTACGAACAAGGATTCACGATCTCGGGGGCGCGCCAGCAGCTACGCGCTGAAACGAAGACCGACAAGACGCAAGCTGCGATTCCGTTTCCGACGCAGGCGGCGCCGGAACTGCAGCACATTCGTCAGGGATTGCGAGAGATTCTGGATCTCCTATCCACGCGCAGAACCGGCTAGACATTTGTTGCTGCGATCTTTCCTTATGCCTCCGCCCAGTTTGTCCGCTCCAGAATCGTAGGCGGTTCGTAAGTCTTGCCACGGGCCAAGCGTTTTTCCTCGCGTCGCGTCGTCCACAGTAGTATTGGCCCAAGGACTGCCGGCATCATGCGTGACACGATTCCAGACTCCTGCTTAAATTCCTGGCGCAGCGCTCGAATCTCCTCGCTCACCTTGTTGTCCACTTTTCTGAATTGCCGTTCCATGGCCCATAGCGCCGAGCTGTAGATTCCGCCCAGCCGCTGCATTTCACTGGCAAACCGTTCGCGCACGCGTGCGTCCGGCCAGTCTTTGTACCGCTTCCAGCCGGTCATCAGGGTGCGCGAGATGCGGTACAAACTTGGGCCGTTGAGTTCGAAGTCGCGCCAGAACGCCCAATCGAGAAAACGCTTCGAGTCCTCCCGCGAAATCGCCGCATGCTTGAAGTTGAATTTGAACTGGCCATGAACGTCGGCAAAGTCGACGTCACGCAGCATGCGCCCTTCTTCGGACATCTGCTGGTACAGCGGCGTGCCCGGAACCGGCGTGTACAACATGAACTGATGGAAATCGGTGTCGTGCGAAACGGCATGCTCGATTTCCGAAATAATGTTGTCAGGAGTGTGATGTTCGAGGCCAATGATGGTTGAGCCCTGCACGCGAATACCATGCTCGCGCAGTTCGCGCGTGAGTTCTCGCGTATCGGCCCCTTGCAGCTTGCTATAGCCAGCCCGAGGAGACTCGAGCCCCATCCAGAGCCATGACACGCCTAGTTCCACCAGTTCCTGCATGGTGTATTTGCGAATTGCGTTGGCTGAGGCGAAGACCGACATCGTCCAGCTCTTGTTCGCTTCTTTCATGCGATCGAGCAGGCGCATGGCGCGCTCGCGATGCAGCAGGAAATTCTCGTCCATCACGAAGAACGAATGCACTTTGAGCTCGCTCTCCATCTGCTGCATGACTTCAAACAGTTCGTCACCACTCTCGAAAAAATTGACGAATTTGCCTTTACCGCCGAAGAAGGCCGAGGTCGTACAGAAGTTGCATCCCATGGGACAGCCAACCGAAGGAATGATCGTCGCCGCCGTTGCTCCCTTGCGTTCGGGAAGCCGGATCCCCATGATGCGCGTGCGCATGCCTGAAACAATGGGGGGATGCTTGATCGGCGCGTTTTCGTCCTCAGCGAGATAGCGGCGCATCCACGAAATACCTTCGCCCTTTACGATGTGATCCGCATCGATCATCTTTTCAATGCCGGGAATGGCGGCGACGTGCCCGCCCACCACGATCGTCGAGTTCGGAGAAAGCTTGCGAATCATGCGACACATCTCGCCCACCTTGGCGACGTTCACGATGATCGACGAGAGCCCCACGATGTCGTACTGATGCGTGGTGAGCTCGCGCCCAAAATCTTTGCGCGTCGGAAAATCGAGAACGGTGCAGGGCGCAGAGATGTTGGCCTGAATCATCATGATGCCCCACGACCGGTGGAACATGCGCAGCGAGAAGCTGCCTTGCGCGCGCGTGACCTGATTGTGATAAAGCTCCATCGGATTGATGGAGCGGCTGCCGAATTCGTCGTCTTGCGCGTACGGTCCGAAGACAGAACTCAGCAGAATGCGGGCTTCGGTTCCCTTGGGATGTCTTTCAGCACTCGCGGAACTGCTGGTGTGAGTTGGGGCTTGGATTTCCACTTTGTTTAATCATCCATATTCTCCCCACTAGCCGTTGATCCAATCGTAGTCGTGAAAAGACTGGCTGGAACTCGTCGCAGCCAGAAAACACAAAAACATTACAAACAGTCGGACACTGGCCTCACGTAATGAAAAGCCAGGAACTAAACTTGAAGACGGCTCTCCGCTAGCCTAGAATCCTCCGCTATGGCATCCGAGCCGTTGGAAGTCGAGCGTCTGGACCGGGGAGTGCTGAGCTTTCGTGGTCCTCTTACGATGGAGAACGTCACGCCGTTTCTGAACGCTGTGCGGCGCGAGAATGCTCCCACCATGATTCTCGACTTGTCGGGCGTCCCTTATCTGGATTCATCCGGTTTGGGCTCTCTGGTGAGCGCCTGCACCTCTTGCGCGAAAGCCGGACGCCGCATCGCTCTCACCGGCGTGAATAAGCGCGTGCAGAAGGTATTTGAGATAACGAAGGTAGAACGGGTGTTCCTGATGTTCCCCACGCTCTCGGATGCTATCGAGGCATTCACCAATGCGGGTACAGCGTAGACGTAGGTCGCCTTCTCGGAGCTGGAGTCAGGCGTTTCTTTAGGCTGCTCGACCCGGACTGGGCTTTTTCATGTTCCCGGCGTTTACAGCGTCAAGCCGGATGCGTGTTGCTCGCGCTGTTTCCTCCAGCAAGTCGCTGGTGAACTTGCCTCCTTCGCCCGACATTACCGAACCTGCGGCCAGCGCGAACCGCAGAGCATCCGCCTGATCTTCAAAGTAGAGAACGACCTGTCCTGACATGTGTGCTTCCCCCTGGACTCCCAGCCAAGCGAGCGTGAGACCGGAAGATCGATTGACGCGCTTTCTGACGAACTGGTGTAGAGCTTTCTCTGATTGTGGGAGGCTGCACTCTCAGATCAAAGTGATTGTTTTGGTTCCGAAATACACAGTAGGTCACAAACCGCCAAGTGCATTATCATTCCGCTGGGACTTCCGAATGCGACCTTCCTTTTCCTGTCTTGTTTTTGCTTGCGTTCTCGCTTGCCTGCCCGTCTCGTATCTTCACGCCTCAGACAAGGCAGTGATCGGTGCCTGGGAGGGCGACTCCAAGTGCATGGTTCCAAACTCTCCCTGTCAGGACGAACACGTGCTCTTTCAAATCGCCGAAGACAAGAAAGATCCGTTTCAGCTAAACCTTGATGCTTACAAGATCGTCGAGGGAGCGCCTGAATTCATCGCCACCCTGACTTGTCAGTATCAAGGCAAGACAGGTGGACTGAGCTGCACTTCCAGTAGCAGAGAAAAGGACGATTGGGAGTTTCAAGTTGCCGGCGACACCATGGGCGGAAGACTCGTGGTCGACGGAAAGACGGTCTACCGCCGGGTTACGCTCCATAGGAGTCCGAAGTAGTTCCATGCCGGTCTTGATTTCAATGCTGCGCGGCGTGAACGTTGGTCCGCATAACCGGATCAAGATGGACACGCTGCGATCCCTGTATGAGTCCTTAGGACTGGAAGATTCTCGCACGTACGTGCAGAGCGGCAATGTCATTTTCCGGACAAAAGAAAAGAATCTCGTTTCGCTTGCGAAGAAGATTCAGGATGCAATCGAAAAGAAATGCGAATGCCGGCCTGAGGTCATTTTGCGCACGACCGCTGAATTCAGAAAAGCGATCGCGGCAACTCCGTTTGCCGATCGACCGGAGCTTGAGCCCGGCAAGATCCTGGTCACGTTTCTCGCGGCCGAACCTCCAAAGGAAGCACACGCGAACCTCGTGAAGTTCGAAGAATATCCAGAAGAATTGCATCTGAAAGGCCGCGAACTGTATATCTACTTTCCCAATGGCGCCGGGAAATCGAAGCTTCCCTGGTCATCTGTCGAGAAACTGTTCAAGGTGACTGGTACGGCACGCAACTGGAACAGCGTAACCAAGATGCTGGCGATGGCCGAAGAGATGGAGAAGTCTTAGACAGGTGCGCGCGCAGTCTACGAAGAATGGAGATTACTCCACGATGAAAATCCGAACCCCACAACTGGTTGCCGCCCTATTGGCGCTCACGACCACTGCTCTGTCAGCCCAAACCAAGATTACCGCCCGGCAATTGGTATCCGAGATTCAGAAACAGGTCGGCCTCGAGTGGAAGACAGACACGGTCGACACCTTTAAAGCGGGGAATCCAGACACGCCCATTACAGGAGTCGCCGTCACCATGATGGCGACCATGGACGTCCTGCAACGCGCATCAGCGCAGGGATTGAACTTCATCATCAGTCACGAGCCCACGTTTTATGCGCATCTCGACACGCCTGAGGGAGTCCCGCAAAATGACCCCGTGTGGGCGGAAAAGCGTGCCTTCATTGAGAAACACGGCCTCGTAATCTGGCGCTTTCATGACCACTGGCACATGCGAAATCCCGACGGAATTGAAGCCGGGAACGTGCATAAGCTTGGATGGGAAAAATTCCAGCGTCCGGACAATCAGTATTTATTCGTTATCCCGGAAACGACGGTCAAAAATCTTGCTGCAGAAGTAGCGAAGAAACTGGATTCGTCAGTTGTGCGAGTCGTTGGTGATCCCGAGATGAAGGTTACGAAGGTTGGATTCAGTCCCGGCGCAGCAGGATCTGAGCGCGAAATTCATGCGCTGGAACAGGATGACGTGCAGGTGCTCATGGTCGGCGAGACGCGTGAGTGGGAAACGGTCGAATATGCGGCCGACGCGGTGAGCGAAGGACGCAAGAAAGCTTTGATCGTGATTGGACATATACCCAGTGAACAGGCCGGCATGGAAGAATGCGCACGCTGGCTCAAGGGATTTGTGACGGACGTACCAGTGGAATTTGTCGCCGCAAAGCAGCCTTTCTGGACGACGAACGCCCCAAAGTAAGAAAGCGGTAGTTCCAACCAAAGATCTGCTTGAAAACCCGACAGTTGGCAACCTTCGTGTACAATTCTCTCACACGTGGGATTTCCCAAAACTCATATCGCACGACACAGCTGAATGCCGGCCACTTCGGCATCTCTCGTGATGGCCCCGGCGTGGTGCAAGCGAGCCCTTGTTCCCAAGGAGTGTCATGCGAATTCTGCTCTACAACCCTGACAATGGTGTCACCCGCAACTTCATGCCTCATCTCTGGATGTTTCTGCTCCAGGCGCTCACTCCTCCCGGGCACGAAGTCTTGCTGATTGACGGTAATGCGCAGCCCATGGACGAAGCCCAAATCGCACAATTCGTCCGTGAACAGAACATCGGGCTGGTTGGCATTGGCGCGATGACGCGAATGGTTGCCAAGGCCTATCGCATGGCGGACGCGATCCGTGCCGCTGGAATACCCGTCGTGATGGGCGGTCCGCACGTCACCGAAGAATCCGATGAAGCGCTAGGACGCGACGGTGGACCTCGGCACGCGGACGCGGTCGCACTGGGAGAAGCCGACGAGACTTGGCCGCAGATCGTAAATGACGCCGTCAACGGCCAACTCAAAGAGATCTATGCGCCTCTCGACGAGTTTGGTAAAGACCGCAAACCTTCTCTGAAGCCGTATCCCGAAATCCCCTGGGACACGATCGATCTTGGGCAGTTCAATCTTGTGCCGAAGGTGATGCATCCCTTGCTTAAGCAGATCGGCGAAGGCTGGGGAACATTCCGTCTCGTGCCGGTTGAATCAGGACGAGGATGTCCGTATGGCTGTGAGTTCTGCACCGTCACTGGATTCTTTGGCGATTCCATTCGGTTCCGCAGCAACGAAAGCGTGGTCAATGAACTTCTTCTGCTGAAAGCCCGCGCCCGGAAGGAACAAGGACAGATCGCGGTCTTCTTCATCGATGACAACTTCGCCATCAACATCAAGCGCACCAAGTCACTACTGCGTGACATCATTGCGGCCAAAGCCCAGGTGCACTGGGTGGCACAAATCAGCGCCAATCTGCTGCGCGATGAAGAATTGGTCGACTTGATTGCCGCATCCGGAGGCAAGTGGATCTTCATTGGAATGGAGTCCATCGATCCTCTGAACCTCAAAGACGTGAACAAAGGATTCAATAAGCCCGGCGAGTACGCGACCGTGTTGAATCGGCTTGCGAAACGCAACGTGTATGCGATCACGTCGTTCATCTTTGGCATGGACAACGACACTCCAGGCGTTGCTGAACGAACGCTTGAGCAGGTGCGCTCGTGGCCTCCGGGGCTGCCCATCTTTGGGCTACTCACACCATTGCCTTCCACTCCCCTTTACAAGCGGTTGGAGAAAGATGGACGGCTCACTCGCCCGCGGCACTGGAAAGAGTTCATTCCCTTTAGCATGGCGCACACGCCGCTGAAAATGACCATCGAAGAAGCGCACGCCGAAGTTAAATACGGCTGGGATCAGGCCTATAGCCCCGAAGCGCTGGCTCAAGCCGTGGAGTCGCTCGACCATGAGCGCCTGGGATATCGCGTCAACATCTTTCTTGCCCGACTTTGCTTCCGTGGTATCTACTTTCCGATGCTGGGAAAATTGTCGTGGCTGAAGGTGATCGCTCAGAATCGCCGCACGATTCTGAAGTTGATCACCGAGGCTGTTTTCGGGCGAAAAGCCCGTCCGAAGAATACAGATCTGCAGGATCCGCTCGAAACCCTGCCAGCTCCCGATGCCGGCAGTGAAGCAACAGCCTAGGTTAGCGAACAGATTGCCGGACACAGAGCCGTGTCCGCACCACCGGTAAGTCGAGCATGAGACTCGTCTACTATTCGTTGGCAAATTTTCCCGACGACAGCCGCGAGCAGCAATGGATTCAAAGCATCCGCAGCCTGCGGAAATATAACCAGTCGATTCCTGTGTGGCTGCTTCTTTTCAATGGCGCCAGCCGTGAACTGCAGCGTGAAGCCGAACGGCAGAACATTCACGTTCAATTCCTCGGAGATTATGGAGAGTTTTTGCAGAATGCCCATCCGCGAGGCTCGGTTCTGGCTCTTCACCCGACTTTTCACAAATTTCTGGCTTTGGAGAACCTGCCGCTTCGGGACCTGACGCAACTCCTCTACGTCGATTGCGACACCTTTTTCTTTGACGACCTGAATCTCCTCTTCGACCTTTACGCGACGCACGATTGGTATGCGCGCGAGGAGCACATGTCACTGAGAAGCCACCTTGGCTACGACCCCAAGCACATTGACGAACTGCTGCTGCAATACATCTGCCGTAGCGAGAAACTGAGTTATGTCCCGCCCTTCAACTCCGGCGTCTGTCTGCTGAACCGCGGTGCCTGGCTCAGCCTGAGCGGTCTATGCAGAGCATTTCTCGAATTAGCGTGGCGGCTGCTGTGTGGGCGTGTGCTAAGCGGACATCAGTATGGGGCGCATGAGTCACGAATTCGGGAGGTTGTCATGGATGCGGTCACAGATGCGGATCGGTCCCAAGTTCTGCCGTATCCATCGGCGAACGACTGGATCATCGAGCAGATTGCATTGTGGCTCGCGCTCGGAACTCTGCCGCCTCTGTCACTGGGGACTTTTTCTTCAGAGCACGTTTGTCAGGGTGAGGAGTTCGAAAACATGCTCAGATCGCAGCAGCGATGTGTTCTGGCGCATTACTACACGGGTATGGAAGGACAGTTCTTCTCACGTGTGCCGGCAATCGTCGCGTAGATACCTCTTCGGCAACGATTGTGTGAACGACAAATTGAATTGGAATTGGTCGGGACGGGCAGATTTGAACTTCGACCCCCGCACCCCAAGCGAGTGCTCTACCAGGCTGAGCCACGTCCCGACTTTAAAGGGGTTACGATGGAAGTTCCACCGCCCCAATCATAGAGGCGAGTACGCTGCTCTGGCAAGCCATCTTCGGAGGAAAGTCGCAGAGAACGAACTGTTCGCGCTCTTTCGGATCGAGCATGTGTCAGGCAGGTGCTCTATTCCTGCAAAGGGAAGTTGCAATTCGCCAATACACCGAAGCGTATCCGCGCTGCGTCGTCGTAAGCGAGTGCTGCCTACGTTTCGTCAGTGAAATAGCCCAGATGCACTGTCTTCTCTATTGTGATGCATGCTCTCCACTTGCCTTTATCTTTGGACCATGAAACACCCTTGTATTGAGAGCTTCCGTGTGTCTTTCTTCTGTTGCCATCGTTCTCGCCGCGTACGCATTTACGCAGATTGCACCGCTGACAGTTCAGCCCGTCGTGATCTTCGTGGTCAACGTCGATTTCTCGATCAGTCACACCCATATGAAACGGTGCAGGAGTTGTGACGTAGTTCGTCCTTCTGGTGTTCTCATTTTGCGTACGCCGTACACGTTGCTTTTCGTCTTGCTCGCGCTCCATTTGAAGCAGACACTCGTTCGTAGTCGTCGTCATCTACGAGTGCGACGAAGCCCTGCGTCAGAGCGATGGTTTTCACTAAGTCACCTTTGCGACAGCAGCATCTTCTCTGACGTTAGTCATGCTCACCTACACCTTTCTTCTAATCTCTATAAACTTTTCTATCTGTCTTTGTGCTTATCTTTCATCTAAACTTTTGATCTCCGCTATCAAGTGAACAAAAATAACACCTTTACCATACCTACACTCATCACAATAAAACACCCCCCAAACCCCTTTCCCTACGTCATACCTTAACATCAACCTACTCTTATTCACATAAATCTCCTTACAGCGTAAACAATAAACTATTAAGTCATTACCATTAAAATCACATCTAAGAACTCACTCTTAAACCAAACTTCGAGTTCATCTCTCATATAAGGTTTTTGACTTCAACCCGCTTTGTTGCAAGAACTCTCTCGTACTGTTCTTCCGCAATCTCGCGTCCGGTTTCAGGTTGAGCAAACTGGCGGTCGCGTGGTGCGCGCCTGATTCAAAATGAATACTTACAGTGTCCTCAAAATTGGTACAGGCAGCGAGCAGCGTTTCATTCCCTGCGATGCCGCTCATCTTGCGCCATTGTTGGAGGTTAATAGAAAAACCCGGTTCTCGCAGTTCACCAGCGTATTTGATCAAGCTCAACAGAGCGGCTAGTGGTGGTCCCTTGAGTGCGGTAATTTTTGCAGGTGACCTTCGGCGCGCTGAAGTAGACGAGCTTTGCATTCCTAAGCACCGTACGCAGTGATAGTGTCCTCCGCCATCTCTGTCGTCAGCAAACAGTTCAGCAGAGCGATGCATGTAAACTTGTTGCTATAGCGTACTTAGCATCTTTGAATAACAATTATGAAGGTTCTGCAGGCAGTGAGCGAAGCGGGAGCCTGCAGGCGAAATCCTGAGCGGAGCGAAGGATCGAAAGCAGGCGATATTGGTCGGGACGGGCAGCATTTGAACGTGCTCAGGTCGGAACGCGTCAGTTCGATATTTCCATCTTGGTCGAAAATATGATTGACGGGAAGAGCAACGGTCTTCGCTCTCCCCAGAGAGTATCAGTGTAAGGGTTCAATCTCGGTCCCTCTCCATAGAGCGGCAAGGGCGCAAATTCGTTGGAAGGCCGGGCAAGGCGTACTCTGCTGCTAGGTCAGGCGTAGGATTCGACACGCACTTCTATTATGCATATACACTGCACATGTATTACAAACGGTCGGTAGGCAGCAATAGATTGAAACAAAGACTTTAGAAGAGCCTAGTCCCTCATGCGTCTGCGAAAAAGCAGATAAATGAGGGACGGAGAACCTGTTAATGAGGGACGGAGCGGAAGGCTTAGACGTGTCAAACTCGAATGTTACGTGGGTTCACGCCTTTGCAGAAGGTCACTCAGGTAATGCCGTCAACGATTCATGTAGGCACGGGCTTGTAGCACTGCGCGCGGCTGCCCCTCGACTCAGACTTATTTCCGTGCCTTCACTAAGCCTCTCGCAACGGTGACGACCGTCTGAAGCTCCTGATCGCTGAGTACGCTCGCCACCGCATCAAGCTCTGCCAAGCGGGGATCGCGGCCTAGCACTTTGAGTCCCTGCTTGCCGAACCTACGTTGCATTCGATCTTTTGTGGCAGCCCGTTGGGCCTCCTCGACGTTCATGCCGAGAATCTTGGATACTTTCGTCACGAGTACTGACGACGGCGTCGACGTACCGAGGAAGACCTTCCGCATCTGCTCGTAGCTACGCCCCACCTTTTGTGCGACAGAGCCTAAGCTGATGCCCTTGGCTTCGATTGCCTTTGCGAACATCGTGCCAAACTGACCACCCGGCGTCATCCCGATTTTTGCCATGCGGGGAGCCTATCGCGCTATGGTACAGATGTCAACTGACCGATGTGTGTAGACATCATCTGCGCGACTCAATGAATCCGGGACACCGACGCCGCACTATTCTTCTCCGCCACACCCTACCATGCCTTAACTCCCTCGCCGACAACGGCATGGCAAAACTCGCCCGGCAACCCTCCTCTTTGCAACACGAAATCGAGAGTTTGAATTTTCAAAGGACTTAGCTCAGGGGTCTTTTGTTTGGTGAAGTGTTGTCACTTTCCATGCACTTTTCTGTCAGTCGTGACACTACACGGCATCACAGAAAGTGGGACAAACCGCTCAAACAATTTGCTAAACCGCTGACTCCATTACAAGCCTTGCAGCACAGCAACGATCCTGTAGGTTGGTTGTCTGATTGCACACACATTTGACATGTGTGATATGCACGCGAACAGTGCATAACGACCGATAAGGAGCAATCATGACACGTAAAGACTTCGTTCTCATTGCAGAAACGATAAAGCAGCTACCCTCATTCGATCAGCCAGCCGACAGCGATGTCGTGCGGTTCTCTGCCATCGTGGCGCTGTTTACTGACGCCTTGCTACACCAACCCACGGTTTAACCGTGCGCGTTTCGAGCGCGCGTGCAATGGAAAGGCGGAGACGAAATGACAGGGCTACGCATAGACGACACCGAGTTGCTCACATGGTTTGAACGGGACAGGGCGCATGTAGAGCTACGCAACAGGCTTGATGACTCGACAATCGTGGAATGGTGGGATGACGACCTGTCTGAGGCAGTCGAAGATGGCTCACTTAACCCGCGTGATTATCACTCATCGGCCTACGAATACGCGGAAGTGTGCGGGCTTCTGCCCGACGTGGAGGAAGCATGAAACGTGCTATTGGCTATCTCCGCGTGAGCGGTCGGACGCAATTCAACGATGGGACGAGCATAGACGAGCAGCGCGCGCAGATTACAGCGTGGGCAGCACTTCGCGGCTTTGAAATGCTTGAATGGTTCACAGATGGGGTCACTGGCGAGCTACCGTGGCACCAGCACCCGGAATGTCGGCCCTTATCGAGCGCGTGAGCGCGAAGGACTTGGACGCGGTAATCGTTCACCAACTAGACCGCATCGGGCGTGGCAAGTCTGCAATCTTTGAGGACTTCCTCAGCATCGCGGGCGCTGCCGTGGCGGTCTGGTCCGTCGTGGATGGACTGCTCACGGCTGATACCTCCCTAGATGAGTTTCAGAATGCGGACAAGGACATGATTCTTGGAATCAAGATGCAGATAGTGCGCAACGAAAAACGAAAGCTTGTCGCTCGAATGAAGCTCGGCAAGCTACGCGCGGCAAAGCAGGGACGGCACGTTAACGGACGCTATGCGTATGGCGTGCATCCCGAAAGGCCCGAAGAAAATGCCACACTCGCCCGGATGCGACAGATGCGCGACGCAGAGCAGCGGAGCTATGACGCTATTGCTGCGACGTTGAATGCTGAAGGAGTGAATCCACGGAGCGCCGAACGATGGACAGCATGGGCAGTGAACAAGATTCTGAACCGGGAGGCCAAATGACTCCCAAACGTCGAAATGAGGTCCTGATGAGCGACCTCGTGCATCGGCAGACCTCCCGCCTACTCAACCGCACGGAGATGCAGTTCTTCTCCTACACCGAAAACGAGCGTGAAGCAATCGCACTGGCGCAAGTCTGCACGCTGCCGGAGAACGCGACGTATGCTGAGATCGAGGATGCCGTCATCAAGTGCCTCACCATCGCGCTCGAACACGCCGGACTGAAAGACAGCATCGAGTACGTCGGCGGGCAACGGCGCGATACGCTGAGGGTCATCCAATGATTCGAGCGATCTGGTTACGACTGGGACGCGTCTGGGGCTGGCAGAAGGGCGGCAAAGCCTAGGCCCAGAGCCAAGAGAATGCCGAAGGGCTGGTGGAAGCCTCCCGCTCCGTTTGATCGGGCATGGCGCGCCGGGATCGACGGGAAGCCGTTCTAGCGGCCTGTGGACACCACTTTGATTCAAAGAATCCGCGCGTGGAAGCGCAGAACTGAGCCTTCGCCCAACGAGTGCCGTGCGCTTCCAGAGCACGTAACCGCTGCACAAATGAATGGGATAGGGTCAATATGCAGGTAGGCGTCGAGCGGGAGAGCAAGATGCAAACCCATGATTCGAGAGGGCAAAAAGGGCGTTTCCATGGCACACATGCAGCAATTTTATACACACACGCATTGCGTGCGATTAGAACGACTCCGGCTTGAAAGTGAGGGCGGACGGCTGGGTGCTGTCTACGATAGCGTCCTGCGGCCTCCTAGGTGGGTTGCTGTCGATGTTTGGAAGGAAGGAAGGCGCATGATCTTGGTTGGTCGCCTCAGCAGTATACTTTCGGTGTGGCTGCCGCCATTCCAGAACATCTCTTCGGCTTGACCCCCGACGAAATCATGGCTTATGCTGCCATCGCCAATTTGGCCTTGGCAGGTGTACTAGTTGTCATTACTGCGTTCTACGCATGGCACGCCAAACGTCAAGCAGATGCAAATAGAGAGCAGGTCGCAGCATCGAAGCGACAGGCAGACGCTGCGCAGAAGACGCTCGACCTTCTGCTCAAGGATAGAGAAGAGCAACGCCAGATTGATAATTCTGCTGTCGATTTCCAACTTGAAGCCGCCATTCAGATGATGGACGACTGGCGAGAACGCATCCACGCTGAATCATACGACCTGCCTGACGTGATTGAGATTCTCCCCGCGACATTCGGCAGCACGATAGCCAGAGCCGACCGAATCGACTCTATCGTTGCTGGCTACATGGGTGCTGCGGTGTTGTACGTGGCAAAAGCCGAAGCCGATGTCCGTGTCATGCGTGAGCAGATACCCGGCGATTATCCTTACAGCCCACTGAAAATGGGGTTCACGACACAAACGCGCAATCGTCTACAGGAACGGGCAGGCAAGAGCTTGAACATCGCGCGGTTCAAGCTCGATGAAGCCAGAACTCGTCTGAGAGCACTAACTGAAGGCAAGATCACTTTGGCGAGAGATGAGTCTGGAAGTGCCACGAACGCCTGAAGTGAAGACGAAACGGCGAAACATCATCGTCTGACGACTACTTCTACGATCATATCGACTACACGCGTCAGACCATCCTTCGAGTGGGCTGCCTTTCGGTCTGCCAAAATGGGTGAATAGTTTCGCACTTCTGCAAAGCCAACACCGTGCCACACTGGGAGTATTACTTTGCCGCTGCCTTCTCGGGTCACTAGACCGTTCAGTTCCTGCTGTGGCCAGTGCTTCTGGAAGAAGTAGCCGCTCAGAATTACGACGCCGAAACGGGAACGAGCAAGCCCACGGTCGATAGACTGACGAAGGCTGTCTCCCAGTTTCAGCGAGAAGTCGTCATACCAGACACGCAAGCCCTTGGCTCGAAGAGCTTCTGCGAGCGGCGTAGCGATTGCGTCCTTGTCTTCGCTGGCATGTGATATAAACACGTCCCACTCTTCTTCGGGCTTGTCACTCCGAGCCGCTTTGGGCGCAGAACTCGTCGGCGCACTAGCCACTGTTGGGGGCGGAGCCTGCCTAACAGGTATCTTGAGACCAGCGACGATCTGGGAATGCGTTCCCCGTTCCTGCTTGCGTTTTGCAATCAGCGCATTCACAAGCTGCTGAATATCGGTCTTCAGTTGTTCTGCCGAGCCTTGCAAGTTCTGAAGATACTGCTTCACTTGGCCTATTGTTCGGTTAGCGGCAGCCTCAATATCGAACTGCGCGTCGGTTAGCTGATACACAAGGTGCAGTTCGTGGTCGCGAATCTCGCCGAACGGTGGGTTCAGGTTGAACGACGTGGGCTGCACATCGAAGAGACCAGCATCGCCGTGAAATGGGATTGCGACCCTGACTTCCGTACCTGCAATATAGAAGGGTCTCGAACGGTCTCTGATGAACCGTCGCGGATCATCGCTGACATCGACCTGCGTCTCTTTCGTGAGCGCGTACCTCTTCTCTTCGTCGAGCACCGGAACGTTGATGCTGAACTGCTCGATGAGTCTCGCTGCGGTAGCAACGGGGTCGGCGTCGAGTTCCGCGTTCGTTACTTTTTGGAAGGCATTCTTGAGTTCCTGCTTCTGATGTTCGATCACACCGAAGATGTCAACCCGGCAGAAGGGTGGGTTCATTTCGTGTTGAACCTTTCAGACGTGACGGTGCTTTGATGAGTCAGAACCCAGTATTCTACTAAGCGCAGCATAGTGCGGTGAGCTTTCATTGAAAAACATCCGCTTTTTCTCAGGCCCCCATTCATCGACCCACACGTACAGGTCGATGGTAAATTTTTCTTCTCGGATGCGGCCTTCCGACACGTTTTGATAGATCGCGTCAACGGAGCCGTCTTCAGCATAAAAGTTTCCTGTCAAGGTACTCACGAGATCGGCAAACCCACTGCGCCTGTCGGAGTTAGTAAAAACGAGCACATTAGGACACCTTCGATCATGGTTAACCGCATCGAACTGCTGTGCTGCTTTGTGGATATGTTCGGCGAGTCTATTGAAGACGGGGTCGTGGCGCAAACCGCCGACGATTTCCAGTGGTTGCGCTTGTTCTAGCTGTTTGTCCAACCAGTCATCATGCTGAACGTGCTTCGCTTCGCAGAAGTACACTAGCTGCTCATCCTTATAGACACGAAAGTCTGGCGTTTTACCAGCTCGACGCTCCGCCTTAGTGAACCGCTCGGCTCGTAGCCCGTGCCGTTCACAGAACGCAATCGCGACACGTTCGCCTAAATTGAGACTGTCGTGAGTCTGCGACATTCCTGTACTGCCACTAAAGTGGGTTGGTGGCGAGCCATGCAACGAGTGCATGGACCGTCTTCGCATAGCTCGGGAAAAGAAGTAGCAGGGCTTCTGCTTCGTCGCGTTCTATACGTCGCCCGGTTGGATGCCCAGCGTCATTGCGAGTCTTGCGCACAAGCTCAAAAACTCCTGCTAGTTCTATGCCAATCAACTCGCGCAGTCTTTCAGGCATCTGTTCTCTCACCGGGTCTAACTTTTTCCACACCGCGTTGTAGATACGCTTGATTTGGCCTTGTGCAGCGGTCTCGAACGTTTTCTTCTTCTCGGGAGTGGCTAAGGAATCGTAGACAGCTTTTCTTAGAACAAGCATCATCTGCTCGGCAGCCACACCCATCATCACGGCAGATGCGACAAACGTTCCAACACGAAAGCACTTCAGGGACTCGACTAGGTAAAGTGCGATAGTGTTATCGAGAGTCGGAATCTCTTTGCGGATTCGCTCCATGAACAACCCTGAGTCGAAGGGCAGATATTCGCCCCTGTTAAGGCACTGCTTGCCCCACTCGGTAATTCTGAACCATGGAAGACTTGCCTGATTGGCGTTGTCGATTCCGGGCACAACGATGCCTTGAAACGCCAGTTCCCACACAACTTCTCTCACGATGTCTTCGATCCAAGGCGTGAGTGTTTGATATGGTGGGGGCACTGCATTCTTCTCAACAATGCCTTTCTGCTCCGCCGCGCTCTGCACATCCGAAGCAACCTGTTGCAGCGGGGCGATGTGAGCCATCAGAGGCTTACGGAGTCGTTGGTAGACTAGTGCGCGAACATGGTCTGAGTGTTCCATGATGTATCGACCACAGAAATCAGAACGTGCTCATCTTGCTAAAGCTGGGTCGCACGCGAAACTCGATGCGCTGTTTCGTCATGCTCTTCAGCTTGTGGTAAGTGCTCCAAAATGCTTGCAGCGTGCCACCACGGAACGATCTTCGACCTCGAAACGATAAAGCCGAATCCAGAAGCAGGAATGAACGTTGCGGCCTACATGAAGTTCAATTGCAACTGTGCCGAATCGGGGGGCAACGAGGTGGATACCAGTCTGGAACCTGCAAGATGAAGAGCGACATACGGCACAAAGTATACAGCTAGGAAAAGTGATCCGGCATCCTGTGTCGAGCAGCATCAGCACGATCAAGTGCAGACGGCGCTGATAGAAGCTACGGGCTTTGATTGGATGAGGCGGCTCACTTGCGCAATGGAGAACGTGGGCAGGACAAGCTGAGGCTCTTTGAGTTGAAGGATGCGTTGGTCGGATGCTGCCCACTTGAGATAGGCGTTGATCGCCCGGATTGCGGAGTTGCAGCCCGTGGCTTTCAGTCCCTTCTCACGCATTCGCATCACTGTATCTTTCAACTCATCTTGCGATGGAGATTCCGTGCGCAGCCACTTGAAGGCGTGTGTGTACCACTCGACCGTTGCGGGCGTGACGTTGTGAAGGTACTGACGTTCGTTGATGAACTGCTGGAATTGGGGCAGCACGATTTCCTCCGCGAGTAAACAATTTGGAGGAACATTCCTGCAACTCTTTTAGGATGAGTACGTGACGCACAGCCTCGCACCCCAAGCGAGTGCTCTACCAGGCTGAGCCACGTCCCGACAAGGAAGGAACCCGCTGATTTCGACGCAGCTACTTACTGCGTCAGCCTCCAGCGGAGGGGTTCGAAGTAATTTTACACCACAATCGTAGAGACGCCGCTTGCAATGTCTCTGCCGAGAGAATCTCGACTTTCGGGCTCACCGCGGCTCGCGGTAGAGACGTAGCACGCGACGGCTCTCACTCCAGATCCCGCCAGTTCGGTCCGACGCCCATCTCGACCTGAAGCGGCACTGCCAGATCGTGGACCTTCTCCATGTGCTCGCGGACGAGCGGTTTCATGGTATCGACCTCGTTCTCCGGAACCTCGAACACCAACTCGTCGTGCACCTGCAACGTCATCCTTGACTTGAGACCGCGCTCGCGCAAAGCCGCATCGATGCGGATCATCGCAACCTTGATCAAATCCGCCGCCGTACCTTGCAATGGCGTATTGACCGCCGTACGCTCCGCGAATCCGCGCTGGTTCGCATTCTTACTATTGATGTCGGGAATGGGCCGAACACGTCCGAACAGCGTCTTGACCTTCATGTCGCGGCGCGCTTCTTCCAGTGTCCTGTCGATGAACTTGCGCACGCCTTCGTACTTTTCGAAGTAGTTCGCGATAAATTGCTTGGCTTCGCTGGGCTCAATCCCAAGCTGCTGTGACAATCCGAATGGCGATAGTCCATACACGATGCCGAAGTTCACGACCTTGGCTTGGCGCCGATGATCTGACGTGACCATCAAAGGCGGAACGCCGAACACCTGCGAAGCCGTCAGCGTGTGAATGTCGTCTCCGCGGCGGTAGGCTTCCACCAGCAGTCGATCACCGGAAAAATGCGCCAGCAGCCGCAACTCGATCTGAGAATAATCGGCGGTCAGTAGAACATGTCCCGGCTCGGCGATAAATGCAGCTCTAATGCCACGGCCAAGCTCCGTACGAATCGGGATATTTTGCAGATTCGGATTCGCCGATGAGAGCCTTCCTGTAGCCGTTCCCGCCTGGCCGAATGTCGTGTGCAGGCGTCCGGTTGACGGCTTGATCAGCGCGGGCAATGCGTCGACATACGTGGACTTCAGCTTGGTCAGCTGCCGGTAGTCGAGCACCATGCGCGCAATCGGATGATTCTCCGCCAACTCTTCCAGCACGTCGACGGCGGTGGAAATCATGCGCCCCCTGCCGTATTTCACCGGCTTGGGCAGGTTCATGCGATTGAAGAGAACGTCACCCAGTTGCTTCGGCGAGCCGACATTGAACTCCATGCCGGCCGCTTCGTAAACCTCGCTGGCCTTCGTCGCGATCTCTTTTTCCAATTCAGCCGACATGGTCGAGAGCCCGCCGGTGTCGATCTTCACTCCAGCCTGCTCCATGCGCATCAGCACCGGAACGAGCGGCAGGTCGATCTCCTGGTAAAGCTTCGCCAAGCCCGCTTGCTCCACTTCGCTGCGCAATGCGCTGCTGAGCCTGCCCGTGATGTCCGCCGACTCCGGCAGTTGCCCACCGAGTTTCAGATTGAAGCGCCGCAATGCTACGTCCGCCAGACTGTGCGAAGAATAGGTCGGATCGAGCAGATACGAATACAGCATCGAATCGTGCTGCACACCGTTCACGGTGATTCCAAAAGGTGACAGCGCATGTAGCGCAGCCTTATAGTCATGGATCGCCTTCGGGATACGCTCGTCGCTCAGAGCTGCGCGCAGCTTCGTGTCAGCCTCTCCCGAATCGAGCTTCACGCTAACCGCTAAGCCCGATGCCGCCGAGATCGCCATCCGTCCTGTGGCAGGCGCGGGAGCATTTCCATTCATCGCCCCACCCATAAACGAGAGCTGCTCTGCCTGCGGCTCCTCCTCTTTTTCTTCTTCCTCCGCCGTAGCCGTCGTGTCTGTCTGCTCGACTGCAACCGCCAACGAGCCTCCGCCGCTCACCGCCTTAATGACTCGTTCAACATCTGCCGCCGATTTCGCTTCCGTGTAGTTCGTCTCGCTGACTTCCACCACCGGCAGCAGCTCTTTCAGCAACGAGGTAAATTCCAATTCCGTGAAGAGCGCGCGCAGCGCGTCCACATCCGGATCTCCCACGCGCATCGACTCGACATCGAGCTCCACCGGAACGTTCGTGTCGATCGTTGCCATGCTCTTGCTGAACAGAATGGTGTCGCGATTGTTCTGTAACGATTCGCGGTACGTTTTGCGCTCAACTTCGGCTGCCCGCTCCAGCGCCTGCTCGACTGTGCCGAAGCGCTTGATGATCTCTACCGACCCTTTGTCGCCGATTCCCGGCGCACCAGGAATGTTGTCGATCGAATCTCCACGGAGCGCCATCACATCGATGACGCGCTCCGGCGGCACACCGAGAATCTCTTCCACCTTCGCCGCATCGCAGATCAAGTTATCCTTCGGCGGATTCAGGATGTGTACTTTGTCGTTCACCAACTGCATCATGTCCTTGTCGCTCGACACGATGTAGACCGGATGTGATGCCTCTGCCGCCTTGCGCGCTAATGTGCCAATGACGTCGTCCGCTTCAAAGCGAGTCACGCCAATCATCGGGATGCGATAGGCCTCAAGCGCGCGGCGGATGTAAGGCACCTGCTGTGCCAAGTCTTCCGGCATCTCCTTGCGATTCGCCTTGTACCCTTTGTATTCGATCTCGGTGAAGGTCTGCGTTTTGATATCGAACTTGCGGACAGAGGTAACGGTGTCGGCCTGCTCGTCCCGGAAGGTGCGGCCTGCCACGTCGAAAACTGCCGCCAGAAATTGCGGAGAGAAATCGTCTCGCAACTTCCGCAGCATATTTACAAATACGTAAATGGCGGCCGTAGGGAGCCCAGTTTTGGTCGACATCGGCCGCTGCCGTGCCATGGCGTGATAGGCACGAAAAATGAACGACATCGTGTCGATAAGATAAATCCTGCCGTGCGCATCTGCACCGGCAGGAGCATCAACACAGGCTTTGGAGGAACTCGATTTCGGCGGGTTTACAGCCGGGGGCTTGACAGCGGCCGCGACGGCGGCCGTGCCTTCGGCATTGGAAACTTTTTTGCGCGGGGACACCCGCTCAGTTTAGCAGCAAGCGGCAGGCTAATAATCGATCTGGAAATTCGCCTGCACTACTCGTTTGCCGGTCTTCGGACTCGTATTGCGAAAGATCAAGTGGTACTTCACCGGCTCGTTCAAGGTCGGAGGCAAGTTTGCATTCACCTCCTGGTCATGCGATGCGTCAGCTGAAAACAGGGCGTCACTGGGATGCCCACCTACCAGCGCCGAAAATTGCTCATCATTCAGCAACACAAAATCCACATCGCCAGGAGATGTCGTGGGCGCGCCGCCCGCCTGCAGGAACGATCGAAACGATCCATGCAATTGCGGATTGTAAGCATGCGCTGGCACTTCAAAGGGCAGATCCACCGTTCCCGCAACCGGGAACACCTGATGCAACACTCTATCGCTCGTTCCCACAACGGAGTCGCCCACATGATCAGACGCGGTCGGCTTGTAAGGCACAGTCTCGATGGCGTCGAGATCGTTGTCACCTTTGTGCTTCATGAAGTCTGCCAGAGGGCCCACCATCGTGACCGGCTGATTCGCATCTTGCCCATCTGAAACGGCTTGCTGCGCCTTGCGGGCGTGCTCTGTGATCGATCCCGCCTGTATTTCGACGGAGTCGGTCGATTGCTTCAGATGCATCCAGCCAGAATAGCCAAGGAATAAGATGATTACACTTGTCACCATTAACCCGAACAGGCTGCGCATAACGCCTCCCCCCTAACGATGTTAGAACCTGGGGAAGCGCGCTGCTAGTTATCGTCGGTTAAGAAATGGTTACTTCGGTTTGCCGTATTCGGTGTTGAAATGCAGGCGGATTTCACCGCACGAGCCCTGTTCGGGCGAGTAGACAATGCAGGTATCAAACGGACGGGAGTAAACGTGAAGACTGACGGCCCGCTGATTGAACTCGCGCGGATTCAATACTCGATGCACCGGATCGGAGGGATCAACAGCGCAGGGATGAGCGATATTCATCTCCACCGTATTCAGCGGCTCCAGGCGGCACGTTCCGCCAGCAATGTCCTGGTGCACCAAGTGGAAATTCTCGACGTGTAACCGCCCGATGGGTACGGCCATCCAGCAGTTCTGATCGCGGTGGTTGTGTACGGAGCTGGCCTGGCCAACCTCCCAGCAGATTGCCATCAACTCGTACAGAGGGGTGCGGTCGATCAGGTTGCGCGTGTAATGCTGGCGATCGAAGTTCAGGTAAGGAGCGAGCGAGTCGGCGTCCACCGGATTCTGCTCGAGGAACTGGCGCAATGGCTCCATCGGGATGAAGGCAGAGTTGGATAGTTTTCGAAGCTCTTGTACCAGCTTTTGAATCGAGACCGTTTTTGTAGTGGTAATCATCATGAACACCGGGGATAGAGTATATCTCTAAGTCGAGCTCTCGGTCGCTGGGAGAAGGCTGTATCGAGAATCTACGGTTCCCTTCCAGCTTCCATGATTTCCTTGCTCTGGGCCTGCGCCACTGACGGATAAGCTGCTGCCCTGCGTCTTCGCAAATCGCGCGGCAGGTCTGACTTCAACAGCCACAATCCTGCCGCAACCGCTGCAGCCCAAGTAAGGGAAACCATCGCCAACTGCATTACGTCACCCAATCGACTGCCTCGTCCTGATGCGAAGCTAGGCACAGCTTTCGCCACCTCAAAGCTGATTGCACCGGCAATGATGGCCGTTAACAGCGACTTGCCCAGTTCTTTCCAGCGCAGTCCGCCGAGCGGCACGAGTCTCTTGTAATTGAGCAGACCCGCGAGAGCGATCAAGTTGAGTCCAATGCCGATATCAGACGCCCAGGCCAAGCCGACCACACCGAACGTATGGAACAGGAACGCATAGATAGGCAGCGATGCCGCAGTGATCACGGTGACAGCGGTCATCGGCGTCAGCGTGTCGCCCGCGGCGTAGAACGCCCGCGCATATAGCCCTTGGGCCGACCACAGCACCAGCGACAGAGAGAACCAGAAAAAGTAAATCGCACTCGTCTGGGAATCGGTGAACAAGAACTTGCCGCGCCGGTACACCAGATCGATCAATGGAAGAGCCGCCACCATCATCCATCCCGAGGCCAGCAGCGATGCCGCTGAGACCCTGTACACCGAATCGTTTACCGTCTCGGCAAATTGCTCCAACTTTTTTTCGCTGAATAAACGCGCGAAGAATGGAAGCGAAGCCTGCCCCGTAGCCTGTCCCAGCACAGCGATCGGGACAGCAAATAAACGCTTGGCAAAGGTCAACCGCGTAATGTCGCCGATCCCACTCGATGCGTAGTGCCGCAAGATCCAATCGTCTACCGTCACCAGCGAAAAGCCGAGCATCAGCGGGACGGACAGCTTCACCCATTCGCGGAATGCTCGGTTGCTGATATCGAAGGATGGCCGATATCCCGTCCCAATCTTTGCCGCGCCAATCACGCTGGCCAGGAATGGCCCGGCGATACTGCCGATGAGCGCGCCATAGGCGAGCGAAGCAATCCCCAGTTTCCGGCCGGCCACCACTCCGCCCAGAATGATGAAAATGTTGTAGAGAAGGGGCCCGAAAGCGGGGAACAGAAACAGGCGGTGCGAAAGCAAAACTGCCGAAACCACTCCTCCGACGTAAAAGAAGATCTGAGCCGGCAGAAGAATGCGCGTCAGATGAACGCACAAGGCAATTTCGTCAGGAGTGAATCCCTTCACAAACCAGCGAACGAACTGCGGGGTGAAGATTTCCATCGCCACCGTGCCCACAAGCATCACTGCAGTCATGACCGTGATGATGATGGAAAATGTCTTCTCCGCATCCTCATAGCGCTTTTCCGCCAAAAAGCGCGTGTAGATGGAAATGAAGGTGATCGACGCCGCCCCGCCCGCGACAATGTAGTTGAGAAAATCCGGCAGGGTGAATGCCGCGACGTAAGCGTCGGTTGCGCCTCCGGCTCCGTAGGCCCACGCAATATAGGCATCGCGCGCATATCCGATCACGCGCGATGCCATCACTGCCGAAATCAGCAGCAGAGTCGCCGAAAATGCAGTGTGCTGGTGCGATGGCCGGAAGAAGCGCAGCAGATTTTTCATCGAGACCCGATCAGATGCTCAATCTTATCGGAATCTCAACTCTGCAGTGTTGATCGACTCGCTCCGGCCAACGCGATGGTAATCAGAGTTAATGCTGTTCCGGCGACACCCACACCCGGCGCGCGGATATTAAATCCACATCCGGCACTTCGGTCCTGATCCGGATCTGCGCCCAACCCGCTTTCTTTGGTGGTTTGGCAAGAAATTCCAGCAGATACTGGTTTTGGAGGCGCCGATTCAACTGCTCCAGATATGGAGTAAACGACACTGGCGCGCCTGTGAAGCCTATGTAATAGGCTTCGCCTCCGGTCTTCTCCGCCAGTTCCGAGAGGTAAATTTGTCCCCAGTAACTTTGCCAATAGCTGTGCGCGAAGTGGCCAGCACCGGGGGTATAGATTGCGGAAACGATAATGCCGGCCTTGTCTGCCTCATCGATGGCGGCCTCCAGGTATGGATCTTGGATATCGCCCGCACCGTAGTAGCGATCGATGCCGTCGCTCACCATCAGCACTTCCCGGCGCTCGTTGGTTTCCGGCCATCTTTTCACCAAGTCGCTTAGCGAAAAATATGGGCTAGCATCCGCTCCTGCCATTCCCATCGGCAGACGCAGAGCCTTCGCAGCCTGCGCATGATCGCTGGTGGGGTTCTGCGATATCCGGGCAATCCCATTTTGCATATAGGCTACGCCAACTTTTGTCGTAGCCGGCTGCGAATTGATGAACTGCTTAAGCTCTTCGAGCTGCGTGCCGAGGCTGATCCCGGATTCGTCGTCAATCAGGATGAACAGCTCCAGCCCGGCTCGATCCCCCTGCAGTGGAATCCAATCGGTCACCGTATCGCGATCGTGACCTTCGTAAACCATAACGTCATCTTTCTTGATCACCGGTACGTTCGAGCCATGCTTTGGCTCGGCCGTCACCACAATGTGTGCGGGGACTCCGCCCGCAGATGGCGCCTGCTGTGCCGAGGCAATTCCCGTTGCGCTGAACCCACCCAGCAATGCGAAAACAACGAAACGAATAGACATCTGTCCGATTTTCAACATGAGCCTCCTTTTTAGCTAATCGACCTGAGGCCACACGGCTTTGCCGCATAGACTTACCGGGGCTTCCTGATTTGTTAGATGTATAAAGCGGGTCAAAAGTGTCCTCTGAATCGAGGTTCTGACTTGCGAACAGCAACTACCGGGTTTCCCCGAGGCATCAGAGAAGCATGCACTTCATCCTGCTTGCGACCGACTACGACGGTACCCTTGCCCATGACGGAGTTGTGAATGAAAAAACCGCTGCTGCGCTCGACAGGCTGCGTGCCTCCGGACGGAAGCTGGTTCTGGTCACGGGACGGCATTTGCCAGACCTCTGCAAGATCTTTCCCGACCTTGAAATGTTCGATCGAGTAATTATCGAGAACGGGGGCGTTCTTTATCGTCCTGTACACCCGCGAAGAGAAACTCCTCTGCGATCCGCCGGATGCGCGATTGATTGCGGAGCTCGAAGCAAGAAGAATCCCCTTTGTGGCCGGTCGGACAGTAATTGCCACCTGGCGCCCGCACGACTCCGCGGTGGTGGCCGCTATTCGCGATCTCGGCCTCGACCTGCAGGTGATCTTCAACAAAGAATCGGTCATGGTCCTGCCCTCGGCGGTAGACAAGAGCACTGCACTGCAAGCGGCGCTGGACGAACTTGGAATTTCGCCTGATAACGTTGTCAGTGTGGGCGATGCGGAAAATGATCTTCCATTCCTGCGCATGTCAGGGTGCAGTGCGGCGGTTGCGAACGCACTTCCGTCCGTGAAACATGTCCGCCGATATCGTTCTCGAAAAGCCGCGCGGAGAAGGAGTAACCGATCTCATTGACCGGCTCATCGCCGACGACCTCGCGGAGTTTGACGGCAATTCGCAGCATCAGTCCATTTCATTGGGAGATCAGCTGGACGACGAGTCCGACACCGATGTGGAGGGCAGTGCGATAATGCGGCCGTGAACAATTCCACCGCCGCGAGCACGCGTTCCTCGGTTCTGCGCCGCTCTTTTCGCAAGGAATTTCCCGCAGCAGTTCGTGGCGAGGGCGTTTATGTCTGGGACGCTGCGGGCAATCTCTATCTGGACCTTGCGGGTTCAGCCGCAGTCAACTTCATTGGACACGGCGTTGCCGAGATCTCCGCCGCCATGGCGCAACAGGCCGCCAAGATTGAGTTCGTTCACACCAGCCAATTCACAACTCCCCTCGCAGAGGAGTACGCCCACGAACTGCTGGCTTTTGCCGGCGACCACTTCCGCGACGGCGCAGTCTACTTCACCTGTGGTGGCTCGGAGTCCATCGAAACCGCGCTGAAACTCGCTCGCCAGTATCAGGTTGAAATCGGACAAACGCGCCGTTATCAGATTCTCAGCCGTCACCAGAGCTATCACGGTTCGACTCTTGGAGCGCTTTCCGTCTCGGGCAACAAGCGTCGGAGAGAAATCTATTTGCCGATGGTGCGTGAGTTCCCGCACGTCGACATGCCGTACTGCTATCGCTGTGCATTCGACTGCACCGATGGATGCCGCAACTGCGGACAGCAGTATGCCGCCGAACTCGAAACCGCAATCGAAGCGAGCAACGGCGAAGCGGCTGCCTTCATCTTCGAGCCAGTAAGCGGCGCCACGCTCGGAGCGGTCGTTCCTCCGCCGGGATATCTGCAGTCTGTGGCTGAAATTTGTCGTCGCCATCACGTACTTCTAATTGCCGATGAAGTCATGACCGGCATGGGCCGCACGGGTCGCAACTTCGCTGTCGAACACTTCTCCGGCGAACAGGGGCACGTCAAACCGGACATTCTCGTGACCGCCAAAGGGCTTTCTAGCGGATACGCCCCGCTTGGTGCCGTCATCGCCAGCAAAAAAGTTATCGACACGATCGCCGCCGGATCTGGCGCATTCCTGCACGGCTTCACCTACAATGCACATCCGATCTCGCTGTCCGCCGGGCGCGCGGTACTTCATCGACTCCAATCGCACAAACTAGTCGAGGCCGCGGACTCGAGCCGCGCCGGAACTCCAGCGGCTTATTTCAAGAAAGGTCTGGAGACCTTGCGCGATGTGGAAACTGTGGGTGATGTACGTGGAATTGGCTTGCTATGGGGAGTGGAATTCGTGGCTGACAAAGCATCGAAGCGTCCGTTCCGCGCCCGACCAGAACTACGCCGGACGCGTTGGCTCCGCAGCCCTCAAACGTGGGCTGCTCGTTTATCCAATGCAAGGCTCCGTAGACGGCACTGCGGGAGATCACCTGCTTCTTGCACCACCGGCAGTTATCACGCAGGAGCAAATCGACTGGTCGATCGACCAACTGTCGGCCTCGATTCATGGATGCGCACAGATAGCTGTCTTGAACGAGTCGGCAGGTCAGAATTTCAAGGCGTGATCTTGACCACGACTTTGCCGTAGTTCTTCCCCTCTTCGAGCAGCTTGTACGCCTCGACGGCACGCTCCAACTGCAGAACGTGCCCGATCTGCGGAACAAGTCTGCCTTCGTTAGCCCACTGCGAAAGCTGCTGCCATGCCGGTCCCATGATGTCCGGTTTCTGCGACAGATATGTCAGCCACAACCCCTGTACGCTCGCCGACTTGGCATACATGGCGCGAAGATCCAGTTGCGGAGACTTTCCTGTCGCCGTTCCGTACTGAATGACTTTGCCAAAGTCGCGCAGGCAGCGCAGGCTCCTCGCCGTGTGCTCGCCGCCGAGCATCTCGAAGACCGCATCGACGCCCTCACCCCGGGTCAGATTTTTCACCACTTCTTCATAACTGTTCCGCTTGTAATTGATTCCAAACTCAAGCCCAAGTTCCTTTACTCGAGCCAGCTTCTCATCCGATGAAGACGTTCCATACATCTCGACTCCAAGCAACCGGCCGATCTGCACGGCTGCTGTACCGACCCCTCCAGCAACCGCATGGATCAGTACCCGGTGCGTTCCGCCATCCGCACGTGGCACGGTCATTCCGGCCTGCCAGTAACCGAGATACGCGGTGAAGTAGTTCACGGGGAACGCCGCTCCCTGCTCATCCGTCCAGTTTTCCGGCACCGGCCAGAGCAGGTTTGGATAGGCCACAGCCTTCTCCGCGAAGGCTCCCCATTGCATGTATCCCATCACCCGCCGCCCCGTGCTCTCTTCCACTCCGGCAAACTCTCGGCCTGCAATCAGTGGCGGCGGTGGCGTTCCCGGATACCCGCCCTTGGTTGTCATGAAATCCGCAAAGTTCAGCCCTCCCGCGGCCACCCTAACCATCGTTTGTCCTGCTTTCGGGGTTGGTTCGGGAACGTCTTGGATTGCGAGAGAATCAGGACCGGAGAGACTGGTGATGACCAACGCTTTCATGAAGAAGAGTCTAGACCTGCGTTGTCCGCCTCCGCAAAACACAGAAACCCCTGGACTGTTTAAGCTGGCGGTCGTCTCATCTCAGGCCCGCGCGACACGACCACTTCTCTCCCCTACCGGCGGGTATATACTCTTGGCGTTGGGTTAATGCTGTCCGGCCATGCCCCTTAGGCCGGAAACGGGGCGCGCATTCATTCCCCTAATCTATGCGCCCTGCATTTGCAAGGCCGGTTCTCCGCCAGGGGCGGCGTGGAAATGGCACGGGTGCACGACCCAATAGCACGGGAAAAAGTTGCATCCGCGGGGAGGTCTACCGTGGATATTATCTCTGTACGTCTTCTTTTCATTATCGTTGTTGCTCTCACCTGCTTTGCTATTGAGCCCTTCAGCTATCCTCGCCTGTGGAACGCGGGCGCCGGCGCGCTGATTGGCGCTGCGATCGTCCTCTTCGAGTGGAAGCTCCGCACTGTCAGCTTGAAGCGCCTGATCGGTGCTGCGATTGGGAGCCTTCTCGGAATCTGCGGAGCTTATCTTTTCGCTCTGGTCATTCGCAGCAGTGTTCCCCCGGGACACATGCAGAGCTTCCTCCAGATCTTGGTCATGCTCCTCATGGCTTATGTCGGCCTGATCGTCGGCGCAAATAAAGGAGACTTGCTCAATCTGGCGGCCCTCGGCGGAATCTTCGGTGGCGAGAAGCAGGGCAAGAAGAGCTATAAGATTCTCGACACCAGCGTAATCATCGATGGCCGTATCGCCGATATTGCCGAGACTGGCTTCCTGGATGGCGTCATCGTAACCCCGCAGTTCGTCTTGCGCGAGTTGCAATTGGTGGCCGATTCGGCTGACTCGCTAAAGCGAAACCGCGGCCGCCGAGGTCTAGACATCCTGCAGCGCCTGCAGAAGGTTGCGACCTTGCAGATTCAGATCGTCGAAGACGATTTCCCTGCCGTCCGTGAAGTCGATCTGAAGCTGATCGAACTCGCCAAGGTGTACGAAGGCAAGATCATCACCAACGATTTCAACCTGAACAAGGTTGCGCAGTTACAGGGAGTCGAAGTCCTGAATATTAATGAGCTGGCCAACTCCCTGAAGCCGATAGTCCTCCCCGGCGAGACGATGCGCGTGTTCATCCTGAAAGAAGGCAAAGAATATAACCAGGGCGTCGCCTATTTGGATGATGGCACCATGGTTGTCGTAGACAATGCGCGAAAGATGATCGGCAAGACCATCGATGTCTCGGTCACCTCGGTGTTGCAGACCACTGCCGGGAAAATGATCTTCGGTAAGTGGGACGAACGCGCCGCCTATTCTCGCCAACCGGTCCCTGTATCGCCGAGTTCACCAATAGTGCCGGTTGTTTCCAGCGGAACGACCACGGTCGCCACGCCGATTGTTGTCGAGACGAAAACGACACCGTAATAGTTACGATCGTTTACTCAGGTCCGCAGACTCTCCGAACGTCTGCGCGTGCACTGCGTGCTGGTGACGTCAAGCTGCTTGTGTAAATAGGTTGAGGGTGCGAGTTCTCCATTCCAGGTTAAATCTCTGGAAGATGGAGTAGATGATGCGGTCCACGCTTTGCACATTTACGAAGCACACCATCGGTCTGGTGCGGCGCCGCACCTCGACGAAACAGCGCTCGATCACGTTGGTGGTGCGCAGTTTGCGCCACAGGTGCCGAGGGAAGGCAAAGAACGACAGCAGCTCGGGCAAGTCTCGGCCCAAGCACTTGACCACGCCAGGATAGATGCGTTGCCAGCGGGCGCGGAACCGGCGGAATGCGCCTTCCGCCTGCGCCCGGCTCTCGGCCAGGTAGATGGCCTGGGCTCCGGCTTTCACTTCGTCGTAATCCCGCTTCCGTGCTTTCTCTAAAATGTTCCGCATCTTGTGCACCCAGCAGCGCTGATGCCGCACCCGCGGATAGACGGTGCGAATCGCCGCCGCCAGCCCGGCACAGCCATCGGTCAGAATCAACTGCAGCCCTCGGCCTTCCAGCCCGCGCCGGTACAGATCCTGGAGCAAGGCTTCCCAGTCCGCCTGACCCTCGCCCTGGCTGCGCAGAAAGCCCAGCAAGTGCCGACTCCCGTCCTGCCGGATGCCGTACGCAACCAGCATCTGCACCTGTTTGCGTCCGGTCGGCCGCCGCACCCGCAAGCTCACCCCATCGAGAAACAGATAGACATAATCGTCACTCAACTTCGCCTGATGAAACTGCCGTACCGCCTCGTCCAGATCACGGGTCAGCTTCGACACCGTCTGCGCGCTCACGGTTTCTCCCGTGATGGTGGCTACAACCCGTCCCACCTGCCGGGTCGAGATCCCGCGCAGAAATGCTTCCCGAATCAGCAGCGAAACCTCTTCGGCCCGCCGCTGAAAGCGCCGCAGCCCCAGCGGCAGAAAGCTCTTCTCGCGGGTGCGCGCAATGCGCAAGCGAATGGTTCCGAAGCGGGTCACGAAATCCCGCTCGTAGTAGCCGTTGCGGTAGTCCCGCCGCCTCCCGCGTCGCCGCTCGTAAGGTGCCCAGCCGGAGAAGCGGTCGCGTTGCCGCTCCGATTCCAGTTCGAAAAACCGCTGCCACGCTTGCCGCGTCTGCCCATACAGATCGCCCCAGAAGCTCTCTTTCATCTCGGCCAGAAAATGTTGGAAATGCTCGTCGATCGGGATTATCTTCGCCATGGGTGTAGGTCTCCTTTTCGGAACGGCTTCTGCTTGCCAGGCAAAGCCAACTTACACCCTCTTGCTTTTTACACAATCAAAGTTACGTCACCCTGCGTGCTTGGCGGTGGTCCCGTATTTGAACTTCCAGCCTTCACACTCGTATACTGACCACCCCGCTATGAAGGTGTTTGTAATCATCCCGGCCGCAGGGCTGGGAACGCGCATGGCTCACGTTCCTGCCGCCAAAGATGCGAAGGACAAAAAGCCTCATGCCTCGAAGCAGTTCACCGAGCTCGCGGGTACACCGATTCTTATACACACTCTGCGCAAGTTCGCGGCGCTGGAACCGGTGAGCGAAATCTGGGTAGCTTTACGCGAAAACGAAATCGAAGGCTTTCGCGAGCGGCTTGAAAATGAAGCAAAAGACGTCCTCAACAAAAAAATCGCGTTTGTGATCGGCGGCGAGCATCGCCAGCAATCTGTAGAACATGCTTTGAACGCGATCTCCGCCGCTCCAGACGATATCGTGCTGGTGCACGATGCTGTGCGCCCGCTGGTGACCCCAGAAATTATCAAAGATGTGATTGAAGCCGCAAAAAAGTATGGCGCAGCCATTGCCGGACTTCCGGCCGTTGATACGGTGAAACAGGTCGAGAGGACATCCGAAGGCGCCATCATCAAAGCGACAATCCCTCGCGCGAGCGTAGTTCTGGCGCAAACACCTCAGGGATTCCGCTATGACGTGATCAAGAAGGTCTTCGACGAAGCCAGCGCGGACGGCTTTATGGGCACGGACGAAGCATCTCTGGCGGAACGCTCGGGACACGAAGTCGCGGTCGTCATGGGTTCGCCCAAGAATATAAAGATCACCAACCCCGGAGATATGGAGTTGGCGGAGTTCTATTTAAGGAAATGAGCCACGGATCTTCACGGATTTTCGCGGATAGATCTTTGCTTAGCGGCTTAGACTATGAAGCAATGGGTCGATCTCAAAGATGTCTTAAGCATGCGGCGTTGACCGAAAAAATAATCGGAGTCTTTTACGACGTCTACAACGAATTGGGAACCGGATTTCTCGAATCCACATATGCCGAGGCCATGGTCGTGGCGCTCCGGCAGTCGGGTCTTGCCGCCACCCGTGAGGTATCAGCGCCCGTCTGGTTTCGAGGCACAAAAATCGGGCAGTATTTTGCGGACATATTGGTCGACGCTACGGTACTTCTTGAACTGAAGGCGGCACGCGCTTTGGATTCAGCTCACGAAGCGCAGATCTTGCATTATCTCCGAGCAACTGAGATTGAAGTTGGCCTTCTTTTGAACTTCGGCATGCGCCCACAATTCCGGCGATTGCTCTTCGACAACGAACGAAAAAAAATCCGTGAAAATCCGCGCGAATCCGTGGCCGAGGTTTATGGATGAGGATCGGCTACGGCTTTGATTCCCATGAATTCCGCCTTGGCGTTCCGCTGAAGATCGGCGGCATCAAGCTGGCGCATGACAAAGGCTTAGGCGGCCACTCCGATGGCGACGTTCTTCTTCATGCCATTACCGATGCTTTACTAGGAGCGATCGCCGCGCCTGACATCGGCGCACTGTTTCCCCCTTCGGACCCGAAGTGGAAGGGCGCAGACTCCGTCATCTTCCTGCGAGAAGCCTTGAAGCGCGTGCATGCGGCGGGATACCAGATCGCAAATGTCGACTCCAGCCTGATTCTCAGCACGCCGAAGATTGGCCCGCATTCGACTCGTCGATTCGAACGCGAGTAGCCGAGCTACTTGGCGTACATCTCGATTGCGTGGGATTGAAAGCCAAGACTCCCGAAGGCCTGGGAACGGACAATACCGCGATTGCCCACGTCGTTGTGTTGTTGCAGGCCGTGAAGACTTCCAAGAAAGCAAAACGTAAAAGCAGGAAATAGCGCGACGTCAACTATTTCGTCGCCGCTTCGATCAGAGCGCGGAAGATAGCGCGCGAGGGCTCATCGTTATCTACCGATCGCTCCGGATGCCACTGCACACCAACTAAAAAATGATCGGATGAAGTTCCTTCCAACGCCTCGACGATTCCGTCATCCGAGCAGCGCGCGACAACGCGCAGACCGTCCCCAATGAGATCGGCAGACTGGTGGTGCGATGAGTTCACGGGCAGGCACAGGGCGCCAGCCTGTGGATCTTCGGCGACAATCTTTCGAAGCAGGGAATCTCCCGCGATCTCGACCGAATGCGCAATCGCGATCTTCTTGCCTGCCTCATGATTCACTTTTGCGCGAGTCTCTTCCGGCAAGAAATCCGGAATGTGCTGGACGAGCGAGCCTCCACGAAACACGTTCAGGCTCTGTAAGCCATAGCAGATGCAAAGCACGGGCTTGCGGTTCGCATAGGCATCTTCGAGCAGAAGAAAATCAGTTTCTTCGCGCAATGCATCCGCCCTCGCCGTTCGCGGCGCGCGCTCTTGCCCGAACTTTGCCGGGTCCACATCCGCATTGCTGCCCGGCAGCAGCACAGCATCGCAACTCTGTGCCAGCCTTCTGATATCGGCGGGTCCCGCATCAAGCGGAATGCGCAATGCTTGTCCACCAGCTAACGCAACCGCCCGTTCATACTGCGGAATGGCGCGCTCGCCATACTCCCGGTCGATCGAGTGCGGCATTGGGATGGCGATGCGTGGCGGCACGAGATCTAACTGAGCCTTTCGATCGCTGACAGGGTTTTGGTTTGGCGATAATGCCGAATTTCCATCCCCACCGAGAGCACGAGGATGATGCCCCCTGCCACGAGAGCCATGGGCAAAGCGATCAGGCGGTACGCAACGCGCATGTCAGGATGAATGCCGCGAATGGCAGCCGCGATCGCCGTGCCGATAATCGCTAGCAGGAGGCTGACTGCGAAGGCGAGCAGCGTGCCGATGAAGGTCACGACCAAGATGCGCAGCGGGATCCCGTACCAGCGAGGAGAGCGTGTTGCAGAAGGTTTTGCCATCAGATTGCCGCCGCGATTCGTCAGCGCCGTTTGTACAGCACGGCGAATTCGAATCCGCTGTTGGGCGGGAATAGTTCCGCCACTTTGCGCAGGCGCTCGGCTAATGCGGAGGGCGCCAGCAGCGGATAGTCACGCTCGCGCAGATCGTAGTAGTCGACGTCCAAATAAAGCGAGAGCAGATAAATCGAAATCGTATCGGAAAAGGTCGCTTCGAAGTATTCCGTCTTGTAGCGCTCAGCGTCAGGTCCATTTGCCGAGGCCAGTTTGCGGGCTTCCCAGGCATCGAGCGACGTCTCGCCGCGAACTCCAGATTCAACTTGGCTCCAGGCGATTTGGCTGAAGTCGCTGGAAACGCCCGCGCGCTCGACCAGCGCGTGTCCGACATTGATGTAGAACTCGAACGCCACAGAAAACTTGTCATCCATCAAACGGGTCGAGATGAAGACGCACTGCGAATCGCCCAGGTTGAGGTTGCGATGGCAGACAGCGTTGTCGCTGAGCGCGATATCATAGCGGTCTGCGATGAGCGTCTCTTCACCGTGACTGACCGTGAGCGGCACAAAGTAGTAAGCCTTGCGCTCAAGTGCGGCAGCAATGCGAGTCGGCACAGCCGCGACCATGCGTTCGAGATCGAACGAATTGACGGCGATTTCCCCGGAACTGGCGTAACAGATTCCATTGCTGGCCTGAGAAACCGGGGTCTGCCGGACCACATCGGCGGGGCTGCGTGTGATGGCTGGGGCTGCCTGTGACATTCAGCTTATTCTACACAGCCTGCACGGGCGACGTGCTCCAGCAAGATGGACCAGCCTCCAGAGAGCTCTTCAGATTCCGGCGTACCAGGCATAACCGCCTTCTGCGTTCGCGCCTCCGACGCCTTTGCCGAAGCCTTTGAGCGAGTCTGTCACGGTGAGGCGGGTTATGAATTTGACGCTCTTGTAGCCGAGTTGGCGAGGCACGCGCAGGCGGAGCGGGCCACCGAAGCCCACCGGAAGATCTCCATCATTCATCGCATAAGTCAGTAGGGTCTGAGGATGCAGAGCGTCGGCCATATCGATGCTCTCCCACCAGTCGGGCTCGATGGAGTAGTAAACGACATAGCGCGCCTGCGGCAATATCCCGCAGGCATTCAGTACGGCTGCCAGTGGCGTCCCGATCCACTCGGCGACATACGACCAGCCTTCCTCGCAGACGACTTCGGTGATCTGGCTGCGGACAGGAAGACTCCTGAGATCAGACAGAGAAAGCGATGCGGGCCTGGCGACCATTCCATCAACAGCAATCCGCCAATCAGCAAACCCGCCAGCTTGGTGGCGTTTGAAGCCATCATTGAAGGGCGCGAGTTCATTCGCGAACGGAGTCTTGGAGATCATGCTTCGGGGAAACTCACGGGCGAGTGAGTGCCTGGTGAGAAGGCGCTGCGCGGCATAAGTCAGGGTTTCACCCGGGCCGTAGATTCCGCCATTATCGGGAGGGACCAGTCCATAGCGCTTCGCCAGAGTGGCAGCCACAGCTACGCCGGACACGCCTGCGGTGGCGGCGAGACCAGCAGTGACGAATTTGCGGCGTGAGATCGGGCTCATGTGCGTTCCTCTCCTACGGGTTGCCGGGTCACGGCTACACTGCTCGCACTCATCGTTCCGGTAACCAATTTTCCGGTGATCATGGCCCGCATGCGATTGGTGAATCCGGCTAAAACAATCATGGCAACGTGGACAATTAGGAAGAGCAGGAGAAATGTGGAGACAAAGAAATGAAGGGTACGCGCGGATTGCCGTCCTCCGAGCGCATTGACGACCAACGGAAACGCGGCGTTAAAAGCGGGTGACAACGCGAGACCCGTGCAGATGACAAGGGGAAAGAGGATGAAGATAACAACCAGGTACGCGGCTCGCTGCACCACGTTGTAGGAAAAAGCTTCGGCTTTCTCGGGCCGCTTGAGACGAATATGTTTCGCGATTACTCGCAAGAATGCCTGCCACGTCCTATCGGCTGGGGCGGGAAACAGATTACTCCGGAAGTGGCCAGTCCATAGACCCCAGATGGCGTAGAGGAGCCCGGTCAGCACAACGGCCCAAGCCGCCTCAAAGTGGAGATACCGACTCCAGCCGTTCTCGTCAGGCATCACGTAGTGGTACCCGGTGGGGACCAAATTCCTTGAAGCGGGGATCGGTATTCTGAAGAGCGGAGTCGTCAGATCATTGCCGGTTTCGCCCCAATAGAAACGCGGGTGCGAGATCACGATCTCCGCCCCGGTGATGAGCAAAGCAAAGAAGCAGATCGTCGTGATCCAGTGCGTCACGCGAACAAACGCGGTATGCCGAGGGGAGTCCGAATTTTCGAACGAGACAGCGTCTGGCACGCCGGAAAGCATAGCATGACTCTATCGCCCCATTTCGCGATAGAAAAGGAGCGCACTCATGAAAGAATTTCCTGATTTTATGAAGCGGGCGGTCAATCGGATCGCAACCAGCGATCAGGCGACCCCGGGAGTCGAAGGATACGTCTTCGATGGAGCAGACGGAAGTCAGATGGCGTTTTGGACGTGCCGAGAGACGGCACCATCTGCACCACATGTTCATGATTTCGACGAATACATGCTGGTGGTCGAAGGTTGCTACACGTTGATTCTCGAGGGCAAGAAAATTCCTGTTCGGACGGGACAGGAGTTCTTCATTCCGCGCGGCGTGCAGCACGGCGGTGAGGTTGTGGCGGGAACCCGAACTATTCACGCCTTTGGAGGACGCCGGGCGGAACGAGCGTCAAGTTCTATAGCCACTGGTTAATACGGATAGACGGGACAGCGTTCGAAGAAAGTGGCCTGACGCCTTACAATCATCCATCCATGACCGTGACTGTGCGATCGTTTGCGAAGATCAACCTTGGGCTGCGCATTGGGCCTGCGCGCCCCGACGGATTTCATGAGCTCTTAACCGTCTACCAGACGATCGGGCTGCACGATGTAATTCGCGTGAGCGTTGTGCGCGGCGCGGGCCGCGGTCCAGAGATTGAGATTCGGTGCGCGGACGCACGCGTGCCCCGCGATGAATCGAACACCTGCTATCGCATCGCCGAGAAGGCGATGATGGCTCTGCGGGCCAAGGGGCGCGTGATCATTGAAATCGAGAAGCGGTTGCCGGTACAAGGCGGCCTCGGCGGAGCTTCGGCGAATGCGGTGGCGACGCTGCTGGGATTGGAGCGGGCTCTCCGAAAAATGCTGCCCGCGGAAGAGAGGCTGCGGATCGCGGCGGAAGTTGGATCGGATCTGCCGCTATTTCTGGTGGGCGGGACAATTTTAGGAGTGGGGCGCGGTGAGCAGGTGTATCCGCTGCCGGATTTCCCGGCGACGGCATGTGTAGCGGTAACTCCAGAGATTGGAGTATCGACGCCGAAGGCGTTTGCGGAGTGGGATCGATTGTGTGGCGCGGGTGCTCCCGCCCGCGAGGGTTTGGTTAGGCTAGGTGATGAGCAGATCTCAAGCAAACATCCTGCCGAGCCTTGCTTGGCCCGGACGGACGAGGGCGTCAGTCCCCGCACAAGCCATGCCGCGGCAAACACGCGACGTGGCGTCCCCATGCAAGCATCGCATCCACAAATTGACGGTATCCAGCCCGTCCGATAGAATGATTGAGCTTGGTCATGGCTTGTCGGCGTGGCTGAGCGGGCTGTACTCCAGTGCTCCTTCTCAGTTGGTGGAAAGAGGGGGCCGGGCCGGGAATCCGCTTCTCCGGCTTGACCGGGCTGGGATCGAGAACGACTTCGAACAAGTCGTCTTTCCTGAGTATCCCAAGCTAGGCGAGGCAAAGCGAGCGTTGGTGCGCGCGGGCGCGGAATATGCGTCGATGTCGGGTTCCGGCTCGACGCTGTATGGGCTGTTCGGCTCGCGGCAGGCTGCGGCTTCGGCGGTTAGCAAGCTGCGGAAGACTGGATGGGCAGCGCAAGCGACAGTGACGCTGACGCGAGCGGCTTACTGGCGGCGGGTTTTTGCCGGTTGAAGGTTGCTTTTGGGCTCCCAGGCTGGCGTGGGCGCCGGATATAGGTCGGTTTGGTCGACGCGAATTTTTGATTGTTGATTTTTGATTGTTGAATGAAAATAGAGTCCCCCGGTTTCCGGGGCAATCAACAATTCACCATCAACAATTTTGGTTACTGGGCCGTCGACTAATGGTAGGTCAAGTGCCTTTGGAGCACTTTGTCTAGGTTCGAATCCTAGCGGCCCAGCCAGAAAATCAGCTGCGAGCTTCTAGCTCTCAGTTCTCGGCGTTTGTGGAGCTGGATGGATCGCAACAGCTGAAAGCTGTAATTGACGGTAAGAACTGAAGGCCAGGAGCCCAGAGACGAACCATGGCTACTTTAGTCACGCCGACCGACAAGGCTGAGAAGATTGAGAAGAAGAGTCCGCCAGTGACCGATGAGAAGCTGGAACGGAAACAGCGGCCACGAACCGACGACAAGTTCAAGATTTTCAGCGGCACGGCCAACGAGTCACTTGCCGATGAAGTCTGCCACTTTCTCGGGATGCAGCGTGGGCAGGCGCAGGTAACGCGCTTTGCCGATGGCGAGTGTTACGTTCAGATTCAGGAGAACGTACGTGGCGCCGACGTTTTCGTGATGCAGCCCACGTGCCGTCCGGTGGACGAGCACCTGATGGAGTTGCTGCTGATGATCGATGCGCTGAAACGCGCTTCGGCACGACGCATCACGGCGGTGGTTCCGTACTTCGGTTATGCGCGGCAGGACCGGAAAGACAAGCCGCGCAGCCCCATCTCTTCGAAGCTTGTGGCGGATTTGCTGACGGCAGCTGGGGCACACCGGGCCCTGATCGTGGATTTGCATACGCCGCAGCTGCAAGGATTTTTTAACATCCCGGTGGATCATCTGTTTGCTTCGCCGGTGCTGGTGGATCATTTCCGCAAGCTGGCGTTGCCGAATTTGACGATTGTTTCGCCGGACGCGGGCGGCGTGGAGCGCGCCAGGTTTTTCGCGAAGAAAGTGGACGCGGCCCTGGCCATCGTCGACAAGCGGCGCGTCGAGATGAACGTCGCGGAAGTCATGCACGTGATCGGCGACGTCAACGGACGCACGTGCTTGATCATCGATGACTTGATTGACACGGCGGGAACACTGGTAAAGACGGCGGCGGCGTTGATGGATAACGGCGCAACCGTAGTCTATGCATGCGCTTCACACGCGGTGCTCTCGGGACCAGCGGTGGAGAATATTAAGAACTCTGTAATCAAGGAAGTGGTGGTAACGAATACGATCCCGCTCAACCCCGAAGCCGATGCGGCCCGGACGGAAAAGGGAGGAAAGATTTCGGTCCTCTCCATTGCGGGATTGATTGGCCGGGCGATTCAGGCCAATCACGAAGAGACTTCGGTTAGTAAGTTGTTTGTGTAGAAGGCTACGAGCACCGAGTTATGAGCTGTGAGCACCCTGGGTTTGCTCGCGGCTCGGAGCTAACGCTGCAAGCAGAGCGTGAAATGCTCGTGCTGCAATCTCATAAGAAAAAATAGATAAGGGATCTAATTATGGCGACTGCATTAGAAACGAACGTACTGGAAGCGCAGACACGAGAGCCGGGTTCGAAGAATCAGGCAAAGCGCGTGCGGCGCGACGGAAAGATTCCGGCCGTAGTCTATGGCGCGGGCAAGGACTCGCAGCCGATCACGGTAGATCCGCGAGTGGTGACCCGCATTCTCAACTCAGAGTCCGGGCACAACACGATTTTCGATCTGGCCCTGGGCGGCGAGAAGACCAAGGCCATGATCGTCGACTGGCAGTATGAGCCGATCAAAGGACGCCTGCTGCACATCGACCTCAAGCGCATTGCGCTCGACAAGGTGCTGCGTGTGAGCGTGCCGATCGAACTGACTGGCGAAGCGGCGGGAGTGAAGCAAGAAGGCGGCATTCTCGAGCAGATGCTGCGCGAGGTCGAGATCGAGTGCTTGCCGGCAGACATCCCGAGTCACATCGATGTCGATGTCAGCCATCTGACGTTTGGCAAGGTGCTGCGCGTCTCCGATCTGCCCCACTCGGCGAAGATTAAGTTCCTGACCGACGAGAATCAGCCGGTGGCGCACGTGACCTCGGTGAAGGAAGAAGTGGTCGCAACGCCCGAAGCTGTGGCGGCAGAAGCGGGAGCTGCTCCGGCCGAGCCCGAAGTCATCAAGAAGGGTAAGCAGGAGACCGAAGAAGAAGGCGCCGAGGCTGCTCCGGAGAAGTCCGAGAAGAAAGAGAAGAAATAGTGCTCGTGTGGGGACGGCTGCCGAAGCCTGCCCTGAGCGCAGTCGAAGAGGCCGTCCGGCCAGCGCACAGCGCGGCCGAATCGCGATGCACTGGGTTCGGATGGTGGCGTGAAACTGATCGTTGGTCTCGGAAATCCCGGAATCGAATATCAGTTCACGCCGCATAACCTGGGTTTTCTGGCGATTGATCGTATTGCCGGAAACCTGGGGGTGGAAGTAAGAAACCGGCAGTGCCGGGCTTTGACGGCGCGTACCGTGCTTGCAGATCAGATGGTTCTGCTGGCGAAGCCAGAGACGTTCATGAATTTGAGCGGCGTCTCGGTAAAGGAGTTGCTCCGGGAGTACGAGGCGAGTCCGGAGTCGGACCTGATCGTAATTCAGGACGAGCTTGATTTTCCGCTGGGCACGTTGCGGATTCATACGCGACGAAGTTCGGCGGGGCACAACGGTATCGAGTCGATTATCGGTGCGCTGGGCACGCAGGATTTCCTGCGGATTCGGATTGGCGTCGCGCCCGAGCGGAAAGTTGCAGACGGAGCGGCGTACCTGCTGGCTCCGATGCGCAAGGCGGATCTGGCTGTTGTGGATGGAATGCTCGACACGGCCGCCGAGGCAGTGAAGATGATTTTGCGGGAAGGTCCGGCGGTGGCGATGAACCGGTTTAACCGGAAAGAAGACAGGGATCAGGGATCAGGGATCAGTGGTCAGTGAAAGAACCGATAGGTTTTGCTGATCCCTAGACCCTATCCCCTGACCCCTGAGAAGTTTGGAGATAACGAATGAATCGTACTTATGAGCTGATGTTTATCGTCCGACCAGATATGACGGACGAGGATCTGGACAAACTGATTTCGACATTGCAGTCCGTGGTGCCCCCGTCGGGCGGGACTGTGATTCGCGTCGACAAGATGGGCAAGCGCCGTCTTGCTTACACTGTGCGCCGGTTCCATGACGGCATCTATGTGCTGATGGTGATCGAGGGCGGCGGTCCGGTCATGCACGAACTCGAGCGTCGTTTGCGTGTGACCGAGCCAGTGATTAAGTTCCTCACCGTGCGCGTCGACGAGGAGCAGAAGCGACTGGACAAGATCAAGAAGCTGCGCGACGCCAAAAAGAAGGTGAGCGCGCAACCGGCGGCGAGCCGCGCCGGAAGAACCTGCGGCAGTTCCGGCTACGGAGACTCCAGCGACCGCGTAAAGACTAAGGGCCAGGGGTCAGGACTAGGGATCAGAGTCCAGACCTCGTGTGATGAGCGATCTTTTCGCTGGCCCCTAAACCCTGATCCCTGGCCCCTTTTTGGGGAAGTGGCAGAGATTCCGAAGGAGAGCACGAGTTATGGCAGACGAGACGAAAGCACCAGAGCAAGCAGCGGCACCGAGCGAGAGGCCGCGAAGTGAGGGCGGAAGACCGGGCGGAGATCGTCCTGGCGGAGACCGTCCGCGATTCGGTGGTGGCGGGCGCGGTCCGGGCGGGCCTCCGCGCGAAGGTGGCGGGGGTGGACGCAAATTCTTCCGGCGCAAGAAGGTTTGCAAGTTCTGCGTCGAGAAGATCGAAGACATCAACTATAAGGACTACCGGCTGCTCGGGCAGTTCGTGGCAGAGAGCGGCAAGATCGTGCCGCGACGCCTGACGGGCGTGTGCGCTCCGCATCAGCACCGGCTGTCATCGGCGATCAAGCAGGCGCGCAATATCGCCCTGCTGCCGTTCGCCGGAAGAGCAAGCTAGAACATTGTCGATTGCCGATTTTGTGATTGCTGATTGAAAATTCCGAGCTTTTGAGTTTTTCTTCAATCGACAATCGCCGATCACCCAATCAACAATTGCCGGTCGTTACGGCCCCAGAAATCTGATCGAAACCGGAGCTATCATGGAAGTCATTCTCAAAGAAGACGTAGCGAAGTTGGGATCGCGCGGCGACGTAGTGAAGGTCGCCGAAGGATACGGGCGGAATTTCCTTCTGCCGCGCAAGCTGGCCATTGAGGCCAACGAGGGCAACAAGGCCGTCATCACACAGATGAAAGCCGCCTCTGTGCGGCGCTCGGCCAAAGAAAAGACACAAGCCGAGGAACTGGCAAAGCAGTTCGAGGGTGTGTCAGTGACGTTCACGCGCAAGTCGGGCGAAAACGATCAGCTATTCGGATCGGTCACATCGAGCGATCTTGGGGATTCCCTGACCAAGAAGGGTTTCAACATCGATCGCCGCAAGATCCAGCTGCATGAGCCGCTGAAGACTTTGGGCGAGTTCACCGTCCCGGTGAAGCTGCACAAGGACGTGACCGCGCATCTGAAGGTCGTGATCGAGAAGGAACCGGTGACGGAGTAGTAGCTGGATTTTCGGCCCGGGCTCCCGCTCGGGCCGTTTTGTCTTCAACTCGACAAAGTACACTGGAACCAAGTCTCGCCGTAGCGGTCAAAACGCGATGAGTGGCGACTCGATCCGCTAAGCGCGTTCCATCTGCTCCTGGCCCGAGCGACTCTTATCCCTGCGAAAGCAGTTTATGCCCCACATTCAGGGCATTTTTCGTGCCAATGCCGTTTGTACGCTGTGTCCTCTTGTTGTGTTTACCCTCTAAATCTTTGTCCCAGAGTCACCTAGGTACTCCACAAATTTCCCCTACAGCCTATAATTTCTGCTCACGGAACGGGGGACTCTCCGTCTATTCCTGTGCAAGCCCGGAACAGACACTAAATGCCGGGCGGGTAGAGGAACAGGACGCAAATGCCGGCCGGTGTATGGACAGTACCATTTTCGGTTGGCGGACGGGCCCACTCGAAAGCGAGTGAGTTAACAGAGAGAGTCAGCAAGAACCAAGACCCCCCGCGGGGTTGCATGGCTGGGCTAGATCGCCAAACGCAAGATCGGCGCATCGATGACACGATGCTGATCCGCGAGGCGCAGCAGGGAAACCGCGCTGCCTTCGAGGAACTCGTGCGCCACTACGATCAAGCCGTGCTGCGGCTCGCGCTGCACCTCACTGGAACTGAACACGACGCCCAGGACGTGTATCAGGACGCCTTCCTCAAAGCGTACAAGAACATCGGCAGCTTCCGGTTCGAGTGTTCCTTTTACACATGGATTTACCGGATCGTGACCAACTTGTGTCTCGATCATCTGCGCAAGAAGACAGTGCGCAAGGAAGACGCTCCAGTCGCCAAAGATTCTGACGGCGGCGAGTATGACCTGCTCGATCAGGTCGCCGATGGGCGGGCCGGGGCGAATCCGGAACGTGATTTGATGCGCCGGCAATTGGGAGCACGAATCGCCGGAGCACTGGAGAAGCTGACACCTCGGGAGCGCATGGTTTTCGAGTTGAAGCACTATCACGGGCTGAAGCTGCGAACTGTGGGAGAGATTTTGCATACGACGGAAGAGACCGCCAAGAACACCCTCTTCCGGGCCACGCAGAAATTGCGCGGGGCCCTGGCGGATATGAGGTAGCTGTGAGCTATGAGCGACGAGTTTCGAGGTTCCAGGTCGCTCGCAGCTCATGGCTCGGAGCTCGAAGCTTAAGAGGCAATTATGAAGTGTGAATGGGTTCGAGAGAATATTGTGTTTCATGTTTATGGCGAGCTGGCAGATGATGCCCGCCATGAACTCGAGCAGCATATCGCCCGCTGCCCCGACTGCGCACTGGAGCTGAAGGCCGAGCAGAATTTCCATGACATGCTCGCGCAGGATCGTGCGTCTGATCCGTCGCCGAACCTGCTGGCCTCGTCGCGCATGCGCCTGCAGGAAGCGCTGGAGACGACACAGCAGGGCAGCGTATGGAACCGGCTGGCGTTCGATCCGGCGAACTGGCTGAGGCAGGTGAGGTTCTCTCCGGCGTTGGCTTCGGTGATTCTCATCCTTGGCTTCGCAGCCGGCATTGGGACAACCTACAGGCTTTATGGCCCGCGCACCGGAACGACAGGCCTCCTCCCGATCGCGAACAATGTTTCCAGCAACATTCCCACCGAAGCTTCCATCTCTGGCATCGATTCTGTAACTCCCGTCCCAGGCACCGATCAGGTCACGATCAAATACAACACAGTAAATACTCAGGAAGCGCAGGGATCACTGAACGATCAGAAGATCCAGCAGTTGCTGCTCTACGCAGCGCGCAATAACTACAACTCGGGCGTACGTGTGGACTCCGTTGACCTGCTGGCGCAGAGGAGCAGCGAGTTGCAGGTGCGCGAAGCCCTGATTTACGCGCTGCAGAATGACACCAATCCGGGAGTCCGTTTGAAGTCTCTGGATGCGCTGGGTACGTACGTCAGGAGCGATACCAATGTGCGCGACGCGATTCTGCGCGCGCTGGTGAACGATACGAATTCCGGAGTGCGCATTGAAGCGCTGCGGCTGATTGAGCCGGTGAAGGCTGATGGCAGCGTGCGCGGCGTCCTGATGGCCCTGGCGGCGAAGGATACGAGCACCTACATCAAGTCGCAGGCGCGCACCATGCTGGCGCAGTTGCCAGAGATTGATTAGACAATGCTGAAAAACAGCGTCGAGTTCGGCGGAACGGTATTGCTGAAAGCGTGGACGGATACGAATCTAGATGCATGGAGTGGATCGAGAGAGTGTTCGCGCACTGATCGCGAAAAAGTGAGGTGGGAGATTTGAAAAAAACGCTACAAGTCGTTGGGTTAGCCGGAGTGCTGGCCCTGCTTGCGCCGCTGGGCTTGCTTTTGCAAAGCCAGGCGCAGGAAACACGGGTATCCCGCGAAGGCGGATCCTGGGGTCAAGAGATCACAGGGTCGCTGGCTGCGGTCAAAAATCTGCGAGTGAAAGTAGACATGGGCTCGGTGGTGGTGCGAGGCGGACAACAACAAGGCATCAATTATGTCGTTCATACTCGTTTTGGTACGTCCTCGGAGCAGGAAGCACGCCACCAATTTGAGCAATACAAGATCACCGCTTATGTGAAGGGTGATACGGCCTGGATCGTAGGGGACTGGCAGGGCGGAAGACAGCCGCGGCATAGTTCGTCGGAGTTTTCCGTGATGGTTCCCCGCGAAATGGCCCTGGTGAAGCTCGAAACTGAAGGCGGCAATGTCGATGCGTCCGGAGTCGCTGGCCGCGTAGAGGCGGAGAGCGGCGGCGGAAGCATCAAATTCGACGACATTGGTGGAGGCGTCAACGCCGAAACCGGCGGGGGCTCGATCGATGTTGGAACGGTGAGCGGTGATCTGGGGCTTCATACCGGCGGTGGATCGATTGCGATTCGCCATGCCAATGGCAAGGTGGTTGCCGAAACTGGAGGCGGAAGCGTACGGATCGAGTCCGGCTCGCAGGAAGCCAGCGTTGAAACCGGCGGCGGCAGCATCGAGATTCGGCAATGCGCCGGCAAGGTCAAGGTTTCAACCGGCGGCGGCAGCGTCGATCTCAGCGACGTCGGCGGCCCGGCCGATATTGAGACGGGCGGCGGCAGCATCCGGCTGACCTCGGCCAAAGGGCACGTGCATGCCGAGACCGGCGGCGGTGGCATCGAGTTGTATGGTGTACCCTCGGCGCGAGCGGAAACGGGCGCTGGCGGGATTACGGTAAAGCTGGTGAGTACCGGGGCCGAGCGGCACGATTCGGATCTGGAGACGGGCGCTGGAGACATCACGGTCTACATCGCTTCGGATGTTGCGATCAATGTCCGGGCCAGCGTCGATATGGGCAATGGACACCGCATTACGTCCGATTTCCCGGACATACACATCAACAGCGAAGGTGACCAATGGGGTCCCAAGACACTGACGGCTGAAGGAAAGCTCAACGGCGGCGGCCCAACGCTGAAGGTGCATACCTCAACCGGAGATATTTGTATCAGGAAGGCGACACACTAGGAATCAGTCGCCGGTGATCATTGGCTGGCGGTCAGTGCTTTCTCCTCCTAATCATTGACCGCAAGACCAACACAGAAACGGGAGATCATCATGCGCAAATACGTAATGATCGGCTTCGCATTGTTGCCGTTGCTTCTTACGTTCTCACATGCGGCGCAAAACTGGTCAGTGGACGATTCCAGCCACACATGGGGATTTCCAAGCGAAGATGGGGGTACCAGTTCCTACCTGGGAGTGGACATTGCTGACGTCACGACAGACCGTCTGAGCACCTTGAAACTGAAAGAAGAAAAGGGCGTGGAGGTCACCATGGTCGATCAGGATGCTCCAGCCGGAAAAGCGGGTATCAAGGAGCACGATGTCATCCTGACGATGAATGGAACGTCCGTCGAGAGTGGCGCGCAATTACGCCGCATGATTCACGAAGAGCCGCCCGGGCGCATCGTAACGCTAGGCATAAGCCGCGACGGACAGCCGATGACGGTGAAGCTGCAACTGGCGGACAAGCACAAGGAATTCGCGTTTTCTCCAAAGCCGGACATTCACGTGAACATTCCGGACATCCATATGCCGGATATCGATATTCCTTCCATCAACATGGTGATGGTGACGTCGTCGGCCCGTAGCGGGTTGATGGTCGAGAACATCACGCAGCAACTGGGCGAGTTTTTTGGTGTGAAGAACGGCAGTGGCGTTCTGGTGCGGTCGGTGGAAAAAGGCAGCCGGGCCGAAAAGGCAGGCTTCCGGGCAGGAGATGTCGTCGTCAAGATCAATGATCAGCCGGTGCACGATACGAGCGATTTCGCACACGGCGTGAAGTCGAGAAGCGGCAGCTCCGTCAAGGTAGTTGTGATGCGCGACCGGAAGGAACAGACCTTGACGTTGTCATTGCCTTCCCGCAACGAGTCGGGTGATTTGATGGAAGAGGAGAGTTTCGATGCAGAACCGCTGATGCAGGCCCAGTCCAGGCTTGAATTGAGCGCATTGCGCGATGAACTGGCTAAGCTGCAGCCGCAGATGGCTCTGACCGCAGAAACCTCTCGCAAAGCTGCAGAAGAGATACGGCAGGAATTCTGCAGACAGCAGAAGGAGTTTCAGAAGCAGAGCGCGCGGCAGAAGCAGCAATTGCAGAAAGACATGGAGAAGTTGCAGAAGCAGTTGCTGAAGATGAAAACGGACTGGCTCTAGCTTTTAGCGATGGCCGGTAGTCGTGGCGAGAGCGACGCTGGTTAGACAGACACGGTTGCGTCCCTCTTGCTTTGCCGTGTAGAGTCCATTGTCGGCGGCGCGGACGATCTCATCCCGCGATCTGCCATGCGTAGGAAATGCCGCAACTCCCGCGCTAATGGTGATGCTGCGCGGCACTCCCGGAAATTGCCAGTTCTCCATCTGGCGCCGTAATTTCTCTGCGATCGTGAAGGCCTGCTGCGCGTTGGTCTGCGTCAGCAGGATCGCGAATTCCTCCCCGCCGTAACGGCACACTACATCGATTTTTCGCACCTGCTGGTGAAAGATCGACGAAACCTGGCGAAAGACTTCGTCCCCGAGAAGGTGCCCAAATTCGTCGTTCAGGCGCTTGAACTGATCGATGTCGGCCATGATGACGGACATACCAGTTCCGTAGCGGCGTGCGCGCTCGACTTCTTCGCTGATGCGCAGCTCGAAGAAACGTCGATTGAAGATTCCGGTCAAACCATCGAGATAGGCCAGCTGCTTCACGCGCTCGACGTAATAAGCGTTCTGGATGGAGTTCGCAAAGATGTCGGCCACGGATTCCAGCGATTGCAGTTCCATCTCAGTGAATGCATTGGGCCTGGAACTGTGCAGCGTCAAAACTCCGAGAGTTTGCCCAAACGAGATCAGCGGGATGCTCATGCGCGAGGCGGACTCTTTGAACAGGCGGAAGACCTCGGTTGCCGAGCTAAGGTCCTTTTCGATGACCGTGGCGCTGGTTGCGATTACCTGCGACCATGGCAATTCCGAAGTTAGGACACGTCCGCCAGGAGGAAAGCAGGGCGTAAGCGTTCCTTGATGGGCGCGCATGACCAGGTCGCCGTCTTCCCGCAAGAACAGTGACACGTGTGAGACTTGAAATGCTTGCTGAATGATGGAGCAGACGCGGATCAGGAGTTCCTCAAGCTCCATGACCGCCGTGCTTTGCTGAGCGATCATGTTAATCGCTTGCAGCTGCCGGGCTCGTTGCCGCTCCAGCGAATAGAGGTGCGCATTCTGCAGGGCGATCGATGCCTGGGTCGAGAAAAGAGTCAGTAGCTCGATGGTTTCGTGGTCGAAGTTGTTGAGTTGATCACTCTGGCAATCAAGGACGCCCACGACCTCATCGCGCACCATGAGCGGTATCGCGAGTTCGGAGCGAGTGGACTGCGCCGCGCAGATATATCGAGAATCCTGGCTCACGTCGGGCGCGTAAACGGGCTGCTTCTTACACGCGGCAGCACCGGTGATTCCTTCGTGGGCGCTGAGGCGTATGACGTCTTTGCCGACATCCCAGCCGACTTGTGAGCGGACACAAAGCTGTTGCGTTTCCTTATCGAGCAGGAGAATCGCGACGTTGGGCAAATGAAAATAGTCGCGTGCAATCGCCAGGATTCTCTGCAGAACCTCGTCGAGGTCAAAGGTAGAGAGAACGGCCTGCCCCGCATCGTATAAAACAGCGATCTTCGGCATTCCAATGGATTCTAGCTGCAGGCGATAGATGGACCGAGGTTCCGAAAGTAACCCCGTATTTGCGGATTTAGCCCAAGCAGCTTTAGGTTATCGCCACTTACGAATCGTGCGGATCAGGCCATAGATCACCAGACAGAACCAGAAATCGACGATCGTTCCCAGATCCAGTTGAAATCGGTGGTGCCGAGCGGCCGGCGGGAGGTGAGGCAATAAAAAGAAGTAGACGACGTTGCCTAATAGAATCGCCAGTAGCATTTGCAGGAGATTAGTGAGCACTGACGGTTTAGACACGTGAACGCTCTCCAGGGTTTCCAACGTTCCGGCGGGCCCGCATCTGGCGCGGCGCTGAACGACCCGTATCGGCTCCTGCTAACATGCTTCGGGAGCCCTCCATCTGCATGATCCTAGGTGCGAAGACTCTACGGAATCCCAGGCATGCTTGAACTCTCTACCCCAGTCCAATACGTCAAAGGGGTCGGTCCGCGCATTGCGGAGGTTTTGGAGGCCAAGGAAATCCGAACTGTCGGCGACCTCGTTCATTATCTTCCTTTTCGCTACGAAGACCGGCTGAATCCTCGCGGGATCTCCGAACTCCGCGTCGGCGAAATGGCTAGCGTCGTTGGAGAAGTGCGCAACTCGGGCCTGTTTCGGACTCGCAGCAAGCCAATCTTCCAGTTGACCGTTGGGCAAGGCCGGTCGCGGCTGCGCTGCCTTTGGTTCAACGCGACCTACCTGCAGGACAAGTTCATACCGGGCCAGTTGATTGCCCTCTACGGAAAGGTGGAAGCAGACCAGCGCACGCGGGAGCTGCAAATCATCCAGCCGCAATTCGAGATTTTGGGAGACTCAGCCGACTCCGGCGACAATGGAGCAGAAAAGAAAGCGGCAGAGTCACTGGAGATCGGGCGTATCGTCCCCATTTATGAGGGCACCGGACGGCTTACGTCGAAGTGGTTTCGGCGGATCATCCGCACCGCGCTGGAAAACCTCACGCCGGATTTGCCTGAGGCGATTCCGGCAGCCGTACGCGCGCATCTCGGATTGATTTCGCCCCGTGCGGCGCTCTGGAACGTGCATTGGCCCGAGCCAGGCGAGAGCCTCGCCGATTTGCAGTCTTCCCGCACTCCGGCTCATATACGGATGATTTTTGATGAATTGTTTTTCGTGGAACTTGGACTAGAGCTGAAGCGCCGGCAGCAGAAGGCGCAGACTGGAATCGCCTTTCGTCTCGATGAAGGGGTGCGGGGGGCGATTAAGAAAATTCTGCCGTTTCATCCCACGGCGGCGCAGAAGCGGGTACTCAAAGAGATAGCCGCCGATATGGGAAAGCCTTATCCCATGCGGCGTTTGCTGCAGGGAGACGTCGGCTCCGGCAAAACGATTGTAGGCTTCGAGGCGGCGATCATCGCGATCGAGAATGGCTGCCAGGTGGCCCTGATGGTGCCCACGGAGATTCTGGCGCAGCAGCACTATTTTTCCGCACGCCGGATTCTAGAGAATGCCGGATACCGTATCGTGCTGCTGACTGGCTCTCTGGAGAATGACCGGAAACGCGAGATCCGGCGTCACATTGCGCAAGGCAATGCACAGCTGGTGATTGGCACGCACGCGCTGCTCGAAGAAAAAGTTGAGTTCGCCAACATTGGGTTGGTGATCGTCGACGAGCAGCACCGTTTTGGTGTCATGCAGCGGCTAAAGCTGATGAGAAAATCTGCTGATGGCGGCGAATCGACTCGTGTGGGGACGGGCGCCTCGCCCGTCCAGGCCGAGCAACGCTCGGCAACGCCTTCTCCGTCGTCACCTGCCGAACCCGACGTGCTGGTCATGACGGCAACTCCAATTCCTCGTACGCTGGCTCTTACTCTTTATGGCGATCTGGATCTCAGTGTCCTGGACGAACTGCCTCCGGGCCGCACCCCCATCGTGACGCGGCAAGTCACCGACGATCAATCCCCGAAAGTTTGGGAGTTCCTCCGCAAGCAGGTCGAAGCGGGACATCAGGCGTATGTGGTGTATCCGGTGATTGCCGAAAACGAAGAGAGCGAGTTGAAGGCTGCGATTAAGATGTATCGCGAGCTGAGTGGAAAGGTATTCGCCGATTTGAAGGTCGGATTGCTCCATGGCCGCCTCGACGCAGATCTGAAAGACCAGGTCATGCGCATGTTCCAGAAGGGCGAGTTGCAGATTCTGGTAGCAACGACCGTGATTGAAGTCGGTGTGGATGTCCCCAACGCGACCATCATGGTGATCGAGCATGCAGAGCGGTTCGGGCTGGCACAATTGCATCAGCTGCGAGGGCGCATCGGCCGCGGCGCCGCGAAGTCCTATTGCGTCCTGATGACGGGCGGGAAAGTGACCGAGGACGGGCAGCGCAGGTTGCAGGCCATGGTTGACACGAACGATGGATTCAAGATTGCCGAACTCGATCTGGAACTTCGCGGCCCGGGAGAGTTCTTCGGTACACGCCAGGCAGGCCTGCCGAGTTTTCGTGTGGCCAATATCATTCGTGACGCCCAGTTGCTGGAACTGGCGAAGCGCGAGGCGGCCTTTGTGCTCGCCGGACCGAACTCCGAGGTTTCGTCCGAAGAGATCAGCCGCGCCTTGGTACAGATGCGGGCGCGCTGGCAGCACACGTATGGATTAGTTGAAGTCGGGTGACACCAACTGCAACTCCGTCAACCCTGAGAATTGAAATACCTCCGCCGCTCGCAGTTACCTCCGTCACTACTGTGTATCTATCCGCGCGTACGAATCCGGACTAAAGTTAGTCCATGCCGTATCGAAAACTCCTTGTCCCGGTTCTCGCGCTCTTTTTTGTGAGCGTGGCAGTCGCACAGAAGAAGCCACCGCTTCCGCCGCCCGCGCACGCGAAAACACCGTCGCCCGCAGTTACGGACGAATTTATCCACCAGCAATTTGGCGATAACTGTTCTCTGCTCTCTGGGCCACCGCAGTTTGTCGGCGATCTGGATGGAGACGGCATCGACGATCTCGTGGTTGCCGCGAAGTGCAAGAACCCGATGGCAGACAAGGACGAATACAGCTTCGTTGTCGCCGATCCGTATAACAGCTTTCTCGGATTCGGCGATGTGAGGGTCACGTCTACATTTGCCTCGGACGTCCCAGAACGGCGCGGAGTATCCCTGCTTATCATTCATGGCGATGAGAAAGATGCGTGGCGCGCCGAAAAGCCCAAGGCCAAGTTCCTGCTGATCAACATCCCATTCAAGAACCTCACCGTAAAGCGTCTATCCACCAAGAAGAGGGAACTACTCGGCATCTACATGGAAGAAATCGGCGAGGGCGAAAGCACGTCCTCGGTGGTTTTCTGGGACGGCAAGAAGTATCGCTACAGCCAGTTAGGGTCAACGCTGGAATAAGCAAGTTGTGCGAGCGTCTCCATCGGAATCCGAAACACGCGTCTTTTATCCCCGCACACTTATCCCCGGTACCAGGGAAACTCGCTCGTCCCAGCTTTACTGACGTTCACTTCGGCGAAGGCGGTCACGCGATCGAGCGTGGCTTGCAGTTCGTCGCTGTAGCGGGCGAGGTCTTCATCGCTTGCATCACTTGGCACGGCGATGAGCTTGCCGACGCGCACCAGCACCCGGGAAAAAGGCTTAGGAATCATCATGCGGTCCCAACTTTTGAGCACCCAGGCCTTTTCGACCGCCGCATAAAAGGTGGTCATCGGAAGTCCGGACGACCGTGCCAGACCTGCCGGTCCGGGTTTAACCTGGCGTCGCGGACCGCGCGGGCCATCCAAAGTGAAAGCCACGGTCCAACCCTCTTCGAGAGCACGGCGCAACCCAAGCAGGGCGCGTATTGGATTGCGGCTGCTCGATCCCTTCACAGCGACAAATCCGAATTTGCGGATGATGCGCCCCATATATTCGCCGTCGTAGCTGAAACTGCTCATCACCCGGATGCCCATGCCTCGGAAAAGATAAGTAGCGGGGATCATGCAATCGTGCCAGAACGAAGCGACACGCGGGCGCTCGTCCAGCGTCTTTTGCGCACCGTCCTCGTAAGAGACGCTTACGCGCAGAGTAGGCCCAAGCAGGCGGATAAAAGAGTAGCCCGCTGTAACGATCATGCTGAGAACGATGCGCTGGCGGAGCGTCCAGCGGCGAGGTCCGGACTCCGATTGGGCGGAGGCTGACAGTTCGCGGGGGCTGACTTCGGGCACGCAGCTATTGTAACGACCCGCAAAAGCATTTACCGCTGAGATCGCAGAGGGCGCCGAGGCGCCGAGAAAAACGGCTGAAAGATTTTCCTCTGCGAACTCGGCGTGCTCGGCGGTAGCTGCCTGTCTCCTAATTTTCGAGATACGAGTCGATCCAGGTCTTCAATTTCAACCGGCGCTCATCGTTCGAATCGAAGCGTACGCCCAGGGACTTGGGTTTGTTCCAGCTGACCACTCCTCGCACATTGACGCGCGGCAGAGTCATCAAGGCAAACGAAACCTCGACGTTCATTCCTGGCGCAAAGTCTTCGACACTCTTGAGCGACATTCCGCCCGAGCTCATCTCGATGCTGGTTGCATTGGCGCGCCGGTTGTCGCCAATGATCGAGACTTCAGTCATGACGGGGATGCGCACGTAGCGGCGGAACTCGTGCAGCACCAGCAGGCGTGTAGCGCGCACCAGCTTCAACATCGCAGGGCGTTCCAGCGGCTCATGAAACATCGCATTGATGCCATACTTCGAAAATCTCATCGCGTGCTGCGCGCTGCCTCCAACACCGTAGATCACGCAGCGGCTGTTGGAACGCGAACTGCGGGCCGCCTCCATCACGGACTCTGCTTCGGGTCCCTTTGCCAGGGGCAGAACGCAAGCTTCGAACTTTTCTTTCAGCAGCCGCTCCGCAGGATCGGCCTGCACAGCAACGGGTTCGATTCCAAATTGCCGGAAGCACTCCGCCAACAGCGAGTTGTGCGGTTCATTGAAACCCACCAGTGCGGCGCGGGCAGCAGCTTTACGAAGTGTGGGGGAGGGCGCAAAGGTCGTCGTGAAAGCTTTATCCATAAGGTAAGAGAAGACTCAACTTTCGAAATAATTGTCGTCCGGTTGGGCAGTACAGGAAAGTTCCAAAGGGCCAACGCGCGACAGGCTCAGAAACCTGTACGAATTCCATACCGCGCGAAAAGGTACATTACGTCCAAAAGCGGCCCTGAATAGAGCATTTGCAGGGAAGGAACACGTGATCTCTTATGGCGGATCGATGCGGTGACGATGGAGACGGGACTTCAGTTTGGCGATGGCTTATTCGGTCCAGCGGCGGAACAGCAGAGCACCGTTGGTGCCGCCGAAACCGAAAGAATTGGACATGGCATATTCGATTTCAGCCTTGCGGGCGTGGTTCGGAACCAGGTCCATCCCGATTGTGTCGGGGTCAGGATTTTCGAGATTGATGGTGGGTGGGATCATCTGATCGCGTAGCGCCAGCACCGTGATGCCTGCTTCCAGGCCCCCGGCGCCGCCTAGCAGGTGGCCCGTCATCGACTTGGTCGAACTCACGGCAAGCTTATGGTCGCCGAAGAAATTGCGGATGGCATGTGCCTCGAGCGTGTCACCTATCGGCGTCGACGTTCCGTGCGCATTCACGTATCCAACGACATTCGGCGTCACTTTGGCGTCACGCACAGCATTTCGCATAACGCGGAATCCGCCTTCGTGCTCAGGGGCAGGTTGCGTCATGTGATAGGCATCCGCCGACGTACCGTAGCCCACAACCTCTGCGATGATAGGGGCTCCGCGCCCGCGGGCATGCTCAAGTTCCTCGAGAATCAAGATGCCCGCGCCTTCGCCGATGACAAAGCCGTCGCGCTCCTTATCCCATGGACGGCTGGCCTTTTCGGGATCATCGTTGCGGGTTGAAAGCGCTCGCATGGCAGCGAATCCGCCAACACCCATGCCGGTAATAGCAGCTTCGGCGCCTCCCGCGATCATCACATCGGCATCCCCGTATTGAATAATGCGGAAGGAGTCGCCAATAGAATGAGCGCTGGTCGTGCAGGCCGTGGCAGTCGCTTCATTCGGCCCTTTGGCCCCATGGCGCATGGAGACCTGCCCGGCAGCAAGGTTGATGATGGCCGCGGGAATGAAAAAAGGAGAGATCTTGCGCGGACCACCCTCCATCAGTGCGGTGTGCTCGCGCTCGATGATGTCGAACCCGCCAATTCCCGATCCGATGTGCACCCCGACTCGCTCATCATTTTCCGGAGTGATCTTCAGGCCTGAGGTTTTCAGCGCTTCATCCGATGCGGCAACCGCGAGATGAATGAAGCGTCCCATCTTTTTGAGTTCTTTTTTTTCAATGTAATTCAGGGGATCGAAGTTCTTGACCTCGGCGGCGATCTGGCAGGCAAAATTACTGGCGTCGAATCCCGTGATTCGGGCGACACCGCTCTTTCCCGCCAGCAGGGCTTTCCACACCTCTTCGGTGGAATTGCCCACACCGCAGATCAATCCGAGGCCGGTAACGACGACCCTGCGTGCCAAGCTATTTTCCCGCCTTGGCGTGCTTCCCGATATAGTCGACGGCATCCTGCACGGTGCGAATCTTCTCGGCGTCCTCGTCGGGGATCTCGATATCGAAGGCTTCTTCGAACGCCATCACCAGTTCCACTGTGTCCAGCGAGTCGGCGCCGAGGTCGTCTACAAACGACGCGCTCGAGGTCACTTCGCCCTCATCCACGCCCAACTGTTCTACGATAATCTGCTTTACTTTCTCGTCTACGGCTGCCATTTGTCTCCTCGCTTGCCTGATAAGATTTGAATTTCGGTTCTCGGTCGCGCTTTCACGGATTCATTTCCTTTAGCACGAGCCTTCGATTCCAGCACAACTTAGCGCACTGCGGTACGAAAACGGCGATTGAGTAGTGTAATTGTCCCGCTGATTTAGTGTAAAGGAAGGGCAATGCCTTTGTCGGCAAAGCCTCTGTTATGTTTGGATTGCACTATTGAATCCTAATGGTTGGCTGTGACTTCGGTCAACGGTGGACGGTGCTTCAGGGGCGGCCCGTTCACCGCTCACCAACACAAGGCTAGACGAATCCCATGCGTGCTGTCGTGCAACGCGTTAGCCGGTCCAAGGTGACGGTTAAAGACTGGACGACCGGCGAAATCGGGCTGGGTTTGCTGGTTTTGCTCGGCGTTGGACAGGGCGACACTGAAGTAGACGCGACCTACCTGGCCGATAAAATTGCCGGCCTGCGCATCTTCGAAGACGAGGACGGCAAGATGAACCGCAGCGTGGTCGATGTAGGCGGAAGCGTTCTCGCGGTTTCGCAGTTCACGCTATACGGCGATGTTCGGCGCGGCAAACGTCCGTCCTTCGATGCCGCCGCCCCTCCTGAGCCGGCACGACGGTTGTATGAGTTCTTTGTCGAACGCCTGCGCGGCGCCGGCCTCCGCTGCGAGACCGGCCGCTTCCAGGAAATGATGCAGGTCGAATTGGTGAACGAGGGGCCGGTGACGATCCTGCTCGATTCTCACAAGGCATTCTGAGAACTTCCTTTCGGGTATTCGCCAAAGCGACGCAATACTCGCTTCATGGTCAGGCCCTGCACAAAGATCGAAAATGCAACCACGGCAAAGCTGACGCTGATCACCGATCCACGCTGGGGGATCTCTGCAGGCAAAGCGAGTGCCAGCGCGAGGGCCAGGGCGCCGCGAAGTCCTCCCCAGAACAAAATATGTTGATGGCGCCTACTCACGCGCATGCGTGATCTTGAGAAAAGGAGGCAACAGGGATATACGGCGAACGCGCGAGAGAGCACGACCAGCGAGATTCCCAGCAGAGTCGGCCACCAGCTATTGAGAAAACGCTCCTGAGCCTCGCGCATTCCGATCAGCAAAAACACAAGCGAATTGGCGACGAAGGCTGCATACTCCCAAAATGCCTGCACAGCTTCACGCCCCTTTTCGCCGATCGGACCATCGGACCGCATGTTTCCCAATATCAGTCCTGCGACCAGAGTGGCGAGAACACCGGACAATTGGAGGTGCTCGGCCACCAGGAAAGAACCGTACGCAGCCACCGTCGTGAATGTGATTTCCACGAGGTGGTCGTCGGTGCGCCCGGCAAGTAATAATGCGGCGAACGCGACTACGGCTCCGCAGACGAGACTCCCGCCGATCGTGATTGCAAGCTTGGCTGTTACTTGCAAAGCCGTAAGAGACTCGCCGGACGCGGCCGCCACACAAATCGCAAACAACACCGCAGCCGTGGCGTCATTGAATAGGCTCTCGCTCTCGATGAGCAACCGCAAACGTCCGCCAATCTCTGTCTCTTTGAACGTGGCGATCACAGAAACCGGGTCTGTCGCCGCAATCAAGGCGCCGAAAACCAGGGCGGTGGCCCAGGGCCAGTGCGCAAAGAAGTGCATGCCGATTGTGCTCGCCGCGGCCGAAAAGACAACTCCCACAGTCGCCAGCACCAGCACCACCGGAAGATCGACCCGTAGTTGCCGCCAATCAAGGCCAAACGCAGCTTCAAAGATGAGCGGAGGCAGAAGGACAGTGAACAGGAGGTTCTTGGTCAGGCTGACTTGCGGAGAGAATGGAAGCAGCGCCAGTACAATCCCTGCCGCTACCAGCCCTACGCTATAAGGCAGGTGAAGCCGCCGGGTCGCGATGGCAACTACTGCTGCGATCAGCAGAAGGAGTGCGGCTTTCTCGACGCTGAGATTCATTGCTTTCGCCGTTAGGATGCGCTACGGAAGCTCCCTGACTCTCGAAACCAGAGCAGCGCAAAACTAAACGAAAGTTCTCTCGAAGTCGAGTTCCTCTTAGAGCGAATCGCGAAACAGAATTCTGCTTTAGACACTAAAACGAGTTCGAACGCCGCGTTAGAACAGCTTCTGCGACAGGTTTTGCCGGATGTATTTCTTGCTGTCGAATTTTCTGCCGGTGCTTTCGCCCGACATGTACCGTATCTGCCCGAAGATGGGCCGCTCGAACCAGGGACGATCGAATTTCCCGACAATCGACCACGCGATCCCCGCATAGCCATTGGGATCGCGCCCATCCAGAAAATATTTGTCGTTGAGGCGGACGGCACTTTGATACGCTTCGGCCGGAGTTCGGCTCCATTCCAGAATCTTCTTCGCCCAATACATTCGCATGTAGTTATGCATCCACCCCCGATTGACCATTTGCATCTGGGCCGCGTTCCAGAGCTGGTCGTGGGTTTCGGCGTTTTCCAGTTGCCGCTCTTTGTAGAGAATCGGCCGATGATCCCTGGCGTGCTTGGCTAACGTTCGATGGGCCCATGGTTCGCCGCACTCGAAGTTGTCGCATTCCGGATTGAAGCGCACCAGATTGATCGAAAGCTCACGCCACGTGATGATCTGGTTCAGGAATGCCTCTTTATCGGCTTTGGGCGCCTCGGATCGTTCCACCGCAAGGGCAACCGTCGTTGGACTGATATGTCCGAAATGCAGATACGGCGACAACCGGCTGGTGCGATCAAGCTCTGGCTTGTTGCGCTGCGTCCCGTAGCCATTGAGCTTCTGATCGATGAACTCGTTCAGCAATCGGAGACCTTCGCGAGTTCCGCCGCGCCACTCCGAAACCGGATCTACCGAGCGATCAAGTTTCCAACCCTTTGTGACGTCAGCGTCTGGCTCAAGCGTGGCAATATTCGAAAGCTTCTTCCATGTCACGTGGGCCCGCGGATTTGTCGACGCAACTAAGAAGGTTTTGAGCTGCCTTTGCAGTCGCGGACGAATCGTGTGCGCTGCGTACTGAGCTTTTTCCAGCAGCTTCGAGGGAACGATCACGTCAGCATCGACCGTCCATAGCGGCGCCTTAAGCTTTTTGGCTGCCGTCTGCCGCCAGTGCTCCGGTTCCCGCATCGGGTTTTCGTCTCCCACGACGAGAGCGGCTTTGACCTCATCGCAGAATTTCAGCAGGCTGTGCTCCGGATATCGGCGCAAAACAAACCCGACATTTCTCTTCGCAAGGGCGGCAGCAATATCAGGAATGCCCTCATTCAGAAATCGATAATGTCGCAGATTGGCATGCGGATAGAACGGCACAGGAGCCAGGAACGTAACGACGGGCTTCTTGAGGATGTTCGCCGCCTGCACCGCAACGTCGAGCGCGGGATTATCGACACCACGGTGCGCCCGCTGCATCCAGAAGACGACGCAATTGCCTTTAGAATCCGGCGTGCCGCGGCGCCGCACCGTCGTCCTAGGATGTTCTGTAAGTTTGGTCAACTCGTCCATTAAATGACGAGGGCCGGAAGACGGCCAGTCTTCCTCATTCTGAGTCAGACTCTGCTTCCGCCGTTGCAGTGATTCGACTCAACTCCGCAGGGCGGGATCGGGTAGAAAAATCCGCCAGATGATTTTCTCCTGAAGAAAAGTCTGCAGGATTTTAGAATTTGTCTCAAAAATAGTTGAAAGGGCGCGGCTTCCAGCCGCGCCGTTCCAGTGCCAGAAAAACCGCGGGCTTTAGCCCCTGAGGGAGGGGCGTGTGGTTCCGGGAACCATTGATGAGACCAGCTTCAGTGTGCGGCCAAAATCGCATCCGCGATGCGGGCGGCTTCGGCCGAAGCCTTCACATCGTGAGTTCGCAGGATGTGCACCCCGTTCAAGATGAGCGCGGTCTGAGTGGCAAGAGTGCCGTAGAGGCGTAGTTCTGGCGGAGTGTCTTTGCCGTTCGTGGCTAGCGTTCTGCCGATGAACGACTTCCTCGACGTTCCTGCGAGCAAGGGGAACCCCGCAGCCTGCAGTTCGTTGAACCTATGAATCAGAGGATAGTTCTGTTCGAAATTCTTGCCGAACCCGAATCCGGGATCGAGTACGATCCTTTCCCGGCGCACTCCTTTGAGCACCGCTTGCTCGGCCCAATCCTTCAATTCCCTTTTTACAAGAAGGACAATATCTCCGGGCGGAGGTAAAGTGCGCCACTCTTCCGGACGCCCCCGCATATGCATCAACACGGCTCCGCATTTCAATTCGGCAACGGTCTTCGCCATCTGCGGGTCCCAGCGGAATCCACTGACGTCGTTCACGATCTCGGCCCCGGCATTCACCGCGGCGCGCGCCACAGCGGCCTTGTAAGTGTCGACCGAGACGATCGCCGTGGTCCGCTTTTTCTTCAACTCGGCGATTACGGGTATAGCTCGCTTGATCTCTTCTTCGGCGCTCACTGCCGATGCTGATGGCGCGGCCTTCAAATTCGTGGTTTGGCTCTTGGTGTCCGCTTCTCGAGGTTTCCCTGTATCCACGCGGGCACCGGGACGAGTCGACTCGCCACCAATATCGATGATGTCAGCCCCTTCATCAAGAAGATGCTCGGCCTGTTCGACAGCTTGGTCACGATCGAAGAATGCCCCACCATCCGAGAATGAATCAGGCGTGACGTTGACTACGCCCATGATGAGCGTGCGTTTTCCCAGTTCGAGAACGCGCGCGCCAATGCTCCAATGAAAGACCGGCCTCATGGGGCAGATTCTAAACTGAATTCAAGGAATTAAATTGGCGACAACTATCGCCGGCGTACCGCCGCCTCACGCCTGCGCATTGCCTGGATCGCGCCGGGGCCGGTTCCAGTTGGAGGTTTACGCACGCCCTCGAGCAGTTCCTTTAGAACCACCGCGTTGTTCAGCGTCTCGTTCCTGGAAGCGAAACAGCAGGGTCAGCCGCTTTTTCTGGTGAGCGAGTTCGTAGAGACGGCGCAAGCTTTCCTCGCATTCCGGCTGTGCCAGCTCTTTAAGATACTTCTTGCGGAATGCTTGCCACTCGTCCGGATGCGCGTGATACCAGTGGCGCAGTTCGTTGGACGGTGCCAGTTCACGGAACCACTCATCGATAGCAGCCTTTTCTTTGGTAAGGCCACGCGGCCAAAGCCGATCGACGAGGACGCGTACGCCGTCATTCCTCTTGGGCGCTTCGTATACTCGCTTGATAGTGACCGTCATCCGTCTGCAACCCGGCATGGAAGCCCGTTTTGGCGGGCCTGCCCTTTGCACTATTATTGTAAAGCGGTTTGGCAACAAAAGTTTTGGCACGATCGTGCATCAGGAGAGAAATCGACGAACGTGAGACCCAACGTTATGATTCGTTCCAAATCCTTCTTGCGAATCATGCTGGCGGTCATAGCAGTCGGTTGCAGCGTTGCCTGCGATGTCGAGCGCCGTAAGTCGGACGCAGAACTCGGGCTTAATCCTCAACAAGTCGCCGGACGAAAGATCTACGATTCCGAATGCGATCGCTGCCACGAGCCCTATTCCACCCGCGGCAAAAAGGGACCGGGGCTCAAGGGCGTGTTCCAGCACAAATATCTTTCTCTGAGCGGCCTCCCGGCGAATGACGAGCGGGTGAGCAACATCATCAGCATGGGTCGTAATGAAATGCCGGGTTTTAGCCAGAAATTGAACGACCAGGATATTCAGGATCTGCTGGCGTATCTGCACACCCTCTAGCAAGCAGACGTAAGAGGTATCACCGCGGATAAAAGATGAAGACAGCGGCCAAATCGGAACTCTTCCGCGAACTGCCGTCAGTTGACGAACTGCTGCGGGTCCCGACGATCTCGACGTTGACCGAGAGCCACGGAACCATTGCCGTCACAGATGCCGCCCGCTTCGTGCTAGCGCGTCTCCGGGAAGAGATTGCTTCCGGCCTGCTGGATGCACCCGCCCTCCGAATCGCACTCGAAGGCCTGCCTCAGGCCGTCGAGTCGCAGCTGCGAGAGTCGCTGAGCCATTCGTTGCAGCCGGTGATCAATGCTACCGGCGTCATCCTGCACACGAATCTAGGGCGTGCGCCGCTCGCGCAGGCCGCTCTTGATCGTATCCGAGAGATCCTGGGGCAGTACTCCAATCTCGAGTTCAATCTGGATTCCGGAGAACGCGGCAAACGCGACGTTCACGTCGACCGCCTGTTCCGCAAACTCCTGGCAGATACCGCAGGCTCCACTGCCGCTCTCTCGACCATTGTCGTGAACAACAATGCCGCCGCTGTGCTATTGGCTTTGAACTCTTTGGCCGATGGCGGCGAAGTAATCGTCTCTCGCGGAGAACTGGTCGAGATCGGTGGATCCTTCCGCATTCCTGATGTCATGGCGAAGTCGGGTGCGACGCTGCGTGAAGTTGGCACCACGAACCGCACGCGTATCGTGGACTACGAGAACGCCATTAACGAACGAACCCGCCTGCTCTTGCGCGTGCATCGATCGAACTTTGAGATCAGCGGCTTCACTGAGCAGCCATCCATTTTCGAATTGGTGAAATTGGCCCAGCGCCGTAGCTTGCCGCTGATGGAAGATCTGGGAAGCGGCGCTCTAGTCGATCTGCAAAATTTCGGCCTTCGCGACGAACCCAGCGTTCTCGACAGCCTGCGAGCAGGTGTTGATGTCGTAACGTACAGTGGGGATAAACTCCTTGGCGGTCCACAGGCCGGCTTGCTCAGCGGACGCGCCGACCTGATCGCCCGCATGCGCAGCAATTCTCTGTTCCGCGCTTTGCGTGTGGACAAACTCACCTACGCTGCTTTGGAAGCCACGCTGCTGGCGTATGTGAAACACGACTTCGATGCGATTCCGACGCTAAGAATGATGAGTCTGAACAAGACCGAAATTGAAATGCGGGCGGATGCACTGGCCGATACCTTGCGTGCGGGCGCACCGAAGATGCGTGCGGAGGTCATCGACGGAGAATCCGTGATCGGCGGGGGCGCGGCACCATCTTCCGTTTTGCCGACCCGCCTGCTTGCGTTAACCTGCGAGGGTCTGAGCGCAGACGAATTTTCCAGCCGGCTGCGAGCGTCCGATCCGCCAGTTATCGCTCGCATCGAAGAAGGACGAGTACTGATTGATCTTCGTACCGTCTTTCCCGAACAGGATCGGCTGATCCTGGATGCGCTGCGACGCATCGCATAAGCGCTTCCCTGCATCGAAGCTTCGTTGGCCACTCTTTACACCATCGGACATTCCACTCGGCCGCTCGACGAACTGGTTGACGCGCTCCGCGCCCATCAGATCCGAACGCTTGTGGATATTCGTGCCTTTCCGATGTCGCGCCGGCTACCACAGTTCAATCGCGACTCGCTGGAGCAATCGCTTCCGGCGGTCGGAATTCGCTACGTCTGGATGAAGGCGCTTGGCGGATATCGCAAGAAGATGCTCGATGAGTCGCCCAACATCGCGTTGCGCAATGACAGCTTCCGCAACTATGCCGACTACATGCTTACGCCGGAGTTCGAGCAAGCCATCGCCCAAGTAATCGCGCTCTCCGAACAAGTCTCCGACTGCGTATATGTGCGCCGAACGCGTTTACTTCCGTTGCCACCGCATGCTGGTTTCCGATTGGTTGGTGGCTCGCGGACATGAAGTGCTGCATATCGATGGCACCGGCCCGGTGAGACCGCATAAACTCACGGCCGAGGCTCGCATCATTGACGGCCGCTTGCTCTATCGCGGAGATCGCTTGCTGTAAGATGCGAAGTCATGATCGTCGGAACCGGAATCGACATTGCCGAAGTGCCCCGCATTCGGCAATCCATTGAGCGCTTCGGATTGCGCTTCCTCGAACGAATTTTCACCGAGGCCGAGATGCGTTACTGCGACTCCAAAGCGAACCGTATGGAGCGCTATGCCGCACGATTCGCTGCCAAAGAGGCCGCGATGAAGGCACTCGGCACCGGATGGAACCACGGCGTCCGCTGGCGCGATTGCGAGGTAGTGAGAAAACCAGGTGGACGCCCGACGATGCAGTTCCATGGCAAGGCCCGTGAGTTCGCGGACAAACTCGGGGTCAGGAATATAGCGCTATCGATTTCTCACACCCAAGAGCAAGCCATTGCCCAGGTCATTCTCGAGAGCTGAACCCGGCCGCTGACCTTCAAGGATGGACTCCGACATAAAACAATTTTGAAACAACTCATCCATGTGCGGCCGAGTGAATTCGGAGCCATTTTTCTCGGCTGTGTATCTGCTAGACTGGCGCCTCGATTGAAAATATGGCAGAACTCGTTCTCAGTCCTCTGCAAACTGCAACAAACTCTGAAATCCCAGAGCGAACGCTGCTCGCCGGACTTGCGCTCACCAGTTTCGCTGCGCTGCTGCTCGAACTGGCTCTGACCCGGCTGTTTTCCGTCGTCCTCTTCTATCACTTCGCATTTTTGGCAATTTCCATTGCGCTGCTTGGGCTAGGCGCAGGCGGCGTTTTCGCTTATCTGTTTAAGCCCACACTTTCGAACTACGCGACGCGCACGCTTGCGTCGCGGCTGTGCATGGCAAATGCGGTCTTAATCTTTGTTGTGCTTGAGATCGTTTTACATGCGCGAGTCTCGCTCGATGTCTCAACCGCGAATTTCCTGCGCTTGACCGTCATCTATTTAACCGCCGCTGTGCCTTTCTTTTTGACGGGACTGCTGTTCTCGGTGGTGTTCGCGCGCGAAACCAGACGCATCCCGCGTCTCTATGGCGCCGACCTTTGCGGAGGAGCATTGGCCTGTCTGGCGGTGGTTCCGCTGCTGAACTGGCTTGGCGGTCCGAATGCAATTCTCGTCTCAGGAATCGCCCTCGGCATTGCGGCCAGAATCTGGGCTAGTGACTGCCGCTGAGCGGAGGAACGCCGCTTTTATCGCACTGTCGCTGGCCGCACTCATCGCAGCGAACCATTCTGGACGCTTGATCGATATCGTCTACGCCAAAGGGATGTTCCGCGACCCTGCGTGGGTTGAGTTCGCCCGCTGGAATGCGCTCTCGCGAGTCGAAGTCGATCGCCAGGGACAGGCCAAGGCCATCGTCATTGATGCCGACGCCTCCACTTACATCATGAACGCAGAAGTCTCTCGCTGGCACGAAACCGAGTGGGAGAAGGATCTGATGTCCGCTCCGCCGGCGCTGGCAAATGTTTTGCGCCCGCACGGGCAGTTCGCGATCATCGGGCCCGGAGGCGGAGTAGATGTTCTGCGCGCGGTCGCGAACGGCAGTCCCAGTGTGACTGGGATTGAAATTAATCCGATCATCGCCACCACGATCATGCGAGGACGCTACGCAGATTATGCGCAGCATCTATATGAGCGGCCTGACGTGCACATTCACGTCACCGATGGCCGTTCCTACCTGCGCGCTACCTCAGAACAGTTCGACGTCGTGCAGATGACCCTGGTCGATACCTGGGCTTCTACCGCCGCCGGTGCCTTCGCGCTGAGCGAGAACAATCTGTATACGGTGGAAGCCTTTCGCGAATACTTCAATCATCTGAAGCCCGACGGGATGATCGCTATCACCCGTTGGGAGTTCCGGCACCCGCGGGAGGCACTCCGGGTTGTTTCGGTCGCGATGCAGGCGCTCCACAGCCTCGGTGTCGCCAATCCGGCCAGGAACATTATCGTCGCCTCGCAAGGTTCCCTCGACGAGGACGGAATTCCCGTCGTTGTCCTCGCGAAGAAAACTCCGTTCACTGACGACGAAGAAAATGCCGTTGCTGCACACTGTGACCGGTACGAGGCACTCGATCCTCTCTATCTGCCTACGGCACCGGGCAAGAATCCGTTCTCGGACCTGATCGCCAGCAATGACCCGTACACCTACGCTCGGAGTTACGCCTATAACGTCTCGCCGGTCACGGATAACGCTCCTTTTTTCTTCTTCACCCTGAAAGCCTCACAGATTCTGGGAGAGCGGAGCCTGCACCACGGGATCGACTGGAAAGTCAATCTTGGAGTTCTAGTTCTGCTGCTCGTCCTCGTGATCTCAGCTGTAGCTGTCATGGTTTTCCTTGTCCTGCCGCTCATGATGAAGAGCGGCCCGACCCGTCCGTCGCCCCTTCCGCTGCTGTATTTCATCGCGATCGGGTTAGGGTACATCCTGGTCGAGATCGCTTTTATCCAAAGATTCGTGCTTTTTCTTGGACATCCGACGTACGCCCTGACCGTCGTTATCTTTCTGCTGATGGTTTCAAGCGGTGCCGGAAGTCTGACCTCCCGTCGCTGGCTGCCGCGCACAGAAATGGTTCGGATTCCTTTGATCGCCATTCTGGCCGCTCTGGTGGCTTATGTTTTCTTTCTGCCCGGGCGACTGGCTGCGCTGGTCGGACTGAGCTTCGATGCGCGGCTTCTAATCAGTGCACTGCTTCTTATCCCTCTTGGGTTCGTCATGGGCATGCCATTTCCCACGGGATTGCGCGCCCTCGCCGCGATCGCCGCCACGCGATCCCGCCAGCGACATGAATCCGCGGACAACGCGGTCGAATGGGCATGGGCTATGAATGCTGCGGCCAGCGTGCTCGGATCGGTGCTCGCGATGGTCATCGCCATTCAATTCGGGCTGAATATAACCCTGGCATGCGGAGCCGCAGCCTACTTGCTTGCTCTGGTTCTGATGCCCGCTCTGCGCGCAAATGCGATCTAAAGGGCGCCACAGTTTTGTTATCATTCTGCCGTGGGGCGTGCCGTGGCGAATGCACAACGATCTGAATCGTTGCCGCAATCAGCGCATCCCATCCCAACTGGCATCATGAGGAAATCATTTGCCTAGCCAGAAGCAGCTCAAGTGGTCGCAACTGCGCGTTGGGATCACGGTCATCGTTGCCAGCCTTACGCTTGGACTACTTCTCCTGCTGATGTCCGGCACCGCCGGTTTATTCACGCCGCGCATCATCTTGAGGTCTTATTTCGACAATGCCGAGGGACTGCGACAGGGAGCTCCCGTCCGCCTGAACGGAGTCGACATCGGCAACGTGACCGGGATCAGGATTGTGGCCGATAAAGACAAGCAGCTTACCCCGGTCGAAGTCACCATGAAGGTGACCACAAAGTACGATTACAACCTTCGTCGCGATTCGGTGACCTCGCTCGAGACCGCGGGAGTTCTTGGGGAAACCTACATCGATATCGATAGCTCGCAAGCTGTCGGCGGACCGATTCATGACGGCGACACCCTGCCCACTCAGGTGCATCCCGATTTCAATCAGGTGGTGCGCGCCAGCCAGAGCACGCTACAAAACATGGACGCGTTGTTGAAGCGCGCTGACCGCATTTTGGCCTTCGCAGAAAGCGGCAAGGGATCGCTAGGCAAACTGATCTACGACCCCACTCTTTATAACCGTTTTTCCGAAACTGTCGCCGATTTCCAGAAGATCGTGGACCAGGTTGCCCGTGGAGAGGGTAGCCTGGGTGCGCTCGTCAGCCGCAATGACGCTTACGACAAGTTTCTCTCCACGCTCGACAAGATGAACTCCGTGATCGATGACATGCAGCAGGGCAAAGGTACGGCGGGAAAGTTCTTGAAGGATCCGACGCTGTACAACAATGCCAACGACACCATCGCGAACCTGAAGAAGATCACCGACGACATCAATGCCGGAAAAGGCACAATCGGCAAGCTGGCGAAGGATGATGAGTTGGCGAAAAAACTCGATACCACGATCACCAAGCTCTCAGAGTTGACGACCCAGATCGAAGCCGGCCAAGGTACGGCCGGGAAGCTTGTAAAAGATGAAACGCTCTACAACAATGCCAACGAGATGCTCGTGGAAACGCGGGCGCTGGTGAAAGGTATTCGCGAGAACCCGAAGAAGTATCTGAGTATCAAGCTGCACATCTTCTGACCTGTTTAGTGCTCTCCAAGTCCGAACACCGACCCCAATAGCAGGATCACCAACACTCCCAGTGAGATCCATCCATATCGCATGTCTTTCTCTTTGAAGAACAGAAAGCATGCGACCGCAACGCGCACCACTGGCGTGGCCAGCATCAGCAGCACTCCTGCGCGTTCGATTTCGAGTGAGATGTGCCCGCCAATGAACAGCCCGACAAACAACCCCGCCAGCATGATGAAGAAGCATCCAAAAGCGCCCACGCGCAGCACCAAAGCGACGACGCGATCGAAGGCGGGTTCTCGCAACTGGCTCATAGAACCCCGTGCAACAGATGGAATGTCAGATGGCCGGCGAGATACAGCATCACGGCCACCAGCAGGTACACGACAATCTTGGTATGGACGCGCGGCGCCAAGCGGGCTCCCAGTAAAGATCCTAAGAACACTCCCACCGCGAGCGGCGCTGCAATTTCGGGCTGGATGTCTCCTCGGCGGTAATACACGATCGCGCTGGCAGCGGCCGTCACGCCGATCATGAAGTTGGAAGTTGCCGTAGCCACCATGAGCGGCACGTTCATGAAGATGAACATGACCGGAACCTTGATCGGGCCGCCGCCAATTCCTAGCAACCCCGACAGAGCGCCCGCGACCAGAGAAGCCCCTAACCCCAGCGGATAGCGCTGCGGTTCATACGGAGGGATTTCCCCATTCCCGTTTTTTAATGCTGCCGCGTCTTCGTCCGATTTCAGCTTGCCGCCGCTTCGCAGAATGGTGATCGAGCTATACAGAAGAAAAGCCGCAAATAAACCCTCGAGGACGTTGCGGTTGAAATAGCCCACCAGGTAGGCCATCACTGCCGCACCCAGCGATGTGGCCAACTCCAGCGTCATACCAAGGCGAATGTCGGTTGTGTGGCGCTGTAGATGCACCGAGGAACTCGCCGCCGACGTCGTAATCACTGCGACCAGGCTGGTGCCGATGGCCTGCCGGATGGGAATTCCGAAATGCAGCGCCAAAATCGGCGTCAGCAGCACGCCTCCGCCAATGCCAGTCAGTGCGCCGAGCAGCCCCGCGCAGAAGCCGAATGCCACCAGAAGCGCGCTCAGCATCCGGAAGACCCCGCAATGCCCAGTTCTTCCATTGGGATACTAAGTGAGGAGATCGTGATCGTCTGAAGAGTTGCGGGATTGGTTAATCCCGTTCGCCGCAAGCTACGTAACCGCCCGCGGCGTCGCGGCAGCATCGGCATGCTCATGCGCATGATAACTGGACCGCACCATCGGTCCCGATTCAACATGGCGGAATCCGAAGCGGAGAGCCTCGTTCCGCAAGTAAACAAATTCTTCCGGTGTATAGAATCTGGCGATCGGCAAATGATCCTTCGAAGGCCGTAAATATTGCCCGACTGTAAGGATGTCGACGCCGCGTGTGCCCAGATCGTGGAAGACTTCCACCAATTCTTCCGACGACTCGCCCAGTCCGACCATCACTCCGCTCTTGGTGACCATGCCTGGCGAAATTTTCTTCGCATTTTCGAGCAGCGCGAGTGAGCGCTCATAGCGCGCTCCCGAGCGCACGGCCCGGTACAGCCGCGGCACCGTTTCCGTATTGTGATTCAGAACGTCAGGTCGCGCATTGAGCACGATCCGCAGCGACTCTTCCAGACCTTGAAAATCCGGGATCAGAACTTCCACGCGGCAATCAGGCGTCAATTCGCGGATATGTCGAATGGTCTCGGCGAAGACGCGGGCACTCCCAATATTGTCGTCGTCGCGATTCACGCTTGTGACTACGGCGTGCTTCAGTCCCAGCGTAGCGACCGCCTCGGCGACGCGACGCGGCTCGTCCCAGTCGATCGGCTCGGGACGTCCCTTCGGCACGGCGCAGAATCCGCAGCGCCGGGTGCAGATGTCGCCCAGCAGCATGAACGTCGCCGTCTTGTGATTCCAGCACTCGCCGATGTTCGGACACTGCGCCGACTCGCACACCGTATGCAGTCCGAGCCCGCGTGCCAGTTTCTTCAGATTGTGGAAGTTCTCTCCCACCGGAGCCTTGGCGCGCAGCCATTGCGGCTTCGGCGTTCGCGGCGGCGGAGATACCTCGATCTGAATCAATTGGGACGCACCAGCCATCTTTTAAATAGTATCAGTTCGCGTGTTTTTCGCGGATAGCACCGAGTGCGCGAAGGCCTCGAAAACGAATCGGTTGTTGGCCTCACGGTTTTGATGCCAAACTTTAGCCATGGAACCCGTAGACCTAGAACGCTGGCTTAATCAGCACTGGGTTCCGATTGCTCTCTGCCTCGCGATTGGGCTCACACTGTTGATACCGATTCTCGCGATCCAATGGAACTCAGCGTGGCTGCTGACTTATGCAATGCTGCCCGTCTACATGTTCCATCAGTTCGAGGAGCACACCGGGGACCGCTTCCGCCGTTTTGTAAATCAGAAATTATTTCACGGCGTCGAAGCCCTGATGCCTCTTGCCGTCCTCTGGATCAACTTGCCTGGCGTTTGGGGCCTCGGCTTGACCTGCATCTACGCGGCCAGCTTTGCCGGAATCGGTTGGGGGCTGGGAATTGTTTACCTTGTATTAGTCAATGCGATGATGCACATCGTGGCAGCGATCGCATGGCGAGAATACAACCCCGGTCTATGGACCGCCCTGGTTCTTTTCGTGCCGATCGGCACGCTTGCGCTAGTCCAGGTAAGCGAGACTCCCGGAGTGCAGTGGTTTCATCACTTGGTGGGACTCGCACTCGCAGTGCTGATTCACGTCGCCATTGTGATTCATACGCGAAAGCATGCGGCATTCATTCGGGCCATGACCGGATGAGCTTCCTTCCGCACCGTAAGTTGAATTCCTTCATTGCTGCGCGAAGTGCTCCCACCCACGGGGGACAAGCTTGCTGACTTTGCCTTGGTCGGACCGAATCCGCATCGTTTTCTGGCGTGTGATTTTTCCGATCTTCGAGACTCTGACTCCGGCGACTTGTTTCGGAATCTTTTTCCCGGGCCGAACCGTGAACAGCAATTCGTAATCTTCCCCGCCGTGGAGGGCGAGATCAAGATCAACCTCTCGCCGTGGCTTGCCGGCGCGAGCCCGCGGAATCGCCGATGCATCAATTTCCGCTCCCACCCCGCTCTCCTCGCAGATGTGTGACAGATCGGTCGACAGCCCATCACTGATATCGATCATTGCGGTCGCCAGACCTTTCTCCCGCAAGACGCGACCCAGTTCGATTCTCGGCTCAGGATAAAAATGCCGGCGGTAGTCCCGCGGATTCGCCCCTCCTTTTTCCATCTGCCGGACGGCCGCAGCCGAACCTCCGAGCTCCCCACTAACGAAAATTCCGTCCCCGGGCCGAGCGCCCGACCGCAGAATCGCTTTTCCTTTTGGCACTCCGCCGATCACAACAATGTCCGCCAGGATCCCGGCTGGAGACTGAGCAGTATCTCCTCCCGCCAAAGGTACCCTGTGTCGACGGCCAAGTTGCGTCAGACCTTGCACAAACCGTCGCACCCAAGATTGGGCCAAATCCCTGGGAAGAGCCATCGAGAGAAACACGGCGAGCGGTTTTCCTCCCATTGCGGCAATGTCACTCAGGCCCCGAGCCAGGCAGCGATGACCAGCCGACTCTGGCGTGTGCCAGTCACGACGGAAGTGAACCCCCTCCAGACTGAAATCCGTTGTGACCAGGATTTCGGACCCAGGTTCGGAATGTAGCACCGCGCAATCATCCCCAATGCCGGCAATCACCGCCGAAGCCCGCGCGCGGCCTGACGATCCTACGATGCGGCGGATCTCTTCGATCAAAGCTCTCTCTGGCAGCGGCACGGCTTTACTATACCGCCGGTACTCTGTCCTATGGTGACTCCTGATTACCCGCCTTCAGTAACCGGAAATGCCCTTGTGCGGCGTTGACACGAGGAACCCAGTTTGTTAACGTTAACCAGTCATTCACAAAACCTTTGGCCGAAACTATAAGTTCTGCAGCTTGTTCAGATTGCAGGTAGCGCTCGCTTCAGGCTTCGGTCGCAGTTCTGGTAGGTAAGGGCTCAGTATAGTTTCCATTCCCAAGGTGGAAATGTAGCCCGAATAGAAGTCAGGTAGTCCGAACAGGCGTTCTGCTGTTGAGAAACTGACCCTGAAATTCCGGACCTGATGCTTCAAAACTTAGAGGGAACGATTTGCAAAAGCGCTTCTACATCCTTTTCGTGGCTCGGGGGGACGACGGGCAGTTGCGCAAGGTTTCCATTCCCGTCCATTATCTCTGGGTTTTTGTCATCGGCGCCGCAATCGGATTCCTCAGCCTGACCGGAATTGCCAGCTCTTATACCCGGATGCTGCTCAAAGTCTCTCAATACAACCAGCTCCGGACCGAAAAAGATCAGCTAAAAACAAACTACTCTCGTCTTGAGCAGGTCGCCAAAGAACGCGATCTCCAGGTAGCCTCTTTGGGCTCTATCGCCAGCGAAGTATCGGCGCTTTATGGACTTAAGTCTCAGCCAACTCTGGTCACAGCGAGTTCGGAGCAGATCCACGATGCGGAAGTGAGTTCTTCCTTGGATCAGTTGCATGCCCTCCGGACTTCCGCCCTGACCGGTGCCACCATGGTCGGCCTAACCATGGGCCTGACCCGCAACGTCACCACCGCGGACTGGATCAAGGCGAATTCCGCCCCCAATCTTTGGCCAGTGGAAGGCCAGGTAACAGGCAGTTTCGGTGAGCGCATCGATCCGTTCAACGGGGAAGGTGCATTTCATAGTGGCGTCGATATTGGCAGCAGCTATGGCGCAAAGATCATTGCCCCGGCGGATGGTCTGGTCACCCTCGTTGACACCATGGGTGGTTACGGCAAGACCATCATGATCGATCACGGAAACGGCATCAGCACCCGATACGGCCACTTGTCCGGCTTCGCCGTCACGGTTGGACAGCGCGTGCAACGTGGCGACCTGATCGGCTATGTCGGAGAAAGTGGACGCTCGACCGGCCCACACCTCCACTACGAAGTCCGTATAAACGATACCCCGGTAAATCCTTACAAGTACCTTCGGATGACGGTCGCCCACAGCGGCGGCTTCGCCACCGGCGGTTAGTCTCTTTTCTTCCTCAGTCCAGCCACAGCTTTCCAGTTGCGATTTCAGCCTGGCCGCTTTTGCTTCGCCTCGCGTTCCCTAGCTCCTCATTTAGTCATCTTTTCGCCATTACCCCGGTAACGGACCAATCCAAACAGTCTTTCGGATCTCGGCACGTCGGGCGATAACATAGTACGAACCTCTCCCCCAAAAACACGCGCGGCCGACTGCCCTTTGGCAAGGACGTCCATGGAACAGCCTGTATCAAAACAATTTGGGCGCTACGAGATCGTGGCAGAACTGGGCCGCGGAGCCATGGGCGTTGTGTACAAAGCGCGCGATCCGCAAATCGATCGTGTCGTCGCGGTAAAGACGGTTTCCATGTGGGGGCAGCAGCCTGAAGAAGAGGAGGAATTCCGCCTCCGCTTCATGAACGAGGCCCAGGCCGCCGGACGTTTGCACCACCCAGGCATCGTCTCCGTATTCGACGTCGGGGAAAATCCAGATAATAAAGATCCTTACCTCGTTCTTGAATATGTCGACGGCGAGTCACTCAACCGCATTCTTTCCCGCGAGAAAAAACTTCCTGTTGGCCGGGCCCTAAAACTCGCCGAAGAAATCGCAGATGCTCTCGATTATGCCCATGCGCAGGGCGTAATCCATCGTGACATTAAGCCAGGCAATATTCTCGTCACGCAGGAGGGCCACGCCAAAATTGCCGATTTCGGCATTGCCAAACTCAATCTCGCTCACTTCACCCTGCCGGGTCGCGTTCTGGGCACTCCCGCCTACATGGCGCCCGAGCAGTTGAGCGGGGAGGGTTGCGATGGACGTTCGGACGTATTCTCGCTGGGCGTGATTCTGTATTCCATGGTCACGGGGCACTCTCCTTTTCAGGGCAATAGCGCGACGACGGTCTGTTTCAAGGTTGCGAATCGGGAACCGATCGCAGCCAGTGCCCTCGATATGACCCTGCCGCCGCAACTGGATGCCGTGATCTCGCGCGCGATGGCGAAAGATCCCAACGAACGCTACCAGCGCGCCGCGGATCTCGCCGAAGACCTTCGAATCCTGCAGCAACATTACAAGCCAGGGTCCACGACATCGTCCCTGACCAGAGTCGTTTCCACCGGAACACGCTCGGCATTGAGACCAGAACTGCTTCAAACCGCCAGCGGTGCGCGGAGCACCGCAGTGAACGTTGCTGTCGCAGGAACTGCGGTTCAGACTTTCTTTTCCAAGGCGCGCATAAGAGATCTGATCCTCGGCGCCCTTACATTAATTCTGCTGGTCATCGCTATCGGCCAATCGAAGCTCTTTGTGGCTTTTCCTTGGGTAGGCTCGAACGGCCCGAGCACCGCGCCGGTCAGCCCGGCAGCCCTGGCGACTGCGGCTGTCCTGCCCAGCCGCCCAGTGCAGCCAGATACCGCACAACCGGCTCCCGTTTCGCCAGTCGCGCCGGCCGTACGCAATAAAGCCTCTGTGAAGACCACGCACGCGGCCGCCAAGCAGATCGTCGTTCCGTTTTCTACGCTGGATCTCGCTGTCCAGCACCAGTTCAAAGACGCCACCCTCTACGTCTGGGTGGACGATAAGCTTACCTTGACCCTGCCCCTTCATGGTGCAGCACAAAAGAAGCTGGTCGTGTTCAACGGTGTACGTGGGGTAGAGTCGGAAAGTCTGAAGGTTCCTGCCGGAAAGCGCGTGCTCCGGTTCCGCGCATTATCCACCGATCAGACGGTCGATCTTTCGAAGAGTCTCTCGGCAGAATTCGTCGGTGGCGATACCAAAGCGCTGCAGGTTTCCTTCGAGCGGCATAATTCGGTGATGCATCTGAATTGGCAGTAGACCTACTGTCTCAGCCCCATCCAGTGTTCGGAAACGACCAGCGAGTTGCCGGGATTTTGCGGATCGTACTTAACTGACGTGTGCAATCCCAGGCGGCAAGAGTGCAGATTGATCCAGTGACGCAGATAGGTCACGTCTTGCGAGCACTCGTACGACACGCCCGCCACGTCGTATTTATAGATGAGCATCACCGCGGCGTGATAATTGCTCGCCGCCGCAAGTTCCTGCACGTCAATCACGGTTCCATCCGTGATGCGTCCCGAACTTTCCAGCCAGGCGCGGCGCTCGCGCTCAATCTCTTCGGGAGTTTTCGGCTTTCGCCGTAGCAGCACATACACACCGAGCAGGGCAATGCCGCCGGTTGCCACGAGCCCATACATTCGAAGCGAGTCCATACGAAAAGTAGATCGAAATCGGGGTTAGGCCGCCGATTTCTCTATCAGAATATGCGTAAAGTGGACCGCGTGGAAGTGGTTCGGAAGTTACTGAGGTGCCAGGTGCTGTGCAAAACTCAAAGGGATGTCAGCCTTCGACGGATCGACGCAACTACTTGCTCTGGCTGCACACACTTTTGCTAACCAGATCGGCGAACCCACCTTCGGGTGCTTTCCCGAATTGCGCGTCATGGTTTGCTTTCTTGCTCACCACGGAGCGCCCGCTGTGATCGCGGCTGTAGAACCATTCCGTCGTAGGATTCGCCATGCCGTTGCTGCAGTCGAAACGCACTCGCGCACGCATCTCCACGAACGGTCCCCCTTGGGGCAGTTTCGCCGGCTCCTTGTATTCCACGCGCACCAGAGCTGAACGCTGATTATTCTTGAGAACCCGAACCGCGCTCACAGAGACCTTATCGCCGGACTCGGTCTGTCCGACGATGCGCCAATCGTTGGCAGCCAAAAGCAAACTCACCGCCAACACGGGCGCGAGCACTACCAAAAGGATGAGGAGGGCCTTTCTCAAATTGTTTCCCAAGCACCAGTTTGCAGCCCCTTACTGTGCGCTTTGAGCCCGATTCTGTCAATCCGGTTCTGACATCCGGACCATTACTTCGGTCCATGGTATCGTGTAGGGTCCTAGGAATCCGACCGTTAGGGGTGGCAGATGGAAACACTTCATTCCACGCAGTTTATGTCCCCTGTGGGGCCGCTCTTTCTCGCCGCTTCGGAGAAGGGGCTGGTCGCGCTGGAGTTTGACGCCCGGCTACCCGGACAGCAGACGATCCGCCCAAACCCGCGTGATCTGCGGGCGGAAAGTGCCTTGGTTCGATTCTCCGACTCCCCAACCAGCCGCTCCCGGTACACGCGCGAGTTGGAAGAGTACTTCGCCGGCACCCGTCGCGAATTCACCTTCCCTCTTGATCTGCGTGGGACCGACTTTCAGCTGGCCTGCTGGCGGGCGCTGCTGTCGATTCCCTATGGTGAGACTCGAACTTATGCGGATATCGCCCGCGTTGTCGGACGTCCCCAAGCATTTCGCGCCGTCGGAATGGCCAACAATCGCAACCCCGTCGCAATCGTTGTCCCATGCCACCGGGTGATCGCCTCCGATGGAACCCTGTGCGGATATGGCGGCGGCCTCGACATCAAGCGCAAGTTGCTTGAACTCGAAGGCGCGCTCACGGCGACGCTAGCGGCATAGAGTGTTGATGTTGAATTCCGATTGTTGAATGAAGGCAGTCGCTTCTTTCAATCAACAATCAGCAATCAAAAATCAACAATTGCATCGCGCGCCTCTTTGACAAAGCAACCTCAAACCTCCACGCTGCGCAAGGCCGGACTCTTCTACCTCGTCTTCGTGATGTTCTCCTACACCACCGGAGGTCCCTTCGGCCTCGAAGACATGGTCACCACCTCCGGTCCGGGCATCACTCTGTTGTATCTGCTCATCATTCCCTTCTTCTGGTGCATCCCGGTCTCTCTGGTGTCTGCCGAGCTCACTACGGCCATGCCCGTGGAAGGTGGTTTCTATCGCTGGACGCGTGCCGCCTTTGGCGATTTCTGGGGATTCCTCGCCGGATGGTGGAACTGGTCGGCTTCGTTTCTGCTGGGTGGCGCGTACGCGGTTTTGTTCACCGACTATCTCCTCTACTACTTTCCCAAAATGACGTGGTGGGAGCACTACCTGGTCTCCCTAGCTCTTATCGCGCTTCTGACGTGGATCAACATCCGCGGCATTCAAATGGTCGGACAGGTGGCAACTGGACTCGAAGTCTTCATCTTCATTCCGGTGATGACGATGATCATCCTCGCCCTCCGCCATTGGCGGTTCAATCCATTCGTGCCATTCATCGTTCCGCATCAGCCAACATTCAAGATCTTCGGCGTTGGACTGGCTTTGGGTCTCTGGCTCTATTCCGGATACGAACAACTTTCTACGGTTGCCGAAGAAGTCGAGAATCCACAGAAGGCTTATCCGCGAGCCCTGGCTCTGGTCGTGCCCCTTTCCGTAGCTGCATATTTTCTGCCCACACTCGCCGGGTTAGCCTCCGCAGGAAACTGGGAGAAGTGGCATACCGGATTTTTCTCCGACGCGGCCGCAATGATCGGAGGCCCATGGCTCGGTACCTGGATGACGCTGGCCGCCATGGTCGGGAACGTTGCTCTGCTCAACAGCACCATCCTCACCACCACACGCATGCCTTTCGCCATGGCCGAAGACGGATACCTGCCGCACATCCTCACCCGCAAGCACGCGCGCTACGGCACCCCATGGCTGGCGATCCTTGCCTCCGCGATGATCTACGCATTGCTCGCCTGGCAGAGCTTGGCGCAACTGATCTCGATCTATATTTGGCTGCGTTCGGCCACGACAGTGCTGACCGTTCTCTCCGGATGGAAGCTTCGCCGCACACATCCCGAACTGAGACGTACGTTCACCGTTCCCGGCGGCCGCGCGGGATTGCTGTACGTCGTCGGCGCTCCCGTGGTGATGGCCATCGTCGCTTTGCTCGGCAGCGATCGCTTCGGCATGATCGGCGGCGCCATCGCAATCGCGGTGGGCCCATTGCTCTATTTCTTGCTCAAAAGGGTTCGCACGCGAGCGTACTGAACTCCCATGGCCAGAGGCACGGAGCGAAGGTTCCTATCAGGCCATCTCTTTCTAGCGATGCCGTAAATCGCAACTTCCGACAACTATTGCAATATGGGCGCGTTTAGATATACAATTACAATGTATATCTAAGGAGTTGTATGCAGGTTTCCAAATGGGGAAATAGCCTTGCCATCCGTTTGCCCGCCGGCGTGGTAGACGCTCTTGAGCTCAAAGAAGGAGACCACATAGAAATTCGCGTCGCAAAAGGTAGAGTCTTCGAGGTCAGTCGCGACCAAAGCCGAGAACGCGCTCTGGCTCGGCTCCGCAAACTGCGACGCCCGTTACCTCCAGGATTCGTCTTCGATCGCGCCGACGCCAATGCCCGCTGACGTCTTTTTCGACACCAACGTCCTGATCTATTCCATCGCTCAAAGTGATCCGCGGAGTGAGCGGGCAGAGGCACTGGTTGCAGCCGGTGGAATGATCAGCGTCCATGGCTTGAACGAATTCGTATCCGTCGCCCGCCGCAAGATGGCTATGCCGTGGGGGGAAGTAAATGAAGCTTTGGACGCGATTCTTATACTCTGCCCAGCACCAGTTCCAATCACACTTTCCACTCACCATTCAGCTTTGGAACTTGCCGAGCGCTACGGTTTCGGCATTTACGATGGTCTGGTGCTCGCTGCGGCCCTGCAATCCAGGTGCAGGGTCCTTTATTCAGAAGACTTTCAGGACGGGCAGGTCATTGAGGAGAGCCTGACCATCCGCAACCCCTTCCGCTGACCTCGGGGAACATCAAAGCATCTCTAACTAAAGTTTGTGTCCCACGGCAGGCTGACCGACACGCAGAAAAGTCTTGGGAAACTTTCCTTCTCCCCAAAGCTTGAACGAACCGAAATCCTTGTACCACCGCCCATCGGGTACTTCGGGTCGTGTCTCTATCCAGAGTCGGAGTTGATTCAGATCTTCAAGGCTGATATTTCGATCGCGCATGCGCTCGACCAAGTGGTTCCGGAGCGCGGCGGGAAGGCGCGACCAGGTCTCGGTCTGAGGCATTCATTCACCGAAGATAAAGCGGCCCATCTCGTCACCGAGCCGTTTCACTTCTTGGGGGTCTGCGGATGTACGAAAGCGTTCTGCTAGCGCGAAGAAGGCTTTCTCTTTCTCCTTCTGTGCTTCCAGTCCCTGTTCAACCAGTTCCACCAGCACGCGATTGTCGCTGAGGCGCTTTTTCTTCGCGATTCTCTGGACCTGCTCGGCCAAGCGCGTTGGCAGCGTAACGCTCCTTCGAACTTGTTTGGTGGTCATGGCACCATTATACACCGCAATGGTGCACGGGCACGACGGGACCGCTCAGCTCACCCAATCCAGCACCTTGTACCACGCTCCCGCCAGCGGCAAAAACCATGGTCTCCCGTTGTACAGATTCAGCGGCGCGCCCGGGAACGGAATCCCCACAAACGGATTCTCTGGCTTGTCTCCCGCCATCATCTCCGCGATCTTCTGGCCTTGAAAGGTCGCCATCGCGACGCCGTGTCCAGCATATCCAACGGCGTAATACATTCCATCCATCTGACCGGCGTGCGGCATGATGTCAAACGCAAAATCCAGCGTGCCTCCCCAGACATATTCGATGCGGGCATCGCGCAATTGCGGATACACACCGATCATTCCGCGCCGCAGCAGATCCGCGCTGCGTCGAACGGTCTGATCATTTTCAGGAAAGAACGCCGCCCGCCCACCAAACAACATGCGTCCGTCGGGTGTCAGGCGGTAGTAGTAAAGGTAATTCTTCGAGTCGTAGATCATTCGGTTGCGCGGACTCAGCTCATGAGCCAGCGCCTTGGGCAAGACTTCGGTTGTAATGATGAACGATCCGATTGGAATGATTTTCTTCTGCAGCGCCGGTGTTGCCGATCCCGTATAGCCGCTGGTTCCCACGAAGACTTCGTGCGCCCACAACTGCCCGCGCGAAGTCGAGATTTTCCATCCCGTCTCGCCCTGGCGAGAATCGCGCTCAATCCCGTTAACCCCCGCATGTTCAAAGATCTGTGCCCCGGCCCTCATGGCTGCGCTTGCCAGTCCTGCCACATACCGAGCGGGATTGCATCCGGCGCTTACCTCATCCACCATGCCGCCGTAATAAATGCTGGAGCCAATCTCCTCGCTCAATTCGTGTCTCTGCACAACGCGAAGCTTGTGATTAAACTCGACTTCGATCACCTCAGCCTGCCGCGTATAACCGTCGAAGTGCTTCTGCTTGCAGGCAACCTCCAGATGGCCGCATCGCGAGAAATCGCAATCGATCTTTTCTTCCTGGACAACCTGCTCCACGCAATCGATCGTCGCCAGAGAAGCTGCGTACATTCGCCGCGTCAGTTCTCGCCCATACATTGCGATCAACTTTTGGACGCCCAACTTCATTCCCGTGAGTACCATCCCGCCATTGCGTGAACTGGCGCCCCATCCGATCGTCTCGGACTCCAGCACAGCGACTTTCGCCCCACGCTTGGCCAGGGTCCGCGCTGCCGACAATCCGGTAAAGCCCGCCCCAATTACGGCCACGTCCACCGTTTCGGGCAGCGTCGCGGCGCCGTCGACCGTCGGCATCTGCACCGTCGTTAACCAGTAGTTCACTTCAACCATTCTTCGCCCCATGGTCTTCCGGGGCGCGTTCATACCACATCGCGCCTCCTGGTGACCGAGCATTCTAACGCGACCATCCCCGCTAGTACATGTACCTGCGCGCACGCGGAACACCCCGTCTGGTCCCCCTCGGTAATCTTGTTTGGATTACTGGCGCCTCCTAGTCTTGAAGCTGCATGGCTCTGCGCTGCTTCCTGTTTTCCTCAGACGAGGGGACGTCTGACGTCATTCGCCAGGTGTTGACCGGTCTCGACGTCGAGGGAGAAACCTGCCCAACGGCTGCAGCCGCAGTTGAGAAAGTGGCTAGCGAGCCCTTTCAGATCGTCATCATCGACTGGGATCAGCAACCCGAGGCCAGCATGGTGCTGAGTGCGGCCCGCGAGCGCAGAGCCGCCGATCGTCCTCTCACGCTCGCCATCGTGAGCGACGACCCCAGTGTCTCCAAGGCACTGCAAGCCGGCGCGAACTCTATTCTCCGCAAGCCCCTATTGGTCAATCAGGTTACAGACACGCTGACCACCGCGCGCGATCTCATTCGCTCGCGTCTGGAGTCCGCGGCGAAGCCTACGCAGGTCGCCGCTGCCGCAGCATCAGTGACTTCCTCGACGCTTCCAGCCAGCATGGAAGCTGGTCGCGAAAAGGCGTTGCGCGCGGGAGAATTCCTGCAATCCACTCCCTTAAATCCGAGCGGCCAGTTCGTCACTGAGTCTGAAAATGTAGCTTCTCCGGACCAATCAAGCGCCGAGCCCGTGGATCAGCTGAAAGAACTCGAACCTGTTTCAGCTCCGGCGCCCCCGCCTCTACCTCCGTCACGATCGGATGAGCCCAGAGGACTGGAGTGGTACCTGAAAAAAAATGGCATCCAGCGTGGTGGATTCGCTGCTGCCGCACCTGCGCCCGCCCCGGTTCCGGCACAGAACTCCGCTCCCGAACTTCTGGGCTTCGATCAGACGCCTTCGTTCTCTGCATCCAAGCCTGCCGCAAACGATCCGGCCGAGACCAGTTCTCAGGAAACTACGAAAGAGCCCCCGCTTTTCTCTTACATCACCAAGGACACGGGAGCGCCTCATGCGGAAGAACGCCCCGATGAGCCGAAGCCCTCTTCGTCTTCGCCCACGCGATTTCGTCTGGGCAAAGGTTCGATTATCGTGGCGCTAGGCTTGGCCGCATGCGCGATCCTTGCAGCCCCGCAAGCCCCCTGGCATCCCCAGATGAAAACGCTTTGGGCTCATGGACAGCGTTCGCTGCACGCCTGGCTCAACCCGCCGGCCACCACGGTCGTCACACAGGCTCCCGCCGCCCACGAAGACTTCGGCCGCGCCGGAGATGAGTACAAACTCCCGGTAGCGGAGAGCATCCCTGACGCCACCACCGATCCTTCAAAGATCCAGGTCGTCCCCGAGGTAGATCCTACAGCGAAAAAGCCGGCAGGCGACGCAACGACTCCAGATCAAACCACCGCTCCCACGGACGCTACCACGACCACCCCGGCGCCCGCTGCAACGCCCGCGATGGATGGAAGCCAAGCTCCGGCAGTTCAGGTTCAGCAGAACCCCACCGCCCAGCCAGCACCGCCGCCCGCTTCGACGACAACTGCAGCACCGGGCGTATCAGTTCCCGCTTCCACTGGGACCGCCGTCGTGCCCGTATCCAATCCCCCAGCCCACTCCGTCGACGCACCAGCCGTCATCACAACCACTCCAATCCCGACTATTCCAGCCTCGTCTACGCCTCCGCCGCCTAAGCGTCAACCAACGCCGTATGTCCCGGTCACAGCGCCGAAGGTTCCGTCGAGCTTGCAATCGCAACTGGCGGTCATGATGCCCGACGCCAGCGGCAACAAGCCAGCCGACGCCGCCATGCCCGCGATCGAACCAGTCAGCGTTCCTGAATTAACCGAGCGCGCGCTCATCAGCAATCAGGCCTCGATCCCGTATCCGGCGAGCGCCAAAGGCCAGCAAGGCACGGTGATTCTCCAGGTGCTGATTGGCCGCGATGGCGCAGTTCAGGATGCCAAGTTCCTGCAAGGCTCGTTAGTCTTCGCCCGCGTCGCAATCGACGGCGTCAGGCAATGGCAATTCAAGCCTTACACCATGAACGGCCGCCCTGTGTCGGTTCAGACCATGCTGACCATCAAGTTCAAGCCAGGCCAATAACTGTCGTACCGACTAACTTGCCTGTTTTGTTGCAAATCAGAACACCCCGCAGCGCGCAGGCTCGATCTGACATTGGGACTGACCACACTCATACGGGAAATCCAATGCCTGACGTTACCGAAGAGGCCCCAATCATGCAGCCGGGGGATGCCGGTTTGCATCTAGAGATATAATGAGGACAGTTCACAGGAAGTAGTCCCTTCCGGAAGAAGATCACAAACGGATGTCCATGAAAATAAAAGCGGCGGTTCTCGTCACCTCCTTTGCTGTATTGTTGTTTGTCGTTGTCGGATCGATGGGCGGCGTGCACGCCTCCTCGAACGACGGCTCCTATCGCCAGTTGCAGGTTTACAGCGAAGTCCTCTCGCGCGTTCGCAGCGAGTATGTCGAGGAGCCCAATATCCCAAAGGTGACCGACGGAGCACTGCACGGATTGCTCGAGTCACTCGACTCCAACTCCAGCTACCTCTCTCCTGAAGCCTACAAGGCTTTCAAAGCACACAAGGCCGAGGGCAAGGGTGACATTGGCATCGTCGTTTCAAAGCGCTTCGGATACGCTGCCGTTGTCGCTGTACTCCCCGGCTCTCCTGCGGAGAAGGCCGGCATCGAATCCACAGATATCTTCGAGGCGATTGAAGGCCGGAGCACGCGTGACATGGCGGTGCCGGAAATTCGCAATCTGATCGCCGGAGCTCCCGGATCGACGCTGAACGTTGAAGTGGTTCGCGCGCGCCGCGCCGAGCCGCAGAAGATGTCTATCACCCGCGACATAGTGGGCATCCCTCCGGTCACCGACAAAATGATGGACGACGGAATCGCCTACATCAAAGTCGAAGCCCTCACCAGGGGGAAGTCACAGGAAATCGCGTCGAAGATCAAGTCGCTCGAGAAGTCCGGAGCCAAGAAAATTCTGCTCGACCTTCGCTACTGTGCAGAAGGAGACGAGAACGAAGGTATCGCCACCGCGAACCTCTTCCTGAATCACGGCACCATCACGTACCTGCAGGGACAGAAATATCCGCGGCAGGCTTTCAATGCCGATCCGTCGAAAGCTATCACGAACCTTCCGGTTGCAGTCCTGGTGAATCGCGGCACTTCCGGCCCTGCTGAAATCGTAGCCGCCGCCATTCTGGAGAACGCCCGCGGCGACGTTGTCGGTGACAAGACCTTCGGCGACGGCTCTGTCCAGAAAACACTTGATCTCCCCGATGGCGGAGCGTTGATTCTTTCGGTCGCAAAATACTACTCCCCCAGCGGCAAGGCCATTCAGGATACGGCGATCACGCCCAACGTCCTGGTCGCGGATGCGGTCGATGATGGCGTCAGTCCCGATGACGGCGAGGAAGCTGCTCCCACCACTCCGGAGCAAGATGCAAAGCCAAAACCGGCCAATGACGATCAGCTGAATAAAGCAGTCGAAGTTCTGAAGAGTCGCGCCAGCTAAAGCCGCACCTTCGATTGCATTCTTCGCGCGCCGAAAGGCGCGCGATTGTTTTTCTCTCCTTGTTTCTCCCAGCGAGACCCATATCCAGCACGACTTGAGTCGATCGCTCCGATTCGTATCAGCGCATCGCTAAAGTCGTCTTCCTTACGATTGCTATCGGGGCGGCTTTAGGTCGAGTTTGTTACGGTTCATATCAAGGCACCACTTTAGCTCGGGTTCGTTACGGTTCGTATCAGAGCACGGCTTTGGGTCGGGTTCGTTACGGTTCGTATCAAGGCACGACTTTGGTCGGGTTCGTTTCCGGTTCGTATCAGGGCACGACTTTGGGTCGGGTTCGTTACGGTTCGTATCAAGGCACGACTTTGGGTCGGGTTCGTTACGGTTCGTATCAAGGCACGGCTTTGGTCGGATTCGTTACGGTTCGTATCAGGGCACGGCTTTAGCCGTGCCGTAACCAGCCGCAACAGAACGCGGCTTCAGCCGCTGCAGCTATGCGAACAGCGGCGCCGTTGCTCAAGATGCTATCCTGACCTCACCGGGCCATGAAGGCTCTCTACGACAATCTGCCTGAGGTGGAAATCGGCGGGCGCAAGCTCGTCGGCCGCGTCCTGTTCGGACTGCTGCTGCTCATCTCCATCCTCGTCGGAGCCACCGCCGGGCTCCTTCTCGTCTACACCACCGATCTGCCGCAGGTCGATGCCCTCGAAGCCTACCGTCCAAGTTCCATCACCGAACTCTATGACGATCACAATCGCGTGATTGGATCCTTCGCGCTGCAACGCCGAGTTGTCGCCAGCTACGACGATTTTCCTCCAGTGCTTCGCGACGCGCTGGTCTCGATCGAAGACAAGGATTTCTATCGTCATTCCGGCATCAATTTCTGGCGCATCGTCGGCGCCGCTTATCGCGACATCGAATCGGGTGGCAAGGTGCAGGGCGCATCCACCCTGACCATGCAGCTTGCGCGCAATCTCTTCCTGTCTCCTGATCGACGCTGGCAGCGCAAGGTTCAGGAAGCCATGCTCGCCATCCAGATCGAGCGCCGCTTCACCAAGCCACAGATCTTCACCCTTTACGCCAACCAAATTGGGCTCGGCCACGGCGTGTACGGATTTGAGGCGGCATCGGAGTTCTACTTCAGCAAGACAGCGAAGCAGCTGACTTTGACGGAAGCCGCGCTGCTTGCGGGATTGCCCAAGGGTCCCACTTACTACTCCCCGATCAACCATCCTGATCGCGCAGTGAGGCGCCGAAATCTTGTGATCAACGCCATGCTCGAAGACGGCAAGATCACGGCGGCACAGGCCGACGCCGCCCGCTCCGAGCCTCTGGTCCTGCATCTCGCGCACGATCCCAACTCGCTCGCACCTTATTTCGTGGAGGAGATCCGACGCTACCTCGAAAATAAATACGGACCAGATCAAGTTCACGAGGGCGGCCTAAAGGTTTATACCTCGCTCGATGTCGACATGCAGAAGGCTGCGAATCAGGCTGTCCTCGACGGCCTCGCCGCCTACGAGCGCCGTCACGGATGGAAGGATCATCTCGAAAACGTCGTCGATGAAGGAACGGAGATCGGCAAATACTCTCATCCTGACTGGGACGATGAGCCTGAAGTGAACGGCTACATGCATGCACTCGTCACTTCATCGGGAACGGGAATTGCCACTTTAAAGTTCGGCCGCTACACCGCCGCCCTGAGCCAGGCCGACGTCGCCTGGACGCAACACAAGATTGCGGACATCCTGAAGCCGGGAGACATTTGCTACGTCAAGATTCTTTTCTTAGCCCCAAATGGCGCCGCCAAAGTCAGTCTCGAGCAGGATTCCGGAGCGCAAGGAGCGCTTCTCGCCATCGACAACGTGACCGGCGGAATTAAAGCCATGGTTGGTGGACGAGACTTCAACGATTCCAAGTTCGACCGCGCCACGCAAGCCTTGCGGCAGGTTGGATCTTCCTTCAAGCCTTATGTCTACACGACGGTGATTGATCAAGGTGCCAGTCCCGATGACACGATTCTTGACGAACCCGTCAGCTTCGAGACGCCCTCCGGCCCATACGTTCCGCACAACTACGACGAGAAGTTTGAGGGCATCATCACGCTGCGGCGCGCTCTCGCGCAGTCGCGCAACATCCCTGCGCTGAAGCTCGCCGACAAAGTCGGCATCAGAAACGTGATCGATTACGCTGAGCGCTTCGGCATAACATCCAAGCTCCCACCGTACCTGCCGGTTGCGCTGGGCTCGGCTGAGATCACGCTGCTCGAACAAACTGCAGCCTACAGCGTATTTCCCAACGACGGCGTGCGCATCACTCCGCACTACATCACCCGAGTCACCGATTACGAAGGCCGCGTGCTCGAAGAAGACTTCCCCGAAGTCAAGGACGTGATCAGCGAGCGCACCGCCCGCATCATGACTTCGATGCTGCGTGAGGTCGTGCTGCACGGCACGGGAATCGCCGCGGCGAAGCTGCCCTTTCCAGTCGCAGGAAAAACCGGGACGACGAACGATTTCACGGACGCCTGGTTCATGGGATTCTCACCGACCATGACGTGTGGAGTGTGGGTCGGATACGACGAAAAGAAATCTCTCGGCGCAAAAGAAACCGGCGCCCACGCCGCGCTGCCAATCTGGATCAACTTCATGACCGCAGCCATGGCCGGCAAAGACGCAGGCGACTTCCAATCCTGCGCCCGTCGTGCCGCACGCCGCCCAAAAAGTAGATACGCCCGACGCCGCTCCCGCCGCCGAAGAGTCGCATTGACCGTGCTTATGTGGGGACAGCCGCCCTCGGCTGTCAGGCCGAGCAAAGCTCGGCAACGCCCTCCGCGCTATTATGTCCGCGCACCAAAGAATGGAGAAATGATGCGTATCCTTCTCTCGCTCATGATTCTGTTGGCGTCTGCTATTCCCGCTCTATCGCAATCGGCGGCCGATGATCCAAAATCCGCCATCGAACACGTCCTGCGCGCCCAACAAGACGCATGGAACCATCACGACCTCGACGCCTTCATGACCGGATACTGGAATTCTCCAGAGCTGACCTTCTTCTCGGGAGCAAAAGAATCCAAGGGATGGCAAGCCACGCTGGACCGCTACCGCGCGACCTACACCAGCGCCGGCAAAGAGATGGGCCACCTGGAATTTTCCGAGCTGCGAATCGAGCCGCTGGGGCCGGATGCAGCATTCGTCCGAGGCGTGTGGCAACTCACCATGTCCGAAGGGAAAACGCCCGACGGAAAAACGCCCCACGGCCGCTTCACCCTGATCTTCCGCAAATTTCCTGACGGATGGAAGATCATCCACGACCACACATCAGCGGCGGATTAAACACGAATCCAGCCTAATCCGTCGATCGCATAAACCAAGCCATGTCATCCGGAGCGAAGCGAAGGATCTATGCACTCCTCCGCGTCAGGCTAGCATGCATGTGCACGACCGACAAACTTGTTCCTGCTCTTAAGCGCAGCGGCTATACCACGAGCAGCGTCCACCTCAGCGCCGTGGAAGAGCGGCCCTTCCCAGGGCACGCTGCAGTACCGTGGAAGAGCGGCCCTTCAAGGGCACGTGCAGCACCGTGGAAGAGCGGCCCTTCAGGGCCGCGTCAGGGCCACCTCTAATTAGGGGGCTTTAGAGACTGCGTGAGATCTGTGGAATCCCCGAGAATACCGTTGGTACCACCGTGGAAGAGCGGCGCTTTAGCGCCGCGCCAAATCGCTTGCTACTCGGGGCTTTAGCCCCCGTGGTCGCCGCTATTTCTTCACTCGCACTTGCACGCGCGTGCCGTCGGGCAGCGTTCCGCCGGAGAGTTCCACTTTCCCGTCGCGCACCACGCCCTCGAACTCCTGCGGAGATTGCACCAACTCCGCGGCCACACGAGAGACGCTGCGTCCCATGCCGCGGTCCATGGCTTCATTGGCCAGGCGGTCGGCTTCCTGGTTGTTCTCGCGCAACGCGTGCCCAATCGAGAACCAATCGAGTTGTCGGATGAGTTCCTTCGCCCTCCCATGCAGATCCTGCAGGGTAGGATTCTTTACCTTGTAAATGCCTTTGATCTGCCGGACCAGCAACTCCGAATCGCTGATCACCTTCAGCGCCTTCGGGCCATGCTGCAATCGCGTACTCCAGCGCGGCGATCAATCCCTGATACTCCGCGAAGTTGTTGGTCTGATGTCCGAGGTATTCGCTGAGAGCGGCGACTTTGCGTCCGGTCTCGTCCTTGATAACGACGCCGTATCCGGCGGGGCCGGGATTCCCGCGCGCGCCGCCATCGCTGTGAGCAATCAGGCAGTGCTCGGGCGGACTCTCCCTCACGTCGAATAGATGTTTGGTTGCAGGACGCACGAACGATTCAGAAGCCATGCCCGAGTGTACAACGGAGCCAAGAAAATTCTCCGCAGGAGGTCGATGAGTGAACTCGGGATTTGCAACAGTCATCAAATTGAAATCTGAAGCAGCCGGTACTGCGGTAATGTGCATTGCACCGTCCAGCACGGTTACGATCAGACCTAATGGACGTAAACAGAGCACAAAAGTGGGGCAGTCGTTGCGGTCTCGCTGGATTCGCCGTTGCGCTCAGCCTCGCCACACTCGCGTACATTCCTGATCCGGCGACGGTGTCCAATTTGGATGTTCTGTTCCTGATCCTTTGGCCACCCTCAATCGGTCTGATGGCAGCGGAAAACTCGACGACACTTCACCGAGTTCTAATCGTGCTCTTCCTCTCAGCACTGAACGGCGTTCTGTATTTTGGACTGGCCTTTCTTCTAGGACTTCTCCCGAAATCAGAAGGCCCCGCATGATTGAGCATCAGTGGCGAGAGATTTTGAGTGAAATGGGCATGCTACGCCAACACCGCCGCGTCTGAAGGATACAAACAAAGAAGGCGTTCAACAATCACTGAACAAGGATTTGGAAAATCGTGCCATCGCCGTCGGGACCGCCGCCAAACAGAGTTGTGCCATAAACGTTTCCTTCGGCGTCGAAGATCACCGGGCCCATCGCGACCCCGCCATCTTGTAGGCCAGTAAATGCGTAGACCTCTTGATAGATCCACTGGGTGCCGAGGCCGGGGATCAAGCGAAAGACCGCCCCGCACCCCATTGGACATTCCCCGGAGTTCGAGTCACCGCCGGAATCGACCACGCCGTACAGGATTCCTCTCGGATCGAACGATAACTGATCGGGGCCAAAAATCGGGTTGTTGCCGGACAGAGGGAAGATGTAGAGAATACTGTAGCTCCATGTGCCGTCAGACTGCGGCGAGAGCTTGTAAACCTCACCACCGGGGTCATTAGTGCCACCAGCAGAACCATAGAGATTGCCGGCCGAATCGATGACAACGCCGCAGCAGGGGCTCGATTCGGCGTCACCGAACTGGTAAATGAGGATTTCTGTCCATGTGCCGGCAGCGCGCGGCGAAAGCTCGAAAACTGTTCCCTTGTTGTATTGGCCGCCCATCGGGGTCATGCCATAGAGATTGCCGGCGCGGTCAAACACCAGACCGCTGTTGGGGCCGAAGCCGTATGGGCCCGGACTTCCGAAATTGTGCAGGACGGTCTCAGACCACATCCCATTCGACGTTGGACTCAGCTCAAACGCAACAGCAGCCGGGCCGGTCATACCGTCTCCGCTCGTGGTTCCGTAAAGGTTTCCTTTATGATCGACAATCACACCCGCCAGCGGGACGCACCCGTCAGCCTCTTGCGGAAGACTCCCGAAGTTGTATAGAACCGTCTCAGTCCAGTGTCCGAACGAGTCGGACCTGAGCCGGTAAACAACGCCGCAGCCATAGGCCCCGCCTTCAGAGGCGGTCCCATATAAATTTCCCGATTCGTCGACGGTCAGCCCGCCCTGCGGAAAACCGCCGGGCGAGGGACCACTAACCGCAAGTGGAAACGTGTATATAGTGGAATAACGCCATACGCCATCCCCGAGGTAAGACAGTTCAAACACGGTGCCAAAATTTGACTCCCCGTCGCAAACTCGGGTTCCGTATAAGTCCCCTTTTGAGTCAGCCACCAACCCGCTGATTACCTGGAAATTCATCTGGCCCATCCAGCAGTTTCCGGCGAACTGATACAGCGCACGATACTGAGCTTGAGCGTGAGCGGTGTACGGAGAGAGGAGACTTAAGCAGAAAACGATGCTTGCTGCGTAAGCGGCCCAGGGACGGTGGCGCACGTGATGCCTCCTGTTGCAGCTTTCGAATGGGTCTTGGCCAGCGTTGTATGTGTCATCCGGTGTCGTGGGTTGCCACAGGTTTGGCCGGGTGCCCCATCCTTGCGCTTTTTGCAAGGGTGGGAATATCGGACCTCACGATCGGATTTTGACTGAAACCACGGCAAGCTTCTCGCCCGCGATACAGTGATCACCCCATTGCGAGCCACCCTCGATTTGATATTTTGCTCACGTAATACAGGCTCTGCAGTTTGTCTTCTCGCATTTGGGTTTCCCTTGAAAAAAAAGTCTAACGAGCGGTCTCTCTCAAGGAACTATGTACCCATGAGGCCCCCATACACAAATCCCCAGAGACTGCGATTCGTAGGAGTGTTTCTTGCAGGCTTATCGATTTTCTGTGTTCTTACAAAGCAGGCTCGATCGCAAACCGAAACGGTGTTGTACACCTTCACCGGTCTAAACGACGGAGGGGTTCCTTACGCGGGACTTGTTTCAGACAAGCAGGGCAACTTATATGGCACCGCATTGCAATACGGAGATGGCCCCTGCTCGTATCCTTTCGGTGGCTGTGGCACGGTTTTTGAGTTGACGCCGGTTGACGATGGCGGAATCGTTCAATGGGCTTTCAAACTGTTGTACACATTCCACGGCGGGTCGGACGGAGCTCAACCGGCCAGCGACCTCGTTTTCGATTCATCTGGCAACCTATACGGTACAGCAACTGCCGGTGGCAACGGACGTGAAGGGCTTGGCTGCGGGACAGTTTTCGAACTGGAGCGATCCGGTGGTGAATGGGTAGAGAGGACCCTGTATCGGTTCACGGGTGGGTCTGACGGCTGTGATCCCGTAGGTTCTGTGACGCTTGACTCAGGGGGGAATATATATGGGACGGCAGCGTATGGCGGTGACGACAGCTGTTACTTTGACAACGCCGGGCCCGGCTGTGGCGTGGTTTTTCAATTGAGCCCCCCGGGCAACGGTGAACGGGATACCTGGCCCGAAACGGTCTTGCACACTTTCGAAGCATCCGACGGTGCCAATCCCTACGTTGGGGTCACTTTAGCTCCCGCCAACTTCTGCGGAGGTGCTGAGGGCACTGGGCAAGTTTGCATTTTTGGAACAGCTACTAACGGCGGCTACGGCAGGATAGAGCCTGGGGGAGTGGTATTCCAGCTCGTTCCAACTGAAACCTCATGGGCGTATCGCATGATCTATGAATTTCCTGATGGGTGTGGTGGACCAGGCGGTCCGCTGATCTTAGACAAATCGGGAACGCTCTATGGCATGGCCCATTTAGGAGGCCAGTTCTGCAGCGGGGCCGTTTTCAGCCTTCAGCCGGATGCTGCTGTTGCCGGAAGTTGGTTGGAGACGAACCTCTATAGCTTCACGGGACCGGGAGGCGCGTTCCCCTTATATCAAGGGTTAGTCATGGACGAGAGCGGCAATCTCCTTGGCACTACGTCATCCGGCGGTACAAGCCTGAACTGTCAAGCCGGATGTGGCACCGTTTTTCGTCTCACAAAAGCGGTGGGAGCCGGCTGGTATGAAAGCGCGCTGTATAGCATGCAAGGGGGGACTCTGGGTCTTGGCCCCCTTTCCGGCAATATCCTTATCCGCAACGGCCAAGTCTACGGAATGACTCCGCAGGGCGGGAATCTCAGCTGCGATGGTTTCGGCCTATCAGACGGTTGCGGCGTCATTTATCGCATCGGCCCTTAAGCGTGCCTAACGGCTCCGGATCGCTTTCTCAGAGGGTTTCCTATCAGTGAAACATCCATGCACAAATCCTCGCAAAGAAGCTCGCGTAATAGGGTGCCTTGCCGGGTGCCCCTCGATAAGAGCGAAGGCGCTGTCAAGGACAAAATTCTCCTGGGCGGTGCGTTGAGCACCGCTTTTTTGCCAGAGAAGGTTGAGGACCAAGGCTCTGGAAATCTCACGCTGAATCACCTCGGTGGTAATCTTCCGAAGATCGTTCCACCAACCATCGATTCGGCCTAAACCTCGACCATGATTCTTCTATGCGAACATCCCGCCCCGTGCGGGATGCGAGAGCGCCCAATCAATCCTGCGGTCTAGCTTGCGCCGACCCGGGGCACCCGCGGGCTGCTCTCGATGCGAACGATCTCCGGATAGGCCGTTTCGGTGCGCAGCATCCAGTAGAGTCGTACCGCCAACTTGCGCGCCGCTGCCACCTTGGCCACGCCTTTTGGCTTCTGGTGACAGCGATGCAAATACTGTTTACGAAATCCGGGATCGAAGCGCACCGCGATCTGCGCCGCTTCCACCAGCAACGTGCGCAGCATTCGGTTGCCTTGCTTGCTGATCGCTCCCAGCTTCTGCCGTCCGCCCGAACTTTCCTCGCGCGGAATCAGTCCCAGATAACTCGCCACCTGCTTGCCTCGCCGGAAACGGCTTACATCGCCGATGGTCAGCACATACGCCAGCGCCGTGTTCGGTCCGACTCCCGGCTGCGTCATCAGCAACTTGGCCTGCGGTTCGCTTCCGCCGCCTTCTGCACCGCCTCGTCCAGCTTCCCGATCTGCTGGTTCAACATCCCCAGCAGCCCCAGCAAGTCTTCCCGCCGGCACGCCGCCCAGGGTTTCAACGGCAGTTCGCGCAACATCTTCTGTCCCGCCTGGCTCCACAGCGTGCGCTTTCTCTGCATTCCCTTATTCAGGGAAAGGTGTTGCAGTTCGTTTTTCACCCGGCTGCGAATCTCCACCAGCTTGTGCCGATGCAACACCAGCTGCCGCAGATCGCGCTGCTCCCGGTCCGGCGTCCACAACCGCGGAAACCGGCCTTCCACCACCAGCTTTCAGAATGTGGGCCGCGTCCCGCTTGTCCGTCTTCTGCTTGCGCACGTAACTGGCCCGGATCTGCGCCGCATCTCCGATCCAGATCTCGTGCCCCAGGTCCTCGACCAGTTCGACGAACCACTGACTGTTGCCCGTCGCTTCCATGCCGATCAGCGCCGGCGCCCCCAGTTGCCTGATAAAACATCTTGGCGTCTCCCGTGGCGTGCACCAGCTTCCGCTCGCCCGTTCTCCCCCGTCTCGGTATCCAGCCAACTCACTTGTTGCCAGCTGGGATGGAAATCACATCCTATAATCATCATGCGAAGGCTCCTTCCTTCCCAGAAGCCTTTGTCCTCAAACCAAGACTACCGGGTCAATCGAGCCTTCGCTCTTATCCAATCAATCCTTGCGCTTTTTGCAAGGGTGGGAATATCGGACCCCACGGTTGGATTTTGACTTGAAGCTGCGGTAACCTGCTCGCCCGCGATACAGTGATCACCTCATTGCGAGCCACGCTCGATTTGATATTTTGATCCACGTAATACAGGCTCTGCAGTTTGTCTTCTCGCATTCGGGTTTCCCTTGAAAAAAAAGGCTAACGAGCAGTCTCTCTCAAGGAGTTCCGTACCCATGAGGTTCCCCTACACAAATCCCCAGAGACTGCGATTCGTAGGAGTGTTTCTTGCAGGCTTATCGATTTTCTGTGTTCTTACAAAGCAGGCTCGAGCGCAAACCGAAACGGTGTTGTACACCTTCGCCGGTCTAAACGACGGAGGGGTTCCTTATGCGGGACTTATTTCAGACAAGCACGGCAACTTGTATGGCACCGCATCGCAATACGGAGATGGCCCATGCACATTTCCTTTCGGTGGCTGTGGCACAGTTTTTGAGTTGATGCCGGTTGACGATGGCGGAATCGTTCAATGGACCTTCAAACTGTTGTACACATTCCAAGGCGGGTCGGACGGCGCTCACCCGGCCAGCGACCTCGTTTTTGATTCTTCTGGCAATCTATATGGTACAAACCGCCGGCGGCAACGGACGTGAGGGCACGGCTGCGGGACAGTTTTCGAACTAGAGCGATCAGGCAATGAATGGGTAGAGAAGACATTGTATCGGTTCACGGGTGGGTCTGACGGCTATGATCCCGTGGGTTCTGTGACGCTCGATTCGCGGGGAGATATATATGGAACGGCCGCGTATGGTGGCGACAACAGCTGTTACTTTGACAACGCCGGGCCCGGCTGTGGCGTGGTGTTTCAATTGAGCCCCCCGGGCAACGGTGAACGGGATACCTGGCCCGAAACGGTCTTGCACACTTTCGAAGCATCCGACGGTGCCAATCCCTACGTTGGGGTCACTCTAGCTCCCGCCAAATTCTGCGGAGGTACTGAGGGCACTGGACAAGTTTGCATTTTCGGAACAGCTACTAACGGCGGCTACGGCAGGATAGAGCCTGGGGGAGTGGTATTCCAGCTCGTTCCAACTGAAACCTCATGGACGTATCGCATGATCTACGAATTTCCTGATGGATGTGGTGGGCCAGGAGGCCCGCTGATCTTAGACAAATCGGGAGCGCTCTATGGCATGGCCCATTTAGGAGGCCAGTTCTGCAGCGGGGCCGTTTTCAGCCTTCAGCCGGATGCCGCTGTTGCCGGAAGTTGGTTGGAGACGAACCTCTATAGCTTCACGGGACCGGGAGGCGCGTTTCCCTTATATCAAGGACTAGTCATGGACAAGCATGGCAATCTCCATAGCACTACATGATACGGCGGTAATAGCCCGAACTGTCAAGCCGGATGTGGCACCGTTTTTCGCCTCACAAAAGCGGTGGGGCCGGCTGGTATGAAAGCGGGCTGTATAGCATGCAAGGCGGAGACTCTGGGTCTTCGCCCCCTCTCCGGCAATGTTGTTATGAGCAACGGCCAAGTCTACGGAATGACCCCTCCGGGCGGGAATCTCAGCTGCGTGGTTTCGGCCTATCAGCCGGTTGCGGCGTCATTTATCGCATCGGCCCTTAAGCGTGCCTAACGGCTCCGGATCGCTTTCTCAGAGGGTTTCCTATCAGTGAAACATCCATGCACAAATCCTCGCAAAGAAGCTCGCGTAATAGGGTGCCTTGCAGTCTTGTTGATTCCCGCCCTTGCGATGCAGGTTCGGGCACAGACTGAAACCGTTCTATACACCTTCACCGGCTCCAGCGATGGAGGAGTTCCATACGCGGGACTCATATCGGACAACGAAGGCAACTTCTACGGCACCACAATGCAGTATGGAAGCGGGCCTTGCACGTACCCTTTTGCCGGCTGCGGCACCGTTTTCGAACTATCGCCGGTTAAACGATGGCAGAGCTGCTCAGTGGACGTTCAAGGTGCTCCATGCATTCCAAGGGGGCTCGGACGGAGCCAACCCGGTGAGTGAGCTTATTTTTGACCCGGCCGGAAATCTTTACGGCACAACGGGCGCCGGCGGCTTTGGCTGCGGGGGAACTGGGTGCGGGACGGTGTTCGAATTAAAAAAATCGGAGAGTGGTTGGACAGAGAAAGTGTTGTACCGTTTCACGGGACAGTCCGACGGCGCGAATCCGGGAAGCTCTTTGGCGCTGGACTCGCACGGGAACGTATACGGGACAACCACCTATGGGGGCGACAGCAACTGCGACTTCAATGGTCCCGGTTCTGGTGTGGTCTTCCGATTAAGTCCGATCCACGACGGCACAGAAAGCACCTGGGCTGAAACGGTCTTGCACACATTTGATGCGAACGACGGCGCCAACCCATTTGCTGGTGTTACCTTAGGCCCCCCTGAACTTTGCGGCGCTCCGGCGGGGCAAGCGTGTGTTTTTGGGACAACCATGTATGGCGGCTATCAAACGATAGAGCCGGGGGCGTGGCGTTTGAGCTTATTCCCAGTGGAGCGTCGTGGACCTACAAGATGCTCTACGAATTTCCCGGAGGATGCGGCGGACCGGGTGGACCGCTGGTCCTGGATAAGTCGGGGATCCTTTACGGCGAGACGCATCTCGGCGGTCAAGGATGCAGCGGGGACGTCTTCAGCCTCCAGCCAAATCCAGCAGTCATCGGGCAGTGGACTTGGACTGATCTGTACAGCTTCGAGGGTCCCGGAGGCGCGTTCCCCTACTATCAGGGGCTGGTCATGGACCAGCGCGGCAATCTCTACGGCACGACTTCACGAGGCGGTGATAGTTCAAACTGCGAAGATGGATGTGGGACCGTGTTTCGTCTCTCTAAAACAACAGGCGGCGGTGGCTGGTATGAAAGCGGCCTCTACAGTTTGGAGGGCGGCCCGGACGGTTGGGGGCCACTTTCGGGAAACCTTGTTGTGAACAGCACCGGCGTTTATGGCATGACGCCGTCAAGGGGTGATCCCTGGTTGCACAGGCATCGACAACCAGCCCGGCTGTGGGGTCATCTACCGCATCGGCCCTTAAGCGGTTCAACGTTTCTAGAGCTTACGAAGACCCGGCCCACTCTCTTCGATTTTGGTTCAGGATGGGATTACCACCTCTGCCGGCCCACTTTTTCCACAGCCCTCCACACAAATTTCCCTCCATCTTGTGACATGTGACCTTGACCCTCAAAATAAGAAGCTCACACTGGTGACATGCGCGATGGATATCTTCACCAGATTGGTGGGCAAGGGAAATCCGTGGGTTTTTCGTTGGACGAAGAGCAACCGCTCAAGGATTCCAATCCCTCGATTAACTCCCTTAGATCCAATATTTTACGATTAAGTCCTTGCCCCTCAATATTTTGCAGCCGTCAAACTACAGTACGCAAGCGCTAAGTCATTTAAAATGAATATTTTGCATCAAACGACCGAAAATGACCACAGGTCGCGAACGAGGCGTAAGTCCTTATTTTGGAATATTTTGCGCATAACTTCTCTGGAATCAAGAATTTGCGGCGATGAAACCCGGTCTCGCCAGTGCAAACCATTTGAAATGAAGATTTTAGCTGCAGCGACCAAAAAAACGAACATACCCCGGGGTACCCAGCCGGCGTGAAGGCGGCGTGAAGAAAACGTGGATAAGAGAAGACCAACTCTATCGGCCCGCGGCCAGCCGTGTGGCCAGCCTTGCAGGAAGCTTCGCTTCGAAGATGCGATCCTGCGCGGCTTTGAGGTTGTAAGGCGTGCGATGGAAGTGAACCACCTGCGCGTCGGTATCGAACATGGCAAACGCGGCGCGCCAGTCTCCGTCCCGCGGCTGCCCGACCGATCCGGGATTGATCAGGTAGCGCGCATTCTCTTTCAGCTGCAGCGGAACCGACTCCGCCTGTCCCACAGTCCGGTACTCTGGCCGAAAGCCGTCCGCAGACGATCCGTTGGCGAAAGAATCCACCCTGCAGATGGGTGTGTCCGAAGAATGTCAACGGGATGGTGAGGGTAATCAGCGGCGCGAGCGCGTCGCCGAGCGAGACCACATACTCGTCCTCATCGTTGGGCGAGCCGTGGACCAGTTGCACGTCCGGAAAGTCGGGCAACGACACCGGTCCATGCGGAAGCTCACGCAGCCACTGCAGGTTCTCGGGCGTCAGTTGGTCGCGAGTCCAGATCGCAGCCGCCGAAGCCATGGGATTAAAGTCGTCGAGGTTCATGAGGCCCGTAGCGGCTTTGTCGTGATTGCCCCGGACGAAGATTTTCCCCAGTGCGCGCGAACGCTCCGCGACCTCATTGGGGCTCGCGCCGTAGCCAACGATGTCCCCAAGATTCACAGCCTCGTCGTACGAAGGAGCAGCCGCGATGCAGGCATCAAGAGCTTCCAGATTGGCATGGATGTCGCTGAGCAGCAGTATGCGCACGGATCACCGGACGAATTGCCGATTATAGACTGTACTGGCCGTTTGCGCGTTAAGGGCGACCGGCGGCAACGGTATAGAATCCGGTCGATGAGTTTTCGGTTTAAGAGTAAGAGCGCCCGTTTTGATCAAGGTGGTCTTCGCTCTACTTTGCGTCAACGCGCTGGGGCAGCTCGCAACGTCTTTCGCAATCCCTGGATGGTCGCCCATTGCGCCCGATGCGGCGCATCCGTACATGGTCCACTTCAAAGGCCTCGCGGGGTATTTCGTTCAGCCCTGGCTGGGAATGTATTTCGAGTATGGATACTGGACGCATTTGATTTTGCTCGCTCTGTTTTTCGTAATGCTGTGGGTCTATCGCGATCAGATCGAGCGCACGCATTAGGGATTGATCATTATGGATTGATCACCGGGCAGCGAGCCCAATGTCCGGCCGCAACCTCGACCAGCGGCGGCAACGCTCGCGCACATTCTGGAACGCGGAAATGCACATCGCGGTTCGAAGGCGCATCCTGGAGGCAGGTTCTGCAGCGCCGGAACCGTACCCTCAATCGTCTCCAGCGGACGATTGCGGTCGGTCTTGAGATCTGGCACGGCGCGCAGCAGGCCGCGAGTATAAGGATGCGCGGCGCTCTGAAAGATGTCTCGCTTCGCGCCTAATTCCACCAAAGTTCCCGCGTACATGACGGCGACGCGGTCGGCGACTTCCGACACCACCGCAAGATCGTGCGAGATGAACAGCATGGCAAGGCCGAACTTCTGGCGCAGGTCGGCAAGCAGCGCGAGAATTTGCGCCTGGATGGTCACGTCAAGCGCAGTAGTGGGCTCGTCTGCGATCAGCAACTGTGGGCGATTCACGATGGCCATGGCGATCACGATGCGCTGCCGCATCCCGCCGGAAAGCTGGTGAGGATAGTCGCGCGCGCGCCGGCTTGCGTCGGGGATTGCAACGTCGTTCATGGCATCGACGGCTCGTTGCCAGGCGTCTTTTTTCGAAAGTGCCTGATGCACTCGGACAGCTTCGGCGATCTGCTCTCCCACGCGCATCACCGGATTGAGCGCGGTCATCGGCTCCTGGAAGATCATCGCAATGCGCGACCCGCGGAGCAGGCGCATGGATTCGTCGTCGAGTGTGGTCAGGCTTCGCGCGCCGCTCCCGTTTTGCGTGAACGCGATTTCGCCCGAGACGCGCGCTTGCGGCGGCAGCAGCCGCATGATGGCCAGCGACGTGATCGATTTGCCCGATCCGGATTCGCCGACAAGACCGAGCACTTCGCCCGGCGCGATTGAGAAAGCTGAGATCACGCACAGCCTGCAGAGAGTAGTGAACGTGGGGACAGCCGCCCCTGAGCTTGCCCTGAGCGACCGAGGAACGAGGGAGTCGAATGGGTCCGGCGGCCTGAAGGGCCGCAGGGTTCTGGTTTGGGAATGTGATGTTTAGATTTCGGACTTCGAGCAAGGCCGCACAGATTATGGTAGCAGCCGTATCCTCGGAAGAAGTCGCCCCTGCGGGCAGACGGACAAGCGAGGGCGGCTGTCACCCACATGCCAGCATTCAATCTTTACTGTCCTAAGATCAGGGGCAGTCCGTTCTTGTTGTTTCCGATTACAACCACTTTCGAGTTTGGACTCTTCGCCAGATTCTCGGTTGCCTCAATGCCCTTCCATTCCAGCAGCGACGGCGTGATGCCCTGGGCAACGATCTGCTGGAAGTCCCGCACGCCGGCCGCTTCGATGCGCTTGCGTTGTGCCTCTTGCGTTTCTTTTTGCAGGCGGAAGTTCATCGCCAACGCTTCCTGCTCGGCCTGCTGCTTGGCTTCGATCGAGGCCTTGAGCGTAGCGGGCAACTGGATGTCGCGCAGCAGAACATTCTCGACGGTCAGGCCGCGCTTGGTGAGTTCAGTGGTGACCTGTTCGAAGATCTGTTTGCCGACCATTTCGCGCTCGCCCGTGTAGAGAGCATTGGCCGTGTGCGACGCAGTCGCTTCGCGGATGGCCGAGCGCAGGGTCGGCTCGACAACGACATTCTCATAATCGGCGCCGATCTTTTGAAATACATCTGCCGCATGGTCGGGGTTGAGATGGTAGATCAGCGAAGTGTCGAGACTCATCATCAGGCCTTCGCTCGATGGCACACTGGCCGATTCCTTGATCGTCTGCGTCTGAATCGACATTTCGTTATTGGTCTTGAGCGGATTGATGACGTGAATGCCTTCGCCAAGCGTCTCGCCCGTGACTCTGCCGAAAAGCGTGAGCACGCCGACGTGGCCGGTACCGACGCGAGTCACGCAATTGAACGCCAGGATCACGAGGATGAAGGCTGCGACTCCGAGTCCGATCAGACGAAGCAAGGTGCCGGCATGCCCGCCGGTATCGATGACTCTGGGACGATTCGGATCGAAGATGGTCATTGGAATTTCTCCCTGAGAGAGTTTAGGGATGGAGGAAGCTGGCGGATAAGTGCCTTGTGTGGATCAAGAGGGAGGGCTGCGTCAGGTCTGACCTTGCCCGGATGCTGGCCGAGCAACTTTGTCGTCAGTTGGTTCTCACGGTCACTCGGAGCGCAACGCCTCCATAACATCAACGCGCGCAGCGCGAGCCGCGGGCAGCACCGAGGCGATAACCGCGACCGCCATCAGCACGAACGCGGAGACAAGCACCGGCAGTGCGCCCGGCATCTTGACGTCCAGGAAATATCTCCCCGCCAAACGCGCCAGCACGAACCCAAATGCCGCGCCCGCAAGGACGCCCGCCGCGGCCATCACGCTGCCCTCCGCGATCACACCTTTGAGGAGTTGCTGCGGCTCCGATCCCAGGGCCAGCCGGATGCCGAATTCCCGCGTGCGTGCGCTCACCGAAAACGCCAGCACGCCCGCGACGCCCACCACTGCGATCGCCAACGCGACAGCCGCGAATACGCCAAACACCAGCGAATTTAAACGGTTCGGCGTGAGCACTTCTGCGCGAATGTCCGCGAGACTGGCGGCGTGCTCAACGGGCTGATCGGCGGACATGTCGCGAACAATGCGCGTGATCGGCGGGACCAGCTCATAAGGATTTGTAGCCGTGTGAACGAAGAGGCGACCGCCAAAAAGTATACCTTCGTTAAAAGGACTGTAGATCGTGACCATGGGTTCAGGAACGACGTGGAGATCGTCAATATCGGCGGTGACACCGATGATGCGGTGCGGCGCCATCAGGCGAGCCTTCTCGAGATCGGTCCCAGAAGCGAATTGCAATACGGGATCCGTCCAGTAGACATGGCGATTGATGGGATCTTCATTGGGGAACATGCGCTGGGCGAGAGTCTCGCTGACGATCACAACCGGCTCTGCATTGTTTGGCCCATCGAGCGCGTTGAAATCGCGGCCGGCAATGATAGGAACGCCAAGCGCCGCAAAAAATCCGGGAGAGACGGAACGCGACTGCGCCCGGGGATCCTCTACACCGGCGGCATGAACGTGTCCGTCACCAGAAAATTGTAGAGTGCCGAAGCTGCCATCGCGCCAGGGAACAACGTCGCCGAACGCGGTCTCACTCACGCCCGGCAGGGCGTCAATGCGACGTATCGTTTCCTTGTAGAAATCGACGACCTGCTGAGGTGTCTTCCCATAGGACATAGCAGGAACATCGACAGCGAGGACGTGCTGAGTATCCAGTCCTGTCTGAGTCCTTTGTAGTGCGATCAGCGTGGTGATCAATGTACTTGCACCGGCCAGCAACACGAAGGACGCAGCGATTTGTGTCACCGCGAAGATCCGCTGGCGGCGGCTCGTGCTGCCGGTGATCCGTGCGCTTCCGCTGGATAGGCCCAGTCCACTCTGGGTACCCGAAGACGCGCCGGAAGAGGGCAGGCGCGGGACAAATGCGAGAATCACCGCGGCGACGATGGCGAGCGCCGCACCGACCCAAAGCAAACTCGAATCGACTCTGAAATCGAGCGCACGGATGGAGAAGCGCGAGGCGTAGCGGGCCAGGACGGCAACCATCGGCTGCGCGCTCAGTACACCGATGGCAGCGCCGGCGCCGCAGAGCAAAAGACTTTCGGCCAACAGCATGCGGCGTAACGCGCCTCTGCTTGCTCCCAGCGCCACGCGAACCGCCAGTTCGCCTTCGCGGCGAACCGTCCGTGCCAGAATCAGATTGGCGACATTCGAACACGCGATGATGAAGACCAGCCCCGACGCCGCCAGCAGCACCAGCAGCACGGTCCGCGCGCCCGACGTGATCTCGTCACGAAGCAGCTTCACCCCGATCTGAAAGTCTGCTTCCTGCGCATAGGCTTCGGGATGGTCCTTTTTCATCGCGGAGTAGGCGGAGCGCAACTCGGCGCGAGCCTGATCGAAAGTGACTCCGGGAGCCAGGCGGCCGAAAAGCTCCGTCATCCGATGGATGCGGCCAGTGACCATGGTTGCGGAAAGATGATGCGGGCTGGTGACGACGTTGGCGATGATTTCGGTATCTTCCGGATATGGTACGCAGGGCTCGAGAACGCCAATGACGGTTGCAGAGCGATCACCGAGGCTACCGAGGCGAATGGTCCTGCCGAGGACTGAAGGGTCCTTGTGAAGAACGGTCGCCCAGAAACGATAAGTGAGAACGACGACGCCGGCGGCTTGCGGGCCGTCGTCTTGCGGCCCAATCAGGCGACCAAGCACGGGATGAAGGCCCATCACGTCGAAAAACGTGCCACCGACCACGCCGCCTCGAATCGAACGAGGCTCGCCGAGACCGATCATGGTGAAATTTATGGCGGAGAAATCGCCAAACGCGCTCAGTGTTTTCACGCTCGCGCGCATGTCTTGTAACTCAGGCACGGAAAACGCAGCGTTTTCTTCGCCGATGCCGGGGGCGCTCTGCCGGATATAGATCAGACGATCCTCGTCGCGATTGACGAGGGGTTTGAGCAGAACGCCGCGCACCAGCGTGAAAATAGCAGCGTTGGCGCCTATGCCCAGCGCCAGCGTAAGAACCACCGCGACCGCCAGCCCTGGCGTGCGAATTAATGAGTGAGCCGCAACCCTCAGATCGCGAACGAATGACATGTTCTTATCCCTCTCTGCCGGGGTATCAGCATCACACTTGCCAATACTAACTGCCACATTGTAAACAACTTAATATCCGATGAGTTAGATCGCGCTGTCCGTTTCAGGACACTGCCAAGCAAATTCGGACACTAAAATACAGCCCTCTCCTCGGACAGGATTGTTCTCATTCAATTCGCGGATTGTCGGCCAACTCTTACCTTGGGATCACTTCAGGTTTGCCCGTCATCTGTCCGGTAAGTGGGGAGTAACCTATAGCAAGCCAAGATGGTCCGGATACTTGGTCTGCAAGGAGCCTATCAATGTGTCAAATTCAGGGAGGCTTCGCAGATTCCGAAGGCAACTGTCCTTGAGAAAGAATGGCCAGCACGCAAATCCGTGATTGACAGCGCGTTCAAGCCATTCAAAAGCCGCTTGATGCCGGCCCAACAACGAGAAAATGCAAGCGATCTGATAGTCGGTGTGGTGGGTATGCCCGAAGGATTTGGCGCTACTACAGGCGCGAGTCACACACTCGACTGCCTGTTCAGCATTCCCCACCAAAGCCCAATAGACACCGAGCAAACTGACGATCAGTGGTTCCTCTGGGAAGAGCCGGACCCCTTCGTCGAGCAGAGCTTTCGCCTCGTTCCAATCGCCCGTCATCAGGGCCGGTTGCGGCGCAAAGTAGATTGCGTACTTGTGAATCGGATTCTCGGCCCGCCAGGCTTGGATCTCTTCTCTTGCCAAGTCAAGCTCCAGGTTCCAGATGTAGACCTTAATAATTCCGTGACTAACGGCGTTCTTCGGCTGGAACGGTCGTCCTCTTTCATACATCTCACGAGCGCGGTCGAGGAGACCGATGTGCGCCAGGACTGCCCCCAGGCGGTTGTAAGCATGCGGTAAATTCTTCTGCAGGGTGATTGCTTTCCGGAGTTCGACGATTGCATCTAGATGCCGGAAGTTTCTTGACGGGCTCCACAGCAGAAAAGCTCTGGCCACGTGCGCTTCGGGCAGATCCCGGTTTTGTTCAAGCGCGCGCCCACAATGAAACTCGGCTTTGTCCCACCATTTGCTGGCTGGATCGAACTCAAGATAACGTGTAGCACAGGCAAGTGAAAGAGTTGCGTGGGCAAGAGAGAAACCCGGATCTCGCGTCACCGCATTGCTCAGATGTTCAACCGCTTCATCCAGCAGCGCAGGATCCCCGGAAGAGTTAAGGCGGTAGCCTCGCATGAATTCCGCATACGCCAACTGGTCTTTGCTATACCTCTGGCCTGGCGCCGCCTGAGGGCGCAAGGGTCTGTTCAATGCGTTCGCGATTTGTTTAGCAATTTCATCTTCCAGCTCCGCAAGACGATTCAGGTCGAGGTCGTGCTTCCATGTGAAGGCTGCGCCCTGCAAATGTGTATCGAACATCTGCAAAGCAAGACGCCACCGTCCCTTTGATTCTCGAATGGCTCCGTGAACTACAAAGCGAACACCGAGGCGTGACCCGACATCCCAAGCGCTCATCTCTCCCGGCACGCTCAGCATTGACGAGGTTGGTAAAACATCTACGTCCTTCAAATTTCCCAGCCGTGACACTAGCGCGTCCGCAAAACCGAGACACACACCCTTGTCGTCTGGAATATTTCCGAGCAGACACAGTGGCAGTACAGCAAGGGTTGCGCGTTCCTCCGGAAGGGCAACGCGCCCACGGTTGGCATCGGCTGCTGGACCTTCGTCGAGATCGGAACGCGAGAAGGTCGCATCAATCACGCGCACGGGTCCGACAAAGCGGTACCCTTTGCCAACCACCGTCTCCAGAAACCGGGGCTTCGCTGAGCTATCGCCTAAGGCGGTCCTGATTTTTCGGATGACATTATTGATGCTGGCCTCGGTATCTACAAAGAGGTCCGAACGCCAGAGTTTCCTGACGATGTCGCTACGCGTAACGAGTTGGTGCCGGCGGGCGACGAAAAAAATCAACAGCTCCATAGGCTTATTTTCTAGCTTGACCGGCCGCCCCTGGCGTCGCAGTTCATAGCGACCCAGGTCCAGCTCAACTTCACCGTCTTCTCGTTTTGGGCTTGGCATAGAGCTGCGTTGTACGCATTATCCTCTAAGATTGAATACTTTACGACGATAGATGAAAAATATGGAAGCGTTATCCAATCCAGATTGCAACGATGCTTTGGTTGGAGGATTATCGTGGCCGATTTGTTATCGACTTCAGCTCTGGAGGAAGAGTCTATGAAACGAAGCGGATATTTGAAGGCGACCCTAGGCGTACTGCTGTGCGGGATGACCTTGGTCTTTACCATTGCAGGGCAAACTGGTTCTGCAAAACACACGTTCACTCCCGATGCGGTTCCATACGGTCCGGCACCAGCGTTTGTCGCCGCAGGGGCACAACTCGCGGTACTTGAGGGCGATCCGGGCGCCAGCAGCGGAGATTACACCGTACGCTTGAAGATGCCTGACGGATATCGCATCGCGCCCCATTGGCATCCCAAGCGGGAAAACGTCACTGTTATCAGTGGGACTTTCAAAGTTGGGATGGGAGACCGCTTTGACGAAAGCAAGATGGGAAATTTCCCAGCCGGTAGTTTCGCTTATCTCGACCCGGATATGCATCATTATGCTATGGCAAGCGGAGAAGTCGTGGTGCAAGTTCATGGAGCCTCTCCGTTACAGTTCAACTATGTAAACCCCGACGACGACCCAAGCCGGAAAAAGTAGCGCAAGCGTGCTTGCTGAGTACGACTCGCAGCGGCATTGGGTGGATTGTCGGCCAACCGGAAGTTAGGTAGGAGTCTCTCAATTGGGGCGAACAGCGACGGCTGTTCGCGACGCCGTCGCTCTTGCGCTTGCGGACGGATTCGATGATCAGTCAGAAGCCTGCCACCCGCCGACGTTCTCAATCGAATCACGGAGTGATCTTGTAAATTACGCCGTTTCCGCCGCTGCCGCCGTTGAGGGTAGCGCCGTAGATGTTACCCGAGCTGTCCTTGGCCAAGCCTCCCGATGGATTAAATCCGTCGGCTGCGCCGGTAAAGCGGTAGATCACGGAATATTTGCCGTCGGCGTCTTCTCGAGACACGACACCGCAACCAAAAGTGCAAGTTGAGTTCACGGTTCCGCCGTAGAAGGTCGTGCCGTACCCGTAGCCTGCAGCATCGAGAAGGCCGGCGGAGGGCTCTGCTCCATCGCCCGTCTGCTCGCCAAAAGTGTGTAAGACTTCTTCCGTACCTTGGGCGTTCACCGAGAAGGCAATGCCACAGCCGACCGTCCCAATTGCGCAGGTGGTGGTGTTGCCCCCGAACTGAGTGACGCCATAAAAGACGCCTTTTTCAGTCCGGAACAGGCGCCATCGCGGAGAAGTTCCCTCCGCACCTTCAGGAAATGTGTAAAGTGTCGTCAGTTTGCCGGTCGTGTCCAGTTTGAACAGCGTTCCCCCATTGCCCTGCCTGTAGCTGCCGCCGGTCGCGCCGTAGATGTTGCCCGCCCCATCGTCGATTAGATCTTGAGGGAAGGCTCCGTCGGCCTGCCCGGTAAATCTGTACAACACCGTCTCTACGCCAGCTGGCGTGACCTTAAAAAGAACGCCGCAGCCCAGGTTGCCATCGCAGCCGGAGATGCCGCCAAAGCTGGCGCTGCCGTAGAGGTTGCCCTTGATCATGACCAATCCGAGCTCAGCCTGGCCCTGATTCTGAGCACCGTCCGTGCCGCCCATGAAGGCGTGCAATACCTGCAACGACCCAGTCGTCGTCAGTTCGAAGACCGTGCCACAACTGCACGTGGCGTCGCCGCCCGAAGAAGTGATTCCGTAGAGGTTGCCCTTGTCATCCCGAATCAACCTGCCAATCGGGATTCCTCCGTCGGATAAGCCAGTAAAGGTGTAGAGAACCGTCTCCTGCCCCGTCGAGCTCAGCTTGAAAATGACCCCCCGGTTGGACGATCCTCCAAATTGGGTCGTGCCGTAGAAGTTGCCAGCGGAGTCGACGATGAGACCTCCGTTTGGAGCGCTGCCGTCCGTAAAATTGAAGCTGTAGAAGACGCTGAAAGTCTGGGCAGAAGCGGCGGTAACAAGCAGTGTTAGTGCCAGTATGCTCAGGGGAAGTCTCACCTGGAATCTCCTTTTGGTGTCCAAAAAACAGCATTGATTCTACATGCATCTCTCTTTCTTCATCGCAATAGACCTGTCTGTCATGCTCCGGAAAAATGATGGTTCTCCGCAGCTTCATGGGCAGTTTTCATTGAATGACCCATGGTCGTCCTATCCTTAAGACTGACGGCTCTGAATCTTGCCGCATGCCCATCGCATCTCTTACCATGAGTATCTCTATGAGCAAGATTCATATTCCTACGCCTTTGCGGCAGTATGTGGGCAAGCAGGCTTCGGTCGACGTGCAGGGACACACTGTCGGCGAGGCCATGAACGCGCTGGTGGCGCAGCATCCGGAGTTGCGCAAGCACCTTTACACCGAGGATGGAAAGCTGCGCGCCTTCGTCAATCTCTACGTCAATGATGAGGACATCCGCTACCTGCAGAAAGAAGCGACCGCGCTCAAAGACGGTGATAACATTTCGATTGTGCCGTCCATTGCTGGAGGCGCGGCCTGAGCGGGAGACTTTCCCATAGCCGGCATTTTCATTTTAATGATTCCTTCCTGCACAATGCGCTGTTGTTGCTGTTGCCCTTCCTGTCGGTAGTGTCTCGAAGCGCGTTTCGCCGATTCCCAGCATGTCAAAATTCAACGAGGACTTTATGGCTACCACCACAGAAATTCCGGTCACACTAAATAAGGATGAGATCCTGCGCTACTCACGCCACCTGATCATGCCCGAGGTTGGGATGGAGGGTCAGCAGAAGCTGAAAGCGGCGCGCGTGCTGTGCATCGGCACGGGAGGGCTGGGTTCTCCGATGGCGTTGTATCTGGCGGCCGCGGGCGTGGGCACGCTCGGACTGGTCGATTTCGACGTGGTCGACTACACGAATCTGCAACGGCAGATCATCCATTCGACCGCCGACGTGGGACGCAAGAAGCTGGATTCGGCGGCGGACAAGCTGAAGGGCATCAATCCATTTCTGAATCTGCGAACATTCGATACAAGGCTGAGCAGCGCGAATGCGCTGGAGTCTCTTTCGCGAGTTCGACATCATCGCCGACGGAACAGACAATTTCCCGACGCGCTATCTGGTGAATGATGCGTGCGTGTTGACGGGCAAGCCAAACGTCTACGGATCGATCTTCCGCTTCGAGGGACAAGCCAGCGTGTTCGCAACCGAGGACGGCCCGTGCTACCGCTGCCTGTATCCGGAGCCGCCACCGCCGGGGCTGGTTCCGTCGTGCGCGGAGGGCGGTGTGCTCGGCATTCTGCCGGGACTTGTCGGAGTGATGCAGGCGACGGAAGTGATCAAGCTGATTCTCGGCATCGGTGACCCGCTGATTGGCCGGTTGCTGCTGGTCGATGCGCTGGGCATGAAGTTCCGCGAACTCAAGCTGCGGAAAAATCCGGATTGCCCGGTGTGCGGGACGCATCCGACCGTCACGAAGCTGATAGACTACAACGAGTTTTGCGGCATTCGTGGGGAGGAAAAGCCCGTGGGCAGCGGAGTTCCGGAAATTCAGGTCGAAGAACTGAAGCGGCGTCTGGAAGCGAAAGAGGATCTGTTTGTGCTCGACGTGCGCGAGCCACATGAGTATCAGATCTGCAACATCGGCGGATATCTGATTCCGCTGAACGATCTGCCGAAACGAGTGAATGAACTGGATTCGAGCCGCGAGATCGTTGTCCACTGCAAGATGGGCGGACGCAGCGCGAAGGCTGTGGCATTCCTGCAGCAGTCGGGATTCAACAAAGTGCACAACCTCGCTGGCGGGATTACGGCCTGGTCAGATCGTGTGGATCCGAAAGTGCCGAAGTACTAAAGGCAGGGGTCAGAGACCAGAGGTCAGTTTTTCGGGGAGCGCTGATCGCGCTCCCTTTTCTTATTGCGATCCGCAGCGGCTGAAGCCGCCTTCCTTTCTTGGGCTCTTCGGCACGCCTGAAAGGCGTGCCCTGATACGAATCGTCCGTCTGCGATGGTTGAATCGGTGAAGGGTTCGTATCAGGGCATCGCTTTAACAGGCTGCGGAAAAACGGGGCAGGGATCGAGATTGGGGCTGACGCTGCACAGGGCAAACTGATAGAAGCAGACATGCGAGGAAACGACAAGCAGCAGACAGTGGTGTTCAGCTACGTGAACGCGGAGCAGCGGATCGCGGGGGATCATCCTCTGCGGCGGATTCGGGCGATGACGGATGCAGCGCTGCACGAAGTTTCCGGGGAGTTCGACCGTTTGTATGCGGCGGGCGGGCGGCCGTCGATCGCGCCGGAGAGACTGCTGCGAGCCTTGCTGCTGCAGGTATTGTACGGGCGGCGGAGCGAGCGTTTGCTGATGGAAGAGATGAACTACAACCTGCTGTTCCGCTGGTTCGTAGGGTTGGAGATGGATGATGAGGTGTGGGATGTAACCGTATTTACCAAGAACCGGGAGCGACTGCTTGGGGGAGAAGTGGCGCAGAAGTTTCTGGCAGCTGTGATACAGCAGGCACGGCAGGCGGGGCTGTTGAGTGACGAACACTTCACGGTGGATGGAACGCTGATCGAGGCTTGGGCCAACCGGCGAAGCTTTGTGGCCAAGACGGAGCCTCCTCGACGGGGGAGTGGAGTGCGGGGACGGAAGTTGCTGCGGGACACGCATGAGTCCAAGACGGATGGCGAAGCCCGACTGTATAAGCGCAGTGCGGCCGCCGAAGCGCGGCCGAGTTATCTGGGGCATGTGATTACCGAGAATCGGAACGGACTGGTGGTGGCAGCCTGCGTGACGCTATCGAGCACAGGGGCAGAGCGGGAAGCAGCGCTGGCCATGCTGGCGCAAGTGAATCGAGCGAAACGCATCACGTTGGGAGCAGACAAGGCCTACCAGGAAGGAAGCTTCATTGCCGGGTTGCGGTCGCGACAGGTGGTCCCGCACGTTGCCGAGCATGCGATGCAATCCCGGCAATGGCCGAACTGGTTGCGAGCGGAAGAGCGAGACGATCCGGGATTTGCGCAGAGCCAGCAGAAGCGGAAACGGGGTGGAGCAGGTATTTGGCTGGCTGAAACAAGCCGCAGGTTTGCGGCAAACGAAGTTTCGGGGACGACGGCGGGTTGATTGGATGTTCCGCCTGGCCGTGGCCGCCCTCAATCTGCAACGCATGCAGCGTTTGCTGGCGCCGGCAGGATAAAACGAAGTAAATGACCGCGGGATCTCGCCACACGGAACAATAACAACTGAAACCCAAGGACGAGAAAGTTCAGTTGGCAAGTCGTCGCCCAGAAAACCGCTCGTTTTTCCGCAGCCTGTTTAAGCGATGCCGTACCAATCGGCACAACGGACGGGCTTCAGCCCCTGCCTGTCGATTTCCAAGTGTGGATCGCGACATGCGCTCCCCTTTCTATTGTGCGGTTTCTGACAAGTCACTGCCGTAAGCCAATTCTTGCGACCCAACCGTTGCGAGAGCACAATGCCGAGTCCCAGAATCTCGTTCCCCCGAAGTTTCCATGCCATGGAGAAGTTGGACGCATTGTTCGCGTACGGGACCTCTCCATCTTCTTCGATTGGGGAGGCATATGAACAAACTGCTTGCAATTCTGATGTGTTTCGCAATTCCTCTTTGCCGTGATTGCGGGGGATAACGGATACAAAGTCGCATACGACGGTGGATCCATCACCGATGCAAAAGCCGGGACAGGAATGAGGTTATTCATTGAGTCGAATCAGATTCGGCTGGTAAAAGACAAGGCAGACGTCGTCATCATTCCCGCATCGGCTGTTACTGAGATTAGCTATGGCCAGGATGTCCACCGCCGGGTCGGGGCCGCGATCGGGCTGGCGGTTGTTTCGCTGGGTATTGGCGCGCTGATGGCGCTCACAAAGTCGAAGAAGCACTATGTCGGCTTAACATGGGCCGATGGTGATAAGAAGGGCGGTTTCGCCATGCAGTGCGATAAGAACGATTATCGCGGAGTGTTAGCGGGATTGGAAGGCATCACCGGTAAGAAAGCCGTAGACTCCGACGCGATGACGGTGAAGAACTAAAGAGCGAAGAGCTACGAGAGAGAAAAGGGGAGCACACATCGCTCCCCTTTCCTTGGGGGACCCAAAATAACTTACTTGCTGGATCCGGCTTGCATGCCGTCGCTGGCCTCACCGAGTTCGAGGCTGTACTTTTTGCCAGCGAAGCGGAGAGCGGTCAGATGTGGTTGTCCCGTCACCGTTGTTATTGACGACGGCGGCATCGTTCTGCGAATTGCTATTCAGGTCGACTAACTTTGCGGGTACTTTGGCAACCACTTTCTTGCCCTGGATGAAGCTGACCTGAACCTCCGAGCCGGTGCCGTCCCACTCGAGTTTGTAATCGCCGGCCTTCAGCTTGGTTCCATTCACTGTGGTCGGACTATTGAACGTGAAATTAGCTTTGTTGGCTGCGAATGCGCTCGAGGCCAACAGCAGTGCTGCTCCCAAAATCAGGCTTTTCGAAATTGTCGCGAACTTCATGGCTGCTCCTTGTAGTTTCCCGAACTCACATCGGGATCGGTTAGGGCGGCCCGGTTCACGACAGCGCGAGAAAACACTTGTGTTTCCGCACGAATCGCCTACAATGCTGCCGCCGGGGTTGGGTGCAGGCCACGCCTGCTTTCCGCTTTGGGGGTTTTCTCACCTGGGCCGCCAAACCGAGAGTGAGAGAATCCCCAGACCCCGCGAATCTTTTCTGCGCAAATTGCCAGCGCCACCTCTACGCCGGCGCACCTCAAGGATTACGGAGTTTGCTGCCTCGAAGTTCCCTGAGTTTCAACTTTCCCCACGCTTGATTGGACGAAGTTCGACCGCTTCGGGTAGCAGAAGTTTGCAGCGTTACTCGCGGCGAATTAGCACACAGCGTTGGACTGTTTTGTGATGGGAGAAGTAACATGCGAGTAACATTACATCGATGTATATCGATGTAATGCCGCGCGGGGATTCTAGCGAGATAACGAACGCGACGAAACTTATCGTTAATGGGTGTCCGCGTGCTGGCGATCGACGGACCAGATGCTCGCCTGATCTTTCTCGAACGGATAGACGTGCAACATCCAATTGAAAACTACAGGAAGGAAGGTCCCACCGGCGGCGTCGCAGGCTTCTTGCGTATGGATCGATCCCTTGAGCCCAAACTTCGCATCAGGGTCGAGCAGGCCGTGCATCTTTTCCGGCAGCGGCATGTCCTTCGGAGGCCGGCAGAAATTCACGTGCTCGTGCCACTGCGCCACGCTGAGAGGAATGCGGGCATCAAGATCATCTTCTGTGAAGCGCTTGGGCGCGGTGTACATTACGCCAACCAGTTTGTAGTTGTCGCCGTGTTTTTCGTAGAGCAGCGAAGTAGGGTGCTCGGGATTGAACGCGAAAGCCGCTTCCCTCGCGTACTGGTAGTTGGTGAAGTGGTACATCGACTGAGGAACGTTGGGCAGAAAGATCTTGAAGTCGTCGGCGAGTGCGACGTGATAGTCCTGATATTTCTCCGCGACCTGGCGCGCGGCTTCGACGACCTGCTGAGCGCGGGCGGCGTCCCCCGGCTTGGGCGAACGCAAGTCGGTCATCTTCATGTGCGGGCCCATATCTATGTGGCCTTCCATGGTATGCACCATCGGATTGGAGGCGTCGCTGGAATCCTTGTCGGAGTCAGCGGGCATGTCTTTCATGCTCATGTTCGACATGTCATGCCCCGACATGCCGGGCATGTTCTGTTGTGAGCCCGATTGCCCGAAAGGAATACTCGGACGATGGCTGGGTCTGTCCCCAAACCACGCTAGAAATCAGAAAGGCGGCGCACATGAAAGTTAAATAGCGCATAAACCCCCACCGATAGTAGATATGAACCCTAGCCATGGCGAGATGTTTCGGGAAGGAAGGTGCACGCGCGAGCGATTACAAACGTAACCACGCTGAACGATTAGCGCACGCGCTTGTAGTGGATCGGCCAATTCACCTGCCAGGTCTTGCCGTCGTCGCTCGAAGATTCCCAACTCCAGTCGAAATCACTTGCAGTGATGCTCTTCCAGACCATACGTTGCAGGATTTTCTTGCCGTTGAGAAGGGCGTCGCGTTGAAGAATCATTCGGCCGTCTCTAAAGTCGCCAACGAAATCGAGGTAGCCGCCTTGATTGTCGACCCAGGTCTGTTTCCAATGGCCCGATGTGGCGTCGAAGGTGGAGACACTGGTTCCACGCAGCGGTATGGAATCTCCACCGGAAAAATTCTCCTGCACCACGCAGCCGTCCATGATGCGCTTGATGGTGTTGGTGCCGTGCATAGTCTCGCCCGGCTTGCTTCCGGGCCAGGTAAGGTCCCATTCGCCAACCCAGAACTCAAATTGCTTCTGTTGCGAGACCGTACACGGATTCGCCTGAGGCGCCGGTTGTTGGGCTGCGAGCATGGAAGTGAGGAAGAGAAGCGGCAAGAGAATTTTCGTCATGGATGTACTCATGGGTCAGACGCAGGGGAATGCGAAACGTTAGTGGATTTGGTGGACGGAAGAAGTTTCTGATACACCTAGCTGCTTGGCGATCGAAACCATACTCATTCTTTTTTTCGCAGGAGTCATCGGGGGAGCGCTGAACTCCGTTGCGGGAGGCGGCAGCTTTGTCGCGTTTCCCGCGCTGCTGTTCACGGGCGTGCCTCCCATTCCCGCGAACGCAACCAATACCATCGCATTGTGGACGGGCGCGGCGGCGAGCGGCGGGGCGTACCGCAAGCGACTCGACGTACCCCGCAAAGTGATGATCCCGCTGCTCGGTGCGAGTCTGGTCGGCGGGCTGACGGGCGCGCTACTGCTGCTAAAAACTCCGGCGCATACCTTCATGCGCGTGTTGCCGTGGCTCACCCTGGGAGCGACTCTGCTGTTTGCTTTCGGAAAAAAAATCGCGGGTGGACGCCGTTCCGTGATTGAGCATGAAGCTGCTGGCGGCGCGCTAGTCGCGGCCACCTTCCTGCAATTGTGCGTTGCCGTTTATGGCGGATACTTCGGCGGAGGCATGGGTATCGTGATGCTGGCGATGTTGGCGGCGCTGGGCATGACAGACATTCATGCCATGAACGCGCTCAAGAGCGTGATGGGATTTGTGATCAACGGTGTTGCGGTGATCACGTTCATCGTGGCGGGTGCCGTGTATTGGAAGCACGGGACCGTGATGATTGCCGGAGGAATCGCCGGCGGATTTCTCGGCGCACACTACGCCATGAAATTGCCACAGGCTTGGATCCGCTGGTTCGTGGTGCTGGTGGGCGCGGGGATGACGGTGTACTTTTTCTGGATGTCGTATTGAAAGGAAGGGACTAGGGGTCAGGGTTATTTTCTGGACACTGCTTACCGATCTCATCTCTGATGTCTGATCCCTGGCCCCTGATCCCTAGCCCCTGCTTCACTGCAATGGCGCGGAGACGTGCTCGTGCACGATGAGCCACTTGCCGTCTTCGTTCTCCAAGACGACAGTCCAGCGGAGATTGCCCATCTGAACTTTCCCAGCCTTATCCGTCATTTCGTCTTTAATGGTGGCAGTGGCCCAGACCAGGTCGCCGTGAGGATGGATGGAGAGGTCGTCATTCACCGAGAACTTCGCACTCTTGTAGCCGGCGAGTAGGCCTTTGGCGCCTTTATCGTATTCGTCCCAGCTGTTGTATTTCAGAGGAGCGATATCGAAGAACGTACGCGGACCCGTCGCATAGTACTGCGCGACATTGTCGGGATTGAGAGTCGCCCAACCGTCCCAGATCTTCTGGAGGTAGGCTTTATCAGGGACGGGGCTGGCGGTCGAGTTCTTCATCGCTGATTTCTTGGTCTGCGCCGAGCGCGCACGCGGCAAAAACGAGCAGGCACAGCGAAACGGCAAGGAGACGCTTAAGCATTTAGGGTTCCTCCTGAAATCCGGCGAAATTCTCGCATATCGGAGCGGAAAGGACAAAGCGATGGCGTCATCCCGACTGAAGCCGTCTTTCAGGCGGAAGGAGGGATCTCGCGTGCGGAGACAGTGCGCTCCCCGCCAGATCCGCCGATCCGAAGGTGTGTGGGTTTCGTACCGCGCTTCTTTTGTTTGACCGATTTCCATACCACACGATAAAATAGTGAAGTTTGACTGTACTCGCCGACCCGTTCTGGGGACGCCTGCCTTGGCTGCTGAAGCGCCGTGGCGGAAACACAGCAAGCAGAGGAAATCAGCTGGCCCTTGGGCAGCGCTGGTGTGCGCTCAGGGGTTTCGCTATGTAGGTTCCGTGCCGTTCACGGGCTGATTTCAAACGACATTTGACGGAGGCAGACGTATGTACGCGGTTATCCGCGCCGGTGGAAAGCAGTACCGGGTGGCGCCCGGCGATGTAATCCGAGTAGAGAAGGTTGGGACTGGCACCGAGGGATTGGTCGAGTTCCCGGTGGTCGCAGTTTCCGGCGAAGAAGGACAAGTCGGTAATCAGCCGGACGCGCGCGTGGTCGGCCAAGTCGTAGAAGAGGGTCGTGGCGCAAAAATCCTGGTCTTCCATTACAAGCGCAAGAAGCAATACAAGAAGCTGCGCGGGCATCGCCAGGCTTATACCGCGGTGCGCATCAATGAGATCGCGTTTGGCGGGCAGAGCTTCAAGGCTCCGGAGCTACCGGCGAAGGAAGCCAAGCCGAAGAAGGTAAAGGCCGCTGCCGAAGAGCACGAGGCTGAGCCGGCGGCGAAAAAAGGCGGCGCGAAGAAGAAGGCTGCTGCTCCGAAGAAGGCCGCCAAGAAAGCGGCAAAGAAGAAGTGAGGTTAGACGGGAGGGTCGGCCGTCTCCGCACGACTCGATCCGAGAACTGGCAACTGGCCACAGAGAACTGAATTCATATGGCGCATAAAAAAGGACAAGGCACATCACGAAACGGCCGCGACTCAAATTCGCAGCGGCTTGGATTCAAGGCATTCGGCGGGCAGTTGGTGCCCGGCGGGACAATCATCATCCGGCAGCGCGGCACGCGGGTGAAGCCGGGGCTGAACGTCGGCCGCGGCAAAGATGACACCCTCTTCGCCAAGATCACGGGCCGCATCAAATTCCTGAACAAGGGACAGATGGGCAAGTTCGTGATGGTCGAGCCGGTGGAAGTAGAGTAGCAGTTTGGAATGGCGGGCAAGAGTGCCCGCCCCACAAGTGCCAGGTGACACACAGGCCTCGCCTTCGGGACGAGGCTTTTGTATTTTGTGAATGGGCTTTGAAAGGTCACGGCTCGAAGCATGCCGTTAGCCTACTGATCGGTTTTGAAAGGGCACGGCTTTGGCCTTGCCGTTAGCACGCAAGAACATGCTGGGCTTTAGCTCCTGAGCGTTACGCCGGCAAAATGTTGTGGGACAACCGTGGAAATGTTGTTGGGACAACCGTGGAAGAGCGGCGCTTTAGCGCCGCGTTTGAGCCTCAATTAAGATTGGGCTTTAGCCCGTGCGGTCTCCCGTAGCGTGACAAACTGATTTAAATACCTGAGAGCTTTTTTAAATGTTTATTGACGAGGCTAAAATCAAGGTTAAGGCCGGCGACGGCGGGAACGGCTGCATGGCGTTCCGGCGGGAGAAGTTTGTCCCGCGTGGCGGACCTTCGGGCGGTGACGGTGGCAAGGGCGGCGACATCGTCATGGAATCCAGCGAGCGGCATAATACGCTGGTGCATTTCCGCTTCAATCCCGAACACAGCGCGGAGCGCGGGCGCCACGGCGAAGGCTCCAACAAGACGGGACGCGAAGGCGTCGACGTGCTTCTGAAGGTTCCGGTCGGGACGATTGTCTACGATGACGAGACCGGCGAGAAGGCATTCGAATTCACCAAGGCCGATCAGCGCTTCATCATTGCGCGCGGCGGACGCGGGGGACGCGGCAATGCGCGCTTTGCGACTTCCGTCCATCAGGCGCCGCGCGAGCATGAAGATGGCAGGCCGGGCGAGGAACGTATCTATCGGCTGGAATTGAAGCTGCTGGCGGATGTCGGGCTGGTGGGTTATCCGAATGTTGGAAAGTCGACGTTGATTTCGCGAATCTCGTCGGCTCGGCCGAAGATTGCGGATTATCCGTTTACGACGTTAGAGCCGAATCTCGGAGTGGTTGCCGTCGGCAATGCGCGAGATGAAATCAGTTTCGTAGTCGCCGATATTCCCGGATTGATCGAAGGCGCGCACACTGGATCGGGATTAGGCACGCAGTTCCTGCGGCACATCGAGCGCACGCGGCTGCTCGTTCATCTGGTCGACGTTTCAGATTCGAGCGGGCGGGATGACGTCACGAAAGACGTGGAAGTGATTCTCGGCGAGCTGGCCAGTTTTGGGGCACATCTCGAAGAGAAGCCGATGATCATGGTCGCGTCAAAGATCGATGTGGTCAACAAAGATAAGCTGGCCGCGCTTAAGAAGTATTGCAAGAAAAAAAAGCTGAAGCTGTACGAGATTTCTGCTGTCACAGGCAAGGGGATTGAGGAATTGAAGTACGCGATCGCGGAAGAGGTGCAGGAATTGCGGGAGAAGGACTTGAAGAGTGCGGAGCAGGAAGCGGTATAGGCGTCCGCCGAGTTTTGTCTTCTTTTTCTTTCGCCCGTCCGGGCTGGTCCACTTACCTCATAACGAATTCCCTTCGACCCATGAAAATCAAAAGGCGGCCTTGCGGCCGCCTTTTCCCAGACTTCATTACCCACAAAACCTTGTCCACATCCTACGCCCTGGGCAATGGTCCGTGCTGAAAGTGGTATTGCAGGATTCGAGCGGCGAGAGCGGGGCTCATCGTGCCTCCCTGTCGATCGACGGTGCGTACCACTTCTCCGCGGCACACGACTTCCGTTCCAGACAGACCGGCGATCTCCTGAGGCAGAACCAGGTTAATCTCCAGTTGAGCGTTGGGTTGCAGTACGTCGTCAGCCTGGAAGAGCAGGCCGGAACGGCTGATGTTTTCGGTGGTACCCACGTGCCAGTCGGTTTCGCCAAGCCGGCGATAACGCAAAGGCAAGTGCAGCTGGAATCGTTGCGCGCGCGATGAAGGCGGCTCGCTCGCTCGCACGTTGGGTTGTGGCTCAGCAGACTGCAAAGACATAACGACCTCCGGGGGAGTTGGAGTTGCATCGAGCACTTCGCGCACCATGGTCTTCAGATCGCGAAGGTTGAAGGGCTTCTGGAGCAGGCGCACGCCCGCGTCCAGTATGCCGTTTTCTCCGATTACGTTTTCCGTGTAACCAGACATGTACAGGATTTTCGCGTTCGGGCGAATCTGGGAGATGCGCTGGGCCAGTTCGCGGCCGTTCATGCCGGGCATGATGACGTCCGTCAGCAAAAGGTGGATGACCGCTTCGTGAGCGACGGCGATCTGCATAGCGACGGCGCCGTCCGCGGCTTCGATCACTTTGTAGCCCTGTTTTTCAAGATACTGGCGAGCGAGATAGCGGAGATTAGCTTCGTCCTCGACCAGAAGGATGGTCTCGGTGCCCGGCTCAACTCTTTGCAATCGCTCCGGAGTGACGATTTTTGCGGCGGTCTCGCGCGTGGAGGCGACACGTGGCAGGTAAATCTTGAATGTGGTCCCTTTGCCGATCTCGCTGGAAACCCAGATGTATCCGCCGCTCTGCTTGATGATGCCGTACACCGTCGATAGACCGAGGCCGGTGCCTTTGGTTCCTTTGGTGGTGAAGAAGGGTTCGAAGATATGGGACTGCGTCTCCTGGTCCATGCCAGCCCCGGTATCGTTAATGGAGAACATGACATAGTCGCCGGGGCGAAGTGGGGCGTGGAAGCGGGCGTACTCTTCGTCGAGGGCAACGTTGGCGGTCTCAATGGTGAGCTTGCCGCCGCTGGGCATGGCGTCGCGCGCGTTGACGGCGAGGTTCATGATGACTTGATCGATCTGTCCGGCATCGGCGCGCACGGACCAGAGATCGGCACCCGGAACCATGACCAGGTCGATATCTTCGCCGATCATACGGGTGAGCATCTTCAGGTTCTCGCCGGCGATGTCGTTGAGGTTGATAATTCGGGGAGCAAGCATTTGCTTGCGGCTGAAAGCCAGAAGTTGGCGTGTAAGTGAAGAGGCACGCTCAGAGGCGCTGGCGATTTCCTGGGCGGGTCCGCGGAGATGAGGTTCGGCACCGAGGCGCTCCAGCAGAAATTCGGAGTAGCCGGAGATGACCATCAACAGATTGTTGAAATCATGCGCGATACCGCCGGCAAGGCGGCCCACGGCTTCCATTTTTTGCGACTGGCGAAGCTGCTGCTCGAGGGCGCGGCGCTCAGTGACGTCTTCGGCGAAAATCTCGAAGACGACGCCTTCTTTGCGGCCATTGGTGACGGTGCGTCCAGAGACGCGAACAACGGTGGTGCCGCTCTTGCGCTTCCACTCCGCATTCAACCCCTTGAATGGAGCGGCGGAGCGTAGAAAGTCGGCGAGATCGAACCACTGTTCGTTTTCGGCGTAGAGGCTGTAGATGTGCTGGCCGATCACTTCTTCGGGAGACGTCACACCCAGCAGTTCGAGGAAGGCGGGGTTGGCATCAAGGATTTTTCCGGCCGCATCGCAGCTGCAGATGCCGTAGGGCGCATTGGTCACCAGCGAGCGAAAGTTGGCCTCGGAGCGGCGGAGTTCCTCCTGGGTTGACCGCAGCGCCGCGTTCAACCAGCAGATCAGCATGGCGATAAAGAAGAACAATGAGAGCCGGAGAATGGCGGTGCGGAACTGCTCTGGCGTGTGGTCGCCAACCAGGGAGAAATAGGCACTAACGGTCAGCGCGAAGGCGGTCGCGACGATGCCGGGCTTCCAGCCGCCATACCATGCGCTCACCATGACGGCCACACCAAATAACGCCAATCGGCTTTCCGATACATTCGCCAGAAGAATGGTCGGGATCAAAGCCAGGGCTGTACTGAGAACAGCTACCCCGTAGCGCAAGATAGGCGCACGGGCGGGCGGGATGCGGAGTAGGGGGAGGGTTACTCGCATGTAACCCATCCTAGTGCCAAAATGGGAAACACGATAGTTACAGGAGTTCATTTCGAAGAGGAGGATTACCTTCGCGATAACTGTCCGGTCGTCGGATAAACGTCGGTCAAACGGGCGAGGGCTGCGGGGTCGGACTTCTGTGCGTAATCTTGGCGTGAGAAGCCTTTCGCACCTGCGGACATGTCAAAAGCCAAGGCAGCACATAACAACCGCTTGCATAATGGGCTGTGAAACTGGAGACTAACCGGGTTCAAAAAGCTTCTATGAATATTGGCCTTTTCGGCGGAACGTTTGATCCGGTGCATAAAGGGCACCTGGCGCTCGCGCGTACGGCGATGGAGCGCTGCAAGCTACACCGGATTCATTTCGTTCCGGCGAACGTGCCTCCGCATAAGCAGCGCAGGCCGCTGGCGCCGTTCATACACCGATTCGCCATGCTGGTGCTGGCCACTGCCGAGGAGAAAGACCTTCGTGCCTTCGTTGCTGGAGGCTCCAGAAGAGACACCCTCAAGCCGAAAAGACCGGCAGGAAAAGCCGAACTACACGATCGAAACGATCCGGCGGTTGAAGCAATCGTTCAAAGCGGCTGACCAGCTATTTCTGTTGATCGGGATGGATGCCTTCGCGGAGATTGCGAATTGGCATCAGGCGGAAGCGTTGTTCAAAGAGTGCGAATTTATCGTCGCGGGACGGCCGGGATACTCGCTGGCGGATGTAGCGAATGCCCTGCCGGAGAGCCTGCGGCCGCGGGCGGAGGTGACGAAGCCCTTTCACAAGCAAGCCGCGACCGGGGATCTGGTGCTGCCGGGAGTAACCATCCACCTGCTGGAAGATCTGCACCAGCCAGCCTCGGCCACGGCGATCCGGGAGGCCGCAACAACGGGTAAGCCCCTGGGACGATTTCTTGATCCCGCGGTTTCGGATTACATCAAGAAGATGGGGCTGTATAAATAGCTCTCCCGACCCCGTATCTCCCCGGAGCAAGTTATTATGGAATGAGCCGCGGTTGATCAACGAGAAAGCGGCTTCCGGAACAACCCAGGGCAGGCGTCCCGAACCGCCGCAGATGATTGAGGAAAAGAATGGCGCAAAATCATTACGTCACCAAGACCAAGCGGCGGGTCAAAAGCGGGAAGAGGAAGGACCCTTCTGCGGCAACGATGGCCAAGCTGCGCAAGTTGGCCGCAGCCGACACGCAGAAATCAGGGAAATAGCCGCAGCAGAATACTGCAGACAACCGATCACAACCAATGAAGAGTATGTCGTCCGTTACCGCATGAAGAAAAACGAACTCAAGAAACAAGTCGCCGCTGCCATTCAAGCCTGCCTCGAAAAGAAGGCCGAAGAACTCAGCATTCTCGAACTGGAAAAAGCGTCGGGAGCATTTACCGATTACTTCGTGCTGTGTAGCGGAACGAACCCGCGTCAAGTTCAGGCCATTTCGGACGAGGTAGAGCTCCGCCTGAAAAAGGCGGGCATCTATCCCAACAACATTGAAGGCTACAAACAGGCGGAGTGGATACTGATCGATTACGTCGATTTCGTGGTCCACATATTTTCGGAGAAGGCGCGCAAGTTTTACGATCTGGAACGGCTTTGGAAGTCAGCAAAGAGGCTGGAGCCCGGCGACCTGAAGGCGGCACCGCGACCGAAAAAGATCGCAGCCAAGTCGCCGGCTACCAAGAAAAAGAAGAAGACCCGGGCGAAAGCCTGATCCCTGCGCTCGCAGGCACCATCGAATCTTCCCGTGAAAATCAAGATCGCGTGGGTTGGCAAGACGAAAGAGCCGGCGATTGCTTCGCTCACCGATGAATATTTAAAACGGATCTCCCGGTACGCGCCGGTCGAGGGGGTCGTCGTGCGCGACGAGGCCGACCTGCTGGCAAAATTTGGAGCGGCTGCCAAGGGCGGCGGCGCGAAATCAACGCTGGTGCTGATGGACTCGCGTGGGAAAGAATTTTCGTCGGAGCAGTTCGCGAAATTCCTGGGAGATTATCAGGACCGGAATCCGTTGCCGCTGGTCTTCGCGATCGGCGGCGCAAACGGGTTCAGCGCGGAGGCGAAGTCCGCAGCTCAAAGCGTGATCTCTTTAGGGAAGATGACGATGGCCCACGAATTGGCGAGAGTCGTGTTGCTGGAGCAGGTGTACCGTGCGTTCACGATTCTGAAGGGGCATCCCTATCACTCGGGCCACTGAATTCTGAGGAGGGCTTACCCAACAGTGGTCGCCGTTCGTTGTTGGCGCTATGGCAATACCGCTCAATGAGCAGTGGTCAAAAACGTGTAATCGCCTGTGGGTGTTGAAAAAGTCCGTGATCGGAATGTTCCTTTCGGTGTTGATGATCGCGGCCGCTTTCTTCTCACCTCAGCTAAGAGGTGGCTTCCACGGTGGGTGTTGTCGGCTGGCTGAGGAACCGCACCAATCGCTTGATGTTCTGGGCCACGGCTGCTAGAAAGAACTGCTCCCGCACGAACCTTAATCTCCGCAGGCGTAGGCGACGCAGTCCGATCTGATTCTTGAGTTCCGCGAACAGCGCTTCCACCTTCTTTCTTTCCCGCTGTGCCTTCGCGAACTCTGGCGTGTTCGCCAACTCCCGTGCGCGTTGTCGTGCGGGTTCATCCATGTGGATGGCCAGAAAGCGAAACGCGCCGCTAGTGCATTGGGCTTTGAGCGCACACCCACCGCACCGTTTGCGAGTCCCGATGTAGGCATAGGTGCGGTTCCGCATGCTGCGGCCACCATAGTTCAGTTGCTGCCCCGCCGGACAGCGATAGCTGTTGCTTTCGGGTTGATAAGTGAACCGCTCGGGACCGTAGAACGGACTGTTCTTTCTGTGGATACTGTCGCGGGTTCGCATATAAGGCGTGATGCTGCGATCCGCCAACCAGTGCAAGAACTCCCCGTTCCCGTACGTCGTGTCGGCCGCTACCGATTCGGGTGTTCGTTGTTGCCATTGCGTGAAGCGAGTGAGCATGTCCTGCGCGGCCACCGTTTCCTGACTCATCCGTGCTGCCGTCGCTTGCACCCCGACGATCACGCAACTGGGATTGTCGATCAGATAGTTGTCGTAGTACCCCAGTCGAGCCGGAGTCCCACCCTTGGTGGCGTAGGTCGCATCGGGATCCGTGGTCGATACTTGATCCTGCTGATGCACCGGCTCTTCGGGCGGATTCTGCTGCTCCAGTTCCACCAGGTACTGGCGCACGGTTTGGTTCACTTGCGCCGCTTCCCCTAACTGCTGGTGCGGAATGCGGCTCTCCTTCGCCGCATTCGCCTCCACGAAACTGCCATCCACCGATAGGTGCTTGCCCTGCACTAATCCCACTTCCACACACTGCTTCACGATCTGCTCAAACAACTCCTCGAACAGCTTCGATTCCTGAAACCGTCCATGCCGGTTTTTCGAGAACGTGGAGTGATGCGGAATCTCCTGATCAAAGCCCAGACCGGTGAACCAGCGCCACGCCAGGTGCATGCGCAGTTCCTCCACCAGTTTGCGCTCGCTGGTGATGCCGTACAGATAGCCGATCAACAGGATGCGTAGCAGAAGTTCGGGATCAATGGAAGGACGGCCGGTTTCGCTGTAACTCGCTTTCAGCTTCTCCCGCACAAAGGCAAAGCTGATGTGCTTTTCGATCAGCCGCAGCAGATGAGTCTCAGGAACATGATCTTCCAGCCGGAAGTAATAGAACAGAGCTTCAGAGCGGTCGTGTTGTCCCATCACGATTAGCAGGCCTCCGACGATCAGAATCAAACAGAGCATGAGCAGATACTTTCTTCTAGCATGCTTCTGCTGAATCTCATCTCGCTAATCGACGTGACTTTTTCAACACCCACGCCTGATTAGGTCAACCACCATTGGTTCACTTCGGCGGCTTGCTGCATAACAGGTAAGCGGGACCAAGTCTTTCTACGTCGAAGTGGCCAAGCTTTTCATAGAAGTCTCTCCACGCCTCTGGCATTACGTCGCAAATTTCGCCACAACCTCGACCCTGCGCCAGACAGCCAAAATCAATGTGTGATGCCCGCTGTCGTTCTTCCGACGTCGCGGCTGGAGTCAGCGCCGATGTCAGTCCAAAGCCGCTTTCGCCCCCCATGTCGACGCGCCGAACGGAATACGAATCCGAGAGGTGCGCTTGCACTGGCTCGTATCTCGGGAGGGCCGGACTCTCGCCAGCGCCAACCCCGCGCCAGTGGCCGATTGACGGCTTGTACCACACCCAAAAGGAATATTGTGCTACCTTGCCGCTTGCACATCTTATTTGCGCATACCCCCACCACTCCCGGACACCGAAACGAGACAGGAACTGGTGTTTCAGCCGCACCATCTCCATCGGACTGTCGTTCATGGAAATCAGATAAGTGCAGTCCTCATAGCGGTCAGGCGCTGCGCAGTTTTCTTTGTTGTAGTGTGTCCAGCCCTCAGGTGGTGGCGCATTTCCAAACTTCGTCGCGAGCGCAGCCGCAAGGGCGTAATCCGACTTGCCGATTTTCAATCCTTCAAGCTCGTACACGATCTCCTGCGCTCGCTTAACGCGATAGGCATTGTCTCGCTGCGTGTACGCTGCACCTGCAACCATGGCCACGCCGATGGCAAGGACGACGATCAAGAGACTGAGCAAAGCCTTCCGCATCAGTCTTATTAGACACCATGCATGGGAAAAAGCCTGACGGGAATCGTTTGGAGGAGTCGTAGCTGTCGTAACATCCCCATAGCACTCATTGGCGTCCGCACTTCACTTCTGCGGCGTTTCCCCGACCAGTATCTTCGGAATCTCGAGTAGCGAGAGTCGTATTACGGGAGCAGGTGTACCGTGCGTTCACGATTCTGAAGGGGCATCCTTATCATTCGGCACATAACTCCTGCGGATGCGAAACCGGCTGACGCCGTCATCGCGGCTACCGAGAATTGCGGGCGTTGCGACATTCGTCCGCAGTGTAGCGCCGTATGATTTGATCGAGTCCGTCCACTGCGGTGACTTCGCCCCCCTGCGCGGCGTTCTCCAATGCTATTGAGGCCTCCGCGAGGGTCGGATAGCTGACGCCATCGACCGGGGCGCCATCCTTGTGCACTTGAAAGCACATCTGGTTTTGCAGCTTATTCTGGTTTTGAAGCATGTCTCCTACTTGGGGCGGAACAGCGACCGGAAGCCACTGGTGGCAAATGCCTGCAGGGAACGGAGCGCTGCCTGGCCAGAGCCTTCAGGCCGGGGAGCCTTGGCGGCCGCCACTTCTCGTTTGGCGTGCGTCCTGATCGACGGGTGGCCGGTCGTAAGCGTGCACTGCTCCCTCGGTTTGGCCCTGCACACGGGGCACTGCACCGACAATATTCGCTTCAACGGCAGTTGACCGGTCTTCACTCCTGCAGTATTCAGCATTGCCGCTTTAGGAGATGGTCAATTTTGCTCTCTAATTCCAGCCGCATTACCTCAGTTACTTGTTGCAAAATCGTGATTTCACCGATTTCCGCCGGCGCTGGACCTCCGAGTGTTACCGGCCCTTAATGACCAATATTGATCAGTTTTGCGTATTGGAATGTAGGACCATTACCAGAGGAATCTACGGAGTTGGATATGACACTAACAATTGTGGCGGTGATCTTCGGAGTGTTCGCTATCGGTCTGATCGTCCTTCTGATTTACAAGAGCACACTCATGATGCACAGGGACGACCAATTGTTTCTGGATGACGCGAGTTCGCACATGCACGAAGAGCAGACGGAATTGCTGGCCAAGGTCAACCGGCTTACCATCCCTATGCGCGTATTCAGCATCGGGTCTGGAGTATTTCTGATGGCTCTCACCGCGATGTGGCTCTACCAGAAGCTGAATGGCATACAGTAGCGTTGAAAGCCGGGGACCTTTGCGGTCCTGCCAACATCCTCGTGCAGTGTAAGGCTGCTAACCGAACTCGTGGTTGGCGATGAACCCCATCGCACTCACCGAGGTCTTTCCGCTATCTCATTTCTTCGGCGCACTCCCCGATTACCCAGCCAGTGTCTTCAGAATCTCGACCGCCAATTCATTCGGATTGATCTCTTCCATATTCGTGAGCACCACGACACCCGCGCGCTTGTCGGGAGCGATCAGGAAATCGGTGCTGGTGCCCTGCTGTCCGCCGCTATGGCCGACGACTTTCAGTCCGTCCTCGTCCCCGACTCCCCAGCCGAGGCCGTACGTGTCCTTTGAGCCGTCGGAGTGCTTTCAGCGGCGTCCACATCAGATCGCGGGTAGAGCGCTTCACCAGCTTGCCGTTCAACATGGCAACTTCGAATGGGCCATGTCTTCCGCCGAGGACAGCCATCCGCCGCCGGGAATTTTGTAACTGGAGGCGAAAGGATTCTGCGCGCATTTCCCTTCGAACACATTGAACCACAGAGGAGCACAGTGGTTTGAAACCTTTACTGCGTGACGGTCGCCTGATAGCTTACGGCTTCCCAATGACCAGAGCGGCGAACCCATACTCGCGTGTAGCGGTAGGGACCGCTGAAATCTTCTCCCAGCTGGTGGCCTTTTACGTCGGCGCGGGCGGTGACAACTGCGGTGTCGCCATAAATCCGGACGACCATGTCGGTGACGTTGATGGTCTCGTATCGCAGCTGTCCGCTCTTGCGGGCAGAAATGGTGTCTTCCTTCGTATGGACTTGGCCCAGAGGAGTGATGTCGACGTAGTCGTCGGCGAGGGTGCGCTGAGAAAATTGCGCGTCGCGGCGGATGCTGGCTTCTTTGGCCTGACGCTCCATCTCAACGATCTCGCGAATGGTCGATTGATCTCCCGAGTCGCCGATCGATTTGGTACGAGCCGAGACATGCTGGGCAGCAAAGGCGGGAAGAGCCGCAATTGCGGCCAACAGAAACACAACGCACTTGTTGATCACAATGAGACCTCCGCAGTTTGCGAGGGGACAGAGATCCGCCTGACCGAGCTACGAAAACTTGGATGCCGGAGTTCCCTGGAAAATTTCCGTACGTTCAAACTTTGTTCCGATCCTGTCTGCGGCATGAGCGGAGCGGCGATGGTAAGTCTCGCCGTTCCCCGGATAACTTGGCGATACTCCTGATGCTGCCCAAGAGAATGTTTCTTTTCCTGCAAATCAGATTCCGTGTTGAATTCACACTAACTGTTTGAAAAGCGAAGGTTTGAGGTGTGAGGGAAAGACAATTGTCGTCCAACCATGGGCAAGGTGTCCAGAAGCGGACAATCGAGTGCCGCTGTGACCGATGCAGTCCACATTGATTCAGGCAATCAGCAGTATCGAGGCAGTATCTAGTAGAATCATGCTTCAAGTTCGTACATCGAGTTCGCATGAGTGACATCCGCCGCGGTCTCATTATCGTCAATACGGGACCGGGGAAGGGCAAGACCACGGCGGCGATGGGTACGGCGCTGCGGGCGGTTGGCCAGGGAATGCGGGTTTTAATGCTGCAATTCCTGAAAGGCTCGTGGCACTATGGCGAGCTGGATGCGGTGCAGGCTTTCGGCGACAAGTTCGTGATGAAGCAGATGGGCCGGGGTTTTGTGAAAGTCGGAGCCGAGAAGCCCGACCCGGAAGATGTTCGCATGGTGGAAGAAGCCTGGTCCGAGGCGGAGAAGGCGATCCAGTCGGGCGAGTGGGATCTGGTCGTGCTCGACGAAATCAACTACGCCATCACTTACGGGATGCTCGATCCGGTGAAGGTGGTCGAAAGTCTGCAAAAGAAGCCGGACATGGTGCACGTGATCCTGACGGGCAGAAATGCTCATCCTGCGATCGTCGATCTTGCCGACACGGTGACCGAGATGCGCCAAGTAAAACACGCGTATGAGAAGGGCGTGATGGCGCAGAGAGGAATCGAGTACTGACATCGAGTCATTGAGTGATTTGGTGATTGAGTGACTGTAGAGCCGGCGAAATCCGAACTCTCCGAGCTCTTAATCACTCAATGGCTAAATGACACAACCGCTCAATCCCTATGGCTTGGTTTAAACGTGAATCCGTTGAGTTGGACACTTCGGGCGAAAAGAAAGTCCGCACCGAAGGGCTGTGGGTGAAGTGTGAGAGCTGCCGTCAGATCATTTGGAAAAAAGATCTGGAAGAGAACATGAACGTCTGTCCGAAGTGTGAGAAGCACTTTCGGATCGATGCGCGCACCCGCCTTGCTCAACTGCTGGACGACAATCAGTACAGCGTATTCGACGCGGATATTGGCTCAACCGACCCGCTGAAGTTCGTGGATCTGAAGCCGTATTCATCGCGGCTGAAGCAGGCGCAGAAAGATACCGGGCTTAAGGACGCCATAATTAATGCTCAAGGCAAGCTGGCGGGGCGTCCGGTAATTGCCAGCGTGATGGAGTATTCGTTCATCGGCGGGAGTATGGGCGCGGTCGTCGGAGAAGCGATCACGCGTGCGGTGGAGCGGGCGGCTGAGACGCACACTCCGCTCATCATTGTCTCAGCCTCAGGCGGCGCCCGCATGATGGAAGGCGTGATCAGCCTGATGCAGCTGGCGAAGATTTCCTCCACGCTGGCGAAGCTCGATGAAGCCAAGGTCCCTTACATATCGCTCTTAACCGATCCCACCACCGGAGGGGTAACGGCATCATTTGCGATGCTGGGCGATTTGAATATCGCTGAGCCGGGAGCCCTGATTGGATTCGCCGGGCCGCGCGTCATCGAGCAGACGATTCGACAAAAGCTGCCCCCCGGGTTCCAGCGCAGTGAATTCCTCCTTCAACACGGAATGCTCGATGCGGTAGTGCCTCGCAAGCAGTTGAAACCTTACATCGCACGAGCGCTCGATTTCATGGCGGCATAGAAGCTTTTAGCTATGAGCTCTTAGCCTTTAGCTAGATCCCACTCCATCTCATCGGTGGTCCCCGCGACAGATCGGGTGTGTCAATCTTTGGTCAGGGAAGTTGGTAAGCTGAAGGTAGCGAGTTCTGAGAGCTGAGAGCTAACAGCTAAGAGCTAAGAGCTGGGCCATGTCCTACGAAACCGCAGTGGCGAGCATGTTTGCGCTTGGGCACGAACTGGCCCAGACGCCTTCGCACAAGTTCGACCTGGCGCACATGCGGGTGCTGCTCGAATGTCTGAAACACCCCGAGCGGACATTTCCTAGCGTCCTGATCGCCGGAACGAACGGCAAGGGATCCACCGCTGCGACTTTGGCCTCGATCCTTCGGGCCTCCGGGTTGAAGACCGGACTCTACACTTCTCCGCACCTGGTGCGCATCAACGAGCGGATTCGGATCAACGGAATCGAAATCGACGACAATAATTTCGCGCGGCTCCATGGAGAAGTGGATCGAGTCGCCGAGTGTCTAGTTGTCGAAGGAGCGCTGCCGTGGCATCCAAGCTTTTTCGAGATGATGACGGCGATTGCGTTCTCCTATTTCGAAGAACAAAAAGTGGACGTCGCCGTGCTCGAGGTCGGTATGGGAGGGCGGCTGGATGCAACGAATGTGGTCGAGCCGCTGGTCAGCGTCATCGCTGACATTTCCCTGGATCATCAGAAATTTCTGGGCGATACAGTTGGTGAAATCGCACGAGAGAAAGCTGGGATCATGCGCCGGGGCGGTGTGGTGGTGACACTTCCGCAGCAACCGCAGGCGAACGACGTGATCGGCAACACGATTCTCGACTTGGAAGCCGTGGGCATCAGCGCTGTGCAATATGTGCCGCCGGTATCGCCGGGGAGTAGCGACTACCTGGTACCCGAGACACAGAAAAACACTTCTACCGCCGAGCACGCAGAGAGCGCCGAGCTGAGCAGGTCTCTATATCGCTATCCGCTGCAGGTGATGGGAAAGCAGATTCTGATTGAATCGCCGCTGGTTGGCCGGCATCAGTTAAGGAACATAGCGTTGGCGATCGCGACCGCCGAGGAGCTGAGCAAGAAAGGATTGCCCGGAATTTCGCCCGAGTCGATTGAGCGAGGCATTCGCGAGACGCGTTGGCCAGGCCGGTTTCAAGTGGTTCCCGCGAAAGACGGTTGGCCTGAGATTGTTTTCGATGTGGCGCATAATCCGGCAGGAGCGTGGGCACTGCGCTCTGCCCTTTCGGAGCGCTATGGCGACCATCCGCTGCTATTCGTTTTCGGAGCAATGCGCGACAAGGCAATCTCAGAGATGACGGAGATTCTGTTCCCTATCGCATTGCGGGTGATTGCAACGAGGCCAGCGAATCCGCGGTCGGCATCGCCCGAAGAAATCGCCCAGGCGGGAAGCCGTACGGGCGCCGAGATTGAGATGGTGCCAGACGTTCGGGCTGCTTTGGATAAGGCTCGGACTATCGCCGGTCCGGACGGAAGAATCGTAGTGACAGGATCGATTTATCTGGTCGGAGAAGCCATGCAAGCGCTTGGAATCCAAGTGTGATCCGCGTGCTCGTCTCTTCAGAACAGAATTATGCAGGACATGGATTCATCAGTCGATCAGATCGGAAGCGAGCCAGTGGATAAAGCTGAGCCCCAGCCTTTGGCCCCTGCTCCGTCACGCCTGAGCCCGCATGCAATTTCGGGACGCTCTTATGGATGGCTCAGCCGCCTGCGATCGTACTTCCTTTTCGATCCCCTGATCTGGACGTACACGCTGGTCATGGGGCTGGCTGCGATCCCCGGCGGTGTATTCGATTCGACTGGACAGCGGCTCCATTGGTTTTCGCGCACGTGGTCGTGGCTCATCATGAAGACGATCCTGTCGCCCGTGAAGGTCACCGGTCTGGATAAGATTGACACTTCGAAGCCGCATGTCTACGCGGCGAATCATGCTTCGGCGTTGGATATTCCAGTCTTGTATGTGAACCTGCCATTTCAGTTTCGGATTGCCTTCAAGAAAGAGTTGCTTTCGTATCCGATCGTAGGCTGGCAGTTGAAGCGCTCTGGACAGGTCTGCATTGACCAGCAGAATCCATCGCATTCGATCAGTAGCATTCGTGCGGCTTTGAAGGGGCTTAAAGCCGGCTTGCCGCTGGTCATCTTCCCGGAAGGTGGGCGCACTCCCGATGGCGAGATCAAACCTTTTCTGCAGGGAGCATTTTTCCTCGCCATCAAGGCTCAGGTGGATATTGTCCCGCTTGCGCTGGTGGGCACGTATGAACTGCTGCCCATGAACACCTATCACATCAAATCGCGTCCATTGGAGATGCGAGTCGGAGAACCGATTCCTACTGCAGGCCTCACGTTGCGGGATCTGGGATCGCTATCCGCCAAGGTACAGAAGGCGCTGGAAGATCTCTACTACCGGGCTTAAGCCTCAGGCCACCTTTTTACCTTCATCACAGAGTTCCTGATAGTGCTCGCGCCCCCGCTGATATCCCTGTAAGAACGGTTCCTCGACGTCGGCCTCGGGATAGCGGCGCTTGACGTCTTCTAATTGCGCATCCATCTCGGCCGACACTTGATCGAATTCCATGCAGCGGGTCCGTGCGTGCATGGCTGCCTGAAAGCCGAGACGGAAGAACTGTTCGTCCTCGGCAAAGTTTCGGCCGGGCTTCACGTATCGACTCTGTTCTGCGTCTCGCAAGCCCGTCCACCACTGCTCGCGGGCTGCATCGACCGACTCGGCGCCCTCGCGTTTCATCAGATCGCGAACCGACGATGCCGCAAGCTCGTCATTGCTAATGGCAACAACCACGCTGCGGCCTTTGCGGAGCGCATCTTCGTACACAAAGATCTCGTCCTCGGGCAGCCCCTGATAGGTCGCGTTCTCGGCCTCTCCCCCGGCTACGCCCCCGATGGTCGCGCCGGCCGCCGTCAGGATCCCGGCCCCCAGCAGGCCCAGAGCTGTGACGGGGCCGAGGCCCGGCACCAGAGCCATCAGGATCGCGCCTCCTGCCAGTCCGACGCCTCCTCCCATCAGTGCTCCCACGGCATTGCCCATCCCGGGCTGCTCAGTCGTGTCGGTGGGAACAGACTGGATTTCTTTACCGATCTGGTCGGCGCTACCGGGCGTTAAGAGTGTGAGTTTGTCTGAGGGAATGCCCGCCTGGTGCAGGCTATGTAGGGCGTGCTCGGCACCTGATCTGCTTTCAAAGACTCCGGTGATAGCTTCCATACGTTTCTCGCTCCTGGTCGAAGATGGTAAAGCAGGTCCCTCGGCCCCCGGACACGCGAGCCTGGGCTTTGGATGCACAAGAGTTGGACGGCAGTCGCAGAAAATTCTCAGGATTTTAGCATTCTCCAGTCCGTAACCTTTTCCCCCGGCAGATGGTTTAACTTGGTGTACGGTAAGACCGCGGAGAATTCGTTGAAGGCTTTAAAGAAAGAAGCGGACGAGCGCCTTCTGGTGGAGGCTGCGCAGCAGGACCCCGCCCGCTTTGCCGATCTCTACGAAATCAACTTCGAGCGCGTCTACGCGTACATGGTAAAGCGTGTGCAGGACCGCGCCGAGGCGGAGGACTTGACCTCGGAAGTGTTTCATCAGGCCTTGGCAAATCTGAAACGATTCGAGTGGCGCGGGATTCCGTTTGCGGCATGGCTGTTCCGGATTGCGGCGAATCTAATCTCAGACCGCTGGCACCGTTCCGGACGAGAGATGCAAGACGAAGCGGTGCTCGAGTCGGCCCAAGCGAGTGCGGCGGAGATTGAGGAAGTAGAGCGGCGCGCTACGTTGTTCCGCCTGGTCGAGACGCTTCCTGCCGAACAGAAGCGTGTGGTCGTGCTGAGGTTCGTCGAGCAGAAAAGCATCAAGGAAGTCGCCAGTGCGATCCGCAAGACCGAGGGAGCAGTGAAGCAACTACAGTTTCGCGCGCTGACCACGCTAAAGGCGCGAATGGAGGGTGCCGATGCCTAAGCGCTCTCTACACAAAGGGAATGGTGGCCGGGAAAATAAGGTTGAACAGCTCAACCAGGCTGTCGAGAAAATGCTGGCCCGGAACGACGGCAGATTTGACCTGAAAAAGCTGACGAAGGCGGTGTCGGAGATCGAGCCACTGGTGCGCATCGCGGCGGACTTGCGCAATCTGCCGAGTGCGACTTTCAAGGCACGATTGAAATCCGAATTAGGAGGCAAGAAACGCATGTCCACCTTAGTTGAGCCCACCGTTGCCGAGCCCGTAGCAGCCGTCCGTATGACTGCATCACCAAGATTAGCTTTCCGAGATCCTGCCAAAGCAATTGAATTCTATAAGCGCGCTTTGGGCGCGAAAGAAACGTTCCGTTTCGAGGTTGGGGGGAGCATCCCGGCCGCCGAGCTGATGATCGGCGATTCCCCCCTCCATATTACCGGCGAATGGCCCGAGGGCGGCCGTTTCAGCGCCGAGACGCTGGGGCACTCGCCCATTTCGATTTCCCTTCAGGTCCCCGACGTCGATTCATTTACGGAGCACGCCGCGGCTGAGCGGGATGAAGCTGGTGCGTGAGCCGAAGGACCAATTCTACGGACATCGCGATGCGACCTTGGAAGATCCCTTTGGCTATTCGTGGGGTGTGTACACCGTGAAGGAGAAAATGTCGGTCGAGGAGATGCACCGCCGGATGAAAGGTGTGACCCATGGTCCCGAAGGCGGGAAGGTTTCTGACGAAAAGAAGAAGGTCAGCCCGGTTCCTCGCGGCTTCCGCATGGTGACCCCGTACCTGGTTGCCGCGGATGGTTTGGCGCTCCTCGATTTCGTACACGCGGCGTTTGGGGGCAAAGAGACCGAGCGCGTCATTATGCCAACGGGTGTGCATGGCGAAGTCCAGATCGGAGACACTCGGCTAATGCTGGGCGGAGGTCTTCCGGACAAGCAGTTCCCAGCCGACAAACTGCAGCCCGGTGCGCTCCACGTCTACGTGGAAGATGCCGACGCGGTCACGAAGAGAGCAGTGGCCGCGGGCGCGACATTGATCGACGAGCCGCGCGATCAGGACTACGGCGAGCGGTCTAGCACCGTCAAAGACGCGGCCGGCAACATCTGGTACATCGCCACAGCTAAGGGCTCGAGCTATAAGCCGAAAGGCTTGTTCAACGTGAATCCCTATCTCCACCCCCGCCGCGCCGAACCTTTTATCAGCTTCCTGAAGCGAGCCTTCGAGGCTCAGGAAGTGGCGAAGTATGCTTCACCCGATGGCGTTGTGAACCACGCGGTGGTTCGCATCGGAGATTCGGTGCTGGAGATGGGCGAGGCTCACGACAAATACGAGACGATGCCAGCCATGTTCTACCTCTACGTTCCTGACATGGAGGGCGTATATCGGCAGGCCCTGGCGGCAGGCGCGACTTCATTCCAGGAACCGACCGATCAGCCTTACGGCGATCGCAACGCCGGAGTGAAGGACGCCTTCGGCAACAAGTGGTACATCGCCACGCACGTGAAAGATGTAAGGATGTAAGTCGAACGTCGAGCCGCAACATGTAGCCGACAGGAAAATTCGAGTTAATAAAAATGGGGAGGGCCGGTTAGCCCTCCCCAAATTATCAGCAGAAGTTTAGCGAACTCCAATTAGCTTGCGCGCCGCTGACGGATCGATTCTTCGTCCTCAGTCTCGACCGTCTCGTTGCGGTCCTTGGCTTTTTCGTTTGCGTCCTTCACTGCATCTTTAGCTTTCCCGAAAGCATTCTGGACTTTTCCCTCGGCTTGTTTGGCTGTGCCCTTAACCTGAGCCTCCGGATCTCCGGTCCATTCGCCAACCTGACGCTCTACGCGGCCCGCAACATCTTTGGCTTTTCCTTCTACGCGATCTTTATTCATGATTTCCTCCAATTGATTTGAATCAATGTGAGCGGATCATTCACCTTCGAACTTGTCTCAATGCAAGTCAGACCACTGGGCTTCTGCCCTGAATCACCCTGATCAAAACCACGATGATGGCGAGCACCAGCAAGATGTGAATAAATCCTCCCAGTGTGTACGAACTGACCATCCCCAGCAACCAAAGGATCAGAAGCACTACTGCAATTGTCCAAAGCATTGCTCTAGCCCTCCGTTCAGGCGAGTCGCAACTACCCTACGAAGACTAACGGTAGGCGAGATTACAACCCATCCAGCGAACGTAGTAGTCGGGTGAATCACTTACCTTAGGGATGTCTCTTCCCCTTTAGGAGGAAGGCTGTGCTGGGAACGGCCGGCAGCGAGACGTAGTCGAAAAGGAGTTTGTGACTTGATATACGGAACGCAGCTGACAATACATCCTATCGAGGCTTTATGACATTAACGCGAACAGTGGTGTTTAGCCTTACGTTCACGCGTTCGCCGTTCTTTAGATAAGGCTCGAATAACCACTGTTGCGCCTGCTGCTCGATTCGAGACTTGATTTCAGGTGTTGGTGCACCATCGGATTCCACGTTCGTCACAGTTCCGTTCTTTGCAATCGTGATCGTCAGTTTTATTGTGAAAGCACCTTGCACTCCCTTGTCGATTAGCATTCGGTCCATTTGGCAAAGGATGCACTGCGGTCCAGTTGGGGTCGCCGCGCCAAGAGGGCCGGGAGAAACCGCGACGGGACTAGAAAGTCCTTCTGGGTTCTTGGCTTGATCCACTTGTTTTAAACTTGTGCACTGCAAATTGCTGCCTACGAAACAGATGGCAGAACTAGACCTCGACCATTTAGATGTGAGTGCAGTATTGGATGGGAATTCGCTATACGTTGTTTTCTCGTGAAACGGATTCGTAATCATCCCATTCGACGAGAAGCAGCCCTCTTTGCTGCACGCAACGCACATCTGAAGCTGGCATGCTGAAACATCTGAATTCGCATGAGTCCATTTCTCACCATCTGACGAATAAAATGCGGCTGCAACTGCATGACCGCCGCCCGGTTTGTCTTTGCCGACCACTTGTGTTCCAACAGCCCAGTATTGTCCCCCAACGCGAAGGAAACTATAGATCGTAGAATCGGGTATGAGCGTGATTGTCCAAGTCTTGCCCGAATCCGACGAGACCAGGAATCGCTGCCCTTCGTACTGGGCGGATCCCTCTTTCATCATGATCCCCATGTGAGCTGGGTCCAGGGTGACCAGAGCGAACGTGTATGAAAAATGCTTTATGTCATCCGCATTTTGCCCATCGGATACGACTGAGAGATGCTGACCGCCGTCGGCGGTAAACAGCAGCGAACTTGGAGTACGGATAATGCCGTGTTGGGAATCGGAGAAAGACGCCTGCAGTATCGTATCTTTCCCAAGTGATCGTGAGAGCCAAGTTTTACCGCCATCTTCAGTAGTTAGAAATATGCCTCCAGTTCCGGTTGCGTAGCCAAAACTCTCGTTCACGAAGTCGATGTTAAGCAATGAATTTCCATCGGGGGTACGGTGCTTTACTTCCCAGTTTTGCCCATCATCGGACGAAACCGCGATCGCTTCATCGGTGCCACAAATCCACAAGGAACCGAAACTAGCCGTTGTATTCAAGACACGAAATTGAAAATCGTGAGCACTCCATGCTGAAACAGGCTTTTCTTGTCCAGCGCTTGTGATTCCCCACGATAGCAAGAGAAAAAGCGGTACAAAGGGAATGAGGCTACGAATATGGCGTTTCATGGTCGCCGCGAATTGTTTCATGGTTCTTCGGCTAGGGGAAGTCTGAAGCTAAGGAGGAATGCCAGGGTGTGGCAGTTTTGCCGTTCCTTCCTTCCACCCCCCGCCGCGGTTTGACCCTCACTAGGTGGTTCTTTACACTGAAGTTTCATCCAGAAAGGGTTGTAATTCCTTCGTAGGTCCCAAATCATGGCAGAAAGCATTCATGTAAAGCTCCCCGACGGGAGCCAGAAAGAAGTTCCCAAGGGCACGACTGCGCTCGATGTTGCGAAGTCGATTAGTCCGCGATTGGCGGACGCGGCGCTGGCAGCCAAAACCAATGGCGATCTCATCGACCTCGCCCGGCCACTCGAAAAAGATACCGATCTTCGGCTCTTGACCGATCGAGATCCCGAATCGCTCGAAGTCTATCGGCACTCGTCCGCGCATTTGCTGGCAGCGGCAGTGCTCGAACTTTTCCCGGAGACGAAGTTAGGCCACGGACCGGCCACTGAGACCGGATTTTTCTACGACTTCTATCGACCGACTCCATTCACTCCGGAAGATCTGGAAAAGATCGAGAAGAAGATGCAGGAACTCGTGCAGCAGAATCTGCCCTACGCTCGCGAGTTTCTGCCACGCGACCAGGGACTGGCCGAGTTCAAGAAAGACGGCGACTTCATGAAGTGCCATTTCATCCAGCAATTCACCAAGCCGGATGAAAAGATTTCGATCTATCGCACCGGAAAATTTACCGATTTCTGCCGCGGACCGCATATTCCGTCGACGGGCAAAATCAAGGCATTCAAGCTGCTGAACATCGCGGGCGCATATTGGCTGGGAGATGAGAAGAATCCGCAACTGCAGCGGATCTACGGAACGTCGTTCTTTTCCAAGAAAGATCTCGACGACTATTTGAAGCAGGTTGAAGAGACCAAGAAACGCGATCACCGCGTGCTGGGCAAGCAGCTCGATCTTTTCTCGATTCAGGAACTGGCCGGGCCGGGCCTGATCTTCTGGCATCCCAAGGGCGGGATCATCCGCAAGGAAATGGAAGACTGGATGCGCGAGCAGTATCTAAAGCGCGGATACTCGCTCGTGTATACGCCTCATGTGGCGCGCCGGCAGCTGTTCTTTACCTCCGGTCATGAGGGTTATTACTCGCAGAACATGTTCGACGCGATGGAGCTCGACGACGCCGAATATCGCCTGAAGCCGATGAACTGTCCGGGTCACATTCTGATTTACCGCGACTCGCTGAAGTCCTATCGCGATCTACCGGTGCGGCTCGGCGAATTGGGCACGGTCTACCGCTATGAGCGTTCGGGCGTGATGCACGGCTTGCTTCGCGTACGTGGCTTTACCCAGGACGACTCGCATATCTTCTGCACCCCGGAGCAGGTTGAGGATGAGATTGGCAATTGCCTGGATTTTGCCCTCGACGTACTGAAAGACTTTGGCTTCGAGAAGTTCCAGACCGAGCTCTCGACCTGGAATCCTGACGATCGCAAGAATTTTGTGGGCAGCGAAGAGCAATGGGTCAACGCCATTCAATCGCTGGAGAATGTGCTGAAGCGCAAGAATGTCGAGTACAAGACGATCCCTGGCGAAGCGGCGTTTTATGGGCCGAAGATTGATATCAAGCTGGTGGATGCCATTGGGCGGTTATGGCAACTCTCGACGGTGCAGGTCGACTTCAACCTGCCGCAACGCTTCGGCCTTGAATACGTCGCCGAGGATGGGTCACGCAAGCAGCCGGTCATGGTGCACCGTGCTTTGTTCGGCTCAGTCGAACGCTTCTTCGGCGTTCTGCTGGAACACTATGCCGGGGCGTTTCCCGTGTGGCTGTCGCCGGTACAGGCAGTGATGATTCCCATTGCAGAGCGACATTCGGAGTATGCCAACAAAGTTGCTGCTCAGTTGAATGCGATTGGCGTTCGCGTCGAGGTCGATTCTCGCAATGAGAAGATGAATGCCAAGATTCGCGAGCATGCGATGCAAAAGGTGCCGTTCCTGCTGGTGGTTGGAGATAAAGAGTCTGAGGCCGGCAAAGTGAACGTCCGCACGCGCGGGAAAGAGAAGACGGAAGACATGCTCGCCACGGAGTTCGTGCAGAAGATCAAGAAATTGATCGCGGAAAAGACCGCTACTCTCGACTAGGGTCCTATGTGGGGACAGCCGCCATCGGCTGTCCGCCCATGACCCCTCTTCACGCTTGTTACGATTCCCGAACTTAAATCACTATTCTTTTGTCTGAACGCTAGGCGCAGGATAACTTGTTGCTCTTCCCCCCAAGCAGTCGGGCAGTTATGTCCAAAAGAGAGTGAGCGCGGCTTCGCCGCCACGCACAAAGGGGCGCAGCTATGAGCATTGGATACTATGGATGGTCACCGGACCTGCCGGACCATCGTGATCTCACCTATTCCGCGCCAGCGCAGTTCCTGATGGCGCTTCCCACCACAGTCGATCTAACTTCGAAATGTCCTCCGGTCTATGACCAGGGTCAGCTTGGAAGCTGCACCGCCAATTCCATTGGCGGCGCGATCCAGTTCGAACAAATGAAGCAGGGCATGAACAGCTTCGTGCCATCGCGGCTTTTCATCTATTACAACGAACGAGTCCTCGAAAACACGGTGAATTCTGATAGTGGCGCGCAGATTCGCGACGGCATGAAAGTTGTCGCCAAACAGGGCGCTCCTCCGGAAACCGACTGGCCGTATGACATCGCAAAATTCGCCGAGAAACCGCCGGCGAACGCCTTTACCGACGCCGCTAACAACAAGGTGATGTCGTATCAAAGAGTGAATCGCGCGCTCAGCCAGTTCAAGGGATGCCTGGCCTCGGGTTATCCCTTCGTATTTGGCTTCACCGTGTACGACAGCTTTGAGAGCACGACGGTGGCGCAGACGGGACATGCCCCCATGCCTCAATCCAATGAGCAGGTGGCGGGTGGCCATGCGGTGGTGGCCGTTGGTTACGACGACCAGAACCAGTGGTTCATCGTGCGTAACTCATGGGGCGACTCGTGGGGAATGAAAGGCTACTTCACGCTGCCTTATCAGTATCTGCTCGAAACCAACCTCTCGGATGATTTTTGGACCATTCGTTTGGTGCAAGCTCCAGCAGGCAAGGCGGCGGCAGGTAAGGCGACTGGGAAGACAGCGAAGAAAGCGGCGGCGAAGCGCAGTCGCAAGTAGCTTCCCAAATACTTTCAGGAACCGACGTGGACTTTCAACGAGAAGGTCCGTGTCGGTTCTGCGGACTTCTCCCACGGCCGCCGGTATTCAAGTCTTAACTTTATTTCCCCCGCGGAAACTGCACGGAAATGCCAGACATGCTGCCCTGTGCCGCCCACGGCCCCGGCGTTGGGAATGGTTGTTTCCGACAACAATTTTAGGATCGGCTCGCCGCTTTCTGCAGTGACCCAGCGGTATCCGGCGGTGCGAGTTTCGGGGAGTGCAACCTCGAATTCGTCGTTCACTCCCGCTTTGACTTCAGCTCCGTCCGAGCGCTCATCGTACTGCATGGCTAGAGCTTACTCTTCTTGCAGGGAGCATTAGACAGTAGTAAAAAGCTGTCTCATTAACTGGTTTGAAAGGGTGCGGCTTCCAGCCGCGCCGTCCCAGTGCCACAAAACCCAGGCTTCAGCCCCTGAGGGGACGCCTGTGGTTCCGGATACCATTCATGAGACCAGTTCTAATAGACCCCAATCTTCCAAGCCCGGTTGTACCATGGTCGCGTGCACCCATTGGCAGAGCGCGTGCTTGCACCACATCCAGCGGGACGAACTGCTGAAGCCCGGGGAGCGTGTGGGCGTTGCCGTTTCCGGTGGGATCGACTCGGTGGCGCTGCTACGGTTGCTGTTGGAACTGCGCGGCGAGTTGGGGATCGTCCTGTCGGTGGTTCATTTCAATCACAAATTGCGCGGAGCGGAATCGGATGCAGACGAAAAATTCGTTGCTCGTTTGGCTGACGAACATGATCTGGAATTCATCTGCGACAGCGATGATGTGGCGCAACATGCGGCAGAGGAACACGTCAGCGTGGAGACGGCGGCGCGAGAATTGAGGTATGGATTCTTTCGGTCGCTGCTTGAACGAGACGAAGCGGGCCCTCAGGGGCCAAAGCCCCCATTCTCTAATAGCGATCGCAATCGCAGCGCTGAAAGCGCTGCGCCACCCATGGCCGCTCGACTGAACAAAATCCTTACCGGCCACACGCTCGACGATCAGGCCGAGACGGTTCTCATGCGGATCATTCGCGGCTCCGGCCTCCGAGGGTTGGGCGGCATTCATCCACGTATCGCGGTCGAGGATGACGCCGGCGAATCCGGCGGCGAAATCGTCCGACCGCTGCTGCCATTTCGTCGACAGGAACTGGAACCGTATCTCAACGATATTGGCCAGCCATGGCGCGAGGACGCGACCAACAGCGATGAATCGTTCACCCGCAACCGGGTCCGCAAGTTGCTCGTGCCACTCCTCGAGAAAGAATTCAATCCCGCGGTCGCGGAGAACCTGTCAGAACTAGCCGAGATTGCCCGCGGCGAAGAGGATTACTGGGACAACGAACTTGCGGGATGGATGGGGACGGCGGTGCACTGGTCCGAGCCGGAATGGGCCCGTACGTCGAGTGCGGACGATCTGGTTCAGATCGGGGGTATCTCAAAACCCGCTCTCCGCGCAGAAAGTGCCCAAGAGACGGCGCGCGCGGAATCTGAGGATCTCCAATCCAAAATCGTTAATGCTCCCGGGCTGGTGATGAACGCTTCTGTCGATCGCCTTTGGTTCCTCGGCGAACCGATCGCCGTGCAGCGGCGCGTCATGAAAGCCATTGGCGAAGAGGCCGGGATTCCGCTGGAATTCAAGCATGTCGAGGAGATTTTGCGGTTTGCTTCCGAAGAAGGAAAGTCCGGAAAGGAATTGTCGTTGCCTCTAGGGTGGAAGGTCGTCCGGCGTCCCGAGGAATTGCAGTTTGTCACCCCTGATCTGCGCGGTCCGGCGCCGGCTTCTGAAGACTACGACTACGCGCTCTCTGTTCCTGGAAAAACCGCGGTACCCGAGGCCGGCTTCGCGATCGAGGTTCAGTGCGTTCCGGCGGCTGAGCGGGAGAGTTATAATCCTGACCAACTTCTGGACGCGGATTCCTTGCCCAGACTATTACGAGTGCGGAACTGGCGTGCGGGAGACCGATTCTGGCCGGCCCATAGCAAGTCCCCCAAGAAGGTTAAGGAACTACTGCAACAGATTCACGTGGAGCAACCACAGCGGCGGTCCTGGCCGCTGGTCGCCAGCGTAGACGAGATCTTCTGGATGCGGGGTTTTCCGGTCCCAGCGAAGTACCGGGCTAAGCCAAACAGGCCAGCGATCCTGATTACAGAGAAGCTGTTGGCCGGGAGCTCGTAAAGTTTGCAAGACGTGCCGGGGGGCACAGAACGTCCATGATCCCTTCGAGAGTCGAGCCGATTCGAGCGGTCATCAGCACCGAGCAGATTCAAAAGCGAGTCAAAGAATTAGCGCGGCAGATTTCCGACGATTATCAGGGCCAGACCGTCCAGATGCTGGCTGTCCTCGAAAACGCTTTTATGTTCATGGCGGATCTGGTCCGCGCCGTGGACGTGCCGGTGGTCTGCCAATTCATCAAGCCGAAATACACCAAGCCTCAGCCCGGCGCTGCCGATGTCATGGAGATCTTCTTCAGCCACGAACCCGAGATCCGTGGACGGCATATTCTGCTGGTGGAGGGCTTAGTCCACTCCGGCGTGACCAGCGAGTTCCTGATGAGCGACCTCCGGGCCCGGGGAGCGGCCTCGGTAAAACTGGTGACTTTGCTCGACCGGCAGGTGGCGCGGCGAGTGCCCTTGCAGCCGGATTATTTCGGATTTCTGGTGGATGAGACGTTCCTCGTCGGATACGGCTTGGGAGCGGTCGAGCAGACCAACCGAAATTTGCCGTATCTGGCAGCCGCAAGCTAAGCTGCCCCTGTGACTTAAGTCACTTTCAATCAACCCTGTGCTTTTCGCTCGGAAAATGTAGAATAGGCGTGGGATTTTAGCCAATCGAATTTGGCGCTCGGGCATCTAATGCCTGTAGGCGGTTCCGCAGAAAGATGTAGGCGGGGCCGATTTAGGAGTCTTCTAGGTGAATTCAACGGTAAAGACGGTGCTGTTCTGGCTGCTGATTGGGGTCTCGGCCCTGCTGCTGTGGGAAGTGGTCAAAGGCGCTCGCGACGGCCAGAAAGACAAGGAAGTAAATGTCACGCAGTTCATGAGTGACGTCGACCAGAACAACATTCGCGAGATCACGGTCAACGGGATGGAGGTGCGCGGCAAGTTCCGCGACGGCTCGGCTTTCCATACGACTGCTCCGAGTAACTACTTCACGCCCGAGATGCTCAAGGGCCTGCAGAGCAAAGGCGTGCTGATCACCTTCCGCGACGTCAATAGTGGGAGCCTGCCTCTACAGTTGCTGGGCACGTGGGCGCCGCTCATCTTGTTGGGCGCGTTGTGGTTCTTCATGATCCGCCAGATGCAGACCGGCGGGAATAAGGCCTTGTCGTTCGGCAAGAGCCGGGCGCGGCTGCTCTCGATGCAGCAGAAGAAAGTCACGTTTAAAGACGTGGCCGGTGTGGAAGAGGCCAAAGAAGAGCTCCGTGAGATTATCGAATTTCTGCGCGAGGCGCAGAAGTTCCAAAAGTTGGGTGGACGCATTCCCAAGGGCGTCCTGCTCGTCGGGCCTCCGGGAACAGGTAAGACCTTGTTGGCGCGCGCGGTCGCTGGCGAAGCCAACGTTCCGTTCTTCTCGATCTCTGGCTCCGACTTCGTCGAAATGTTCGTCGGCGTGGGCGCGAGCCGCGTTCGTGACCTCTTTGAGCAAGGGAAGAAGAACGCTCCCTGCATCATCTTCATTGACGAAATCGATGCGGTAGGACGTCACCGTGGCGCCGGTCTCGGCGGCGGACACGACGAGCGCGAGCAGACCCTCAACCAGTTACTGGTCGAGATGGACGGCTTCGAATCGAACGAAGGCGTCATTCTGATGGCTGCTACCAACCGGCCTGATGTACTTGATCCGGCACTGCTGCGGCCCGGACGTTTCGATCGCCGCGTAGTGGTGAGCCGTCCAGATGTGCGTGGACGCGAAGAAATCCTCCGCGTGCATACCCGCAAGATTCCTCTCGCTGAGGACGTTGATCTCTCTGTGCTGGCTCGTGGAACACCGGGCTTCTCCGGCGCTGACTTGGCCAACATGGTCAACGAAGCTGCCCTGGCGGCGGCTCGGCAGAACCGCAAGGCCGTTCTGCATTACGACTTCGAGCTGGCCAAGGACAAGGTCCTGATGGGCGTAGAGCGAAAGTCTCTTCTGTTAACCGACGAGGAGAAGCGCAACACCGCTTATCACGAGGCTGGACACGCGCTGGTTGCGGCGAAGATGCCGTTTTCCGATCCGCTGCACAAAGTCACGATCATTCCGCGCGGTATGGCATTGGGCGTCACTATGCAGTTGCCCACCGATGACCGGCACAACTACTACAAGAACTATCTGGAAACGCAGATCTCGATCCTGATGGGCGGGCGCATCGCCGAGGAAATGTTCCTCAACGTGATGAGCACCGGCGCAGGCAACGACATCGAGCGCGCCACTGACATGGCTCGCAAGATGGTCTGCGAGTGGGGCATGAGCGAACTCGGTCCGCTGACCTTCGGCAAAAAGGAAGAGCAGATATTCCTGGGCCGCGAAATTGCCCAGCACCGCGATTACAGCGAAGACACGGCCATCAAGATCGATCAGGAAGTACAGAAGCTGGTCAAGAACGGCTACTCAACCGCCAAGCAGATCATCTCCGACAACCGCGACACACTCGAGAGAATTGCGCGCGCCCTGATTGAGCGCGAAGTTCTGGACGCCAACGAGATCAAGCTGCTCGTCGAAGGCCAGGAACTTCCGCCGATGCCGCCACCGGCAGTCAAGCCTGACGATGGCGTGCAACACGTCATCAAGCCGGATCTGCAGCCCGGACGCGCCAAAGGCGGAGAACGGCCAGCTACGGCGTAATCGGCGATTGGTTTACAGATTGAGGGCGGCCACGTGGCCGCCCTTTATTTTCGTGGCCGCATTAGAAGATTCGTGGAGCTCGGACTGATACCGCGTGGTATCTTCTGCCGATCAGATAGTGGAAGGCAAATGCTAAACCTAATGGCCCTCGCCGGGTGCCCCATCCCTCCACGCCGGTTTCCCTTTCGGTCTTTGAATAACGGAAATGGTGGGTGCCCCGCTCTTGCGCCCTTTGCAAGGGCGGGTACGATGCTGCCGATGCCCGTGGGCTTTTCTGGGCTCTGCAGAATGTAGTGCACGCCACCGAAACCAGGGTGACCAAGAAAAACTTTAAAAAATTGAAGCCGATTGATGACTGCGCAAATACTGAACTTAGTCACTGCCACCAAAAACTTTTCCACAATGTCCGCCGATCCGTTGTGACATCTGACCTTGCGCATAGCTTTAGAAAAAGCAGATCATGACCTCGGCGAGAGTGACGCCCGTCAAAACGCGGGTCGCTGTAAACCGAGCGGTCCCCGGGAGAAACGGCGCCTAACTACTCTGCGGCTCAAGATTTTGCCCGTAACTGATTGAGCGCTCATAGATTATTTTGGAATTTTCCGCTAACTCGATGATTCCAGAGATTCGAGGGGGAGGGGGGATACCCACGATCTCGGGAAAATCGCAAAAACACGGATGAACTGCACCGCTGACGCGAGCCAGAGAAACGGAAGTGAGACCAAGAAACTGATCTGAGACAAAGAAAGTGAACAAAGATTTTGCCGGGCGAATTTGTAACCTGGGGAGTGCATTCAGTTGGGCGAACGAGGCAATCGCGCGCAACTATGACAAACGTTCGCAGGCGCGTTACTCCCTCGATTCAGCCGTTGACGAAGCCTCCAAACGTCAACCCTATTCGTGCTATAATCTTTATAGTCGTCATCGATCCTAAGTGTTTGCAATTTCAACAACTTGAGTCAATTGTAAACGCTTCAAGAATGGGCGGATCGGGGCGAATTTTCCAGCCAAATTCCAGGGCGTTCGCAAGAACAAATTCGGACATTTTCGCGGAGCGGAATGGCCACCAAAGAGATCAATACTCCCATCGCAGACACCACCACAAAAAACGGAAAAGTGACTCCCATCAATGGGACGAACGGCAACTCCAGCAGCGATTACAACGCGGATTCCATTAAAGTCCTCGGCGGCATGGAGGCTGTGCGCAAGCGTCCCGCGATGTACATCGGATCGACTGGCGAACTCGGCTTGCACCATCTCGTCTATGAAGTCGTCGACAACTCCGTGGACGAAGCGCTCGCCGGCTACGCAAAAGCTATTGACGTCACCATTGAGACCGACAACTCCATCACCGTAATCGACGACGGCCGCGGCATTCCCGTCGACGACATGGTGATCGATGGAGAGAAAGTTTCTGCCGCGCAAGTCGTCATGACGACCCTGCACGCCGGCGGAAAATTTGATTCCTCCACCTACAAAGTTTCCGGCGGATTGCACGGCGTCGGTGTGTCTTGCGTGAACGCGCTCAGCGAACAGCTCGACCTTGAAATCTGGCGTGATGGGGCAACGTGGGAGCAGACGTACTCCAAAGGCGAACCCACCAACAAGCTGAAGAAAACCGGCGTGGCCAAGGTGAAGACTGGAACGAAAGTGCATTTCGTGCCAGATAAGACCATTTTCACCGTCACCGAATACAACTACGACACGCTGGCACAGCGGCTGCGAGAATTGGCCTTCCTGAATAAAGGTTTGATCATCACGCTCAAGGACGAGCGAACTACGGATGCCAAGACCGGTGAAGCGAAACGCACAGAATTCAAGTACAACGGCGGCATCACGGAATTCATCAAGCATCTGAACCGCGGCAAGCAGGTGTTGCACGACAAGCCGATCTACATGGAGGACGATCGCAATGGCGTCCACATGGAAATCGGTCTGCAGTACAACGACGCGTACTCGGAGAGCGTTTTCAGCTTCGCCAACAACATCAACACGATTGATGGCGGCACGCATCTTTCCGGATTCCGCACCGCCCTGACCCGCACGATTAACTATGCGGGCCAGCAGTTGGGCCTGTTCAAAGACGTGAAGGAAAATCTGACCGGCGACGATGTTCGCGAAGGACTCGTTGCGGTGATCAGCGTGAAGCTGCCGCAGCCGCAGTTTGAAGGTCAGACGAAGGGCAAGCTGAATTCTGACATCGCAGGAACCGTCACCCAGTTTGTGAACGAGCGGCTGGGCGCATTCTTCGAACAGAATTCCACTGTCGCCAAGAAGATCATCAACAAGGCAGTCGACGCAGCCCGCGCGCGCGAGGCAGCTCGTAAAGCTCGCGATCTCACGCGGCGCAAGGGAGCTCTCGATTCCGGCGGCCTGCCGGGCAAGCTGGCGGACTGCTCCGAGCGCGATCCCAACCGCTGTGAGCTGTTCCTGGTCGAGGGCGAGTCTGCAGGTGGCACCGCGAAGCAGGGACGCGATCGCCGCTTCCAGGCGATTCTGCCGCTCAAAGGAAAAATCCTGAACGTCGAGAAAGCGCGCTACGACAAGATGCTGGCGCACGAAGAAATCCGAGCTATGATCACCGCGCTCGGTACCGGCATCTCGAAAGAAGATTTCGATCCGACCAAGGTTCGGTACGGCAAGATCATCCTGATGACCGACGCTGACGTTGACGGAAGCCACATCCGCACGCTGCTGCTCACGTTCTTCTTTCGGCACATGCAGGATCTGATCAAGCGCGGCAACGTCTTCATCGCGCAGCCGCCGCTGTTCTCGCTGAAGAAAGGCAAGTCGCAGCAGTACATCAAAGACGAGCGCGAGTTCGTGAAAGTCATGGTGAAGCGCGCTGCCGACGGATTGATCATCCGTTACGGCGAAGGCGCCGCCAAACTCGAGGGCAAAGAACTGGCCAAGTTTATGGCTGTGCTCGACGAGTATCTCGGCTTCTTTGAGAAGCTCGACAAGCGCGTTCGCAACGAGAAGGTCACTGAACTGATCCCGAAGTTCGATTTGGCCAAGCGCACGGATTTCGAAGGCGAGAAGAAGGCGCCGCCCAAGAAAATCGAGCGCCTCGAAAAAGAGCTCAAGAAGCTGCAGAAAGATGAAGGCTTCAAGAGCGTTGAGGCGCGCTTCGACGAGGAGCACAACCTGTGGGAAGTGAGCTTCGTCAACAAGCACGGCGCCGAACACGTCATCAATTGGGAGCTTTCGTCGAGCGCCGAATGTCGCCAGCTGATCTCGAAGTTCAAGCAGATCGAGCCCTACATGGAGCCACCGTTCGTAGTGGAAAGCATAGTTAAAGCAGCCCCAGCGAGCAACGGTGATGGCGAAGCCGCGGGCGAAGACGACGAGAAGTCCGAGAAGAAGACGACCAAGGCTCCCGCGAAGAAGAAGGAAGTAGAGATCGTCGAGAAGACGAATGTCCGCGATCTTCGCGATTACGTCATCAATGAAGGCCGCAAGGACTTCACCATCCAGCGCTACAAAGGTCTGGGTGAGATGACTGCGCCTCAGCTTTGGGAGACGACAATGGATCCCGAGCGGCGGACGCTGCTCTCCGTGAGACTTGAAGACATTGCCGAGTGCGAGACAATCTTCACCACGCTCATGGGCGAAGATGTGGAAGCGCGGCGCAAGTTCATCGAAGAGAACGCGCTGGATGTGAAGAACCTCGACATCTAAACCATTTGCCACGGATTCACGCGGATTCACACAGATAGAACAAAAACAATCAAGCGGCCTTTGGGCCGCTTTTTTGTCGGAAAATTTAGAGCAGTCCCCTTACAATGCGCACCATGAAACGCCCTTGGTTTTATTGTCTTTGCCCGCTCTTCTTCCTGACGACCCTGCTTGCGCAGTCCGCCTCCGATTCCATCGTCGCGCCCACTCCTCCCATGGGATGGAACAGTTGGGATTCCTACGGCACCACGGTTCGCGAAGCGCAAGTCAAAGCCAACGCTGATTGGATGGCCGACCATCTTGCCAAATACGGATGGAAGTACATTGTCGTCGACATCCAGTGGTACGAGCCGAATGCGCAGGGACATGACTATAGGCCCGGCGCGCCGCTCACCATGGACGATTACGGCCGCCTGATTCCCGCGCTGAATCGCTTTCCTTCGTCCGCGAATGGCGCCGGGTTCAAGCCGCTCGCCGATTATGTCCACCGGAAAGGATTGAAGTTCGGCATACACATCATGCGCGGCATTCCGCGTCAGGCTGTCGAAAAGGATCTTCCGATCAAAGGCACGTCCTATCACGCGGCCGACATCGCCGACAAAGAGAATGCTTGCCGCTGGAATCCCGACATGTGGGGCGTGGACACAACCAAGCCCGGTTCGCAGGCCTACTACGATTCGATTGCACAGCTATATGCCTCGTGGGGCGTGGACTTCATCAAGGCTGACGACATGGGAAGTCATCTGTATCAGCCGGCCGAGATGAAGGCGCTGAGCCAGGCGATGCGCAAGACTGGACGGCCGATGGTGCTGAGCATCTCGCCCGGGCCTGGCGCCGCATTTCTGAGGCCGAGTTCTTCGAGAAGTACGCGCAGATGTGGCGCATCTCCGACGATTTTTGGGACGACTGGAAACTTCTGCGGCAGCAGTTCGATTACACGCGCGACTGGGCGCGGTTCGTGGGCAAGAACGACACATGGCCCGATGCAGACATGCTTCCTCTCGGCAAGCTGCGCGTTACGAGCGTCGAGGGCGGCGGCGCACCAACGCAAGTTCACTCCGGACGAGCAGCAAACCGTCATGACGCTCTGGAGCATCTTCCGCTCCCCGCTGATCTTCGGCGGCGACCTGCCGAGCAACGACGCGGCTACGACCGCGCTCATTACGAACCAAGAAGTGCTCGACATGGACCAACACAGCAGCGGCGGACATCAGGCGTTGGAAAAGGGCAACATTCGGAGTCTGGACTGCGAATGGCGCCAAGCCGGGAGAACGCTACCTAGCGGTATTCAACTCTGGGAGAAGAACTCGAAACGAACGGATGTGGCGTTGAGTGAACATCGGGATCTTCGGCTCAGCGGTAGAAGTGCGTGATCTGTGGACGCACCAGCTGGTGACCTCGCAAAAGAGCCTGCACGTAGACTTGAGGCCGCACGCGAGCGCGCTGTATCGCATCAAGCCCTCTCAGTAATTATCTACTTCAGGCCTTCCACCAGATACAGATCCGCCAGCATGCGGTGGTAGCCAAACACGCAGGTTTTCGCGTCGGGTGTCATCAGGATCGGCCCGATGTTCTCAACACCCGGCCGGATCGTACGGCATCAATTCCTTCCAGAGAGTTCGCTGGCCGCTTTGAATATCGAGATGGTAGACACGAGCAGGAAGCTCTCCGGGCTGGTAGATGTAGAGGGCGCGGCCGTCGGTGCTAAAGGTGATCGGCTGCTCACCCTGGTTCAGCCCAGCGATCAATTTCGGATCGCCGCCAGCCGTCGGATACAAATATCCCTTCTTGTCAGGACCGATGGCCGCGATCTGCAGCGAGTCGGGAGAGATCGCGAACGATGTGCCGTTCACGCCTTCCGGGGAGATCGCCTCCGACTTGCCCGAGCCGAGATCGTAGACATAGAATCGGACTCCTTTGCCCGGCTCGTCGGCGGTGAAGATGATGCGCTTGCCGTCGGGGAAGAAATGGGCCCAGCTGTGATTGATATTGTCCTTGGTTATCACCCGGGGTTCACCGGCTCCGGTGGGCAGCAACTTGAACTGCGAAGGCGATTCCTGGCTCTGCGCGATGGCCCACTTGCCGTCAGGTGATAAGGAAACAGCGCCACCCTCACCCAGCAGAACAGCGGGCGAGCCGTCCGTCTTGCGAATGTATACCGCGTAGGTTAGGCCGCTCGATTTCGAGTAATCCAGCGCACCGCCGCCGCCTTCCTCGTCAAAGAGCAGAGTCTTGCCGTCCGCGGAAAGATCGGCAGGATATGTGTAATCGAGCCACGAGAGTTCGTGCTGCTTGGGATCGTTCGCAAACAGGCCAAGCAGTTCGCGACGCCAGTCGGCGCGTACCAGGAGCACGCGTCCGTCTTTCGCAATATCGAGCAGCATCAATGCGCCCGGCAGGCGCGCCACGATGCGTTCTTTTCCATCGAGAGATGTGGCGTAAAGCGTTCGGTCCGTGCCGGACTTGCTGGCCGTGAACCAAATCTCTTTGCCATCCGGTGACCACGACAATCCCTGAATTGTGAACCATTGCGCCGAGAGCAATTTCTTGTTGCCCTCCATGTCGACGATGGCAAGCGAGCCGCTGTCATCGCCCTGCAGCGGATGATCCGCGAATGCAATGTAGTTGCCTTTGGGCGAGACGCGAGGATGCCCGATCCATCCGCCGGTTTGATACAGGGGTTTGCCAATGGGATACTCAAGCCGGTTTCTGCCGCCGAAATCGCGGACGACGGCGAGCGTGTTGCCATCCGGTGACCAGTCGGCCCACTGCACTTGCTCCAGTACCTCGCGCGGTGCGCCCCCGGAGAGTGGCGCGCGCGCCAGCGTTCCCATGCTGACCCACGCTCCCACGGCCTTGCTGCTGAGCAAAACCGCCATCTCTGCCGTCGATGAAACCGACATGAGTTGTGTGTGGCTCAGTCCCATCGACCGCGATTCCGGAGCTTCCGGGCGCGCAGTGAAGACATCGGTCGGATTGCCCTGCCATGCGGCGCTGTAAAGAATTGTCTGCCCGTCCGGCGCAAAACGCGCTGACCGGATGCTGCCGCGGCGGAACGTAAGCTGCCGGTAAAGCGGCGGCTGAAACGGCGGAGGCGTGAATACCAGCTTGCCGCCATAGAGTCCAAGGCCAGCTGCAATCACCAGCGCAGCAACTGCGATGAGCGCTCGCGGAGACTTCTTGGCCGCGGACGGATGCGAGGACGTGGAAACAGTGGCCGTGGTTCCCGACGAAGTCGATACGTGCTGCGACTGCTCTGTAATGACGGATTGGCGCGACGAATCCATCGAGCGCTTCAGCCGCTTCAGATCGGCTCGCAACTCGGCCGCCGTCTGACAACGCATGTCGCGGTCTTTTTCCAGCGCCTTACTGATGATCTCTTCCAGCTTGGGTGGCAGATCGCGATTCAACTTCACTGGCGCCGTAGGCGTCCGATTCAGAATCGCTTCAGTAATAACTGCGGACGTTTCCCCACGGAATGGAAGAACTCCCGTCGCCATCTCATACAGGACAACGCCGAACGAGAATAAATCCGTGCGCCCATCCAGTTCCTTGCCGCGTAGTTGTTCCGGCGACATGTAGGAAACCGTGCCAACAGCCGTTCCCGGATTCGTCAGGTCCAAGCCAGTGGCATCAGCGATGGTCTGCGAATCCCCGCTGGTGGGCCGGGCTGCGCGCGCCACCTTGGCGAGGCCGAAGTCGAGAATCTTGGCGTGTCCGCGATCGGTGACGAAGATGTTCGCCGGCTTGATGTCGCGATGCACGATGCCCTTCGAGTGGGCCGCATCGAGCGCGTCCGCTACCTCGATCGCGAGAGATAACAGCCGCTCGAGTTCCATCGGCTTTCGATCGACGATGTGCTTCAGTGTCTGCCCGGTCAAGCACTCCATCACGATAAAAGCCTGCCCGTTATGCTCTCCAATTTCGTGGATCGTACAGATGTTGGGATGGTTCAGCGCCGAAGCCGACCGCGCCTCGCGGCGAAAGCGCTCCAGGGCTTGCGGATCCTGGGAAGCATCATCGGGAAGAAACTTGAGCGCCACGAAGCGGCCGAGCAGCGTGTCTTCGGCCTTGTACACGACGCCCATGCCGCCGCCGCCGAGGAGCTCGAGGATTCGGTAGTGGGAGACGGTCTGGCCGATCATTGTCGACGGGGTTGCGCGGGTTCAATCGCCGTGTCCGCAGGGCAATTGGGCGCGAGTCATCTTACGGCCAAACCGGGGTTCCGTCAATGCGACGATTGCGCCGTGTCGCAGCCACGTGAGAAGTTCCTGTAGTAGCCAAGTAGAAAGTTCCGCATAGAGTGTTTGGATGGCGGAAGAGGCAGAGGAGCTGAGGATGAGGGATGGGGAACGGCAGCGGTTGAAGGTGCTGCACGAGGTGAGCAAGCGGCACATAACGCAGGCGCAGGCGGGAAAGGAGTTGGGGATCAGTGTGCGCTGGGTGCGGGAGTTGGGGAAGCGGATCAAGAAGCGAGGGGATGGAGCGGTGGTGCATGGGTTGCGGGGGAAGCGGTCGAATCGCCGGTTGGGGGAGAAGGTGAAGGCGCGGGCGCTGCAAGTATTTGCGGCGCAGAAGCAGGCACGGCAGTGGCACGATTACGGGCCGACCTTGGCGGCGGAAGAACTGGGGTCGGAGTACGGGGTGAAAGTGGGGAAAGAAACGCTGCGGAAGTGGCTGCTGCAAGCGGGAATGTGGAAGGCGCGGCGGGCGCGGGTGGAGCGAGTGCATGTGTGGCGGAAGCGGCGGGCACGGTGGGGCGAGTTGGTGCAATGGGACACCAGTACGCATGACTGGCTGGAAGGGCGGGGGCGAAAATTATATTTGATCGCGCTGCTCGACGACGCCACTTCGCGGGCGGAGGCGCGCTTCGTGGTCGGGGATTCAACGGAGGAGAACATGCGCACGCTGCGCGCTTATCTGGAAGCGCACGGGCGGCCGCTGGCGGTCTACACCGACAAGGCGAGTTTGTTTCAGACCGCGGCCAAGGCGGCGCATCATCGCGAGGCACCGGCGGCGCAGCCTACGCAGATCGGGCGGGCGCTGCGGGAGTTGGGCATCGAATGGGTCGCGGCGCACTCGCCCCAGGCCAAGGGCCGGGTGGAACGTTTTTTCGGCACCGCGCAGGACCGGCTGGTGAAAGGCTTGCGCAAAGTGGGAGCTGGCAATCTGGAACAAGCCAACCGCTATCTCGAACAGGTGTATCTGCCGCTGTGGAACCGGCGCTTTGCGCGCGAGGCGGAGCAGGCCGGGGACGCGCACCGGGCGCTGGATCGCGGTCAGCTACTGGACTCGGTGCTGAGCCGGATGGAGACACGCACCGTGGCTCAGGACTACACCGTGCGCTGGGCGGGAGCGGCGTATCAGATTCGCCGCGCCGATATTGGCGGCGGCATGCGCGGACGAACGGTGGAGATTGAACAGCGCCTCGACGGCACGGTGTGGATGCGCTGGAAGCAACACCGCCTGCGCCTGGACCGTTGTGCCATACCAACCCGCGCCAGCTATCGCGCCCCGTGGTCTCCGCCGCACGCCGCACGGAAACCCGACGCCGCACAACGGCAACAACGTCGCGAACAAGCCCAAGCCCGCTCCAACCAAGCCTTTCAACGGTTGCCGGAGCGCCCGCTGTGGCAAGCGATGCGCAGCTGAAAGGTGACTCAATCGCTGAGCAGGGGAAGAGGAACCGCCCCCTTCCCCTGCACCCCATCCCCAAAAACAAAATCAACAACCGGAAGTTTCTACCTGGCTAACAAGCGGAACTTTCTACTTGGCCTTGACATGCGACGATTGCGCCGCCTTCTTCAAAATTGCGATCTGGCCGGCATGATAAAGCTCGTGCTGCGCGATGCCGTGCAGCATGTGGTAAAAGTCGTAGCGCTTGCCCGGGACGCGGTCGCGCAATCGAGACTCCGGCAGGGTAGCCACGGTCTTGACCAGCTTCTCATGGGTGCGCTTCGTATCGGCGACAGCCTTGCGCCACGCAGCCTCCGTAGGCTTGGAGGGAACTAACGGGAAATTGGCGGTGCCAGTCGGCTGGTATTTCTTGCCGGCGAGGCGCACCATCCCGGAATTGTCCCAGACGGCGATGTGCAGAATCAGTTCCCATATGCTGTGCACGTCCGCAATCGGCTTGGCGGTCGCTGTGGGCGCATCAACATCCTCGAGCAATTCAAGTAGAGACGGCCCATGCCACGCGCTTCCATCGAATGCGCGACGGAGCTGATCGGCAATACCTGCTGCCTCAGAATTTCTGATCACTTTTGTACTCATATCATCCTTCAGAGGCGGCGATGGAAATTCCCGATGCATTCGCCGCCTCAATAACTTTCTGCCCATCCAGCAACAAACATTTCCCCGCATCCACGGCCAGGCATGTCGCGCCCGCGGCGCTGCATCACCTCAATCGTCTTCACTCCAATTACCGGGACGTCAAAGCGCATGTCCTGATTCGGCTTCGCGATCTTTACGACAGTCAAATCGCGGCTGAGCGTAGAAGCATCTCCGTGCAGCGAACGCATGATCTGGCCCGCACGCTCTATCGTGGCATCGGTACCTTCCATCGCCTCCACAGCAACGCAAGCCGACTCCGCAATAACAACTGTTTGTCCAATGTCGTGCTCAGCCAACTCCCGTGCCACCGCGCGGCCGTATTCGATATTCTTTTGCTCCTGCTCCGTTGGTGAGCGTCGAGTGACTACGCCAGACTTCACCAGCAGCGGATCGAGCAACCACGTCGATTTTTCCAGCGTGATCCCTTCGTCGGCCAGCACCTTGGCGACTGCGCCCAACAGCGAATCGGTATTTCGCGTTGTGAGTGAGAGCAGAAGCTTCGCCAGCTTCCAATCCGGACGGATGCTGGAGAAAATCTGCTTATGCTTGACTTGCCCGGCCATGACCGCGCGATGAACGCCCTCCCGCTGAAAGGTCTCGATCAGCTTCGAGAGTTCGCCGAGCGAGAGCCAGTGCACGGCAGCCGCCCCGTGCGATTCGATCTCTGGAAATGCTTCTTCTTTGATAGCGACGACGACCACGTCATACCCTTGCGACCGGGCCGCATCGAGCACGAGAAAAGGGAACTTCCCGTTTCCCGCGATTAATCCCAGTTTTTCGTTCTGAACGGGCATGAAGACGCGGTACAGTAGAATGACGCCGAGTCAGTCTAGCACTTGGGGTGGGTTTCTTTTCCGGGCGAATCCAGCTTCTCTTTTTCCCCAGATCTCGTCAAAGTATAAGGGAGCACCGCGTATGCAAGTTGATATCGTCACCATTCTCCGACACCTGCCGGGCGCGCTTGTGTTATTTGCCGCCTCAACCACGATTTCGCAAGCCCAGGAACGGGATCGCAGCAAAGTGCCCGACGAATACAAGTGGGACCTGAGCGCGCTCTATCCGTCCGACGCAGGCGTGGCGCACGGCGAAAGAAAAGCTGGCGTCTGCGTTGCCCACACTTCGCCCGTTTCAGGGCACGCTGGCTTCCTCGGCTCCGCACCTGGCGGACTGCTCTGGACCTCGAAAACAATTTCGAGCGCGAGCTCTCGCGCCTGTACAGCTATGCGGCCATGAAGTCCGACGAAGACACACGCGTCAGCACTTACCAGGGCATGCAGCAGGAGATGATTCAGCTCGGCTCTGTTCTCGGAACTGAGGCGGCCTTCATCGAGCCTGAGATTCTGAAGATGGATAACGCCACCATCGAACGCTTTCTCTCGCAAGAACCCCGCTTGGGCGTCTACCGCCATTATTTGCAGGACATCGCTCGGCGACGCGCCCACACGCTCAGCAACGCCGAAGAGAAGCTTCTGGCCGGCGCATCCGTCATGGCGAGCGGGCCTTCGAGCGTTTACGGCATTTTTGCCGATGCCGACTTTCCATATCCCTCCGTCACGCTGAGCGACGGCAAGACCGTCAAGCTCGACAAAGCAGCCTTCTCGCTCTACCGCGCGTCCTCTTCCCGTGAAGACCGGCAGAAGGTGATGGAAGCTTTCTTCACCGCCTTGGGAAAATATCGCGCAACCTTCGGCTCCGTGATGAATTCCAACGTGCAGACCTCCGTCTTCTACGCGCACGCGCGAAATTATGAGACCTCGCTGCAGGCGAGCCTCGATCATCCCAATATCCCGGTCTCGGTCTACTCGCGGTTGATTGAGGGAGTCGATCGCAATCTGCCGACGTTCCATCGCTATTTGAAGCTGCGCAAGCGGATGATGGGACTCTCAGAGCTGCACTATTACGATCTGTACGCGCCACTGGTCCCTGCGGTCGACAAGAAATATACGGTCGACGTGGCTGAGCATAACATTCTCGAAGCGCTCGCCCCGCTCGGCAAGGAATACGCCAGCGGTGCGAACCGCGCCTTCACCGAGCGATGGATCGATATGTATCCAACGGAAGGTAAAACTTCCGGAGCCTATTCGAATGGCTCTGCCTACGACGTTCATCCTTACATGCTTCTGAATTACAACGGAAAGTACGACGACATGAGCACGCTCGCCCATGAACTCGGGCACACCATGCATAGCTACTTCTCGAACAAGACGCAGCCGTATGCTCTATCGTCCTATCCGATTTTTGTTGCCGAAGTGGCGTTCGACCTTCAACGAGGCGCTGCTGCTCGATTACATGCTGAAGCACACGCAAGATGACGCGACCCGGCTCTCACTGCTTGGCAATTATCTGGAGAGCATCAAGGGCACGGTATTTCGCCAGACGCAATTTGCGGAATTCGAGTTACGCATGCATGAGATGGTCGAGAAAGGCGAGCCTCTCACCGGCGATTCGCTCGGGAAACTCTACAGCGAGATCGTGAAGAAGTACTACGGAAACGATCAAGGCGTTTGCATCGTCGACGATTACATCGCCAACGAATGGGCGTACATTCCCCATTTCTACAATTCCTTTTATGTTTTCCAGTACGCGACTTCGTTCACCGCGTCGTCGGCCTTATCGGAAAAGGTGCTCGCGGGCGAGCCGGGCGCCACTGAGCGCTACCTGAAATTCATTTCATCAGGCAAGTCGAAATATCCCATCGATCTGCTAAAAGACGCCGGCGTCGATATGACCACTGACGAGCCGCTGGAGCTGACGGTCAAGAAGATGAATCGTGTGATGGACGAAATGGAGAAGCTCCTCGACAAGAAGGGAACGACCGCGGCCCGAAACTAGCTTCCGCGTAGCGGCTCTCGGAAAGCTCTTTTCGATAAAGCCAAACCTCATTCCCCGGCTTATTCCCCCAGCTGGCGACCGATGAAGTGCAGCCCAAGACCTGATTCCGATATATACTTCCCCGCACCCCTCAGGGCTGCCCGACGAGTGCTGAGAGGCAATTCCTGCCTCCACTATGACGACGCTCAACGCGACACAAACCGGCGAACACACTCGCCGCATCGTCGGCTTCCGCCTGCTGCCTTTTCTGTTCATTCTTTACGTCGTTAATTACATAGACCGCACGAACTTGGCCTACGCGGCGGTGGGCATGTCGCGCGACCTGTCGTTCAGCGACCATGTGTTTGGGCTGGGCGCGGGAATCTTCTTCATCAGCTACCTGGCATTACAGATTCCGGGCGCGCTGCTGGTAGAGCGTTGGAGCGCACGCCGCATGATATCGGCCACCATGATTGCGTGGGGGACCCTCACCGTGCTGACTGGACTGGTGCACACTCCTCCTCAGCTCTACCTGGCGCGTTTCGTGCTGGGCGCAGCGGAGGCCGGTTTCTTCCCCGGTGTCATCGTGTATTTGAGCCACTGGTTTATTTTCGAAGATCGCGCCAAGGCCACCAGCAACTTTATGGGAGCCATTCCGCTTTCAGCGGTGCTGGGATCACCACTGGCGGGCTGGATTCTAGGCCGCAGCTGGCTGGGCTTCCCCGGATGGCGCTGGCTGTTTGTCCTCGAGGGAGCCCCGGCGATTCTGCTGGGAGTATTTGCATTCTTCTTCCTGACCGATTGGCCAAGGGAAGCCGCATGGCTCACTGCCGAGCAGCGGAAATGGCTCGAGCAGAAACTGAAAGAGGAGACGCCGCCTTGCACTGCCGCCATCACGGTGTGGCAGGCCATGCGATCACCGACCATTGTGTGGATGGCTATGCTCACCTTCCTTGCTTACCTCGGCCAGTACACATTCGTCTTCTGGTTTCCCACCATGCTGAAGCGGCTAACGGGCTTCACTGATATGCGCGTTGGGATGGTGGGCGCTCTGCCGTTCCTGGCCGCGTTTGTAGCAATGCAGATCAATGGCTGGCACTCCGACAAGCAGGCGGAGCGACGGTGGCACGCTGCAATACCCCTCTTCATCGCGGGGATAGCCTACTTCTTCCTATCCATTCCTGGCCACTCGGTTGTGTTCACCATTGCTTGGTTCACGGTCGCGGGTGTTCTAACAGCTTATATCTCTACCTTCTGGGCAATCCCAACCGAGATCTTGAGCCACGCGGAAGCGGCCACGGCGGTCGGATTCATTAACTCGGTTGGCAGCCTCGCCGGATTTGCCGGGCCTTTGATCTTCGGTTACATGTACACCCGCACCGGAGCGTCATTCTCTTTGGGACTAAGGTTTGTGATGGCGGCGGTGCTCATCGCCGGATTGATGATTCTGCGAATTCCCAAAGCGTCGCGGCCCAGCATCAGCGTAAGTCCAATTGTGAGACCTGCCCCGGTGACCTCCTAGCAGGGTCACGCGGTCGGTGAGAAACAAGTCCGCCGGATTGCGGAAGAAACATGACCTGCCCGAAGTTTTGCCCGCACGGTCGGCGAGAAAACCTCAATCGAATATCCAACGGGTAGCGGTTTTCGGAAAGGTCTTTTCGATAAGGCCAAATACACGTCGTGGGCGAACACGGTAGAAGGGCTCAGAGCCGTCACCGCCGCTCATTCCATACTTCTGCAGTGATGCTGGTTCCAGCTTCCTCCGGACAGCTCTGTCTGTGATCAGCTCGGCGACACCTTCCAGAATCACCGCCTCGGCAGCATTCTGCGTGCCCACGATACAGTTCGGATTCTTTGCCAGGTTGCGTGCCTTTTGCGTCTTGCTGCCTGTGCCGAACCAGAATGCCCCGTCGAACCACAGGCCCCAGATGATCATGGCGTGGGGCCGGCCATCGGGCCGTACCGTCACCATCCAGTACTCGCGAGACTCGGTGAGTGACTTCTCGGCCCACTTCCAGGGTAGCAATCCGGTTTTGCTCTTACTGATTCCGTAATCAGGAATCTGCGGTCGTTCGGTTCGAGGCACTGTATTGCTCTGCTTGACTTTTGGCATTGGGAACCTCCGATCTCGAGCGCTAGCCTGATGAGTATCCACTTTGGCGGATTGTATCTCGATACTCGACGATTGCAGTAACTGCTGACGGATCGCCGTTACCTCATCGAGAGGTCAACGAGCGCTATCCCCTGTTAAACGACACTTAGTGGCGAACTTGCCACGCTCCGACTTCTGGCCAGGAATAACTCCTGGAGAGGCTGTCATCCGTTGCGGAATCGTTAGAAAGTATCTCCGGAACTGTTGGACTTGTTCAGGATGGGACGCTGGCGGTGGCGCGTGCTCTCGGCTACAGCAATCGCTATCGACTACTTTTCTCGCAGCAGAACCACGTCGGAGGTGTTCTGGGCACGCGCGACGGCGAGGGTTTTTCCGTCCGGCGACCATTGAAATTCGGCGATGTGTTCAGAAGTGAAGTTGGTGATCTGATGTCCGGGCGAGCCGTCGAGCGGTTGCGCGAAAATGTTATCCACGCCCTTGTCGCGAACGATGTAGGCCACGGATTTCCCATCAGGAGTGAAGGTCATAGCGTTGGTGAAACCATTTCCACCTCCTGTAGCCATCCGGGGATCGGGTCGGAGCAAGATGGGAGAGGACCGCGCGCTTGAGTCATGCGAGTTTGAGTCAAGGGTTACCAGCGCCAGTCTGCTCACGGCCCCTGGTGAATTGTCGGCGGAGTTTACGTCTGCATTAAAAATCAGCTGCTTGCCATCGGGCGAAATCGCTTCGCCTGCGCCGAATCCATACATGCCACGAACGTCGCTTGCCGGCACAGGCTCCGGTTGTCCGCCTTCAAGGGGCACTCTCTTGGGATAGTGTGGTCCGTCACCATCATAGTAATAGACCCATTTTCCATCCGGCGAGCACACCGGAAAGCGGTCGAAAGCTCCATTAGTGAGTTGCGACGGGTTCGATCCGTCGGAGTTGGTTCGCCAGATATGAACCTGGTTCGTGCCCCCGTGAAAAGCCCAGGCAAGAACGATGTAGCGATCGCCGCAGCGCGCCATGTCCACGAGCCAGGAGTTCTGATCATTGAGGATTGTGGATTGCTGCCCGCCATCGGGATTCATAGTTCGCAAACTTTGTCCGTCGGAAACGAGCAGCTGGCCGGCGGCCGTCCAGGAGACGGACTGCACATCCTGGGCTAGCGCTAACGCTTGGACGGGGGCTTTTGCCTGCGAACTGGAGCTGGGAATCAGACTAAGGCTATTCGTGATCCTTACCTGTACGGTGGCAGCAGTCTTGCCGTCGGCGGACATGGTCAGTGTGTCGTAGTTGTTCGTATCGCGCGTGATGGGTTGGATTTGCCCTCCGGCCTTAGGAATCAGACCGATTTGCGAACGCTGGTAACTCGGGCCCTTCTGACCATAGCGGGCGAGAAGCCATTGACCGCTCGGCAGCCATACCACGTCGAACACCAATTCGTTCTTGAAGGATGCCAAAGGCTCCGCCTGCTTCCGGGCAATATCAAAGGATTTGATGGTGCCCAACACATCGCCCAGAGTGTAGAGGCTGTAAGTAATCCGCTTGCCGTCCGGCGACCAGGTCATGTTCCGAGGGAGAGCGCCCGCCCCATTGGCGGCGATTTGCAGGATAGTTTCGTCGCTGCCGTCGGAATTGGCGGTGAGCAAACGATACTTGCCTACTTCTGGATCATTGGCGCGAGTGTATGCAATACGATGTCCGTCGGGGGAAAACGCAATCCCGCTATCCACGTCGCGGGTAATGAGCTGCGGAGTACCGCCCAGAACGGGAGTGCGGTAAAGATCCCACTCGCTCTGGGTGCTGATGCCGGCCTGTCGAAAATAAACGTAGTTCCCATCCGGCGAGAAAGTTAGGGAACGGTAGACCGCCGCTGCCGGAGGGACGATCTGAGTATCGCTGCCGGTCGGGACGTTGCGCAGCCACAGGCTCTGCAGTCCATTATCGTTCTGCACGTTCAAAACATATTTGCCGTCAGGCGAGATTGCAGCCTGTTGCGCTTTGCCTGTGTTCGTGATCTGCGTGATAGTGAAATTTTGAAATGGGGTGGGCCCATTGCGACTGAGCAGGGAGTAAATACCGAACGCCCCGGCGGCGAGCAGAACAAAGGCCACCACGACGATAGCTGCCAAGCCAAATTTGTGCTCCCGCGCAACCGCGCTCACGCTCGACCCACTGGCCATGACCTGAGGCGCGGAAGCCGCTGAGGACTGCGCGGCTGGGACAGTCCCGCCCGCTGGGGTCTGCCAGGATGCCGCACCATGTTGCGCCGGACCTTCTGCCATTTCCTGCGTCTGGACCGCTAACCCGTGGCCGGAACCGCTGTCCCTCTGTAGCCGCTTCAAGTCACTGCGGATCTCCGAGGCGTGCTGGTAGCGCATGTCCCGGTCTTTCTCGAGCGCCTTGTTAATGATCTCTTCCAGCCGGGCGGGCACACCCGGATTTAAGCGCAGTACTTGCAACGGCGCGCGATTGAGAATGGCGTCAAAGATAACCGCCGACGTATCCCCGCGGAACGGCACGGTGCCCGTAACCATTTCATACAGCACCGCGCCGAACGAAAACAGGTCGGTTCGGGAATCGAGTTCCTTGCCCTTCGCCTGCTCTGGCGACATGTACGCCACAGTTCCAATGGCTGTGCCCGGGCTGGTGAGATATTCCAGACTGACGCCAGCGGTAACGTCGATTTCTGCCGCAGTCGCGGCTTTTCCTGTCGCCGGCGTCAACTTGGCGAGGCCGAAGTCAAGAATCTTGGCATGTCCGCGCTTGGTGACGAAGATGTTGGCCGGCTTGATGTCGCGATGAATAATGCCCTCGCTGTGAGCGGCGTCAAGGGCATCGGCAACTTCGATGGCCAGAGACAGGATGGCTTCAGTTTCCATCGGCCGGCCTGCGATGCGGTGTTTCAGCGTCAGGCCGTCCAGAAACTCCATAGCGATAAAGGCGTGGCCATCCTGCTCGCCAATATCGTAAATCGTGCAGATGTTCGGGTGGTTCAGGGCGGATGCTGCCTGAGCTTCGCGTTGAAAGCGCGCAAGCGATTGGGGGTCGCCGGCAACTTCTTCGGGCAGAAACTTGAGGGCAACGAAACGGTGCAACCGCGTGTCCTCGGCTTTGTAAACCACGCCCATGCCACCACCGCCGAGCTTTTCTACGATGCGGTAGTGCGAAATGGTCTGGCCGATCATTCTGGAGATGAACAGTTTTCGCGTCGCTTCATATTACGGAGGCCTCATCCGGGAGTCAACGAATGTGCGCTCGAACGCGGTCGCGTGGAAATCGGGGCAGCACTCATCAAGGAGTAACTGCAGATGCCCGACAGAATTCCCGACTGATCGGCAAACGGTCGTCCGGTTCGGGGCACTGTGTTGCTCGCTTTAGTTTAGGCATGGGAACCTCCGATCTCGAGCGCGTGCGAGCGCGAAGCCTGATGAGTATTGCACTGCCACTCATCGCAAACGCCGAATCTTGGGAGAGATGCGAACCTCGACGCACTTCAGGCAGGGACACTGGAAGGCCCCATCTTCGGGGAACACAATGTGACCGCACTTCTCGCAAATCTGCCGCCCATTCTCCAGAACTTTCATGACTATAAACCCAATTTCTGAAACACAATAAGGGCAGCGAGGCGGTCGATTCTTCTCCCGCTTAAGCGTCATTTTGACTCTGTCGGTGGCGATGAACGGTCAAGCCGATGCTGCTTGCGCTCTAACAACTCATTGAGTTCGGCAATGAGTTGTGTGAACCTGTCGTGATTCTTTTCAGTTTCGATCTGCTTACACAGGACCTTCATGCGCTCCACTTCATCAGCGGTCATGGTTCCTTTCAGTTGTTGGGAACGACCGAAGGGTTATATCACGTGCGAGGATATAGACCTAGGTTGGTAGGGCATCAAACAATCGGAAGAAAATCACCAACTCGTTCGATTCGTGGCTACGTCACTGTGTCAGATGTTTGCGTAACCGCGAGCATCCAGACTTTAAGCTACTTGATAATCCCTCTCTCGCTCGTCTCGATGAACCGGATCAGCATATCGACATCTTCGCCGCGATCCGATTCGGACTTCAACTTCTCCAGCGCCTGCGAAGTGTTCATCTTCGACGCCAGCAAAATCTTGTACGCGTGATGAATCTTTGCGATCCGCTCCTTCGAAAATCCGCGCCGTTGCAGCCCGACTTTGTTCATCAGATACGCGTGCGTCTCGCGCGCCGCAGAGGTCATCGAGAATGGCAACACGTCTTGCGTGATAGTCGTTCCTCCGCCGATGTAAGAATGCGCGCCGATGCGCACGAACTGGTGCACCGGACAGAGCGCTCCCACCACGGCCCACTCGTCGACGGTCACATGACCGGCAATCGTTGCGCCATTCACCAGCATGCAATGATCGCCAATCACGCAATCATGCCCGACATGCGTATAAGCCATGATGAGGATATGGCTGCCAATCTTGGTGAGTCCGCCGCCCTTCACCGTTCCCCGGTTGATGGTCACGTACTCGCGGATCTCGTTATGATCCCCAATCTCCAGCCGCGTCGGCTCGCCTTTGTAGGTAATATCCTGCGGCGCCATTCCGACGGCAGAGAAGGGAAAAAATCCATTGTCGGCGCCGATCTTCGTCGGGCCTTCGATGACCACATGGGAGATCAGTCGGCAGTTCTCCCCCAACTCGACGTCGGCCCCAATCACGCAATACGGCCCCACTTTGCACGAAGCAGGAATCTTCGCTCCTGGTGCAATGATGGCCGTGGGATGAATGTTCATGAATGAACCAGACTTATCACCGTGCAGTGCGAACAGGGTGGTCAGTTGCCGCCTCAGCCGCGGCCGCGTGAGCTATCGACCAGTTGGCACGAGACGATCGCTTCCGCAACGCGCTTGTCCCCGACCCAGGCATAGCCCTGCATCTTCGCGGCGGTCATGCCGGGCACCGACCGCCAGCCGGTAACTTCGACTTCCAGGCGAAGCTGATCCCCCGGACTCACCGGCTTGCGAAATTTTGCGCGCTCGATGCCCGTGAAGACCATGACTTTGTCGCTGCGGTCTTCGATCTCCGTCAACAGCAGAGCGCCTCCGGCCTGCGCGATCGCCTCGACAATCAGTACCCCCGGCATAATCGGCAGCCCGGGAAAGTGTCCGACAAAAAAGGGCTCGTTGATGGTGACGTTCTTGATGGCGACAATCCGCTGTTTGCGCTTCAGTTCCAGAACGCGGTCGATTAGCAGGAGCGGGTACCGGTGCGGCAGAATTTTAAGGATTTCGTGGATATCGAGGCCGATTTTCGCTTCCTTCAGCGAAGGCTCGGACGCGGGGCTGCTCTCATTCATAGTTCGTTTCCAAACACTGCTCGTCCCAAAGATCGTTCGTCCCAAACAGCGTGAAGATTATACTGTACGACTTGTGCCGGCGATGGTCATAAAAGGGCGAAAGGCGGCTTCATGGCGGTGAAGAAAAAGGCACGCAAGGGCCCTGTCCAGGGCAATCGCGTATGGAACGAGCGGCTGAAGTATTTTGAAGCACGGCGCGATGCACTGGTTCAGACGATCCGCTCGTTTGTCGAGATCGAATCTCCCAGCGATGACAAGCCAGCCGCGGACCGCATGGGCGCATTTCTGGCGGGGACCTTCGAAGCCGTCGGAGGACGCGCGCAGCTCCATCCGGCTGAGATCTTCGGAAACAATCTTCAGATCGATTTTTCCGGCGACAACAAATCGAAGCCGATCCTCTTGCTCGGACATTTCGATACCGTCTATCCGATGGGAACGCTGGAGAAAATGCCCTGTCGCGTGGAAGGCGACAGGCTCCATGGCCCCGGCGTGCTCGATATGAAATCGGGTGTCGCGCTCATGCTCTACGCTGTGGAAGCGCTGAAAGCGTGGCACGGGTCGTTGCCTCGGCCGGTCACAGTCTTTCTGGTTTCCGACGAAGAAGTCGGCAGCGAATCTTCCCGCAAAACCACCGAAGAGTTGGCGCGCAAGTCAGCTGCGGTGCTTGTTCTGGAGCCTGCCGCAGGGTTGCGAGGCGCGGTCAAGACTGCCCGCAAAGGCGTCGGCGATTACACTCTTACGGTTCACGGCGTGGCGGCGCATGCCGGGCTCGATCCGGGCAAAGGACACAGCGCGATTGTCGAGCTCGCACGTCAGATCACTGCCGTTTCGAAGTTCAACGACCTGAAGCAAGGAGTGTCGGTCAATCCTGGCGTGATCCGCGGAGGCACTCGCACCAATGTCATTGCCGCCGAGGCGACGGTTGAAATCGACGTCCGCATCAGGAATGCAAAACAGGCCGCCGGGCTCGACCGTAAGATGCACGCTCTGACGCCGTTCGACGAACGCTGCAAGCTCACGGTCAGCGGTGGCATCAACCGCATGCCGATGGAACGCACTGCGGGGGTCGCTGCGCTTTACGAGAAAGCTCAGGAGATCGCGAAGCAACTCGACTGGAAGCTGGAGGAAGCGGCGGTGGGCGGAGGCTCCGACGGAAACTTCACCGCCGGTATCGGCATTCCTACGCTCGACGGCCTGGGCGCGGTCGGCGAGGGCGCACATGCTGTACACGAGTACATCCTTATTTCGGAGTTGCCACGGCGCGCGCTACTACTAGCCGGACTAATCGAGGGTGCCTGAGCGGGAGTGTTGCATGCTCAAATTCATGGTCGTCCTTTACCGGCGCGCAGATCTCACCCCGGCGCAGTTCCGCCATCATCTCGAAAAAGTCCATGCGCCTCTGGCGAGAGCTTTGCCCGGACTGAAAAAGTACAAACAGAACCACGTCATCGATGATTCCACCCGTAACCATCCGGGCTGGGACGCCATCGTCGAACTTTATTTCGCGTCGCGGGAAGAGATGGAAGCCGCGTGGGACGGCCCGCAAGGCAAAGCCTCCGATGCCGATCTGCCGCTATTTACGGATTTGAATCGAACAACCTGGTCGGTGGTCGAGGAACTCACTTTGCTGGAGTGAGCACCAGGAAGTAATCCATTCCGTCCTTCACGAAGTCGTACTTCTTGACCAGCCGGTATCCCGCTTCCTGCGCTTCGTGAATCACCACGTCACTATTGATTCCGTGATTCTCGCCATTGCCCTTGCGGTCGATCACGCCGATCTTTGCCCCGGCACGTAACGCCGGCCGCAGATTCCGCAACAGCTCAACCGGATGCGCTACTTCGTGATACGCCTTGAGCAGCAATACGGCATCGACTGAATTCGGCGGCAATTGCGGATCGTCTGGCTTGCTCAGAATCGCCTTCACGTTCGGCAATTGCTCTTTGCGCGCTCTTTCTTCGATGTGGCTGACGGCCTCGGGATTGATGTCGACGGCATAGACTTCGCCGCTCGCTCCCACGCGCTTGGCCGCCCGCACTGTGAACCATCCCGACCCCGCTCCAATATCGGCAACACTCTTGCTGGACTCAATCCCCAGGACATCCATCACGCGGTTGATCTGCAGTCGCTCGTCACGACCAGGGCTCTCGAAAATCGACAGGTCTCCGGTATACGGCTCGCTCGTTTTTCGCTGCTCGGTTCTCTGCTGCGTTTCGGACGGAGGCGGAGCCGTCGTATTCTGGGCGGGTTCTTGCCCGAGAATCCAAATCCCAGAGCTTAAGAAAAGCAGAGTGAGGGCGAACGACTTGTATCTGGACATACCAATTTCCTCGGACCTTCACCTTAGTCGCACAATAGATTCTATGACTTGGATGCAGGTTAGGCCGCACTATGATGAGGCGCCCGATTTCCTCGATGGCGCATTGGAGTCAAAATTTTTTTTACTACGTCTAAGTCATTGAAATATTGGGCACAGGTACCTCGCCACAGAAATTTATTCTTAGTTTTCCTCTGCCTTCCACAAGGAAGTCTCATCCTCCACAGTTTCTGCACAACGCCACACATTTTTCTTATTGCGGGCCGCAACAACTTCGACGACAGTGGGTTCAGCGAAACGTGAGAGTTCCTGACTGAGCCAGATGATTACGGCGAGCCAGTAGCAGCCGGTGATTCTCGAGAGTGAATTGCCGGGAGGGAAACTTCCAGAAACGCGCTTGCGCGACTGGTTGCCCGGGCGTTGCGGCCTCCTCCCCCTCGCTTGCTTTTCGGAGCAAGTTAAAGCTGCTGGTCCTCCGTAGACGGTTGCGCAACGCGGTTGCAAAATCGCGGATCCGCAATCGGCTTTGGCAAAAGCGGCACTCGCTTGCGAGTGTTGGCAGGCTAAAAGTACATCATGGCGCCGCCTCTGCGGTGACAAAGGCAGGTCAGGAATACACGAACGATGCGGTCCAAGGGTGGCTGGCCCTTGGGCCGCATTCTAATTTCAAGCCTTGATTGTCGGTCCTTGGGTGTTACCTCGGTCATCGCAAAGCCATTGCCGCAGGCCGATAGAATGTTGCGGTGAAGTGGATTCCCCGGAATACGCAACTAAAGCTGGTTGCCACCGGCTATTTCATCGCGTTTGCGATCGCGGCGTTCCTCGTCTTTGTGCGATATCTGGCGTACGTGAATCACGCCGCGGACGTTGCGGCCTATGGCGGGATGTGGGCCGGTGGGGACTTGATGCTTGAGCTCTTCATCGTTGGCATGTTCCTGGTGGTGACCTTCTTCCTTGTGCTGGTAATTGCCAAATCGGAGACTGCTTACACGATTTACTCAAAAGTTCTCGTGGGAATCAGTTTGACCGCACCGTTATCGGTTCTATTCATCGCCATCCCAGCCGTGAACCGCAGCGACTTTATCTTCTACTCAATCGTGGGATACACCTGCATGTTCCGGCTGTTTGCCTCGCCGATGTTGGCTTTCGGGATGGGCATGAGCCGTCTTTTTGCCCGATTCCCTCGTCCCAAGCGACTGACGGTCTACGCACTCGCAATCGAGGGATTGACCCTGATTCTGCTTACTGGCTCTCTATTCTTTGCCGGCCGCGGCCACTCGTAAGAGAGAAACTTTGTCGGCGTAGAATTTACGCCGGATCTTCGCGGATCGGAGCTCCAACTTGATATTCGCCTTTTGTTCCCCTACACTGAATCGAGAAAACCGTCAATCCTTTCTTTCGCCAATTTTTTTAGATTGTGACTGAGTTTTCCAGAGGTCGCGCGTCGCATTCACAAGGGCGAAGAGAATAGTGTTCGATTGCGGCTTTGACAGATTTCTCCAGGAAAGATTCCTTGGCAACTTCCGATTACACGATCAGCACGCTTCCGGCGAACGTAGATGCGGAGCGCTCCATTCTGGGCGCCATCCTGCTCGACAACTTTGCATACAACCAGGCTGCGGAGCACTTGCGGATTGAAGATTTCTCGCTCGACTCCCACCGCCGGATTTATTCCCGGATGGTTGATCTGTCGGAATCGTCTCGTCCCATCGACATGATCACGTTGATCGAGGAACTTGATCGGCACAAGGATCTGCAAGCGATCGGCGATGTGGCCTACGTCTCGAGCCTCGTAGACGGTGTTCCGGAGCGTCCCAGCATTGAGCATTACGTCAAAATCGTCCGCGACAAATCGCTGCTGCGCGGCGTGATCTCCGCAGCGACTACGGCCATCGCTCGCGCCAGCGATCAGTCGGATTCCGCCGAAGATGTCCTCAGCGACACCGAAGCCGCCATCTTCCAGCTTTCGGAAAAGCGCATCGGCCGCGGCTTCATGGGCGTGCAGGAAATCGTCCGTGAAACTTTCGGGTCGGTCGACGCTCTCCTGCAACGCGGCCAGCGCATTACCGGCCTGGCAACTCACTACATTGATCTGGACGAGATGACCAGCGGATTGCAGCGCTCCGATCTGGTGATTATCGCCGCGCGTCCTTCCATGGGCAAAACCGCATTCGTTATGAATATTGCGGAGAATGCCGCGATTGAAGATCAGCAGGTAGTCGGAGTCTTTTCGCTGGAAATGTCGCGCGAAGCCCTGCTCATGCGCCTGCTGTGCTCGCAGGCGCGAGTCGACGCGCATAAGATGCGTACCGGATCGCTCTGGCAAGACGACACGAAAAAAGTCGTTCGCGCCATGGAGCAACTGGCGCACGCCCCCATTTTCATCGATGATACTCCCGGCATTTCGTTGAGCGAGATGCGTGCCAAGGCGCGCCGCCTGAAACAGTCACAAGGCAAGCTCGACCTGATCATCGTCGACTACTTACAGCTCATGTCCGGCGGTGGCAAGCGATTTGAGAATCGAACGCAGGAAGTCTCTGCGATCTCCCGTGGACTGAAAGCGCTGGCGAAAGAGCTGAGTGTTCCGGTCATCGCGCTGTCGCAGCTGAGCCGCGCTCCCGAGAGTCGTGGCGGCGATCATCGTCCGCAACTCGCCGACTTGCGCGAATCCGGATCGATCGAGCAGGATGCCGACCTCGTCATGTTCATCTTCCGTGAAGAGGTCTACAAGCAGGACGATCCCGAGCTGCAGGGTCGCGCCGAGATCATTATTGCCAAACAACGCAACGGTCCCATCGGTCGGGTGAAGATGGCTTTCCTGAAGCATTGCACCCGGTTTGAGTCAATGGCCGAAGGCGGGATCGCTCCCGAAGAGTAAAGCTCCCTGCCCTACAGGAATTCCCGTACGAGTGCAGGGTAAGTACTGTAGAGACTTATATTTGCGCTGGGTCCAATATGCGACCCTCAGCCTGTGGAAAAGCTTGTGGAAGCGAAAGCCGTCTTTCGAATTGCTGTCGGCGAAGACCGAGCGGTCGGTCTTCGACGTGTGACGCTCACTCACTTTAAACCTCTGAATAGTAACCAGTTATGCAATTCACGCGGTATTAACATGATCCGCGGTCAGAGAGCCCGCAACTCGCTCCCGTTTTGAGATTTGCACATTTTGAGGTTCTAGCACTTTCGTTTCGGCATCGATTTTCAGCCGAGTTTTAGCGGGGTTTTCTCCCGTTGAGCAAGCGAAAATCCCGATATAGAGAGCCCTTTGTGACGGTCGTCGACTGAAAGTCCTGTATTCGAATGGTTATCCCGAAGGCCAGCGATTTCACCAGCGGGCCGAGGGATCTCGCATGAGAAAAAACTATTGTGCGGCATTCTGCCCGATGTGTATACAATTGACTCCGCTTTTCGGACCCCTCTGTGCGGAAAGGAACTCCACCTTTATGTTTTATTGCCGTCAGGCAAACGCGTGCTTGCTCGTGGCCGTCGTCGGAATCGCAATTACAGCACAGCCGCTCCTCGCCCAAACTCTGACTTGGAAGCAGCTTTCCACTGCTGCCTCCCCATCGCCTCGTATCTATCCGGCGATGGCATATGACGCCGTAAGCAAGAAGCTTGTGCTCTTCGGCGGTTTCGGAGCAACCGGCAATCTCAATGACACTTGGACGTTTGATGGAGCTACCTGGACCCAAGTGGACACACCAGTCGCACCCCCTGTGCGGAATGGTGCTTCCATGGCATTTGATCTGAGCACCAATAAGCTGGTGATGTTCGGGGGTTTCGACGTAAACCAATACCTGCAGGACACGTGGGTCTGGGACGGCGCATCCGTCGACTTGGACTGAGGCGCAGATGCCTTCTCCACCACCCCCGGCCACCGGAGCGATGTTGTTTACCGACCCGCTCACGGGCAAAGCCATCATGTTCGGCGGGTATAACAGCTTCAACAAAATTCCTGCCTACAACAGGACGTGGCGATGGACCGGAACCTCTTGGCTTAAGCTGAACCCAGCGACCTCGCCTTATCCGCGTGGCTGGGGAATTGCCGCCCTCGACCCGATACGGCGTAACGTCGTCCTCACTGGCGGAGACGGGGACACAATCCGCACCGACAATACCTGGACCTGGGACGGCAGAAACTGGACCCTGCTCTCTCCGGCCACCCAAATCCCCTCCTATGTGGGCGCAGGAGCCGCATTTTATCCGGCCATGCATGCAGTAGCAGTATTCGGCGCAGCCGGCGACACCTGGTCCTGGACCGGAAGTGATTGGGTGCAACTGACTCCTGTGAACTCCCCTTCACCTCTTTCAGCGGTAGGAATGGCGTTCGATATAGCGACACATCAAGTCATTCTGTTCGGCGGTCAGCTGTCGAACAGTGTCCTTGAGAACACAACTTGGCAGTTGCTTGAACACTAGGCAGCCTGGTTCTCTCCGGCGCAGCTGTGCTGTGGTAACCACTTTCCCGGGGCAAGCCGGACCGATCGGCAGTTCGGTGAAGTCGTATCTCACGGTCCCGATTCAACTGACCCGATCTTCGACGCGACGTCTCTGCCAAGTTGAATGGCGTCTTGAGCATAGCTTTCGAAGGGGTGGGGCAATATCCCGACGCTACTCGATCGGGTGAGAGGATCCATTCTGTTTCTCTTCCGCGACGGCCATAATTTCGCGAGAAATCTCCTCTTGACGGCGCTGACGTTTCTGAAACTCATCTTCTCCAGCTTCGCTGGGATTTGATTCGTACTCTCGATCCAACCCGCGCAGGGCTGCAAGCTCTTGTAACAACGCCATCATCTGATCGGACGCTTCACTGCTCATCGCACCTCCTCCGGAAATTCGATGCGTTGGATGGAGAGACTCGACCAAAAGGTTGACGGATGCGTGCTGCTTATAAAAGACTCCTCTGACTCCCGGTCGCAAAGAGCTGTGCGTACAGCATTTGCCCGATGGGAAACCATTCACGAAAGGATGAACATCCGAAACTATGGGCGAAGCTGTCGATCTTCAACCTTCTGGGAACCCGGTATTTTGGGGTGAAATTGCCCCTTGCGAGCACATTGCTCAATTCTACGAGCACGATGGCGTATTGCTCGACACCTTAATTGGGTTCATCGGTGGCGGACTCAAAGCTGGCGAAAGCACGATTGTGATCGCCACCGCAGCCCACCTCAAGGCGCTTGAAGAAGGGCTCCAGAATTCCGGTGTGGATCTGGTAAGCGCCCTTGTCCAGCATCGCTACATCGCTCTTTTGGCTGACAAAGCTCTCGATCGCTTCATGGTGAAACAGTGGCCGGATGACATGCTGTTCGCCAACTTCGTGACGGAATTGATCACAGGAGCGCGAGCCAATGGGCGGCGGGTCCGCGCCTTTGGAGAGATGGTCGCACTTCTGTGGGCAAGGGGCGATGTCGCGGCTACCGTTCGTTTGGAATACCTTTGGAATCGCTTATTTAAAACCGAAGACTTTTCGCTTTTCTGTGCCTATCCTAAGGCAGGATTTACCAAGGATCCTTCCCAGCTCCATGCGCGAAATCTGTGACGCGCATTCCAAGATTATTTAAGAAGATTATTTGATCCGTTCGCACATTCGAAGACAATCAGTTCGCTAAACCCGGCCCTCCACGGACACACCAAAGCGTCCAGCTAGTTGCTGCTCTCGCCGACCTTCAGCACCGCCAGGAAAGCTTCCTGCGGGATGTCGACGCGCCCAATCCGCTTCATCCGCTTCTTGCCTTCTTTTTGCTTCTCCAGCAATTTACGTTTTCGGGAGATGTCGCCGCCGTAGCATTTGGCGAGGACGTTCTTGCGCATGGCATGAACCGTTTCCCGGGCGATGATCTTCGCGCCAATGGACGCCTGGATCGGAACTTCGAACATCTGGCGCGGGATGAGTTCCCGCATCTTCGATACCAGCGCTTTGCCTCGTTCGTAAGCGAAGTCTCGATGCACGATGATCGAGAGCGCATCCACCGGCTCGCCAGCCACTAGGATGTCGAGCTTCACCATGGGCGATTCCCAATAATCTGCGAGGTGGTAGTCGAGCGAGGCGTATCCGCGCGAGACCGACTTGAGCCGATCGTAGAAATCGAGCACGATCTCATTCAAGGGCAACTCGTAATGCAGCATCACGCGCGACGAACTAACGTACTCGAATGTCTTCTGCTTGCCGCGCTTTTCCTCGACCAGTGCCAGGATGCCGCCGACATATTCTTCGTTCGTCAGAATCGTGGCCAGGATGACCGGTTCTTCCACCTTTGCGATTTCACTGGGATCGAGCCAGCGCGAAGGATTGTCGATTTCGACCATCTCGCCATCAGTTTTCGTGATCTTGTAGCGCACGCCGGGAGCGGTCGTGATCAGGTCGAGATTGAACTCCCGCTCCAGACGCTCCTGAATGATTTCCATGTGGAGCAGCCCGAGAAATCCGCAGCGGAATCCGAAGCCGAGAGCAACAGAACTCTCCGGTTCAAAGAAGAACGACGAATCGTTGAGGCGAAGCTTTTCGAGCGCCTCCCGCAGTTGCGTGTGCTCGTGAGCGTCGACGGTATAGAGCCCGGCGAAAACCATCGGCTTGATCTCTTCAAAACCGGGAAGCGGCTCGATCGCGGGATTCGTGTCGTCGGTGATGGTGTCGCCGATTTTCGTGTCGGCGACATTCTTAATGTTGGCAATCAGAAATCCGACTTCGCCCGCCCGCAGTTCATTGATCTCCACCGGCTTGGGTGTAAGCACGCCAAGGGTTTCCGCGTCGAACGTCGTACCATTCCACATAAGCCGGATTCTCTGCCCTTTGCGCAGCGTGCCTTGGAACACGCGCGCCAGCACGACCACACCACGATAGGCGTCGAACCACGAATCGAAAACCAGCGCCTGCAGCTGATTTTCTGGCAATCCCTTCGGCGGAGGCACGCGCTTCACGATCGCTTCGAGGACATCCGGCACGCCCTGCCCGGTCTTGGCGCTGATCAGGACTGCATCGGTTGCATCCAGGCCGACTGCGCCTTCGATCATCTCTTTCGTCCGCGGGATGTCGGCGCTCTGCAGATCGATCTTGTTGATGACCGGAATGATCTCGAGGCCATGATTGATTGCCAGGTACGAATTGGCCAGCGTCTGCGCTTCCACCCCCTGCGAGGCGTCGACCACCAGCAGCGCACCCTCGCAGGACGCCAGCGAACGCGAGACTTCATAGGAGAAATCGACGTGGCCGGGCGTATCGATCAGGTTGAGCTGATAGGTCTCGCCGTCCTGCGCGGTGTACATCATGCGGACGGCGTGGGCCTTGATGGTGATGCCGCGCTCGCGCTCCAGGTCCATGGAATCGAGCACCTGGGCCTGCATCTCGCGCGCGGTGAGGGATCCGGTCAGCTCCAGCAGGCGATCCGCCAGCGTGGACTTGCCGTGGTCAATGTGCGCGATGATCGCGAAGTTTCGGATGTGCTGGGAATCCATGGGAGCGGGCAAGTATTGATTTTAACAGGCGTGGAGCTTCCCGATTTGGCCCTGCTGCCCCAGTTTTTTGTGCTGAATGTGATGTCGGACACAAACCGTGAGCCGGAGCAATCGCTACAGTCCAATTGGGCCCGTGGTGTAACGGAAGCACGGCACCTCGCGACGGTGGCAGATGCGGGTTCGAATCCCGTCGGGTCCAACGCTTCAGCAATGCCGGAGCGATGGTTCTGTGGGAGCCAAACGCGAGGATAAGCTCCTGACAAAAAGTAACTTGACTCCGCCTTAGGACCCTATCATACTGATCTCGTCGCGGGGTGCTTTGCTACCCTAAGTGTTGAGGAAGTGTTGAGGCCTCGATTAATTCGAGGCCTTTTGCTTTTCAGGGAACGCCTTGCAGCGCCGCGTTCGCCACTCGATGAGCCTGCGATGCGGGTAGAATTAGACCCAAATGCTCGTGCTCGCCTCCGCGTCGCCCCGCCGGCAGGATCTTCTGCGAAGCGCTGGAATCTCCTTCGCGGTGCAGCCGGCCGATATCGACGAAACTCCCCTCGCCGGAGAAAGTGCACGAGCCTGTGCTGAGCGCTTGGCCTGCCAGAAGGCGCTGAAGGTTTCGTCCGAACGTTCGCTCGATCTTGTGCTTGGCGCCGACACGGTCGTGGTGGTCAACGACACCATCCTCGGTAAACCCAGCGACGCAAACGATGCTGCCCGCATGCTGCGCATGCTCTCCGGACGTGCGCACCAGGTGATCACCGGCGTATGCCTGGTCACGATAGCGAGTGGTCAGTTGTCGTATACCAATGAAGGCGCCCGAGAAGTGCTGGGAACTGAGAACTGGGACGTAAGAGTCGGTTCCGAAATTACCCTCGTCACCTTCGCAGAATTGTCAGACGCCGAAATCCAGGAGTACGTCGCCACAGGCGAGCCTATGGACAAGGCCGGCGCCTACGCGATCCAGGGCATCGCCTCGCGCTGGATTCCACGCATCGAAGGCGATTACAGCAATGTTGTGGGGTTGCCGGTCGCGCTCGTTTATCGCATGCTTCGCGACAGGGAAAAAATGTGAGGGAGTTCGTTGAGATGCAGCGGAGTTGTCGTACGGCGGAGGCGCTTTAGGGCTTTTTCTCTTCGGTTTTGTCGTCTTTCTTTTCTTGGCCCTCTTTCATCGACGACTTAAAGTTGCGAATGCCCTCGCCCAACCCCTTGCCCAGTGAAGCAAACTTGGACGGCCCGAAGATCAGCAAGGCGATGGCGATGATCAGTAGAATATGAAAAGGCTGAAACAGACCCTCACCCATAGATCCTCCGTTTAAGACATTCGTGCACGCCGCGAAAGCGGACCGCCAAGATAGTGCCTACAAAAATTCTAGGCTACATCCGGGGCTGAGTCAAAGAACGGAAGTCATGGAAGATGGCCATTCCAGCAGGCGCGATGAAGCTTGCGAGCTTGGAACGCATGCATCCCCAGTTGACCAGCCTTGGTCGCCAATTCCCCAATTTGCATTTTGATTCGCAACCCTATACCGAATTATGGGGTCAAGGAATCGAGCCAGATCGGCTCTTACCCAGCGGTTGCGCGCTGAGTTCCATTTCTTCGCTGCTGTGGATTTGGAGTTTTCACGTTTGTGGGCGGCTTCTTGTTGGTCTGGCTCGTTTGATCGTGCAATTGTCGGGCTGGGGTACGGACCGGCTGCGCCGGTCCGGGGCGGACGGGGGCGTCCGCCCCTACATTATTAATCGATTGGGCGATGAGAGCGGCGGCGTGGGGCCCCACACCTTCTTGGGCGATGAGAGCGGCGGCGTGGGCCTCGGCATTGGGATAGCCGAAATGGTGCGCAATCATTTCATCTTTTTCCTTCTTCTGCGTGGCAGGATCCACATGGCGCGGCCGGATCACTCCATCGCGGATGAGTTCGGCCGTGGTGCGAACGCGAGGCGGAGTCGGTCCGGCGGGATTGTAGCGGGGAATGTTCAGGGCTTCGGCAATCTCGGCCTGCTCGCTTAACGGGGCGGCCTGTCCGGCAAACTCGGGAACTTCGTGGACCATGGTGCTGGACGCGTTGAACTTCACACGGCGCGCATTTTTTACGGCGATGTGCAGGGCGCGCAGGATCAAGGTAGCGCGCTTGAGATCGATGGTGTTGCGCATGAGGGCGTTGATGACTTCCATGAGCGCCATCTGGATGGATTCTTCGTCCTCGATGACGGCGATGGGATGGAGGCGGGCCTGCGGAGGGGTGCGAACGCCGCGATGGACACGCTGGTGGAAGTAGCAGAATTGCTCTCCGCGGAGAGCGGGGGAGCCACAGCGGACTCCGGTGACCTTAATATGAGTGCAGGAAGAGTTGGCCATGTTGAATTTCACCTGATTGAGAATTTTTGGATAATGGGCCCGTAAAATCTTGGCTAAATTGGAGTTAGGACGGGAGGAGATGACGACGTCCGCGTAAAATTTTGGAAACAAAGGGTTTGCGAGCAAAATCTTGCGAATACGGGAGTTAGCGGTTTCGGGACCGGGGCTAGGCCGTTCCGTTTCGGGAATTGCTGGGTCGGTTGATTTTAGTTCGTTGTGCAAGGGAGAGCTATGCGCCCCGCGCGAGACCCCTCCGCCCGCTGGTGAAAGCGCGGGCGTTCGGGATGACGGCGTGTTTGTGGGGTCGGCGTCGTCGGCGAGAGTGGGAGCTTGTTTCGGCATGCTCCCAAATTTTCACATCTGGATTTCTCAGTAAAGGTTGTTCGTCACAAGTTGGAAATATAGTTCTGTGGAAAACTTCTGAGGATGAAGTACGGACCCCCAGCGGTATCCCGGAACGTAAATCTCGGTGGAAAAACAGTGGTAAAATTAGGCGAAAAGAAGGCGTATGATGAACTCCCTCGATGGGAGGTGGAGAAAATGGCAGACCGAAAGCAATTCTTGCACGATGTAGCGCCTGATCCAGAATTGGCGCAGATACTCGAAAGATCAAGGCAGATCGTAGTCAGCGAAGCAGAATTAAAAGAACAACGAATTAGTTTCGCTTATGGAAATGCACCGCAAAGCTCGGAGCACCGCATAACCAAAGAAAGTATCAAAGCAGCATCGGAACACATAAAGCTGCTGCCGTAGGCAGGCAGCGGCTTTCTTACGTCGAATGTCAGTTAGAGAAAAAGACGACCCAGCCCTCTATACAAAAATCCAAGAACAAAACCTCCTTCGGCAGTATGACCTCCTGACAAATTGCATAGAGATTGGCCTCGCAAAGGGCGTTGAGGCATTTGACAAATACACTCTGTGGGCTTTGAATTATGCCGCTGTTTCAAACATCTGTCAGCTCGGTGGACGCTACAGGCAGGGTCCGATCAGAGTGGGAAACCACATTCCGCCGCATTTCAACGACGTGCCTGATCTGATGGACTCGTTTTTTTCTGTGATCCACGAGAACTGGACCATCATCGATCACCCCACAGCTCTCGCCGCCTTCGTTCTCTGGAATCTGAATTGGATTCACCCATTCATAGAGGGAAATGGAAGAACAGCCAGAGCGGCTTGCTATTACCTGATCTGCATGAAACAGGGAAAAATTCTAGGCGGCAAGAAGACGGTCCCCGAACGATCCGGGAGGATAGGGCGCCTTACATTGCAGGTTTGCAAGCAGCCGACCAAGCCTACGGAGCAGGGCAGTACGACATCACCGACCTCGCCAAGTATCTAGAGGAGTTGCTGAAGCGTCAACTGACTGAGGCTCCGTAGTTCATTTAACTGTTTCTGTCGTGGCTTTCGTTCCCATGTCCGAGACGACGAGAGCTTGACGAGGTGGCGGATTCACGCGTCCCGTCCGGGACGCGGTTCCGTTTCCCTGCACGCACCCGGCGATGAAACGCCGGGCTATTGTCGCTGGTCCCTCCGGGACCGATCATCGCCGACGTCGTCCACGCAAAATGAATTGTCTACGCACAGCGAACTCGTCGGCGAGAACGTACCGGATCTCTCCCACCTTTCAGCCCAATCGTTTCGCGATCCCTTGTCCCATAGGCACATTCGAAAGGAGCCCCGACGTCGACCGCATTTCAGATCCCTCGTCCCGTAGGGACAACCGAAAATAGCCCGGCAGTTCCACTGGCGGGAGCACGTCGATAGAAAAATAGTCGTGCCCCGGAAGGGGCACCTGATCCGCGCAACAAATGTGGAATGCGATCCATGATCCGCGGGCGATAGATTTGTGCCGTGGCTTTAGCCGTCCCGTCCGGGACGCGGTTCCGTTTCCCTGCACGCACCCGGCTTTGAAACGCCGGGCTATTGTCGCCGGTCCCTCCGGGACCAATCATCGAGGTCGGCATTGGCGAGTAGGGGTCCTTCGACTGCGTCATGGCTTCGCTCAGGACGACCGGAGTGCGCTGACTTTGGCGCCATTGTGGGCTTTACGCCCGTGGGCTGCACATTCGGTGTAGACGGTCGTAGGGTCCCTCAGCCCGCTTAACGCGGGCCTCAGGATGACAACAAAAAAGGCACGGCCGAAGCCGTGCCCGTCATTTATTCTGTTTACTCTGTGACTCTGTGACTCTCTGGTGATGTCAGCAATGGCGGTGCAGGAGTGCCCGCCCCACACAAACACTAATCCCTTACGCCATCCATGAACGCGCGCAACTTGCGCGAGCGCGACGGATGACGCAGTTTGCGCAGCGCCTTGGCTTCGATCTGGCGGATTCGTTCGCGGGTTACTGCGAAGCTCTGTCCAACCTCTTCCAAAGTGTGCTCGCTGCCATCTTCGAGACCGAAGCGCATCTTGATGACTTTCTCCTCGCGCGGAGTCAACGTGCGCAGGACCTGTCCTGTCTGGTCCTTGAGGTTCACGTTGATCACCGCTTCCGCCGGCGAAACCACCGCGCGGTCTTCGATGAAGTCTCCCAGATGCGAATCTTCTTCTTCGCCGATCGGGGTTTCGAGCGAGATCGGCTCTTGCGCGATCTTGAGCACCTTGCGCACTTTCGCGACGGGAATGTCCATGCGCTTGGCAATCTCTTCCGACGTGGGCTCGCGTCCCAGTTCCTGCACCAGCTGCCGCGAAGTGCGGATCAGCTTGTTGATCGTCTCGATCATGTGCACCGGGATGCGGATGGTGCGCGCCTGATCGGCAATCGCGCGAGTGATGGCCTGCCGAATCCACCATGTGGCATAGGTCGAGAATTTGTAGCCACGGCGGTATTCGAATTTGTCGACGGCCTTCATCAGTCCGATGTTGCCTTCCTGAATCAAGTCGAGGAACTGCAGTCCGCGGTTGGTATATTTTTTCGCAATCGAAACCACGAGGCGAAGGTTGGCCTCGATCAGCTCGCGCTTGGCCTGCTCCGCGTCCATGTCGCCCTGGATGATCTCGCGCTGTGTGCGCTTGAGCTCCTGGAACAGAACGCCGGTTTCGAGTTCGAGTTTTTCGACTTCGCCGCGAATCGAGCGTGACTGACGGCGATATTCTTTCTTCTGCTCTTCACTGCGAGTGGCTTCAGCTTTGCGTTCGAGGTTCGTAGCCTGACGATCGAGCGAACGCATGCCGTCGACCGTCTTGTTGAGACGCTCGATGAGCCGCTTGCGTTCAGCATTGGTGAATCCCAGTTTGCGAACCGCGATTGAGGTCGCCACGATGGCGCGGGCCAGCCTGCGCCGGGCTCGGCGGTGATCGCGCGGATTCTTCTTCTGCGAAACTTCCTTGAACTTCTCTTCGAGCAGGCCGGCCTTTTTGTACAGCTTGGCCATGTCGTCGATCTTGCCGGTGAACTCGTTGAGACGGTTCTGCAGGATCTCGTCGGTGATCTCTTCTTCGTCGAAGGTGACCACTTCCTTGATCGAGCGGACATTTTTCTTGAGGTCTTCGCCCAGAGTCAGCAGCTCGCGAATCACGATAGGCGAACGCGAGAGCGCCTTCAGGACGCGAATCTGTCCGCGCTCGATGCGCTTCGCGATTTCGACTTCGCCTTCGCGCGTGAGCAAGGGCACGGTTCCCATCTCGCGCAGGTACATGCGGACGGGATCGTTGGTTTTTTCCAGAGCGCCGGGGGTGAGGTCGAGTTCGACGTCCTCCCCTTCTTCTGCGTCTTCAAATCCTTTTTTATCGAGTCCGGCAGAAGGCAGCTTGGGGCCTTCGAGGACGTCGATGCCTTGCGTACCAATGGTGGTCAGCAGATCGTCAAGGTCTTCGGGACTGTGCACGTCATGCGGTATGAGGTCGTTGACCTGGTCATACGTGAGATATCCCTTTTCTTTTCCTGTATCGATCAGCTTTTTTATGTCGTCGAACTTGTCATCAAGAGCCAAGAAGTGTTTCCTCGAAAATTCAGTTTCACTCACGCCAGGAGCGTGTGGTAAATTCCGGATAGGTGGGAATCTGGGTTTTGCGGGACTGTGCAGCTAGCACAAACTTACAGAGTTTAGCATTTCTGCATTCGCCTGTCTATCCGGCGGCCACCCTAAATTCCCTCGACTCCCGCGCTTATTAGCAACCCACTTAAGTCTTTAGATGGTCGGAGAAGCCTTTTTGTTTCAAGCAGTTTTCGAGGCTATAGTGCATTGCCTCAGGGGCTAAAGCACGGTCGGAGGCGTTTAACGCGGCGCTAAAGCGCCGCTCTTCCACCGTGTTCCCCATCGATACCCTTGCCGGCTCCACAATAGCGATTCAGGAGGCACGCGCCTCTGGGCCTGGATCACGCAAGGCCAGGCTGATGCGCCGGGCCTCCTCGCTGAGCGCGATTTTCTTATCTAAATCGGCAGTTGCACCCAATCCCTTCAATTGGCGCTGCACGTCGTCGAGACGACGACGGAGGTGGACGCGGCGCAGGGCGCGGACGGCAGCCTCCAGGATCTCGGCGGTGAGGTCCTCTTCTTCCTTCAGCAGGATAGACGCCAGCACCCGGCGATCAGCCTCTGTGGCCGGAATTTCCAGGACGTCGGGAGCTTCCAATCCGGCGTTGAGCAGGCATTCCGCAAGAGACTCCGTCGCCAGTCCGCGGTGCAGGCCTTCGGTTTGCAGAACATAAGCTGCCTGACGGGCTGGATCGAATTCTTCTTCCGCGCCGTCACGCATGGACTGACGCTCCTCGGCGGTCTGCATCTGGCGCGCCGAGGCCAGCGCGCGGATTAAAACCTTCTCGGCCTCGGTGACCTGAGCTTCCGCCGGAGCCTTTACGGTGGCGGCGGAGCGTGTGGCCGCGGTGTGCCTGAGTTCCTGGCGGAGCACAGCCGAGTCGATCTGAAGTTTCTGCGCGATCTCTTGCGCCAGTTCGTCGCGCATTATGCGGCTGGGGACGCGCTGGATATGAGGCAGCAGATAGTTGACGGCTTTGTGCTTGCCTTCAGCACTGCGGACGGGGAACTGAGTACGGGCGCGCTCGATCAGGTAATCGAAATATTTCTGGGAGTGGCGCAGAGCTTCGCCGTAGGCATCCTTGCCTTTGCGGCGGATGTAGAGGTCGGGATCGAATCCCTGCTCGAGGGTGAGAACTTTGATCTGAAATTCTTCTTCGATCAGCAGGGCGAGGGTGCGTTCGGTGGCTTTTGCTCCGGCGGTGTCGGGATCGAAGTTGACCACGACGTTCTTGCTGAAACGGGCGAGCAGCTTGGCTTGCAGTTCGGTGAAGGCGGTGCCGGAGCTAGCGATGACGTTCTGAAATCCGGCGGCGAAGACGGAGATGCAATCCATTTGGCCTTCGACGAGGATGGCGTAGTCGAACTTTCGGATCCATTCCTTGGCAAGATCGAGGTTGAAGAGGACGCGGCTTTTGGAATAGATCGGGGTCTCGGGAGAGTTGAGATATTTCGGTCCGGCCTTTTCGTCGGTGGCGAGAGTGCGTCCGGTGAAGGCGATGACTTTGCCCGCGTCGCTCGCGATGGGGAACATGACGCGGTTGCGGAATTTCGAATACATCGAGGCGGCTTCCGGCTTTCGGCTTCCGGCTTCGGGTTCAAGGCTTCTGGCTTCCGGCTTCCGGCTTCCAGCTTCAGACCTTAGACCTTCGACCTCGGACCTTGTGTCGCCTTCCGGAGCACCCTGAGACGCAAGGTCCCTCGACTGCGCATCAACTCCGCTATCGCGGACTTGATGCTCCGCTCGGGATGACAATGTGGGGTTCACGCCACGTCTGGCGTCACTGCTCGCAGCTCGCGGCTCGGGGCTCGCAGCTTCTTTCCACGAGAACAGCCCGCTTTCGCGCAGGACTTCTTCGCTGAATTCGTTTTTGAGGCGATCGCGCAGCAGGAAGCCTGAGTCGGGTGCGTAGCCGATGCGGAACTTCGCGATCATCTCTTCGTCGAGTCCGCGACCTTTCAGATATTCGCGGGCACGCGCGCCCTCGGAACGGCGCAGGCATTCCTGAAAGAAAGCGACGGCGCGCTCGTGGACATCGAGAATTTGCCCTCGCAGGCGTGCATCTTTCGCTTCGCCCTCAGTGGCGTAGGTCGCTTTCGGTAAGGGGATTCCAAGTTTCTGCGCGACCAGGCGAACGGCTTCGGGAAAAGTAATGTTCTCGACTTTCTGGACGAAGCTGAAGACGTCCCCGGAAACGCCGCAGCCGAAGCAGTGATAGAACTGGCGCGTGGCGTGGACAGAAAACGACGGCGTCTTTTCGCCGTGGAAGGGACAGAGTCCGGAGTAGTTTTGCGCTCCGGCCTTTTTCAGCTTGATGTAGTCGCCGACGATGCGGACGATGTCCGCCTGCTGCTTGACCGTGTATGCGAAATCTCCGGGGTTCGCCATGTGGGGCAGACTTCTCCGCAATGATTCTCAGCTAAAACGGGACGGGTTGAATATACCCGAGGGGTAATCAAGTTGTGGAGAAGCTGTGGAATTCAGAGTTTTGCCGGTTGATGGCTGAGGGAAAAGGTCAGCCAGAGCAGGTAGCGATTTGTCGCCAACTGACTTAGCTTCCGACAGCCGATAATGCGAACGATACGGAGGGAATCTGTTTCGAGGGAGGAGAAGGTTCCGCGTTGCCGACGATTCGAAGACGAACCGATTTTTATCTTTCTAATCCGATGCGCCGTAGCAAATCCTGGAACCGCGGATCGCTCCGCATTGTGTCATACATGGGGTCTACTTTGATTTGCATCACTACGTTCGAGTGCTCGGAGTACGCTTTTTCGAGCAGTTCGAGTACACGCTCCTTCTGCCCGGTTCCCGAATAAGCCACTAGCAAGATTGCTGGGAGGCCCGTCTGTGAAGCAGGAACCTGTTCAAGTTTTGCCAATGCCCGGCGTGCCTCCTCGGGGCGGCCCGCACGACCATAAATGGCCGCCTTCCATGCCCATGGCCATAGTCCTCTTTCATGTTCGGGCCAATGGTTAATCGCGTCGATCGCCTCGTCATATCTGCCCATTTGCAAATAGGAAGGAACCATCTCGCCCTGCGCATGCTCGAAATTCGGATCCAATTCGAGCACGGACCGAATTTGCTTCAGCGCAGCGTCATATTGACGGGAGTAATACAGGATCGATGCATGATCAGAGCCAATAATCGGCGACAACGGATCCAGGCGCCTTGCCTGCTCGCTCTCGGCAAGCGCTTCCTGGAATCGTCCTTGCCATGAAAGAGATTCGGCATACCATTGGTGCGCGGTGGCATATTGCGGATTCAATTGAATCGCCCTGCGGAATTCTCTCTCGGCTCCCGGCCAGTCGTAGTCGTAGTTTTCTTTGATCAACGCGAGTGAGGCATGAGCCTCGGCGAGGCTCTCATCGAGTTCCAGCGCCCGCAGGGCCGCAGTTCGCGCTTTCGGCATCAGCTCGTTTTGCGGACCGACATACCATGTGCTCATCAAGCCGAAAGTGTCCGCCAGCCCGGCGTATGCCTCGCCGTAATTCGGATCCTTATGAATCGCCTGCTGAAAATAATCGGCGGCTTGTCGAAATCCCTCCCCTGTCCTCTTGTTCCAGAAATACCGGCCCTTGAGATAAAGATCATAGGCTTCATAAGACTGCGCTCCGGGGACAGGGGTCGTACCTTCCCGAGCAGCCTCGATGGGCCGCCGTCCGCTCAGGCTGAATTCGATTTCATTGGCGACTTCGCGTGCGATCTCCTCCTGCAGTTCCAACAGATGTCCCAGGTCGCGATCGTATTCCCGGGCCCACAAATGACTCTGGTCCTTCACCTGGATCAGTTGCGCGGTAATCCGAACGCGCTCCGAGTCGCGGCGAACGCTGCCCTCGATGACATATTTCACCCCCAAATCTTCTCCAATCTGAGGGATTGATGCCTGAGAGTGCTTGTAGTGCATCACTGACGTGCGGGCAATTACGCCAAGATGGGCGGGATCGAGGTTCCCAAGCTGGCTGATCATTTCTTCCGTGAGCCCGTCGCTGAAATATTCCTGACTCGGGTCGCCAGTGAAGTTCTCAAAGGGCAAGACCGCCAGAGTGATCTTGTCGGGCTGCTCCGGCGGAATGTGCCGGGAACGCCATCGCCAAATGGCAGCGCCCGATATCAGGACTGCCGCGACCGCGGTAGCGACAACAGCCAATTTCCAGTCCTTTATGCGTCGCGGCCGCGTGTCTAATTGGAGGTGGGGGGGTTCCAGCTGCGGAGCGGGTACGAGCGTTTCTATTTCCTTCGCGTGATCGGTTGTCTTTGTAATTGGAAGAAGAAAGCGGTAACCCCGGCCTTGCACGTTGAGGATGTAGCGCTGATCGCTCGATTCGTCCAACGCTTTCCGCACCATGAAGATGGTTTGCGTAAGGTTTGATTCTTCCACAAAGCTGTCCGGCCATACCGCTTTCATCAGTTCGTCTTTGGTCACGATCCTTCCGGCGTTCTGGATCAACAGGAGGAGAACGTCGAAAGCTTTTGGGGTCAGCGGCACGGTCGTCCCGGCCCTCCGCAATACCCGGTTTTGCGGGTCGAGGCGGAATTCGCCGAACTCATACAAGTTACTGGTCAGACTGGACATAGCTCCGTATTTAGAAGTTTTGAGAACTTTTGAGCATCGATTTTAGGACATGCGACAAACACCCGAAGTAGCTTTTTGCCGCGCGGGGGGGTGGGCGGAATCGCGTATGCCCGAAGTTGGCGGGAATTTTACCACGATTCCTCCCAGTAAGTACTGATTCCGAGACAACAAGAATCTACGACCACGAGCTTTGGCTCCCCGCCAAGGAGAAGGCATGTTTGACAAAAGACAAAGAGGGTTTTCTGTGCGGAAGTTACAACAGGTTGGTGCATGGTTCTGGCCCCGCCATCCCCGCAGACGAATTCTGAATTGCGCTGTGGCTTTTCTGATCCTGGCCGGTGGTTCTGCCATTGCTGACATCTATCTGCCAAACCTTCTCCCCTTCCTTAACTTCACCGGCTTCTCGGCGACCAACAGTACGACCGGCTCGCTCGACGTGAGCGGACCCTTCTTTCAGAGCCTGGGAACCAACGGCCGCAGCTGTGGAACCTGTCACGCGCCCAGCGATGGATTCGGCCTAAGCGCGATTGATGCGCAACGGCGCTATTTTTTCACTCGAGGGAAGGACCCCCTGTTTGACCAGGTAGATGGCTCGACGTGCCCAACGGGCCCTGTCAACAATAGCCTGGTGGTGAACAACGGGCTAATCCGGATTGGGATACAGGTACCTCCCAACGAAACCGATCCTAATGCCGCACAATTCACGATTGCTGCTGTCGAAGATCCTTATGGTTGCTCGCTGACGACCGATTCGCAGGGTCAGCAAACCGCGTCGATGTACCGCCGACCTTTACCCACGACGAACCTCGGCTTCCTGAGTGCGGTCATGTTCGATGGGAGGGAGTCGTTCGTCAATCCTTTGAACAATGAGCAGACGTTTGCAGCGAATCTGAACGCAGACCTGACGCAACAGGCGATCGATGCCACCATGATTCATGCGCAGGCGACGCAACCTCCGACAAGCACACAGCTAAGCCAGATTGTAAGCTTCGAGATGGCGCTCAACTCAGCGCAGTTCTATGATTTCTTTGCGGGAAATCTCTACGGGCAGAGGGGATCGCAGGGTGGTCCGCAGTTCCTGCCGATGCAGCAGTATTACCCCGGCATTAATGATTCTTTGGGCGGCGATCCTCACGGGCAGCAATTCAATCCGAACGTATTCACCATTTACACGTCATGGCAGAACTCACGCAACCCGCAACAGGCATCGATTGCCCGCGGCGAGCAGATCTTCAACACGCAGCCGCTGACGATCAGCGATGTACCGGGCTTGACCACTGGCACGCAGACGATCGCCGGCACTTGCACCACGTGTCATGACACACCAAACGTGGGAGACCACTCGTTCCCTTTGCCCCTCGACATCGGCACAGGCCACTCGCTGCAATATGAAACCGACCCCAACATCATTGCCGGCCTGCAGCAACTGCAGCAGCCCACGCTGCCGGTTTTCCAGTTGGTGTGTACGCAAGGTTCGGAAGCGGGACAGACGTTTTATACGACGGATCCGGGCAAGGCGTTGATTTCAGGGCAGTGCAGCGATATCAGCCGCATCAAGGGGCCGATTTTGCGAGGTCTTGCTGCCCGGGCACCGTATTTTCACAATGGAGCCGCGGGAAATCTATCCCAGCTCGTGAATTTCTACAATAAGCGCTTCCAGATCGGACTCTCGCCGCAGCAGATGCAGGATCTCATCAACTTCCTGCAGACGCTGTAGCGACTGGGCTTGTCGCGAGTCGGGATCCCACCACGACGCAGACGACGACATGGATCCCGCAAGGATGACGTGTCGTCGTAATTGCGGCGGTGAGCAGGGTCACTGACAGCAACCTCGTCTTGATTTAGAAAGAGTCTGCCAGCCACGATAAGCACGGGCCGACAATCGCGGAGTGCACTACCCACCAACGTGCTCACGAGTGGCCGGAGGTGGACCATGCCGATCAAGAAATCCACGGGACTTGTCCTAACCGGAATGCTGCTGCTCGCAGTGGGTGGGGCGTATCTGGCAGGGCAGGAAGAAGTACCGCAGGAACAAGTCAAGAAAACACAAATTCCCTACAGCAATCCGCAGTCCGGTGAGCAGATGTACAAGGACTACTGCGCGGCTTGTCATGGCCCCGGAGGCAAGGGGGACGGGCCAGCGGCTGCATTTCTGAAAACGTGGCCGCCGGATTTGACAACGCTGGCGCAGCGCAACGGTGGCAAGTACCCGGAGGTCAAAGTCAAGGAGACTCTGCTATTTGGGTCGACCAGCCATGCGCACGGCACATCCGATATGCCGGTTTGGGGATCGCTGTTTCGAGCGCGGGATGAGAACGAGGGCCAGAAGGAAGTGAATCTGAGGATTTCCGGGCTGACCCAGTACGTTGCATCACTGCAGCGCAAATGATGAGCCCACAGCATTCAGAACTAAATGCGGTGGAAGAGAATCCCCGTTATTTGACCTGAGGGTACGACTAGACGTTCAATTCGACGACGGTGGCTCCGCCGCCGCCTTCGTTTTGAGGGGCTTCGATCACGGATGAGACGTGGGGATGCTGCTGGAGCATCTGGCGCAGGGCTTTGCGGAGGATGCCCATGCCGCTGCCGTGAACGACGCGGACGCGCGGGAGTCCGGCGAGGAAGGCACGGTCGACGAATTTTTCGACTTCGCTGGAGGCCTGGTCGACGGTCTGTCCGATGACGTTGATTTCGCTGGGCACGTTCGCGCCTTCGCTCTCCAGCTGAATAGAGATGCCTCGGGCGCGGGCGGCTTTCACCGGAGTGTCAGCGGCGCGAGCGCTGGACAGCACTTCGGCAATATCGTCGCGGGCGATCTTCATCTTCATCGCACCCATTTCGACTTCAAAGTGGGCGTCGTCGATTTTGCGGACGACTCGCGCCGGGCGGCCGGTGGACTTGAGTTTGACGGTATCGCCTTCAAGGATGTGCTTTACGACTTGCGGCTGCGCGTGTGGATCACCCTGATCGGCTCCGGTGGAGTGGGCAACGACTGTGGCGTCAAACTGCTCGCGAAATTCGCGGCGCAGCTTGGCGATGCGGCGTTCGGCGTCTTTGGAGAGCTTTTGCGCGGCGGCTCGATCCTGAATGGCATTGACAGCTTCACGCGCGTGATACTCGAAGTCGCGCAACACGCTCTCGAGTTTCTTTTCCATCTCGCGAACTTTGGCCTGCTCTTCCCTTTTTCCTTCGAGAGCTAAGCGCTGCTTTTCCCGCTCGACATCCTGCTCGCTCTTTCGCAGGCGGACGCGTTCGGCTTCCGTTTCGCGCAAGTCCGCGTGGAGTTTGTCGAGGAACTGGCCGACGTCGCGGGCCTGGGTGCCGAGGCGCGCGCGGGCACTTTCGATGATGGAGGGGTTCAATCCCAAGCGCTGCGCGATGTTGATGCCCGCGGAGGCACCGGGAACGCCGACTTTTAATTCGTAGGTTGGCTCCAGGGTGCGCTCGTCGAAGCCGACAGCCCCATTGATCACACCGGGAGTATTTGCCGCATACACCTTCAGCGAAGTGTGATGGGTAGAGATGATGGTCATCGATCCGATACGGCCGAAGTGGCTGGCAATTGCAACGGCGAGAGCGGCTCCCTCTTCGGGATCGGTCGCGGAGCCAAGCTCGTCGAGCAAGACCAACGACTGCGCGGTTGCGGTGCGCGAGATGAAATCGATGTTGGTCACGTGCGCGGAGAATGTCGAGAGATTCTGTTCGATGGATTGGTAGTCGCCGATGTCGGCGAGGACGGCGTCGAAGACGGGCAGCTCGGCGCGGTCGGCAGGAACGGGCAGTCCGGATTGCGCCATCAGGGCCAGGAGTCCAGCGGTTTTCAGCGTGACGGTTTTGCCGCCGGTGTTCGGTCCGGTGATGATGAGCTGGCGGCGGGCGCCTTCGAGCTCGACGCTGACGGGAACGACGGACTGGCCTTTGGCTTTCAGATTGCGTTCGAGCAGAGGATGGCGGGCGTTGTGGATCAGCATTCGGCTTCCGGCTTCCGGCTTTGGGCTTCCGGCTTCGGGGCCTCGGCTTCCGGCGTCTGGAAGAATGGGGCTCGCTTCGCTCGCTGGACGGGCGGGGCGCCCGTCCCCACACGGATCTTTCCAGTTTCCATCAGTAAAGCCAGTTAGCTTCACTTCAACGCAGTTGTAGTCTTCGGCGAAGTGGGCTTTGGCGAATTGCAGTTCGAGTTCGGCGAGGACGTCGACGGCGGCAACGATCTGCGCGGCATACGCGCCGATGCGCTGTGTCATTTCGATGAGGATGCGGTGAATCTCCGCGAGCTCTTCTTCGAGCAAGCGCACGAGTTCGTTGTTCTGCTCGATGGTTTCCAGCGGCTCGATGAAAACCGTTTGACCGCTGGAACTGGCGCCGTGGACCACGCCCTGCACTCTGCGCTTCTGCTCGATCTTGACTGGGTATGACGAAGCGCTCCCCGCGAATCGTGATGAGTTCGTCTTGCACCGTGCCGCCTTCGGCGAGGCGGCGCAGGTATCCGCGCAAGGATTCCTGAATGGCGCGGCGTTGCTTTTCCATTTCGCGGCGGATGCGGGCAAGTTCGGGCGAAGCTTTGTCTTCGAGCGTTCCATCGGGCTGAATCTTGTTGCGAAAGGAGCGGAGGAATTCAGAGAAGTCGACGATCTCAGCCGAGAGCCGGTGAACCTCGCGCCAGTCCGAGCGCATGGCGGCAGGGGGATTCTGAGAGATTTGCCGCCACTCGGCGGCGCGATCGACGACGGCAATGACGTCGCGAATCTCTAGCGTTTCGAGCGCGGCTCCAGCGATGCGGGACTTGGAGACGAGAGGTCCGACATCGGTGAGAGCGGAAAAATCGAAGCGTCCGCCGACGCGGCGGAATTCCCGAATCTCAGTGGCGAGCACCTGTTGGGTTTCGATCCACTGACTGGTCAGTCGAGGGAGCAAGACCGGAGATTCGGTCCTGGCCAAGCAGAGAGGACGCGAATCCGCGGAGGAGCTGGCGCAAGGATTCGAACTCCAGCACGCGGGCGGAACTGTGGATGAGTTCGGACGGCATCTGGAGCTATGTTACAGGACGCGAAAGGCGCCGAGCAGCGTGTGGGAGGATGGAAATCAAAAGCCAGCGCCTAAAGGCGAAATGATTTTACGGCTTCTGCGGCACGCATGAATGCGTGCCCTGATACGGGTCGCACTCGCACCACGGACGGCCGGGTCTCATCTGCGCTGGTTGAAAGCTGAATTGAAAAGCCGTGACTCAGGAGGCAGGGATTCTTCGACTCGCCTTCGCATGGGCTCTTGCTCGCTCAGAATGACAGGCGCCACGATCTCCTCGATAGGGCTGGACTTCGGCGGCTGTATTCGCGGGCGAGCACGCCCGCCACGACGACGAACCGCTAACGGGCCGCGGCTGCGACCTGCACGGCGGCAGCGGTCATAGGGAAGGTGATGGTGAAGACGGCGCCACCTTCGTGCTTATTGCGGCAGCTGATTTGGCCGGCGTGGTCCTGAATCACTCCGTACACCGCGCTGAGGCCCAGGCCGGTGCCTTTGCCGACAGGCTTGGTGGTATAGAAAGGATCGAAAACGCGTTCAGGATCGCGCAGTCCGGGTCCGGTATCAGAGAACTGGAGGACGACTTCCGCACCCTGGCATCGGGCGGTGATGTCGAGCGTGCCACCGCTGGAATCCTCCAACGCATCGATTGCGTTCTCTATGATTTCAACGAAAGCCTGGAATAGTTGGTTGGCATTGGCCAGCACTCGTGGAAATTCAGGTTCTACGAAGAGCTTGATGTGAACCTTGGCGCCCTGACGGCGGGATTCGAGCATCTGCATAGCGCGGCTCAGTAGAACCGACAAGTCGACAGGCGTCTTTTGTCCGGGAGCCTGTTGGGCAAAACTCAGAAGATTTGAGATGAGGTCACGCGTGCGCAGAGCTTGATTTACGATCTTGCGCAGAAATGCGTCCTGGTCGTCGGTCAGCCGGCCCTTGGCCCATAGCTCATCGGAGAGGGTCATAATGGCGTTCAAAGGGTGATTGATATCGTGGGCAGCACCTGCGACCAGATTGCCAAGGGAAGCGAGTTTTTCTTTCTGAACGAGCTGGCGCTGCAGCTCTTTTTGACTGTCATAGGCGCGGCGGGATTCCTTCAGGAGCGCCATCAGGGCCTGATCCTGCAAATACTGGCGGAGAAAGACGAACGTGCCCAGCAGTAACATCGCTCCGAGCACTGCGAATACGCGGAATGCACGAGAAGGGGCCGGGGAATTGTCCTTGAGCACAGCCCAAAGTCCCAAAATGGGCAGAGAGAGGATGGCCAACATGGCGAGTTGGCCCACCAGCTTTTTCCATCGAGGATGCAGGTTAAATTTAACGGTCTTGAGATTCCACTCGCGCGCAGAAAACGCAGCGGCCGAGATCCAGGCCACGGTGGCGATCAAAGGGACGTCGTAGGGACTGCCCGAGTAGTAGGTGTCATTCGCGGCGGCGCGATCGAGCAATTGAGAATTGATGGCATAGAGCAGCGACGCCCCCAGCAGGTGCAGATAAAGGCGGCGCCATCCACCAGAACTCGTGAACGCCGCAAGGATCAACACCGCAACCAAGAGAGCATTTTCGATTCCATAAAGCCCGTCGTAATAAACGTCGTACTTATGCACGTTCTGGACGATGTACTGGTGCGGGAAAACGATGAAGGAGTAAAGAAAGACCCACCAGCCAAACAGCATGAGGAAATTGAGCAGGCTGAGAAGGACCTTGCCTTGTTTGCTGGCAAGGTCGGGACGCCATGAGACGGCGGCGATCAGCGGAACCACGTGGAAGAACAAAACGATGTCATAGACGAAGGGGTCAGGGATGGGACGGCGCAGGACATTTTCCCAGATCGTCCAAGCTGTTTGATTCGTGATCCAGAGAAGGAGTCCAAGCGACGAACAAAACCCAGAAGCTTCGCTCCTGACGCGGGCGAGTTCTTACGTTTAGGGCGCAGACTGCCAAGCCCGCCAGCATGGCAACGAGTCCCCAGAGATCGCCGAAAAGAGTCAACCCCGGACCCTTGGGAGCGATAAGACACACGACGGCAAAGACCAGGGTGAACCCGGCCGCGGCGATGAACCAACGGTGGCGTCTGAGCAGACCCATCCGCTTTCATTCTATGAGAGCCATTTGCGGATGCCGCACGGTAAGGGGAGGCAAAGGTTACTTCCGTCACTAGTCCGGGAAGGAATAAGCCAGCCTCCTCGCGCCGCCAGGATTGCCGGGATTTGGGCCCGGGAAACATGCTGATGCTTTAGAATCGCTAGTTAGGACGGCGGACCTTCTTATGCCTCCTATCAGGTGATCTCCATGGCTTTTCCTGTTACCCGCCTGCGCCGGCTGCGCCGCACTGCTGAGTTGAGGAATATGGTTGCTGAGACGCGCCTTACGCCCGACGCGTTTGTCTATCCCATGTTCGTGTGCCCGGGAGAAGGGGTTCGCAAGGAAGTTCGCTCGATGCCGGGAGTGTTCAATCTATCGGTCGATGAAGCGGTAAAGGAAGCGCGGCAGGTCTATGGGCTGGGCGTGCCGTCGATCATTCTGTTTGGGCTTCCAGACAAGAAGGACGAGGTCGCCACGGGTGCCTGGGCGGAAAACGGAATCGTGCAGCAGGCTACACGAGCCATCAAACGTGAGGTGCCCAAGCTGGTGGTGATGGGAGATGTTTGCTTGTGCGAATACATGTCGCACGGGCATTGCGGAATTGTGAAGGCAGCGCCTCAGTCGCTGGGAGCGGCGGTAGCGGCTCCGCCGGTTACGGAATACGAGATCGTGAACGACGCGTCGCTGGAACTGCTGGCGCGGACATCGATATCACTGGCGAAAGCGGGAATCGACATCATTGCGCCCTCTGACATGATGGACGGACGCGTAGCTGTAATTCGAGCTGCGCTGGATCAGGCGGGCTTTTTGAATATCCCGATCCTGTCTTACGCGGCGAAATTCGCGTCGGGATTTTACGGACCATTCCGTGAGGCGGCAGATTCGGCGCCACAGTTTGGCGATCGACGGTCCTATCAGATGGATGGCGCCAATATCCGCGAGGCGATGCGGGAGATTGAAGCGGACATCGAAGAGGGCGCGGACATGATCATGGTGAAACCGGCTATGCCTTATCTGGATGTGATTGCCGCAGCGCGGGAACGGTACGACCTGCCGCTGGCTGCCTACCAGGTTTCGGGCGAATACGCGATGATCGAAGCAGCGGCACGCAATGGCTGGATCGAACGTGATCGCGTGATGATGGAGTCGTTGCTCAGTATCCGGCGTGCCGGAGCCAGCATGATTCTCACGTATTACGCCAAAGACGCGGCCAGGTTGCTGGAGTAGTTGGCTGCACGACGGAAACGAGACCCCGAGCTGGGTGGGTGTCCCATAGATTGTTTGACAAACTCCTGTTGTAGCGCCGAAAGGCGACATTGATGCTGCACTCGTACCGCACCGCTGAACAAGCTGCAGAAAAAGGCAAGGTCCGCATCCCCTAAAGGGGCAATCAATAAACAAGCCGCCTGCGGCATCGCTAAAGCGAGTCCCTGATACGAACCTCAATTGCGGCATCGCCGAAGAGGCTGCGGGAAAAAATCGCTTTTCGTCCTGTGAAGCATCCCAACGGCGGGGATCCGTTCTCATGGCAAACGGTTCCTAGTTCTAATTCCTTGGTTCTAAAAACCGCGAGGGGAGTATCAAAATTCTCTTCGTAGGGTAAACAACATTAGCTTTCTGCGAATGTTTTTTGGCAACTCCGTCTGGCTAGTTCCGCATCCACTATCTGCCGCTTCGAACGATTACAAACTGCACTTCATCCGGCGGGAAACGTAGCATCCGTATCGTAGAGTTTCCCGCCGTCAAAAAAGAACCCGAGGGACCGCGTGATGCTCGAACATGGCCCGGGAGTAAGCATTGCCTTAGGCAAGGGCAATGGCAACGGCGCACATCGTAAACTACCTTCATTTTTTGTTGTCGGCCCTCCGCGCACAGGCACGAGCTGGCTGCAGACTGTCCTCAGCCAATGCGCATGGCTATCGCACCCAACCAAGGAAACGCGATTCTTTGATAAGAATTTCGATCGCGGGCTCGGCTGGTACACGTCGCACTACAAGCGGGCTATGGGGGAGCGGGCAGTCGGAGAGATTGCGCCAACTTATTTCGCTTCGCCGAGTGCGCGTGATCGAATCGCCCACCTGATCCCTGCGGCAAAGATCGTGTGTACATTCCGTAATCCCGTGGACCGGGTTTTCTCGTTATATCGTCTGAAGCGAGCGTACGGGTGGATCCAATGGACTTTTGAAGACGCTCTGGCGAGAGATCCCGAATTGATGGAATCGAGCCGGTATGCCGATCATCTGAAGGGGTGGCTGCATGCATTTGGGACTTCGCAGGTGATGCCGACCGTGCACGACGATATGCAGGCAGATCCCCAGGGTTATCTGGATAAGCTGGTGGACTTCGTGGGAGCAAAGAGGATCAAGCTGCATTCGAGCCAGGTTCATCCCGTGCTCGCGTCGGACAGCATGACGCAACCTCGAAATTATTACTGGACGCGTGGAGCTCTCTGGTTAGCTGAATGGTCGAAGCGACGTAGATTGGACGGGGTGGTGACTACCGCCAAGAGGATAGGAGCGACCCGATTTTTTGTGGGAGGCGGCGAGGCATTTCCGGAATTGTCTACGCCGCAGAGGCACAAACTTCGCGAGTTGTTTCGACCAGAGATCGACAAGCTGGAAAGCATGCTGAATCGCGATTTGTCGGCATGGAAGTGAGAGCTAGTGTCGTCCCTACGGGACTCTAAAGCTTTTCCCGTTTGCGCCCCGGCACTGCCGTGCCGGGCTTTTCGCATGTAGCCGCTTCGCGGATGGATTCTGTAGAGGTCCTCGGCGTTCGCGCGGGGACAATGACAGCGGGGGCTATAAAGCCCACTATAAAATTCGCCTCCGCAACGCGGCGCTAAAGCGCCGCTCTTCCACAATTACACTCGACTTCAACTACGCTAGGCCTCGACTTGCGGGGAGAGCGGATGGGGCTGTCCCCACGTGTCCAGTTCGATCGAAAGCGATTTAGTCCTTGCTGGGTTTCTTTGGGGTGAGATCGCAGGCGGAGCGGACTTGCTGAATGTCGAGTCCTTCGGGTTGAAATTCTGCGATCTGGCGTCCGCTGCGTGTGGGAATGGCGATATTGAACACATGAGCGCCAATCAGGCCGCGGGCCGTGCCTTTGTCCATCTCGAGGAAGTGGCGGCGCCAGTTCCAGCCCTTGAAGTAGTGAACATCGTCGACACGGACTTCGGCTTCGAGCTGAGGTTGTCCCCAGAAGCCGGGGCGATTGGGCGGAACTCGAACAGCTGGATTGAAGCTGGCAAGCTTAAATTTGCCGTTTTCGCAGATCAGTTCGACTCGGGGCTTGTAGTTTGGATCTTCGCGGAAGTAGTTCTCGGCCAGGAGTTCGAAGCGCACGCGCTTGGCGCCCGTCATTTTATCCTCGCTCTGGAACATCATCCACTTGCCGCCGGCGCTGACGCCATCCTGCTCGCCCTGGTAAGGGCTCATGGCTCCGCCCTGGGCGAAGGCTGAGGTGGCGCAGAGCATTACTGCTCCGGCCAGAATGAGCTGAGCCATGCGATTGTTATAAGAAGTGCGCAATCCGTTCACGGTGTCCTCCAGACAAGTATCCCTATTATGTTGAACCCGGGTAGGGCCTGAAAAGTTGCATGAAAGGGTCACCTAGGCTTTGTAAAGATTCGTGCGAGGGGCTAGCCCCGGCTGCGGCTAAAGCCGGCATCTTCATTGTCCAGGTCTGCGGCACGACTGAAGTCGTGGCCTGATACGAGGCATGGTTTATCAAGCAATCCGAGGGAGCGGCGATAAGAGCGCCCTCAGATCCCTGACCGCAGCGCCTAAAGGCGACATTGATTCTGCGGCTAGTACGGCACCGCTGAAGCAATGCCCTGATACAAGGCACAGTGATGCCGCTAGCGGGTGTCGATTTTCAGGTCGAGATAGAACTGGGAGCGATCGTCAAATTGGCTGACGCCTTTTGTATCGCTCTTTTTGCCCTTGTACTGAGCATAGACCTCGTAATCGACGGCGGTAGAGAGAGCCGGGAAGCGGTAAGTCCCGTCGGGTCCGACGATATAGGTCTTGATGGCGCGAGTGCGGGTATTGGTCAGATAGACGACGGCATCGGGGAGGGGGTTATCCTGATGATCAAGAACCTTGCCAAGCAGGAGCCGGCCAACAGTCTTGTCTTTCTTGTCGAATGCCGCGCTGGAGAGCGCAAAAGCGACGACCAGAAATAGACAGAAGACACTCGTGGCCGCGATCACTGAGCGGTGGTGATTCATGATTGCAGTTATTGTCTCACGGGCGCGGACCGGGCCAAAGAGCTAGTGTTCGAGATGTAAACCGATATCCTGGCGCTCGTCGTTATAGATGTGAACGGTGACTTCTTTCACGAGATGGAGCGGCTTGCCGTCAGCCGGCTTGTAGCCCTTGAGATCGGCCCAGACGATGTATTCGGCTTCCCCGGCAGGCAGGCGCTGCTCGAACTCACCGTGATGGTCGGAGTAGACCTCCCAGCGAACCTTCTTAGGTTTATCCGTGGCTTTGCGGATCTTGACGGTAACGCCGTAGACGGGCAGATCGTCCGGTCCCCAAACCGTGCCGACAATCAGAGAGTAGGGCTTTCCCTGGGACCTCTGAGCCACGAGCAATGAGTCGGGAGAGTGGAGTGCAGGCAGGAGAAGCAGAACGCTAAGGGTCCCTAAAACGGACAGCTTTCTCATAGGCTGGCTGGATCGCAGATTAGGAATAATCACCGTCCTCTGCTTCCTCTTCTTCGTCGTCGTCTTCTTCGTAACCTTCTTCTACCGCCTTCAACTCGAGCGGACTTGCTGTGACCACTTCGAAATCGGTGCCGCACTCCGGGCAAGAAACCACTTCACCCTCGTCGACGTCGTCTTCCTCAATATCGAGGTTGTTTTCGCATTCAGGACAGAGCACCATAAAGCCTCCCTTGCCGATTAGAGCCTCGCCTATTAGAGCCTCCTGATAATATTTAGATTCTCCGCTAGCGGTTGGTCAAGTGGCAGAGCCTCGGCGCCACATCTTTTCCGCCGGATTTGGCGTTACTAGGCGTTACTACTGGTTTCTCCTGATCGGTTCACAGCTATGAATAAAGCCACTGGAACACTCATCGTCAAAAAGGTCGCCCTGGTTGTCGCGATGTCCATGTTGGGGGCCTTGGTGGCGCAAATTGGCGCGGGTCCATTGGCTGGCCAGGATGCGGTTAAAACCACATCGGATCGGAAGATTGCTGCAGCTTTGCAGCAGATCTCGGCATCGCGGATTCAGGCCGATATCGAGAAACTGGTGAGTTTTGGGACTCGATTGACGCTTTCGGCGCAGGATTCGGCCGCGGTCGCGTCCGGGCGGGGGATTGGCGCGGCGCGGGAATGGATCAAGGGCGAATTTGAGCTGTATTCAAAAGAATGCGGCGGCTGCCTGGAAGTAAAGACCGACAGCTTCACCGAAGGACCAGCGGATCGCATTCCGAAGCCAACAGAAATCACCAATGTTTACGCGGTACTGAAGGGGTCTGATCCAACGCAGGCAAAGCGCATCGTATTGGTGACTGGACATTACGATTCGCGAAATAGCGATATCCTCGACGTGAGTGGCGACGCTCCGGGCGCCAACGACGACGCGAGTGGTACCGCGGTGAGCCTGGAAAGCGCACGAGTGCTCAGCAAGATGAAGTTTCCGGCGACGATTATTTTTCTTGCTGTTGCGGGTGAGGAGCAGGGTCTGAACGGCAGCGGGCATTTCGCAAAAATGGCGAAGGATGAGGGATGGGATCTGGAAGCCGTCTTGAATAACGACATTGTGGGTGGCGACAAGAGTGCGGAACAGAATCACTCGGTGGTGCGCGTGTTTTCCGAGGGTGTGCCGGTTGCGGCGACGGAGCAGGATATCCGGCGAATTCGTGGGTTGGGCGGCGAAAGCGACTCGGGATCGCGAGAATTGGCACGATATATCGCCGAAGTTGGCCGGGCCTACGATGCGGGTGTGAAGCCAATGCTGGTGTTCCGGCTGGACCGGTATCTGCGAGGCGGGGATCATTATTCCTTCAATCAGCAAGGATTTCCGGCGGTGCGGCTGACGGAATTTCGCGAAGACTTTCATCATCAGCACCAAAATGTGCGGACGGAAAACGGGATTGAATACGGCGATTTGGCGAAGTTCGTCGACTACGACTATGTGGCGCATGTGGCGCGGCTGAATGCGGCGACGCTGGCGTCATTGGCGAGCGCTCCGGCGCCTCCGGCGAATGTGCATCTTCTGACGAGGGAATTGGAAAATGATTCGACCCTGACTTGGGATGCCTCGCCGGGTGCGACTGAATACGAAGTTGTATGGCGCGCGACGAGCAGCCCTGACTGGGAGCATGAGCAGAGCTTCGGCAATGCAACCCGGGCCACTTTGAAGCTGTCAAAGGATAACGTCATCTTTGCGGTGAGAGCGGTGGATGGCGCGGGACATCGCAGTTTGCCGGTGGTGCCGACGCCGGAGCGGTAGAACGGAAACACACCGCGGCACGGCCGCCAATGTCCCTGCACCTCGGGAGTGGCATGTCCTGTCCGGGAATTCGACTGCGCGGACATCGTGAGAATGCCTCTCTGAGCCTGTCGGCGACCTAGTGGTGATAGGGATCCTTCGACTTCTTGACTGGTTCGCTTCGCAAACCAGTCACTCCGCTCAGGATGACATGCTTAATCCAATTTGAATGATTTGCGACAGCGGTTGAAGTGATCCCGCGCGTTGAAAGCGGTGTATCATTTTCGCAGCACGGGATTGCGGAAACGTCGCGGCGGACCGATTTTTTACTCTCGGCATTCTCGTTCGGCAGTTTCACTCAGCATGCGTTTCTTAACCCTGATCCTTGCCCTCGGTCTGGTCTCCACGGTTGCATTGACCTCTCCTTCTGTTTCTTCCGTTCGAGCGAATACCTCGGGACAAACGCCGGCACAGGCATCGGGCGCCGGGGGGACCATCCAATTCGAGGACATTGCGGCCAAAGCAGGGCTGAACTTCATTACTCGGAACTCTCCGACGGCAAACAAAAATCAGGTCGAAACCATGGTTGCCGGAGTCGCGCTGCTCGACTATGACGGAGACGGCTGGCTGGACATTTATCTGGTCAACGGGGCGGCCATCCCTTCGCTGCAGAAAGAATCTCCGGCGTACTGGAACCGCCTGTACCGAAATAATCACGATGGCACGTTTACCGATGTCACCGAGCGCGCTGGAGTCGCGGGCGCCGGCTACGGAATGGGCGTTGCTGTAGGTGACTATGACAACGACGGAAGACCGGATTTATTCCTGGCGAATGTCACCGGCAACCAGCTGTTTCACAACAATGGAGATGGCACGTTCACAGATGTAACTGCTAAGGCGGGGCTGGGCGGCGCCGAGATGAAAGGCAAGAAAATGTGGTCCGTGGGGGCTGGTTGGTTCGACTACAACAACGACGGCCTGCTGGACCTGTTCGTGGTGAATTACTGCGTGTGGGAGGTAAACAAAGATCCAGTTTGTTTACTGAAGGATGGAGTGAGGGCCTATTGCCATCCTAAAAATTACGCTTCGCTGCACAACAGCTTGTATCGCAATAACGGCGATGGGACGTTTACCGACGTTTCGCAGGAGACGGGGATCACGGCGCACATGGGCAAGGGGATGAGCGTCTCGTTCGCGGACTATGACGGTGACGGATTCCTGGATGCGTTTGTGGCGAACGACACGACCCCGGCATTCCTCTTCCATAATCTTCATGGAAAGAAATTCGAAGAAGTTGGGGAAACGGCAGGGGTTGCGTACGCTCCGGATGGATTCACTCTTTCAGGCATGGGGTCGGATTTCAAGGACGTCAACAACGACGGGCTGCCGGATATCTGGTATACGGCCGTAGAGCGCGAAACGTTTCCTCTATTGATAAACGCCGGCGGCGGACTTTTTGACGATGTGACTCATAGCAGCGGATTACAATCGACCAACCAGATGTCGGGCTGGGGCAATGGCATTTTCGATTTTGATAATGATGGATGGAAGGATCTTTTTGTCGCGCGGGCGAATGTGCTGGATAACGTCAGCGTGGTGACACCGAACCGGAGATATCCTGAGCCGAATTCACTTTTCCGAAACCTGGGGAATGGGAAATTCGTGGATGTCGGCAGAACGGCGGGACCGGATTTCCAGCTTGAGGCTGCACATCGCGGGGTTGCGTTTGGGGATCTGTTCAATGATGGACGCATCGATGCTGTGGTGACGGTGCTCAACGGACCGGTCAAGCTTCTTCGCAATGTTTCCAATACCGGGAACCACTGGATCCTTCTGAAGCTTGTCGGGACCAAAAGCAATCGCATGGGTCTCGGAGCACAGATTCACATCACAACCGAAGATGGGCGGCAGCAGTGGAATGAAGCCACGACCGCGGTAGGGTATGCGTCGTCGAGCGATCCTCGGGTGCACTTTGGCCTTGCGGGTGATCAGAAGATCAAAGATATCGAAATCCGCTGGCCAAGCGGGATCCATCAGATGCTGCACAACGTGGCTGCCGACCAGATTCTTACGGTCGAGGAGCCGCAGCGGTAGATGGCGAGTGCCGAAGTCGCGCCCTTTCAAAACTTTGCCGGATCACTCTGACTATTGTGGATTTTCAGAGCCCTGCGCAGAAGTCAGACTGCGGTGAATCGCGAACTCTTTTTCGGCATCCTCTTTGTGTCCTGATCTCTGGAGTGCGGTCCCGAGCGTGTTGTGGACCTCCGGATTTCCCGGAGTCAGACGCTCAGCGATGCGCAGGGGCGGGATTGCATCTTCGTATTTTTTTAAAGTTACGAGACAAAGGCCCTTGCCGAGATAGGCCTCCGCAAAATTGGTATCGAGTTGGGTTGCCTCAGAGAATTGCGGAATCGCCTCGTCGCATTTCGCATCGCGGCGCGCAAGCTCTCCTAAAATGTAGTGGGCGCCGGCATTGCTCGGGTCGATTTTGATTTCCTTGAGGAACTCTTCTTTGGCACGAGCCGGCGCGTCGGCCCCCGCATCCGGTCGCGAGAGAAGCAGCCTGCCGAGCAAGAAGTGGATGCCGCGGGCATTGGGATCCTTCTGGATCATGCCTTCATACTCTTTCTGGGCCTCTTCCCACTTTCCCTCCATTTCGAGGGCTTCGGCGTTCAACTTATGCGCGGCAATGGATTCGGGGGCATAGCGGCCAAGATCCTGCGCCGTTCGCGTCGATAAGTCGGAGTAGGCGTGGACGATGACGAAAAGAACATCGGGGTCTTTGGGAAATTGCCGGGTCAGTTGCCGGATGAATTCGTCAGTGGAGTCACGATCGTCCATGGCCAGGGAACAGCGAACGCCGAGCACGCCGGCTTGTTTCCGCACGTCGGCGGGGACGGTGCTGGCCATGGCATGCTTCAGGGCGGAGATGCTTTCGCCACAGCGTCCTTGCTCGGCCAGACTGATTGCTTTTTCAGAAGTTAAAACAGGGCGAGAAGCCGGAGCGGCTTTAGATTGCTGAGCGAGGAGGATTGGCCCGTGCCAGAGACAAACGATTAGGGCGAGAAATGCCGCGGCCTTCCCCGAATATCTATACATCTGGAAGTGAGCTTGCGAGGGAGCCTCTCTGGAAAATCATGCGAATCTCAGCGGCTAAAGCCGCGTTGGTTTTGCTGACCTTACGGCGCGGCCTGAAGCCGCGCCCTTTCAAAACAGATCCCTGAATTTATCAGCAGAAACAAATGATGCAGGCGAGTAACTCGCCTGCATCATCATTATACGTGTTTGGTTTTCAATAGTAGAGTTTCAACGCGAGCTGTATGTTCCTTGGTGGCTGGGCACCTGTAATCTGTCCCATCGACGCACCCAAGCCCATGTTCGGAGCGTTGTACTGAACATGGTTGAAGGCGTTGATGAAGTCAGTCCGGAATTGCAACCGGAATCTTTCTGTAATCGGAAAGTCCTTATGCAAGCTGAGGTCGACGTCGCTGTAGTGAGGCGAACGGAGATCTCCGAGTTGCGGCGAGCAATTGCCGAACGTTCCAATTCCTGGTTGCGTGATTTGTCCGCTATTGACGAACCACTGCCGACCAACTCCTGACAAGAACGTGTTCGAAATAGACGGAACACCGTTGCAGTCAGGTCGAATTCCTCGGCTGTAGGTACCAGACTGGTCCACGGCTCCTTGCGGCGGCAATGGCCAGCCGGTTCGGAAAGAGACGATTGGGCTGATCGCCCAATTGCCAATTACCTGATTGACCACCCCATTCGCGTTCTTGCCCAACGCCTTGCCGCGGCCAAAGGGAAGATCGTAAATGGCATAGGCTGAAACGACGTGAGTGGCATCGTAATAGCACGGCGCGTACTCCGATTTCTGGTCGTAGACGTTCTGCCAGTACGCTGAGGCGCTGAGAGCATTGTTCCAGGCACCGTAGTAACCGGTGCTATCGGACATGCACTTGGAGAAGGTATATGCGACTTGATACTGCAACCCGTGACTCAGTTGCTTCTGAAGCACGGCTTGCAATGCGTTGTACCGCATGGTGCCGTTGGACTTCGTGCCCGAAACCTCAGCGCCCGGAGTGCCAGACGTCGGAGTGCCCCCGCCGAGGACACTGTAGAGTGCTGGGTTAGCGGAGAAATACGGGCTGGGTGCCGTGCACGGAGGAGTAGCGCAAGACGAATTCGGCAGCAGCGCTCTCTGCGCGTAGTCGAATGGCACCATCAAGTGAACACCGCGCTGGCCGACGTATCCAATTTGGAAGGTGGTATTTCCGGCAAATTGGTGCTGGACAGTCACGTTCCATTCATCCGCGACTGCGGGCTGAACCTTGGGATCCCAGACTCGCAGGAAAGCTCCTGAGTAGCATGCGTACCCCGCCGAAGCAGTGCACGGAGCTGAGGAAGCGCCGGTCGCAATACCTTCTGTCGAGTTGCTCGGCGGAAGATAAGCACCAGATGCCGTGGTCGAATTGGTTTCCGCCGGGGTAAATGGTGGATTCAGCGGCAACCGCAGGTTTGTGCCAGTTCCCTCCATGTAGGAAGAGATGGTGAACGCGCCGCGGATTACGGTTTTGTCGCCCAATGCCGCAGGAGTCCAGGCGAAACCAATGCGAGGCTGGAAATCTTTGCCTCCCCAAGTTCCGTCGTAGAGGGCCTTGCTGGCTCCGTTCTGACCAGCGAGGTCGATGTTGCCGGTAGCAATGTTGTAATTCGCCTGCTGATTGTTGGCTTCTACCCAGGGACTGTGCGCATCGTAGCGCAGGCCGAGGTTCAGGGTGAGGCGATCGGTGAAGCGCCAGGTGTCTTGCGCATAGAAGCCGAAGACGTTGCTGGCCTGCTGCCAGGTCTTTCCGGTGCTGACACCGCGCCCGTATGAGTTGTCGAGGCCGAGGACAAAGTCGGCACCGCCGTCACCGCCAGTGGCTCCAGGGCCAGAACTGGTGAATTGTCCGTTAAAGCCGAGGTATCCCAACTCTCCGTTATTTCCGGCATAGAAGGTCTTGATGATCTCGCGCCAGTACTGGCCACCAAACTTGAAGGTGTGCCGCCCATGATTCCAACTCAAACCATCCTCGGCCTGCCATACGTGGTCGTCGAAGCTCTGGGTTTGTTCTGAGGCACCGATGTTGGTGACCACGGAATTGTTAAGGTTGATGGCCAACAATCCGGGCACGTTTGCGGGATTGCCATTCCCGATACCAAGTGTGTTGCCGAAGTTGCCGACACCCGACGCAAAACTGTTGCCGCTATTCAGCGTGATATGGCTCCAGCCGAAACGGGCGTCATTCACAAGATTGTTGCCGATGGTGCGACTCCAATCACCGACGGTGTTGTAAATCGGTGTGGTCGAGTAGGAGTCGGACAACAGTTCCTGTGAATTGTTCGACGGATTGTTCTGGTAAGCGCGTGTGAATCGATATGAGATGTTGTCCTTTTGCGTGGCCTTGAAGTCGATCTTCAAATCACCCTGCTCCACGTTGAAGGCGGAATTGCTGACGTTCACAGCGTTGTTTTGGTATGCGGTATTAACCGGCGAAGGATACAGCGAGGAAGCGAACAGAGCGCTCGCCACCGGGCTGATCATCGCCGTCGGAATCTTATTGAACGGGAAAATCGCGCGGGTGGTCGCCGCCGTGGAAGTGGAAGTACAGGGAGCGCCAAAGGAGACGCAGGGATTGTACAACTGAACTCCCGTGCCTCCGGTGCACATGCCAGCCCCGTTAAAGGATCCGCCTTTGCCCGTGCAAAGAATACCGAAGTCGCCTGTACGTTCAGCAGCCGTGAACACAGTATTTGCGCCAGACGAACTCGGAATGTCGAAGCGCTGGTCCTGAAAGTCGGCAAAGAAGAAGAGTCTGTTCTTGACGATCGGTCCGCCCAATGTCCCGCCGAACATGTTCCAGCGGATTTTGGCCTTGGGGAGGGCCGGGTAGACCAAATTGTTTGACCAGCTATTGGCATTGAGAACATCGTTGCGGAAGAACTCCCAGACATCGCCGTGAAACGCGTTCGTACCTGATTTGATCGTCGCGTTGACGATACCGCCTTCGAAGTTCCCGAACTCTGCCGGGGCGTTGTTCGTGATCAGGTTGAACTCCTGGATCGCGTCCGGGGCAGGCGTGTAACCGAGGAGGTTATCCGACACCTGGTTGTTGTCCATGCCGTCGAGCAAGAAGTTGTTGGCCTGCTCGCGATTGCCGTTAATCAGCGGACGGCCACCGTAACCGCCGGTGTTGTTGCCGTTATTGAAGCTGCTGGGATCGGTGGAAACCGCGCCTGGCGCCAGCAGAGTCAATTGAACGTAGTTGCGTGACGCCAACGGAAGATTGTCGTTGGTCGCGGCATTGATGACGGTGTCGACCTGCGTCGTGTCTCTTTCCAGGACTGGCGCTGCGCCAGTGACTTCCACCGTCTCACTCGCCTGCCCGACTTTCATCGCAACGTCGATGCGCGCGACCTGATTCAAAGTGAGCACGAATGGCGGGTACGACGCCATGGCGAAGCCGCCTTTTTCAACTTTGAGAGCATATGTGCCGACGGGGAGCTGGGTGATACGGTAAAGGCCGGTGTCGTTCGTCACGGCGGTATAAGTTTCACCGCGCTCCTGTGACGTTGCCGTAACCGTGGCTCCGGGTACAGCGGCACCACTTGGATCCGATATCGTGCCGGTGATGGAAGCCGTTACTTCCTGGCTCCAGCCGTAATGGAAAATTCCAGTTACAGCCACAAAGACAAGCAGTGAGCAGAACAGCGCAGCGAACCGTCTCATCAGAAACCTCCTCGAACCTAACAAAACATGACGCGTAATGCTATATAGCGGAACGACACCCATCGTCAAGAAAAAACTTTATGCAAAACGCAAAAATCTAATGTGATCCTATTACGGGATTCAGGGGTTCTCTGTAATCTGGTTCTTGCACGAAGCGGTTTGGGGCAAGGCGTTCGTTTTTCGAGGAACGGCCATAACGCGTTCTTTTACAATAAGTTAAAGTCCTTATGCTGCAGGAATTCGCCGGTTTCGGGTGATGGATCTCACCCTGCGTGAGCATTTCGCAGTGCATTTCTCAGGGGGAATTTGGTGATTGCGATCACAAACGATTTAGTGTTGGAGGACTAGAGCACTTTGTAGTATGGTGCAGCTGCGTAGGACCATGGTGATGTCACCTGTCGGGAAGAACGGGCTACCCGCGTACAAGCAGATCCAAGGCACGATTGTGAAACGCCTTGAGCTCGGCATGCTAAAGCCGGGGGATCTGGTGGACTCGGAGCGCGAGCTGGCGCGGATTCACGGCGTCAGCCTGATGACCGCGCGGCATGCATTGACGGCTCTGGAGCGCGAGGGTATGGTGGTGCGCCGTCGCGGCGCAGGTACATTTGTTGCACCACCGAAGATCCATTTCAATAAATTGATGAGTTATACGGAGCAGATGTCCGGGCGTGGCCTGGGTGTCTCTTCCAAGGTGCTCTCACTCGGCATCATTCATACGGAGCAGGAAATTGCTGCGCGACTCTCGTTGCCAGCAACCAGCCGGCTGGTGAAGCTAGAACGCCTGAGGCTCGGCGGAGATGAGCCGTTTGCTATCGAGACCTGCTACTTTTCCGCGGAGGAATTTGCTGGTCTGACGCGAGCGCGGCTGGACCGATTCTCGCTATTTTCCCTGCTGGAGCACGACTACGGGCTTCAGATCGCGCACGCCGACGAAGAAGTGGATGCCACAACTGCCGATGCTCACAGCGCCCGGCTTCTGGCAATCCCCGTGAGTACCGCAGTTCTTCGGATCCGCCAGAAGATCTACTCCACAAGAGGAACGCCGGCGATGTACGTGTTGGGCCTTTATCGATCCGATCGCCACTCTTTGTTTATTCGCAGATTCCGGTAGGCTGCGGAAATCGTTTTGGCGCGCGGAAGCGTCCCTCAGCGGCTAAACGGTTTGCTGAAAAATTTCGAATTCCGAACCTCAGGGGCTGAAGCCCCCGAGTGGCAGGCGCTTTGACGCGGCGCTAAAGCGCCGCTCTTCCACGGTAGTCCGGTCGATAACCTTGGGGCTCAAATCGGCAGTCTTGCGGGTTCACATCGGCAGTCTTCCGGACTCACGTCGACAGTCTCGTGCATTCAAATCGACAGTCTTGCGGGTTCGAAACAAACTGTTATCACGCACTCTCTGAAGCCAGATTGAAGGCCTCTCCGAGTCGATCGGAGACGGCCCTTCACTGCATTCCCAGGTGCACACGTCCGGCAAGGCGTAATTCTGGAATTACGAATTCGGTAAATCCGTCGTGTTTCACCGGCACGAGAGACTCGCAACATTGATGTTCGGGGCTCTCATATCGAACCGATGTAAACGATCCTTTGACCTGCACCTGCACCCGCAGCGGTTCTGCAGCATAGTTCACGAATTCGATTTCCTTGAGAATTCCTCCGCGATCCTTATAAGGTGCAGCGATGGTGGTGAGGCCATTCCATAGACTCAACAGCGCATCGCGCTTGCCGACGAGTCGACGAATGTCCTGGGCAAAAGTTTCAGGATCCGAAACCGGCTCTGAAAGCTCGAGTACCTTGCCGTTTCCTACCGCATACGACACCGTATGTTCGTTCAGTCGGTCCGGTTGACTGCTCTGCCATGGATAATTGCCGTGCGCATCGACGAGGACAACAGTCTTTCCCGAGGTGGCTAAAGCGGCGATCCGTTTCTCAATTATTGCGTCGGGCTTGGCGAACACGACAAAGAGGTTGAAAGGCTCCAAGATCCGCAGCGTCGAAGTCTGCCGCAAGGAACACTTGAAATGGGATGTTGTGCCGGGCCAGCAGATTCGAGACCTCGTCACCTGGATCGAGTTGATCGACTATGAGACCGACGTTGGCAGCGGCCTCCAACCGCGGTTCGTTATCTTTTCCGTCTGAGTAAAACTTCGCGACGTCGCGGACCTGACTCCAGAGAGCCCAAGCCAGGGCATCGTGAGTTCCAAGAGCAGTCTCCAAATGCGGATCGAGTTGCAGGAGTAAATCGGCGTGGAATGCTCCCGCCTCGGCGACTGCCAGTGAATAGTCTGTCGCGGTGAGTGTTTTTTGCTGGTGTGCGTCGGATACATCCCACGAAAAGGTGTAGAGCGGAATTTGCCCGGGCTGTGCCGCCCGTTCGCTCTTGATGAAAGCGAGATTCGAATCAATCCACGGTTGCGCCGTCGGGCTCGATACTTCCAGAACTGAGTCTTTCTTAATGACGAGGCCGCCTCTCATGTCGGGCTGCTTGCCATTGCGGTTGAGCACGAGAAACTTGAGCTTTGGATAAGCGGATCGTAAGTTGCTGAGAGAATTTTGGAATTCCGTGCTCTCTGATTCTGGCCCGTCGAGAATGATTCCAGTCCAGCCGTCCTTGGAGCCCGCTTTAGCAGCGGCTGCAGCCTCGTGCAAGGGCACTTGCATGTAGACTCGATATCCTTGCCTGCGCGCGGTTGCCACCAATGAAGAAGGAGGGCCTGCCTTCCACGAAAAGACGATATCGGCGATCCCCAGCGAACTCGCGGAAGGCAAGGCAGGGTTGCTCCATTGTACGAAGACACCACTCCACGCAGAGGAAGAAAGTGAGAGGAAGAGGCAGAAGGAGACAACAGTTCTGGCGAAATTCATTCGATTTGTACTCGAACCTTGAGTGATCAAAGCTTGCCGCCCAAAAGGATTTGCGGACCATTCATTGCTGTTTCGATTTGTGCCTTGGGTGAAATCCAAACTGCGGAAACATCAGGCGTGCGAGCGACCAATGACTTGCCCTGTTCCGGACCAAGCAGCAGTAGCGTGGTGGAAAGGCCGTCGGAGAGCGTACCAGTGGATGCGATGACGCTGACTGCAAATTGGGTTTGCAGGGGCCGGCCGGTATCCGGATCAATAATGTGTCCCGCCGAATCGCGCCCCAGCAGCGATGGTGGCGTTTGCTCTGAGGTGGAAATGCTCTGGTCTTTGAGCAGGACGTAGGGCCGGATCTGGTTCGATGGATCTCGCAGCTGTATACGCCAGGCGGTCTGACCGGGAGGAGAACCCATCGCCATCATCGTGCTTCCTCCAGCGTTAATCAATGCGTCTTGAATCCCTTGAGAGCGCAGTATTTCAGCGGCACGGTCAACGGCATAACCCTTTCCAATCGAACCCGGGTCCAATTGCAGGCAAGAGGATTGAAAAGTGATTTGATCCGGTGGCGTCAACTCAATCTTCTCGTATCCAACACAAGCTCGAGCCTGCTCTTGCTGCGCAGCCGAGGGCATCGAGTCGCCCGATAATGCTGCTTTCCATAGATTCACCAGAGGCCCAACGGTAAGGTCGAACTTCCCGCCCGAAAGTTTGGAAAACTGTAGCGATTGTTCGATGAAGCGGTAGAGGTCGGACGGAACCTTTTCTGTGTGAAAATGAGCGGATCGATTCAACTGACTCAACGCGCTCTCGGGTTTGAAGTTGCTCAGAACGTCGTCAATGCGAACGATCTCTTGAAAAGCCTTATCGATCGAAGCCGAGGCATGTTCAGATGTTGCGTCATAGGCAGCGATTTCGAAGACCGTGCCCATGGCGTACTTCTTCTTGTAAACGAGAACTTTGTTTTCTGAGCTCTGCAAGGATGAGCCGAGCGAGAAGAAGAACAGCAAGGCGGCCGCGCACCGCTTATTGGAGCGCATAAACCTCACCGCTCAAGCTTGCCAAATAAATGCCCTCTGGCGCGAGTACAGGGACAGACTGCATGGCCCCGCCGCCCAGCCCAGCGCGCCAGACGATTTTTCCGCTTCCCGTATCCAAGGCAAACGTTCCCCCGGCTTGAATGCAGACCACACCTTTTCCGATTACTGGCGGTGCGGTCACCACTTCTCCCACCGTAGTTTTCCAGCGCAGGCGCCCGGTTTGAGTTTCAAAAGCGTAGAGAAATCCATCCTTGCTGCCGATCACAGCAAGGTCACCAGAAACAGCGGGTGAAGAAGCGACACCCATTCCTGTTTCATATTTCCAGCGCACTTCTCCCGTGCTCGCCTTCAGGGCATAAACAAAGAAGTCTTCCGACCCGATAAGAACCAGATCATCGGCTAAGGCAGGGGACGAATCGATTCCGTTTTCTGTGGGCGTGCTCCACAAGATTTTTCCGGATGCAGCGTCGAGACTATAGACCTTGCCGTCCCCGCAGCCGAGATATAGCTGATGCTCGGCGGCATAGATTGTCGAATAAATCTTTCCGCCAAGAGCTTGTGACCATTTTGCATGGCCGGTCGCAGCGTCAACCGCGTAGACTTTTGCGTCGGCACTTCCAAAGAACACAACTCCATTGCGAACGACAGCCGATGACCAGACTTCGGCTTGACTGGCTGCCTCCCACAACTTTTTTCCCGAATGCCGATCGACTGCATACACTTTGCCGTCATCGCATCCAAAAAGGACCAAGTTTGCATAAAGGGAGGGCGTGGAGTGAATCTGTCCGGCTGCCTCAAATTTCCATTTTTCTGATCCCGGTGAGCGCGTCAATGGCGTGCAGCGTCCCATTGACCGATGCAACGTAAAGAATGCCATCTGCGAGCACGGGAGCCGATCGTACCGCGCCGCCGGTACGGTATTGCCAAAATGCTTTTTCCGGAGGATGGAGTTGGCATTGTCCCTGGGCCCTCCGGTACGAGCATTGTCTCCGAGCAAAGTGGGCCAGTCGCGCGGAGATTTGGGCTGGGCTGTTTCCGTCGTTGTCATCATGCTCTGAGAAGACGGTGATCGATCTGTTTCAGATCGGAAACGCCGAGACCAAGTTTCCCTGCTGCTGCGATGTGTCCGGGCTGGCGGAAGAACAAATTCTTGGACGCGTCGTGAAAAAAGAGCTCAGTGTCAGGCGTGATGCTGCCGGGATCGTGTTGCCACACGGAGGGAGCGCCGTGTTCACTGCGTTTCTTCTCGATGGCCTCCAGTTCGACGGTGTCCATCGCAACCGGGTCGGTCGCGACCATGAGAATGCCGGGCTGGTCGATAAAATCCTGCACTTGTGTAAGTGGGCCGCCGTGCCAAACCAACCGCATGCCGTCCATGATGTGCAACACCGACTTCGAGCGTAATGGTTCGACTGTGCACATCAGCCCGATCAGCGGATTGGTAAAAGAATGTGGCGGACGATGGGTGCGCGCTACATTGTTGAACGTGCCGTAGGCCAGGTTCTTGAGGGCTCCAGTGACACCGGATGCGGAGTGATCTTTCATGGTGGGGACGTTGATGATTTTCGTGACTTCCTGGGCCACGATGGTTGCCATGTAGGAGCGGGTTTCCCACTCGCCGAAGAAATTGGCGTCGCAGTAAACGTCCGCTTCGTAGCCGTCCCCGCCACTGGTGAATGCGTCCTGGATACCGACAATGCGAATCTCCGGCGGCAACAACGCTTGATAGCTGCCGACATCGATTTCATAGGAATAGCGGTCGTAGACGAGGATGTTTCGCGCAGGCACTCCAACGGAGCGGACTGCCGCAATGATCTCGCGGATGATCTCTGGAGAAGAGCAACAGGCAGGTGCTCCGGAGGGGTTGATCTTGATACCGACAACGTCTTTGGGTTCGACAAACTTCGCCCAAGCGTCGCGTGCCGAGGTGTCTCCCGTCAGCGCCTTCATCGACTGATCGAGCAGACGTCGCACGATCGGCTGCGAGACGCGGTTTCTTACGATCGCACTCGAGTCGCGAATTTCGATTACTCGTCCGGGAAACAGTCCTGGCATGCCGAGGGGGGAAGGCTTGTAATTTGGCAGGCCGTGGAGTTCAATCGGCGGTTCAGTGGCAGGAACCGCATCCGCACGCATCATCGGATCCAGCCCCTGCACGAGCAGCGAAGCGCTTCCGATACAACCGACCTTGACGAAAGTACGACGGTCCATATTCTTTCCGAATTTCACTCTGCGAAATCGCAGGACTGACGCTTGAAAGGAGCCGATCAGATTACGCCTGCGCGTTCTCGATTACAACTGATGCGAGATGTGGATAGTGATTTCGTTTTGAATTTGATTTCATTTTTCCCGCTTCGGGATTATCCCGGGTGGAGTCGTTATTCCGAGGCAGCGAGCGGTTTCTGTGGCACAAATGTGTTGCAAGGGACATCCCTCGGCCCGCTGGGGAAAACGCGGACGTTCGGGATGACGCCGGAGACGTCTTTCCCGTTTCGAAATGACGCGGCCGAGGAAGCGAGATTCGAAACTGAGCCATTATCGGGACGTGAATGCGGCAACGAATGGTGACAATCTCGTTCGCAGTGGATACACTTTCGCTTCAACGAAAAACTACAGAGGTGCCATGCAGAACTGGATTAAGACCTTACCCGCAATGTTGGCAGTGCTAGCCTTCACTCTCGTATCTCCTCTCCTGTCAAATGCTCAAACGACGCCGCGTTACGATTTGCTGTTAAAGGGCGGGCACGTGATCGATCCCGCGAATCATATTGATGAGGTGCGTGATGTCGCGGTGTTTCAGGGAAAGATCGCGGCTGTGGAGAAAGACATTCCTGCGGACCAGGCCGGAAAAGTTGTGGACGTTTCGAAGCTGTATGTTACTCCCGGGCTGATCGACATTCATTACCACATTGGCCACGGCGGAGCGCCATTGAACTGGTTTACGCCGGAGGCCCGAGCGCATGTGCTACCGCTGGGGATTCCTGCCGATATGGCTTTGGAATCCGGAGTTACCACCATTGTGGATGCGGGCACCGCCGGCGCGGACACCTTTTTGCAGGAAAAGGAAGAAGTCATCGACCGCTCCGTCGTACGTGTGCTCGCATTTCTGAATATCGTATCGGATGGGATGAATGGCGGACTTGAGCAAAGCCTCGATGAGATGGATCCCAAGCTCTGCGCTGCCACGATCGCCAAATATCGTGACATCATCGTCGGCGTAAAAACGGCGCATTACTGGACGGCTCTGCCTTGGGATGCAGAGCATGTGCCGTGGGCGGCGGTGGACCGCGCCATTGAATGCGCGAGTTTGGCGAACGTACCGGTGATGTACGATTTCTGGCCCCGCCCGGACCGAACCTATGAAGATCTGATTTTGAAAAAAATGCGGCCTGGAGACATCCATACTCACGTCTTCGCGCAGCAATTTCCGATCATCCTTTCCGACGGCAAAATCAATCCCGCGCTGGCGGAAGCGCGTGCGCGCGGGGTGATCTTTGATGTGGGCCATGGAGCGGGCAGCTTCTGGTTCCGCGCTGCCGTGCCTGCGGCGAAACAGGGATTCATTCCCGACTCGATGTCGACCGATCTGCATATGGGCGACTATAGGGTCGTCAGTATGACGAACGTGATGTCAAAATTCCTGGCGATGGGAGTGCCTCTCGAGGATGTCATTCGCCGATCCACGGTGAATCCCGCGAGCGAGATTCACAGGCCGGAGTTGGGCACGCTTTCTGTGGGCAAGGATGCCGACATTGCGGTACTCGACCTGATGAAAGGTCGCTTCAGCTACATTGATTGTGGCGTCGCCAAGATGGATGGGAACGTGAAGTTGGAAGCACGCATGACGATTCGCGCTGGACGTATTTCTTACGATCCCTCCGGCCTCAGCATGGTGCAATGGGAGAAAGCGCGTCCACAATATTTCAACGTCCTTGATAAGGGTGAGGGTCTGCCGGCGCGGGCCGACGATTATCCGCGAGACTGAACTGGTAAGCGGGCAGGAGTGTCCGCTCTACAGGAGCAGGGGCATGCTTTTTATTTCACCAGTTTCAGGATGCCGAAGTGCTCTGGAACGTGGAAGCTGTCGCCCATGGGGGCGCGCCATGCAAGGTAGTGTCGGGCGGAAGGCGGTCCCTGACAACGAAATAAATTGATGCGAAGAGTGTTGCCGACTTCCGCGGGACGAGTATCGATGGCAGCATACGGAATTCGCATGGCCCCATACCAGACGTGAGCGGCCGCATCGATTCGGGCTGAGACCTCGAACCCCGAGTTCCACTTCCAGCCAGTGTCATCGTGCCGATCGAGATTTATATCCAGATCGACCCACTCCCCTTGCGGTGACAATTCAAATTCTTTGTAGCGTCGTATGTTTTTGAAGTCCGAGCCGATGAAGGTTTCCGCTACATCCCAGTTCCAGAGCTCATTCGTTTCCTCGGACGTATGCGGACTTGATTTCAGATATAGCTCTTCGTAAGGACAGACAAAAAGAATGTAGAGGTTCTGCTTAGTCCAGCGGGTGCGGATTTCGGTTCGATATTTCGGCTGAGGCGTGCCATGCGCATCGCTCTCCATGTAAATGGGTTCGGAACCACTCCAGAGCCAAGAGGATGGATTCGTGTCAAGGTGCGGGTCCGACTCGGCCCACTTGCTCTGGATTATGGGATCAGCAGCGAAGGCGCAAGCGCCGCAAGCGATCAGCAGGAGCAACAATCGAATAACACTATTCATAAGAAACTTCTTTCCGTCTGAAATGGCCTGCGTCAGGGATTACTACGGGAAATGGCAACCCGCGTGAGGTGATAAGTCATCAGTTGATCAGGGGACAAGAGCGCGTCACGAAATTCTCTTTCGGCCTGCTGAATATTTCCTAAGGCATCATCGAGCATGGCGGCATTGTAAAACCACCTTCCACTTGGAGAGTCTTCGCCAGAGTTCTTCAGGCGCTCACGAATGGACAGCAATCCCTGTTTTGCTGATTGCGGATCGGAACCTGGAAGCTGTTGCGACGCCTTCCACGCCCAAACAGCGTCTTCGACACTCGACTGCTCAGACGCTTGCTTGAAATGATCCCGAGCTTTCTCTGGCAAATTGCACGTCTTGTACACGCTCCCGATCAGATAGTTGAATCGGGCGGACCGGAGAAATGTATCGAGTCCATCGTGCGTAAATGGCAAGTCCGGAACTGGTTGCGCTAGATGGTCGAGTACTTTGATTGCTTCCGAACATTCCCCACGTTGAGCCTGTGACAGAGCGTACTGGATTTGCACTTCAATCCAGACTTGCCGCACGTTGGTACCACCTTCTTCGCGCTGAAAGAAACGATTGTGGAACAGTGCGGTTGCTTTCTGGAACTCTCCAGATTCGGCCAAATTCAAAATCAGTTCGTAAACAAGAGAGGTTGGCATGTTGGCGAGATCGGGATACTGCTCTAACGCGGCCACGCGTTCCTGCGGGGAATGCCGCAAAATGCTGAGGGATTGATCGATTCCTGTATAGAGAGCAACGTTGTGAGTATCGGCGTGCAGGCCCTCCTGAAACACGGTTAACGCTTGCTCCGGATTGTCTTTCGCATGCAGCAGAGCGCGCCCAAGGCTGGCATCGAGAACCGGAATTTGGGGATTCAATTTGCGAGCATGATCCCAGTGTGCGAGTGCCTCATCCGTGATTCCCTTGGAGAAGTAGAGTGTTCCAAGCAGGTAATGTGCACTTGCATCCTGCGGATTGGCGTTCAAGCGCAGCAGTCAAGACCTGTATATCTTCCGCACGGCTCGGGAACACGTAGTCCGTGGGAAGCTTCGCAGCTGTACTGAAATCTGCCGAGCCGGACTGCCCTAGTTTCTCGCGGCAATATCCGCGATAGTAGGCGATCAATGGATGGTTATTGGGATGGAGTTGACCAGGTTCGCTTTCGTCCGTTACAGCCGGAGGGTAGTTGCGGGACAAAACGGTGAGCGCCTGAGAGTACATTCCCAGACGAATGTACTCGGACGCGATGTTCAATACACGATCAGCATCGTCGGCAAGATGATGCAGGTCCGCTTTGTCGATCTGCTCGAGCAGAAAATAGCTTTGCGGAAATCTCGCCAGCCACTCCTGCGCAAGCTTCAGCGATTTGTCTTTCTGGCCTTCGGCACGGAGGACTGCAACGAGCTCTTCAACGGTGCGAAGGTCATTCGGCGCGGCGTCCGCAGCAAGTTGCAGGTAAGATTCCGCTTGCTTCAAATTTCCTTCGCGGGCTGCCAGTTCCGCCAGACGCAGGTCGGATGCGGCGCGGAACGCGGACAGATGCGAAGCGGCTTCGAAAGATTCTCGTGCCTGTCGGTTCTGGCCCTGACCGTCGTACGCAATGCCGAGGTAATACGAAACTTCGGGGTCCGAGGTATTGCGGGCCTGAACCGACTCGAGAAGCGGTTTTGCTTCCGGGAAACGCAGCAAACTCGCCAAAAGCCGTCCTGCAGCTTTGCGCAGTTCAAAGCTCTCTGGAAACTTGGCTAAGGCATCCTGATAGGTTTGCAGTGCGGTCAGCAGATTGCCGTCAAGTTCCTGTTCCTTCCCGAGTTGAAGCCAATCGTCTTCCGCGCGACGTTCTGGTTCGGGGATCTGATATCGCGGTTGCGGCCCGACATGGACCTCTTCGATGGGAGTCCAGTCATACTGGCCTTCGGTCTGATGCAGCAGAACGGCATCGTTTGCATCGCGAACTTCAAAACTGTACTTCTGCTGCGGATCAGCGTTCGCGAGTTCATGAGTCCAGGTACGTTGCGGGATGAGGTCGGCTTTTTCCTGGAAGATGGTTTTATCTCCCAATGCAATGCGAAGAGTCGCTCCTGGGACTGCCTGATTTACGTTGAGGCCGGTAACGAGCGTGTTTCCTTGTCGGCTTAAATGCACGACCCCAGCGAGATTCGCCCGCGAAATTCCGCCAATCTCACGCACCGGCATCCAAAACTCCGAGAAGCTGATCGTCTGCCGAGGCTCAAGGAACGCATAAGTCTCCTGATTGCGAAATAACCCTGCCTGGATCTCGACGTAAGCGCTGTCGTTGTCAGATAGCGTTTTGCGCCAGTCGAGTCCGTCGGGATCGGTACCCCAGGACCAGATTTTTTTCGCAGGCAGTTGAGAGTAATCGGTGTAATGCGCGGTTCCCGAATTCGTATGAGGGTGCCAAACACCCATGAAAGGCTCGCGGCTAGCATGGACGAATAGAGACACCGGCCCTTTGGTCTGATTCTTGATAATGCTGAGGTCGGTGCCGTCTGCTTCAACGGGCCAAGGCTCGACCTCGCGGAAACCGTGGCTGGCGGTGAAACGCATGGGGTATTGGATTCGCGAATCATCCCAGACCTGGACGCCGGCGTTATTCCACCAGTAAAAGCGGTGGCGAACGTCGCTGCGGTTGTTCAGCGTGACCCTCTCTTCGAGAACAGTGGAATGCGGCCGGAGTACGAGCTCCACCGACCATTGCATTCCATAAACCCGATCGATGTTGCTCACGACAACGGACGCGCTGCCATCATCTTTTTGGCCGAAGGCGAAATCAACAGGAGAGAGGCTGACCCAATTGTGGGACACGGGGAAGTTGAATTCGACTCCGAAAGCAGCCCAAGCGCCACGATAGGAAATGGCAGCCTTCTTGATGGACGGGTTTTCGTAAAACATCGGCTGTCCGCTGATCTTGTCGGTGCATGTATAGATATGCCCTCCGAGATCAGGCAGGACTGAGCACTTCAAGTATTCGTTTTCCAGAAACACAGAGCGCCAGTGGTGGTCGACGCGTTGACTGGTCAAATTGTCGCGCAGGGTATAGGGATAATTAAATCGGCTGTTTGCGTATTGATCGAACGGCGGATTGGGATCAGGCGCCGCTTCTTCGTACGTGGGCAGAGTGAGAGTGCCTTGCCATACGCGAACCTGAGCAGTTGCCATAGACGCCGATAACAGGAAGAGGGCCGCAAAACTTCTGAGTGTCATCATGTTTGGCCCGTACATTGGATCAGTGAACTGTACAAAGTAGCACAGCAGAGGGCCTCTCGTCGGTGAGGGAGGGACCACGCCATGAACCTGCTTGCGGGCGGGTAGTGTGCCGAGCGCTAAGGCTGCAACTGAGTCGGACACTCAGATATCGGGCTCTGGGATGCCGTCGACGAAATGCCGGGTGGAACTCTCCTGTTCTCCAAGCGGCAAGCCTGGCGAGAGCCGCCGCTATCGGCCTGGCATCGGTTCGGTGCTGAACCAGATCGCATTCGGCGCGTCGGAACGGGCAGCCACGATGTCTGGCCAGCCGTCGCCATTGAAATCCGCAAACGCCAACCCATACACGGTGCCCTTGCCGTCATTCCAACGGACTTCGTAGAAACTGTGCGGGCCTGTGTTGTAGTACACCGACCCCGGCACCTCGACATAGCCCACTACGATATCCGGCCGGCCATCGCGATTGAGATCGGCAACTGCCAGCGCGTACGGAGGCCGCGGCGGCCCCGGAAGCTGCTCCGGTTCCCCAAACTGCCGTTTTCCATGGTTGTAGATCACAAAAGCCGCCTGTTTCTGCTCGTCGATGAATGCAAGATCTAGCCGCCCGTCTCCATCGAAATCGCCGGCGGCGCCCATGCGGATCCAGGCAGCGGCCGGCCCAACTTTCGTAGATGTTGGGAAATGACCCTTCCCATCGTTCCACAAAATGACACTCTGGCCGCCATCGCGGTGCGGGACGAACAGGTCGAGTGCTCCATCGCCGTCGAAGTCTGCCGCTACGATGGACGTTGCCGATTCTGTTGGGAGCGCTTCGCAGGCGGGAAAGTGACCCTTGCGGTCATTGATGCAGACGAAACTCGGTGTGGGGACTTTGGGGCCTTCGACAGGTTTGCCGTCCACGAGTGTCTGGATAGTCGCCGCGGTTGGCGACCACGATGTCTGGATAGCCATCGCCGTTCACGTCGGCCAGTGTCACGTAGCGCGTAGTCCAGTTCGGGCTGCCGAATGTACCGGCCTCGGTGAAGTGCCCTTTCCCGTCATTCAGGTAGATAAGCTTGCGATCAGGCGCATCGTTGCTGACGATAATGTCCAAGTCGCCGTCGCGATCGATATCCGCCAAGGCCGCGGAATAGGTACGGTCCGGAGCGGTGCCGAGATTGCTCGCGGTGAATCCGCCCTTGCCATTATTCAGCAGCACGCGATTGTAGAGTGGCCAGTGGCGGCCCTTACCGAGGACGATGTCGGGAAGGCCGTCGCCATTAAGGTCGCCGACGCTTACGCCTGCCGAGGTCTCGCCCTTGTCCTCCAAGAGCAACACATGGTCAAAGGAGCGGAAGACTTTGCTCGCGGAGGGTGGTGCCTGGGCTCTGCTGCTCGTCGGGAGGACCAAAGCGAGCGCGCAAGCTGCGAAGCGCGCCACGATCGCCTTCGTCTGCTCCGTCGCCCGCCAAGCATCGGTCTTGCTGCCCATACGTTCCTCCTAATTGCTTCCCCACATCAATCTGGCCGCGACGACGGGATCAGGGCGGGATCGGAATTCAGATCGACTTGTAACGGACGCCCCGATCCAAATGGTAACTGATGATCCGGCACACTCATATCTTTAAGCTTCACCGGGTCATTCAGATACACAGATGGTGCGTATGTAAGGACGGCTTCCGGAAGGAACAGATAGGCACCGGGGAATCGTGCGAGAATCGTTGACAGCCTATGGGATATTACTTCGAGCGCAGCCATGTAATCGAAACACGGCTAACGGGCTACGACCTGATCAACTATCCCATGTTGAACAAGGGCACCGCCTTCACCGAAGAGGAGCGCTCGGAGTTCGCCCTGCATGGATTATTGCCTCCTCACATTGGCACTCTGGAGGATCAGGCAGCGCGTCGCCTGAAGGTGTTACGCAGTTTCAAGACTGATTTCGAGCGTTACTCTTATCTTCGCGATCTGCAGGATACGAACGAGACGCTCTTCTACGCCGTATTGGTCAGCAACATCGAAGAGATGCTGCCGCTGGTCTACACCCCGACTGTAGGGGAAGGCTGCCAGCGTTTTAGCGAGATCTGGCGGAAGCCGCGCGGGCTTTTTCTCAGCTATCCCAATAAGAAACGCATCCGCGAGATTCTTTCGCACCGCCGCTATGACCAAGTGCGCGTGATCGTGGTCAGCGATGGTGAGCGCATTCTCGGATTAGGAGACCAGGGGGCCGGTGGACTGGGGATTCCCATCGGGAAACTCGCACTATACACGGCTTGTGCGGGCATTCATCCTGAAGAATGTTTGCCGATCCTGCTGGATGTTGGAACTGACAATGTTACGAGGCGTAACGATGAGCTGTACATTGGATGGCGCAGCGAGCGGGTACGAGGGGCGGAATATGATGACTTTGTGGAAGCATTTGTGACGGCTGTCGTCGAGCGCTGGCCGCATGTGCTGCTGCAATGGGAAGATTTCGCGGGAAGCAACGCGGGAAGGCTTCTCGATCGTTATCGCGATCGTCTCTGTACCTTCAATGACGATATTCAAGGGACAGCGGCGGTGGCGGCTGGTGCACTGCTGGCCGCAATTAACGTCACCGGTATTCCTCTCACGGAACAACGCATTGCACTTCTCGGAGCAGGCTCGGCGGGAATCGGGATCGCTTCGCTGCTGCTGACCGCAATGGTGGGCGCGGGATTGAGCGAAACTGAGGCGCGTCGCAGGTTCTACGCCGTCGACCGCGATGGGCTTCTGGTGGAAGGCGTTGCCAGCAACCGGGAAGCCCAGAGAACGTTCATTCGTCCGCGCTCCGATATCGCCAACTGGAAGCTGCAATCTGCGGAAACGATTACTCCTCTGGACGTCATGATCAATGCGAAGCCGACGACTCTTATCGGCGTATCAGGACAACAAGGCACGTTCACAGAAGAGATTGTCCGCGCGATGGCCCAGACGGTACAGAGGCCGGTGATTTTCCCGCTCTCGAATCCGACTTCCCGTTGTGAAGCGACACCCGACGACCTGATGCGTTGGACGGAGGGCCGAGCCATTATCGGAACTGGAAGTCCGTTTCATGCCGTGGACTGGAAAGGACAGAAAGTTCCAGTCGACCAGACCAACAACTCCTACATATTTCCCGGCGTTGGATTAGGCATCCTCGCGGTGAAAGCCCGGCGGGTGACGGATTCGATGTTTATGGCCGCGGCGCAAGCGCTCGCCGAACTCTCTCCGGCGAGGCGGGGAACTTCCGAACGGTTGCTTCCTCCAGTGACCGAACTTCGGAGCGTATCGGTGGCCGTGGCCGAAGCGGTTGCGAGGCAAGCAATCAAAGACGGAGTCGCCGACGCTCTCGACGACAAGACTCTCAGAGCGCGAATTCACGCCAACGTATGGGAGCCGACTTATCTTCCCTACAAGTTGATATCAGAGTCGCGACGCAATATGGCGAACGCAGACCGCGGCTAAGCTGCTCGTGCGGGAACGTACCTCGCAGGATACAGGTCGATCTAGCGCGGATTGCCGGCTGACCTTAAGTAATCCAGCCGTGGTGAGGGAAATCACGGAGCGCGTTCGGCGTTGCCTTCTATAATCTTCGTGCAAGTGTGAATCGCAGCTAACATTTTCATAGGGAGACTTTCATGTCAGCAAAGCGTGTCGGGATTCTTACCGGAGGGGGAGATGTTCCGGGGCTTAATTCAGTTATCAAATCGGTCGTCTACCGGGGCGCTGAAATCGGATGCGAGGTCGTCGGTATCCGCCGAGGTTGGGAAGGATTGACGCACGTCGATCTGAAAGATCCGGCCAGCCGGGCACGGTATATCCTGCCACTCAATCGCGAAAACACCCGCACCATCGATCGGACCGGTGGTACCTACCTGCACAGCTCGCGCACGAATCCAACGAAGATGGCAAAGCTGCCGCCAGTGCTAGCGGGGCAGCCATTCAAGAGCAGGGAAATCACGAAGAAGGGTGTGACCAGCACGGTGTTCGACGTGACGCCGGCAGTACTGAAGAATATCGAAACCTTTGGCCTCGACTATCTGGTTGCGATTGGCGGCGACGATACGCTGAGTTATGCCGCTGAACTCAACCGGCAGGGAATGAAAGTCATCGCTGTACCGAAGACCATGGACAACGACGTGCAGCACACCGAGTACTGCATTGGTTTCTCGACCGCCATCACGCGGGCCATGGATGCGATCGAGCGGCAGCGAACCACGGTGGGCTCGCACGAGCGAATCGGCATTTTCCGAGTCTTCGGGCGGGACGCCGGCTATACCGCACTCTACACGGCATACGTCACGGCATTGCGGTGCTGCATTCCCGAGTACAAAGTGGATTTAAAGCACCTGATCGAAATATTGATCAGCGACAAGCGCAGCAATCCCAGCAACTACTCGCTGGTGATTCTCTCGGAGGGCGCGGAGTGGCAAGGCTACAAGGTAAGAGAATATGGGGAACCTGACGCCTTCGGGCATCGCAAAAAAATGAGTGTGGCCGAGGATCTGAGCAGCGAGATCAAGGCCGCGACCGGGGAAGAAACGGTCGTCAGCGATCTGACCTATGACTTACGTTCGGGCAGTCCAGATTTCGTCGACAGCATGGTGGCCTACACCTTTGCCGGAATGGCCATGGATGCTCTCGAAGAAGGAAAGACCGGTGTGATGACCGCCATCAGCGGCGGATGCTACACCATGGTGCCGATCCCCGATCCTAAGCTTGGTCCGCGCAGAGTCGACATCGCCACGATGTACAACACCGAGCGCTACCGTCCGACCTACGTTCGGAAGCTGGGGCTGCCGATTTTCCTTACACGGGCGTAAAGGATGTGCTTCGACTGCGGAGGCCGGCCCTTCGTCGGCTCCCGCAGTCGAAGCATCCCTCCTTTACACATCCGAAGGAACAAGCGTTTTCTTCGAGTGAAGAAACCAGCAGCAGTTACCCGCCAAGCTTCGGAAAACTCCGGTATCTAATACCGCCGCGCCTAGCTCCAACAGTCTCGGAAACATCCTGTCGGGAAGCCCGGCACGCTCGTCGGGAATGCCGACACTCCTGCGCTTAGAAACTGTGTAAGTCCTGCATTTCTGTATTGGTCCGCCAAGTGCATTGAGAGAATCGGCTGTCGCGATTGACGGCCGAGGAGGCGGGAATCATGGGTGGAGAGAATTGGACGTTCTGGCTCAACATGACGAACTTCGCGCTGGGCATTGTCACGCTGCTTGCAGTAGTCGTGGTCGCAGGTGCAGTGAGTTGGGATCTGTTTTTCATGTGGCTCCGCAAAGTTCGCACTGGAGATGCTGTCGACATCCGGGGCGTCAACATGCAACGACTCATGGCAGAAGTTCGGGCAGGGTGGGGAGACGATGCCCACAGCCTGTCGGTACCTGGACTGGGACTGACCATGGCGGATGGGGGCGAGAAGATCGATCCACCCGAAAGGAAGCCAGAAGAAAAAGAATTGCGACGGAAGTGACTTATGGGCTGCCCATTCTTAAAAGAAGGACGTGCGCGCTATTGTCACGCCGCTCCGGTAAAGAAACTGATACTGGACGGACCGGGAACGACCGACGGGGGGCGTTGTGCGTCCGCTGCCTATCGCAAATGTGAACTGGTGGCGCAAGACGCGGCGGAGGGGACTTCCTGTCCTCATCTGGAAGAAATTCGAGTCCAGTATTGCGGCGTCTCATCGATCACGAAACTCGTTCCGTTCAGCGATTCGGAGCTGTCGAGTTGCACGAGCGACAGTTATCGCTATTGTGATTCTTACCTGTCACTGGCCCGGCCACATCCGAGCCCGCCGGACGGGACACTGATGTTCTCGCCGAATCACTTTTGGCTGGATCGCGAGGAAAACGGGTTGTGCCATATCGGCATCGACGGATTTCTTGCGGACGTTGCCGGCAATGTCGACGGAATCACTTTCGCGACGCTGCATGGGACGCATTGTCCAGCGGTGGCTCTGACCATCCACGGAGTTGAGTGGCCGATGAGCTTCCCGAACCCCGTGATGATTCAGAGAGTGAACAGCCGGCTGCGAAGCGATCCGGCGAGAGTGACGGCAGATCCTTACGGCGGGGGCTGGCTCTTCGAGGGATACGAAGTGCCGGAGCGCACGCGAACGGGCCTGGTCTCAGGAAAACAGGCTGAAGCATGGCAAGCGGAGGAACGGTCACGGCTCGAACGGGAGATCCATGAGACGCATGCGCCAGGCTGCGACGGTGGCTCGCCGGTCCGCGGAGTGGCTCAGTTGTTGCCGCGACAGCATGTGGTCTGTCTGTTCCAGCACTTCTTCTCGAATCGTGGCTGGGCGGCGGAGGAGTGAGCATGAGGCGGTTTCTGCTGATGTTCGGTCTCGGGTTCGCGGTAGCGCTGCTGGCGGGATGGGTCGCATTTCCGCGAGTGCTGTACGTGCAGAAACAGCAACCGCTGTTGTTCCGGCATAAAACGCATGCGGAGAAATCCGGCGTCGCGGAGTGCTGTGAGTGTCACGCGCTTCGCGATGACGGCACGTTTGCTGGAGTTCCGGCGATGGAAAAATGTGCCGGCTGCCACTCGGACAAAATCGGCGAGAGTAGGGCAGAAGCCACGCTGGTTGACACATACATCAAGCCAGGGCACGAGACTCCGTGGCTGGTGTATGCGCAACAACCGGCGAATGTGTGGTTCTCGCATGCGATCCATGTGAAGCGCGGCGGATTGAAGTGTGAAGACTGCCACGCGAAATACGGTGAGTCAGATCACGTGAAGGTTTACGAGGTAAACCGCGTCACCGGATACAGCCGTGACATTTGGGGACACTCGATGTCGCGGCTGCGTCGTGCACCAGGCGACGGCATGACGATGAGTGACTGCGAAAACTGCCATCGTGCCCGTCACATTGAGGCGGGATGCCTGGGCTGTCATCAGTGAAGGGAGAAGCATGAAGTTCTCACGTCGAGATCTGCTGGTGTGGGGCGCGGGAGCCGCGGCGGGTCTGGTGGTGACGCCGGTTCCGTGGAAGCTGCTGGATGACACATCGAAATGGAGCCAAAACTGGCCGTGGATTCCGCAACCTGCGCGTGGGCCAGTGTCGGTGAAGCAATCGGCCTGTACGCTCTGTCCAAATGGATGCGGAGTCAAAGTGCGGATGGCGAGCGGATGGCCGGTTGGAGTGGCGGGTGTGGCGAGGCATCCGATTACGCATGGGGCGCTTTGCCCATTGGCCTTTGGAGCGCACCAACTGAATTGGCATCCGGATCGGCTGCGGACGGTGCGGCACCGCGGAAGTGTGGCCTCGCGGGACGATGCACGGGCTGCGTTTGCAAAGGCATGTGGCGAAGGCCATGTTGTCGTTGTCGATGGCTATCCGGGACGGGCGGCATCGGCTGTACTCGAAACGTTCGCAGAGAAGCAAGGCGAGTATCGGGTGGTACGCGGGGCGGAGACGCGGGCACTCATGCCTTATGAAAAATGGAGTGAGGCTCCGGCAGAGTCGCTTGGATACGATCTTGAAAATGCCGCGACGATTCTGAGCTTTGGCGCACCCGTACTTGACGGGTGGGGTGTACCGGGACGATTTACTCGGCTGTGGGCAGAGCGAGCGGCAGGTCAAGCTGAACCACAGATGCGCATCATTCAAGTTGAATCTTCTCTCTCACGATCGTCGGGGCGCGCTTATCAATGGATCAGCATTCGTTCGGGATCGGAAGGCGCCTTAGCGTCAGGGATTGCGCGCGTGCTCCTTGAAGAAAAGCTTGTGACGACACGCGGTCCGATGCCGGAAATCACTTTAGATGAAGCTGCTTCGCAAACCGGGTTGGACGCGAATGCGATCCGCGAGCTGGCGCGGATGGTCGTTGAGCGGACTCCTGTCGTTGCCATTGCGAGTGATAACGATCCGTCGGTTGCCGCATTGAACGTTGTGTTCGGTGCAATAGGAACTCGCGGCGGGATTGTCCGGCGGTCGAAGACGGCTAAGGCTTACGCGAGTGCCGACGCTGCGATTACATCTGCGCGGGCGGTGATTCTGGATTCCAGCGTGCCTTGGAATTTTGTGCCGCAGACGGATGCTGAGATATTCCGTTTTGCTGCATGGAACGGCGGTCCAACCAAAGCGGACTGGATGGTGCCCGCACCAGGATTTCTGGAAGAGTTGACGGATGTGCCCACTGCGCCGACGTCCGGGCTGGAAACCTACGCCCTTGCGGCGAGTCTGTCAAAAGCGGCACATCCGACACAGAGCTGCGCAGAGTTTCTCGCGAGCATGGATCCCAGCCTGTCGTCAGCGGAAAAGATCATCCATACGCGTTGTGCGGAATTGTTCCACACCAGGAGCGGGAACCTGCATTCGCGGGAAGAGACTTCTGTCGCGAAGATTGCATCCGCCCAGAAATTGGAAGAGCAACTTTGGAGTGGAGCGGTTTGGGTTGGCGAGCCGGCATCCGGTGAGAGCATTCGCTGCGCGCTCAAACAATGGCCCGCGGCTGATGCGGGCTTGCCTTCGGATTGGACTGCGAGCTGGGCGGCGCCGGTGATGCCACCACTGGCGTCGAAGCTATACCAGGAATCGGGCTTGCGCGAATCGCAGGGGAGGAATGCATGAGCGCCCGTTACGGCATGGTGATCGACCTAGATCGGTGCACAGGGTGCGGTTCGTGCATGGTGGCGTGCGCGGCGGAGAACAACGTGCCGGCGCTTCCTCAGGCAACTGCGCGCACCGGACTGACGCCGATGCTAGTGCGCAAGGTATCGAATGGGATGGAAGGCAATCTGCGCAGGGAAGCATTCATTCCGATCCTGTGCATGCACTGTGAGCACGAGACCCCGTGCGTGCATGTTTGTCCGCAGCAGGCGGTGGAAGTGGATGTGGCGACGGGCATCGTGATGCAGATGCCGCAGCGTTGCCTAGGGTGCCGATACTGCATGACGGCATGTCCGTATCACGCGCGGTATTTCAACTGGTGGGATCCGTCATGGCCTACCGGAATGGAGAAGACCTTAAATCCGGGAGTGGCTTCGAGGATGCGCGGCGTGGTCGAGAAGTGCAATCTTTGTCACGCGCGATTCCACACAGCAAAGGAGAAGGCGGCTGCAGCAGGGCGGCGCGAGATCGATGCTGCCGATTACATCCCGGCGTGTGTGGAGGCTTGTCCGACGGGAGCAATCCGGTTTGGCAACCTGGCGGATCAAAGCGATCCAGTCGCACAAGAAGCACGCTCGGCGAACACGTTCCGGCTGCTGGCTCGCATCGGAACAGAACCTAAGGTTTATTACAAGTCGAATGAGGCATGGGTGAGGAGTATGGCTGAACCGGGTGGTGAGAACCCCGTCAGATCGGCCGAGAATTCACACAATCAACCGGAGGTACAACATGTCTAGTGCGGCTCTCGCCGACAGTCGATGGATCGCTCGCGGCGAAGAGCGAGTTTCGTTACCACGATTTTTAGCCTGGCTGTGTCCGTGGGTGGTCATGCTTGCGGTCGGAGTCTATGCCGCTGGCTTGTGCCTGTACTACGGGCTCAACCAGACGAACATGGACAATCGCTTCGCGTTCGGCCTCTGGATCTTTCTGGATCTTGGAATCATTGCGCTTGGAGCCGGAGCGTTCTTCACCGGATTTCTGGTTTACATTCTCAAGCGCGCTGAGTTGAAACCAATTTTGAATACGGCGGTCGTGGTGGGTTTCATTTGTTATAGCGGCGCAGTGGCCATCCTGGGAATTGATGTCGGGCAGCCTCTGCGATTCTGGTTCACCTTTTGGCATCCGAATACGCACTCGATGCTAACCGAGGTGACCTTCTGCATTACGTGCTATCTGACGGTACTGTGCCTGGAGTACATTCCGATCGTTCTGCGCAACCGGCAATTGCGCAAGCTGCCATCGTTTCTCGTCTTTGAACATCAGCTTCACAAGTTAGTCCCAGTGCTGGCAGGTGTCGGAACCCTGCTCTCATTTTTTCATCAAGGATCGCTGGGCGGACTCTACGGAGTGCTGCGCGGGCGTCCGTTCGCGTTCCGGCAGGGAGTCTTCATTTGGCCTTCTACTTTCTTCCTTTTCATTTTGTCGGCGATTGCGACGGGGCCGAGTTTCCTGATGTTGGTGACGGCGACGGTAGAAAGCATTACGGGGCGGAGGGTGGTGGCGAATGACGTGTTCCGCCGCTTGGGCCTAATTTCCGGAGTGCTGTTGGGGACTTATGTAGCGGCGAAGTCAATCGACACGCTGATCTGGCTGAATCATACGTCTCCGTCAGAAGGATTCGCAGCCTGGCAGTACTACATCTATAAACCATTCGGCACGCCGTTTCTGTTTGCAGAGATTGTGCTGTTTGGATTACTCCCGGCATTCTTACTCACATTTCGGCGCACGGCAGAACGGCGCGGATTGCTGCTGAGCGGCGCGGCACTCGCGTGCTGCGGAGTCCTGATGAACCGGTTCGTCATGACCGTGCAGACTTTGGCATTGCCTACTCTGCCGTTTGACGAATTTCTGCGATACACCCCGAGTTGGCAAGAGATCGCCAGCTTTGGCGGGGTCATTGCTTACGGCGTCATTGTTTACTCGCTTTCTTACCGATATCTGCCTTTGTTTCCGAAGTCAGAGGGAGAGAATTCTCATGTTTCCGGGAATTGATGGGTTTCATTGGACGGTCGGTCACGTTGTTTTTCTGATGCTATTCTTCGCGGTCGTTCTGACGATCCTGTGGACGGTCGCTTCCGCGGCTTGGCGGACGACGCGTGATTTTCAGAGTCATCATGCAATCGATCTGTGCTGGAAATCGGATTTCGCAGACTTGCCCGAAGCAGACCGACGATGCCGTCACGAGCTAGCGGGCAGAGTTATTTCGAGAACGTGCGATAACCAGTTTGATTGCCGCACCTGTCAGAACTACTCGCATTTTGCCGTGCTGCCTGCAACGGGGGTAACGCAAGATCTCGGGCTCGATTATCCTGCCGACCGTCTCTACCACCGGGGACACACCTGGGCAAAGCCTGAAGCAGATGGGACAGTCAGCATTGGATTGGATGCGCTCGCGGATCATTTGATTGGAATGCCAGAGACCGTCGAAGTACCGGCGATCGGCCAACAACTCGACGTCAATCAGATCACCTGGTGCGTCAAGAAGAATGGGCGAGAGATTCGGGTACGAGCTCCGTTGGAAGGGACCGTCATCTCGGTTGGAAACCGTCAAGTAAATTGGGTATTGAAGATCCGCCCGCGTCTGGATGTGCAGGATCCGAAAACGACGCGGCATTTGCTACGTGGACCCGAGGTCCACGGGTGGATCTCCCGTGAGTTGGAAAGACTTCAATTACAACTTCGCCCAGCGGATACTCAGCCAACACTGGCGGACGGAGGAGTGCTGATACACGGATTGATGGATGCACTCCCGGAGGCGGACTGGAACACAGTCCTTGCCGACACGTTCCTGGAAGTATGAAGTCGCAGAATCGAGGTCAGTGCACAATATCGTAACGCTTCAGCTTGTCGTAAAGCGTAGAGCGATCGATTCCAAGTGCTGCCGACGCTTCTTTGACGTTACCGTGTTTCCTTTCAAGCGCGGCGACAATGGCGCGGCGTTCAAGTTCGCCAAGAGGAACATCCGGAATCTCCCAAGCCTGTTGCGAGCCAGCCTGCTGCAACCAGGAGAAATCCTGCTCATCGAGCATGCCATTGCGACAGGTGACAATCGCGCGCTCGATTACATTTTCCAATTCGCGCACGTTCCCGGGCCAGTCGTGAGCCATCAGTACCTTCAGAGCTGCCGGGGAGATGCTGTGTACATCTCTGCCTAATTCAGAAGAAATGCGATTGACGAAGTGCTCAGCCAGTAACGGGACGTCCTCGCGACGTTCGCGGAGTGCGGGCAAGCGAATCTCGATTACATTCAGCCGATAGAAGAGATCTTCGCGGAAGCGTCCTTGCTGCACTTCCTGGGCAAGATTTTTGTTGGTAGCGGCGATGATGCGAACGTCGACCTGAACCTCTTCTGTTCCGCCGACCCGATAAAAACGCCGTTCCTGCAGGACTCGTAATAAATCGGCCTGGAGTTTCGGGGAAATATCCCCAATCTCATCGAGGAAGAGAGTTCCACCGTCGGCGAGTTCAAATTTGCCCTTTTGACTGTGCGTTCGCTCCGGTGAAGGCTCCCTTTTCGTAGCCGAACAGCTCGCTCTCGAGCAGCGTCTCGGTTAAGGCAGCGCAGCTGACCACAATGAACGGTTTTTCTGCACGGCTGCCTGAATAATGGACAGCGCGAGCGACGAGTTCCTTTCCAGTTCCACTCTCCCCGCGAATCAGGACCGTGCTGCGAAGGCTCGCAATCTCCTGGGTGAGTGCGAGGATTTCTTCCATACGAGGGTTCTTGGTGATGATGTCGTGATGGCGGTATTGCCGCGTGATTTTTTTCCGAAGAATCGCATTTTCGCTTTGCAGCTTCTTCAGTTTGAGGATTCGCGAAACGAGCATTGAAATTTCCTGAGGATTGCAGGGCTTGACGATGTATTCCTGGGCGCCCTCCTTCATCGCCTGAATGGCAGTGTCGACCGTGGCATAAGCGGTGATGATGATGACGGACGCGTCAGGGCGCACCCGATGAATTTCCATCATGGTCTCGATGCCATCCATTCCGCCGGGCATTTTTAGATCGACAAAACAGATGGCGTAGTCGGCGCCTTTAGCAAGCTCAACCGCTTGCTGGCCGTTGGAGGCAGTATCGACGCGATATCCATCTTCTCTCAACCACGCAGCCATGGATTCGCACATGACATCTTCATCGTCGACGACAAGAATTGGCCAACTTTTCTTCATACTCCTCCATCCAGAGACGCAAAACGTTCGGCTATTTGCACGCCGCAACGAGAGCAATACGCTTCCGATTTTGTGTCCACCATCCCTATGTGCGTCGAGAGACTCATCGCGCATTTCTGTTCTGAGCAGTGAACCAGACCGAAGGTGTGTCCCATCTCATGTAGCACTTCTTTGGTAAGGCGCTCGCGCAACAGATCATCCCTTGCCGGAAGCCCATAAAATTCCTGCTGCAGCCGGCAGAGCGAAACGATCGCCACGGTGCCGTCGAGTTGTGCCTGTCCGAAAAGGAAGCTCAGCATGGGGATCGATAGGTCAACGTCGGTGACGCCGAGTACTCTTGAAGCATCCCTCGGAGCGTTTTGAGCCAACAGTTTCATGATTTCCACGGATTGATACTGTTTCCGTTTGCCGTCATACGCAGAATCACGAATCGGTAGTGCAGGCAGACGCCGGACCGGTAATGGAAACCATTCGGCGGCTGCATCTTCGATCCACTCCCAAACCTTGTCTGGCACACTGCCGATCGGGACAAGATAAAGAGCGCTCACACAGACTGCACCTGCACTTCCCTGAGCTCCGGATCACCTTTACGTGACTTAAGTGGCAAGGTGATTGTGAAAGTGGTGCCGACATTTCTCTGACTCGTAACCTCGACCTCGCCATCATGAGCCTTCACAATTCCGTAGAGCACGGCGAGGCCGAGCCCGACTCCTTTTCCATCCGCTTTGGTCGTGAAGAACGGGTCGAAGATCTTGGAAATATTTTCCGGAGCGATGCCTTCGCCGGTGTCTTGCACGGAGAGTTCGGCGTTGGTTCCCTGGTCCACTAAGCGTGTGCGGATACTGAGTGTGCCGCCACCCTTGGGCTGCATCGCCTGGGCGCCATTCAAAACAAGATTCAGGACCACTTGCTGCATTTGTGAAGAATCACACTCGATCTGAGGCAGAGTTTCCTGCAAGTCCAGAATAATCTCGGTGCTTAGCAACTTAAGTTTGTGCTGTGCAAGATTGACGGTCGTACGAATCAGCTTATTCAGATCGGCAGGCGCCCGCTGCGGCTTCGACCGACGTGAGAAGGAGAGAAGATCAGAAACGATCCTTCCGACGCGCGCCGTTTCGGTTGAAATCAGCCCCAGGTACTTACGGAATTCGGCCTCGCGTCCAGGTGGGAATGCGCCATTTGCCATGAGGCGTTCCAGGAGCATCGAGAGGTTGAGCACTCCAGAAACGGGATTATTGATTTCGTGCGCCACGCTGGCAGCGAGCTGTCCCAGGGATGCAAGACGGTCTGTCTGGATCAGCTTGCGTTGCGCGGTTTGCAGTTGTTGTGTACGCTCCTGGACTTTGTCCTCGAGCGTTTGCTGCATGTCATTGAGCTCGGTGACGGCAAGCTTCAAACGCTCGCGCATGCGATTGAAGGAGTCCACCAGCTCGTCGAGTTCCTGGCTGCGGCGCGTGATCTCTATGTGCTGATCCAGATCCATTTCGCTGACGGCTTTGGTGCCTTGGATCAGCTGGCGGATCGGAGTGGCCACGAATCGATGCGTGAATAAGATCACGAAGGCAGCACCGATGCCGACCTCGAGAAGGGTCGAAATGATCGTTTGCAGAGTGATCGTGCGGGTTTGCTCTTTGACCGGATCGAGGCGTAGAGACACATCGACTACGCCGAGTACCTTGGTGGACGCGCTATGTGCATGGCAGCTGGCATTACTGCACGAGGGCTCGTTATAGATCGGAGTGACCATGCTGATGGTCTTGACTCCTTCGGGCGTGGTGGCATAACGAACCCGGGAAGCTTGTGCGGGCTTGTCGATAATCGGCCCATTTTTGTGGCACGTAGTGCAGACTTCGTTCGTCAAATTCGGGAAGCCCTGGTTCGGCTGCTCACGGGCATCAGTCGAGAAGACCAGGCGGCCTTCACGATTGAACATGCGAATGCGATCGACACCTTCCTTATCCGCGATCGTCTGCATGATGTGGTACTCGGCTTTGCGGTCGTCGTCGAGCATGAACTGCCACGTGGCGCTGGTAATGCTGCGCGACAATTCGTCTGCCCCTAAAACCATCGTCTCGACCAACTGTTTCTTTTGTGTGCGAAAGTTCAGGTAGCCGGTGACACTGCTGATCGCAACGATGAGGATCGTCAGCGAGATAATCAGCTTGGGGCCAAGTTTTCGTGGCATTGAGGCATCACCCTTGCGGCACATCCGCAAGTTGAAGCTCCTGTGAGGAGACTCCTGCTCAAGGCTAAATTTGATGGGGGAGCCACACCGTGATCACTAACGCGTGAACTGGTGATCCATATCACACCACTTGCCGGACTTGAGCAGCCGCTCTTGGCAGTCTGCAACTCTTTAAACATCAATGGCTTGCGGCGATATCCAGAGCTGACTTGCACTTCAACAATAGGCGCAGAAGGCGCATCGTTTCGGCACCTATACGCCGATAACCAAACAATAATGAGGGAAACGCTGTATACGAGTGGCCGGGTGGACCTGAGACCATACTGCGTTTGCGTCCACTCTTTTTGCGTCCACCAGGTCCCGTGTCCAAGCGTTTGCTCTGTGTTGACGACGATGCCGAAATCCTCAAGCAGCGAACCCTGCTGCTAGAGGCTAGCGGCTATTCGGTCGTGTCCACTGCATCGGCCCGGTCGGCGTTGGAGTTGCTGGTGAACGGCACGACGGTTGATCTGGTTTTGCTCGACTACGTTATGCCAGAGATGAATGGCGACGAGTTGGCGGGGGAACTTCGTCAGAAGTATCCCAATCTTCCGCTGATCGCCGTTTCCGCCGTCGACCCGTTGCCTCAATCGTTCCTTCGGAATGTCGACGGTCACCTCCGGAAGGGCCAAGACCCCCAGGTTCTTCTTTCGGAAGTGGCAAGCGTTCTCGGACGATCCAAGAACGGCCCCGGAACAGAGACTGTTCCGCAGAGAACCGTCTTATGCGTGGAAGATGAAGAATTACAGCTTAAGGCCCGGAGAATGGTTTTCGAAGCCGCAGGCTATTGTGTGTTGGAGGCAAGAACCGCAAAAAGGGCGCTCGCGACCTTCGAGTCTTCCAACGTCGACGTCGTGGTAATGGACTACTGGCTCTCCGACCAGGACGGAAATGGGACCGTCGTGGCTGAGCAAATGAAAAAGATGCGTCCGCGCATACCGATTGTGATGCTCTCAGGCTTTTCGGCTTTGCCGGGCGAGGGAGCCCTCGTCGATTCCTGGATGCGCAAGTCGCAACTGGAGCCGGAGCATTTACTGCACGAAGTAGATCGTTTGATCGAACTCCGCACTATCCATCAGCAAACTGATAGTCCCCATGAAAGCAAATAGGTCGGTAGCTCTCCTGCCCAAGGGTTCTAGAACGACGGACGGCCTGAGCCGGAGAATGCTCGCTCTGATCGTAACGATTCTGGTAGGCACTCTTCTGCATGGGTGGGCAATGCCTGCGGAGTTTCCAGACGCGGAGGAACCTCAAGCTCACCTGAAGGACCTGACCCTGGCGCAGCTAGGAAATGTTGAGGTCACAACGGCGTCCAAAGAGCCCGAACATGTGTGGAAGACAGCGGCGGCGATCTATGTTCTGACTCAAGATGACATTCGCCGATCTGGAGCGACGACGATTCCCGACGCCCTCCGGCTGGTGCCGGGGGTGGAAGTAGCGCGAATCAACAGCAATCAGTGGTCGATCGGGATTCGCGGATTTGGCAGCAGGCTGACGCGAGATGTTTTGGTGCTCATTGATGGTCGCACGGTTTACACCACCCTACTGGCCGGAACCTATTGGGAAGTGCAAAACCTGATGCTTGCGGACGTTAAGCGGATTGAGGTGATCCGCGGACCGGGAGGGACTATCTGGGGGCCCAATGCGGTGAACGGTGTCATCAACATCATCACGAAAAGCAGCAAGGATACGCATGGCGAATATGTCAGCGTAATCGGGGGCAATGTTGATGAAGGAATGATCAATGCCCGATATGGCGCGGGGAACGGTAACGGACTCGATTACCGGGTCTATGGCATGGCATTTGATCGAGGTCCTGAGTTTCATCCTGGTGGCATCGACTACGATCGCTGGAGGTCTGTGCAGGGCGGGTTCCGCATGGATTTGGCGAATGGCGAGCGGAACCGATACACCGTGCAGGGCGATATCTATGACGAGGGAACGGGACAAAGTGTAACGGCAACGACGTATGCTTTTCCTTATCAGCAGGTCCTTGATGGGACCGCCCGTTTATCCGGCGGAAATATTCTTGGGCGGTGGCAACAAACTCAAGGGCAAGGCAAAGATTTCCAACTTCAGGCTTATTACGATCGCACGAACCGTCACGAATTAAATTTTGCAGACTTGCGCGATACCTTCGATGTGGACTTCCTGGATCGCTTTCCGTTACCCGGCAATCAGCAAATATCGTGGGGGCTGGGTGCACGCTTCAGCCACGGAACTAATCCGACGGTCGTCTCCGGTCTCTATTTCCTCCCCGGATCAAGAACCGACAAGCTCTTCACTGGCTTTCTCCAAGATGATATTGGGCTTCTCGATAACCGGGTTTCGATATCGTTCGGCACCAAGCTGCTAAAAACCAATTACACAGGGGTGCAATTGGAGCCCAGCGGCCGTTTACTCTGGACACCAACGAAAACGGAAACAATCTGGGCAGCGTATACGCATGCGCTTCGAACACCGTCCGATGCGGAACGCGCATTTTACCTCACAGGTTTCACGGGCACATTCATCAATGGATTGCCTTTCTTTGCGAGGTTCAATGCGAATCCGAACTTTCATTCCGAGGAGATGAACGGATACGAACTGGGCTACCGGCATCTCTTCCTCGAGAACGTCTATGTAGACGTCGACGCTTTCTACAATCACTACGGAGATTTTTTCAGCGAAGATCTGGTTGGCGCTCCTTTCCTGGAGAACAGCCCGGCGCCCCCGCATTATTTGCTTCCCGCTGAATTCGGGAACGGGCTCGTGGGCACCACGCGGGGAGTGGAAGTTGCCCCGGAATGGAAGCCCATGCCCTATTGGCGGTTGCGGGCTTCGTATTCGTTTCTACAAATGCAGCTCAGGAAGGGAACAAATTCTCCGGACGTCGGGACCGCTGGCCCTACTGAGGGCTCAAGCCCGCGACACGAAGCCACGCTTCTGTCGGGATTGGACATCAAGAAAGCGGTTAGTGTTGACCTCACATTTCGATATGTAAGTCACTTGCCTGCGCAGGAGATTCGGACCTACACCACTGCGGATGCACAATTCACGTGGCACGCCGGGCAGCACTTTAACTTTTCGGTGGTCGGCCAGAACCTAATCCAGCCTTATCACTACGAATACGCAAGCGACCCTGGCCCGAATGTTGCTATTAAGCGAAGTGTGTACGGACAGATTACTTGGCAACACTGAGAACAGCGATGAAACCCGGTGGGAGATCGCGCTCTGTCTTCTCTCGATCCTCGGCTCTTGCGAGTTTCTTAATCTGCTTGTCCGCCCTGCTTCTTCTGTGCTCTAACATCTGCCGCGCTCAAGAATCCAAGCCCACCGAATCCCAAGTTAAAGCCGCCTATCTTTATAACTTTGGAAAGTTCGTGGAGTGGCCATCCGATCGAGGGGCCGTTTCGGGACCGTTTCAAATATGCGTATTAGGCCGTGATCCGTTTGGTGTTGTTCTTGATTCGACCGTGAATGGGGAGAGCGTCGCTGGCAAGAAGATTTCGGTAGAGAGAATTCATCGCGTTCAAGATGCGGCTGGATGCAACATCCTCTTCATTAGCTCCTCTGAAGAAAGTCATCTAACGGCAATTCTCGGCGAAGCTCGGCAAATGCGTCTTCTTACGGTCAGCGATATTCCCCATTTTGCCGAGCGTGGCGGAGTAATCGGACTGGTAAGCCAGGAAGACCGAATCCGCTTTGAGGTGAATCGCAGCACGGCAGAAGAAAGCCATCTGCTACTCAGTTCGGAATTGTTGAAGGTTGCGATCCGCGTGATCGAGAGGAAGCCAAAGAGCTAGCGATGACGGCAGGTCACAAACGCTCGATTTCGGCTCGCCTCATGATGATGAACATGCTGGTGAGTGGCGTGGCCTTGTTGTTGGCCTGTGCCGGTTTTTTTACGTATGACCAAATTACCTTCCGGCAGACTCTTATTCGAAGCTTATCAGCCCAGGCCCAAATTGTCGGATCGAACAGTGTCTCAGCCATTCTCTTTAACGATCCTCAAGCAGCCGCGAGCACGTTAGCCGCATTGAAGAATTCGCGCAGCATTATTTCCGGCGGTATTTTCACCTTGGGGCGGCGACCGCTCGCAGAGTTCTCGAAGGAACCCAACGGAGAGATTCCAAACATCCCATCGCTGCCAGAAGGAAAAACGGAAGGTTACTGGTATCGAGCGAAATACGTCATTCTGGTGCGAGAGATCATGTCTGAGGGGAAGCCGATAGGATTCGTTTATCTGCGAGCCAGCCTCGCCGAGATCGATCAGCGACTAAAGCGGTATGCGCTGATCGCGCTCGCGGTCCTATTCGTTTCGCTGTTCGCGGCAAACGTAGTTTCCTCTTCCTTCCGAAAATCAGTTGCTCAACCGATCGTGCAATTAGCCACGACCGCTCAAGAGATTTCGCGCGATAAGAACTACAACATTCGGGTCAATCCCCCAGCGGAACAAAATGAGCTCGCGGTCCTGGTAGATTCTTTTAACGACATGCTGAACGAACTCCAGAAAAGTCACGATGAACTGGAACATCGAGTTTCAGAACGTACCCGGGAGTTGCTTTCATCGAACCGCGAGCTGGAGGCATTCTCCTATTCGGTGTCTCATGACCTGCGAGGCCCATTAGATGCCATCAACGGCTTCAGCTATCTGCTTTTGAACCAATACGGAACCGGACTGACTCATCAGACGCGCGAACTCGTGGAGAACATACGCTCGAGCAGCAGGAGAATGACTTCCCTGATCGATGACCTGTTGAACCTCTCGCGAGTAACGAGCAGCGTGATGCGAGCCGAAAAGGTAGATCTGAGCGCTATCGCCCGTTCCATCATTGAAGAACTGTGTCGCAGCGCGCCGGACCGGCGATTGGAGTTTATTGCGCCGAAAAGTACCGAAGTATTTGGGGACGCCCGGCTTCTGAGCATTATGATGGACAACCTGCTGCGAAACTCGTGGAAGTACACTTCGCATCACGATCACGCTCGAATTGAGTTCGGCAGCACGAATGAGGATGGACGCGTCGTATATTTCGTAAATGATGATGGCAGTGGATTTGATCCGCGTTCCGCCGACCGTTTGTTCCAACCATTTCAGCGGCTTCATTCGGCTGCTGAGTTTCCTGGCAATGGCATCGGTCTGGCCACTGTCAGAAGAATCATTCAGCGCCACGGAGGAGAGGTGTGGGCACAGGGAGCAGTCGAGAAGGGAGCAACCTTCTACTTCACGATCAGTTCTTCTCGAAGCCATGGGCCTGCTCGCTAAACATTGAAGCTGTTGCATTTCCCTTTCACCGGAGTTCAATTCCGACAACTCCTATAAAATCAACAGCATCAGACTGAAACGCCGTTTGGGTGGTGCAATTCGTCCCTCATTTCTGCCTGGGTGCGGCTTGGAGTTTCCTGGGTCACTATGCGCTTGTCAGTTTTTCTCTTTGCCGTGCTCAGCGCAACCGCGATGGCGCAGTTGGCATTTCAGGCCCCTTCATCCACGTATGAAGGACAAAAGGTCAGCACCGTCTCGTTGATTGCAAATCCACACCGGGATCTGGGGCCACTCTATCCGTTGGTGACACAGCATGCCGGCGAGCCCTATTCCCAGCAGAAGATTGACGCTGATTCGAAGGCCCTGCAGCGAGCCGGACAGTTCCCCGAGGTAAAAGTCAGTGTTGTACCTGAAGTGGAAGGGCTCAGAGTTGAATTCTTGCTGGAGCCTGCGTACTACCTGGGCGTGGTCGAGTTCCCGGGAGCTACAAAGGAGTTCGCCTACATTCGGCTTCTGCAGGTTACCGACCTCTCTGATGAGGACCCGTACGATCCGTCGCAGATTCCTGTCGCTCAAAAGGCCCTGACAGATTTCTTTCATCGCAACGGATATTTCCAGGCTGAGGTCAACGCACAGCCCGTGATCGATGACGCACATCAACTGGTGAGTGTCCATTTTCCAGTCAACCTGGGAAAAAGGGCGCGCATTGCCTCGGTAGATATTGAGGGAACAAATGATGCGGAGACGAATCGTTTGGTGCATTCGGTCCATTCCGTCTGGGCCCGCCTTTCGAGAGGACTTTTGAAAGCGGGAAAGCCGTATTCGCCGACCGTTATCGCGACGGCGACCAAGCTGATGAAGAGGGTCCTAACGAAAGAGCACCGATTGGCGAGCAGCGTGAAAGAGAATCCTCCGAAATACGATCCGCAAACAAACCGGGTACACGTGTCGTTCACCATTGACGTGGGGCCCGTGGTAACCATTCGGACGGAGGGGGCGAAACTTAACGTAATTCCTTTTCTCGCTAATCGCAATATGAGGAAGCTCATCCCAATCTATTCCGAGGGGGTGGTTGAACAAGATCTGGTCGAGGAAGGACAACGAAACCTGACGGACTTTTTCCAGAACAAGGGCTACTACGACGTGAAGGTCACGACGGATTTCCAAAAGCATCCCGATAAGGTTGCGATTGTTTACAAAATCGACCGTGGCCAGAAGCACAAGGTTGCTCGCATTATGTTTCATGGAAATTACGCAATCGGCACAAAGGATCTGCTTGCGCAGGTGACCGTCAAGAAATCACATATCTGGACGCACGGCAGCCTCAGTCAAAAGTTGCTCAAGCAGAGTGCTGCGAATATCGAAGCGCTTTATCGCGATCGAGGGTATGAACAGGTGAAGGTCACTCCCAGAACCGTTGATCACGAACCGAAGATCGATGTGGATTTCGATGTCGAAGAAGGCCGGCAAACGCTGGTTGAAGACGTGCAGGTTACGGGCAATCGGAATATCGCGTATGCGCAGCTCACGGCACCCCAAGCTTTTCAACAGCGCGCTGGGGAGCCATTCTCGCCGCGGAAAATGACTAACGATCGCAACCGCATTTCCGCGAATTACTTAAATCGGGGCTATTTGAACGTGGAAGTGAAGGCGTCGGTACATCCAGCGGGAGGAGATCCCTATCGTGTAAATGTGTCGTACGCCATCGACGAACATCAAGAAGTGCGAACCGACGAGGTGGTTTATCTGGGGCAGGAACGGACGCGACAGTGGTTGCTGACCAAGACCGCCCAGATCGCTCCAGAAACTCCGATGAGGCGGGGCTCTCTTTTGGAAGCGGAGAGTCGACTGTATGACCTGAATATTTTCGATTGGGCTAGTGTTGGGCCACGGAAGCCAATCACTACTCAGACAGGTGAGACGGCCCTGGTGAAGGTGCATGAGGCAAAGCGAAATGACATTACATATGGCTTTGGGTTTGAGGTGTCGCATCGCGGGGGGAACGTCCCGACTGGAACGGTTGCCCTGCCAGGCGGGGGAGGATCGATTGGGCTGAATGGATATCAGATCGCACCCAGTCAATCGACCTTCGCTAGTCCGCGAGGTTTGATCGAATTCAGCAGACACAACTTGCGCGGCATGGGGGAGACGGCGAGCGGTTCGATTCTTGCGTCTCAACTCGACCAGCGTTTGCTCACCACCTATACACAACCGCATTTCATCAAGACCCAATGGAAGTCTTTGAGCAGTTTCTCGCTCGAACGGAACAGTGAAAATCCACTGTTCACCGCCGTGCTCGGAGATCTTTCTTTTCAGGTAGAGCGGGCGTTATCTCATAAGACGAATACGCGTTTACAAATTCGCTACGACTTTAATAAGACTGCCTTGTCGCACATTTTGGTTCCGGATCTCGTTCTGCCTCAGGATCGCAACGTGCGTCTGTCAACTTTTTCAGCAACGCTGATTCACGATACCCGGGACAAGCCCCTGGATGCGCATCGCGGTAGGTTTGCAACGTTGGACCTGGGAATCACACCTACCGCATTGGGTTCGAGCGCCGATTTCGCGAGACTGTTTGGGCAGTATGCGTTCTATAAGCCGCTGCACTCGATTGTGCTGGCCAATAGCATTCGGATTGGACTGGCATCGCCGTTTGCGAACAGTTTCGTTCCCACCAGCCAGCTTTTCTTCTCGGGCGGCGGAACCTCATTGCGCGGATTTCCGATTGATGAAGCCGGTCCGCAGCGGCTCGTGCCTTTCTGCAACGTGCTTCAGGGACAATCAGGATGCGTCGACATCACGGTGCCGGTGGGTGGGAAGCAGTTGTTCATTCTTAATTCAGAAGTGCGATTTCCCCTGGGAATCATGAAGACGCTCGGAGGCGTGGTCTTTTACGACGGCGGGAATGTTTATAGCGCGATCAATTTGCACGATTTCGCGAATAATTACACGAACACGGTGGGCTTCGGCTTCCGCTATGCGACCCCCATCGGACCCGTACGAATTGACATCGGGAGAAATCTCAACCCTATACCGGGCATCAATCCGACGCAGTATTTCATCACAATTGGGCAGGCTTTTTAGGGGATCTCATGACTTGGAAACGGAGGATGGGCTGGGCGGCGATTGCATTTGGGATTCTGCTCGTTGTCGTGTTGGTCGCAGGCTACGCATACCTCAAGACTTCCTCATTCAATCGCTTCGCGAGACGCAAGATTGCCGAAGAAGTGTACAAGTCGACCGGTGGAAAGGCAACCATTGGCGGATTGGACTTTAGTCTCTCGCAGCTGACTGTCCATCTTTATGACATTACGCTGCGTGGCACGGAGCCGGCAGATCAACTTCCTCTGTTGCATGCGGACAAGCTCACCGTTGGGATGAAGATCGTGTCTTTCCTGCAGAGGAAGGCGGCTATCCGCGAATTGTTGATAGAGCGTCCGGTGGTCAACGTCGAGGTTAGCCGGAGTGGCACGAATAATTTTCCGGCTGCTCCCACTCACAGCAGCAGTAGTAGCACGAGCGTTTTTGATCTTGCCGTGGGGCGTGCTCAGATTACGAATGGCGAGATCGACTACAAAGATCAGAAGACTCCTCTGGATGCCGATCTGTATGACCTGGCCACCGACATACGATTCACACCGATGGCAAAGAGGTATGATGGCGTTCTTTCATACAAGAGCGGTCGTCTACGCTATGCGAACTATGCTCCCCTTGCTCACGATTTCGACCTGAGGTTCAGCGCCACTCCAGACAAATTGACTGTTGAATCGGCGACCCTCCATGTCGGATCGTCGAATGTGCTGCTACAGGCGCAGGTGTCCAACTACTCGAATCCAGTTGCGGACGGGTCTTATCAGGTAATGATTCATGGGCAAGATTTCGACCAGTTCTCGCCGTCGGCAAAAGCACAGGGCAACGTATCGCTGACCGGCAGACTTCATTTTCAAGCGGTGAAGAACCAGCCGCTGTTGAGAAACGTGTCGGTCGATGGGCACCTTGCGAGCGAGTTGCTTCTGGCGGCTGCGTCAGGAAAGCGGGTCGAACTGCGCAAACTCGCGGGGGAATTCAAGCTCAACGGCGGCAATCTGATTGTCAGCGATTTGAGCGTGGATACTTTGGGTGGCCGATTGAAGGCCAGTGGTGAAATGAATCATCTGGATTCGACGCCGGAGTCTCGCATTCGAGCTTCGTTGCAGAACATGTCGCTTCGGGCACTGCAGCAGAGTCTCGGAAATCAGCAACTCCATGGCACGGCTGTTTCCGGAGAAATCTCTGGCAACGCTGATGCTAGCTGGAAAGGTGGGATCGAAAATCTGCAGGCGCACACGGATCTCACACTGCTGGCGAAAGCCACCAGTCGGTCGAACCCGTCCGCGACCGACGTTCCCGTAAATGGAACGGTGCATGCGAGCTACGATGGTCGGCAGCAGACCGTTGAATTGCGGAACACCGTGATCATGGTACCGTCCGTCAGTGTTACAGCACAGGGACGGATCAGCGAACATTCCAGTCTGCAGGTACAGGTGATTGCGGACGATTTGCACCAGCTCGAGCAACTGGCGTCATCTTTCAGCAGTGGACAGAATCCGCCACCTGTATCCGGTAAAGCAACGGTGAGTGCGGTCGTACGTGGCTCGCTGAAGAAACCGAATATCGCAGCGCTGTTGAACGCGACGAACCTCGAAGTCCAAGGAACCGAGTGGACGAGTGCGACGCTTGCAGTGCAGGCGAGTCCATCGCACTTGACCGTCGAGAATGGCAGACTTACGAATGCACGGCGAGGCCAAGCGTCATTCAGCGCGGCCGTTCCGCTGCACAATTGGTCTTATCAGCCATCCGACCGGGTTCAAGCGAATCTCAATGCGCAGCAGTTCGAAATCGCTGAACTACAACAATTGGCGGGCCAGACGTATCCGATTTCAGGCGTCGTGTCAGCAAGAGTCTCTTTCGATGGGTCGGAACTGGAACCGGCAGGTACCGGAAGTGTGGACATTGCGAAAGCGATTGTTTATGGCGAACCTCTTCAGAAACTAGCGGCCAACTTTCATACCGACAACGGAGCTATTGTTTCGAACGTATCCGTCGCAGCAAAAGCGGGAAGAGCAGACGGCAATCTCTCATATGCGCCTAAGTCGAAAGCCTACAACGTGCACGTGGATGTGCCCGGCATTGAGCTGCAGCGTCTGCAGATCCTGCAAGCAAAAAACCTGGAGCTCAGTGGGACAGTGACTGCTTCCGTGACAGGGAAAGGTACGCTCGACGATCCGCAGCTGGTAGCAACTGTGGAGTTGCCCGAGCTGCAGGCAAAGGGCAAGACCATTTCCAATCTGAAGGCCGAAGCACGGGTCGCGCAGCACCGGTTGGACCTAAATATGGATTCGAAGGTGTCGCAAGTCGCGGTACACGCCAAAGCGCAGGTGGAATTGACCGGCGACTACGATGCACAGGCGAACCTGGACACCGGCACCATCCCGCTGGAGACTGCCTTTGCTGCATTTACGTCGAGCGTGCCATCCGGATTTCAGGGAGAGACGGAAATCCACGCGACTTTGCGTGGGCCGTTAAAAGACAAATCTCGGGTGGAAGCGCACCTCTCCATCCCTACCTTGAAGGCTAGCTATCAATCGTTGCAGCTCGGAATCGCGAGTCCGATCCGGGCGGATTACGCGAATTCAGTTGTGACGTTGCAACCCGCCGACCTCGAGGGGACGGGCACTAACCTGCATGTGCAGGGACGACTTCCGATCGGGGGAACGAGTGCTCCTACGATGACGGCCAATGGGTCCGTTAACTTGCGGATTCTGAAGATTTTGGCACCGGACGTGCAAAGTTCCGGGACGCTCGCACTCGACGTAAGAACTTCCGGAACGGCCGCCAAGCCAGCAGTTCAGGGCGAGATGCAGCTGAAGGATGTTGCCCTAACGACATCAGATGCTCCCATCGGAATTGAAAAGTTGAACGGCAGTCTCGACATCTCGAACGATCGGGTTCAGGTCTCGAAAATGACGGGAGTGATGGGTGGCGGCCAGTTTTCGGTCGGAGGCGCGATTACCTATCGTCCTAGTCTGCAATTCAGTCTGGCTCTGCAATCGAAATCGACCCGTCTTCTGTATCCTGAAGGAATACGCACTCTTCTGGATGCAAATCTAGCGTTCAGCGGCACGCCCGCGGCCTCCACTTTGAACGGACGAGTATTGATCGACAGCCTGTCATTCACACCGGACTTTGATCTTTCGAGTCTCGGGAATCAATTCAGCAATGGCGGGACCGTGTCACAGCCAGGCTTTGCCGACACCATAAAGCTTGCGATCGGCGTGCAGTCGCGCGAAACGCTGAATGCAACCAGCTCCCAGGTAAGCATTGCTGGTCAAGCGGCTCTGCAGGTAGGAGGAACGGCAGCAAACCCCGTAATCACGGGCCGAACTACATTAAATTCTGGCGAGCTCTTTTATCGCAATGTGCGCTATCAACTGCAAAGAGGCGTGATCACTTTCGACGATCCTAACGAGACGCACCCTGTGCTCGACGTTGTGGTAAATACAACGGTGGAACAGTACAACCTGACGCTCACGTTGCGAGGAGCGTTGGATAAGCTGACGACATCGTATGTTTCGGATCCGCCCTTGGCGACAGCAGATGTCATCAACCTGATCGCTCGCGGAAAAACAACGCAGGAGTCAGCCGCAAGCAGTCAAAGCACAGACTCGATGATTGCATCACAGGCGGTAAGCCAGCTCAGTAGTAGCGTACAAAGGTTGGCCGGAATATCCAGCCTGGAAATTGACCCTACGATTGGAGGGAATGGGCAGAATCCTTCCGCTCGAGTTGCGATCCAGCAGCGTGTAACGAAAAATCTGCTATTCACTTTTTCTACCGATGTCTCCCAGCCAGGCAGTGAGATTGTGCAGGGAGAATATCAACTGAATAAACGTTGGTCGGTCAGCGTAGAACGGGACCAGGTTGGTGGTGTTTCTGTGGACGGAAGATACCACACGAGATTCTAAAGATGGTTTTATGCGGCGCGGTCGAGATCTTTGTTCTGATCTTCCCGCTGATTTCCTTGGTCTGACACAGCCTTCGACTCGATACATCCTTTCTTGCTTTGCTTGGCCAGTTCTGAATTCAATTCTGCCCCTACCAGTAGAGCAAATGACGTCCAGTAGAGCCAGGTCATTAGAGCAATGACTCCGCCGAGCGTTCCGTAAGTGCGATTGAAGTCTGCAAAGTGGCGGAAGTAAATTCCGAGTAGAAATGAAAGCGAGTTCCACACAGCAACTGAGAATATTGCTCCGGGCAGAGTGGCACCGAATCGCTGCTTCACATTAGGAGCCAGGTAGTAAACAATTTCGACGGCGATCACCGTGAATGCGATGGCGATAGCCCAGCGGAGTGGCGGCCATAGGACCGCAAGGACCGGCGGAAGCCCCAGGCGAGCGGACATCCAGTTTCCGAACCGGGGTCCGACGATCATCGTCGCCAAGGCCACGAGCAGTAGCGTGCCGGTGATCGCCGCGAGGCCAGTCGCCAGCAGCCTGGTTTTCCAGTACGGACGGTCATCCTCGACGTCATAGGCGATATCGAGCGCTTCAATCAGGGCTGCGAATCCTGTTGAGGCCACCCAGACCGTCCCGATCATTCCGAAGGAAAGCCAAGTCCCTCGATGGGAGGAGAGAACATCGGAGAGAACCGACCGCACCACGTGCATCGTGTCGGCTGGCAACAGACGGCTCATGAGGAGGAGAACGTGATTGAAGAGATCACCAAAAGGTAGCGAGCCAAACACCGCCGAGAGAAACATCAGACCGGGGAAGACTGACAGAACGAAGTAATACGAGAGAGCTGCTGAGACTTGAAGCGTATGGTGCCGGATGATGTCCTGATAAGCGGAGACCAGGGCCTGCCTGATATCACGGATGCGCACACGCTAACAATAGGGCTCCAGAGACTAATAGGGAATACCGAGATGACGGTATGCGAATTGGGTAGCGGCTGCTGCAGTTCCGCGCTATTCCGTGGTGTAGTTCACTTCCATGCGCCGAACCTGCAAGCTAGAAATGTACAGCGCGATGACACTGACGACCAAAATACCGAGGATGGCCACGGGTGCAGAGATCGGGTCAGAATTTGAAATGAGCAACGCAAAGAGGGGAGACGTGCCCGGCGCGACCGGGATTTCTACGGGACACAGGGATTTGAGGTAGTAGATGATGCTGAATTGCTTGAGCACGGCAGGAAGGAATGGATTGATACCCTCCCATATAAGCGCGAACGCGGCAGGCGCGATCGGGTTGCGAAAGAGCATTCCCGCAACCAGGAAGAATGAGCCGTATCCAAGGCAGGCAAGCAGGGTGACTCCTGCATAGATCGCAGCGTGCTCCAGACCGTGATTGTGATAGAGATACAGGTCTTGTTCAGCTGCAGTGTAGTGCCACAAGTAAGCGCAGGTTTGAAGAATCTCGCTGGTCAGAAAGATCGTGCAAGTTGCCAGCAGTCCCGCCAGGAATTTGCCGAGCATCAACACATCACGCCGAATGGGTGCGAGAAAGTAGAAGTGCAGGCTGCGGTCGAGAACCTCGCCTCGGAAGAGGTTCATGAAGATTCCCAGGCATCCAAAAAATATGGCCAGCCGCAGAAAAAAGAACTGGAAGACTCCCGGCGAACATGACTGTATCCTGACCGAGATTGTTGCTGCTACTCAGATTGATGGACTCGACTTTGCCATCTGCGATTCCGAGATTGAGGTCGCTACGACCGTCCGAGTAGTGGTAATCCTCACGGGCCACTGTTACATTCGGCCCTCCATCGACGGGCCGTTCCTCTTTCCAATGATCGGCGACCGGAGGCTTGCCGAGAAGCGCGATGACTTCTTCCTTTTTCATCCCGGTCTTGACGGCAGTCAGATCCTGGTACGTGAGTTGTTTCTCGCCGCGCCGCGCGATTCTCTCGGATTGATGCTGCCGGTTACCGACTGCAAATGCGAATGCGATGTAAAGCAGTACCGGCAGCGCGGCTAAAACGTAGATCCATAATCCTCGCCTGGCAAACATGGTCTTCTTGAATTCGAGGCGAATGACTGCTTTGATCTGGGCCCACCAGAGACGGTTCATCGGACCACCTCTTCGTTACCGATCAGGTATTCATAGACGGAGAGCACATCATCGTCCGCGGGCGCGATAGATTCGATTTCGATCCCATTCAGGGCCAGCTGGTTAAGGGCGAGATAGAAACCGTCTGCATCCCGAGTTTTCAACAGTAATCCGCGCTCGTCTTTGTGGATCGCGACTTCCATGGCGTGCTCGGAGGTGAACATTTTGGCCGCGAGTTCTCGGGGCCGATTGCAACGAATCATGATTTGCGTTGGATGTTCCTGGATTTCACTACGAACGGTCTGAATCTGCCCTTCTGCAACAACATATCCATTGCTCAGCAGGATGACCTGGTCAGAAATGACATCAACTTCATGCAGGATATGGCTGGAGATGATGACATAGCAGCCTTCCGCGGCCGCGGCGCGAAACAGCGCGATCATCTCCGAACGCGCAAGAGGGTCGAGACCATTTAACGGCTCATCCAGCACCAGGACTTTGGGATTATGCGCCAGAGCCTGCGCGAGACGGATGCGCTGGCGCATTCCTTTGCTGTAGCTGGCGACAGTCCGCTGCGCGGCCTCACCCATGTTCACGCGCTCAATGGCCTGCCAAGATAAGCGCTCGCAAGTCGCGGAGTCAGTCCCCGAAAGTCGCAGATAGGAATACAAGAACTGGAAACCGGTCAGACCTTTTGGAAACGCGTCGAACTGGGTCGAGTAGCCGACGATCTTGAATAGATTCTCAGGGTCGTCAGTTTTGTAGCCGAGAACCTGGATCTGACCGCGCGAGGGCCGGACAAGACCGGTCATCAGGTTCATCAGCGTGGTCTTGCCCGAACCATTCGGACCTACCAGACTCGTGATGCCGGAGGGAATGGAAAGATTGACGCGATTGACGCCGAGGATCTCGCCGTAGAATTTCGACACATCTTCGAAGATGATCTGGTTGCTCATCGGATCACCTCGTAGGCACGCACCTTCCGCAACAGAAGCCAAAGGCAAACGCCACAGTAGAAGAGGAGAGCGATCCAGGCCTGAGGAATGGAAATGGCGTGCTCGCGATCGATGTGAAACAAAGCATTCCAGACGGTCCCCATTAGATATCCCAGGTTTAAGAAATAACCCGAATCGGTGCGCAGAACCGCGTTGATCGCCTGGCCAAAGCCGGCCCCAAAAAACATCACCCCGAGCAGCAGCGCTCCGGCGACGATTCTCCACTTCACCCAAGCGGAGAGCGCCATCGCGAGCAAGGAAAGAATCGAGATCCATATCAGAGAGGACAGGATTAGGCTTCCCGCGATCCACAAATTCGTCCACGCCCAATGTGCGCCCTCAAGACTCGACTGCATGACAAATAAGAGAAGACCTGGAACCCATGTCACTGCGGACAAAAGAATGAGCAGCACTGACGATTTACCGAGCACGTATTCAGCACGCGAGAACGGCCGGCAGAAGTAAAGAGGAAGGGCGCCGTTTGCAAGATCAGGCGAGATCAAACCAGGTCCGGCGAAAGCAGTCAGGAGAAACGCAAGGGCACCCTGCACACTCATGTAACGGAAGAAGAAGTTATTGTCGATCGAGAGGATTTGGCTGGGAATGCCAATGCTCGCCAGAAAGCTTGCGCTGTGTGCGAGATAGATCAACACCACGCAGGCAATCGGAAAAAAGAAGCACACCACGAACAAACCGGTCTGTACTTTAGATCGGAACAGGCTTTTGCGCGAGTATCGGAAGATCACGAGGAAACGCGACCACGCCGGAGTAAGCGTGCCCGCAGTACGATTTGTAACTGCGCCTGTAGACAGCCATCTTTGTCCTCCGCCGCTTCGAATGGAAGCTAGCCCTCCATGGCCTTGAGGAAAATGTCCTCTAATGTGTCTCTGCGGAAATTCAACCGGCGTATGCGAACGTTTTGCTCGGAAGCCAGCCGGAAAATGTCTCGTGTTTGAATTCCATCGGCCAGCACCATCTTCATGCGGTTCGCCGAGACGGCACACTCGCAGCCAAGCTTCTCAATCGCAGCAGTGAAGTCTCCGTTCGCGCCGTAAGTTTCCAACTCCAGGAATCGCCGGTTGGCGCGTCTTTCTTGATCCAGGTTCGAGTAGTGCACAATGCGTCCCTGTTTCAGGATCAGCACCTCGTCGCATGTATCCTCGACATCGCGCAACAAGTGTGAGCAAAGCACGATGCGCATTTCGCGCGTGTCCCGGATCTCTCGAATCATCCTTATCATCCGTTGTCGCGCGGAAGGGTCAAGGCCGTTGGTAGGCTCGTCAAGTATCAGGAGCTTGGGACCATGCACGATCGCTTGCGCCAGTTTGGCAAGCTGTTTCATGCCGAGCGAATAAGTGCCTAATGGCCGATAGCGCGCTTCAGCAAGGCCAACGTAAAAAAGCGCTTCGTGCGCACGTTCCAAAGCCATCTCGGGAGGCAGTCCCGAAAGCTCGCCCATCATCTGGACAAATGACACGGCGCTCATCTTTGAGATGAAAGCGTCATTCTCCGGCATGTATCCAACAAGAGAACGGATGTGACCAATCTCGGTGCGGATGTCGTGACCGAAAACGTTCGCTGTGCCGGCGGAAGGTTTGTAGAAGCCGAGCAGCGTATTGATGAGCGTGGATTTCCCGGCACCGTTTGGACCGAGTAGGCCAATCGCTTGACCCTGGAGCGAGGCGGTCAGATTGCGCAAGATCTCCCGCTCGCCAAAGCGGACAGTTAGACCTTTCAGTTCAACCAACGGCGGAGCACCAGCTTGTGCCGGTGCAACTGCGCTTACTGGTGCTCCGAGTTGGGAAGTTGTGCTCACTGGGTCTGCGGCGTTCTTTGATTCAGTGTGTTGTTCAAAAACATCTGTGGCAAGAGTGGCCCATTATGGCTCATGGTTAACAGAGTTCCCAGATCAAATCCCATGAAACCCGTATTGCTGGCGACTACGATGCTGTCGGGTTCGCCGTACGCGTAAATCAAACCGGGTGCGGAGTTCGCGGTCAGAGCATCGATTGACTGGCGCTGTTGCGTCGTCAGAGCTCCAGAGGACTTGGCCTGCTCCGCCAGGGGACCGATCACCGGGCCAATGTTGTGGTAAAAAATCGCGGAGAAATTCGTGTAGCCATCACTTGGCAGAAGCGCCTTAAAAGTGGACGAATGCGGCAACGAGTATCCTGCCTCTCGCGACTGGATGGCGCGCGAGATGGTCGCTGTGTCGGGCGCTGCGATCAGGTAACTATCGACGAAAGTGTAATCGACTTCGACATTCGGCTGATTGGGGCTACTGATCACGTAGTACGTACGAGAATTGATCTGACGCTTGCTTAGTTGCAGAGAATGTCCATGATCGGCTCCCTCGCGGTTAAAGGAGTCCACCAGTTTTTCGATCGTTGACTGCAATGTCGTCGGATCGTACACCTCGAAGATCAGTTTCCAACGAGGAGTTGGGATCATCGGTCCATCGAATGCCCAGGTGACCTCGCCGCCGAGCGGAGCGGCCACATCGTTTACGACGCTGACGCCAGTTTTCGATTCAAACTCGCTCAGGTGCTCGGAGAAATCAGGGCTTCCCGCGCCGATCATCTTGAACACTTCTTCGACTATGCTCTTGGGATTCTTAATCACTGCGGACGATACCATGCTGGCGTCGGGAGAAATAAACTCCAGCGATCCCATGGAGGCCGGCTCTGCCAGCCAGGAGGCAACGCCTTGACGTTCGTTAGCAAACGTCAGATCTGCGCGGCTCTCTGGTTTTCCACTCACTTCACGATGCTCCATGGTCAAGTAGCGGACGTCGGCAACTCCCGGCGGCAGCTCATGCCGACGGCTATCAGTTTGTACGTGTTGCGCCACAATTTGTTCCATGTCAGCGCAGAAAAGCCACTCCACCCCTTGCTCATAGGACTGAGCAATGTGCTGATAGAACGGAGTTGACCCAGACGTTTTGCTGGCATTCTGAGATCGCGTGGCCGACTGCTGCAGCTCCGAGAGATCCGGAGTAGCGATCATCAGGTCGTTACTGACATAAACCAGCAATGGATGCCCGGAAATGGGCGTCACGCTCCAGGGATCGTGAACCGCCTGAATACCGGACTGCGACGAACTTGGAATTGAGCTGAGTGCTCTCCTTCCTTAGAAAGTCCTCCAACCCGGACTGCTTCACTCTCGCGAGAATCACTGGCGCGGAATAGCCATTTCCCTGTTTGGCCACGGAGAACGTGATTTCGTCACCGAGATAGCTACTAAAGGTCTTTATCCGGTCCAGTACATCGTCCAGCTTTGGACCATTGCCTTTCTGTTGCTGGCGCCACCAGTTGCTCAAATCGGGACTCTGCTGCAGCCGATCTTCAAATAGCCGCTTAGCCTCGCCGATTGTGTTCGCCAAGTTCGGGATGGCCGCATAGACCACCGTGTTTTCTGGAATTAGAGGTAGAAGATCGGAGCTGTAGCGCAAGCCGGGCCCGGGAATCGCGGCAAATTGCTTTTGCAACACTGCGAAGTCACCGAGCAACGCAAGATACTTTGCCGAATTGCGGCTCCAGGCTATTTCATCTTGAATCGGAACCTTTGAGACCGAGGCACCGGAAGTCGCCTGCTGTCCGGCCTGCAGGTCCGTTGTACTGTCCGCAAAGTCGACGTGAACGACGCCTTCGATCACCGCTACCCGCGAGCCTTTCACACCGTGATTCACAGAAAAGATTGTGCCTTTCACGGAAACCAGGCCGTCGTCAGTGGCAACATAGAGGTGTCCGTTGTGTTGCTTGGCCGCCTGAACGATGATCTGTCCGCCCTGAAGATGAATTGTGGTGCCCTTCCAATGGCGGGATACGGCGAGATCAGAACGCTCGTCCATCTCGACCAAGGAGCCATCGAGCAGGCGCAGCACGGCTGTCGAACCCTTTGCGGTGCGGATTTCATCTCCGTTGCGGACCTCGTATCCCGCCGGAATTACGTCGCATATCATTGCCGTCGACCGCGTAGATAGAGCCGTCCACAGTCTGTACCGCTGCGCGTACCGGATGTTGTCCGGGGAAAATGCCGTTCGAGACTGCCAATGCGACCACGACAACGGCCGCCACAGCTGCTGTGGCCATTGCCCATCGCCAGCCTGGCCAGGCGGAGCGCTTCGTTTCCAATCGCCAGACAGGCTGGAGTTCGCCATTTTTCTTGCGATCAAGCGCATGACGGCATCCCACGCAGGTATGTATGTGATCCTCAAACAGCAGCGCCCGCGCCGGAGCGAGTTGCTTCGCCAGGTAGCCCGGGATCAATGCCTGGAAGTCTTCACAAGTGCGAAGGGGGACCGGATTAGGATCGGCGCCGGTGGTAATCGATGTCCAAACACGTTCGCGCGCCTGAGTAACAACCGCTTCAGGTACATTTTCGTTCCGGATCATTGACAGCAATCGATCAAACTTTTCATCTTTCATGATCTGTCTCCTAAGTAGGCTCCGAGTTCTCTCTGGAGCTGCCGGCGGGCGCGATGGACGATCACGGCCACCAGTACCTGTGAAATGCCGAGCATGGTCGCGATCTGCGGATTCGTGAATCCCTCCAGAAATCTGAGGGTGAAGACCTCCGCCGAACGTGGTTCAAGTTTGCCCAGTGCCTGAGCGAGCACCTGCCGGAGTTCGGCCGTCTCGTTCCGGCTTGGCTCACCCGGCAGTTCCATGAGTTCCACGGTTGGGCTGGATTTTCGCGAGCGCAGAATGTCGAGAGCGGCATTCACCGCTGCCCGGCGCAGATAACTTTCTTCGCTCTTGACGGCTTCCGCACTGTCGCTTCGATGGAGCAGACGGAGGAAGACTGTCTGCGACGCGTCTTCGGCGTCGGCCGCGTTTCCGGTAATCCGGTATGCCGTGCGAAAGACCATGCCGTGATGCGCACGAAACGACCGTTCGAACTCGTCCGGAATGGCGATTGCCTGTTCTTCCTCTATTAATATGCTTCGCAGGTTACTACCTCCCGGTGCTGCTTTCATCAGTAAAGACGGGAAGCATCGCGGATTATTACAGAGGCAGCTTTTTTGTTGGAGAATGGCGAAGGGTGAATCTGGGTACCTGGAAGTAACAGATATGGAAGGAGCTAGCTCCCGAGCGTCTCACCGTTTTGTAGTCGGTATCCCCGTATGAAATCCTGTGCGAGGCTTCGTTTCTTTCCCTCGAGTTGGACTTCTAACACCTCCAGTGTGGTGTTATTCCCACAGCCGACCAGTAACCGGTTCGCTCTAACTTGCAACTCGGCTGGAGCGACAGCTTCAGTTGAGACGCGCACTTTCAGGATTTGAAGGTTCTTTCCACGGAATTTGGCATAGGCCCCAGGCCAGGGTTGGAACCCCCGCAGTCGGTTCAGGATTTCGGTGGCTGGGCGAGCGAAGTCAATTGCTCCGTCTTCCTTCTTCAAAATTGGAGCAAGTGACGCTTGCGAATCGTCCTGCTTGAGGGGCTTGATCGTGCCAGCACCAAGTCCGCGCAAGGTCTCGACAAGCAGATCAGCGCCCATCTGCGCAAGACGCGGAGCCAAGGTGACGGCGGTATCGTCTGGATCGATCACAAGCTCTTCCTGCAACAGAATGTCGCCAGTATCGAGGCCGGCGTCAATCCTCATTGTGGTATTTCCAGTGACGGTTTCGCCGCTCGCAATGGCCCACTGGATGGGAGCGGCGCCGCGGTATTTCGGCAACAGAGAAGCGTGCAGGTTGATGTTGCCGAGTCGCGGCAGGTCAAGCATCCATTGCGGAATGATGCGGCCGTAACCGACGACAATGATAGCGTCTGGTTTGATGGCTGCGAGTTGTGACCGAAACTCTTCGTTGTTCTTGATGCGTTCAGGTTGGACGATGGGCAGATTTAGCGGCACCGCAGACTGTTTGACCGGCGACGGAACGAGCTCGAGGCCGCGTCCTTTAGGACGGTCGGGTTGCGTGACAACAAGATGGACTCGGAATCCGGACGCGACCAGCTTTTCTAACGACGGGACGGCGAACGCGGGCGTGCCGCAAAAGACGAGATCGAGCGAACGGGTCATTGAGTCATCTATTCATTGAGTCATTTGTTCATTGAATCAGCGCCTCAATGACTTGATTCTTACCATTCTCCGGCTTTCATCAGCTTGCGGATTTTGCGCTTCATCAAGTCGCGTTTCAGCCCGCTGAGATGGCTGATGTAAAGCTTGCCATTGAGGTGATCGGTCTCATGCAGGAACGCGCGGGCCAGCAATTCCTCTCCCGTTTTTTCAAAGACATTTCCTTTCGCGTCCTGAGCACGAACTGTCACCTTAACTGGACGCGTCACATTCTCGCGGAAATCAGGGATGCTGAGGCATCCCTCGCTCTGCGTATGCTTGCCTTCGGTATGAATGATTTCCGGATTCACCAGGACGAGTTTGGCCTTCGGATCCTCTTTGAAGGTCACGTCGATCACAGCGATGCGGCGCCCGATGCCAATTTGCGGAGCAGCAAGACCCACTCCATGGGCTTCATACATGGATTCGAACATGTCGTCGATAAGCTTCTGCAGTTCGTCATCGAAAACGGTAACTTTCTCTGCAGGCTTCTCGAGAACCGGATTTCCAAACTTTACGATGGGATAGATCATCAGTAGTTCTTGAGTTGCTGACAGTATCCTTGGAAATTGCGCAGAGTCTCGGTCATCGAGTCTCCCCCGAATTTGTCTAATGCGCATCGGGCGAGCGTGAGAGCGACCATCGCTTCACCCGCTACACCCGCGGCTGGGACCACACAGACATCCGAGCGTTCGTACGCCGCTTTCACTGGTTCGCGCGTGGAGAAATCGACAGATTGCAGCGGGCGGCGTAGGGTCGAAATCGGCTTTAAATATCCGCGAACCCGTATTTCCTCTCCGTTGGAGATACCTCCTTCGATACCACCGGCATTGTTATGACTTCTCGAAAAGGGCGTGTAACTATCGGTTCCCGAATAGCCGATCTCATCATGGACCTGGGAACCCGGAGCAAAGGCCGATGCCACTCCAGAACCGATTTCAACCGCTTTTACTGCCTGCAACGACATGACCGCGGCTGCCAACAAGGCATCGAGGCGTTCGTCCCACTGGGCGTATGTACCGAAACCAGGGGGAACATTATGGGCAATGACTTCGAATACGCCGCCCAGAGAGTCTCCGGTCCTAAGGACCTTATCAACTTCTTCCTTCATGCGCTGCTCAGTGTCGGGATCGGCGCAGTTGAGAAGTACTTCGTCGCGATCGTAGAGAGCGCGAATCTTCTCCCAAGCAACCTCGTTTGCTATGCTGGCACTTCCGGTGGTCACGACGTGACTGAGCACTTCAATCCCGAGTTCGCGAAGAAAAAGCTTGGCGATGGCGCCAATGCACACGCGGGCCGCAGATTCCCGAGCCGAGGCGCGTTCGAGAATGTAGCGGGCTTCCGGAAAGTTGTATTTCAGAGCACCGGCCAAATCAGCGTGGCCAGGACGGGGTGAGCCAACTCGCTTGTGCTTTTCAGGATCTCCGTATCCAACGGGCAAGGATTCTTGCCAGTTTTTCCAATCGCGGTTGGCGATTTCCACCGAGATCGGTGAACCGATGGTGATCCCATGCCGCACGCCGGAGAGAATGTGTGCCGTGTCGGTTTCGATTTTCATTCGACCGCCGCGGCCATAGCCCTGCTGCCGACGCCAAAGTTCGCGGTCAATGAAAGATTGCTCGACCTTCAGTCCAGCCGGAATACCTGAGACGAAGCCTACCAGAGCTTCCCCATGCGACTCCCCGGCGGTGAAGTAACGCAGCATAAATTTTTGATTGTACCTGATACGGGCTGAGAACTTGAGTTTCTACGGGCACCACGCGAAAGTTGAGACAAAATCTGATTTTTCACGGCAACGGGATGCAGTACTAGCGATACAATTAACATAACTTTGGCTTTTCACATGGGTTGCAGTCTGCCCGCGCCGCTCTACTAAATTCTCTCTGGCCCTGAGGAGTACCAGTGTGTCCCCACGCACAGATCCACGAAGATAGGAACATCCGATGCGCCCTGGTGCATGACTTGGTGCTCTTTCGGCAAGGCCTGCGACGCTTGCTTGAAGATGAGCCCGACATAACAGTTGTAGCCGAGGCAGGAACGGCTGCGGAAGCTTTGCAGAGGATAGTCGAACTCCGCCCCGAAGTCGTAATCGCAGACAGGAACGTGTTCGACTGTTCTGCGGAACAAGCTCGGAGCCTCATTCTCCAGGAATCCCCGGCAAGCAAAATCTTATTTCTCGATGGTCGAAATGGCTGCGAGCCGGGCCCGGCTTCAGAGGTTGAGAATTATGCCGCGCGCCACACATCAGCGGAAGAGTTGCTGGAGATGGTAAGGACAGCGGCGGTGAAAGGAAATCAGGCCGGCTCAAACGGCAGTCTTGCGAAAGTTCGGGAGTTTCCTCGCACTCGCGTATTGACAGCTCGGGAACGGGAAGTACTCAAATTCCTGGCGGAAGGCAAGACTGTGCGTTCTGTGGCAACGATGCTAGGGCTGAGCATAAAGACAGTGGATGCGCACAAATTCAATTTGATGCGCAAGCTGGGAATTCACAACAAAGCAGAATTGGTGATGTGGGCAATCCAGAAGAGAGTGGTAAAGGTGCCGGTAAATCTTTAATCCCAAAGTGTGCGGAGCGATGGCTGCATCTCATAGCAACCGTAGATCTCTCCTGATGCGGCGATACTCCTAATTTTCAGATTTTTTTGCTCTCAGTCTCTTAGCGCAAGATCGGCAAGTTCCGCCAGGCTTCGAACGGTGAGATCCGGCGTGGCTTGAGCGGCCTTAACGGCGCCCACGCCAGGTCTTGCCGACGGACGATTCACCCATACTGTGGCTAGGCCCAGTGCCAGGGCCGGTACGACATCGTGATAGATGCTCTGTCCCACATGTAGGACACGGTGGGCAGGTGTGTGGATGCGGCTGAGAGCGAGCTCAAACATCTTCAGCGACGGCTTGTAAGCTTGCGCCTGCTCAGCGGTAATGACTTCATCGAACGAAACTTCGAGTTGCGGCTGCGTAGCCGCGAAGAGCCCATCATCGGTGTTGGACACGATCGCAAGACGAAAGCGAGTTTTTAGTCGATGCAGGGCATCGACTGTGTCGGGCCACGGTCTCCAACCGGCAAGTGAGTTTGCAAGAGAGTCAATTTCGCCCGGCGTCGGGACAAAGCCGAACTCGTTTCCGAATTGACGCACAACGGAACACAGCACTTCCCGATAGACTATGAATGGACCTGCTTCGGAACGCTGTTCGAAGTCTCCGTAGAGTTTGAGCAGAGTGCCGTCATCGGCCTTCTTGCCATGCGCGGAGAGGATGCGCTGGAGTACGGGCAGAATACCCGCTTCCCAATCAATTAGCGTTCCATAGCAGTCAAAAGTCAGTATCTCGAAGCGGCTGAAGTCGAGCATGGAAGTTATTATTTCAGACTGGCCGCGTGGTGGAATGGCAATAAACAAAACCCACTCCTGTCCGGACGCAAACCGGAGCGGGCTTGAACTTGCCCGTCTTTGCTACTGTCTGACTTCCAATGGCTGAGAGAGCTCGAAGGTCACGTCTGACTCGGCAGGAAGCACGACGTCTTTGTTGCCGGTGAAGGCTGCGCCACCGGTTCCTGCACCGGCACCCGCGGCAGCACCGATCGCAGCACCTTTGCCTCCTCCTGCCAGAGCGCCGATGATCCCTCCGAGAGCGGCACCGCCGCCAGCCATGACGGCTGTGCGCTTACCCTTGCCTTTTTCCGAGAAGCTCTTCGCGCTCGCCTGTACCGGTACGTTTGCGCCCTTGATCTCAATCGAATCGAGCCGGATCTGCAGCGATGCACCTCCCGCGAAGCGCCCGAGGGCCTTGGCATCGGTGACTGACCCACTCACGTTTGAACCCTGAGGAATAGCAACAGCATTGCCAATGAGAACGTCTTTCGCCACACTACCGGAAAACGAATCCCCCGTCTTGCTGAGCTTTGATCCGATGGTTGACCCTAAGCTGATGGTGATCGGCGTACCAGCGGGCACGACCAGCGGTTCTTTCTTTGCTCCCTTGTGCTCAGCGTGTTCCCGGTGCTCGCGCGGCTCAGCGGCTTCCTTGGGCGGTGCGTTTTGGGCCGGTGCGTTTTGATCGTTTCCCGTTGCAGTTTGGCTATCAGTTGCCGCGTTCGTGGCATTGTCAGATGGGGGCTTGTTGCACCCGATCACCGCCAACGCAAGATATACGCACAACGACAGCACAGCTAAGCGCGAGCGCATAGGTTCCTCCAAATAGTTTTCTTGGGTAAGGATAATCGTACTTGAATTTGTGAGCCCGGGACAACGGTGAGGAGCCTTTTCGGTCAATCAAAAGTGCATAGGGCTAATGGTGCAGCCTGGTTCATAGACCTCGAAAAAGTTCCATTTCCCTGTCAGGAAGGTTCCAGCGGCCGGAGTCATTCGGCACATCTTTATGGGAGGATAACTCGTACCGCTGAGGAATGAGACCGGGTAAAGTGACTGGCTGTTCGGCGGATTCGGCGCTCGCTTCATGATGATCACTGACAGGTTCAGCTGCGGATGGATCGACGGTGGATTTCTTAGGATTAAGGAACTTCTCCGTATTCAGGAGGGGTCGGCCGAGGGACGCATTGTAGCTGGTCCAAGCTCCCTCCAGGCTAGACTCGCGCTCAAACTGGGCCCGCATCGCTTCCATCTTGGAATCGAGGTCGTCCAGGTAATGCAGCATCAGCGCTTCCGGAAACATCGGGAGCTTCGGTGACCCAAACTCATACTCGCCGTGATGGCTGATGATCAGATGCTCCACCAAAGTCTTCAACTCTTCGGGAAAATCAGGAAACTTCTCGAGTTTGGACTGCAGCATCTCGAGTTCGATGATCATGTGGCCGAGAAGCTGCCCCTTGGTCGAATAGCTGAACGACCGATTGTAAGTGAGTTCGTGAATCTTACCGATATCGTGGAAGAAGGCACCCGTCAAAAGCAGATCGCGATTGACCTGAGGATAGTTTCGGCAAATCAAATCACAAGAGCGAAACAGCGATACGACGTGATCCAGCAGCCCTCCTATGTAGGCGTGGTGCAGGGTCTTAGCAGCAGGAGCATTGCGGTACGCGGCTGAGATTGCGGGATCGGCCATAAAAGCTTGGACGAGAGCTTTTAGATGAGGGTTCTGTATCCCCGAAACAAAGCCAGTCAGACTCTGCCAAAGTTCGTTAATGTCTTTGGTCGTCTTTGGAAGATAGTCCGCAAACTCAATCTCTGATTCGCCCAACTTGCGCAATTTGTGAATCGTCAGTTGGAAGCGCTGCTTGTATTTGTTGATCAAACCCTTAATTTTGAGGAAGTCATCTTGCTCGAACGCGTCGAGAACCTCCTCGACGTTATCCCACATTTTGGCTTCCAGTTGGCCGCTGCGGTCGCCGAGGGTCAGTGCGAGATAGGGCTCTCCTGTTTTCTTGGGTTTGATCTGCTTTGCCACAACCACAAAAGTCGAAGTGATGACTTTGTTTTCATGGCGGAGGCAATCGCAGATATAAAAATCCTTCATGAGATGTCTGAGTATAAAGCAAGGACGGGCAGATCGGTGCTCCAGAGACAGAAAAGAAGGTCCCCTAGCTGTCGAATGCACAGGAGGCTGACGTCAGAGAACGACTCGCTGCCCTTCAGCCAGGAAGTGGCGACCTAGTCAGCCGACTATAGAATCCCGAATTTCTTGTGCTTCTTCTTGAGTTTCTTCGCGTCCGATTCTTTGGCAGACGCGGTCTCGATTGGTTTGGTTTGGTTCGGACTTGCACCGGTGTCGACGTAGCCCGGCTTAATGTCGATGTAGGCCTCTTCGCGCAGCTTGGTCAGGTAACCACGAAGAGCGGGCTGGAGTTTTTCAAAATAAAGCGCGTCCTGGATTTTTGGCAGTGCATCTTTCAGTGGCGGAATACCGGCCTGCTGATGGTCGTCGACTTTCAGAATGATGTATCCCTGTTTCGCGCGAATCACATCAGTAATGTCTCCCGACTTCATGGCAAAGGTCTTGTCTTCCAGTTCTTTTGCCAGCTGACCTCGTTTGAACATCCCGAGCGCGCCGCCGTCCGCAGCGGAGGGCCCGTCCGAGTACTTCTTGGCGATGTCTTCGAAGTTCGCACCTGCACGAATCTGCTTGAGGAGATCATTTGCCTTAGCCTCAGCGGCGCTGAGGGCAGCCGCGTCAGGAGTTTGCTTGGCGGCTTTGTCGAGCGGAGTCTGGGAGGCGGGATCGGCGGCTTTGGTCGCAGGCTCAGGGGCCGTCTTCGGTGCTACTAGAATTTCACTGAGCCGGATGGACTCCGGCTGTTCCATCTCATTTTTGTGCCCCTCGTAAAACTTCTCTTCTTCCTCTTTGGAAATCGACAGGTGGCCTCCGACTTCTTCGCCGATTACCTTGCGGGTGATGATCTGATTCTTCTGTGTCTGTTTGAAATCCTCCCAGGAGACCCCCTGCTTCTCAGCCTCTTTTTCCAAAGCTTCCATGGAATCGAGATTCATACTCTTCCGCATCTGGTCGAGTTGCTTGATCAGATCGGTATCGCCCGTGATCCCCAGATCTTTGCCTTTTTCTAGCAGCAATTGCTGGTCGATCAGGTCGCGCAGAACATCTTTTTCTTTGTCGGCGTAAACCTTGTCAGCGTTATTCGGGTCCTGTTGTTTGGCCTCGTCCCGGAGTTGGTCTTTGCTGCGCGCGAACTCTGAGTTCGTGATGATCTGGTTATTTACGCGAGCGATAATTTCCTCGACGACCTGCGCCGGTGCGAGCACGGGCGCAAAAGCCAAAGCGGTGAGAATCAGGAGAAGCTTCTTCATAGGAATTCTGCGGGCCGCCACACTCGTGGGTTTGAGGTTCAATAGTGGGCTCGGGCCGATGAGCTATTTTACTACTACCTACGACGCTTACGCGCAAGCTGTCGGATTTACCCGACCTCAAGCCGTCTGCGTTGGAACCGGAGTATCGGATCAGTCGCCGACGGCCTGCAAGGATTCCGACTCTTTGTTGGACGCTCTCAATTTGCCACAAGTTGTCCGTCCGCTAAGCATTGCGAATCAAAGCCAAAGCTGTTCGGTCGTCGCAGGCGGGAATTTTCCGGCCAAACTCGGAGACTGCATCAAGGACGGAAGTGCATAAAGAGAGAGCACTTGCAGTAGGTGCATCGTGAAGAAGCTGTTTAATCCGATCCGGACCGAAGGCATCCGTCGATCCGTCGGTTCGTCCCTCACACTCGATCACGCCACGAGAAACTAGAAGCAACGAAGCACCTTTCTCGAGAGCGACGGTAGGTGCCTCACTCGTAGCGTGGGAAAACAGTCCTAATGGAAGCCCGGTCGAGGGGAGTTCGGTTATCCCGGCAGGGTCACGCAGAAGCCCGGACGTATGTCCCGCATTGCAGTAGCAGAGTGTACCGAATTTCTCGTGATAGCAGGCAATAAATGCCGGGCAGGAGTGGACCCCACAGCAAACGTCGATAAGTCCGCGATTCAGGCGAAGACAAAGTTCTGACATCACATCGGATTCATTGATGTCTGCGCTCGAGAACAGTTCAGATCCGACCGTTCTGAAAATCTCCTGGGCACGCGTGAGAATATACCGGTTATCTTCTCGACGGCCAGCTACATCAAGTAGACCAATGAGTACGCGTTCTGGGCTGGTACGGATCGAATCGTAGAAATCTCCGGCGACTCGCTTTCCGGTGAAGACCGCCGCGATGTCTGCGCCGCCGATGCGGGTAAATACCGTCGGTACAGGTTCGACCGTTGTAGCAGGTACACCATTCGACGAGTGGAAGCGGGAGAGCACGGCAGACCTCATGGGAAGCTAGCACAGGAGCGGCAAGGGAGCAAACAGCGAAGTTTCCAACGCCAATGCTCTTACTTCGTTTCGACTAGTCGCCGTATTTGTCGGCGAGATATTTAGCCAAGTCTGACTCCAGTTGACCGTAATCGGAATGGATCGTGGCACGCAGAGCGGCTTCGGTCGAATTGCCCTGGCTGATGCGCTCAAGAATGCGTTGGATGTCGCTCATCCCGTAAGAGTCTGTGATGTAAGAGACAGCAGCCAGCGATTCAGCGTACGCAAGATAGGCTTGCGGCCCGGAAAATTGCAAAAAGCTGCCTTCCAGAGCATTGAGAGGAATGTTTTGCTGCGCTTTGAACAGCACCGCAAGTTGATGCCCTTCACCGCCGAGACTTTTAGGCTCGAGATACTGTGCGATGCCCTCATGCAACCAGGGCGGGCACCGTCCCGCTGATAGCTGTGTGATAAAGGAGTGAGCCAGTTCGTGCTTGAGCACGTGCGCCAGCTCCGGAGTGACCGAACTGAGCCCGCTGATCGGAATACGCAGCTTGCCATCATTCATGGCCCCGGACCAACTCGGCGCATGCGTCACGTCGAAAAAGGCTTGCTCGGTATATAGAGTTACAAGGATATTGTCGCGAGGCGGCGTGCCGAGATCTCGAACCAGGTCGTCATAGTCCGACTCTAGTGTTTCCAAGATTTGCCCGCGAAGCGCTTCGGAGGTTTGCTTGCCTTCGTAATGGAGGGTGAAATGCTGGCTTTCCCCTTCAGAAAATTCGGACTCCACATTTTGTTCCCGCTGCGCCTTGGCCAGGAACCGCTGCACCGCAGGATCAGGTCTCAGGGCGAGGGAATGCGTCCAGGAGGCGACAGCCTCCTTGGTACGATCCGAAGCAAACTGGGCATATCCAAGCATGGTGTAAGCATCGGGCGAGTCAGGTGTAGCGCGGACCGCTCGCTGCGCATAGGAAATCGCCTGGCTCGCATTCCCTGTTCGCACCAGCACCGCCGCGTAATAGATAAGGATGGTGGAGTTGTCCGGCTGAAAACGGAGAGCGCTATCGAAATACTGCTTGGCCTGAGCGATGTTTCCGTGATCAAACTCAAACTTGCCGGCGATGAAGTCTGCAGTCGCACTCAGCTCAGCATTCCCTTTGCCTTCGAGACCCGCCAGCCCCTCGGGATTTACCTTTCCTTCTTTAATGATTTTGCCAACTAGGTCTCCCTCATTCGCCAGGCTGTCGGCCGGCGTAAAGCTAGGCAGATCAGCAGCTTTCGTCTGTCCGGCCGAATGAATCGGCATGCCTCCAGCGTCGATGTGGTCAACTGAAGCCTTTGGGATAGCGTAGGTATCATCCCCTATTTCATATTCGTAGCGGTTCCCGTTTTCCCTGACATGATCGGCCAAGATGGTGCGGCCGTTCTTAAGATGGATAGTATCTGCCCCGGCATTCGCCACAAAGAAGGCGCAGCAGAGGGCAAGAAAGGTGACACGTAGGCGCATTCAGGCGCATTCTAGCAATGGGGCGACGACAAACCACGTGACGAAGGTACTAGGCGCCAGCCGGATTTCGTGGATCTGCACACTCTTCTTTCTTCTTGCGCCTCTTTTGCCGATCGCTTGTGCGGCCGAAAACCCGCCTGCAAAACCAGCCGAAGCCCTCTACCTGCAATTGGGAAGCGTCGGACTTGATACAGCCCGCGTGTATCAAGTGAGAGATGCATCCCTGGATCGGGCCGCGATCCATATAAGTTTGGAGGATGGGACGATCGCGTTTACGCAGGACGTTATGGGTCGGGTAACAGGTGCTTTTTTCGAAGGAGAAGGCGAAATTCTATTGGTCCCACCGAACGAGGTTGAGCGAAAGTCGATGAGCCTGTTTACGGGTATGGCAATTCTGGAAGAGCGATTTGCGACAGCCTATTTTCGGTTCAATGACGATCTGATGGCTGAATTAAAACCAGATTTGAGAGATACCGGGCCTCAGCAGGAGTTTCTCGAACGAACTGGGCCAGCCGCCAAGAATTTGGCGAACATCGATGCAATGAGGCTCCTGACCACCTTCAGCCACATGTTGCCGAGCGCGGATGGCAGTTCCTCCGCCGCCGACGCTTCGCAGCGCGATCGTTCCGACCGCTTTTTACATGCGCGGTTGCAGGGAACCAAACTCGGTGTTTTTGACGTGTATTTTGATTCAACGGCTGCAGAGCAGGTGCTTGTGGGGCAGCCCAAAACCGCCGGGAACGGAGAGACCTATTACGACGTCTGGACCTCTTTTTCAGTGACGCAAACGACACACCTACCGGCTCACGCAGCCTCCCCTGAGTCACCAGGCGAGAATATTCCAGGACATCGAACCGCCGTACCGAGCTACAAAATTCGAACCGAAGTGATTCCTCCAAAACAGATTCAAGCAACCGCCTCGTTACACTGCGAAGTGGGCGCAGGAGGCGGTCGCGTTTTGCTGTTTGAACTTTCGAGATTTCTGCAGATTGAAAAGGTGACACTCGATGGTCAGCCGGTGGAGTACATCCACAATCCTGCGCTGGAAGGAACGCACTTGGCTCGGCAGGGGAATGATGTTGTGGCTGTGATATTGCCGAGAACGGCTCGAACAGGTGAAACATTTGAGCTTGAATTCAAATATGGTGGAGAAGTTCTGGCGGAAGCCGGAAGCGGCTTGCTCTATGTAGGAGCGCGCGGCACTTGGTATCCAAACCGTGGTTTGGAAATGGCAAATTTCGACTTGGAATTCAGGTATCCCACCGACTGGACATTGGTCGCGACAGGAAAGCCGGCGCCCATCGTATCGGGCGAGATCCCGCAAGAATCGGGCACTGAACAAAGATCGCACTGGATCTCGGATCGACCAATTCCGTTAGCCGGGTTTAACCTGGGCAAGTATCGCGAAGTGACTACCCGCGCCGGGGACGTGACAGTAGAAACGTACGCAACGACGGGGGTAGAGAAAGACTTCCCTTCGGCCTCCATCAAGGTGATTGAACCTCCTCGCATTGACGCTATACCGCGGACCCCACAAGTGATCGCTCCCTCTCGTCCCTCACCAGCGCGGCAGGAGCTAGTCATAGGAGAAACTGCGGCCCGAGCGATTGAATATTTCTCGCAGCGATTTGGTCCGTTTCCGTACAGCCACCTGGCCCTCACCCAAATGCCAGGTCGTGAAAGCCAAGGGTGGCCAGGTCTGGTATTTCTCTCGTCATACGCATTTCTCGACGACCAACAACGGGAACAACTGCATATCGAACCGTATCGGATTCTCCTGCAGCAGTCGGTCCCAGCACATGAAACGGCTCACCAGTGGTGGGGAGATCTGGTGACCTGGAGAGGCTACCGCGATCAGTGGTTTTCCGAAGGCTTGGCGAACTACTCTGCACTCATGATGTTGCAGGAGAAGGATCCTGCCGGGTTTCGTCAGATCATGGAGGCCTACCGGCGGGATTTGGTCGAAAAGAATAAAGACGGAATGACCCCAATGGACGCTGGGCCGGTGACCTTGGGTACGCGATTGCTCTCATCGCGATTCCCCGGCGGCTACGAGGCCATCAGCTATGGCCGCGGAACGTGGTTGTTCCACATGTTGCGGACTATGTTGAATGATGCACAACGCCTTCAGAGCAAGAAAGCGACAGGCAATCCAGTGTCCGTAGAGGAACCTTTTGTTCGAGCTCTGCGAAATATTCGCGAGCAGTATCAGGGAAAGTCAATCACCACAGCTGAGTTGCTTCAGGCGTTTGCCGCAGAACTTCCACCTTCACTCCTCTATGAAGGAAAACAGTCGCTTGATTGGTTTTTAGATGGCTGGATCAACGGCACGGCTCTACCGAAGTTGGAATTGAAATCCGTGAAGCTTGCGTCGAGGGGAGCCGGGGTGACAGCGAGCGGAATGATCTTGCAGAAAGAGGCGCCAAACGATTTGGTAACGTCCGTTCCCGTATACGCTCTAATCTCCGGGAGACAGCCGATATTGCTCGGGCGCGTTTTTGCAGATGGCGAGGAAACAAGCTTTCGGTTCTCAGTGCCAGCGGGAACACATAAAATTGTGCTGGATCCTTATGAGACAGTTCTGAGCTATCCGAAATAATCACGTCTCGTCCTCGACAAACGGCCCTGCTCGCGTTCCGAATTGGTCCATCCTTCTCCCAAAGTGGGCAAAATGCCAGGGGAGGCTAACGGTTGGGAAAGCCTCTCTGGATGTAACTCGCCGTTCTTAAGGGATTTGTTGCTTCGGCCTCATATCTCCGCAATGGATGTTCATCTGCTACGTGATTCTGCCTGTGGGAGTGAGCCATGAATCAGAACCTTGGTGTACCCCTTCACGAGAACGGAGCACCGATTTGCCAGGTGCAGGCCGAAGTCGAGGGAGATTGCCGCTGCGTCCTACTAGTCGAAGATGAATCATTTGTTCGAGAGGTGACCCGCGAGATACTTATCTCCGCCGGATATCGAGTCTTCGCCGCCAAGAATGCAAACGAGGCCGTGCGAATTTACCAGGAAGATCAGTGGCAAATCAATCTGATGATCACGGATCTGGTTCTTCCGGGCGAGACAGGCCGATCGCTCGCCGCGCGCCTGCAACAGCAGAATCCGAAACTGAAGGTGCTCTTCATGAGCGGGTATCAGAATCAGATTGAGTTAAAGAGCCAATCGGAGAAAGATTTCCTGATGAAACCGTTCTCGAGCAGTGTGTTGCTGAGCCGAATAAAACTCATGCTTGACCGTCCAGTACTCCCCGGCGATTCGGACCATAAGCTTATGCGGGTTTCCGACGGCGAGTTGCTTGGATGATTTGCGTCGGAATATCCGATAGCGGCACGATTCGAGACAGAACGCCGAGTTCGGAGCAGACTCGGGGCATACCAAACACCGCGCAAGTAGCTTCATTTTGACCGATCGTAAAACCGCCCTCCCGGAAGATGGCGGACATACCTTCTGCCCCATCAGAACCCATTCCGGTCATGATCACGCCGATGGCTCGATTATGGAAGACCTCAGCCACTGACGCCATCAGTACATCGATAGAAGGAGTGTGCAGAGAACCCTGCGGTTGCGAGTCGAGCGAGAGCATGAGTTTGGCATCTGCTGCTCGGCGGAAGACTTTCATGTGCAGACCTGCTGGAGCGATGTAGGCTATACCAGGTTCAACCTGTTCGCGCTGAACTGCCTGCCGGACGCCGATTGAACAGAGCGCGTCGAGACGTTCCGCAAACGGACCGGTAAAGCCGACTGGCATGTGCTGCACGATGAGGATAGGAACCGGAAAATCACGTGGAAACCGAGGCAACATTTGTTCCAGCGCCTTGGGACCTCCGGTCGATACTCCGATGACTACAATGTCGCGCATTGCCGGGAGATTTCGTCGATTTTCAAAAGGTTCACTTCCAGGTGGCTTTCGAGACCGAAGCGTCATGCCTTGATTGCGGCGGGTTTGAGCGGCGGCCCGAATCCTGTCAATGAGGTCGGACTGGGTTTGTGTGATTTCAAGAGATCCAGGATCGAAATGTTTAGGAACGCAATCGAAGGCGCCAGCACTCAGAGCAGCGAGGCTGTCTTCCGCGTCCTTTTTCGTGGAAGCACTAACGACAATCACAGGACGCGGGAACCGGTTCATGATGAACCGGAGGGTGCTTAGGCCATCCAATCCCGGCATTGAAAGATCCAACGTGACCACATCGGGATCGAGAGCGTCGATTTTCTTCAGCGCACAAGATCCGCAAGATGCCGACGCGACAACTTCCAGATCTGGTTCGCAGTTGATCATGCGGGCGAGAGCGATACGCATAAATGCACTATCGTCGACGACCAGCACGCGGGTCCTGGGTCCACTTCCAAAGCAGTCGCTCATTTTCGGTAGATTGCATGGACAAGCGAATGAACCTCATCCATGTAGGAGTCGAGTTCAAAAGTGAGGCGTGCCCAGTCGAAATCCTGCAGTGCTGGGCATTGCTTAACCAGCGCGTCGAAGCCAGGCTGTGCCAACAGATTGACCTCACGTCTTTCAATGAAGCCGTGATTAAGTCCACTCATCCGGCAGAGCAGATCGCTGATCTCGACAAGCGCAATCAATCCAGCGTGTTCAGCAGATTCGTAGCTGGAGTGATGCAGGGAAACGACTTCACAGAGTTCCGCTGAGAGTTCCCAGCGGTCGGCAAGCAAACGCCCGCTCTCGCAGTGGGTGAAACCCAGAACGGATCCTTCTGCTTCATGGAGGGGAATCCCCTCATCTCTGGCTAGTTTGAAAGCGGCCTCGAATTCTCGCGGCAGCATCCACAGATTGACAATGATCCCGATATCGTGGAGCAGACCTGCAAGATAGGCCTTCCCCGGATCAGAATAGGAGATTTTCCGCGCAAAGTGCCGGGAGACAAGTGCGCATCCGAGCGAATGCTCCCAAAAGACAACGGGATCGAGGCCGCCACTTTCTTTTGGGGCTAGATTCAGGACGCCGCACGACGTCACTATGTCGCTGATACGCTGCATGCCCAGGCCGACGATAGCGCCTCTGAGCGAATCCACCTTCTGCCACCGGCCGAACAGGGGAGAATTGGCCATTTGAAGACATTGGGCTGCCAGCGACTTGTCCTGCGCAATCATGTCAGTGATCTTCTGCACATCAAGTTGTTCGGCTGGCTGTTGCAGATAGCGCAGCAATGGCGCGAGAACTGCGGGTATGGTTGGAATCTGATGAAGGCCTTCAATGCGGGAGAAGAGGCTCTCTTTTGCGGCAGTCGTCGTCATATTCCCTACTTTCCAACCCGAACGCGATCACCCTTTATGTAAGCGGTCGCACCCGGAAGGTGGACCAACTTGAAATCGTCATTCACGCTGTAGAGTGATTCGGAGTGTCCCAAGAACAAGTACCCGTGCGGCAGGAGATTGTTATAGAAGTGTTGGATGACGCGGCGCTTCGAGGCCAGGTCAAAATAGATTAGGACGTTGCAACAGAAAACAACATCGAGACTCTTCATGAACATCATGCGAGCGTCGTCTGAAAGGTTCAGGCGGCTGAAGCTGACGCTATTGCGAACCGAAGCTTGCAGCTGCAGTTGATCGGCTACGGGGTTGAAATACTTCTGGCGGTAATACTGCGTCAGATGGCGAGTGCTGTAATTTCCATAAATCGCGTTCTTGGCATGGGTGAGTGAACGCTCGTTCAAATCCGTGGCTAGAATCTCGACAGTCCAGTCCTTGAGCCTGCGTTGGGCTTCTTCCTGCAGAACCATGCTGAGCGTGTAAGGCTCTTCCCCAGTGGAGCAGCCTGCGGACCAGATTCGAAGCCGTCGAATCGGAAGTTGGGCTTTCGCTTCGATAATTTTCGGAATTACGACCTGTTGCAAAGCATCCAGTTGCGCTTGGCTGCGGAAGAAACACGTTTCTCCAATCGTGATTTCGTTCAGCAAGGAAATCAGTTCTACCTGACGCGTAGGCCTTACGGTCAGTTGCTCGAAATATTCACGCAAGCTGATGGTCTTAAGTTCTTTCATCCGGCGCCCGCAGCGATCCCGCAAAAGAGGTAGTTTGGTATCAGGATGGAAAATGCCAGCTACCTGGTAAATGAGGTCCCGGATGCGAATGAGGTCGGGATCCGGTGGACCTTCACTTGCGAGTGTGGAGTGCGTGGGTGCAGCGGTCATGCTGGGCCTTTCTCGAAGTCTTATCACTCATCAGACGCAGAGGTTCAATCACTCCCTGTGCATCCATCGGCGATCGAGGAACCGACTTTAGGACGCCAGATCTAATAACGCGCAGATAAAGGAACGGGTGTGGAAATGTGGCTTTAGGGAGTGGACGGTGATGGCTTCGGGGTCGACGCTGATAACACATTATTGCGAGCGATATGTTCACTGAGAATAACCACATCAACGCGGCGGTTTTGCGCTCGGCCCTGGGGAGAGTCATTCGAGGCGATAGGGTGGTATTCGGCATATCCTGCCGCTGACAACCGCTCGGGAGAAAAGCCATATCGCACAATCAGAAGCCGCACTAACTCCGTCGATCGTGCAGTCGATAGTTCCCAGTTTGAAGCCATCTGCGAGGTATGGATCGGAACGTTATCGGTATGGCCTTCAATCCGCAGGCGGCAAGTGCGAACCGCCAGTATGGATGCGATCCGATCGAGTGCGGGCAGCGCTTCCGGACGCAGGTTCGCGGATCCGCTGTCAAAGAAACCAAATTCGCGCAGGCTGATCACAAGCCCTTCCACTTCGCGATGAAGCGCTACAGTGTGCATTTTGATTTCGTGTTGCAACGCCTGTTGCAGCTCGGCCTGGAGAGTTGTGAGATTTGCTTCTTCTGACGACGCTGCAAGAGTATCAAGCGGCGGCGACGAGACCCGGCCGAACTCCGCATTATGTTTGACATTCTCGATGGTTTGTACGGTATCAAAGGGCATCGGCTCGGCCAGATTGAGCGGTACCTTAGTATTTGAATCGGGAAACACTCCGAGCTCCTGAAAAGCCACCTGAATCGCCAGGGCAAGCCTGCCGACCTTCCTCTGATCGACCTGGGCTGAGGCGTAATTGATGTAAACATCGACTACGTTGGTGGTTGTGTCGAAAGTTAAATTCCACACGTGCTCGATGATCATCGATCGCGTCACATTCCGCCCCGCATGCCGCATCAGGTACTCGAGTAACAGGAACTCCTTGGCGGTGAGGTCGATCTTCAGGCCGGCGCGCTCGACAATCCTCTGCACGCGATCAAGCTTAAGGTCCGCAACCGTCAGCACAGACTCCGAGGGAAGATGACTTCGCCGGATCAGTGCGCGAATGCGCGCCGAGAGCTCGCTGAAGGAAAATGGCTTGCCCAAGTAATCGTCGGCCCCCGTGTCGAAGCACTCAACCCTGTCCTCCACCCGGTTGCGTTGCGTCAGGACCAGGACCGGCAGGCTCGGTTTTTTCAAGCGCAAATGCCGTAGCACGCTCACGCCATCTACTTTAGGAAGGTTTAAGTCCAGAACGACGAGGTCATACTCCGATTCGGTGGCAGCCGATCTGGCCTGCTCTCCATCTTTAAATACATCCACGCTGTATTGCTCTCCTTCCAGGCCCTGACGGACAAACCTGCCGAGCGCTTCGTCATCTTCCGCAATAAGAATTCGCATATAGGTGAACCGTCCTTAATCGAACAGCCCAGTCTAGTGAGAAACGGCTCAGATGCAGCGAAATCTAAGGGGAAACAAAGGTATATGGCTGCCAAAACAGGTGATGGTTTCAAAGAGGGAATGCCGATGCGGACTAACGCCCGAACCTGCGCTGTCAATACTCTTCGCTACCTTCCGACAGCGATAATTCACACTGGATTGTTGCCGAGTGGAGTAAATCCTTGCGCCTTCTTGATCGAGCTACCCTCAGATCCCTATTCGTGCCGGGAGGCGTTCTACTCGTAGCAGCGTTAGCAATCGCAAATTCCGGATGGTTCACACTGCCCTTTCCCGCACTGAACTTCCTTTATTACTGCGCATTGGCTGGAGGAACGCTTCTTGCGTGGAGATTTCATTCGAGCCGCACATTTCTATCTTTACTAGTGATATTTCTTTCCCAGCAGGCGACTTCGTTTGTCGCAGGACAATCGTATGTGCTCATTACTGTGGGCGCGATTGCCATGCTGGTCCCGATCAATTTCATTTTGATTGCGCTCATGCATGAACGTGGCTTTACCGTTGGATCGATATCGCCCATTGTTCTGATGCTGTTTGTTGAGTCTTTGACGGTTGCCGTTTTCTGGGGCTCTTCCAACGGAAGGCCTTCGCCACTGGTTCACGCCGGACATCTGGGTGATCCGCTTTCGCTTCCCCGGTCTGCTGTTCTTGTGCTGGCGTCAGCAGTGGTGCTTTTACTGGTTCGCTTTTTCCTCACGCGCAAACCCGTGGAGAGTGCCCTTTTGTGGTCCATCTGCAGCGTTGCGTTCGCGCTTCGAGCAACCCAGTCGCCGCGCCTTTCCATCCTTTATTGGACGACTGCCGCATCCATTCTGGCCGTGTCCATCGTGGAGAACTCCTACCTTCTCGCCTACCACGACGAGCTGACGACTCTGCCCTCCCGCCGGGCCTTCAACGATGCATTACTGCGGTTGAGAGATCCATATTCGATTGCCGTCGTCGATATCGACCACTTCAAACGCTTCAATGACACATACGGTCACGATACTGGGGACCAGGTCCTGCGCTTAGTGGCAGCAAAGCTCGCCCGAGTAGACGGCGGCGGCGAGGCTTATCGCTGCGGCGGGGAAGAGTTCATGATTCTGTTTCCTGGTAAGGCCACGAATGACGTCCTCGCGCACCTTGAGGATCTACGAGCAAACATCGAATTATCGGAATTTCGTGTGCGCGGCAACGACCGTCGTGAGGCACTCCGGGGACCGGATCGTCGCAATGAGCGAGGCCGAGGGCGAACCAGGAAGGGGCACGTAATTCGCCAACTGGTTGAGGAAAAAGCCGCGGATGTTCTTCACGTGACGGTGAGCATGGGGGTTGCCAGCTCGGGCGCGAAATCGGTGCCTGATTCTGTGGCAAAAGAGGCGGATAAAGCCCTCTACCGCGCCAAAGAGAATGGGCGAAATCGAGTGGAAGCAGCCGCAGTCGTCCGGACCGTGCGATCAAAAGCTGCCGGAATCGCCTGAACTATCTCCCCTGATATCCGGATGAGGATGAATGGATAACTCCCAGCTAAACGTCCGGCCGGACCGTCTACCGTTGGACGGAAGAATGACGGCCCGGTTCCGTACGTTTTCGCAAGCACCGCAGGCCGTGCGGTCAGCCGGCGGTCGTAGGTGAGATCGGGTGCTTCCGGCCTGTGCCCCCACAAGCGGGACATTTACTACGGATAAATGCGACACCATCGGACTTTCCATTCAAGTCCACCGGTTTCGCAACATATCCAGAACCGCCGCAGTTCGGGCAGTCGTCCGGAGCCACTCCTTCTCCCCCTCGTGTTACAGGAATTCTCCTCGACTTCTGGCGAAACTCGTCGGAAGTTTCGTTTGCGTTACGAAACCCGAACAAGAACCCTTATTCCTTGACCCTGGGTCCCATTCCTCGTTACTTGGGACGTCAGCGCACTGCGCCGCGAAGTACGGTTATCGACGCAGGACGAAGATCGTAGGTTGTATTCGCGTCCCCGTTGATCGCCAGGGATTTCGCGGGGCCGTCGGGGTCGGCATGACCTTTCTTCCGGTCTGGATGCCATTGATATTGTTCTTCGCCGAACGTGATTTCCGTAATCTTGCCGTTGAAATAAGAGTCTGGCTGACCGGTTATTTTGAAATATAACCCGCACCTGGTGCGAATGGTCGTGATCCTTATTAATCAACATGAGCGACCACTGCCCGTCCGGGCGGTGCAGGGCATATGCCGTTACCAGAACGTGCCCCTGGTCGTCCTTTATGTCACTGGCGGCCAAATACTGAAGATGCTCGGCATCTTTCGGCTGGGCCCACTCTTGCGTGATCAGCCGAGCCGCAAAGTATTGCGACGTTGGCTGCTGGATCACGTACTTCCCGTCCACCATGAACAGGTGATACGTCCCCCAACTGTTCGCGCACGCCGGATGCGGTGGAGAATACGACAGATCGTGATAGTAGTGAGTTGACTGCCCGCCGGCGCTCAGGAAACCTCCAAACGAATCAGCCAGCCAGAGCGCACCGAAGATGTCAACAGCCGCTTCCCCGCCATGAGCATTCGTCTCCGTATCGAGCAGCGGAACTCCGGGAGGCAGGCCATCGTCGCGCCAGACTTTCATAATGTGCGTAATCAACTCCGGCTCTTGATACAGGTTTTTCCAGGGTGTTTCGCAACCGTCATAGGGATAGTGTTCGAACGACATGAATGCAAGGTCCTGTATTCGGCCGTGCGATTTCAGATAGTCAAGAAAGCGCCCAAACCATGACGTCCGTCCCTGCCCGTCAGGCCAAGCCTTTATATCTTCAGAAACTCCTTCGAACACAGGCCCACCCAGTTTGAAGTTCGGATCTACGCGATGCAGCGCTGTTGCAAATTGCAGATAGAGTGCCGCATCGTCTTCGGGCTGCATGTATTGGCCGTCCGGCTCTTCCCCCATTTCGATATACGACACGGGATAGCCGCGCTTCTTGATGTACGTCATCTGTGCAGCCGCATCTTCGGGCGTGCTGTAGAGCATCGCCACGGGAATGATGGCAGGCAATCCGCGCGTGATTCCGCTCGTAAAGAAAAGGTCGAACCCCGGCTGATCACCGGATTCCATACGATCCGGCGCCACATATAGATTCGAAGGCTCATGCCAGGGATCGACTGAAGAACAAAGCGTCAACGTCTGCTTTTGGTCGGGCGAGTGATGCATCAGGTCTTTGAATTGGCCCTTGGCATCCTTCGTGCCCAAAGACAGTTCGCGGATGGCATAGCCAACACAGTTGCGCCGGTCCGCCTGAACCATGCGCTGTCGCAGGTATTGGACGAGCGCGTCATCCAGACGCGCACGAATTTTGTGCTGATCGGAGAAATGGCAAGACTTAGGGTTGCGTCGCCACCGGTTCCTCCGGTGAATGTTCCCGATGGAAATGCCTTCCACGCTCCCTTATCCTGCTCATCCATCGCGTCGCCGTCTCCGACCCAGTACTGGACCTCGAAGTCACGCGCGTAAGGCTCAGCCCATTGAATACGAATCGAATTGACGTCTTCCTTTTTATCCAGCGCGATCACCACCCACTGCGGATGCAGCGAGTCATCTTCGCCCGTGAACTCCTTCGTGAGGTAAGGATTGCTCTTCCAGTACGACTGCACTGTCTCCATCGTCAAGGCGAGAGTAGCCGTCGAACTCGGAGTTCCGCCATTGCGAGTGAATCCGCGGTGCGGCAGCGAATACCCGTAAGAATGTCGGATCATCTCGCTGGTTGGATTGGCATTACCGGTGAAATAACCTTTGCCAGCCGGATCGCTCCATGCTCCTTTCGGATTCCAATGCCAGGCCTGCACGAAGAGATCTGTGTTCTGACGGTAGCTGATGACTCCCCAACCTGCAGACAAGACTTTCTTAATCTGGTCGGGACGAAAGAAAACGTCCGTCGCGTTGCTGGGCACGCGATCGACCGTAGAGCCAAGAGCCCGTAGAGGACTGAACCTGTTTACCTCGTGGCCCAGTGTCGCATCGACGGTCACGCTCTGCGCTAAGCAAGAGCTCGCCCCAGCGAGCATGCTCACGGTCACAATGAACAACCTAAGAGTTCCACCAGGTCGCTTCGTAATTTTTTTCATAAGAACCTTGAGTACTAATCCCGCAAGAGAGTCATACAATAACTCAGCGCCGGCCGCTATGACCTCAAACCGGGTTTTCATCCGATGAAACCCCAATCCACATCGTCCTCGGCCCGTAGTCCCGTTTTGTATAATTTGCCGTCTTCAGATCCTCGTCTTCGGATATCACAGATGCTTATCAGAATGTTTGGCGATAGACCGTCGCTAGGTAAGGCGGCGGCAGATCAAGCGGCGAGTGCGATTCGGGATGCCATTGCCGCTCGCGGACAGGCTCGCATTATCGCTGCCACCGCCGCATCCCAGTTGGAATTCCTTGACGCGCTCACCAAAGAACCCGGCATCAACTGGACCAAGGTCGAGGTATTCCATCTCGACGAGTACATTGGCCTGCCGATCACGCATCCTGGAAGCTTCCGCAAAATGCTCATGGAGCAACTGGTCTCGAAAACGGGAATCAAACGCTACCACCTGCTGGAAGGCGATGCTACTGATCCCGCGGCCGTGCTCCGCGAAGCTGGAAAGGAACTAGCCTCAGCTCCCATCGACATTGCATTCCTCGGGATCGGCGAAAATGCACACATTGCATTCAACGATCCACCCGCCGACTTCGACACGGAAGAGCCCTACATCATCGTTACGCTCGACGAGGCCTGTCGCCAACAACAAGTCGGGGAGGCCTGGTTCGCAGACATCTCACAAGTCCCGAAACGTGCCATGTCGATGTCGGCCCGCCAGATTCTGAAGGCGAAAGAAATCCTTGCTGTGGTTCCGGACAAGCGCAAGGCGCAAGCAATCAAAGCTTGTGTCGAAGGGGACATCAGCCCGATGGCGCCAGCATCAATTTTGCGCCGGCACCCGAACGCCACCATTTATCTGGACAATGCCTCCGCTTCACTCTTGAGTCCAGCTCTGCAAAGTGCCCTGGCCAAGGATTCCCAAGCCACAGTCATAGCCTAAGTCTCCTGAACAACTCGTTTTGCGGATCCGCTTTGAAAGGGCGCGGCTTCTAGCCGCGCCGCAAGTGACATGTAACAATGGCGGCTTTAAGCCGCCTAGGTGACCTGACCTGATCGAGACGACTCCAAACTGCCAGCCGTCACTTCTGTCTTTGTCAGAGCCACGCTTTTCGTCGGGTCGACGATCAGCCAACTCGCCGATCCCACCACGCACAATGCAGCCGCAGTCATGAACGATGCCGTCCAACCAAAATGGAGAGCGATCCAGGGCGTCAGCGAGGCTGTGATCGCCGCCCCAATCTGATTGCCCATATTCATGAGACCTGACACAGATCCGGAGGATGCACCTGCAATATCTGCCGTAACGGACCAGAATGAACTTTGCGACAGATAGAGCGCTCCGGCGCCGCCTGCCAACACAACGCTCGCCAACTGCGCGCTCTGCACTCGTGCTCCAAGCACCAGGAAAATGCCGGCAATGGCAATTCCCGTGGCCGCAACTCCACAGCGGCCAACGCGTGGCCCAACTGAGCGGGTAAGCCGGTCATTCAGCGCACCGCCTAACAGGCAACAAACCAGCATGGCAAGAAACGGCAACATGGAATAGAAGGCGCTGGCCTTCAGGTCGAGTCCGCGCACTTTCGCCAGATATCGATAAAACCAGCTGAAGAAGATCCACGCGACATATCCGTAGCAAAAATAGCTGACGGTAAGGGCACACACCTCTTTGCTGCGTAGCACGTGTCTCCACGAGATGAGCCGCGCTCCACTGGAAGCCGGAATTGTCGACGGAACGAGTGTGAGTCCAGATTGGATGGTCGCGAGTTCGGCAGCTGAGACTCCGCTGTGCTCCGCTGGTGTGTCCCTTGCGATCGACAACCAGATCGCTCCCGCCACAAACCCGATAGCCGCACACGCCCAAAAGGAGGATCGCCACCCGTAATGCACCATCAGATATGTGATGAATGGAGGTGTCAGACCCGCGCCCGCTCCGACCCCGGCAAAGATCCATCCGTTGGCAATTCCGCGCTCACCTACCGGAATCCAGCGCGCAATGAACTGATTGGCAGAGGGATAGATCACGGCCTCGCCAGCTCCCAGCAGGAAGCGAACCGATACAAAAAGTAGAAGCGCACCCGCGATCTGCGCAGGGACCAACGCAGTCAGTGCGGTAAACACTCCCCACCAGATCACGCCTCCCGCCAGCACTCGGCGAGGTCCGAACTTGTCTGCCAACCGGCCACCCACAGTCTGAAACAGCGCGTATCCCACGAGCATCGCGCTGAAGACTTTGCCGAGTTGGACGTCAGTCAGATGGTAGGCATCAGCAATGGATCCGCCCGCGATCGAGATGTTGACCCGGTCGAGATAGGAAACGGCGCTGAGGACAAACAGCCAGAAGACCAGAAACCACCGCACGTGTGTTGTCTTCGCTGAAGGCATGCAGATGGCCTGGATGACTAGGCTGCATGCTCCCGCAAGACACGCGCCAGTTGCTCCGCGACAATCTTGTCTTCGCCGGGCTGCAGCATGAATGCGGTCATTGCAAGTCCTTGAAGCCCGTCCCCACCGCCAATCACAATCGAAGGCTTAGACTCGCGCAGCGATTTCGAAATATCCTTTGGCGTCGCTGCAATTCTCGAATCCCAGGTGATCTGCATGTGCGGCACATGATTCGCAATATCCGGCGTAAAGAAAGATGTGCTCACGCCAGGAATCTTCGCCAGTTCGCTCGCGATCCCGTTAAGCCGTCTTTGCCACTCTTTCGCCAAAGCATCGTGATCTTCCCCGAGATACACCTCGATCGCCTTCACCATCCCAATAATTTCTTCCTTACCGACCTTTTGACTGCGGCCCAACGTATCTTCATGCGGGCTGTTATTGAGCAGAGCGTACGCAACCAGGTCCTTTCGCCCGATCAATAGTCCAGCGCATTGCGGACCCCGCATCGCTTTTCCGCCACTGAACGTGACCAGGTCGTATCCCATGTTGCTGTAATCCCATAAATGCGAGACCGGAGGCGTATCCGCGGCGGCGTCATTCATACATGGCAAGCTATATTGCTTGGCCAGCTTGACCCATTCATCCACCTTGATCTGCCCGGCAGCGTTCGCGAAATTGCTGAAGTGCATCATCGCCGTTCGATCATTCACGGCCTGCCGTAGCTGCTCCCGAGTTTCGATTTCAATGAGCTTCACGCCCGTCGTCCGCAACTGATGATCGAAGGGATTGCGGTGTGACTTCTGAATAATGACCTCCGACTTCATTCCCGTAACATCGGGCAGCTGCCGGATGAAACTTTCGTTGTCGCCGGTGAGGATACCTGCGAGTCCCGACTGAATCGCCGCCGCAGCGCCCGAGGTCACGAGCGCCGTATAGCCGTCGGGAAGCTTCAGCATCTCGGCGATGCGTTTGCCCGCCGCGACTTCGAGGTCGGGAATGCTGACGAAGTGTTTACCGGCCATCGCCATGACCGCCTCGAGTTCAGGGCGAAGGATGGATCCTCCAAGCATGGTCATCGTCCCCTCGCAGTTGATGACCGTTGTGACGCCAAGTTCATCATAGGGATTGCCAGTTTGACCGAACCCACTGACCTCGGTTTTCGCCGCGGCTCGAGTTGCCGAGAAAAGCTTTCCCGGCGCAAACAACGACGCCGCAATCGCTGTCGCTGTCCCAAGAAATCCACGCCGATTCGAATTCAGTCGCATGACAATCCCTCCCTGACTCCATTCCTACGAATCTTATTTCTGTGCTACGGCTGCAATGCAGTTAATTTCGACCAGCGAGTCCCCCGGCAAAGCAGCCACGGCCACCGTGGTGCGCGAGGGTCCTCCGTGCGGAAAATATGTGCCGAACACCTTGTGCATCCCGTCCCAATTTTCAATCTTGGTCAGGAACACGTTCGCCTGCAGCACGGTGTCCATGGTTCCGCCGCCAATCTCGACGTGCTTTTTGATCTTATCCATCACATTGGTGGTGTGCGACTCGATGGTCCACTCTTTCTGGTCCCGCGTATCGTGCGCACCTTGTCCCGAGACATAAATCAGCCCGTTATGAATAATCACAGGCATGATCACGTCCTTTTCGCTGCCCGGCTTTCCTTCCGAGTTCAGCTTCCGAATTCCATTTGTTTCCTGGGGCGCTAAACCGCTCGCCACCGCGCGCGTCGGAGATACCGCGGCAGAAACTCCCAAAGCTGACAGCACTGACGCAAACCGCAATGCAAACATCCTGCGAGTAGAGCTGATGTTCATCGATGACTCCTTTTCAGTTGAAATTGTGCTGCTATCAAGGCAACGCAAAACTAAACACGTTACTTCCTGCGGCGATCGCCACGTACTGTTTTCCGTCGATGGCATACGTCATCGGCGATGCGCTCGAAGTTTGTCCGGTATTGAAGTGCCAAAGCGGCTTCCCGGTTTGCCCATCCACCGCTTCGAATGATCCGGCATCATCTGCGAAGAACAGAAGACCGCTGGCCGTGGTCATCGTTCCTCCGGAGGAGTGTCCCGTCCCAGTCTGAGGATATTTCCAAACAGGACTCGTCGAACCCAAACTGTATGCCAGCAGATTCTTCTGCGAGGTCTCACCCGCGATTCGCTTTACTCCGGTGGAATAGTATTCCTTGCCTTCTTGAAAAGCCTGAGTTGGAGCAGAAAAATACGTCTGGCACTGTTCGAGAGCGAGAAAGTACACCATGTGCGTCGACACATTGTAAGAAGGTGCATACCAGTTCGTCGCGCCTGCGTAGCCTGGGCACACGCGACTTCCGGCGGGCGTTGGGCGAACATCAGTACGAATCGGACGCCCCTCGCTGTCAACGCCCTTCGCCCAGTTCAGCTTCTCCACAAACGGCGTGGCGGAGAGGAATTTTCCATTCGTGCGATCAAGCACGTAAAGATAGCCGTTTCGATTGGCCTCCACCACCAGCTTCCGCGGTTCTCCTTTATATGGAGCGTCGATCAGCATTGGCGTTTCCACCGAGTCGTAATCGAAGAGATCGTGTGGTGTGAATTGGAAATGCCATTTCAGAGTGCCGGTATCGGGATCCAAAGCCAGCAGGCAGTCAGTGTAAAGATCGTCTCCCGGACGGACATCATCATTGAAATCAGGTGCAGGATTGCTCGTTCCCCAGTAAATCAGATTCAGTTCCGGATCGTACGTTCCCGGCATCCACGTCGTGGCACCACCTCGCAAATACATTTTCCCAGGCCAACTATCCGAACCAGGTTCGCCCGGTCCCGGAATCGTCCAGAATCGCCATGCCAGTTTGCCGGTCTGAGCGTCATACGCAGCGATGAAGCCCCGCACGCCATCATCGCCTCCAGATGTTCCCACGAGAATCTTGTCTTTCACGACGAGCGGAGCACTGGTCGCTCCATAGTTCTTATTCCAGTCAGCGTAGGGAATGTCCCATATCTGATTGCCCGAGCGCGCATCGAGACAGAGGAGGTGAGCGTTGTCAGTCTCCATGTACACCCGGTCGTGCCAAATCGCGAACCCACGGTTGATATGGCTTGACGCGTCATCAATCAGCCCCTCGGAGATCGGCCGGGTATGATGCCATACAACGCGCCCGGTACGAGCATCCAGCGCGAACGCGTCATTCGCCGCCGTAAGAAACATAATCCCGTTCACTACCAGAGGTGTGGTCTCGAGCCGGTTCGTGTTTTGCGCATGGAACACCCACTGGGCACTGAGTTGGCTTACATTCGCAGCATTAATTTCGGCGAGGCTACTGTACCGCGTACCTGAATAATCCCCGTTGTACGAAGTCCAGTTCGCTCCTACGGGACGAGTCAGCAAATCCTCGGAACCTACATCGGTCTTACCCGGCGTGCCATTCGTATCCGCAGCGCTGAGCAAACAGCTCAGGAATACCGACAGAAATACTCCAGGCCATCCGCTCATGAGTTTTCCTGTGGAAGGCCGCTTTCCGCTTCTTCCAACAGTAGGTGCACCGACGCGACTCCGCATCGGCTCTTGCTGGCGTTCCTCCGCACTCCGCTAGAACGAAAGTTTCGCAAATCGCGTCTCCGCACTTCCGTTCTTGTCGCCATTCATCGGAGGCACCGGTTGATAGCCGAGTTCACGCGAGATTTGCAAACCGGCTGCCTGAATAAGCGGGGCGAGCTGCCGCAGTCGAGTCACCGGCATTCGCACCACCGGAGCAGTGATACTCACGCTGGATTGCACCGCGCCGGTGTGGTCCCAGATCGGCGCGGCCATGCACCGGATATGCATTTCGTGTTCTTCCAGATCGCAGGCATAACCGTTCTTTCGGACCCGGTATAACTCGGTCTTCAGCTCCTGGAGATTGCCTACGGTATTCGCGGTAAGGCGCTTGATCGCAAGCTCGGGCAAGATCCGTTCTTGTTCTTCTTCAGGCATGTTCGCCAGCATCACTTTGCCCACGGCAGTGCAATACAGCGGAACTGCGGCGCCGATTCGTGAGTGAATCCTCAGCGGCTCGGGCGAATCGAGCTTCTCCACATACACTGCAGTCAGCCCATGACGTACCGTGAGGTGAATCGTCTCCCTTGTCTGCTGGTTCAGTTCGCGCAGGTAGGGCAGGCTCAGCCGGCGGATATCGAGCTGGCCGACTGCCGCTTGCCCGATCGCGAAGCAGGCAATACCCAGGTGGTAGCTGCCATCCACATCGCAGCTCAGGAATCCAGCCGTCACCAGGTTTGCCAGAAAGCGATGAACTGTGCTCACCGGCAGTCTCGATAGTCCGGCTACCTGTTTCGCGGTCAGACCGCGCGGGTATTGGCTGAATAAATGGAGAAGACGTAATCCGCGCTGCAGAGCAGTAATGTTGTAAGTGCGCTTAGGTCGAGCGGGCATCGGGGGCCTCGCAAAATGAAAGTGCAAATTATCTGATGAAAATGGACTTTTCGCAACCCTAATTTTTAAGTTTGTAGATGCTCCAAAATAATGTCACCCCCTAACTGCAACGATAAAGTGTCACCCTCCAAGGATGGTGACGTTGAGTCAGAAAGAACTGCAAAGAATGCGAGTCATTGAAAAAGCAGTAGACGGGCGGCTGAGCGTACGCGAAGCCGCTCGTCTACTGCAGCGCAGTGAACGTCAGGTGCAGCGCCTCAAGCGCCGCTTCCAGCCCAACTCCGCCGCCTGGGTGCGGCATGGCAACTGGGGTCGAACCAAACCCTGGGCCTTGTCCCCCGCCCTTCGTCAGCGTGTTCTGGAACTGGCACGCGGCAAGTACGCCGGCTTCAACGACTCCCATCTCCAACAAAAACTTGTGGCCGACGAGAGCCTCACCCTCAGCCGCGAGAGCGTGCGCCGCATTCTTCGCCACGCCAAACGGCCTTCCCCGCAGAAACGTAGGCCACGCCACTATCGCGCGCGCCGCCCCCGTCGTCCACGCTTCGGCATGATGCTGCAAGGCGATGCCAGCCGTCATGACTGGCTCCAAGGTCGCGGCCCGCTCCTCACCTTGCTCGGCCTGCTCGACGACGCCACCAGCCGCGTCAGCGCCGCGCACTTCCAACTCGAACCCGAAAACGCCACCGGCTACTTCCGCTGTTTGCACACCCTCCTCACCACCCACGGCATTCCCCTCAGCCTCTATCGCGATCGCCACAGCCTGTTCCAGCGCAACGATCCGTACTGGACCGTCGCCGAAGAACTCGCCGGTCATCAGTTTCCTACCCACGTCGGACGCGCCCTGGAAGAACTCGGCATCCAGCAGATCCCCGCCTACTCCCCGCAAGCCAAAGGCCGCATCGAGCGTCTCTGGCGCACGTTCCAGGACCGCCTCATCAGTGAACTCCGATTGGCTCACGCCTGCACTCTGGAGCACGCCAATCATGTGCTCGCAACGTTCTTGCCCAACTTCGAGCGCCGCTTCGCCGTTCTCCCGGCGGAATCGGTCTCTGACTTTCGCCCTCTGCCACACCGCTTCGATCTGGCCCGTTGCCTCAGCTTTCGCTACCAGCGCGTCGTGGCTCTGGACCACACCGTTTCCTGGGCCGGGGAAATCTTTCAACTTCCCCCACTCTCGTCCGCGCACAGCTTCGCGGGAAAAATCGTGGAACTCTCTCATCAGCTCGACGGTTCTCTCCGCTTTTATCTGGGAACGGCCCTCCTGCTCACCGTCCAGCGTCCGCTCCGTGAACTCGTCGAACCCAAACCGGCCCTGCTTACCTCGGCTCTTAAACGCAAACCCAAGATGCCCCGCATCTACAACCTCGGCGGCCGTCCCGCTCTAGCCGCCACCACATAAGCCTTTAAACAGGGGGGTGACATTTTATCGTTGCAGTTAATACGACATTTTATGGTTGCAACAACACCCTAATTTTTAAGTTAGAGCCGCCCGAATTTCTTCACTGCCTCAACTATCGATTTCATCTGCTCGATGACCGGATACATTGAATGCTCTTTGAAGTCCATTTGCTGGGCCAGCGTCAGTACGGCTTGCGCTTGCGCCCGCGGCACGACCGTCACTCCATCGCTATCGGCCACCACGATATCTCCTGGATTCACCGGAACACCATTGCATACCAGCGGTATCTGGGCGCCCGCGAAGCGGTAGTGATGAACCGACGTGGAAGGTACGATCCCGGTGGCAAATACGGGGAAGCCGATTTTGCGCAAGTAACCGACGTCCCGAACTCCGCCATCGATCACCGCTCCCGCATAGCCACGGGACGCCATCGCCGTACCCATCAGTCCGCCCATCCCTGCGATGTCCTCACCATCCTCCACTGACATCACATACACCGAGTCGGTACCTCCCTGGTCAATGGCTTCCAACATGCCATTTAACGCATTCGGATCCTTGTTTCCCTCATCTTTCTTGAGTTGCACGGTCCGCGCGAATCCAGCGAACTTCGACACGAAGATCGGCTGCATGTGATGGCTCATGTACATCTTCTTGCCCATGATCTGCTCGATCGCGTCTGAGACTGATGCCACTTCCACTCTGCGAAACTGCGCGATGAGTTCACTATCCGATACCGGCGCTGGGTTGGTTGAGGACTGCGCTCGCGCCGTTTCGACGCGCTCGGTAATCACCCACATCGAAGTGAGCACCAACAGTGCGATACCTGCTTTACGGCAAACGTTCTTTTGGTCGCGTACCATTTCATTTCTCCAGAGTTCTTACGTTGCGCGCAATGTAACACTGTTCGTTGTACCTGCGGAAGTCGCTGTGTGCAACAACAACACGCTAGACATTGGTTGCCGTGCGTGATTAAGGTTGACATATAGTGTGCCATCGGGGATAAATGCTCGTTCAATCGCTTTCTATTTTTCACAACAGAGTTTCCGTTTTCAGTGAGTGAAAATATGGCCAGTTCCGAAAGGAGAGGAGTCAACATGCGAACTATGTGGGCTCTTTGTCTATGCTGTGCGCTGATCCCAGTCCTTTCTTCCGCGCAAGCGTCACGCAAAGACTCTGGAAACAACAACCCGTCTTCCACCGCAGGCAAACAGAGCTTCACATCCACCTGCGCGGGATGCCACGGACTCGACGGTCGCGGGAGTGAAAGGGCGCCAAGTATCACGGCCGCTCCAAGAATTCGCAAGTTCACCGACCAGCAACTCTCGAACGTAATCTCAAACGGTGTTCCCGGTACCGGGATGCCGGCGTTTCACTCGCTTACCCGCGATCAGGTGCGGTCGCTGGTGAGCTATGTGCGGTTCCTGCAGGGAAAAACTGAAAATCACGCTCTCCCGGGAAATCCCGACCGGGGCAAACAGGTTTACTTCGGGAAGGGCGAGTGCTCAAGCTGCCACTCTATCGCCGGTCAGGGAGGATTTCTAGGTCCAGATCTGACGACCTACGGCTCTACATCAGCCGATACAGTCATTCTGCAGGCGATCCTCAATCCGAATCGGATCGTCCTCTCAGGATATAAGTCAGCCGTCGCTACTACTCGTGATGGCGCTCGCATCGAAGGAATCGTCCGCAACGAAGACAATTTTTCCGTCCAGTTGCAAACCCAGGACGGGGCGTTTCATTTCCTGCAAAAGTCTGACCTGCAGCAGCTCGAGTATCGGAATCAATCCCTTATGCCGACAAATTACGGCGAGCGCTTGAGTCGTGCCGAACTCGATGATCTCGTGAGCTATCTAATGGATGCCAGCTCATCGCCAGACAAATCAAGTTCAAAAAGAGCGCCGAAAGAGGGTGATGCGGAATGAAACCTACGCAGAGACTTTTGTTTTTTTTGACCATCGTGGTCTGCTGCTCTATCGGAGCTTCAGCGCAGCAATCGCGTGCCTTCGAACTTCAGCCCATCTCTCCTAAATTCTGGGATTTGTTCGACCGCAATGCGAAGTTGCAGACCGTCGCGACCGGCTTCGGCTTTACAGAAGGCCCAATGTGGGACTCGGCGGGCTTTCTCTACGTCAGCGATGAAACTCTGAACAAAATTTTTCGCGTCTCTCCGGATGGCAAGAAAGAAGAAGTAATCGCGCTCGGTGATCCCGACGGAAATACCTTTGACCGCCAGCACCGCTTAATCGACTGCGCCAGTGTCTTGCGAGCGATCATTGCCGTAACCACTGACGGAAAATATACCGTTCTCGCCGACCACTACGAAGGTAAGAAATTCAACAGCCCCAATGACGTAATTGTTGGGCCTGAGGGGGCCCTCTATTTCACCGATCCGACGCTGGACTTGGTTGCTGGAGAGAAGCAGGAGATCCCTTTTCAAGGCGTGTACCGACTCGACGACAAAGGCTCCGTCCAGTTGCTGACGAAAGACTTGACTCAGCCTAACGGGCTCGCTTTTTCTCCCGACGGCAAGCAGTTCTACATCGATGACAGCGCGCAGAAAAACATTCGCGTCTACGATGTTGCAGCCGACGGCGTTCTGGCCAACGGGCGTATTTTCGGCGAAGAACCCGGCGGAAAGCACGAAGGCGTCCCTGACGGCATCAAAGTCGACAAAAATGGAAACCTGTTCGTCACGGGCCCGAAAGGCATTTGGGTTTGGGATGCCAAAGGGAACCATCTCGGCACCATCGTCATGCCCGAGCAGCCTGCGAATCTGACCTGGGGCGATAAAGACTACCGGACTCTCTACATCACGGCGACGACGTCGGTCTATCGACTGGAAACAAAAACGACTGGCTTCGTCCCCTATCTAGAGCACTAAAGCGAGAAGTACTGTAATACAAGTTGGAGGCCTCGGCTTTGGCGTGGCAGCGGCGCTTCAAGCGCTGCGATAGAGCCCTCAATTTCTCCAGAGGCTTAGCCTCTGAGGTACCCTAGTACTCCGCGTCCGAAGGCGCCCCTACGTTAGCGCGCGATCCAGGTGGACATATCCTCCATCGACAAATAAATGCTGCCCCGTCGTATGGCTCGATTTCTCCGAAAGCAAAAATACTGTCATGGAAGCGATCTCTTCCGAAGTCGTCATTCGCTTCTCAAGGGGAATTTTGGAAAGGATCAACTCCAGCTTCTCCTGAGCGTTCGGAAAGGTATCCAGCCAGCTCCGATAGAGTGGCGTCATTACCTCGGCTGGAATCACAGTGTTCACGCGAATTCGATACGGGAGCAACTCCACCGCCCATTCCCGCGTGAGCGCCATAATCGCGCCCTTCGACGACGCATACCCGGATGTGCTGCCTTGTCCTGTGACGGCCGTCTTCGAGCCGATATTGACGATCGCACCGCGCACCTGCTTCAGATGTGGCAGCGCGTAGTGTGCCATGCTGTAGTAATGCACAAGGTTGCGATTCAGTGAAGCAACATACTCTTGTGGGGCACCCTCCTCGAGTCCTACCTTGTCATTGCGCCCGGCATTATTAACGAGGCCGTCCAGACGCCCGAACTCCTTCACGGTCTTCTCCACAGATTGCGCGCAACTCTCGGCAGTAGCCAGATCCACGGTGATCAGCCCGCACCGGGCTCCTGCACTCTGCACCTCGCGTTTCAACTCCGCGCCCGCTGCCGCGTCGCGTCCCACGATCACGGGCACTGCTCCTTCGGCCGCACACGCGCGAACAATCGCCGCTCCAATGCCTTTCGCTCCGCCCGTGACAATCACAACTTTGTCTTTGAGTTCCAGATCCATGCTTAGCTCCGCAGATTGAAAAACCCGCCATCGAGAGGATAGTCCGCGCCCGTAATGAATGCAGCCGCATCCGAGCATAAGAACAACGCAAGCGACGCGACCTCCGCCGGCTCCGCCATTCTGCCGATCGGCTGTGACTTTGCCAGCTTGTCAAACATTTCTTGCTCGCGTCCAGGATAAGTTCGCTTCAAATAGTCATCCACAAACGGTGTATGCACTCTCGCCGGCGAGATGCAATTGCAGCGAATGTTATACGCGAGATAATCTCGCGCGACAGAATAGGTCATCGCAATTACGGCGCCCTTGCTCATGGAATACGCAAAGCGGTCCGGAAGTCCAGCTGAACCCGCGATGGATGCGACATTCAGGATTATCCCACCGCCCTTTTCTCGCATATGCGGTACCGTGGCATGCATGCAGTTGTAATAACCTTTCACGTTGATACGTAAGAGCCGGTCGAAGTCCTCTTCACTCGTGCTCTCGACCGTGCCGATGTGCGAGACTCCGGCATTGTTCACTAAGATATCAACGCGCCCGAGGCGAAATAGCTCTGCAAGTACACCGACGACCGCGCTCTGACCGGTGACATCGCAAACGTGAAACGACGCTTCTCCTCCGGCAGACTTGATCCTCTCGCACGTTCCCTTGGCCGCGTTCTCATTCAAATCGAGAACACGAATCGCAGCTCCATGCGCTGCAAAGCAAATAGCGATCGCCTGGCCGATCCCGCTGCCGGCTCCTGTAACCACCGCGACTCTCCCGTCTAGTCGAAAATCGGCGCGCGCCCTCTTTTCCTTGTTCACAGGGAAACGCCTCGCTTCCACGGGATAAAGTCCTCCTGCGCTTTCTCCTCTGCCTTGGTACTCAGCTCTCCGCTGGCCAGCCGAATCACGTAGTCGAGAATGTTCTCTCCCATCTTCTCGATCGAACTCTGCCCATCGATGATCGTTCCGGTGTCGATATCAATGATGTCCGCCATTCTTTGCGCCAACACGGAGTTCGTGGAAATCTTCACCACCGGCGCGATGGGATTTCCCGTCGGCGTACCGAGACCTGTGGTAAACAAAACGACGCTCGCTCCCGCTCCGACCTGAGCAGTAACACACTCAACGTCGTTTCCGGGCGTGCATTGCAGGTTCAATCCAGCCTCTGTCGAATACTCCGGATAATCAAGCACCGCCGTGACCGGCGAGGTCCCGCCCTTTTTCGCAGCTCCCGCCGATTTCATTGCATCGGTCAGAAGTCCGTCGCGCATGTTCCCCGGGGACGGATTCATTTCGAAAGTGGAGCGCACCGCCGCAGCCCGCGCTGCATATTCATTCATGAGTTGCATAAAACGGTCGCCGACTTCCTTGGATTTCCCGCGATCAATCAGGTTTTGTTCTACGCCGCACAACTCGGGGAATTCAGAAAGAATAGTTCGTCCGCCCAACGCGGCAAGCAGGTCAGAAGTATGTCCGATCGCAGGATTGGCAGAAATCCCGGAGAACCCGTCCGATCCTCCGCACTTCAGCCCAACACAGAGCTTCGATAAGGGCGCTGCCGAGCGTTGCGCTTTATTCGCTTCCACCAGCCCGAGAAATGTTTGCCGGATCGCATCACGCATCATCGCCGATTCGGTGCCGCTCTTCTGTTGCTCAAAGATAAACAGCGGTTTGTTGAATTGCGGATTACGCTTTCTGATCTCAGCTTGCAGGATTCCAACCTGCGCATGCTGACAACCCAGACTCAGGACCGTCGCCCCCGCCACATTAGGATGGTGGATGTACCCGGCAAGCAATCCGCACAGATTATTGGAATCCTCGCGAGTGCCGCCGCAGCCGCCCTCATGCAGCAGAAAACGGATCCCATCGACATTTTCGAACAAGCGTTTTGAAGGGTTTGAAGGCGTGCTCACATCGGTCGCCGGTGAGGGCGTATCGGCAAGTTTTCCCTCGCGGTAGAGCTTGGCCAGTTCCGCCACTTGCCACCGATATACCTGCGGCGCGGCGAAGCCCAGTTCCTCTTCAAATGCCTGCTTCAGAACCTGGATGTTTTTGTTCTCGCAAAAGACGAGTGGCACGACCAGCCAATAATTTCGCGTCCCCACCTGTCCATCCGGCCTTACAAAACCTCGGAAGGTTCGATCCGCCCACTGCGAAACGTTCGGTCTCTGCCAGGGCAGTTCTTTCTTTTGCTCGTGGAACGGCGTTGCCTGGTGTCGGATGTTCGATGTAGTCAGCAGCTCTCCCGCCCGGATCGGCTTCACAGCGTTGCCCACAACTCCGCCGTACATCACGACGCGATCGCCGGGTGCGAGATCTACAGTTGCGAATTTATGCTTTGCTGGGACGTCCGAAATAAGGGAATGCAGTTTCCCTGCATACTCGACAGTTTCTCCTCGGCTCAGATTGGTGAGTGCGACGAGAACGTTGTCACGGGAATCGACTTGGAGAACACGCGAATTCACAATTGCTCCAACTTCCAAACATCACTTTCGTTGTGGATTGTAAATGAGGTTCCGTACGGGGGCTATCTCGGCAGCTTCCAGAATCGACGTGCATTCCCTCCCAACACGTTGTCCTGTATCTCGGACGAAAACTGAAGCAGGTAATTCTTCACCACATCCAATGCAGTCTCATACGAGGCTGCCACCAAGCAAACAGGCCAATCCGAGCCGATCATCAACCGTTCGGGCCCGAAGGCATCAAACGCAACGTCCAGATATGGAGTGATCTGCTCCGGTTTCCAACTCTGCCAGTCCGCTTCCGTGACTAATCCGGAGAGTTTGCAGTAGACATTCGGAAATTTGGCCAGTGCGCGAATCCCGGTTGCCCATGGCTCAATCTCGCCCGCCTTGATGTGCGGCTTCGCGAGATGATCCAGCACAAACCGAAGTTTCGGAAATCGCTGCACAAACTGTGCGGCAACAGGAAGGTGCCGCGGATAAATCAGGATGTCGTAAGTAAGATCGAACTCTTCCAGCAGAGCAATGCCGCGCAAGAAATCGTCGCGCACTAAGTAATGATCATCCGGCTCCGACTGCACAATGTGCCGCACCCCAACCAGTTTCGGATTTCTGGCAAACGCCGCCAGCTGCGAATGCGCTTCGGTGGAGCACAGGTCCACCCATCCAACCACGCCCATAATCGACGGATCACCGTCCGCCAGTTCGAGCAGCCAACTCGTCTCCTCCAGACTCTGCCGGGCTTGCACTGCAATCGATCCTTGGAACCCTGCCTTCTGACGCTCTGGGCCCAGATCTCCGGGCAAAAAATCCCGCCGAAGTAGGCCCATCGACTCGTCGATCCAGTCATAGTCTTCGGGTTTGTAGATCCAGAAGTGCTGGTGTGCGTCGATGTGCATGAGTGTGGTTGGGAATTCCCTAGGAGTGCATCGCTCAGACAGTCTCCCAGAATTTGGGAATATTCACATACGAACGGTCGAGCGCCGCCACCGATGGACATCCGAGCAACCGCAGTGTGCGCTCCAGATCGACGCGAAGAATTTCCAAGGCCCGTGCAACGCCGGCCTCGCCCGCAGCCGCTAAACCGTACGCATAAGCCCGGCCGATGAGTACAGCCTTCGCTCCAAGGCAGAGGGCCTTCACAATATCCGTGCCACGCCGTATTCCTCCGTCCATCAGGACTTCGACTTGCCCGTTCACGGCTCGCACAACCTCCGGCAATGCACGCAAGGAAGCCGGAACACAATCCAGTTGCCGGCCTCCATGATTCGAAACCGAAATTGCCGCCGCTCCGTGATCGATGGCCCGCCGCGCGTCATCTCCCGTGAGCACGCCCTTTACTATGATCGGGCCCCGCCAGACTTCGCGAATCCACTGAAAATCTGCCCATGTCACGGCAGACTCCGCCAGGGCGGCGGCCACATCAAGCAACGGCATCGGTCCTTTGCCAGGCACCACTACGTTCGGCAGCGAAGGAAGTCCACCATCCAGCAAGAAATTGATGAGCCATCTGGGTCTCGAGAATATCTGCGGAAGAAATGGCATCTTCTCGAAGAGCCCGCCGCTGACTAACTCCTTCATGCCATTTCGATAGTCGCGCTCGCGAATCCCCGACACCGCTGTATCAATCGTAACCACCAACGCGTAGAAGCCGGCCAGGCGCGCGCGTTCAATCGACCCTTCGGCCGCAGCCCGCCCACCCATCAGGTAAAGCTGATAAAACACAGGCCCCTTCGAGCTGGCCTTTACATCCTCTAACTTGTGCGCGGAAATCGTCGAAAGGATGTACGCCGTTCCCACATTCCCCGCGACTCGCGCCGCCGCCTTCTCTCCTTCTGGATGCATCAGGCGGCTGTAGCCCACCGGAGCGAGCAAGAAGGGAACCGCCAGATCCAAACCAAGCACGCGTGTAGTTAAGTTGCAGCTCGCTTCCACCACAGCGTGGCGCGGACGAAAAGTCACATCTTCAAAAACTCGGCAGTTCTCGCGAAGCGTGACTTCACCTTCGGCGCCGCCGTCCAGATAGTCGAAGACCGACTTGGGAACTTTTCGTTTTGCGATCGACCGCAGATCCTGGATGCAGACGACCCGCGGAGACTCCACGGCGCGATTCCGCTTTCTCTGCGTGTCTGGCATCAGCGAACCCGTCGATTCGCATAGATACTAACACTGCAGGAATCTCACGGGACAAAAGCAAAGTGCAGAGTGTTCAGCGAAAATCACAGCGAGAGTTACGCAGGGAAGAACAGCAAATCAGTAACCACTCTCATCGCCTGCGTCGCCGATCGCGCAAAGCTCACCACGATCGCCTTCGATGTCGGAGTGTTACTTCTTAGCGCCACGCTGTCGATCGGCACGAGAACATTTGCCTCAGGAAAATAGGTCGCGGCGCACCGCCGGGGAATCTCATATGGGACGGCGAGGAATCGCAGAGCCTGTCGCCGCTCTTCCGTTGCTCCATTCTTGAAATGGCTCGTGATGTCGAGTTGCTCTCCCGCCTGCCATCCCTGCTCCTTCATATCCTCGGCATTCATCAGAACCACTCGGCGTCCGTTGTAAATCCCGCGATACCTGTCATCGAGCCCATAGATGGTCGTGTTGTACTGATCGTGGCTGCGAATCGTCGTCAAAAGAAACTGCCCCGGATCCAACCGCACTGGATCGAGCACCGACACCGTGAAATTCGCCTTCCCACTCTTTGTTTTATATTCATTATCGCGTGCTGCATTGGGCAGATAGAACCCGCCTTTCTGGCGCACGCGGCGATTCATATCCTCACAGCCCGGTACATGGCTGGCAATCAGATCGCGAATGCGATCGTAATCTTCCACCAGTTCCATCCATTTCACACTGCTCCGGCTTCCCAAAGTCGCGACCGCCAGCCGCGCCACAATCACTGGCTCGCTCAAAAGCTGTTCTGAGGGAGGCTCGAGACTACCGCGGGACGTGTGCACTATCCCCATCGAATTCTCAACGCTCACCAGTTGCGCGCCTGCAACCTGGCGATCCCGGTCTGTTCGGCCGAGGCACGGTAAGATCAGCGCCTGTTTGCCGGTAATCACGTGGGCCCGATTCAGTTTTGTAGAAACATGTACGGTCAGGCTACAACGCGAGAGAGCCTCTGCCGTGAACTCTGTGTCCGAAGTAGCCGACAAGAAGTTGCCGCCCATCGCAAAGAATACTTTCGCATCGCCTCGATGCATTGCTCGGATCGAGTCCACAACATCCCAGCCGTATTTTCGAGGAGGTTCGAACCCAAATGTGTCGCGCAACTTGTCCAGAAAGCTATCCGGCATTCGCGCTGAAATGCCCATGGTCCGGTCGCCCTGCACGTTGGAGTGCCCTCGCACCGGACAGACGCCAGCTCCGCGACGGCCAATGTGCCCGCCCAGCAGCATCAAATTCACGAGCTCTTGAATCGTCGCCACAGCCTGGCGCTGCTGCGTCAAACCCATTGCCCAGCAAACGATCATCGCCTTCGATCGCATAATGACTTCTGCGATCTCACGGATTTGCGCCCGTGAAATACCGCTTTGCTCTACAATCTCATCCCACGAAACACCTGAGATAGCCTTACGAAATGGCTCGAAGCCTGCCGTCTTCTGCTCTACAAAAGCGTGGTTGACGACGGATCCACTCTTCTTCGCATCTTCTTCCAGAATTTCCTTGCAAAGCCCCTTTAGCAATGCCATGGTCACCGCTGAGTCTCACCTGAACAAAATGTTTCGCGATCTTCGTGCCTGAACCCAGAACGTCCAGCACGCTCTTCGGATGACGGAAGCGTGTCAGTCCCGCCTCCGTGAGCGGGTTCACGCTGATAATCGTCGCTCCCCTTCGTGCTGCTTTCTCCAGCGTGGTCAGCATTCTGGGATGGTTCGTTCCCGGATTTTGCCCAATAATGAGGATCGTGTCGGCATAATCGAAATCTTCCAGCTTCACCGTCCCTTTGCCCACGCCGATCACTTCGCGCAGAGCCAGCCCAGATGATTCATGACACAGATTCGAGCAGTCCGGCAGATTGTTGGTCCCAAACTGCCGCACAAACAGCTGATAGAGAAATGCAGCTTCATTGCTCGTCCGCCCCGACGTGTAAAAGATCGCCTGATCGGGATTGCCTAACCCATTCAGCTCGTCAGCAATCATCGCGAAAGCTTTGTCCCACGCGATCGGTTCATAATTATCGCTGCCTTGGCTGAGGACCATCGGATGCGTCAACCGTCCCTGGTGCCCGAGCCAGTAGTCCGATTGTTTCGAGAGTTCACTCACGCTCCACTGTTCGAAAAATTCAGGCGTGCAGCGTTTCGCTGTCGCCTCTTCTGCGATCGCCTTCACGCCGTTCTCGCAATACTCGTTGAGCGACCGCTCTTGATCCGGATCCGGCCAGGCGCACCCCGGGCAATCGGTCCCATCAAACTGATTGAGGTGCGACAGTGCCGTAACACCTCGAACAATCCCGGGCTCTCTGATCGTGAACTCCGCTGCTTTTAGAACGGACAGCAAACCGGCAGCCACGCGCGCGGGCTCACCGATTCGGATTCCGTCGATTTCGATGGGCGTTTGCGCACTTCGTGCGCTCAGACTGGATTCTTTTTCCGCAACTTCGAGGTCAGGCACAACTTTGGTTTCACCCACAGGTCCCCTCCTCAAATTGGTTACAAGTTTACGCCAGTCGATCAAATCCATTGTCCTTACCACTCCCGCGGGATTACAGTATCCCGTTGTTTTCCGTGGGCATTCGCACGAGTCCTACTGATGCACGACGTTTGTCGGGAGGTCTAATGAAGAAACCAATTCGGCCCGATGATTCTTCGGATAGCACAGTTTCGCGCCGCGACTTTTTAACTCGGAGTGCGACCGCAGCCATCGGCTTCACCATCGTTCCGCGCCGGGTGCTCGGCGGTGTCGGATTCGTTCCACCCAGCGACAAGGTAAACATCGCCTTCATTGGAGTAGGTGCACAAGGCCTCCGTGTCATGCTCCATTTCCTGCACGAGCCTGATGTGCAGGGCGTAGCGGTTTGCGATGTGAATAAAGGAAGTGCCGGCTATCCCCAGTGGGATACGCACGAGTTCTGCAAGTCCGTTCGCAAACTGATCGGAGTCGACAGTGGTTGGGACTGGCTCAGCCCCGATGATCCCATCCACTTGACGCACTCTCTAAACGTCACCAGCGGTGTCGCCGGACGCGAACCGTGTCAGAAGATCGTCGATGGCTATTACGCATCGCAGCAGCGTTCCGGCAATTATCACGGTTGTGCGGCCTACGCCGATTTTCGCGAACTTCTCGAAAAGCAGACCGACGTCGACGCTGTCGTCGTATGCACCACCGACAATCTCCACGCTACAGTCTCTGCGGCCGCGATGAAGAAGCACAAGCACGTTTTCTGTCAGAAGCCGCTGACCCACACCATCTATGAAGCCCGCAGAATTGCCGAGATCGCCCGTGAAACTGGCGTGGTCACGCAGATCGCCGTCGCCAACCAGGCTTCCGAAGACACCCGCCTGTTATGCGAGTGGATCTGGAGTGGTGCCATCGGTCCCGTTCGCCAAGTGGTTAATTGGTCCAGCCGTCCCTTCTGGCCGCAGGGAATCGAGCGCCCGAAAGAAACCGATCCTGTGCCGGAAGGTCTCGACTGGGATATGTGGCTCGGCCCTGCCCCACAACGGCCCTTCAATCATGTCTACCTTCCATTCTCTTGGAGGGGATGGACCGACTTCGGATGTGGCGCGCTTGGCGACATGGGATCGTACAGCTACGACACGATCTTCCGTGTTCTCAAACTTGAGGCTCCGGTGAGTGTGCAAGCCAGTTCCACCGATCGTTATGACGAGACCTATCCGGTCGCCTCGATCATTCACTACGATTTCGCCGCCCGTGGCGATATGCCGCCCGTCCGTTTTACCTGGTACGACGGTGGACTGAAACCGCCTCGTCCAGAAGAGTTAGAGCCCAATCGTCCGTTCAAGGGCACCGGCGATGAGGACGAGGGGCTTCTTTTCATCGGCGCTAGCGGCAAAATTCTCTGTGGATTCAACGGACGCGGACCAGAGCTGATCCCTCAATCGAGGATGGACGCTTACAAACAGCCGCCGAAGACTCTACCCCGCTCGCCCGGCAATGAACGCGAATGGCTCGACGCCTGTAAAGCCGGCAAAGGTAAAACCGGCGGCAATTTCGAATTTGAAGGTATGGTCACCGAAACCCTTCTTCTGGGCAATGTGGCTGTTTGCACCGGAGAAAAATTCGGCTGGGATCGCGCAACCATGAAGGCCAACAATTCTGATCTCGGCCAAAAATACATCCGCCCCGAACGTCGCGCCGGATGGGAACTCTAAAAACGGATCGCACAGATGGCCTTGCAAGAATGCTCTTGAAAGAATGGCCTTGGAAGAAGAGGCCTTGAAAGGATGCGGCTTTAAGCCGCATCGTCTAAAGCTGGCTTATTTTCGATTGGGGCTTTTTAGCCCCTGAGGTTCGGAATTCGAGTCTTTGGGATGGCACAGCGCTTCAGTGTGCGTGAGAACCAAGTCTATCGATAAGGATGGAGCAAGTGCCACGAGAATGCAGCCGCGGGAGCGGCGGAATAAGTTAGCCCAGGGCGTCAGCCCTGGGTAAGGTGGGAAATCTGAGTGAGTCCCGTAGGGACGACAGAGTTCTCACGCGCACTTTTCAGCGCTGCGTTAACCGCCCAATTAACTCGTTTCGCGTAAAGGAGGCTCTTATGTCCGAAATTTCCAGAAGAGAATTCTGCAAGACCGCAACTACCCAGGCCGCAGTTCTTGGATTGCTTTCTACTGGAGCTCTGAAACTGAACGCCAATCCGCTCGGCATGCCCATCGGCTGTCAGACCTGGCCCGTTCGGGATGCTATAGGAAAAGACTTTCCCGGCACCCTCAAACAGCTTGCCGCGGCCGGATTTCAATCCATCGAGCTTTGCTCGCCAGCGGGATACACCGAATTTGGCTTCGGAGCTCTGGCCAAATACAAAGGTTCTGAGCTGAAAAAGATGATTGAAGATGCAGGCCTCACCTGCATAAGCTCCCACTTCGGCATGGACGAACTTCGGAAAAGTCAGGAAGATCGCATCGCGTGGGCCAAAGACCTGGGACTCACCCAGATGCTTGTGGCCAGCCTCGGCGGCCCCGAAAAGCCCGCCATGGATGATGTGAAACGAGCCGCCGACGAATACAACAAGATGGGAGAGAACGCAGCCAAAGCCGGCATCCAGCAAGGTTTACACAATGAGAATTTCGAGCTTTCAACAGTCGATGGCAAACGCACCTACGACATCCTGTTCGGCTTGCTCGACCCAAAGCTGGTTACGTTTCAGTTTCAGGTTTCCACTATCAGCCGCGGTTACGATGCAGCCGAATATTTCACCAAATATCCAGGTCGCTTCGTTTCCATGCACGTCCAGGGTTGGTCTGCCGACACGAAGAAGATCGTGCCCGTCGGCCAAGGCACCCTCGATTGGAAGAAGATCTTTGCCGCGGCGAAAGTCGGCGGCATCAAAAATTATTTCGTAGAGATGAAACTTGAGATGATGCAGGCCAGCGTTCCTTACCTGCGCAGTTTGCAGGTCTGAACCAATTGTCCCGCAACTCCGATAAGTAAGATTTCGCAAAAACCAAGGGCCCAGCAGCAAGCTGGGCCCTAAAGTCATTCAATCATTCGCCGGGCGAATTTAGTGTGCCATCCCGCCTGATTTGCAAGTCTTCGAAATATGCTTTAACGAGCTGACTTGTAGAGTCGATCCCGCTCCGGCCCCCGTGCTACTAGCGCTTGCGCCACCAGTGGCTCCTCCGCCAGAACTCGCCGTACCGGTTACCTTCACTTCATGTCCCACATGCTCGCTCAGTTTTGCAGAGTCTCCCGTCAACTGATAGGTCATCCCGTTCTTGTCGGTTAAGGTGAAGTTGCCACTCGACCCGCTCAAACATCCTTCCACGGTCGTCTGTCCACCAGCAGCCTGGTGACCCGATCCGGCAGCCATAGTGGCCCCGCTGCTCGGGCTGGACTGCGAGGAATCCTGCGCCGCCGCCCATGTCATGCCAAGCAGCAGTAATGAAAGAACCAGAAATACCTGTCTCATGTGTAACCTCCAATGAACTTTCTTCGTCGATTGATGAACCCAGATTGATGAACCTCGGTTGATAGATCTCGGTTTGGAGGGCAGAGCAAATTCCGAGAACAAAGTGTCGACTACTGGATTGTCTGCTGTCCCGCCTGAACGACCAATACAGCAATTCCCCGAGATGTTCCCTCGTATTTACTGCATCTGGAATCACCTCGTGTGACGCTATTTATTACATTCATTGCGGCAAATCGCGCTACAGCGGCAGTTCTTGCGTCGTGGGAAAGTGGTGTTGTTCGCGCCCCACCTTGCCATCGTACTTGGTAGTCATCTTTGAAGAGCTCAAATCGCCCGTCGGACGCAAGCCTTTGGCAATGCTCTCGCAGTTCCTTCATCTCCGCCGTCGAGAATGGCTGAAAATTCATCGCAACCGCCAGGTTCTGATCCAGGACTTCCAGCGAATCGATCCCGCTGATCGTCGTAGCCACAGGCAGGCTCATCGCATAGCGCAGACCTTCTTGCGCCGTAATCCCGCCATGTCGCACCATCTCCCCGCTGCCGCCCAAGCTCTTCATCCCCAGCACCGCAGATGCCTCGCCGCGTCGCCTCCCGAAGAACTTGCGTCTCAAAACTGCGAAACGTTGCGTCAAAGCAGTTCAACGGCATCTGCACCGTATCGAAAGGGAAGTCATGCGACAACATCTTCAAATGAATCTCGGGATCTTTGTGCCCGGTGAATCCAATAAATCGCACTTTCCCCTGCTGCTTCGCTTCCATCAACGCTTCGGCTGCGCCTCCCGGAGCAAAGATCAAATCTGGATCGTTTTCATAAATGACCTCGTGGATCTGCCACAAGTCTAGATGATCCGTCCCCAGCCGCCGCAGCGACTCTTCCAGCATCCGCATGGCAACTTTCTTATCTCTCCCATGCGTGCACACTTTTGTCATCACGAAAACATTCTGCCGCTTACCCTTTAACGCTCTACCCAATCTCTCTTCGCTCAGACCGTCGTGATATTCCCAGGCGTTATCAAAGAATGTCACTCCATAATCGATTGCCTTCGCCACAATTTCGTTCGCAACCTGGTCCGTGTTGGCTGATCCGAGGTGGTATCCGCCTAGTCCTAGTGCCGAAACCTGCGCGCCCGTTTTCCCAACATCTCTTTTTGGAATGGATCCAGTCAACGTCTGTGGGGGCATTCTCACCTCTCCCGAAATATTCCTCTTCGCAATCAACGGAGCAGCGCCGATCGTGGCAGCAGCTTGCAGAAATTTCCTGCGACTGAAATTCGAGTTGGGCTTCTGCTCCACCGCTCTCTCCTACAATTTCTTTTCCGGGAACGGATGGCCTGTGTTCTCTGCCGAGCCCAGCATGTCTTGCACTTCTATCTGCTGCGTATCGAGCGGGAATCCGTGTGCCAGCCGGGCCTCGGGATTATCGAATTTCAGCGAAAGCTTATACAGCTCGTAGCGGCCGTCCGCCGCATATTGCTTGCATCGATCCCGCAGTTCATCCATCTCCTGCGCCGACATCGGCTTGAAGTTCTGCGCAATGCCGAGGTTTTGATGCAATACCTCCAGCGAATCGATCCCTGTTATCGTCGTCGTGACCGGAAGGCTCATCGCGTAGCGCAACGCTTCCTCCGGCGAAAGCGCCCCCGCCTTGATTGGTTCTCCATGCCCATTCAATGGTTTCATTCCGAGTACAGCGATGCCGCGCCGGTTCAGTTCCGGCAGCACCTGCCGTTCAAAACTTCGCGTGAAGCTGTGATCAAAAGCGTTTAGCGGCATCTGTACTGCGTCAAAAGGAAAGTCCGTCTTCAACATGCCCAGGTGAACCATCGGATTCTGGTGCCCCGTGAAGCCGACGAATCTCACTTTCCCATCCTTCTTCGCCTTCGTCAGCGCTTCAGCGGCGCCGTTCGGACGAATAAACAAATCCGGATCATTCTCGAACGCCATTCCATGCACTTGCCATAAATCCAGATGATCTGTCTGCAACCGTCGTAATGATTCTTCCAACATCTCGAGCGCAAGGCTCGCGTCCCGTCCATGCGGACAAGTTTTCGTCATCAAGAACACTTTGTCACGACGCCCCTTCAGGCCCGCGCCCATCCAGAGTTCCGTTTTCCCCCGCCGATATTCCCAGCAGTTGTCATAGAAGGTGATGCCGCCATCCACCGCCTCCTGCACGATTCGCACGGCGGTCTTCTCGTCCGGCGCTTCACCCAGGTGATGTCCCCCAAAACCTAGAATCGACACTTTCGCGTCGGATTTACCAAACTGACGAACCGGGATGGCTGTGCTTGCAGTCTCTGGCATATTTTGTCTCGATGTCAGGCGCGATCGGGAACTTTCGGAGAAGGGAATCGTTCTCTTTCTCAGCTCTTACGCGGCTTCATCTTTGCGGTTTCTCGGTGGCGCGTCGTCCGGACGACCATACTCCTCGTGCGTGTGCGTCGGTCGCTCAGGATGATCCGCGGCATCTTCCGACCCTTCCACTGCAGCCGCCTCAATCGCCTGGTCCGTGTCCGACAAATCTTCCACCGAATCTTCCGTCGCATCCGGCTCGGCCTCGAGTCCGAGCGAACTCGCCGATTGCCCCGCACTGTTCATCCCGACCTCTGCCGGGTCGTCCCCCAGTTCGTCAGGACGTGCCTCCAGGTCGCCTTTCAGTTCCGGTGATCGTTCATCGCTCATTCGCTTGCCCAATCGTTCTCTCTCGCCTGCCATATGTCTCCCTGTATTGCCTTATGTTGCCTTCGTTATAACGTGACCGCGGCGAGAGTTCGCTCCGGTCTTCACTGTATTTGGCTGCAGGCCGTTTGATCTCTCGCTGTAACATTCCGTTAACAACCGTTTCGCCGCTTCTTTCCTCCAACTTTCGTTGAGGTAATCCAGGAAGATGGGAAAAGCGCAAAAGGAATTGCGGCGTGCAGATCCGACCAAACTGAACCCTTTTAACGGCAACGGCAAACGTACAGATCGGAAAGGCAAGGCCAAAGACATCGTAAACGCCGTCATTGAAACTCCCGGCGGCAGCCGCAACAAATTCAAGTACGATCCCGACCTCGGATTCTTTGCTCTCTCTGGAGTTCTTCCGGAAGGCATGGTGTTTCCGCACGCGTTCGGATTCGTCCCGCAAACCAAAGCCGCCGATGGCGACCCTGAAGACGTTCTCATCCTGATGGATGAGCCTTCTTTTGCAGGCTGCATCGTGCCCTCACGCCTGATCGGGGTGATCGAAGCCGAACAGACCGAAACCGATGGCAAGTCGGAGCGGAACGATCGCCTGGTCGCCGTCGCGGCTCATAGCCGCGACTATTCCGAAGTTCAGACCTTCGACGACCTCAACAAGAACATGCTGAAAGAGCTTGAGCAGTTTTTCGTCAATTACAACAAGGAAAGAGGAAAGAAGTTTCGTGTGTTACAAATGCGCGGACCCCAGCATGCCCTCAAGTTGTTGAAGAAGAGCCTGCGATAGACATGGAAGAGATTCTCATTCGATTTTTGATCGGAGGGGTTTCCGTCTCCATCTTCGCTTTTCTAGGCGATGTGTTCAAGCCCAAGAGTTTCGCCGGATTGTTTGGCGCTGCGCCCTCCGTCGCGCTCGCCACATTGCTTCTTACCATCGGAAAAGAAGGTTCCCACTACGTCGCCATTGAAACTACCTCAATGATTGCTGGCAGTATCGCTCTCTTTGTCTACACTTCCGCTGTCAGCCGCGTCATGATGCGCAAAGCTCCGAAGGCTCTTTTCGCATCCACGATTTTCTTGCCGCTCTGGGCAGCCGTGGCATTCGGCCTGTGGTACGCCCTGAAGAAATGAAGCCATGAAGATCAGAATCGACCCAACCGTCCTCAAGGAAACACGCTGGCAGCAGATTCTCGTTCGATTCTGTATCGGAGGACTGATCACCGCTGCAACTGGCATCATCGCCAAACGATTCGGTCCTGCTGTCGGCGGACTTTTCCTGGCATTTCCCGCCATCTTCCCCGCCAGCGCAACCTTGATTGAGAAACATGAGCAACAGGAGAGAGCCGACGCCGGCGTGCAAGGGATTCTGCAGGCTCGTCATGCCGTTGCGGTGGACGCTGCCGGCGCTTCCATGGGAAGCATCGGATTATTATTCTTCGCGCTATTCGTAACTAAGTTTATCGGCAAGTTCAGCCCTTGTTTGGTGATGCTTGGTGCGACTGGACTTTGGGCCGCCATCTCGGTCCTGCTCTGGCTGCTTCGCAAAGAAGCTTAGTCTGACGCCGGCTCTTTCGCCGCTGTCCGCCCTCGCTCAACCGTCAAAATCATCACGTGACTAGCCGCGAAGCGGCGAAAGATTGCAGCCCACGGCGCAAGCCGTGGGTCGCCAAATTGAGGGCAAGCCCCGAAGGGGCGAAAGAACCGACGCCAGCGAACGGCGAACGTATCTACCCCAATCCTGCGGACTCTAACTCAACCAGTTCCCGCCACTGATTTTCGTTTCCCGTACAATCGCAGCAAATGCCCGTCTCTCCCGCTCGCGCTGCTGCCTTCGACATCTTGCTTCGCGTCGAGCGCGAATCTTCTTATGCCTCCGAACTCCTGCATTCTCCCGCATACGAAAATCTCTCGACTCCCGACCACGCCCTCGCGACAGAACTGGTCATGGGAGTACTTCGCTGGCGCTCTCGCCTCGATGATGAGATTGCTCTCTCATCTTCGCAACCGCTACGAAAGCTCGACCTCGAAATACTCATCGCCCTGCGTCTCGCCGTCTACCAGTTCCGCTACCTGGACCGCATTCCGCAACGCGCCGCTCTGAATGAAAGCGTTGAACTGGTAAAGCGTGCGCGTAAGCGCTCCGCCGCCCCTTTCGTCAATGCGGTCCTCCGCAAACTGTCAACGCAATCGCGTGACACCGCAGTTCCTACAGTTCCTCTGTGCTCCTCTGCGCCCTCTGTGGTGAGTTCTTCCAACCCGCAAGCTTTATCTATCCAATACGCGCATCCGCTCTGGTTAGTGGAAAGATGGGCCGATGAGTACGGAATTCCCGCGACTGCCCAAATCTGTCATCACGATCAATCGATCCCGACAACAACCATCCGTGTGCGTACAGCAACCGCCGAAAGCGAACTCGCAGCCGAAGGTATCGCGCTCCAGCCCGGAACGATTCTGTCCTCCGCCCGCCGGGTCGAGTCAGGGGACGTCACCCAAACCCGCACCTTCCGCAATCGCCACGTCGTCATTCAGGACGAAGCCTCCCAACTGGTAGCCGCCCTGATCGGCCGCGTCGAAAGAGAAGGGCCTCGCATCCTCGATTGCTGCGCCGCTCCAGGAGGCAAAACTCTCGCTATCGCCGATCACAATCCCACAGCAGAAATCTTCGCCGCTGAAATTCATCCCCACCGTGCGCGCCTGATGCGCACTTTGTTAGGCCCACGCGCATCCACTCAAATCAGAACCATCGTGGCCGACGCGCGCCGTCTTCCCGTAGCGGCGCCCTTCGATCGCATCCTCGTCGACGTCCCCTGCTCCGGGACTGGCACGCTTGCCCGCAATCCCGAAATCAAGTGGCGTCTTCAGTCCGATGATCTTTCGGAATTGCACGATCGCCAAATCGCAATCCTGCGCTCCGCGCTGGCGCAACTCGCCCCCGCAGGACGCCTCGTCTACTCAACTTGTTCGCTGGAAGAAGAAGAAAATGAAGACGTCATCGAGCAAGCTCTGGCGGATGACAACTCCGTGCGACTGCTCGACTGCCGGACCGAGCTCGATCACCTGCGCACCACCGGCGAACTCACCTGGCCTGATCCGTCCACCCTCACGCGCGGCCCCTACCTCCGCACGATCCCGGGAGTCCATCCCTGCGACGGCTTCTTCGCCGCAATCTTCGAAAAGGTCTAAAGATATAAATGTCATCCTGAGCGGAGCAGGCGCGAAACGAAGTGAAGCGCTTGCGGAGTCGAAGGATCCCTACCTGCATCACAGCTCAATCTCAAAGCGCTTCTAATCCCGACCACTGCAACAGATGGACCCTCGTGGAAGAGCGGCCCTTTAGGGCGGCGTACGGCGAATGATTCTCACCGCACCTCAAAACTCACCGCCGTCCCCGCCACAACTTTCTGTCCCGCCGCCGGAAACTGCGCCACAATGATGCTCGCCGGCGACGGTTGCACGGGCGGGGCCGGAGGCGCCGGCGTTCCTGCCTGACCGACCGCGCTCGCCTGATCTGGAGCCTCCACGATCGATGCCACACTCACATTCCCTAGCCGGAATCCCGCATCCTGCAATGTCCGGCTCACGCTTCCCAGCGGTTGTCCTACAAAACTAGGCATCACAAACGCCTGCGGAGGCGCCGCCTCAGTCACTAGCAGACTGATCTTCGGCGCCACCAACTGCGTCGCATTCGCCGTCGGACTCTGCGCCAGCACCTGATCTTCGGGAATCTCCGGTGTCGCCACCGCCGCCATCGATGCCATATCCAATCCCCGCCGCCGGATGTTGAGCTCCGCTGCGTGCTCACTCTCTCCCGTCACATCCGGAATCGTCACGCGAGTTGGGCCCAGGCTCTGCGCGACCCGCACCTGCCAACCACGCCGCACCTTCGTTCCGGGCAGCGGCAGCTGCGACATGATCTTCCCCTCCGCAATCTGCGGACTGTAATACTGCCGCTCGATGAACATCTGCAGCCCCAATCCCGATACGCTCCGCTCCGCCTCACCCGGCGTTAGCCCTATCAGTGCTGGCACCGCCACCTCCTGCCCGTGGATCGCAAACCGCATGGCCGTTAATCCCGACACCATGGCGACGATCACCAGCACCAGCGCCAGCACCGCAAATCGAAAAAAGGATTTCATCGAATGTGTTTCGACAGCAGATATTCTCTTGCCAGCCTATGCCCGGACGCATCGCGCAATTCGCTTTTTTCGTATCAAGCTTGCTTCGGCTTTGTGCAAGTTGTTCGCATCCAGCTATGCCACGGATTGTGCCAGAAGTTTTTTCGTATCAGGCTATGCCTTTAGGCATAGCGCAATGAGTTCTAAACGAACCGTGCCTTCTGGCGCTGTACGCTCCGTTTTACGCAGTGCTAGAGCGCCCCTTAGCACCGCGTAAAGCCCTCAGCTAATTGGCCTTTAGCTCTCCTATATCGCTCTCCTCAGAATTATAGACTTCGCCAGCCTGCCCCATTCTGGCCGATTTTGCCAGAAGTGGGGATTCCTGTCTTCCGAACGAATTCTCCCGCAATCCCACACCCCAGCCGCGTTCTATCCTCCGAGGTGTGCCATGTCCCGCGCTCTGGAGTATCATATAAGCGTGCGCAGTTGGTTCTCGCCTGCGGCCCCCCTGCTCAACCTTTTCGGCATACTCCTGTTCTCTGCCTCCATCACCCACGCGCAGATTAACGCTCCGCCCTCGTCCGTGACTTCACCCGGTTTCGGCGGACGCTCCGTCAATGGCCCTCCCGCCAGCGTCACTTCTCTGGGCCCCCGCGGATACGCGCCGAACGCGTCCATCCCCTACCGCCCTCACACGAATGGCAACGGTGGCAATCATCACCGCCATCGCGACGGCACTTATGGCCCGTATGTCTACGCCTATCCGGTTCCGTACGCCGTTGATCCTAACGATTACACCGACGCGCCCGACGCTAACAACGACGATTCGAATTACCAGGGCGGACCCACCGTGTTTGATCGCCGCGGCTCCGGAGCCCGTTCCTACATCCCGCCTGTCGACGATCCGCCCCAGGCTCACGCCGCGCATCAAGACCCCTCGGAACAAACGGACGATACGTCTCCCGGATCCCGAACCGGCCCCGCTTCCCACGATCTTGGTTTTTAAAGATGGACATAAACTCGAAGTCTCCAACTACGCCATCGTCGGATCAACTCTCTTCGACCTGACGCCCGGCCACCCGCGGCGCATTGCAGTCCCGGATCTTGATCTCGATGCCACACGCAAGGAAAACGACGAGCACGGCGTGGTTTTTCAGTTGCCACCCTCGCTTCAGGCGAACTAATGCTGAACCGCCTCTTCGCTCTCGCGCTATTCCTAGCACTTCCAGCAACGCTGGCCGCGCAGCGCATTGGCTCCACTCACTTCCGAGGCGGATCCTCCAACTCCGCCGGACGTTTTGGCCACCACGGATATCCCCGCGGCGGCTACTATCCCTTCGGCCTCTTCGATCCTTTCTACGCTGACTACCTTTCCGACGGATACCCCGCTCCCTCACAACCTCCGCTGATCGTTATGCAGCCGCCTTCGCCATCCGCCGCGCCCGAACCGCCTCCCACTCCCACGCAGCCTCTCATGATCGAGCTCCAGGGAGATCGTTACGTTCAGGTCAGTGGCGACCAGCCTTCTCGAGCACAAATGATTGACCCGCATGCCTGCAGCTCAATCCGGATACCATTCCGTCCTGATCACGCGCTCACAACCAGATTCCGCTGTCCTCGTTTATCGTGATGGCCATCGCCAGGAGAGTCTCCGCTTACACCATCGTGCGGCGGCATTCTTTACGTAACCGCCGACTACGCGACCACCGGCTCGTGGATCCAAAAAATCGAACTCTCCTCACTAAATGTTCCTGCGACCGTCGCGACCAACTCTTCGCGCGGACTCCGCTTCCAACTCCCCTCCGCCCCCAACGAAGTCATCATCGGCCCCTGATCTCGGCCCAAACAGAAATTGGAATCCGCGGCGAGAATTGTGTTTGGCATCGCTGCAATCGTTGTGCGGAACCGGGTGCCCCATTTCTCCCTGATTTTGGGAGAAGTGGGGATCTTACTTGTGTAGGTACGGATGCCTTCGCCCGTCCCGCGAGCGAAGCGAGCGTGTTATTGCCATTCGCAAAGCACACTACCGAAGTACAATCGCGCTCTCAAATGCCCGTGGAAGAGCGGCGCTTCAGCGCCGCGTCAGGCACCCACTCTTCACCGGCTTTAGCCCCTGAGGTCGGGTAATCTTCGGCGCCACTCCCTGCCTTTGTCCGCCACAAATTCCCGACCTTTCGTGCTATAATAACAACAGCTCCCAGGGCAGATAACATCCTGTAAATGCAAGCAGTTACATAGTAAAAGCCGCAGCAGGAAATTGCCCCTTTGAGCGGAAGTGGTTTGACTCGCAGCTCGCGACTCGTAGCTCATATCTCCTATGCCTGACGACCAGAATCCTGAACTCCCATTGACACCTCCTAACGGTAGCGGCGGCGATGGCCCCGGCGCTCTGAACATTCAACCCGTCAACATCGAAGAGGAGATGCGCCGCTCGTATCTCGACTATTCGATGTCGGTCATCATCGGCCGCGCACTTCCCGACGTTCGCGACGGACTCAAGCCCGTGCATCGCCGCATACTTTTTACTATGCAGCAGATGGGGCTCTATCCCAATCGCGCCACACGCAAATGCGCCCGCATCGTCGGAGACGTCATGGGCAAGTACCACCCGCACGGCAACCTCGCCGTGTATGACGCTCTCGTCCGCCTCGCGCAAGACTGGTCGATGCGCTATCCGCCGATTTTTGGTCAAGGCAACTTCGGCTCCGTCGATGGAGATCCTCCGGCAGCCGACCGTTACACCGAAGCGAAGCTTGCGCAGGTTTCCACTGCGCTGCTCGAAGATCTCGACAAAGACACAGTCGATTTCCATCCCAACTACGACGGCAGCGAAGTCGAGCCCGACGTTCTTCCCGCGCGCATTCCCAATCTCCTGATCAATGGTTCCGACGGAATCGCCGTCGGCATGGCGACGAAAATTCCGCCACATAATCTGACGGAGATCGTCGACGCCACCATCACGCTCGTCAACAATCCCAACGCGCAGCTCGCGGAAATTCTGAAGTTTGTCCAGGGGCCGGATTTCCCGACCGCCGGCATCATTCACGGCCGCTCCGGAATTTTCGAAGCCTACCGCACCGGCCGCGGACGCTTCATGATGCGCGCCAAAGCCGCCATCGAGAACATCAACAAAGATCGCCAGGCCATTATCGTCACCGAAATTCCGTATCAGGTAAACAAATCTGTTCTGATCAAACGCATTGCGCAGCTGGTCAATGACAAAGAGATCGAAGATATTTCCGACGTGCGCGACGAATCCGATCGCGACGGCATGCGCATCGTGATTGAGCTCAAGCGCGGCACTGAGCCTCAGATCGTCCTGAACCAGCTCTACAAGCACACCGCCATGCAGGAAGGCTTTTCGATGATCCTGCTCGCGGTGGTCAACGGACAGCCGCGTGAAATGGGCCTGGTCCAGGCCATCAAGTACTTCATCGAGCACCGCGTCGACGTCGTGCGTCGCCGCACTGCCTACCTGCTGCAGAAGGCGAAAGATCGCGAGCACATTCTCGAAGGCTATCTCACCGCCCTCGATCATCTCGACAACGTCATCACCATCATTCGCGGCAGCGCCAATCGCGCCGATGCCCGCGAGAACTTGGTGATCTACTTCGGCGGCAAGAAGATCGACATCAACACCACCGGACGCGCTCCCAAGCTCGATCCCGAAAAGCCGTTCACCGCCAGGCAGGCCGATGCCATCCTCGAATTGCAATTGCATCGCCTGACCAAACTTTCGATCGATGAAATCTCGAACGAGTTGAAAGAAGTTCGCGACAACATCGCCGAATACGAGTCGATTCTCGGCTCCGAGAAAAAGCTGCGCGCCGTCATCATCAAAGAGTTCGAAGAAGTGAAGAAGCTCTACGGCGACGACCGCCGCACGCGTATCGAAGACGAAGCCGCCGAGATCGTCCTCGAAGATCTCATTGCCGACGAGCAGGTTGCCGTCACTGTCAGCCACTCCGGCTACCTCAAGCGGACGCCCATCTCGACCTACCGCATGCAGCGCCGTGGAGGCACGGGCCGCACCGGCATGAAGACGCGCGACGAAGATTTCGTCGAACATCTCTTCATCGTCTCGACCCACGCTTACATTCTGATCTTCACCAATACCGGTCGCGTCTACTGGCTCAAGGTTTACGAAATTCCTGATGTCAGCGCCGCCGGTCGCGGCAAGCATATCGGGAACCTCGTTGGCCTCCAGCCCGGCGAGACGCTGAAGACTACGGTCGCCGTGCGCAATCTCGAAGAAGAAAACAAATACGTCTTCTTCGCTACGCGTAACGGCCTGGTGAAGAAGTCCGAGGTGCGTGAGTTCATGCACGTGCGCTCGAACGGTATCAACGCCATCAACATCGAGCAGGGCGACGAGCTCGTGGCCGCGCGTATCACCGACGGCAACCAGATCATCTTCCTTGCCAGCCACGAAGGCATGGCCGTCCGTTTCGATGAAAGCCACGTTCGTCCGATGGGACGCGCCGCCTACGGCGTCTGGGGCATCGACCTGGAAGACAAAGACTATGTGGTAGGCATGGCGACGACGCTCAAGCCGGGAGCACCAAAACCACCAAAGGAAAAAGTTGAAGGCGAGCCCGAAGTCATCGACGCAGCCATCAAAGGCGACCTGATCCTCTCCGTCACTGAGAACGGATTCGGCAAGCGCACGGCCGCGGACGAATACCGCCTCACCAACCGCGGCGGCAAAGGCGTGATCAACCTCAAGACCACCGAGCGTGTTGGCAAAGTCGTCGGCATCGCTCAGGTCGACGAGAAGTCTGAAGTCATGCTGATCAGCCACTACGGCAAGATCATCCGCATGGACTCAACCACAATCCGCGAATCAGGAAGAAACGCCCAAGGCGTCCGCCTCCTGAACCTCGAGCCGGGCGACAAGGTAGCCGCAGCAGTGGTCATCGCCCCTGAAGATGAACCCAACGGCGGAAACGGCGGCACGCTGATTCAGTAGCGCCTGTGTAGGGGCGGACGCCCTCGTCCGCCCCCGGCGCGCCAGCGCCAGCGAATAAGCCTGCAGTGGTTTCGATCGCTGAATCGCAGATGTTTAAGTATGTCGGATCCGATCCCTGCACAAAAGAACGCGCAGGAGAAGCATCCGGCAGCAGAGCTTAGAGGATATCGTCGAGACCCGACGTATGAGTTTGACCAGTCAGCCTATGATGCATTGCGATAGCTTGGGACTCTGTCATGCTTGCGATGAGGTCTACACAGGTGCGAGTAATATGCTCCGCTCGACCATTGGCCGCCTTTAGCCTCTCGCGATAGAACATCGGGAAAGCAACCCAGTCTCGAGAGTTTTGGGAGAGATTGGAAAAAATGCTAAACAGCTCATCGATCACTCGTTTCTGACCCTGTTGACGCCCTGCCAGGCTCACCGCCTCGATCACATAGGTCCAGGTCAGTTCCTTCAGCATCGTAACCTCGGCGCGGAGATCCCTGTCGATGCTGAGCGAAGCCCTCCCGTCCTCCTGTTGGGTCAGGTTGGCAGCGTTGATATATCGACCGATGAGAATTGCAGTGAATCGGCGTAGTGCCGCTCTATGGACAGAAGACCCATCGTAAGCTCTCGGAAGAGAGAACGTCGACACGAGAATGCTGGTAAACGCTTCTTTGAGGTTACTCTTAGCCGCGAACTCTGAATCGTCGCGCCGACGTTCAAAAACGTTCTCGAAAAATTCCTCGCGCTCAGGAGAGTCGCGTTGTGCCAACAGATGCAGCGGAAGTCGACCTGCTCGATAGAAGTCCTCCAAATCGTGAACAGAGTAGGTAACATCGTCCGCCAATCCATTAACTCTGCCTCTATGGTGCGCTCGTTCTTGTCCGGCAGAAGACGAATTGCAAATTCAAATGAGTCTCGTTCCGACTCGTACGCTCCCCACTTCCTCGGCTTCGCAGGGTTATCCCCTTTCAGCCACGGATACTTGAGGATCGCCGCCAGTGTCGCCGCGGTAAGGTCCAAGCCGCCGTAAGTATCAGAGCGCGATGCCAGTTGCGTCACGATTCTAAAGCTCTGTGCATTCCCTTCAAAACCACCGTGATGTGCAGCCAAAATGTTAAGACGCGACTCAGCAGTATGACCGAACGGAGGATGCCCAAGGTCATGCGCCAAACATGCGGCCTCGACTACATCCGGACAGATAATTCCCGCTGCTAAGGTGGGATGACGCTTGGCGAGTTTCTCTGCAAGTCGACGTCCGACTTGCGCTACCTGTAGAGAATGCGTTAGACGACTGTGGAAAACGTACCCGCTGTTGGCGGAGACAACCTGGGTAACCTCAGCCAGTCGACGGAAAGAAGAACTGTAGAGAATACGATCCCGATCTCGTTGTGCAGGCGTGCGGTCGTCGCCATCACTTCGTGGCTTCTTATCGTGCAGGCGTTCGTTTCGGAAAGAAGAATTCAACACCGCGGCGGATCCTAGGCCGCAGGTTCGGCGTGAATCCTGATGAGGCGGCGAGATGTTAATTCAATCGCGCCTTCTTGAATCAACTCTGAGACGGCACGCTTGATCTCCGAGTCGGTATAGCCAGAGCGGCTCAGCTGCAACAGGAGCTCCATGGGTTGCCATTCGTTCTCTCGAACTTCTCGAAGAGTCGCTTCCCGAACGTCGATTGCGGGTGCGGCCATGGTCACCATATAAGATGCTCCTGAAGGTAGTCTCGGACTCCACACGGTATCCTGTAGGGGGAAAAAGTCAAGTTACGCGCGAGACTCATGCAGATTCCTCATCCTACAGTCTCAAGCCGGGCGGAGTGGCCTATCTTTTCACAACGCAGTTCTCGTCGTTCACACTCCGACAGTTCCTTCCTGCTCTTCTTCAGCAAACTCCACGCTTCCCGATACCCTTCGTAGCAATAGCATGCTTTCTTCCTCGGCGGGAACAGAGGACATAACATGGCCATGCATTTTCTTCGCTTGCCCAAGAGCAACACCGCCGGAATCAGATACCAGGCGTTTTCGGGAATCACGTACGCGGCGAACAGGTCGATCTGCTCGATGGAGTAGTCCATCTTTTTCAGATGGTTGGGCATGAACTGGCAGAGGTATCCGGCGCCGGACCGCATGGTGGTGGATTTGACCTGCACGCGAAGATAGTTGCCTTCGTGTTCGATGCCGACATCATAGGGTTTCGCGTCTCCCCACGGTTTGCTCACGGTGAAGCAGCGCTGGGCTGCTGCCGCCATGAACTGCAGCTCGACCCATTCGCCGCGCTCTTTGAATGTCTTGAATTTTTCCCAATACTTCTGCACACGCCCGCCCTTGGCCCCCTGGAAACACAAAAGGCGCGACCACGGGCCGCGCCTTCTGCTGAATTTTCCTCTATATATCCAGAATATCAAGTTGAAGGGGGTAAACGTAACATCGATGCGAGCTTTATATTTAGCCTGATTTCATGGGGTTAATACGAATCGTGTAGTTTCTGCCTATTGACAAGATTCAGCTGAATGCCCCACTCAAGCCAAAATCGGGCTTGAATTGATTGGATAAGAGTGAAGGCTCGATTGATCCGGTAGTCTTGGTTTGAGGACAAAGACGCTGGGAAGAAAGGAGCCTTCGCATGATGATTATAGGATGTGATTTCCATCCCAGCTGGCAGCAAGTTTCGTGGCTGGATACGGAGACGGGCGAATGCGGGGAACGTAAGCTGGTGCATGCCACGGGGGACGCCAAGATGTTCTATGAGGAACTGGCGGCGCCGGTGCTGATGGGCATGGAGGCCACGGGGAACAGTCAGTGGTTCGTGGAGTTGGTCGAAGACTTGGGGCACGAGATCTGGATCGGAGATGCAGCGCAGATCCGAGCCAGTTACGTGCGCAAGCAAAAGACGGACAAACGAGATGCAGCCCATATTTTAAAGCTGGTGGTGGAAGGCCGTTTTCCGCGGCTGTGGAGTCCGGACCGGGAGCAGCGCGATCTGCGGCAACTGGTGCTACACCGGCACAAGCTGGTGGAGATTCGCAGCCGGGTGAAAAACGAACTGCAACACCTTTCTCTAAATAAGGGAATGCAAAGGAAGGGTAAGCTGTGGAGCCAGGCGGGACAGAAGTTGTTGCGCGAGCTTCCGTTAAAACCCTGGGCGGCGTGCCGGCGGGAAGATTTGCTGGGGCTGCTGGCGATGTTGAACCAGCAGATCGGCAAACTCGACGATGCGGTGCAAACCGCGGCGGAAACGAATCCGCAGGCGAAGTTGCTGATGACGCAGCCGGGAGTCGGGCCGAACACGGCGCTGGCCTATGTGCTGACCATCGGCGATGTAAGCCGTTTCCGGCGAGGCAAGCAGGTGGCTAGTTATCTGGGACTGATTCCGCGCGAGGAAAGTTCGGGCGGACGGCAGAAGCTGGGCGCGATCACCAAGCAAGGCAACCGCATGCTGCGCTCGTTGCTGGTGGAAGCGGCGCAAACTGCGGTGCAGCACGATCCCGGATTACGAAAACAGTATCTGCATCGCTGTCACCAGAAGCCGAAGGGCGTGGCCAAGGTGGCAGCGGCGCGCAAGTTAGCCGTACGACTCTACTGGATGTTGCGCACCAATGTGGCCTATCCAGAGATCGTTCGCATCGAGAGCAGCCCGCGGGTGCCCCTGGTCGGCGCAAGCTAGACCGCAGGATTGATTGGGCGCTCTCGCATCCCGCACAGGGCGGGATGTTCGCATAGAAGAATCATGGTCGAGGTTTAGGCCGAATCGATGGTTGGTGGAACGATCTTCGGTGAAGATTACCACTGCAGGTGATTCAGCGTGAGATTTCCAGAGTCTTGGTCCTCAACCCTCTCTGGCAAAAAAGCGGCGCCAAAAACACCGACAGGATACTTTTGTCCTTGACACCGCCTTCACTCTTATCGAGGGCCACCCGCCACGTCCCAAGGTTTGTGCCGGGAGCCCTATCCTTCCGGGGTATGCTGATCGCTTCTGATCTCGTGAGGCAGCACCGGCGCCGTGGGTGCGCCGCTCTTGCACTCTTTGCGAAGGGCGGATAAGGTGCTGCCGCCGGCGAGAGATTTGTCTTTCAGGGAAATGAGCTTAAGTCAATACGTTTGGCTTTCGTACGCGCCCATGTCGCAGCCGGTCGTTTCCCCTCCCCCGGGACGCGGCTGGCCGCGCTGGTCGGTCTTCAGAAGCTTCCCAGAGAAGTCGTAGCAGCCGCCGGGATTGCCCGCGTCAAGCGCCGGGCTGCCTTTCTGCAGTGCCATTGTCTGCGTGGGACCTCCGTTGCCGTGCAGCGCGCCTAGCTTGGGATTCAGTCCATTGAGATCCCCAGGACTGGCGAAATTGCATGAACTGTCGCTGCTTAGGTTGTAGCCGTCGGAGGTGATTGTGCCGGCACAGTTCCCGCCGTTCCCGCTGTTCGCGACAATACTGTTTTGCATAAGAAACGTGCTTCCCGTGTTGGCGAGGGCCCCGCCGCCGCCGATATTCTCGGCGTTGATGCCAAAAGTCGAATTGCTGACTTGGACGGTTCCCCCCTGGCTGTAGATTGCTCCACCGCTCGTCGTGGCGCTGTTCAGGTAGAAGGTACTGTTCGTAACGGAAAGCGTCCCCGCATAAGTATAAATCGCGCCGCCGTAGCCCCCGTTGTTCCCCTGCGACGAATTGGTGCTGAACGTTGTGCCCGTGATCGTCAATGTCCCGCCGTTGCAGATGGCGCCGCCGGAGGTGGAATTGTTGTTCGCGTAGTTGCTGTAGAAGGTCGAGTTCCTGATGGTCATCGTGCTGCGGTTGTCGATGGCGCCGCAACTGGCACTGTGTCCGAAGAAGTAGGGGCTGTTCCCACTGAGGTTGGAATTGCTGAGAGTCACAGTCCCGGTGTTCAGGATGGCTCCGCCGGAAAGCGCTGTATTCGTATAGAAATTGCTTTTGCTGACCGTAAGCGTACCGGCATTGTTGACACCTCCGCCACCCGAATAACCGACCCCGTTCTTGATGGTGAGATTCGACAGCCTAAGACTGATGCCCGCTCCGACGGTGAAGACATTGGCGGTGTTGGTGCCGTCGACAATGGTGGTCGCGGCCTTGATGCCGTTCAGCGTCAAATTAAACGGGATGCTTAGATTTTCCTGGTAGGTCGCCGCGGCGATCTGAATGGTGTCGCCGGACGCCGCAAGCGAGATCGCATGTCCGATGGTGGCGCAGGCCGTGGCTTTCGTCTTGCAGTTATTTCCGTCGTCGCCGCTGACCCCATTGACATACCATGTGCTGGCGAGCGCCGGAGAAGACAGCATGATCAGAGCGATGAGAAGCGGGACAACGCTGCCATTCAGCATGGAGACTCCTCCCAGCAAAAATCTGCTCGCGGCAATGGCCCCCGATCTTAACCGACATTCCTCAGATTCGCAACCAAACCGCGCGATTTCACCTTCTCTGCCAGGTGCCCATCCCTTCGAGTCCGTTTGACGGCTTTGATCTCTGGCACAACCGATACTGTGGGTGCCCGTCTTTCGCGTACTCTGCGAAGGGGGGAACCGAACTGCCGAATACCGTTGGTTCTTGTTAGCTTAGCGGCGCGGCTCCAGGTCGCGTCCTTTCGAAACGGAGCTCGATGAAATCACGACGAATATAAAGCTCGTATCGATGTTACGTTCGCGTACGTGATCTCCGAAAACGCTTGGTATCTGATCCCGGCGGTGTTGCTGCTGGGTAAGCGAAGAAAAAGTATGGCCAAGCTATGCCCCCCCTCTTCGAACCGAAGAAGAAAGCGTGTTACTGCTACGAAGGCTATCGGGACGCGTGGAATTTGCTTACCCGGAGCAGGAGAGAACTGCTGCTGTGTGGGAATGCCCACAGGGTTAATACGAATCGTGTAGTTTCTGCCTATTGACAAGATTTTGCTGAATGCTCATTCAAGCCAAAATCCGGCTTGAAATGGACCATCCGCCGGGGCTGAGTCGGTCGCCCGCCACATTTTTATATAATCCACATCTCAACGCCGAAAGTGGAGCGACCATGCGAACCGACTTGCTGCGATTTGATGGCGCTGTCGAGCGAGACCCCGCCATCGATGCGTGGATGAAAGAGCATGCAGGGGCATTGGGAGACATCGCGCATCAGTGGTTTGAAATGATGCGAAAATGCGGCGACGAAGTACGAGAGCTGTTGCATGACGGCTGTCCGGTGGCGTGTTTGGGGGATGTGCCGTTCGGCTACGTCAATGTATTCACCTCGCACGTCAATGTGGGATTCTTTCAGGGCGCGGCGCTACGGGATCCGGCGCGATTGTTGCAAGGCACCGGCAAGTTCATGCGCCACGTGAAACTGCGGCCAGGAACGGCCACGGATGCGGCAGCGCTAAGCCAGCTCATCGAAGCGGCGTATTCGGATATAAAGGCGCGCGTGGAACACGGCTAGATCTTTGCCGGGATGGTGGCATCCGCTCTTATCTTAACGATGAGATGCCGTGTAATAAGTTCCGACTACCACAAGAGCAATCACACCGAGCAGAACAATCGCGAAAATAATTGCGAGAGGCCAGAAAAACAAGGACCATGATGATTTTCTTCTGATCCGCTGTATGGCGTTGCGCAACGAGAAGGCCGTACCGATGACGCCAAATGGCGTGAGAGCGAAGGCGGGCATAAACGCATCGAGTTCGCCGGGGCCCTTGCATCCGTGCCGATAACAGTAAACGGCAGGCAGCAGAATAGTGAGAATATAAGCGATGGCAATGAAATACGAAATGGCGAGGCCCACGTTGCGTAACATCGACCTGTCTCTACCTATTCTCGTTGGGATACAGATAGCCACGTTAGCACGGGGAAGCGAGTTAGCCTTCGCTCTATTTTCAAAGTCCCAACTCAGACCTTGAGGCAGCCGCGGAATCCCCTGGCGGCATAGTATGATTCCGCGCCGTTGTGATAGACGAAAACAGTGTTGAAGCGGCGATCGCAAAAGAGGGCGCCGCCGAGCTTTCTGACATCGGAAGGTGTTTTCACCCAGCTCGATGTTTTCGTGTCGAACTCTCCAAGCTGCTGCAACTCCCGATATTGTTCTTCGGTTAGAACTTCAATGCCCATGCCGGCGGCCATATCAAGAGCACTACCTTTTGGCTTGTTTTCTTTTCTGGAATCCAGCGCTTCGCGGTCGTAACAAAGACTTCTGCGGCCTTTCGGACTTTCCTCCGAGCAATCATAGAAAATGTATTCGCCCGTCTTTTTGTCGTGCCCGACAACGTCGGGTTCACCGCCGGTGTTTTCCATTTCATGGAGTGACCACAGCTTTTCAGCTTTTGCTCCGAGCCTTGCCTGGACTTCAGCCCACTGAAGGCCCTCATGGCGGTTCATGTTCTTCTCGAAGCGGGCTTTCAATGCTTCGAGGATTTCGTCGCGTTGTTTTTTGGAAAGAGTTACGGTCGCCATAATTTTCAATCCTGAGAAAGAACGGGCGCACTCTGATTCAGCTCGGCGGGAGACATTCGTCCGAGGGGAACCCATTAATCGTCGAGTCCCTTGCCCTTGAAGATTCGCGGCATACATCTTTCCACCCTTGCCTCGCGGGTTTTGGATTGTTTGGGTTGCGAAAAATGAAAGATGTAGCCTCGTTGCCGTCCCGGCGTCAACGCTTCAAAAGCAGTTTTTAAGGCGGGGATTTCACCTAACTTGTTTTGAAACTCCGCAGGAACTTTGAAGTCCGCCGTCTTTTTCAGCTTCACCTTCAAACCAGTTTTTTCCACTTCGATGGCTTCATGGATATAGGCCTTCAAAATGGGCTTCATCTTGACGATCTCTCGAACATTGGTGAACCGGATCTGGCGCGCTACCTGCACGTTCTCCGTTTGTTGAATCAGGATCCCTTTCGGATCTCTTAACAGCACGCCTTTGAAAAACAGAAGCGCGCAGTATTCTTTAAATCCATGCATTAAAACTATGTTCTTGTTCTCCAATGTGTAACAGGGCTGATACCACTTCAATTCTTCGGCCAACCCGCAGTCGAGAACGATCGTTCTTAATGTCTCGAACTCTTCTTGCCATTTGCCGGCCTTGCGTAAAACGGCATCAACCCTTGGATTTCTCTTGTTCATAGGTGAATACTCTCAAAATAAAGTGAGCTTACCTCTTAGGCCGGCCTTTTCGAAAGCAGTCGTCGAACCACATGGCCTTTCCACATCCACAATCCTGAAAGGACCATGACCGGAACGAAGACATAGCGAGTCTTGAAGGCGTAGCTCGGAATTTTGTCGAACGGACTGTAAATATAGCCGAGGATTGGAATGCTGAGGACGAGGTGAATCCAGCGAAAGATCGAACGGGTGATTCCTCGGCTCACGATGTTTCCTGCATAAGCTGATTGTGCCATGACGTCACTCCTTAAATTCGGCCTTCGGCCATTTCGCTGCTGAAAAATCGAGCTTCGCTCGACGGACAGCCGAGGGCGCCTGTCCCCACATCGGTCCGTTACATTCCGGCTACACCTTCGGCATCTCGACGCCGAATTGCTTGGCATACTCGGCATGCAATCGCTGAAAGCCGGGCGAGTTCCTGGCCTCAGGGCCGATGAAGCGTCCGATGGGCTGGCCAGCGAGAAGCCGATCCAGCACATCGAAAGCAACGTGCCACCCGGCTGCACCCATGGCGATGAAGTGGCGATTGATGCTGGTCCACAGGGTCAGGCGAGTGCCGCCACCTAGCGGTTCGAGTTCCCATCGCATGATGTTGCCGCCCCATTTGTACTCCAGCGCCTTGGGGGCGTCGGCTCGCGTCACTGTCGTTTCGGTAATGAACGGCGTGGGCGCCCCCACCGTGGTGAGCTTCACCGTATTGCCTACCGTGCCCAGGCTCCTATCGGCATCGAAGGGAGCCCACTGGCGCAGGTGCTCCGGATCTGTAAGCGCCTCCCAGACTTTTTCCGGCGAGTGACGCAGTTCTCGGACGAGAATCAGCGTCCAGTTCGGTCCTTCTTGCTTCTGCATCTGCGCCCCGTAGGCCGGACCCGGTGTGTACTCTGCGCGTTCGATCATCGTCTTCTTCTCCCTTGTCTTACCAGCGTGCCAACTCCCCGAACCTCATGAGGAAACCGGCGAGGTGCGTACGGCTTCTGTCCGTATTGCCCAGATCTCAGATCAAGTTGAGCACGGTCCGAACCACATCGGGCACAGCCAAGTGGAGCACGGCCGGCATCAGAATGCGTCCGATCGGATACGCGATCAGCACCGAAGTGAAGGCCGCCAGCACCCACATCTTGGTCGAGAGGTGGCGTTCGAGAGCATCCACGTGAGGGCACCAGAACTCGCGCAACTGCGCGGCACTGGCAGGATCCAATCCGTATTTTGTTCGATTGGTCATTTGTCTTCTCCGTCATCCCTACCAGCGTGCCAGCTGGGTCAGCTGAATGAGGTTGCCGCAGGTATCTTTGAGCATCGCAATGGTCGAGCCGGTTACGTCGGTCGGCGGCATGGTGAACTCGGCGCCGTGAGGCCTTGATCCGCTCGTAGTCGCCCTTAATGTCGTCGGTGAAAAACATGGTCGCGGGCTGGTTCTGTTGAAACATCGCATCCTGATACGCTTTAGCAGCGGGGTTGTTATTCAGGGCCAGTTGCAGCTGCGTACCGTCCGGCTCCTCGGCCGACGCCACAGTCAGCCAGCGATAGGGGCCGTTGCTGAAATCGGCTTTCTTGGCGAAGCCCAGTACCTCGGTATAGAACTTCAGGGCCTTCGTCTGGTCGTCCACGTATACGCTCGTCAATTTAATTTTCATTTCGTTTCTCCTTTGTGTTCCGCTCGCGGTTGGGCCGCGTGGTCTTCTGCTTCGTCTTCCGTTTCGCCGGTGCGAAGGGATCCATACTGTCCAGATCCCTTGGGTCCGGATCGATGCGATCAAGATAGCGTTCGAGGGCATCGATGTGAGTCGACCAGAACCGGCGGAACTGGTCCAGCCACGCATTCAACTCTGAAATGGTTGCGGTTTCAGGCGGTAGAGACGGCGTTGTGCATCCACCGTGGATTCCACGAACCCGGCCTCACGCAGCACGCGCAGGTGCTTCGACACGGCCGGCTGCGACATACGAAGTTGCCGCTCGATCTCTCCCACCGACTGTTCGGACGAGACCAGCAGGCTCAAGATCGCGCGCCGGCTCGGCTCGGCAATGATTTCGAATACGGATTCCATGCTCTGTATATACTGCAGCGAGTATATGCCTGTCAAGGTATATTTAGCGATAAGGCGTGTCCCTGGTTCGGAGCTTCACGCCGCCAGACAGCCTCGGGCCGCCTGCTCAGTGCGAACTCGGCATTAAGGATCCTGGGAGCGACACCGCAATCTCGTTCGGCGCGCCGTTGCACATCGCCCATCCGCCGGAGTATCGTTTCTCACTTACTGAACGATACTGTCCACAATTTCTAGTTCGCTTCGGAGCACCCTCATGACCAACCACATACTTCATCTCACCGCCATGATCCCGCTCTCTGTCTTGCTCTTCACTGCCGCCGACAATCTGCCTGCGCCCCCGGTCGCGAAAAAAGTTCCTCACGTCACCGAAATCAACGGACGTACGCTCACCGACAACTATTTCTGGCTGCGTGACAAACCCAATCCCGAAGTCCGCGCCTATCTGGAAGCCGAAAACGCGTATACCGACGCGGTGATGAAGCCCACCGAGCCTTTCCAGAAGAAGCTCTATGACGAGATGCTGAGTCGCGTGAAAGAAACCGACGTCGAAGTTCCATACCGCGAAGGCGACTACTTCTATTACACGCGCGTCGAGGCCGGCAAGCAGTACCCTATTCGCTGCCGCAAAAAAGCCAGCATGGACGCGCCCGAAGAGATCCTTCTTGATATCAACGAACTCGCGAAGGGCCAGGTCTTCATGGCAGTCGCGGCATTCGCCGTCAGCCCAGACGGCAACCTGCTCGCTTATAGCTACGACAACACAGGATTCCGCCAGTACAATCTCGCGGTCAAAGATCTCCGCACCGGCAAGACGCTGGCCGATCATGCGGAGCGCGTCGGTTCTGTGGTCTGGGCTAACGACAATCAGACGATCTTCTACACCCAGGAAGACGCCGTCGAGAAACGGCAGTATCGCCTCTATCGCCACGCTGCAGGTTCCATGGCTGCCGACACTCTCGTCTACGAAGAGCCCGACGAGAAATTTAATGTCAGAGCCTACAAAACGCTCAGCGACTCCTACATCTTTTTGGTCTCTGCAAGTCACACCACGAGCGAAGCCCGCTACATCCCAGCGAAACAGCCCGATGCGGACTGGAAGATTCTCGAGCCTCGCAAGCAAGGCGTCGAATACTATCCCGATCACAACGGAGACTCTTTTTACATCCGCGTCAACGATACCGGACGCAACTTCCGCCTCGTGACCGCTCCTGTTACCGACCCTGGCAGCGTGAACTGGCACGAAGTCATGGCGCAAAATCCCGCCATCATGATCGATGAGATGGAGCTCTTTAAAACCTTCTGTGTCCTATTCGAACGCGAAGGCGGACTGCCGCAGATCCGCGTTATCGATCTGCGCAACGGGCAGTCCAAGCGCATCGCCTTCCCCGAGCCCGCTTACGCCGCCTACTCCTACATCAACCGCGTCTACGACACCACCGATTTCCGTTACGGATACCAGTCGCCCATCACGCCGTCCTCTGTCTTCTCCTACAACATGGAGACCGGCGCATCCACTCTGCTGAAGCAAAAAGAAGTTCCCGGCGGATACGATCCGAAGAAATATGAAGTCGAGCAGATCTATGCGGTCGCGTCCGACGGCGTAAAGATTCCCATCTCCGTTCTGCATCTCAAGGGCGCGAAACTCGACGGCACCGGCCCGCTCTATCTTTACGGATACGGCTCCTACGGCATCTCGATCGACATGTTTTTCAATTCGAATATTTTTAGCATGGTCGATCGCGGAGTCGTCACCGCAGTCGCACACATCCGAGGCGGCGGAGAAATGGGCAAGTCCTGGCACGATGCCGGACGCATGATGAATAAGAAGACCACCTTCACCGACTTCATCGCCTGTGCCGAAGACCTTGTAAAGCGCGGTTACGGATCGAAGGATCGCCTCGTCATCGAAGGCCGCAGTGCCGGAGGCCTGCTGATGGGCGCCGTCCTGAATATGCGGCCTGATCTGTTTCACGCAGCTTTGGTCGGAGTTCCCTTCGTCGACGTGATCAATACCATGCTCGACGAGACGCTTCCGTTGACGGTTCCGGAATTCGAAGAATGGGGAAATCCGAAAGAGAAGGCCGCGTTCGATTACATGATCACCTACTCGCCCTACGACAATATCGAGGCGAAGGCCTATCCGAGCATGCTGGTGAAAACTTCTTTCAACGATAGCCAGGTGATGTACTGGGAACCAGCGAAATATGTGGCGAAAATGCGCGCCACTCGCACCGATCGCAATATCCTGATCTTCAAAACCAATCTCAATCCCGCGGGTCACGGAGGCGCTTCCGGCCGATATGACCGCCTCCACGAATCCGCCTTCGACTACGCCTATATCCTCACGGAGATGGGCATCAACAATTAGTAGATTCGGACGAACGGATCAACTCAAGGGGTTGCCCCATCCTTGTCGTGGGTTGCGCGACGGGGTGGGCTTTTGATTCTCGATTCGCGGGGGCTTACAACTGAGAGATTTCGTTTCCTGGCAATTCCTTCGTTTGGCTAAAAACGCATACATCACCGTGGGAGAACGGCACTTTAGGAGCCGCGTAGAACGACAAGAAATGAGGCGGGGCTTCACAGCCCCGGCGGTCAGCTCAGATCACTCCCGCCTTCATCCTTCGTAAGAAATCCTCTCCATCGCTCTTCGCTTTCTCGATCACCTTGGGCTCTCCGCGATGCTCCAACGCCACTTCCTGCAGCATCAACTCCACCGCGTCTTTCGGCTTGAATCCCTGAGAGATCAGCTTGCGAATGCGCGCGGCAAAGCCGTCATCCATCGCCGGCCCCAGCCGCGACAAATGATCACCACATTTATGTTCTTTGAATTTCGCCGCCGCCAGCCGGTCGTACGCGGTTTTGGCATCCGCATCCGTCAACAGCGTCGGCAAAGGATAGTTCCACTCACACTGCGAGCAGGTCCATCCCTGAAACGTGCGATGCGACGTCCAGATCAGTTCTCTGGCGGTTTTTTCCTGCAGACTTCGATGATCGGCACTGCCGAATTCCATGAGCGGCACGACTCCCGCACAAAGCAACTTACGTGGCCCATGACCGTCTTTCCGTTATCGTAGCGCCCGGCAAGAGTCTTGCAACGTACCTAGCACGGTTCGGAGCGCCGCACGAAGCAGAGCGCATGATTGGAGCCAGTTGCTGGAAGAATTCGCGTTTGGGCGGCGCTGCGGTTTACGCGCCGCGATTAGTCGTCACTTTCCTGCAGGGCTCTTGGCCCCTTGTCGTCCTTACAACTCACTTCGCGAAGAAATAATCGAACGACTTCACCGCCGTAAACTCGTCATCGCGGATATCAAACACCGTGTAGAGCTTCGTGACGTACAGCACATCCTGCACTTTCTGCGACAGCTTCAGCAGCTTCAACTCTCCCCCGGCATTGCGCACGGTAGTAAAGCATCCCACCAGTTCGCCGACACCCGAGCTGTCGATGTAATCCACGTCCGCCAGATTAAGAATGATCTTCTTCTTGCCCTCCGCAATCAAACCGCGCACCGCATCCCGCAATTGATGAATCTCATCGCCAAGGACGATTCTTCCGCGAACGTCCAGAATCGTCACATGACCAACTTCGCGCGTATGGATAGTGAGTGCCATGAATGCGAGCCGCTTGCTTCGCTGGCCGGAATACTAGTGCCTGAATTATCGCAAGTCAATGGCTGGGCGTGTATTGGCCCGGTCTGATTTTCACCATTCACTTCTCAATGGCGTCATCCCGAGGCGTCATCCCGAGCGCAGCAGCTTTTCATGCGGAGCGAGGGATCTCCCAGCACACGGCCGTGTCTTATGGGAGATCCCTCGACTGGCTGATGAAATCGCGCTTCTTCGGGAGACCCAGGCAGGAAAACGGAATTCAAACTGACCACGACCGCTGAGAAGAACTCGCTGCTTACTGGTTAGGTGGAGATTTGCGCAGGCCCGAAGCCGGAAGCCCGAAGCCGTTTCTTACGAATGCGCCCCTTGCGCGCGCCCATCCAACTCAAGCGCCGGCAGCTGCACGTTGTCGCGAATTTCCTGAATGGGTGAGGTAATGATCGGCGTCGCGTACTCCGGATGCCGAAACTCCAGATGCATCCCGCGCCCCACATACTGCAGCTTCAGCATCGACCCGCCCCAGGTTGACCCGGAGATCGCCACCTGCACCGGCTCCGGACAAAACTCCGGATGCCCCGACAATAGCGCCTCGCTCCCGCCCAGCAGCACCGCTTTGTAGCAGTGGTGCATCGTCTGAATTTCCAGCACGGTCGATGGCGGCAGGTCAGCTAAAAACACTCCACCCTCAATCTCCGACCGGATAATCCCGCGGTTTACTTCGTCGGCAAAATTGGGATGCGGATTAAACATATAGATTAGCCGACCTTTAGCGTATCGGGTTTCCGTGGACAGAACAAGAGACCTCACGGACGAAGCAGCAAGCGAAAGGGCACGCCCCTTAGACGGAGCAACTCAACCCCGGGGTTGCAGGAATTGAAGCCGTACGGCCTGCGTTGGGGCCGAAGAGTTTCACGTGGGGACACCCCAGGCTGTCGCACGAGCGAAGCCGGGTACCCCATTTCTGGCCGCTTCGGAATTTCCATTCACTCCGGAAGAGTCCACCACTGTGGAAGAGCGGCGCTTTAGCGCCGCGTCAGCCGCAACAAAACAGGGGCTTTAACCCCGGCGGTCGCCTCACCCCGTATCCAACCGGGGTCCCGCCCCAAACGCTCCTCCCCATCCCCTGCTAAAATATGAGAAGAAGGGGTTCTATTCACGCATGCCAGTTCCCGTATCTCAAATGTGGACCGTCGCGAGCTATGTTATTGGTCAAAAGCTCGCCGGACGCAAGCAATACCCGCTCGTCCTCATGCTCGAGCCGCTGTTCCGCTGCAACCTGGCTTGTGCCGGATGCGGCAAAATTCAATACCCCGCCCACATCCTCAAGAAAGACCTCAGTCCCGAAGAGTGCTTCCGTGCCGTCGACGAATGCGGCGCCCCCATGGTCTCCATCCCCGGCGGCGAGCCGCTCATGCACCCCGAGATCGATAAGATTGTCGAAGGCTTGGTCGCCCGCAAGAAATATATCTATCTCTGTACCAACGCCCTGCTGCTGAAAGAGAAAATCCATCTCTTCAAGCCGAGCAAATATCTGACGTTCTCCGTTCATCTCGACGGCCAGCGCGAAGAGCACGATCTCGCCGTCTGCCGCGAAGGCGGATACGACATCGCCGTAGACGCCGTCAAAGAAGCCCTGAAACGCGGCTTCCGCGTCACCACCAATACCACGCTCTTCGACGGCGCCAATCCGAAATCCGTCCGCGCCTTCTTCGACGAAATGATGGACCTGGGCGTCGAAGGCATGATGCTCTCGCCGGGATACTCCTACGACAAGGCTCCCGACCAGAAGCATTTCCTCGGACGCGCCCGCACCCGGCGCATGTTCCGCGCGATCCTCTCGAACCGCAAGAAAAACTGGCAGTTCAATCTCTCGCCGCTCTTCCTCGAGTTCCTGATGGGCAAACGCACGTACCCATGCACGCCTTGGGGAATGCCGACCTATAACGTCTTCGGCTGGCAAAAGCCGTGCTACCTGCTGCAAGACGGTTACGCGGAAAGTTTCCAGGAATTACTGGAGACCACAGACTGGCAGAACTACGGCACCGAGTCGGGCAATCCGGCCTGCGCCAACTGCATGGTCCACAGCGGATACGAAGCCAGCGCGGTCAATGCGACATTTAGTTCTCTCGGGGGATTCTTGGCCACCGTCAAAGCCACACTCTTCAGCAGCTACAGGGACCAAGAAGCGCTGAGGATGCTGGACGAGCCAGACGCCCCGGTCAATCCGCTGATCCAGATCGCGCCCACGGCCGAATCCGAATCGTGGAAGAGCGCTTTAGCGCCTCGATAGCGATCAGCTCAGATCGGGCTTTAGCCCCGGCGGCTAGCGCCATCGAGCGCGAACGATGAATTCCGCAATCACCCAGCCGCAAAGCGGCGAAAGAGAGCAGCCCACGGCGCAAGCCGTAGGTACAATCGCGAAGTAACCACTAGCCCCGGAGGGGCGAAAGAAATCACGGCAGCGCGATAAAGATCGAGCTCGCGACTCGCAGCTCACAGCTATATATGACAGGCAAAGAAGCCGGACACATCGAACAACACCCACCCCACGTCAATCCTGACGCGCTGGAAGTAGCTCCGGGCGTAAAGCACGAAAAACTCGAAGGCTGGATCCCGACTGTAGCCAGCGACGAAGATCTTCGCCAGGCCCTCGAGAAAGCCTTCGACTACCGCGGTGACATCACCATCACCCGCAAAGACGGATCCAAAATCGAAGGCTACCTCTTCGATCGTCGCACGGGCGCAACGCTGAAAGACTCGGTAGTCCGTCTCTACCCAAAAACCTCAAACGAAAAAATCGCAATCTCCTACGCCGACATCGCCGCCCTGGCCTTCACCGGACGCGACACCGCCGCCGGCAAATCCTGGGAAGCTTGGATGAAAAAATACGCCGAGAAAAAAGCCGCCGGCGAAAAAGACCTCAGCCTCCACCCCGAACCGCTAGATTAGGTTTTGTGAAAGAGCGGCGCTTCAGCGCCGCGTCAGGCTACGATCCTTGATCGGGCCTTCAGGCCCCGCACGCAGTGTCATCCTGAGCGGAGCCGTGACGAGCGAAGCGAATCACGGCGCAGTCGAAGGATCCATACCCTCTAACCCGAGCTATCCACGCCGTGCCGCGCCCTTCAAGAAAGGACCACCGAGTCCCTACTTGGCCCTGAATCCTTTTTCGCCTCCAGCCGCTCTTCCTAAGTAGGAGGAGCAATCTTGCCCGCATCCCTTACCGTCGCAGACCTTCGTTCTTACCCGCCCCACCAGGCGCAGCTCATTGACGTCCGTTCTCCTTCCGAGTTCGCCGTCGGCCACATTGCCGGCGCCATCAACATTCCCATGGACCAGATCGAATCTCGCCTCGCCGACCTCAGTTCCGGCCCTATCGTCCTCATCTGCCAAATGGGCAAGCGCGCCCGCATAACGGCCAATCTTCTCGAGCCCTGCCAGCGCCAGATCGCAGTCCTCGAAGGAGGAACCGCCGCTTGGATCCAAGCCGGCCTGCCAGTCGTTACCAACGTGAAGACGCGCTGGTCGCTCGAGCGCCAGGTTCGCCTTGGCGCAGGACTGCTTGTCCTTCTCGGCGCCATGCTTGCTCTCATTGCCAATCCGCGCTGGCTTTTCTCTCCGCTTTTGTCGGCATGGGACTCACCTTCGCCGGTCTCACCGACATCTGCCCTATGGCCGAAATTCTGGGAATAATGCCGTGGAATGCTCGCACCCAGCTGCAAAATACCTCTTCCCAACGCGGAACTTTCCAAGAGCACCCAGTGACCCTGCATACATCAATTCCGCGTCCCCAGTGGGACAATCCTTTCATGGCGCTCGACCTCGACGACCACACACCGCGCGATTTCGAAGCCCTAACGCGCCAGCACAAGGATTCCGTCTATCGGCAGATGATCCGCACCTGCGGCAACCGAGAAGACGCTGAGGACGTCCTCGTCGAAGCTCTGATCAAGGCTTATCGTCACCTCGACCAGTTGCGCGATTCCGCTGCCTTCCGCGCCTGGCTAACTCAGATCGCCAAACGCGTCTGCTGGCAGCTCAAAGAACGGGAAGCTCTGCTGCCGCTCATGCAGCTCTCAACCCTCGACGAGGAAGGCCGCGAAATCCCGAGTTCGGAGCCGACCCCTGAGCTGAACCTCGCACGCCGTCAGATGAAGCAGTTCCTCGACGAAGCTGTCGCCGCACTCCCGCCGCTGTATCAGGAGGTCTACAAGCTCCGCGATATCGACGATCGCACCGGCGATGAGGTCGCCGACAAACTCGGCGTCTCCCGCGCGGCCATGAAATCGCGCCTGCACCGCGCTCGTGAATTAGTCAGAGCTCATCTCGACGCGGCCCTCACGCGTGAGGGGTCGAACTAGGAATGGACGGGTCCGTGGAAGAGCGGCGCTTTAGCGCCGCGTGAACAGTTGAAGTTTTTTAGGGGCTTTAGCCCCGTGGAGGCACTCATGGAAGTCAGAGTCGAACATCTTGGATCGGTGCAATTCGAAATCAGGCTCGACAGCACACCATCGCATGCGACCAGCCACCAGAGAACGGAGGCTTCGATGAAGGCATGACTCCGCCGGAACTATTGCTCGCCTCGCTGGCGTCGTGCGCCGGTTTCTACGCCGCGCAATATCTGCGCAAATTCAAGCTCGCGACAAAAGGCACCCGCGTCCGCGTTACCGCCGACAAGGTTAAGGATCCCGTTGCCCGCATCGACAACTTCCGCATCGAAATCGAGACCCCGCTGGAATTAACCGACCAGCATCGCCAGGGAGTCGAGCGTGCCGTGCATCACTGCCTCATTCACAACACGCTCCTGCACCCGCCCAAAATTTCCATCGAAATAAAAGAAGCGGTCACCGCACCGCACTAGGATGAACGGGCGAAAAGCAAGTGGGCGCACCGTTTTAATAAACTCGGGGAAGGCGAAGGGCGAGGCTTCAGCGCCGTACCCAGCGCTTAATACGTGCCCGGAGTTGGTGGAAGAGCGGCGCTTCAGCGCGCCGTCGAGCTAGCATCCCGGACAGGGCTTTAGCCCCGGAGTGCTTGTCATCCTGAGCGGGCGCAGAGCGCCTGAAAGGCGATCCAGCGCACGCGAGGGACCTTACGGAGCGCGTACAGTTGTATGGGCGTCGACAGGACTGCCACACTGAATCAAAACGGTCACATGATCGGGCTAGCGCCGCGTCCAAAGCACTAGCTCTCTACTTCCCCGCAAGTCCCACCCCATCTACCAACTCCTCCACCTCGTCCTCCGTCCCGCCAATCACCGTAATCGATACCGCATATCCCTTCGCCAGAAAAGTCATCGTCGACTGCCGCATCACTCGCGACCCCACGTCTTTATGAAAATCCTCTCGCACCAGCGTCTTCGTCCCAATCGCAATTTCGTACGGATCTTCGTCCGCAGTGAATCCCTGCGCCTTGGCGACTTCTTCCAGCGGACCTAGATACTGCACCGCCTCCGTAAGCCCCGGATACGTCGCCACGGGCTCCGCCGCAATCACAATCGATCCGTTCACGTCTTCACCCTTCGCCTCCGGAGGCCGCGAAAACGCCGCCAACAATACTCGCCCGCCATTGCCTTCCCCTGTGGACCTCTGTGTCCCCTGTGGTGAAGTTGATTGTGACGTTGGGTGCCCCACATCTCCCTGACCTTGGGAGATGTGGGAATTTTTGTCCGAAGCACTATCGCCCTCGTCCCGCGCATTCATCTCCTCGGTTCGCAGCACCCAACCGGGCGGAATCTTGCACGAAAGACCGAGCGTTTTGTTGCGATAGAAAGCGCCCACGATGCCGCCGGCATCCAGGCCGGACTGCGCTGCCGAGCCCTTTGGAGTCTTCTTATTTCGCGACGAACTTGAAAAAGAAGAGTCGGACTGCGCCGAACCGGAAGCAGGGAGAGACAGCACAAGCAGGAACGCTAAGAATACTGGGACAAGCGAAAACCTCATCCCCCAATCTTACGTGAAGAAGCTGGATGATCGGCCGGGTGCCCCTTCCTTGTCGCGTTTTGTGCGACAGGGTGGGGACTTTGTCACGCCGCTCTGCCCATGACTGGTTGTGTGCAATGCGCGCACCGTTTCGCCTCTATCGGGATATCGCTCATGCACTCCGGACACTTCTTTGTCGTCGGCGCAGCCGCGGGTTCGTCCTTGTGCATGCGCGCCATCAACCAGTTAATGGGAACAACGACGAAGAAATACACGGCGGCTGCGATCAGCAAGAATGAGATGAGAGCGTTGAGGAAATCGCCGACGAGAAAAGTGCTGCCTCGAAGCTCGTATTTTAGATTGGAGAAGTCCGGCAACTTTATGAGCGCGCCGATAAACGGAGTCAGTAAACCTTTGGTCAACGAACCGACCACGCCGCCGAATGCAGCGCCGATCACCACGCCCACGGCCATGTCCACAACATTTCCGCGCAGGATGAATTTCTTGAACCCGTCGAGCATAACGCCTCCAAACTTGAAGTGCCGCCAATGTAAGCCAGATGGAACGGCAGGTCAAGCAACGTTGCGCTCGACAACCTGGACACAGACCGCAATAGAGCTCTGCAGCAGCCGGCGGCGTTTCAATGCTGGCAGTGCAAGAAAAAAGAAAAGGCGTCTTGGAAAGACGCCTGAACCATCTCACAAACGCTGCGAATCAACCGGCCCTCAGATCCTCATCGGCATCACGATGTACCGGTACTTATAATCATCGCCTTCGGCTGGCCGCAACTGTCCAGCCGATTGCGGATCCTTCAACTCCAGCCGTACCTCGGCCGTCCCCGCGGCTTTCAAGAAGTCCACCAGGTACGCTGCATTAAACCCGATCGTCAGGGGTCGCCCGTGTACGGCGCCTCCATGGAATCTTCCGACTCGCCCGCTTCTGTCGACGATGCGGAAATCTTCACTTCGCCCTTCTCCAGCCGCATCCGCACCGCGCGCGACCGCTCATCGGCAAACTGCGCCACGCGCAAAATCGCCGCATTCAACTCATCCGCATTCAGCGGGAACGATCTTGTTGTTGTCCTTCGGCAGCACGGCTTCAAAGTTCGGGAATTGTCCCGTCAGTTGCCGCGAAGTCAGCAGCCGCGATCCAATCCGGAAGAACAGCGTCGACTCGTCTTTGGCAAACTCAATCGTCTCCGCGTCGGTCGAATCGAGCAGCGACTTCAACTCGTCCATCGCCTTCTTCGGAACCAGCGTCTTCATCTCGCCCGACACGCCCTCGAACTTCTCTCCGCTACGCTCGCAATGCGCCAGCCGATGTCCATCCGTCGCCACCATCGTGATCGACTCCGGCTTCAGCAGCATCAGCGCGCCATTCAATGTGTACCGCGATTCTTCGCTTGAGATCGCAAATCCGGTTCGCGCGATCAACCCGCGCAGAATCTGCGCCGGAATCGTAATCGCCCCCGACGTCGGAAATACCGGCAGCGTGGGGAAATTCGACTTCGCCATCCCGACCATCTTCGTATTCGAACGCCCGCAGCGGATGCTGACCCAGTGATTCTCCAGCAACTTGATCGTGATGTCCGCATCCGGCAGCAGTTTCACATAATCGTGCAACTTCCGCGCCGGAATCGTGCACGATCCTTCCTTCTTCACTTTGGCACTACACGAAGTCCGCAGGCTCAGGTCCAGGTCCGTCGCCGTCAGCGACAACCGGTCTCCGGCAGCTTCAAATAAATAATTGGAAAGGATGGGAATCGTGGTCTTGCGTTCGACCACGCCCTGCGTGGCAGTTAATTCGCGCAGCAATTCAAACTTGCTGACCGTGATTTCCATGGTACCCGCGGCAACGGCGGCCTCCACCGGCATAAATCAGTCTCCCGAAACTCGCCAAGAATCCTGCTACTTCTGTTACTTCCTTATATCAAATGCAAAACCTATAAAACCAGCAGTAACAGTAGGCCCTGCGGAAACGTGGAAAACTCTTTCAACTCCTCTGTTCCCACCGACTTTTCCCGCCACCCCTGATGTGACAAATCGGTCCCGTCCGCTTCGGAGCCCCTACTGTAACTTGCCCCTGTTTCTGCTTTCTGCTCAACCATGCACAGCTTCCACATGACATTCACAGCGTTCTGCAAGGAAGACGGTATTGCAAAGTGGAAATCTCGTTCGGACCCGCCTGCTATCCGCCTAATTGCTCAGTCATTTTATTGATGAGCCTGTTCAAATCTTTATCGTTCTTGCGGACCTCTTCGATCTTCTCCACTGAGTGCAACACTGTTGTGTGGTGCTTGCCGCCAAACTGTCTTCCAATTTCTGGCAGCGACGCTTCCGTCATATGTTTCGCCAGATACATCGCAATCTGCCGCGGATACACGATCGCGCGCGAATTATTTTTCGCCTTGATCTCCACCAGCCGCAGCCCGAACTGCTCAGCCACCATCTTCTGAATCGATTCGATCGTGACCTTCCGCGCCTGCGAGTCGATAAAATTCTTCAATACCTGCTGCGCGTAGGGAAGCGTGATCTCCGCCCCGATCAAGGACGAGTGCGCCACCAGCCGGATCAGCGCCCCTTCCAACTCCCGCACGTTTGACCGGATGTTTGACGCCACATACAGCGCCACATCCGTCGGCAGTGTGACCTTCTCCTGCTCCGCTTTCTTCTGCAGGATCGCGACTTTGGTCTCCAGATCCGGCGGCTGAATGTCGGCAATCAATCCCCACTCGAAGCGGCTCCGCAGCCGGTCTTCAATTTCTGCGAGTTCCTTCGGCGATCGATCGCTGGCAATCACGATCTGCTTCATCGACTCGTGCAGCGCATTGAACGTGTGGAAGAACTCTTCCTGCGTTCGTTCCTTGCCCGTAAGGAACTGAATATCGTCGATCAGCAGCACATCCATATTGCGGAACTTGTCGCGGAACGACGTCATCTTGTCGTAGCGCAGCGAGTTGATCATATCGTTCGTGAACTTCTCGCTCGACACATAGCAGATCGCCGCCTGCGGCATACGCCGCTTGATCTCGTGCCCAATCGCCTGCATCAGGTGCGTCTTGCCCATGCCAACGCCGCCATAGAGGAAGAGTGGGTTGTAGGCTTTCGACGGACGCTCAGCCACAGCCTGACATGCCGCGTGCGCAAACTGGTTGCCGCTGCCGATCACGAATGCATCAAACGTGTAGCGTGGATTCAATTGCGCCGCGCCATCCCAATCAAACCGCGACTGAGACGGACCCGCCGTTACTGGAGCCGCAGCGGAGCTCAGCCCGCCATCGTGCCGCACCGGAGTCGCCGCCGGATCATCCTCCGGCGTCACGAACTTCACATCGTTGAATCCAAGTCCCAAGACGTCGATCGCTTCCTGAATCAGGTCCGCATACTTGTCGCCTGCGTGGCGGAACTCCACCGTCGGTACGCGCACGAACAACACGCCGCCACTCGAGTGACTGTACCGCGTCGGTTTGAGCCAGGTATCGTACGAATGCCGGTTGATCTTTTTTTCCAGCGCATCGAGAATACGCGCCCAAGGGTTCGGAGAGAGGGTCGTTGTGCCTGTCGCTGACATATATGAAATTTCTCACCACGCGGCGCATGGCGGCTGGGTGCGAGCGCCTGTTAAGACTGCCGATTTAAAAGTAGCTGGAACCGTTAATTTTACTGCGGATTGCGCCTGTTTTTCCGTCCGCGCTGCAAATATTCGCGAAGCTCAAAAGCTAGACCAGTCGTGCATACTAGCACAAAATATTTTGTTGTGTGGAAATCTTCGGATGGAATTTTTCCGCGAGTCTCTATTCAGAACTCTCACGTATCTTCTGTCAAGTACCGCGCAAGTTAATGCCGCGTAGAATGTGCACTCACGTCTTAAAAACGAATGCAGAAAAAGAGAATTGTCCAGAAAATTCGTGTGCCGTCAAAAGAAATTTGAGTAAACGAACTTGAGCTAAAACATGAGAGGGCCAACAACGCTGAGGATGTCTCATATCCGACTCGGGTTTTGCGATGGAAGCTGAACCGAGCGAAGGCAAAGGATCTTAGCGATGCAAAATGTTGGTTCTAATCTCAACCAGCGGGTGCGTACCTAGCCGCGAAGCGGCGAGCTGAAATCTGGCAAAGCCCCGAAAGGCGCGAAAGAAATAGAACCTGCAATATCCAATAATCAAGCTAATTTTACTGACCCCTGACCCCTGACCCCTGACCCCTGCTCCTACCCCGCCTTCTTCCTGACCCGCGTCCCCATCCGCAATAACTTCCTCACGGTGCCCGTCGGCAGCCGTTTCATCTGATCGTGTAGCTCCGTCACCGCCTCAAAGAATCCGGCCATCGCCTCCAATCGCTCGCGCGTGTAATCGGCTCCCGGCTCCTTCGGATCCAGATCCGCCAAACACCGCCTCAGCATCTCCCGCGTCGGATCGATTTCTCTCCTCTTCCGTTGCTCAATCACCAGCCGGAACATCTCCCATACGTCGCGCATCGACTCGTAATGTTCCCTCCGGTCCCCGAGCACGTGCACGGCGCGCACAATCCCCCACGTCTCCAGCTCGCGGATCGACGTGCTCACATTGGACCGCGCTACGCTCAACGTCTTCGCAATCTCTTCGGCCGGCACAGGCTTCGGGGACAAGTAGAGCAACGCATGGATCTGCGCCACCGTCCGGTTGATCCCCCACTTCGTCCCCATCTCTCCCCAGTGCAGGATGTACTGCTTCTGTAATCCAGTCAGTTCTGCCATATCGGTCCTTTCAGTAAAAACAGAATAAATGGAACTCCATGGATTAGCAAAATGAAATCATCGAGGGGAAACCCTGACTCGAGCCCTGGAAAAGACAATTAGGTAGTGATCAATGGTAGTGGGCCTTTGCTGGTCACTCCTCACTGACGACTGGCCCCTGACCACTGACCTATAATTCCCCATCTTCCCACATGCCCATCTCGCCACCTCGTTTCCCGTCTATCTGCACCTCGGTCGCTACACCATTCACCCGCACCTATTCTTCGAATCGCTCGCGTACGTCGTTGCCTTCGCTGCGTACCTGCAACTCCGCCGCCGCTTCGGAGATCCCATCATCACTCCGCTTCGGTGGGCCGTCATCGCTGCCGCCGTCGCCGGCGCTGCTTTCGGTTCCAAACTTCTTTTCTGGCTCGAAGACCCAAGCCTCACGCTTCAGAACCTCCACAACCCCGACTACCTCGTCGGAGGCAAAACCATCGTCGGAGCCCTCGTCTCCGGCCTCATCGCTGTCGAACTCATGAAGCGCTTCATTGGGCTCCGCACCTCCACCGGCGATCTGTACGCCATCCCGCTCGCTCTCGGCATCGCCATCGGACGCATTGGCTGCTTCCTCACCGGCCTCTCGGACAACACCTACGGCACTCCCACGAATCTCCCGTGGGCCATCAACTTCGGCGACGGTGTCCCGCGCCACCCAACGCAGCTCTACGAAATCGCATTCCTCCTGTTTCTGATCCCTGTCCTCTACAGACTCCTCACCAAAATCGCGATCCTTAGCGGAGCCGTGACGGAGCGAAGCGAACTCATGGTGCAGTCGAAGGATTTCTACCCTAAGCACGTACTGGTGCAAGCGCCGAAAGCCAGAAGTCCGAAGCCCGAAGCTGGCCGCTTCCTCCCCGGCGACGCCTTCAAACTTTTCATGGTCGCCTACATGCTCTTCCGTCTGCTCTGCGATTTCATCAAGCCCTACCCGCGATTCTTCCTTGGCCTGGGCGGAATTCAGTGGGCCTGCGTTCTGATCCTGCTGTACTATTCCCGCGACATCGTCCGCTGGCTACGTCCGCTTCATCGCACGCCGGAACTCGCCTGACCCATGGATCGCTTCACTGCCAACACGCTCCGCACCCTCGGCATTATCGGTGCCGCAGTCCTCGTCCTCCTCGCCAGTGTTTGGATACTCCTGCTCTCCCTCTGCTCCAGAATCATCATCACTGCTGACAAGGGAAGGCCACCCGCTCCTCCCTCCGACTTTCTCAAGTTTGCGATGCTTATTGGTATATTCATGGCCCCCGCCATCGTAGCCATCATCGGGGGGACCAGCCTCATCGCCTTCCTGGCCCGGGGCATCGTTCGAAGTGTCGATCTGCCTCTTCCCACTCGCGCAAGTGTCTCCGCCGGCATTGCGTCACTGGCCACGCAGGCCAAGGAATTGCTGCCGCCGACTCCTCAACCCGCATCCGTCGACGTCGCCACGCATCTCTCCCCGGCCAGCACAGCCGTCATTCAGCAACTCTCAACGGCGATCGTGGTCAAGATCGCTGCCGAAGTTCTCCTCGGCCTGGTCGGCTGGTACGGCGCTCTCGGCGTCCCGCGCGCTCCTTTCCCGGTCTTCCGCATCGGCTTCATGGCATGGGGACTCGCCGCCATCGCCCCTCACATCATCCTTCTTTATGCTCTCGCCCGCCGCCCCGGACGCACCGCCTTCGCCTACGCCCTCGTGATTCCCACCATTCACATTCTGTTCGGTACCCTCGGGCACTCCGCTTTTCTCGCCTTCATCCTCCGCGCTGGACAAGTCGCCGCGCCCCTGCTCTCCATCATTCCGTGGATGATCGACATCGTCATTCTTTATCTCGCCTGGAAAGCCATCCGTCTTACCGGACTCCTCCCTGACCCCAGGCGCCTCATCGCCGCCGCCACGGTCATCTTCCTCTATACCTCTTTACTCCCTGCACTCGTATTCCTCTTGAATTACCTTCATCACTGACACAGTGCCCAGCATCCTCCTTTCCGGAATTCAGTGGGCCTCGGCTTGAACTTGCTTTACTATGTCCGCGGCATCGTTCTCCCAGGCGCACTCTGACGAGTATTGGTGCACCGAACAGATCTACATGACAGATTGGCTCGATAACACGCTCCGCAGCATCGGCATCATCCTCACCGCTGGGTTCGTGATCATCATCGGTTTTTTTCTGCTTCTTATCGCCATGTGCGCCTTCCAGCCAGGCAGAGGCGGCTCTTCTGACGACGGCGTTTTCTTCATGGGCATCGCATTCATGGTGATGCTCTTTGGGCTGTTGTTCATCCTCCGGCTTTCTCGCGGCATCTCCCGCTCCGCGCGTGCTCCGGAATTCGGTGCACTTGGCCCTCCTCCATTCACCATTCCTCCCGGAACAGTAGCCGCTCCCCAACCGCAGGCTCCGCTGCCCGCCTCCATGCCGCCCGGACCTCCGGTCGCTCATCAATCGATCCCTCTTCGTCTTTCGCCTGCCAGTCGCAAGGCCCTCAACCGCCTCGCCCTCGCGATGGGCGCGCAGATCGTGCTCAGCGGTATTGCGTGGGTGCTCAGCCAACTTCGTTTCTGGTCTGCTCCCGTTTCTCTCGCCCCTCACAACTGGACCGCCATCCTGTTTGGCCCCTTCGTCCTCTACCACCTGCCGTATGCCGTCCTGATCTACTTCCTCCTCAATAAGCCGAGCCGCCGCGCTTTGACTTGGTCGCTTGCGGTGCCGTCAGTGATCCTGCTGCAATCGCTCTTCACGCTCAGCCTGATGTTCCACTATTATGTGCACGGGCCCGTTGGATTCCTCCTGCTCTTCGTGCCCTGGTCCATCCATATCGCGATTCTCGTCCTGGCCTACCAGGCGATTCAGCGCATCGGACTTCACCCCGAGCCGCCCCGTCTCGTCGGCGCGGCCGTCCTCATCTTCTTTTACTTCTCTTTCATTAACGGCACCACGCCGCTCCTCTACCGCTTGCGATAGTCACGAGAGCAGCCGGCATGGATTTCACCCCGATCGTGCGTTCACCTATTCCATCGCAGCTCCCGCCGTCCTGATCCCATTCCTCTGCGTTCTCGGCGTCCTCTGCGTTGAAAGCCTTTGATCTCCGCTGTGATAACCTCCACCCTCAAGAGAAGTCCATGGCCAAAACCCGCCCCTACCTCTTCTACGACGTAGCGCTCTCCATCTGCACGACCTGTTACCGCAAGGTCGAAGCCAAGATCGTTTTCCAGGACGCGAACGTCTACCTCCTCAAGCGCTGCCCCGAGCACGGCGCCGAAAAAGTCCTCCTCGCCGACGACGTCGACTACTACCGACGCTGCCGCGAGATCTTCATCAAGCCCCCAGAGATGCCGCTCGTCTACAACACTCCCGTCAAATGGGGATGCCCCTACGACTGCGGACTCTGCACCGACCACGAGCAGCACTCCTGCCTCACCCTTGTCGAGATCTGCGACTATTGCAACCTCCGCTGCCCCGTCTGCTACGCGAGCAGCGGCCCCGAGCGCCAGCAATTCCGCACCCTCGATCAAATCGAGAAGATGCTCGACGCCGTCGTCCGCAATGAAGGCCATCCTGACGTAGTCCAACTCTCCGGCGGAGAGCCGACCGTCCATCCAAACTTTTTCGAGATTGTGGAAATGGCGAAGGCCCGCCCCATCCGCCATCTGATGGTCAACACCAACGGTGTCCGCATCGCGCAGGAAGAAGATTTCGCCCGCCGCCTCGCGGACTATAAAGAAGACTTCGAAGTCTACCTACAGTTCGATTCTTTCGAGCGCGAGCCTCTGATGCAGCTTCGCGGTGCCGACCTCCGCCGCGTCCGCGAGGACGCCCTAGAGAAACTGAACTGCTACAACATCTCGACCAATCTGGTCGTCACACTGAAGAAAGGTCTCAACGACCACGAAATAGGAAAGACCATCGACTACGCTCTAAAGCAACCGTGCGTGCGCGGCGTAACGCTCCAACCAATTCAGGACGCCGGCCGCGCAGAAAACTTCAATCCCGCCACCGACCGCCTAACCCTCACCGAAGTCCGCCGCAAAATTCTCGAGCAGACCAACGTCTTCCGCCCCGAAGACGTCATCCCCGTCCCCTGTCACCCCGACTCCCTGGCGATGGCCTATGCCCTAAAGCTGAACGGCAAAGTAACCCCGCTGACCAGCATGATTCCGCCCGAAGTTCTGATCAACGGTGCCGCCAATACAATTTTGTATGAACAGGAGCCAGCGGTCCGCCAAGGCCTCTTCAAACTGTTTGCCACGAATCACAGTCCGCAATCCCAAGCCGGCACCCTCCGAGAACTCCTCTGCTGCCTTCCCAAGGTCTTCGTTCCTGAACACATCTCTTATGACAACATCTTCCGCGTCATCATCGTGCAATTCATCGACGCCCACTCCTTTGACGTTCGCAGCGTCAAGAAAACCTGCGTCCACATCGTCCACCCCGACGGACGTCTCATCCCCTTCGACACCTATAACCTCTTTTATCGAGACGACCTCGAACGCACCCGCCTCGACCCGCTCAGAGGAAAAATAGAAGGAACCCTGGTGGAAGTGAGTTAAGTGTTGCGCGGGCGCCCCGCCCGCGAAATGCCGATCCCATCAGAAAGAGCTGTGGGGGGATAGCCGCCATCGGCTGTCCGCCGGGCGCAGCGAGGCCTCGCATAGTGGCCGATGGAAAAATGACTGGCTGACCCGTCTGCGGCCGACCGGAAAACATATTTGGCACGCAAGGATCGCATCCAGCACCGTGGAAGAGCGGCGCTTCAAGCGCCGCGTCCGCGTGAGCACTTCCGAGGGGCTTCAGAGAGTGCGTGAGAAGTCTTTCTGTGGTCCCCGAGAATACCGTTGGTACCACCGTGGAAGAGCGGCGCTTTAGCGCCGCGCCAAATCGCTTGTTACTCGGGGCTTTTAGCCCCCGTGCCCTTCCTCGCACTGCTCCAAAACGAAAAGGGACGAGCCGCAATGGGCTCGCCCCTTACAACCAATTCGAATAAGTGCCTCTAATTCAGCGGCCGGTCCAACGGGTCGCTCAACGTAATCAACTTCCCCGGCGGATATTCTGCTGGTGTCAACGGTGCTTCCAGACCCTGTGTGACGATCGTCAACACCTGTCCGCTCCGCACCCCTTGAATGGTTAGGCTCTGACTTTCCACCGACACCACCCGGTATTCTTCGTCAAAGAGTCCCCACGGATTGGCATTCATAATGGATTGGGATGCGCTTTCCCCTCCCGAAGGCTTCAGGTTAATTTTCGGAGAATTTCCGGCCTCTACCTTGACAACAGTATTCCTCCTGATCTACTAACCCCTGCGCGCAGAGGAAGATATGTCACCCTCGGCGACGGGCCCCTGCGCAGTTACCGCGATACGAGCGGTCAGGTTGAGCGAAGGGGGCCTCGCAGTCATCTCGATACGGCTGTCATCCTGAGAGAGGACTGGTCTCTGCGCTCCAGGGCGCAAAGACGAGCTGCAGTCGAAGGACCCCGCGACTGATGCAATATCACCGGTAGTCGCAGGGAATTCTACCCGGCCCTCGCCCCGCCCTAGCGAGAAATTCTGAGAGCCACAAGACTGTCCGATCAAGCGTTCCAAAATCTCCGCCCACCTTCTACAATCGAAATCCGGATGCACCCGGCCCGCATCGCTGAACTCCTGGCGCCCTTTCTAGTGCCGCCCCCACTCTCGTCAGTCGCCCGCCATTCCAGCGAGAGAAGCGACCAGAAGGCCATCCTCTCCCCCTTACAACTTCAGAAGATATCGACGTACATCGATATACTGCTCCGCTGGAACGCGCGCATGAATCTTACCGCAGTCCGCGATCCCGAAGAAATCGTCACCCGCCACTTCGGCGAAAGCCTCTTTGCCGCGCGCCGATTGTTTCCTCGATCGGCCCAAGTGGGGACAGACGCCCCCGAGAGCCCGCCCCGAGCGGAGTGGAGGGGTCCAGCCGTGCAAAGCTCGGCATCCGACGGCAGCGTGCCACGATCGACTGCTGAAGAGCACCGCACAAGCTTGACTGTCGAGGAACACCGTGGAAGAGCGGCCCTTCAGGGCCGCGTTAGCGAGGAGAGAGAGGTTGGGGCTTTAGACCCAGGGGTCTCTTCACTGCAACCTGTACTGGGCGCAGCCGCGGAGCGTCGAAAGAGTACAGCTCACGGCGCCAGCCGTGGGTTCGTTGGCGCCCCAGAACAAGCTGCGGAGCAGCGAAAGAAAATCACTGTGGCCGATCTTGGTTCCGGGGCTGGCTTTCCTGGAATTCCCATCAAACTCTGGGCGCCGGAAATCTCGCTGACGCTGATCGAGTCTAACCACAAGAAGGCCACCTTCCTTCGCGAAATCGCCCGCGCCCTTACATTGACGGACATCGATATACAAATCGCCCGCGCCGAGTCGCTACTCGAGCGCGCTTTCGACTTGGTTACGCTACGCGCCGTCGAGCGCTTCGAAACGGTACTCCCAACCGCAGCGGGCCTCATCATCCCCCAAGGCCGCCTCGCGCTACTGATCGGCTCCGCCCAGCTTTCCGCAGCTAGCTCCCTCCTGCCCACCCTAAGCTGGTCCGACCCTGTCCCAATCCCGGCCTCCCGGTCACGTCTGCTAGCAATCGCGACGAAAAGCAGCTCTAAGGACGCAGGGAAGTCGGAATCAAGACAGTAAAAGTGGAATACACTAATAAAAACCAAGCATTACTAAGCAATTAAAAGCCACATTGTACGCATAAAGTGGGAAATACATAAAATAGCGTTGCAAAATGCAACACACCAAAGCGAAGTTTTCCACAGTGTTCCTGCGGGAACACTTCTCACGTTTTTACAATTCTCGTTTCCAACTCCGCGCGGAACTTGACTGGGTGATCTCGAACCCCCCAACGCCGAATTTAGCCTCGAAGTGTTCCTGCAGGAACACTTCACAGGAATTCTGAGCGAGAGTCCTGGATCTTCAAATTGATAGCAAACCATAATCTGCGAGGGCAGCGATGCCAGGCATTTTATTCAGCGATGCAGGTCAAGTTCTCCCAAGAGGTTCTTGAGGCCTCTATACCGTCTGCTCAGAGGGTTCACTCGGGTAAGAGAAATCCGGCGCGTTGCCAACAATGCCCGCAACGCGACGGCCGGCCGCAAGTGTTCCCGCGGGAACACTTCTCTCACTTTGAGGGGCCGCGCTTTAGGTGTGCTAAGTGTTCCTGCAGGAACACTGGACGTGTTTTGCACACGAATTCACTTGCATGCACAGCACTTCGTCATTGAATTGCAATCTCAAGCGAAGTATTCTGCCAGTGCTCGCGTTTCTCCTTACAATTCAATGGGACGTGTAATCGCTGTTGCCAATCAGAAAGGTGGCGTCGGCAAGACTACGACTGCCATCAACTTGGCCGCGTCGTTTGCGGCTGCGGAAGTCAATACCCTGCTCGTCGATTGCGATCCGCAATCGAATGCCACCAGCGGCCTGGGATTCGTGAAGGATCCTGAGCGCGTCAGCTCGTATCACCTGCTCATGGGCGCGGCCACTGGTGAAGAGGCGCTCCTCAACACAGAGCTCGAGCAGCTGTGGCTGATTCCAGCGCACAAGAACCTGATTGGCGCAAACATTGAGCTGGTCGATGCGGATGGACGTGAGTTCAGGATGCGTGAAGCGCTTGCGCCTCTGCGAGAGCGTTTTCAGTTCATTGTGCTGGACTGTCCGCCGGCGCTTGACTTGCTCACGCTGAACGCCCTCGTGGCTGCTGACGCTGTGCTGATTCCCATGCAGGGCGAATACTTTGCGCTGGAAGGTATCAGCGAGCTGCTCGATACGATCGAGCGCATTCGTGCCGCGCTGAATCCATCGCTTGGCATAGAGGGCGTGGTGTTGACGATGTTTGATGAGCGCACCAACCTGGCGCAACAGGTGATGGCAGAGCTGAAGAATTTCTTTGGCGAGAAGCTCTGCAAGACGACGATCCCACGCAACATTAGGTTGGCTGAGGCACCAAGCCACGGCAAGGCTGCCCTGGTATACGATCCGCGATCCAAGGGCGCGGAGAGCTATATACGTTTGGCCAAGGAAATTATTGAGCGGCAGCCTTCTGCGTTGGTACAGCCTGCTTCAGAGACGTTCACCACAGAGGAACACAGGGATGAAGCTGTCGAGGAGATTCCTGCTGCGGCGGAAGAGATGGACAAGAGCGCTTAGTATATCGATAGGCATCGATATACTAGATTGATGGTTGTCGATATACTGTGCGGACTCTGGCGGCGTCGCAAGAACTCGTTGAGGCCTGGGGCAATGTCCGGCGATTAGGGGTCCTTCGGCGCGCAAAGTGCGCGCCTCAGGATGACAAGAGTTTTGGGTACGAGATAGAGAACAACATCTATGACCACTTCGACGGCGGGAAATTTGTCGGCTCATACAGAGAAGGACCACAAAGAGAAAGCAGAAAAGCGGCGGGCGCTGGGACGCGGCTTGGAGTCATTACTGCCCGGGCCACGGGTCGTAGCGAGTACGGCTGTCGGTCCCGCGAGCGGCATCGGGAAGCAGCAGATTTCCCCTCCCGCGCGGAATGACAACGCGCCTGCTCCGGCCGCTGTTGCCGGGCCGTCCGCCGCGCCTGCTGTGCCTTCCGTTAGCATTGCTTCGGCTCCGGTAGCTGACATTCAGAGTACAGAAGATGCAGGTAAGGGGACAGGAGTGTCCGCTCCACACGAGACTGATCCACACGACTCTGCTTCACAGGAGTCTGCTGCATACGAGCCTGCTTACGCCGATCCGGCGGGAGACCTGGCTGGGCGACCGGCGACGGATCCCCGCGGATATCAGCCTCCTTTCGATTCATCGCAAGGTGATGGGACGATCACGATTCATGCGCAGGCAGAGACCAGAGTTCCCGGCAACCTGGTCATCAATCTGGCGATTGCGGATATCGACAAGAATCCGTTTCAAACGCGGTACGTGGAAGATGACGAGGCGCTCGAAGAGCTGGCGGATTCGATCAAGGCGAACGGGGTGGTGCAGCCCATCGTGGTGCGTCCAGCCAAAGAGGACGGACGCTTCATTCTGATTCTGGGTGAGCGGCGTTTGCATGCTTCGCGGAAGGCGGCGAAAACGCATATTCCGGCGCTGGTTCGGCGGGTGTCGGAGCAGCAGGCCGCGGAAATGACGATCGTCGAGAACCTGCAGCGCGAGGATCTGAGCGCCCTGGAGCAGGCGGAGGCATTTCGAGTATTGAGCGGTCAGTTCAATCTGACGCAGCAGCAAATTGCGGAGCGCGTCGGCCTGTCGCGCACTTCGGTGGCGAACTACATGCGGCTGCTGAAGCTGCCGCGCGACGTCATGCAGATGCTGGCGCAGAAGCAAATCAACTTCGCGCAAGCCAAGGAACTGCTCAAGCTGGGAGACAACGACCGGATTGCGGAAGCAGCGATCTATGCCGTGAAGAAAGGCATGAACATCGAGCAGATCGAGATGCTGGTGTTACGGATGGATGGCCTACTCGATCCGATCCCGGGCATGCCGGGTGTAGAGAAAAGAGAGAAAGCCAGCAGCGGGGCGCGCTGGGTCGATCCGAACGTGCGAGCGGCGCAGATGGATCTCGAGAGAATGCTGGGCGTGCGGGTACGCATTCGCGATCGGAAGGGTAAGGGGAAGATCGTGATCGAGTATCACACGGTCGATGACTATGAGAGAGTCGTGGAGATGTTGCGCGCGAAGAAGTAGTACCGAGTTGCGAGTACCGAGAACCGAGATTGGGCGGCCTTTCGGCCGCCTATTTTGTGGGGAATCAGAGTCGTTAACGTGTGGGAAAAGCCAAGCCGAATTTTGAAACCCAGAGGTAGTTGGGGCAGTTCATGGGTCGGCGTTTCCGCTCAGGTGGGAATTTTCGTCAAAAATGATGACGCGTTTACCATCTTGATTCCTCCTGCGTAGGATCACGGCGGCCACGTTTCTCGCGTTGCACTGATTCTTCCGCTCCTCCGGAGCTGCCTCGTATTGCCGCAGAGCGCCCACGGCTTGCGCCGTGCGCCGCATTCTTTCGCCGCTTCGCGGCTGGGGGGGGGTGCCCTTTTCGCGTTCGACTAGCGCGGCGGTTGACCTTCGATCAAGCGCCGCTGCAAGTCGATCAGTGGGAATCTTCTAGAACGACCTCGGATCGTACAACGTAATCGCTGGGGTCTGGCTGGTCGAAATCGGCGGGAAATTTCAGGGAAACGCTGTCGCGTTCCTGCTCTCCAACGAGCAAACTGACCACGACGCCCTGTGGTTTGCGGCCGCACTTCGTGGGCAGGTTCGCAAGCAACGGGCGACTGCTTTGCGTCAGAAATTCGATCGGAATGCGGAACGAGGCGTTTTCCGGGATGAGTTCGGCTGATTCTCCAGGCTTCTTGTTTGGATAAAGCAGCTGCACGTGGATCGTTGAGTTGGGGGCAGGATTGGTGACGCGTCCTCGAACTATGACGTAGTGCACCGGGCATTGTGCGTGAGCCAAAGGCAGGTAAATTGGGATAGTACACAGGACACAGACGATGGTTTTGGGCATGAATGAGCCCCCAGATTGTCGATAATTGTAGCGAAAAATGAGGAACCGGGCAGGATTTTGGGCGCACGAGATGGACCCAGGTAGTTACATGTGGGACGGGAGGGCGGTTTTGTTCTTTTCGGGGGAACATTTCGACCGGACCGCGCGGTTGACAGGGGTCTGGGTGGGAACATGGATGAGGCATTAACTATGTTGATTCGTCCGAACGGCCCGCGTGCGGCGTCCCTACAGGACTAAGGCTCCCACCGGTCACTCACCCGGCTGTGGAAACACCGGCCTATTTTCAGGGGCTCTTGCGGGGCTCGAACCCATCGTTGCGACACAGCTGGAGAATCGCGGGTTCGGCTGTTTATTCCGCGCGAAGAATTCCACTGGGGCTTAAAAAGCCCGTGACTCTCAGCGTGTGGCTAACGCGGCGCTGAAGCGCCGGTCTTCCACCGTTGTGGGCGCTCTCCCAAGGGGATTGTCTACTCCAAGTGCGCAAGTCAGAGTCCCCACTTCTCCCAAAAGCGGGGAAAAATGGGGCCCCTCCGCGCGAGAATTTCTCGGCGGTTACCTTGAAGCGCGAGCCCTGAAGGTGACGTAACTTTGATTGTGTAAAAAGCAAGAGGGTGTAAGTTGGCTTTGCCTGGCAAGCAGAAGCCGTTCCGAAAAGGAGACCTACACCCATGGCGAAGATAATCCCGATCGACGAGCATTTCCAACATTTTCTGGCCGAGATGAAAGAGAGCTTCTGGGGCGATCTGTATGGGCAGACGCGGCAAGCGTGGCAGCGGTTTTTCGAACTGGAATCGGAGCGGCAACGCGACCGCTTCTCCGGCTGGGCACCTTACGAGCGGCGACGCGGGAGGCGGCGGGACTACCGCAACGGCTACTACGAGCGGGATTTCGTGACCCGCTTCGGAACCATTCGCTTGCGCATTGCGCGCACCCGCGAGAAGAGCTTTCTGCCGCTGGGGCTGCGGCGCTTTCAGCGGCGGGCCGAAGAGGTTTCGCTGCTGATTCGGGAAGCATTTCTGCGCGGGATCTCGACCCGGCAGGTGGGACGGGTTGTAGCCACCATCACGGGAGAAACCGTGAGCGCGCAGACGGTGTCGAAGCTGACCCGTGATCTGGACGAGGCGGTACGGCAGTTTCATCAGGCGAAGTTGAGTGACGATTATGTCTATCTGTTTCTCGATGGGGTGAGCTTGCGGGTGCGGCGGCCGACCGGACGCAAACAGGTGCAGATGCTGGTTGCGTACGGCATCCGGCAGGACGGGAGTCGGCACTTGCTGGGCTTTCTGCGCAGCCAGGGCGAGGGTCAGGCGGACTGGGAAGCCTTGCTCCAGGATCTGTACCGGCGCGGGCTGGAAGGCCGAGGGCTGCAGTTGATTCTGACCGATGGCTGTGCCGGGCTGGCGGCGGCGATTCGCACCGTCTATCCGCGGGTGCGGCATCAGCGCTGCTGGGTGCACAAGATGCGGAACATTTTAGAGAAAGCACGGAAGCGGGATTACGACGAAGTGAAAGCCGGAGCCCAGGCCATCTACCTGGCCGAGAGCCGGGCGCAGGCGGAAGGCGCATTCCGCCGGTTCCGCGCCCGCTGGCAACGCATCTATCCTGGCGTGGTCAAGTGCTTGGGCCGAGACTTGCCCGAGCTGCTGTCGTTCTTTGCCTTCCCTCGGCACCTGTGGCGCAAACTGCGCACCACCAACGTGATCGAGCGCTGTTTCGTCGAGGTGCGGCGCCGCACCAGACCGATGGTGTGCTTCGTAAATGTGCAAAGCGTGGACCGCATCATCTACTCCATCTTCCAGAGATTTAACCTGGAATGGAGAACTCGCACCCTCAACCTATTTACACAAGCAGCTTGACGTCACCAGCCCTGAAAGGGCCTTCGACGTACCCGCTTGAGGGGAGTAAAATAGAGCGATATGGCCAGCCTTAATAATCAGTCCTCGTCTTTAAATGAGCAGATATGCGCGGGCGTAAAACGTTTGGGTTTTGGTGTGAAGCAGACGGTGCGACTTTATGGAGAAGAATTTGAAGTGATCTCGGATCCGTTTCCGGAGGCGGGTGGGATCGCTGTGAACGTGAGGACAAAGAAGAGCGACAGCGTCCGAACCGTCCAGCTTCCGGCGACCGTACTGCAGAGCGTCAAGGGAACCGTGTCGGCGGCGTGACGCATTCTTCCTGATTTCGAAGTGCGTCGCTGGAGCAGGCGTGACACGGTGGCGCCGGCCGCGATTTCTGTATCTGGTATTTATTGCTGCGAGCATCGGCGGACAGGAGTGTCCGCCCCACACGCCTGTCGAGATACTCACCTGAGTGATCCCGCAGAAATCGCGAGTCTAAGATCGAAGCCGAGTGGGCTGCCGAGCTGAAGGACAAAACCTTCAGCTTTTTTGGTGCCGCTCCCGCGGTGTCGAAAGTGGATCTCACGCCGACGAGGTAAAGTGGTATTTGCTGCATGCTGGATCATGAGATTTTGAAATCCGTCGCGGAGCAGATGATGACCGCTGGCGAGGGCACCGTCGAGGGCAAGACGTGGCGCGTCACGCGAACCGGTGCGCGACGATTTCGGACGGTGAAGTTTGTGATGGGTGGGACGGAGTATCAGGCGATCGAGCAGAATGCGGAGAAGCCGAGCCGGTGGGGACAGCTGGCGCGGCAGGGACATCGGGTGGTGCAGTTTCGGGATTTAAGTTCGGGCAAGTATGTGGCCGTGGTGGTCGATGAGAAGGTGACGGAGTATTCGCAGGAAATAGCCGCGTCCTCCGGGACTGAACAGTTTGCTAAAAAGCTCGGGCCACGCACCTCCGGGGCTTAAAGCCCCGAGTAGCAAGTGATTTGGCGCGGCGCTAAAGCGCCGCTCTTCCACGGTGGTACCAACGGTATTCTCGGGGATTCCGCAGAAAGACTTCTCACGCAGTCTCTGAAGCCCCTATTTGAAAAGAACGCCTCTATCGCAGCGCTCGAAGCGCTGCGCCATCAAAACGCGAGTTCGTCAGCGGGGGCTGAAGCCCTGTTCTTTTGCGCCGTGTAACGCGGAGCTGAAGCGCCGCTCTTCCACGGTGGTGCGTGCGTCTGATTTTGAGTCAAAGTGGTGATCCGCCGTACAAAATCCCCACTTCTCCCAAAACCGGGGAGAAATGGGACACCCATATCTGCCAAGGGCTATATCTGGCAATGTTGAAGAGTCGAACTCCCCGGTCCCAGAAACGAAATGGGGTACCCATCTTCATTTTGCGTTCAACAGAGCGGTGACTTCTGTCTCGAAGACGGATGCGTCGGTGGCGCCCATATGTTTTTTCTGGATGCGGCCTTCGCGGTCGATCAGGAAGGCGATGGGAAGGCCGAGGACGCCGCCATACTCCTCTCCGATTTTCGCGTTTCCCATGACGACGGGGTAGTTCATCTTGAATTGCTGATAGAAGCCGTGGACGGGGTCGGGAGTGTCGTCCATAGAGACGCCGATGATCTGCAGTCCCTGGTCCCGGTACTTGTTCTGAAGGTCGACGAGGAACGGAGTCTCGACGCGGCAGGGCTCGCACCACGTCGCCCAGAAATCGAGAAGGACCACCTTGCCGCGATAGTCGGAGAGCGTGAGTTGCTGTCCGGAGAGCTGAGGCAACGTGAAGTCGGGAGCGATCCGCTGGGCAGAAAACGAGCCGGTGCTCACGGGGCGGCGATGCAGGGCATAAAACCCGGCGAGGGCTGCAAGGACCAGGAGGCCGGCTGCAATCTTTTGAGTGATATTCATACGAAGATCGAGTTCACAAGAGGATCGACCGGCTTAGTCACCTTTCGCGACGGGATAGCCTTTGTCGACCCAGTCCGTGCCGAAATTATTCGCGATATAGAGCGACTTTACGTTGGTGAATCCCATGGCGTGCAGCGCGTCGTCGGCGGGCTTCATGTTGGGACAATGGGTCCAAGGGCAGCATCCGCAATAGAGGACGATAAATCTTTTGCGCGGCAAGGATTCGACGTTGGTGCGGAGACGTTGCAGACTGGCCGGATCAGATGCGGGACCAATGTACTCGGAGCCGGGGATGTGCGCCTGCGAGTAGAGGACGTGCGATCCGACGTGAATAAGAACAGGCTTCTCGCCTTTGGAGGCTTGAAGGACTTTGACCAGGTCGTCGGTGGTGATGAGGTGCGAGCTGGAGATCTGGCTGGCTTGAAAGGCCAGGGCGGCTGAGATTATGAGCGTCGAGGCTGCGAGGGCGAGAGCGATTTTTGCGAATTTTGAGCGGATCATAAAGGGTGTGTCTCCAGGAACCATCTAGCTTACACAAACGGAGGGTTGGTGGTGGGGATGGCGCGTCATCGGGAGTATCGGTGAGGTAGGGATGCTTCGACTGTGCACCGAGGATCGCTTCGCGCTCATCGTTGCTTCGCTCAGCATGACAATTGCAGCGATTGCATTTCCAACTTTACTGTTTCACGTCCCTGCTCCGAATGACAATCTATGGAGTCGCCAATCCAAGGATGAGACCAGGTAAGGGCCTCAGAATAGCCGAAGAACTTTGGTTACGTTACCGGTGTGCCAGCCACGGTGGGGCCATTTTCAACGAGACGATTGTGTTAGAAACTGATCTCGTTATGGCAGACGAAACCACCAACAAAAAAGACAGCCTGAGAGTTGAGAAGCTGTCACTGCTGATACTGAGCCTGTGCATCGTGGTGCTCGTCTATGTGTTGGTAGCAAAGCCCTTCTAAGCGGAAACTTCCTCCGAAAGCGTTGACCATTAGGAAGCCTGTTCGAGAGCGGCCTCAGTATTCGCCGGTTTGGGACAAGTACATTCACTGGGACTAAAAGCCCCCGCTGCTATCCCTTCACCGCCGCAAATGCCTGTTTAGCCGCTGCAATCGTCCGCTGCACGTCTTCTTCGCTGTGCGTCGCGCCAAGGAACGCCGCTTCGTACTGCGACGGCGGCAGGTACACTCCCGCATCCAGCATCGCCCGGAAGAATTTTCCAAACGACTCTGTCTTCGATTTCGATGCCGAATCCCAATCCGTTACCGGACCCTTCTGGAAGAACCAGGTAAACATCGATCCCACGCGATTGGCACACAGCGGAACTCCGGAGCTCCTCGCCGCTTCCATCACGCCGTCCACCAGCTGGCCGCTGAGCTTGTCGATCCGCGGATAAATTTCTCCCTTGCGCTCGCGCAACTGCTTCAACATCGCACATCCTGCGGCCATCGCCAGCGGATTCCCCGATAACGTTCCTGCCTGATACATCGGTCCTAGCGGCGCGACCAGATCCATGATTTCTTTGGGACCGCCATATGCGCCCACCGGCAATCCCCCGCCGATGATCTTTCCCATGGTCGTCAGATCGGGCTTGATGTTGTAGAGTTCCTGCGCTCCGCCGAACGCCACGCGGAACCCGGTCATCACTTCATCGAAAATCAGCACAGAGCGCTCACGTTCGGTGACCAACCGCAGCCCAACGAGATAATCGTCGGCTGCTGGCACGCATCCCATGTTTCCAACTACAGGCTCGACGATTACGCACGCAATCTGATGTTTAAACTTTTGGAACGCGTGCTCCACTGCCGAGAGATTGTTGAAGGGCAGCGCGATCGTGAACATCGTGAACTCTTCGGGAACGCCCGCCGATCCCGGAATTCCCAGCGTCGCCACGCCCGAACCTGCCTTCACCAGCAACGCATCCGCGTGCCCGTGATAGCAGCCTTCAAACTTCACAATGTATTTGCGTTTTGTATAGGCTCGGGCCAGCCGGATCGCCGACATCGTCGCTTCCGTCCCTGAACTGACGAAGCGTACCTTCTGCATGCTGGGATACGCACTCAGCACTAGCTCCGCTAAATCCGCCTCCGAGGGTGTCGACGCTCCAAAGCTGGTTCCATTGCATGCCGCCGAAACGATCGCGTCGAGCACGTTGGGCTCGGCGTGCCCGAGAATCAGTGGTCCCCACGAACCGATATAGTCGATGTATTCGTTTTCGTCCGCATCCCAGATGTGCGATCCCTTGCCCCGCACAATAAATGGCGGGTCTCCGCCGACCGAGCCAAACGCTCGCACCGGCGAATTCACTCCTCCGGGAATCATGCTCTCAGCCCGCTGTTGCAGGCGCCGTGATTGCTCGGTCTTGCGCAAGGTGGTGGAAGGCATCAATTCCTCTCGGCACGGAGAAAACAGATGTCGATAAAATCGGAAACGTAACCGAATACTATAGCAGCGCCCGCCGGACGGAATTAACCAGATATTCATCGTTCTGCAATCCCGTTGCAACATCACCGCGGTACCGTAGGGTCATCAAGTTGCCCTTCTAACCGGGAGGGTTTAGAGGGACAGTCTCGGGGGCTCCGGACTGTCCTTTTTGTTTTTGGATGCTTTGGTGTTATGTGGGGACGGGCGCCTCGCCCGTCCGCGGCGCGCGCAAGCGCCGCAGGTTTGAATTATCCCCGGGGCATTAACCCTAATTAACTCCCCATCGTATAATCGCCTCAATGATCACCGTCTCCAAGGAGGACTATCTCAAGTCCATCCTCGAAGCTGAGACTGAAGGCGAAACGGTCATCTCCGCGCGCCTCGCCCACTTGTTGAAAGTCTCGCCGCCGGCCGTCACCATGGCGTTGCGCCGTCTCAAAAAAGACGGATTAGTCCGAGTCGCCGCCAGCGGTGAAGTCTCTCTCACTCCTACTGGACGCAGCATCGCTCGCAAGCTCACGCTCCGCCATCATCTGATCGAACGCATGCTTTCCGAAATGTTTGGCATGGAATGGTGGAAGGTCCACGACGAAGCCGAGCGACTGGAGCATGCCGTCTCACCGGATTTTGAAGCCAAGCTGTTGGCGAAGTTAGGATCGGGCGAGGCCTGCCCTCACGGCAACCTCAGTGAAATCGAGAGTTCAGCTAGCCGTCGTCGACGCGGGCTGGTCCTGCTCGCCGATGCCGAACTCGATACCCATTACACAGTGAGTGGTATCTACGAGCGCGATCGCGGACTGCTCGAATTCCTCGAACATCGCGGTATCCGCCCCCGCGCCAGGTTGCGCGTGCTGGAGCGGAACTACGATCAAACGCTCACGCTCGCAACGCCCCAAGGAACAGTTTCCCTCGGTCCCGCGGCTTCCGAGCGAGTCTGGCTTTCTCCCGCCGCGCGCGCCAAACACTCGCACTGATAGGCGAGCTACCCGCCCTTGTCGGCCGTTATGTTCTCGAAATAAGATCTTTCACTATATTAACTATGGTTTACTTCCTGTTATATACTTACGCTAACTCGTGATTCCGGGGGCTGCGCTGCCCATCGCGTCTGAATGATCGATCCGAAGACATTGCCGAAGCCGCGTGGAGGCGTACCTTCCGACCTCCTTCCACGTTCTGCCGAGGTTGTCCTCACTCACGAAGACATCGACCGCGCCCATGATCGCGAGCGCGTGTGGGAGACCCGCGCCGAGCGTGGCTTATGGTCCCATGCCCGCCTGTTGTGGCTGCTCATCGGCCCCGGCATTCTGGTCATGCTCGGTGAGAACGATGGCCCGAGCATGCTGTCGTATGCGGCCACCGGAGCGCGCTTCGGCATCGGTTTTTTTCTTCCTTTCGTCGTGCTCACGTTCGTCGTTGCGTGCGTCGTTCAGGAAATGACGGTTCGCCTCGGCGCAGCCACCCATCGCGGCCACGCCGAACTGATCTTCGATCGCTACGGCCCCTTCTGGGGATGGTTCTCGATGGCCGACTTGATGCTCGGAAACTTCCTCACCCTGGTCACCGAGTTCATCGCCATCCGCGCCGGCCTTGGATACTTCGGAGTTCCGCCTTTCGTTGCCGTCTCCGCTGCTTGGCTGGTGCTTTTCGCTGCCCTCATGGCACATCGTTACTGGACATGGGAGCGCGTCACACTCGTTGCTGCCTTGTTCAATCTCATCTTTGTGCCCGTCGCTCTCCTCAGCCATCCCCATTGGGGGGCGATCGGTACCGCGATGTTCACGTGGAAGCCGTTGCCCGGCGGCCTCACCCAGGACACCGTACTCATCCTCCTCGCCGACATCGGAGCCACCGTCACTCCCTGGATGCTTTTCTTCCAGCAGAGTGCGATCGCCGACAAAGGACTCACCACGCACGACATCCGCTTCGGTCGCATCGATACCATTCTGGGGGGAGCTTTAGCCGCCCTTGCGGCGCTCGCGACCATCATTGCCGCAGCGCCGTTGTTTACCCACGGCATGAGTGCCGGAAACTTTGAAGCCGCCGAGTTCGCCCAGGCCTTGCGGCCATTCGTCGGAAAGTGGGGCTCCGCGTTGTTCGCCCTGGGGATGTTCGAAGCCGGCATGGTCGCCGCCGTCACTATTTCGACTTCCTCGGCCTACGCCTTCGGCGAAGTCGCTCATCGCCCGCATAGCCTGAACCTTCCTTTCCAGCAGGGCAAGTCGTTTTATCTGGTTCTCATCCTCGAAGCTGCTGCCGCCGCGGGGCTCGTCCTGATTCCCGGCATCCCGCTCGTCTATATCGTTCTTGTCGTGAATGTCATCGCGGTGCTCGCCATGCCGCCCGCGCTACTGTTCCTGTATATGCTGGTCAACGACCGAGAGATTATGGGCGATCTCGTCAGCCCCTTGTGGGCTAACATCCTCGCTCTCGGAGTCGTCGTCGTCCTGGTTGCGGCCGGCATTTTGTTCGGAGTCAGCGTGATCTCTCCTCACGCTCTTGCGCTCATAGGAGGCAAATAGATGGAAGATCCCGATATTTCCCAATTGAAACGCGACGATCTCGCCTACATCGTCGCCGCTCTTGAACCCGATCAACTTATTTCTGCCAAGCAGCAACAGCATTGTCCCCGCCGCAACCTCACGACTCTGGAAAAAGTTTTGTTCTGGCTTCTGCGGGCCTACCTCGTCTTCATGCTTGGAGTCGTGATCTATCAGATCGCTACAACTGTGAAGTAGTTCCCTCTGACTTTTTGCCGTCGATAGTGACTCAGTTTCGAATTTAGCCTCCGCCGCGGCGTCATCCCGACGGCCCCGCGCTTTCACCAGCGGGCCGAGGGATCTCCCTCGCAAAGCATTTTGTCCCAAGGGAGATCGCTCGGCCTCGCCTGAACAGTGACTGCGCTCGGGATGGCCCGTCCAGAAAGCTAGAAAATGAAGATGGAATCGAAATTCAAACTGACCCCTATCCATCTGTGTTGTGAGTTTTTCCTATCCCGCTAAAAGCATTAAACTATTAAGTTCATTTCGACAGCTCCTTATTATGCCGATCTCATCCTTCTAGGGAAGGCTTACATGTCTTTAAATAGCTTCAACTCTCGTTCCACTCTCAAAGTCGGGAACAAAGAATACGAAATCTACCGCCTCGACGCGCTTGATAAGGCCGGCATCTCGACGAAGCATCTGCCGTTCTCGCTTCGCATTTTGCTGGAGAACCTGCTGCGTACCGAGGATGGCCGCAACGTGACCAAGGAAGAAGTGAGGGCGCTCGCCAACTGGAACAGCCAGTCGAAACCCAACAAGGAAATCGCCTTCACTCCGAGCCGCGTCCTCTTGCAGGACTTCACTGGTGTCCCCTGCGTAGTCGACCTCGCCGCGATGCGCGACGCCATGAAGCAACTCGGCGGAGATCCCGCGCTGATCAACCCGCTGCAGCCCGTCGAGTTAGTGATCGATCACTCGGTGCAGGTCGACGAATACGGCTCGCCTAGCGCTCTCGACATGAATGCGTTGCTCGAATTCCAGCGCAACAAAGAGCGGTACTCCTTTCTCCGTTGGGGACAAACCGGATTCCGCAATCTCGCCATCGTCCCTCCCGACACCGGGATCGTCCACCAGGTCAACCTCGAATATCTCGCGCGCGTCGTCTTCGTTCACGAATCTCCGGGAAAGCGCGTCGCCTACCCCGACACCCTCGTCGGCACCGATAGTCATACCACCATGGTCAATGGGTTGGGGGTTTTGGGGTGGGGAGTGGGTGGAATTGAAGCTGAGGCTGCGATGCTCGGGCAGCCTGTGTCGATGCTGATCCCGCTGGTCGTGGGAGTGAAACTCAGCGGGAGACTGCGCGAAGGCGCGACGGCTACGGATCTCGTTCTGACTGTGACGGAGATGTTGCGCAAGCACGGCGTGGTTGGAAAGTTTGTTGAGTACTTCGGGCCTGGGCTGCGGGATTTACCGTTGGCCGATCGCGCGACCATTGCGAACATGTCTCCGGAGTATGGAGCGACGTGCGGAATTTTTCCGATCGACAAAGAGACCTTGAAGTATCTGCGGCTGACCGGACGCAGTGAAGAGCAGATCGCGCTGGTCGAAGCTTACGGCCGCGAGCAGGGTTTGTTCCACGACGAGAAGACTCCCGAGGCGGATTACTCGGAGTTGCTGTCGCTCGATCTCGCGACGGTCGAGCCGTCGCTGGCTGGGCCGAAGCGTCCGCAGGATCGCGTGGTGCTGTCGCAAGCTGGAGAGTCTTTCAATAAAGCACTGCCCTCGCTGATCAAGCCGAAAACGGCGGCGAAGACTGCGACTGCTGCGCCTGTCGCGAAAGAGCGTTGGGAGCAGGAAGGTGGCAGTCCTGCTGCCGTTGGAGTGGAAGATCCGAATGTGCATGAGCATGTTCCCGCTTCGGTGAAAGATTCGCTGAAGCACGGCAGCGTCGTCATCGCGGCGATCACGTCTTGCACGAACACTTCGAATCCATCGGTGCTGATTGGTGCAGGATTGCTGGCGAAGAAGGCCGTGGAAAAAGGGCTGACGGTTCCGGTATGGGTCAAGACTTCGCTGGCTCCCGGCTCCAAAGTGGTGCGCGATTATCTGGAGCACGCCGGACTGATGCCATATCTCGAGAAGCTGAAGTTTCATATTGTCGGCTACGGATGCACGACCTGCATCGGCAACTCCGGCCCGCTGCCGGAAGAGGTTTCGAAAGCGATTGACGACAAAGAACTGGTTGTCGCTTCGGTGCTATCGGGCAATCGCAACTTCGAAGGGCGCATCAATTCCGAGGTGCGCGCGAATTATCTGATGTCGCCGCCGCTGGTGGTCGCGTTCGCGTTGGCCGGACGTATCGATGTCGACATGCGCAAAGACTCGCTCGGCAAGGGGAGAGATGGGCAACCGGTATATCTGGCCGACATCTGGCCAACCTCGCGCGAAGTCGAGGAGGCGATGCAGCATTCGATTACCTCGGAAATGTTCTCGAAATCCTACGCCGAAGTGTTTCAGGGAGACGAGCGCTGGCGCGGGCTCTCGGTGCCCAAGGGCCAGACGTACACCTGGGAGAAAGATTCGACCTATATCCGGCGCGCTCCGTACTTCGACGAGATGGCAGTGAAGCCTTCGCCGGTGCAGGAGATCAAAAAAGCACGGGTACTGGCCGTGCTCGGTGACAGCGTGACGACCGATCATATTTCCCCGGCAGGGTCGATCAAGAAAGACAGTCCGGCTGGAAAGTATTTGCAGGAGCATGGCGTAAAGCCGGCGGATTTCAACTCCTATGGATCGCGGCGCGGCAATCACGAAGTGATGGTGCGCGGCACGTTTGCCAACGTACGCCTGCGCAACAAGCTGGTCGCAGACCGAAGGCGGATTCACGCGGCATCTGCCGACAAATACCGAGATGTCGATCTTCGATGCGTCGGAAAAATATCGTGCCGACGGAACGCCGCTGGTGATTCTTGCGGGCAAAGAGTACGGGTCGGGATCGTCGCGCGACTGGGCAGCGAAGGGCCCGGCGCTGCTGGGCGTGCGCGCGGTCATCGCGGAAAGCTACGAACGTATTCATCGATCGAACCTCGTGGGCATGGGCATTCTTCCGCTGCAGTTTTCTGCCGGACAGAACGCCGAGTCTCTCAAGCTGACGGGAGAAGAAGTGTTCGAGATCAGCGGCATCCGGAACGTAGTCGAGAATTTCGCTGCCGGAAGCACGGTGAAGGTGAAAGCTACAGCCAAGGGCAAAGATGCGGTTGAGTTCGACGCACTGGTACGCATTGATACGCCGCAGGAAAACCTGTATTACGCGAACGGCGGGATTCTGCAGTACGTGTTGAGGCAGTTGCTGGCTACGAAAAAGGAAGTGGTGGGAGCGTAGGGCTCAGCCCCTAGTTTTGTTTAGAGGATGCGCCGACGATTCTTTCGCCCGTGCGGGGCTTGTGATCTTTCTTCTGTCCCGCCCATGGCTTGCGCCATGGGCTGCACTCTTTCGCCGCTGCGCGCCTGGGTGCATCAGGGCAGGCGCGCGGTGACACTCTTGAACCACTGCGGCTAAAAAGCCCGCCCGATTCGAAACGCCTAACGCGGCCCTAAAGGGCCGCTCTTCCGCGGTGGTGCTCATTAACTTAGCTTCGATCTGGCAATTTCCGCCTATTGACAAGATTTTGTAGATCCCTTCCGCAACAGGGCCGAAGTCGAGGGGTAAGCGGCGTTCAGGCTGCGCACACCCAGGGCGCGGGCTAGGGTTTCCACAAGCACAGCACATGGCTTAACAAATGTCTTGTCCACGGTTGATAGTCGTTAATTGTTAGGTGTATTGTTCTACCCACAAAAAAGACCACTCTGGGTTCCTCCTCTGCCGCAGGGCCCAAGAAAACCAGGTGCCTCAATGAGATCACACCACTTTGATTTCCAGTTTGGCCATTATTTTTACGCACTCTCTATCGCAATCGTGCTATTGCTCGTCGCATCTTTGGGCTTGGCGCAAACCACGGTAGGCACGGGCAGCATCGTCGGGACGGTTACGGATCCATCGGGCGCCGTCGTGAGCGGAGCAAAAGTCACGATCACCAATATAGCGACGGGGCAAGTCATCAGCCTCACGACGAATGCCTCGGGCGCCTACAACTCGGGAGCGCTGATTCCCGGAAGGTACGCGACGCGGGTTGCCATGAGGGGCTTCCAGCAGTCGGAAGTAAGTCTCAACGTATTGGTGGGAAACACAGCGAATGGAAACGTGCAGTTGCAGGTGGGTCAGGAAAGTCAGGTGGTCGAGGTGCAAGGCGCGGCGGTGCAGGTGAACACCGAACAGGCAATCGTGCAGGGAGTGTTGAGCTCTGAGCAGATCGAGAACCTGCCGGTGAACGGGCGCAACTTCCTGGATCTGGCGCAGCTGGAGCCGGGCGTGCAGATTCAGGACGGACAGAATTTTGATCCGACGAAGGCAGGGTATTCGTCCATCTCGTTCGGAGGCCGGTTCGGACGCACGGCGCGCATTGAAGTGGATGGCGTCGACGTTTCGGATGAAACGGTGGGAACGACGACGATGGATATTCCGGCGAGTGGCATTCAGGAGTTTCAGCTCAGCCAATCCAGCCTGGATCTTTCGAACGAGCTAACGTCTTCTGGGCGCGGTCAACGTGACCACGCGATCGGGGACGAATGCGATTCACGGCGAAGCGTTTGGATTGTTTCGCGACAGTTCGATGGCGGCAGCGTTGCCGACACCTCCAGGAATTCCGGCGCCATTTCAGCGTTCGCAATATGGGGGACGCGTGGGCGGTCCGATCAAGAAAGATCGTTTGTTCTATTTCATCGACGGCGAGCGTACCTTCCAGCATGAGGTGGCGCCGATCGTGGTGGGCGCTCCGTTCACGGCTCTTTCGGGAACGTTCGCATCTCCGTTTATTGAAGACAACCTGATGGGGAAGGTGGATTACCAGCTGACGCAGTCGATGCACGCGTTCTACCGGTTCAGCTACTTCAAGAATTCTCTGCTGGCGAATGCCGGGCTGGGATTCTCGGTGTACGACAACAAAGACATCACGCGCTCGCACGTGGGTGGACTGGATTTCAATACTGGCCCATATACGCATAGCATCCGGTTTGAGTATTTGAAATTCCAGAACCAGATTGTGGACGCGACGCGCGGGTCAACGCTGCCGTTTGCCAATTATCCGGTTGAGGTTCAGATGGGAAGCACGGGGCTGGTCACCGGACCGAACTATCTGGCGCCGCAGACGACGTTACAGAGTGATCGGCAGATTAAGTACGACGGCAGCCGGGCGTTGGGCTCGCACATCATCCGGTATGGATTCGGTTTCAACCGGCTGGTGGGCGGAGGGCTGGCGGCATTTCAGAGTATTGCCCCTTACCTCATCACGAATACCGGAACTCCGGAGGTCAATTTTGCGGCCACGAACCCGTTTGGTCCAGGCGGATCTGCGAACCCGCTGAATTATCCGGTGGAGTACGTTTATCTCGGAAACGGCTTGGGGTACTCGAGCACGTCGCCGGCGTTCGGCTTCCCTGCAGGAGGAATCACAGACAACCGGATCGGTGCGTATCTGGGCGATGGATGGAAGATTCGAAAGAATCTGACTCTGACCTACGGCTTGCGTTATGTGCGCGATTCGAATCGGAGCGACAGCTATCTTCCGGCCATTCCCGAATTGAACGCGGCGTTGCCGGGGCTGGGCAACAAAGTGGCGCAGCCAAATTTGAATCTCGCTCCGCAGATGGGTATTGCGTGGGATCCGAAGGGCAACGGAAAGACGTCGATCCGCGCGGGGATTGGGTTGTTCTACGAGAATGCGATCTGGAACAATGTGGCGTTCGATGCGCCCGGTCGGCAGAAGACGGGAGCATTCGGGCAGTTCCCTACTGCGTGTAACGGAGCGAACACACCGCTGCCTGTGATTGCGACTGGGGGCCAGCTTCCTACGGCGAGTTTTTGCGGCACCACATCGGGCAACTTTGTAGCAATCGGATCTGTGGCCAATCAGATTGAAGCCTATCAGCAACTCTATCAATCGCTCTCGCCGTTCAATACCAGCACACCGAACCCCAATTACACGGGATCTCTCCTGGACCAGGGCTATGGTTTCGGAACGGGCGCATCGATGTTCGATCCGAACTATCGCAGCCCACGGTCGGTGCAGATGAACATTGGGATTCAACACGAATTTCGGCCAGGGGTGGTGTTCAGTACTGACTTCGTGCGGAACGTGCAGACGCATTATCTGTTGGGCATCGACGAGAATCATGCGGGCGATGTCAACTACTTCAATAAGACCGGAGCCGTGGATGCGATTAACGTAACCAACGGGCAATTCGGATGTCCGGCGGGGGTGGCGGGCGTTCAGTGCGCCATCAATGCTGGAGCAACCATGTCGGCGTACGCGGGCAACGGTCTGACTTCGTCAGCGGACTTCGATGTGGCTTGCACGAACCCGTCGGCCGGATTCGGGTATCCGTGCGCGTTTGGCGGGAAAAATCCGAATGCGCCGCCGCTGCCGATGCTGATGTCGATTGGGCAGATCGGTCTATAACGGACTACAGATGAAGCTGACGGACCAGGTGAAGAATCCGATGCGAGGGATTCGTGGAATCAACTTCCAGGTGGCTTATTCGCTCTCGCGGTTCGAGAATACGGGCGGCGGAGCGGCGGACAGCCCTGGAGCGTCGGACCAGGACTTCATCATCGGCTCGCTCGATAACAACCAGCCCAACCGGTATTTCGGACCGTCGGTGCTGGATCGCACGCATCAGTTCTCGCTCGGCGGCTACGCGGACCTACCCGGCGGTTTCCAGGCGAGCCTCATTTCGCACTTCTGGAGCCCGCTCTCGACCACGTTGGTCGTGCCGAACACGAACCTTGGACCGGGAGAAATCTTCCGCACGGACTTCACGGGAGATGGAACGTGGCAGGATCCTATACCGGGCACGCACGTGGGAAACTTCGATCGTGGCATCAACGCGTCGGACATCAACCGCATCATCACCAATTACAACAACACGTATGCTGGCCAGGCGACTCCGGCGGGCCAGGTGCTGATCAACAACGGGCTGTTCACGCTGGCGCAACTGCAGCAGATGGGCGATGGCGTGGCTCCGAGTGTGCCGCTGGCGCCTGGGGGACAGGTCAATATGGCCTGGCTGCGGGCGCTGGATATGAAGTTCACGTGGAATCACACGTTCAAGGAGAAGGTAACGATCCAGCCGAGCGTGGGTTTCTACAATCTGGCGAACTTTGCCAACTTCGATCTGCCGGGCGCCACACTGAATGGCCTGCTGACGGGCAGCGTCGGGCAGATCAACGGAACGACGAGACCGGATCACAACATCGATCGCGTGGGAGTGGGAACTGGCGTGTATGCGCTGGGAGCTCCGCGGCAAATCGAGTTCGGACTCACAGTTTCGTTCTGAGTCTGATTGCGAAAAAGCCCCACGTCTCACAGACGAGACGTGGGGCGCACTCCCAGGGCGAGCAACAGGGTTTAAAGCCGGCAGTCTAGGGCCAGTTATTGAGAGCCCAGATAATCAGGTCGACCATGGGAGATCCTGCCGCTGCGATGTTGTTGTCTTCGGTGGAGAAGGGGAACTGGTACTCTTCTTCCTGTCCGGAGACTTCGCCTACGATGTAAGGCCAACCATCGGCCCACCATGCAAAGAACGGCCCGCCGGAATCGCCAGGCGAAGCGTCGCCGTTGTTGGTTTCCAGTTCCTCCGCGTCGCCATCGCCGTCGCTGTCATGAAAGCTGATGCCCCCTTGCCAGGACGGCTGCTGGGCGTTGGCGATGGCTCCGGGATAGCCGACCAGAGTCCAATAGTCGCCGTCGTTCCAGCCATCGTCATAGGTCTTGCTGCCGAACCAGCCGAGCGAGTCACCGAGTGGGTCATACAATTTCATGACGCAGTAATCCCAGGCGGAGACCGTGTCGTTGGTGTTGTATCCCCAGTAGGATTCGACGTAAGAGTAGACGGTGGGACCAACCGTGGACGATCCGTTGTAGTACGCCGGCACAAACAGAACCATCCACGGGTTCGATCCCCACGGCGCCACGTGGCCAGCCGTGAGGATCGTATTGTGCGTGACGAGGGCTCCCGATCCCGACCATGACCAGTTGGGATTGCTGGGATCCGTCCACGCGAAGACTCTCCCGATACACTGCCAGGGATAGCCCGAAGGAAAGAAGGGCTGGCGAGCGTCATTTCCGAACACGTAGAGCGGTTTCACTACGTTGCCTTTCAGGCTGCGCAGAGTCGGGCGCACGTCCCCGACCGACACTCGCGGTAGATAAATTGTGTCGGCCCAATCGGGACGCGAGGCCTTCGAGATTCCGCCGGCGCCCTTGGCTCGTTTCACTTCGTCGCGTGAAATGCGACCGCTCTCCTTGCCGGGAAGCCCGCGAACGATTGGTTCGGCGCCGGGAAAATTCCAGGAGCGAAAGTCTTCCCCGGCTTTCACCTGCTTGATAGCGGAGTCAAGTTTGAAGTCGCCTTTCGAACCCAAACGAGAAAAGCTGTGTGTGGATTTGAGCGACCGCAACGCTGCCGGCGGTTCCTTGCCTTTCAGAACATTGTCCATCTTGGCCAATTCGGCAATCGAAAGAGGCGGCGGAGACTTTGGCTTTTTTGCGACATATTCTGCATTCATGGAGAAACTCCTCACTGCGCAGTCAGAGACGTTGCACATTCAGCCTTCGGAGGCTGTCGTGAGGATAGTGAGGCGGGAGAAAGAAACGTTACATGCGCTGCGACTGCAAGGGAAGTGGGGAAGACTTCCGCATTTCAAGTGAGTGGTCATCTTTTAGAGTGTGTGCCGACGCAGGCTGGCGGACAGGAGTGTCCGCCCCACACGCGTCAGCCCCACTCACGCAAATCTTTTTCTACTTCATTGATTTCGTCTCGGCATGGGCGGCTTGCGCGGCGAGAATGTACGATGTTCCCGCGTCGACGACGTATTCGTTTTCATACCACAGGAAAGGCCAGCCTTCTTTCAGTTCGGGAAAGTCAGGCTTGAGGATGACTACGCCGGGAATCATGGCGCCGGGAATGAAGGTATAGTCCGTGTGCTGGCCCCAGCCAATCGCCGTGGAACGGTTTCGCGGTGTATGGTCCCTCGGCGAGCTACGCGCTCGCCTCAGGATGACATCCTGTCGGGATTGAAGAATCAAACTGCACCACTACCAGAACTGCACCAACCTGACATACATCTTTTTCATCACGTACACTGACTATTCCACTTGAAACGAATCGGACACATCTTGGCCCGGTACAGCGCATGGGTTCTGGGGCTCATGAAAGTGCTCGGTATTTGGGGTGTGTTTGTGATCGCCTTTGCCGATAGCGCGCTGCTTGGGATGCCGGTAGATTTCATCGTGGCGACTTATGTGTACCAGGACCGCAAACGAATGCTGCTCTATGTTGCGATGGCCTCGCTGGGCTCGGCGTTGGGCAGCATTCCTCTTTACTTGATCGGCTACTGGGGAGGCGAAAAGGTTTTGCGCAAGCGGATTTCGGAAGAGCGCTTTCTGAGAATCCATCGCTCGTTCGAGCGAAACGAATTCTGGGCGCTGATGCTTCCCGGTATGCTTCCGCCGCCGATGCCGTTCAAAGTGTTTGTATTAGGTGCGGCGGTGTTCGAGATGAAGTTTCGTGATTTTCTGGTCGCGATTTTTGCCGGGCGATTCGTGCGCTTCTTTGTGCTTTCGATGTTAGTGCTCTGGTTTGGACCTCAGATCATCAACCACTTCGGCGGAGTCTTCAGACATCACTGGATGTTGCTCTCGGGAGCGGCGCTTGAAGTGGGAGTGCTGGTATGGTTGCTGGCGTTGCGATCCAAGCGATCCAAAAGAAAATCGGCGGCATCGGAAGTGGACGCCGCCGCTATGCATGAATCTCGACAAGAACCGCGCCACTAGACCGCTGCTGGACGGTTGTTTGAGCTTTGCAATCGAGCCGCTACTGCCCGCAGGACAACCGGAGCGCCGAACATCAATGTCGTAAAGAGCAGGTCACCCTCGACGCCACGGCGGAAGAATGGCAGGCCGAGTTCATAACTGGTCATTAATCCGGCGATGGTTCGCGGATACATGTTCCATGCCGCCCAAACTGCGAAATTGCTGATCAGGAAGAACGAAACGGAGCCGGCCAGGGCTGTGCCAAGGATCCGAATCGCGCCAGCATTCTCTTTCAACGTTGATCCCATCCAAAGCATGGCGGCGTACCAGGCCCAAGTCACAAAGTGATCCCAGCTGAAGGGGTAGCGATACACCATGGTCGTGAGAATGATGTCTGACCCGGCGAGAAGCGCCAAGGGAATCCACATCCGGTTTCGCGCGGAACGCGATCCGAAGAACAACAGCGCGGCACCCACGGGAGTGAACGCCATAGGATGAGGCATGAACCGGACGGCGACCGCGAACAGCAGGAATACAAAGGCCAGCATAATCACCTCGAAGATGAATTCTTATTCTGGGCGTTGCCGCGGCTTGCGTCAAGGGGAGGGACTTGCAGGTCGCGCCTCAGGTTGAATTCCTGGCCGCAGGGTCCTCGGCATAGGGTCTCCCGATACACAGAGCTGTTACGCGGGAGATCCCTCGTCCCGCTGGTGAAAGCGCGGGACTTCGGGATGACGCCGCTACATCTGAGATTCCAACTGGCGCACTACCTTGCTGGGCCTCTAAAACCTCCGAGGAGAAGAGCCCAACACTCACTTCTGGCCGGGATCGGGTACGACGATCTGTTTGGAGCCCGTGTCGTACACGTCTCCAACGATTCGAAGATTTTTGTCGAGCTTCACCGCAGCACCGAGTACTCGACGACCTCGACTGCCGCGTATCGCTTCCGGAATTTCAACATAGCGCAAATCCTGAAAGTGGACGATATAGCCCCCTTCCGCATCGTGCAACTCTTCCGTCTCCGTCACGGGATACTGTGCCCAGTCCAGGAAGACGCGTCCCACGTAAGATTTTTTAGCGGCGAGAGTAATCGGAGTCTCCTCAGGCTTGTAGCGAATTTGCATCCGGCCTTCAGGATCGACTTCGGGCGTTAACGAGTCCACGGGGGCGAGTGCGAAGAAGGCCGGAGTTTCCACGACGCCGTCCCAATGGAACGGATCGGCCCACTTGGGATACGCCGAGACGCGCAGCGGATCGACACCGTCGTAGGTTCTTGATTCGAGCGCATTGATGGCGCGCCGATGCTCGTAATCACGAAGTCCCCAGGTGAGCACGACCCCAACTAAGGCAAGCGTCGCGGCCACACTTCCTCGAGGTGCTCGGCTTCGTGCTCCAATGTCTTTGTCGATCAGGGAAAAAAGCGATGGAACGACAAGACCCAGAATCAAGAAACCGAGAATCACCGGTTCGACGATAAAGACGATGTCCCACGAGTACCATTTTTCGGAAAACGGCCAGAACGGGCGCACTCCGTAGTTATTCGTGAAGTCGAGCAGGATATGACTTAGCCCGGCAAGACAGGCATAGAGAAACAACAGGCCCCAGCGCGGAGGCAGGTTCGGGTTTTTGGTCTTGCGGCCACGCACCCGCCACAACAAATAAACGAAACCTATAACGACGACCGCATCGATCGGAACTCCCAGGAAGGAGTGAGTGAATCCACGATGATGCGCAAAACCAAAGGCTCGTCCCCAGAATCGGCCGATGATGTCGAGATCCGGAGCCTCTGCTGCCAGGGTTAACGTGAGTGTTGCGAGCGCCGTTTTGCGATTCAATCCGGCACGCCCCATACACGCGCCAGTCAGAAAGTGAGTGATCGGTTCCAAGCGGTGAACTGTATTCTATTTCATCTTGCTTCCGCAGATGGAGCCAGCAGAGTCAGAGCATTGGGAACCATCGTGATCTCCGCCGGCAAGCTTCCGATTAACTCGCCATCAGCTTCCACATAAATTTTCGGTTGGGACTGAGAAGTACCTGGCGGAGGCGCGTAGTCGCACGATGCTTTCGTGCTGTAGGCAAGTTCAATGCCAGGGATGCGCCAGGATTGCCGCAACAGGCATTGCGCCACATACTCGAGGTAAGCAAGACGACTGCTCGTGTGGCAGAGGATCAGCCGTATATCATCTCGATCCAGTGACGCGCCCGGAGCCAATTCGCGCACAACGCCGCCAAAGTTTCGGATTCGCACCGCCAACAATTCGGTGACGTTCGCACTCTTCACCGCACTGTTGCCAGTTTCGTTGTAAGCGACACGAAACCGGGTCATCGGATACGTAAACCACATATGCCACGCCTTCGCGTAATAAGCACCCATGCCCAGCCGTTGTTTGGTTCCGGTATGCAGCTTGTAGAACAAATGGGCGTCGACGCCGATGCCTGCCGCCAGAACAAAAAATCGAGTCTCGGTCTTGCCGCCAAGGTTCAAGCACGTTATTCGTCCGAGAGCGATTCTCTTAGGAATGCCTTGCAGTGCTGCCTTTGCAGCGGCCGGAACCTTCAGAGGAAGATTGAGATCGTGGGCGACTGCATTGGCCGTACCCATCGGCAGAATTCCTAAAGCGATCTGTGTGTTGGCGAGAACCTGGGCGATATTGTTGATGGTACCGTCACCGCCGCAGGCGAAAATTGTGTCGCAGCCGGAGGCCATCGCTCGCTTGGCCTCGTCCCCGGCGTGATCGGGCGAATCTGTGGCTAAGAGTTCGGCCTCGACGCCGCCATCCTTGAGTATGGAAAGCGCGGATTGCAGTTCCCGCCGGCGTTGCTTGCTGCCGCCTGAGTCCGGATTGTAGAGCAGTGCGGCCTTTCGCATACCTGGGTCGAAGCTGGATTGTACCTGAGGAGAAAGCGGCGACAGAGTAGTCAGCGGGAGCCCCACTCCCACATACCGAACATGGCTTTCTGCGGCAAGGGATGCCCCATTTGGCGAGCCAGCATTGCGATCTGGCCGCGATGGTGAGCGTCATGCGCGATGAGATATGCAAAGAATCCGGCAACATTGGGACGAAATCCCTTGATTCGTCCGTCGGTTTGCAGCGCACGGCTGGCAAGTTGAGTCAGTGCCTCTCGGCTGCTGTCGAGACCGCGAATCGCTTGCGCGGTCGTTATCGTTGCGCGGTCGAGTTGATCTGGGATGTCTTCCGCTTTGGCTGCTTTGAGCCACATCACACGCACGTTATGAATGTGCGCGACGATTGCCGCGATCGTGCGTCCTTTGCCTTCAGGAGGCTTGGCAGTCCATGCCTCTGGTGGCAGATTTTCGATCAGGTACTGGTTGATCCGGTTATTCGTGGCAAAGGCCTCGAGTAACGCCGCCGGAAGTTGCTCGGTGTAATGCGTAGGTACAGGGGATGGGTTCGGACCGGACTTCTTTGGCATAATCTTGCGTCCTGGGGCAGGGCGGTTCAATTTGCCATAAACCCGGCATCAGTGGCAACCCAGTTCTGCGCGCGTGCAGATCCCAGTGTGACAGAGGTGCTCAAGTGGTGCGGCACCGCCTTATAATCTTCTGCGATGCCTGCAGCAAAGGACGCCGAAAAAAGGATCGAAGCTCTCCGCGAAAAGATTCGCCACCACGAATACCTCTATTACGTTCTCGACAATCCCGAAATCAGCGACCAGGAATTCGATGGATTGATGCAGCGACTTAAGGACCTGGAGGCGGAGCATCCGTCTCTGGTAAGGCCGGATTCGCCGACGCAGCGGGTTGGCGGCAAGCCGCGCGAAGGATTCGTGAAAGTGCGGCATTCCTCGCCGATGCTGTCGCTCGATAACACCTACAACGAAGAAGAACTGCGCGACTGGGAGCGCCGCGTGCATGAGCTCAGCGGCCGCAAAGATGTTGACTATGTCTGCGAATTGAAGCTCGATGGCATGTCACTGGCATTGGTGTACGAAGATGGCAAGCTGGTGAGGGGAGTGACCCGCGGCGACGGGACCGTCGGCGAGGATGTGACGCTCAATGTTCGAACTGTGCGCTCCATTCCGCTTTCGATCGACCGGGACAGGCTCAAGAAAGCAGGCATTCCGGCTAACTTCGAAGTGCGCGGCGAACTGCTCATGCCTACGGCTTCATTCAAGAAAGTGAACGAAGAACGCGAACGAAATGGCCTTCCGACATTTGCCAATCCTCGCAACTTCACGGCGGGCACGGTCCGGCAACTGGATCCGAATATCACAGCAGCCCGCCGGATGGATTTCTTCCCCTACATTCTTTTATCGAACGGGCGAACCTATTTCGACCGGCACTGGGAGACGCTGACCGCCCTCGACAAGGCAGGTTTTAAAGTCAACCAGTATCGCAAACTAGTGCACTCGATGGACGAAGTCTGGGATTTCATCCAGCAGTGGGAAGGGAAGCGCGACTCGCTGCCCTACGAGATCGACGGGATCGTAGTCAAGGTGGATCGCACCGCATTGCAGGATGAGCTCGGCTTCACCGGCAAAGCGCCGCGCTGGGCGATCGCCTATAAATACGCCGCACGTGCGGGAATCACGAAGCTGGAAAATGTTCGCTGGCAGGTTGGACGTACGGGGAAACTCACACCCGTGGCTGAGTTGGCGCCCGTTGCCATCGGCGGCACGACCGTGCGGAATGCCACGCTGCACAACATGGACGAAATCGGACGACTAGGCGTGAAGATTGGCGACTATGTCCAAGTGGAGCGCGGCGGCGATGTGATACCCAAAGTTGCGAAGGTTATCGACGATGATAGTCATCCGCGGGGAAAACAGGAGATCGAGGCCCCCGAGAAGTGTCCAGTGTGCGGGACGAAGGTGGTCCGCACAGAAGGTGAGGTCGACTATCGCTGCGTGAATGCTAACTGCCCCGCTAAGTTGGTTGGCACGATTCTGCATTTTGCTTCGCGCGGCGTGATGAACATTGACGGGATGGGCGAGTCACTCGTTGCCCAGTTGATCGAACGAGGGTTGGTCAAGAATGTCGCCGACATCTACGACCTCACGAAAAAGGACTTGCTGAGCCTTGAGCGTTTTGCCGACAAGTCGGCGCAGAACATCCTTGACGAGATTGAGAACTCCAAGAAACTCCCACTGGAGCGCGTGATCTACGGCCTCGGGATTCGCATGGTGGGTGAGCGCACGGCGCAGTTCCTGGCTGAGCACTTCGGTTCGATGGAAGCGATTGCTAAAGCGAGCGTGGAAGAGTTGCAAAACGTCGGCGAAGTGGGTCCGAAAATCGCCGAGAGTATTGCCGAGTTCTTCAGCAATCCGGCGAACAAGAAGCTCGTGGAGCGTCTGGGAAAAGCCGGGCTTGCCTTCGAAGGGCAGAAGAAAGACCGCGGCACCAAGCTCGCGGGCAAGACGTTCGTCCTGACGGGCACTTTGGCGAAATACACGCGTGACGAAGCCAAGAAGATGATCGAAGACGCCGGCGGTAAAGTTTCGGGCTCAGTCAGCAAAAAGACAGACTATGTGGTGGCGGGTTCCGACGCGGGTTCGAAGTTGGACAAAGCAAAGGAACTAGGAGTAGCCGTTATTGATGAAAAACAGATGGAAAACCTTCTCGGGGCCTAACTAAGTTCGCTTTAAAGCGTCCGAAATCCTCTTCCGCGTCACGTCCAGCGTCTCCGGCAGCACCCGCGTTTCGCCGACAACGGACATAAAATTTGCATCCGCGACCCAGCGGGGCAACACATGCATGTGAATGTGCCCAGCGATACCCGCTCCGGCAGCCTTCCCGATATTCATCCCCAGATTTATCCCATCTGGATGGTAAAGGTCGCGCAGGACCGACTCCATGCGCTGAGAAAGAGCCATCATTTCCTCGGCGGCCTTGCCTGGAAGCTTCCGCAACTCGTCCAGGTGGGCGTACGGCACGATCATGACATGCCCCGGCGTGTACGGATACGCGTTCAGAATCACGAAGCAATGCTCGCCTCGGTACACGATCAGGGCCTTAGCGTCGTCCTTCTCCTTCGGTGCCTCGCAAAACACGCACCCGGTCGTTTTTTCGGTGCCCGAGACGTACGCGTAACGCCACGGTGTCCAGAGATAATCCATAGAAGGGGCAGGTTAGCAGATGGGAGGGTGTTCCGAAAACCGAACATTGAAACGTTGCTGTAACATGCGCCGGATTTGGGTTTGACACTGTTCGCGCACGGTTGTTATAGTCGAAGAGTTCCCATTGGACGCGGGTTCTTTGTAAAACGTCCGACAGCTGGGATTGTCCAAGCTCACTCGCCAGGGTGGGCCCACCACAACCAAACGACTCATCCAGCAGTCCGCAGCGCAGGTCCCGCATCCGTTACCAGAGAGGCATAATCTTGTTCGACGATACCACCGCCCACAATTCAGACTCCAACTCCGCTGTGGCCACCGAAGCCGAGCCGACGATGGAGCATCACCAGCCCGAACAGAATTCATCTTCCGCCGCGGATCAGCCAGTCGCGGCGCAATCGGCTCCGGCCGAGGAGAAGGCCCCCGCCAGTGAGGACTTCGCCTCCGCGCTCGAGACGTTTACGACCGAGGCCGAAGAAGCTGTTAGCGAAGACCGCGTCATCAAGGGCACGGTGCTTAAGCTTACGGGCACACACGTGGTCGTCGACATCGGAGCGAAATCCGAAGGCATGTTGGCCGCTCTCTGAGGTGCTTGACCACGAGGGCAAGCCGAAGTTCAAGCCGGGTGACGAAATCGACGTGATGCGCGACAAGGGTGAGGTCGAAGAGGGATATATCCACCTCTCGCACCAGAAGGCGCAGCGCATTCACGCGTGGGAAGAAATTGAGAAGGCCTACAACGAGAAGAAGCCGATCAAGGCTCTGGTCATCGACCGCATTAAAGGCGGTTTGACGGTCGATATCCACGGCGCGCACGCATTCCTTCCTGGATCGCAGGTCGATCTGCGTCCCATCCGCAATCTCGATGGAATGAAGGGCCAGACCATCGAGGTAGCCGTAATCAAGCTGAACAAGAAGCGCGGGAATATCGTCGTTTCCCGCAAGGAACTGCTCGAAGGCGAGCAGAACGAAAAGCGCTCGAAGACACTGGAGCACTTGGAAGAGGGCTCTGTTCTGACCGGTGTCGTGAAGAACCTGACGGAGTACGGAGCGTTCGTCGACCTCGGCGGACTGGACGGTTTGTTGCACATCACCGACATGTCTTGGGGACGTCTGACTCATCCCAAAGACTTGGTGAATGTCGGCGATCAGATCCAGGTCAAGGTTTTGAAGTACGACAAAGACAAGCAGCGGGTTTCACTGGGATTCAAGCAGCTGACGCCTGACCCGTGGCTGGATGCGGAGCATCGTTATCCTGAGGGCGCGCACGTCGGCGGCCGCGTTATCAGCGTGACGGATTACGGAGCTTTCGTCGAATTGGAGCAGGGAATTGAAGGGCTGGTCCACGTCAGCGAGATGACTTGGTCGAAGCGCATGAAGCACCCGTCGAAGCTGGTCAATGTTGGGGATCAGGTCGAATGCGTGGTGCTGAACGTGAATCCGACGGAGCGCCGCATTTCGCTCGGCATGCGCCAACTGGCATCCAATCCGTGGGATTCGTTGCATGAGAAGTTTCCGGTTGGGATGACGGTCGAAGGCCGAGTACGCAATCTGACGGACTTCGGTGCCTTCATCGAGATCGAAGACGGGATCGACGGCCTAGTACACGTCAGCAACCTGAGTTGGACCAAGCGCGTGAAGCATCCTTCGGAAGTGCTGAAAAAGGGTGACCGCGTTAAGGCCGTAGTCCTTGCGATTGAGCCTGATAAACGCCGTTTATCGCTCGGCGTGAAGCAGCTGCAGCCGGACGTCTGGGAGTCGTTCTTCCAGGCGCATCATATCGGCGATGTCGTTCACGGCAAGGTACTGCGGGTGGCCGCGTTTGGGGCTTTCGTTGAGATCGCAGAGGGAGTTGAAGGCTTGTGTCACAAGTCCGAAGCGACCGACGAACAGGGCAACCCGTTACACTTGGAGCCGGGCCTTGAGCACGACTTCAAGATCATCAAGATGAATCCGGAAGAGAAGAAGGTGGGCCTCAGCATCCGCGCGGTCGGCGAAGAAGCGTCGCGCTCGGAAGTCGAAGCCTATAAGCAGCCTGTCTCGAGCACGAGTTCGACGATTGGCGAGCTGATCTCGTGGAAACGCGCCAGCAACGAAGGAAACTAAGCAGAAGCATTTAGCACTCAGCCGTCAGCAATCAGCCAAGCGTGCACGACATCCATGGGCTGAATGTTGACGGCTGAATGCTTTTTGAGGTGTACCTGTTCTAGAATCTAAAGTTTGCCTTCACTCATCTCTTCCTAAGAGGACGACCTTGCCCGACACAATCTACGATATCGCTATCATCGGCAGCGGACCTGCGGGATATACGGCCGCTATCCGCGCCGGCCAGTACGGCCTGAAAACTGTTCTCATTGAAAAAGACGGATTTCTCGGCGGCACCTGCCTGCACGTCGGATGTATCCCGACTAAAGCGCTCTTGTTCAACGCCGAATTATGGGATCACCTGAAAGAGGCGAAAGAATTCGGCATCGATGGTGTCGACGCGCGCAAGCTCAATTGGGCTGCTATCCAGGACCGCAAAAACAAGATTGTTGCCAAGCACACCAAGGGTCTCGAATTCCTGATGAAAAAGAACAAAGTCGAGACCATCAAGGGCTACGGCAAGCTGACGGGGCCGGCGCACAATGGAATTCACACCGTCGAGGTGAGCAACGACGGCAAATCGACGAACCTCAAAGCCAAGAATGTTCTGCTCGCAACCGGATCTGAAGCTCGCATGATCCCCGGGCTCGAAGTCAGCGACCGTATTCTGACCAATATCGAAATCCTCAGTCTGAAAGATATTCCCAAATCTCTGGTGATCGTTGGAGCCGGAGCCGTTGGTGTGGAGTTCGCTTCGATCTACCGGTCGTTCGACTGCGAAGTCACCATCGTGGAAATGCTGCCGCGTCTTGTCCCGGTCGAGGACGAAGAAGTGTCGAAGGAACTTGCCCGCGTGTACCGAAAACGCGGCATCAACTTCCACACTGGGGCGAAAGTCGACAAAGTAGAGAAGTCGAAGACGGGAGTCACGGTGACGATTACCGTCGATGGCAAGCAGCAAAAAATCGAAGCCGAAAAGATACTGATCGCTATCGGACGCAAGCCCCGCACGCAGAATATCGGCCTGGAACGCACGAAGATCAAGCCTGAGCGTGAGTTCATCAAAACGGATTCCTGGATGCAGACTGAGGAGCCCGGAGTTTACGCCATCGGCGACATCGTTCTGGGCACGCCGCAGCTGGCTCACGTCGGAGCCATGGAAGGACTGGTCGCGGTCGCTAAAATTGCAGGTAAGCCGGCCAAGCCGATCAACCGCGAACGCATCCCCGGAGCCACCTACTGCCATCCCGAAATCGGCAGTGTGGGCCTTACCGAGACCCAGGCCCGTGAAGCGGGGTACAACGTGAAGATCGGCAAATTCCCCTTCAGCGCCAACTCACGCGCGTCGATCGTCGGCCAGCATGAGGGCTTTATCAAGATTGTTTCGGATTCCGACTACGGCGAGATCCTGGGCGTTCACATCATCGGCCCGCAAGCCACCGAATTAATTGCCGAAGCTGTGGCCGCTATGGAACTCGAAGCTACCGTGGAAGATTTGGTCTGGACGATTCATGCGCACCCGACGCTGGCCGAAGCCATGCTCGATGCATCGAATAGCGTGTACGGAATGGCTATCAACGCATGAGGAGGATTGAGTCATTGGGAGATTGGGTCATCGGGTGATTGCAAATCGCACAAGCGCTGCGACTTACAATCACTCAATCACAAATCGCCCGATCACTCAATTGCATTTGATTTCGCTTGTCCAACTCGGTACCGTCGATTACGCAACAGGCCTACGTCTGCAGCAGCAGCTGGTCGCTCTTCGCAAAGAAGAAAAAATCGGCAACGTGCTGCTGCTGCTAGAACACAAGCCGGTCATCACGCTGGGACGCAACGCGAAGGCCGCGAATGTTGTCGCTTCGCCCGACCTGCTTGCCGCTCGCGGCGTTGAACTCTTCGAATGCGACCGCGGTGGCGACGTAACTTTCCATGGCCCCGGGCAAATCGTCGGCTATCCGATCTTCGACCTTCGCGGATTCGCGACTCCCGACGGCAAACGCAAGACGCTCGGAGTAATCGAGTTCGTCCGCCGCCTGGAAGACGTCCTGATGCGCACCTGCGCGGATTTCGCGATCTCCACAAAGCGGGTGCCAGGTCTGACGGGAGTCTGGACGGATCCTCAAAGCAAAGATGCGCATGCGGGCTCCAGCACTGGCCATGTGGGGACGGGTGCCTCCGAAAGTTTGCCCCGAGCGCAGTCGAGGGGGCCGGCCGAGCAAAGCTCGACAGAAAGCCTAACCACGAGCACACACGCCGAAGCTAAGCTCGCCGCTATCGGCGTCCACATCTCACGCTTCGTCACCTCTCACGGCTTCGCCCTAAATGTGAACACCGATCTCAGCTATTTCAGCCTGATCATCCCCTGCGGCATCACTTCAAAGCCCGTTACTTCCATGCAGCAGGAACTCGGCCGCGAACTCGACCTCAATGCAGTGGCCGAGTCAATCTCCCGCAACTTCGGCGTAGTCTTCCAATCGCAGATGCTGTGGGTTGATACCCTAGACGCGCTGTTGGGTCGCACGGTGGGCGTCCCGATGAAGCCACCTGCAGAACTGCGTCAGATGCACAAAGAAGACGACATCACCTGGGCGTGACCCGACCCCTAGCCCTTTCCCCCACTCTCGCGATACCATTAATACATCGCGCTTCCGCGCCGTCACACATGGGGAACAACAAGAAGAAGTTCAAGGCAAGCTCCAACGGCCATCGTCCGCGTAACGGAACGTCTCGAAGCGCCACGAATCATGTGACGACGGCCGCCCGAGCGCAGTCGAGGGGTTCAGTCGAGCAAAGCTCGACGGGCTCCCCTAACCACAACGTTCGCACCTACGAGATTCCCGACTACCGCCTGGAGCACCCGAATTTCTCGGTCCGTCAACTGACAGAAAAGGACCGCCAAGGCCAAGAGCATGTCCGCTACGAGGTCACCGGAGATCTCAACGCTCCTGTGCCTCCGATCCGCGACTCCAAGTACCTCGACAAGCAGCAAGCCATCGAGTCTACCGCTACATGCTGCTCAACCGCAAGATGGAGATCGCCCTCGAAAATCTCTACAAACAAGGCAAGGTGGTAGGCGGAGTCTATTTCGGACTTGGTCAGGAAGCCTGCTCTTGCTCTTCCGCATACGCGCTCGATAAGGACGATTGGTTCGCGCCCATGATCCGCAATCAGGGATCGCTTCTTGTCCGCGGCTTCGCTGCCCGCGACACCATGATGCAATACATGGCCAAAGCCGACTCGCCCACCAAGGGCCGCGACGGCACCTCGCACTTCGGCGACATCGAAAAGCGCAACATGGTTTCGCCGATCTCCATGCTCGGGGACCTCATCCCCGTCATGGCGGGCGTGGCCCTCGGCGCCCGGCTTCAGGGACGCAATATTGCTGTCATGACTTACATCGGCGACGGAGGCCAGTCCACCGGTGTCACCTACGAAGGCATTAACTTCGCTGCGGTGCAAAATCTCGGACTTGTGCTGATCGTCGAATCGAATCTCTGGGCCTACTCGACGCCATCGGAAATGCAGTATCGCTGCAAAGACCTCGCCGAACGCTCCATCGGATACGGCATCCCCGGCGTGATTGTCGATGGCACCGATGCTTGCCAGGTCTACGCCGCCGCCTACGAAGCCGTCGAACGCGCCCACAAAGGCGAGGGCCCGACCCTGATCGAAGCCAAGATGATGCGCATGAAAGGCCACGCTATCCACGACGCCGCGAGTTATGTGCCCAAATCAATGTTTGAATTCTGGAAAAAGCGCGACCCGATCACACGATTTGAGAATTACCTGGTTCGCGAGAAGAAATGGCTGACAGGCAAAGAAAACACAGAATTGATCTCAGAAGTGGAGCGGGTGATAGAGGAAGAACGAGAGATCGCTGTGAACTCCCCGATGCCGACGCCCGAATCCGCCGAAGGCGGAGTCTTCTGTGAAGACGGCTGCCACGAAATCAAGCCGAAGTATGCAATGCCGCAAGTGAAGAAGGGAACCGCGGCCTATAAGGAAACGGAAGCGGCGGTGCATTTGAAATGATATCCGTACAAACATCCGTGAGAATCCGTGGCGAACGGTCTTTGTCTTTGAAACTTTAAAACTCTGAAACCTGAGCAATTGAAAGCCTGACTCATGCAGCTAACTTATCTCGAAGCCATCCGCCAGGGAATCTGGGAAGAAATGGAGCACGACCCAACCGTCTTCTGCCTGGGCGAAGACATTGGCATTTACGGCGGCGCTTTCAAAGTAACCGACGGGTTCATCGACCGCTTCGGTCCTGAGCGCGTCATCGACACACCGATCGCCGAGTCCGCCATCGTCGGAGCTGCTTTCGGCGCTTCCCTCACGGGAATGCGCCCCGTCGCCGAGTTCCAATTCATGGACTTTATCGGTTGCGCCTTCAACCAGATTTCCAACATGGTCGCCAAGACGCACTATCTCTGGGGAGCTCCCGCCCCGCTCGTCCTCCGCGGTCCCAGCGGCGGATACGTCCATGGCGGTCCGTTCCACTCGCAAAATCCTGAGATGTGGTTCGTCCACAATCCCGGCCTGAAAGTGATTTGTCCGGCCACGCCCTACGACGCCAAAGGACTGATCAAAGCTGCTATCCGCGACAACAATCCTTGCATCTTTTTCGAACACAAATATCTGTATCGCCGAATCAAAGAAGAAGTTCCGGCGGAAGATTACGTCGTCCCTATCGGAAAAGCGCGTGTAGCTCGCGAAGGAAAGGACCTGAGCATCATCACGTACGCTGCGATGGTTCACACGGCTCTCGAGGCTTCCGAGATTCTGAAAAACGAAGGAATCGATCTCGAGATCCTCGATCTGCGCACCGTCTCACCGCTCGATCGCGAAGCCATCGCGCAGACCGTGAAGAAGACAAACAAGGTCATCATCCTGCACGAACACTCCCGCACCGGAGGCCTCGCCGGAGAAATCGCCGCCATCATCAACGAAGAGGCCTTCGACGACCTCGATGGCCCGATCGTCCGCATCGCCGGCCTCGACTCCGCGATTCCGTTCTCCCCACCGCAAGAGCATCATTACCTGCCGAAGGTCGAAGATGTAGTCCGCGAGTCCCGCCGCCTGAAGGCCTACTGAGGAAAAATCATGTGGGGACAGCCGCCCCCGGCTGTCCGTCGAGCGAAGCTCGACGTTTTGAAAGAGCGACCCTTCAGGGCCGCGTCAGTCCGCAAATCTAAGATGGGGCTTCAGCCTCGGTACCGCACCCTAGCGTCTCTCCCTGCCCATCTGCCACAATACCCCCGGAGGTCTCATGGGCAAATTCCTTCTTGGCGTAATCGTCACGCTGCTGATCCTCGTCCTCGGTGGTCTCGGCTTTGCGATGCTGGGTTTTTTCCCCACCACGGCAAACGTCGAACCTCCCCAGTTCGAGCGCCACTTGGCGATGAGTGCCGTCGACGCGTCCACCGAGCGGCACGCTCCACGCACCTCGAATCCGGTCATGCCCACCGATCAAAACATGGAAGATGGCATGAAGCTCTACACCATGAACTGCTCTCTTTGTCATGGAGGCCTTGACCGCAAGCCCTCCACCCTCGCCAACTCGCTCTATCCGCCACCGCCGAATCTAATCTCTCATCCGCCCGACGATCCCGAATGGCACATCTTCTATACCATCCGCACGGGTATCCGCTACACGGGCATGCCTGCCTGGGACAAAGCTCTCGCCGATCAGGATATGTGGAAGATCACCCTATTCCTTTCTCATATGAACAAACTGCCCCCGGGTGCTCAGGATTTTTGGAAAGCAAATTTCGGCGCGTCTCCTGAACCGGAAAAGAAGGAGCCATTGAAGGAATCAGGTCACGAGTCACATTAGCGAACGCGGCATGGACGTTCGTACGAACGCAGGTAGGGAAGCGTGCCGGTGGCAGACCTGTCGTCGCTGTGCAGCGGACCCGTTATAATATTCGTTTGCGCCCAGCCCTCTTTTGAGGGACCGTGGGCCTCATGGAAGGAAATCATGCCAACTGACATCATCATGCCCCAGATGGGCGAATCCATCGTCGAAGGGACCATTACCAAATGGCTGAAGAAGCCCGGCGACAAGGTTCAGCGCGATGAGCCGTTGTTCGAGATATCTACCGACAAGGTCGACGCCGAAATCCCCGCTCCCGCTTCCGGTGTGTTGCACGAGATCAAAGTGACCGAAGGAACCACGGTGAATGTGAATACGGTGGTTGGCACGATCGCTGTGGATGGTGAAGCCGCCGCAGCCAAGCCAGCTCAGACTGCCGCGAAGGCCGCTCCGGTTCCTGCCGCTCCGCCTGCTGCTCCGATCTCCAGAGAAGAAAAAAAGGCCGCTCCCACTCCGCCCCCGATGTCGGCACCCGCCGCTTCCGCGCAAAGCGAGGACGAAGGGGAAGAAGCCCGTTCCTCACCGCTTGTCCGCAAAATTGCGCGCGAGAACGGTGTCAGCCTTTCACAGGTATCCGGCACCGGACTCGGCGGCCGCATCACCAAGCAAGACATCATGCAGTTCATCGAGAGCCAGGGATCTGCGCAACCGGCTCCCACCCCTGCATCTCCTGCTCAGCCTGCAGCCGCCGCGCCCGCGCCGCGCCCGGCGACTCAAGCCCCTTATCCGGGCGATCTTGTTCCCATGTCGAACATGCGCAAGCTGATCGCCAAGCACATGATCGAGTCGCGCCGCACCAGCGCTCACGTGCATTGCATGTACGAGGTCGACTTCACCCGCATCGTCAACCTCCGCAGCAAGCTCAAGTCTGGATTCGAGCAGCGTCACGGTGCGCGCCTCACATTCATGCCCTTCTTTGTGCGTGCGGCTGTGATGGCCCTGCAACAGTGGCCGATCATCAATGCCAACATCGATGGCGACAACATCCGCTATCACCGCCACATCAACATGGGCATCGCTGTTGCGCTTGATTGGGGACTCATCGTTCCCGTTCTCAAAAACGCGGGAGATCTCAACTTCCTCGGCCTGCAGCGTGGCATCACCGATCTCGGCGAGCGTGCTCGTACCAAGAAACTCAAGCCCGAAGACGTCGAGGGCTCTACCTTCACCGTCACAAATCCCGGCCAGTTCGGAGCCGTTTTTGGACTGCCCATCATCAACCAGCCGAACTCGGCAATCATGGGCGTGGGCGGCATTACCAAACAGCCCATGGTCATTACCGACAAAGAGGGCAACGACTCCATCGCCATCCGCTCCGTCGTTCACCTTACCCTTGGCTACGACCATCGCCTGATCGACGGAGCAGTCGCCGATCAGTTCATGGCCCAAGTGAAGAAGAATCTGGAAACGTGGAGCGAAGAAGTCGGCTGAAGTTAGAAAGACTCTTGAGGGTGCCCCATCTCTAGCGTGTTCTCTGCGCGAGAAGTGGGGATTTTGAGTCTGTGTACTAGTTACCGCTGACGGTGGTTGCAGTCGGCTCGTTCCCGTTCTTAGCCCAGGTAGACGCGTTCAAACATTCGACTGTTCCGTCGATGATCTTGGAAATACCTTCCTTGAATTTTGTCGGGTCAACAATGTCCTTGGCGGCCACGGCGTCTACCGTCGACAGCGCACTCTCCAGAAACGAAATCGCCGCGCCCTTCTTCTCGCTTCCCGATTTGCTTGCAAAAAGTTGTTCAATCCTGGTCACCAGCGCCGGAATAAAGGAAATCCCACGCAATAGCTGATTCACAAAGTTCATACCTTCTCCTCGACAGATTTCGTGTTCCCAAGTGAAAGTTTGGCAGCCAGCTCAACTTTGCGGCTGCCGCTTTTCTAGGCGAGGCTGGCCAAAACATTGTTGAGCGTCGCCAGGTTAGGATCGGCGCTGTCGGTTCTGCTGACGATTAGCGTCAAGCAGACCTTCAATTCGTTGGCTTTGCTCAGCGCGAGCGAAAGCATGCCCGGCATGTCAAGACCGTATGCATTTGCGTCCGCTAACGTGTTCGTCGTGGGTGGAGTCGTGCTTTTCAGGTTGGTAATGATGGTGGTGCTGGGTGTGCTCATAGCTTCTCCTTGTCCAAATTTAAGTTTGCGTTGATTCGACTTATTTCTGCGGTGACCGAAGGTCTGCGGTCCTGCAAAGACTACTTTGGCGACCGGGCTTTTCTGCTCGCGCTGTCATGCACCTGAATCAGCGTTTTGATTTCATTCTGACCATCGCGCAGTTCTCCAAGCTGAACTTCGGTTCTGATCCTTGCTTCCGTATTGGTCGTAGCGATCTGCTCCAGTCGCTGCACGCGTGCCTTCGTCGATTCGAGTTCCGCATCCTGCCGGGAAATGCTCCGGGCGTCTTGAATAACGTATCCGCTGATTGAAAGGGCAACCGCCGCTAGAGCGATCAACGTCCGGCTATCAAACTTCAACAGTCGCTGCTCTCTGACGGCCTCGAGCTGTTTACTCCACGACTCCTCCAGTGATTGCGCCAGACTCTGCATCTCCTCGAGCCTGTCCAGTACCTCCAGCTGGAAGTCCTTCGCCGTATACGGAACCGACAGAGCCGCTTTTTCCCCAACCACCCGGTGCCTTTGCCGTGCGAAACCGTCTTCACTCATAACGGATAATCCACATGCAAGGCCGCCGAGTAACGTGAATATCTGCCTGGCGAGGAGGTGTCGTAGAGCCGCAGAAAGTAACCCTGCGTTCGTGCGAGTCGCGGTAAGCTGAAGGTCTGAGTCGTGAATCGACCGAGCAGATTCCGATCATTCGATGGCCCCCAGCCGAAGTCGTGAGCGCGTGCTTCAATCGCCAAGCCGTTTCCTGGCGCCACTCCTGCATCGACCTGAACCGTCGTCGAACTCACCTGCGTGATCTGCGCATCAGTTAGATTCGCCAGATAGTATGCCCCTACCTGTGTCGTCGATAATGCGGGCGGTGTCTCCTGAAGCGGAACCACGGTCGTGCTTTCACCCTCTTGATATCCGAGAGGCGATGCAAGGTCAGTCGCAAATTCGATGACGTACATGGCGCGATCATTGGCGGAATCAATCAGGTCGACAGCCACGATTCGCACGATCGCAATGAATGCCGCATTTTGTGAAGGCACATCGACCGTCAAGGCATCCCCAGGAAATACATCTGCCGCCGATCCTGGAAGAAAATCACTCCACGTTTCATAACTGCCCGTCCACGCACTTCCTTCCGCATCATCCAGGATCGCCAGGGCCGCATTCTCGCAATCGCTCTGCGTACGCGCGCTTGGAATCTTCATCGTTTGGACGACTCCTCGTGACCCATTGTCGCTCCCGTTCGCTAGAGCCGCCATGCTTGCAGAATTCACTACTTCCGCCACTGCTCGTCCCGACCCGCGGTAGCTCGCCACGATGAGCGCGTTCAAAGGTGGAACGTAATGCGGATAGAAATCCAGTGTCGTCGAACTCGCAACGGAACACTGCGCGCCGTCCGAAATCGATCCTACAATTTGCGTGACATAGCCCGCGCTAGGCAGGGCGCTGCGGACTTCTGCCAGTGAAATGCGTGTCGCATACGGAAATGCGATGCTGCATTGCATATTGATCGCGTTCACCAGCGCATACGTGCAGAATCCTGCCGCATCCACGATCACGTCGTCGTACAGCACTGTCGGCGCTGCAACGATCGTGGCGGGCACCGCCGGATTGATGTCTTGAACTTCGAGGACGAGTCGGGCATCTGCCGTTACCGCCGTGTCTCCCAGTCCATCCCCTGTAGGGTGGGCCGACGAGTGATAGGTTTCTCCCGTCCGATAGACTTCCCGCGAGTAGATATACGTCGTGAGAACGTACCGATGCCCCGACGTCGTCGTCACGACGGGCCCTGTTGCAGAACCATTAATCACTGCTTGGATATTCGATCCCGCTCCGTTCGGACTAACCCGGAATCCAGCCAGGCATCCGGGTACAGAAACGCTACCCGCGTAAAGTCCGCCGATGATTCCATTGGAAGCGCCAGCAAAGCTGATATCCCCATGCTGCAACTCGAGTGCGCCTCCTAACTCGATTTGCTCGATGAACGACACCGTGGTCTGCCCATCTTGCCCGGTTCCACCGCTCACCTGAAGCGCCTGCGCCGCCACAGAAATTGCGGCCGTAGGATCGCTCACCATCCACGTGGTCGGGTCAATGGCCGTTCCCGCGAACTGCTCGTCGATCAATGCTGGTTTGCTCTGCGCGAAGGGCGTTTGAGATAAATAAAATCTCGTGCTTAGTCCGTCGCCCACGAAGTAATCACGGACGTATGCCTGGGGCTCATTTGCTCCGATCACTGTGACATCGTTGATCACCGTATCTCCTTGGGTGAGTCTCAGGCCAGCTGGAGAGAAATTTAGATCGCTCTCATTCAGCGCATATGAATTCATACCCACCGGTGCCAGACTTAACGCCCCATTCATCGCCATGTAAGAAGCGCGGCTCGCCAGTGCCAATTCTCCAGCGTGATATGAAAATCGTTTTTGCGGGTTGACCTCATACGCTGCGACAGAATCCAATTCCTGCACTGCCCTCGTGTCGAACGCGCCAGGCAATAGGTCCTGAACCAGTTGCCGTAGCGCGGATCCCGCAGTCCGTGCAACAAACGGTGCTCGGTTCGGAAGCACCTTCTGATCCAGCAACACCTCGTCGCTCTCTGCGACCAACTCGTAGCGGTAAACGGCTGACTGCTCGCCCCACCCGAGGTAAACGATCTCTGGTGCTTGGATCAAATAGCCCGTGAAAAGAAATGCCCCGCTTGCTTTCGCCAGCGTGATCCGGGCGTGAATGAGGGGCACCACAAATCCCGCTGGATTCGAAACCAAACTCAATCTCAGTTTCGCGGGCTGATTCAGTACTCGCTCAATACGCGGCGCAAACGTTCCATCGAGCCACGCCGTGTAGTCGATAGGCCCCGACCCGTGCAAATTGTCAATCGTAAGCTTCATCTGAATTCAGCAGTCCTTTATGTATTTCGTCTCTGTGCCGGAAGCGTTTGTTTCGAGCGATTAGTAAGCAGCCGACATGGCCGCCGGAAAATAGCTGCGATAGCACAACACCAGCTGCCCATCATTGAAATCTGTGGACGGCAAAGCGACGAACGAAGCATGCAGAGAAATCGTCGAAATCGGCTTCGCGATGTCTGAGAAATCTTCGCGTACGAACCGCCCGCCCGCCCCGGTCGTTCTTGTCAGCGTGCCCGACGATCCCGTTCCCTTGCTAACCCCACTGCTCGAGTTCACGCTCCAAATCACTCCACTCGATCCCGGTCCTGGGTTCGGACTGAGTCGTGGATAGTGAAAGCAAATTCGCCCTCCGGTCTCTTCTTCAGCCACAAACAACGCGGACCACTCCTGAAAGAACGACCCACCCTCTCGATCCACGAATGCCAGCACTGCCTGCGCTGCGGCGCCCGAAGCGGGTGCTCCTCCTAGTAGCGGCTGAGCCAGCAACACAGAAGTTGCGGTCACTTGCGCCACGCGTCCCACATTGAATGTCACGCGTCGTATGTAATTCGGATCTTGCTTCACGGCCGCCGCACTGCTCACGTATGCCGCTGCGATTCCCGAGCCCACATACCCGATCTGTTGTTGATAGTCCAAGTCCACCGCAAGCAAGGAACTGGGGGCGAAAGCACTTCCCGCTCCAGCACCCAGGATCAACTCACTTGCCGTCGATCCCGGCAAGATTGCCACCGCGGGTTTCGGTGTTCCACCCGAGGCCGCAGGCGTGCCGCCCGACATCGGTGCCAGCACATTCATGTGCTCCGATCCGCTCGCTAGTGCCATCTGCAACTTGCCCCACTCCACAAAACTGAATTCAACTCTGGCGTCAAGGGGACCGCGAAATTGCAAAGCAGGCTGGCTCTTAACCCCCGACCGTACGGCATCGGTTGGCGTCTCGTACCAGCGCGCAAGATTCTCTACCCATCCCAAATCAAGCCACGGACTGGGCGGCGAATCCAAAGGAAACATCCCGCAACTGGGATCAAAAACCGCTGGCGTCTCGCTCGCTCGATTGACCGGCGCGAAGTATGCACGCATCTGCCGTGACACCGGAACCATCGCGGCGCGTAATGGAGTCGTACTCATGACAGCGTCACCTCCGAAAAGAAGTACAGCGTCAGCCGCGCCTTGCGCTCCACGCGCGCATCCTGCCGGCTCTCGGCCGAATCAGTCACCCCGCTCTTCATGCGTTCCGGAAACGATGTTCTTCCCCAATACATTCCCGATCCCTTACCCTCTGTGAACGAGGGCTGCCTCCAAAACACATTTGTGCCCAGATCTGCGCTCGGAGCCTGCGTGTAATCCCGCTTATCCGTGTTCGGTGGTTGGCAGATCGCGAGCAACTCGTCATCCAGTTGCGCCAGCAACCTTCCGCGGTCCACCATGCTCGGCACCGAGCCCAGGCTGTAATAGGAAATCACGACGTCCAGGCTCATCAGCGCGCCGTTCCCAGCATGCCCACCCACCACGTCAGCCCCACCCCACTCGATGTAAAACGTATTCGGCTGTGGCTCGGCGGACGACGGCGGCAGATTCTCCACCACCAGAACCGCAGGCACGGTCGCGCCACTTACCGTTACGGTCCGTCCCGGATTCCACGACGACAACCTCTGTTGCAGAGCCAGAAAAAAACTGTCCTTAGCAAATTGCATAAACTCCCCCGAAGTCCCAGGAAAGAAACGAATGCTGCCGAGTGCGGAGTCGCTAGTCACCGGCACAAGGGATGTTTGACTTCCTCTGGGTTCCCCTGTGCCCTCTGTGGTGAAAAGGTTGTGCGTTCCAGGTAGAAGTTGGACTTACTCCACGGCCGTGACCACATAGAAGCAAACCGTTCCCGCAAAACTCTCCGGTACCACCGTCTCGATGTGCAGCAACTCATTCCCGTAGTTGATTCCGATCACGGCATTGAACAAATCTTCTCCGGTCGCCATACCAAGCGTCGGAAGCTGCGCTGCAATCGCCGATGCAGGCAACGTGAATTCGATCCTGCGCCGCGGCCCGAGTGCTCCCGTCGTCAACTCTCGCAAGATCGCCGGAGAGATCACGATCTCCTGCACTCCCGGATCAACAAGCCCCAATTGTCCCGCCGCATCGTTCGCCATCGCGGTCGCCGGCAACAACAAGCTCACTGTTTCTCCACCCAAAGCCTTCAATAGCGCATCCGCCATCCGCGACAACCCCGCTCCACAAATCCCGCTTCCCATAAACCCTCCATCCCAAATCACAAAACTGAGAATTCGAATACTCAGAACGAAAACGGGATCGCACAACGCCAGCCCGAAGAGCTGAGCCCTGCCCCTGACCCCTAAGCTCTGAGAAACGAGAAACCGATACTGCTCCTGCCTACGATCCCTTCCTTGCCACGTACGGCTCCAGAAGACTTCGCACTGTGTCATCCACCAGCGTGTCGCCGAAATAATCCAATCTCATCCGGTCGAGTTTTCCTGACTTCACATTCAGTGCCGGTGTCACCTGTGCGTTCTTTACGATCTGTGCGCACGCGACCTTCACACTCGACGGAATTGTCCCCAGTCCCGCGTTATAAACAACATCGACTTCGTTGAAGAAAAGCCCGAGAGCATTCACCGGGAAGGTCAGCTCCCCACTGTCGGTCCAGATATCAATCGTGCTGGGATCGATAACTGTCCATGATCCCGGCAGAGCGAAGACTAGCGCGAACTCCAGGCTCAGTTCTGGAAACGGCCACTCTCCACGGCGCGGGATTCCATATCGTCCCTGCAGCGTGACAATCGGCGTCGTCGCCGGCGCCACGGCCACCAGCGGGAGATAGCTAAGCCTCACGGTATTCAGTTCTGGCGGCATCTTCAATCGCTCTTCGTATTGATTCACTCCCAATGTCGCCCGCCGGCAATGCGCATCAATAATTGCGGACGCCGCCGTCACCCACGACGCATCCGTCGTCGCATCCAGTCCGTACGTCAAATATTCGGTCGTGTCTAAGTAATTCATAGTGCGCCTTTCGTGAAAGGCCATGGGAACGGCGTGGCTTCAGCCCGCCGCAAATGGTCCGTTCAAATATCGCTTCAGCCGTGCGTATCGTTCCGTCTGAGAGCATGGCTTCATCATGCCGTAGTGGTCCGTATCAGACATCGCTTCAACCCGGGTGCCGCGGTTCGTATCAGGGCATGGGCTTTAGCCATGCCGCCAGCCACAATCAATCGGGCTTTAGCCGCTGAGATGATTCCCAGTTCTCAGTCGAGCCCACAAGCTACATTTCCAAGAGAACGCAACTGTGACCTGACAACTGAGAACTGAGAACCGCTTTCTAGTTCTGTACCTTCACTTCGTAGTGCGCGAAGTTGGCGCCCTTTACTACCGGAGCTCCGAACTTCACCACTACTTGCTGTTGAGTCAGCGCACTCGGCAGTCCGAGTTTGAAGACACGCGGATTCGGATCCGTCAGCCAGTGGTACTCGATCAGGTCCTCTGTCACCACGTACGCCGGCAATACGGCTGATCCAGATCCGAGAACGCCCGTATAGCCCAGCGCCCATTCGGGAATCAGCGGCAGTTCGCCTGCCTGTGTGCTCAAGGCTTTCACCGTGAGCCCCCCGGTGATTTGGACCGTGTTCAACACCACGTTGAACTCCGACTTCATCTCCTGGTCGATCAGATCCAGCAGCATCGGGTTCGCATAGATTGCCGTTGGTCGCACCTGATACGAGGAGTTCGAAACCATCGTCGCGATCGTCGTCTTCAGACCATTCACGATGCTGTTGCCCTTTGCGATCGTCCTTTCTCGTCAGTAAAACTCGTTTCCCTTGCGACCCAAACGGCGCCCGCGCCGACGGTACATCCACCACCGTCAATACTCCTCGAAACGCTACCCGGTTCGGGTGCCCTTTGACCTCCGGCATCTCTAGCGCCATGCTCTCCAATTCAATCGTCATTTTGTGCACCTGATTCTTGTTTGTCATCTGAGCGCAACCGGCGAGCCAAATGGCTCGCCGGCGTGGTCGAAGGATCCCTATCGTCTCGTAAAAAACTTAACCACAAGGGACGTGGACTTTACCCGCCTAACTCTGTATCCCTTGTGGTGAAAGCCTTACCCGATCTCCGCCAACCCTCTCATCCTCCGCACCTCATTTACCGTCAGCACCCCGTTCTGCAACAGAATCTGCTGAATCTGCGCCTCCTCCAACGGATCCGTCGCATCCACATCCGCAAACACAAATTCCAGATCGTTCCACCCCAGCTTCTTGCTGATCGCTCCTCGAGTCAGCGACTCAGCCAGCAACCGCGCTGTCGGAACAATCGCCTGCCGGAATGCCAGATCATTCATTTCCTCCGCGGTGGAGCGGTTTACATCCCGCTCCACCCCCAGGTAAAACGGAGGAAGGTCGAACGCGGAAGCGACGACTCGCAGCAGGAACTCCTGCCACTGCAGTCGCAAATCTGCATCGGTGCCTCCACCGAACCTCAGCACCTCCGGTTTGCTCTCGACCGATAGGATGGGCACTTTTCCTGTGCCCTCAATCTCATCCTGCCACCACCGGATCAGCCGCTCATGATGTTCCGGCGTCAAATCCTGCAACCACAGCGCGTACTGCACCACGCTGTTCGACGCCAGGCGCGACGCATAACGGTGCGCCCCCAAGAACGCATTGATCGTCTCAAACGCCACCTCGAGCCGCCCCAGCCCAAATGGCGTATGCGTTCGTGGATTGAGACGGATATAGATCAGCTCATCGTCATCCAGCTTGATTTGCGTGTTCGATTGATCCACCACTTGCAAATACCGCTGCGACTGCGGCGATCCATCCCACGCCAGATTCATCCGGATCGACGCTCCATCCACCGGCCACATAGCCAGCGGCAACGCTTGTGTAGGGGCCGACGCCGGGTGCCCCACTTCTTCCTGATTTTGGGAGAAGTGGGGATTTGTTCCGGCAAGAAATTCCGCGCCGCCCTCCCACCCGGGACTCAGCTGCACCTCGATCGCTCCATACCCGCCGACAATGATGTCTTCCAGCACCTGCTCCGCCAGCGATCGGAACGAGTCATCCGGATTCGGTGATTCGAAATTCGAAGTCAGGATCCGCACCCGCTCTGCTCCGTTCGGAATCGCATCCGGCGCGTATCCCTGCCGCGGCTGCACTCTCCACCGCATCCCGGCAATCCGGTCCTTGATGCAGTTGATCGCTCGCCGCGCGATGGGCAATTCCGAAAAGCGCCGCAGATTATACGGTGTCGGCTTCGGCATCGCCTCCGTCAGCGGCCCGTAAGAATTAAAGATCGACGGCAGCCCCGAAGTCCGCCGCTTCTTCTCGATTCCCTGCGGCGATGCCGCAGAAGACACTCCCGCCACCCGGCGCCATGCGCCGCGTACCGCTTCTGTAATGTTCATAGTGTGTTTTCTCTAACTGAACTCTCGAGGGTGCCCCATTCTAGCCGCGTCTTTTGCGGCTAGAGTGGGGACATTGACGTGTATCCCTGTGCCCTCTGTGGTGAATTGTTCTCAAACAAAAGCCCCGCCGCAGCGGAGCTGATCTCGTATCTAAGTGACCGATTCGCGCGCTGCTCAATGAATAAACGCTATTGTCCAGACCGTAACGAGCGCGCAACCCGCGCACAACAACAACACGCGGGATCGGCCTTTGCCGAGTATGGCCGCGAGTACCGCTAAGACCGACAACGGCCAGTTAAGTCTGCCCCACCCGGAGGCAAGACGATACTCGTTCCAATAACCAATATGGCGGACCTGCAAGTACAGCACAACGCCAAACAGGCAGGCGCAGGAGATCGAAGCGGCTATCAGCCCCGCAGCCACCACATAGCTTCGCCGATCGCGCGGCGTGTCAGCGCGAATCCATCTTGTCCACCCCAAACTCAACAGTCCGCCCGGCGAGAAGAAGATGACGTCGGCGGCAACCGAGTACCATCTCACACCCCCAACTCCTTCCGCGCGATCTCCGCAATCCCACGCATCTCTTCAGTTCCCGCGACCCGAATCTCACTCTCTTTTATCATCTCCAATGCAAACGCAACCTCATTCCTGCTGAGATCCAATTCCTCTTCAACCACCGCGGTCAGAATGGGTACCGTCTTGGTCACGCGCGCCATCTCCGGCTTTATCTTCTGATATCGCGTCGCCAGCAACACGGCCGAGTCAACACTTGCATTCATCGATACCGCATGAAACAGCTTCAGTTTGTTACCAGATCTGTATCCAAAGTCGAACTTGAAAGGATCCCTGGGATTACCGTAAGACGAGATTGGCACTCCGTGCATCAAGAGCTTCCACACACCCGCTCGCTCAAACTCGTATTGCATTTCCCCGAGAATGTGTCGGCGCCCAACCCCTCGCGGACGTCCAACCTCCTGGTCTATTTCCTCATCGAGTTCCAATTCTTGATCGCTCTCGGAGGCCGCCACTCTTTTCTTCAGATACAAGCGCGCCACCAGATCAATTTCCTCTGCCGGATTTTCTGAGAGACAACCCTTCACCCCTGATACCTGAACGAGATTTGAGAACGAATCCTGTATCCTCTTGATAAGCGCTTCTCGATCTCGCACCTCCATGAGCTGGCTTCGAATGTCTTTTTCCAAAGCAGCAAGCACATCCGTATCGGCTTGTGGATCCAGACACCGCACTCGTCTCCAGTCTTTCGTGAACCGGACATCTGCAAAGCCCGCGCCGTTTGCTCCGAGCTCAAACATGACGAGCCCGAAATTCACAAACTCCCCCTTAACCGCGTCCGGCACATACCGCAGCAAAAAGAATTCGAGTTTTCGTTTCTCAGCCATGCTTCTTCAAGGATTTGTGACTTCCTTAGTGCTCCTTCGCGTCCTTGGTGGTTGTAGCTCTTCTCTGTGTCTCCGTGCCTCCGTGGTGAAATCAGTGTTCCAGCCATCCCGGAAACGGCCTTCGTGGCGAAATCCGAAACGCTTCAATCAACTCCCGCACCATTCCTCGTCTCGCGATCAAAGTCCGCGCCAGCTTTTCCAGTTCGTCCATCTCGCTCCCATACCACTCTGGAGGAATCTGATTCACCACGCTCCACACAACATCTTCATCCATCTTCTCTACCTGCGACAGCCATGGTTCAAACGACTCCCACCCGCGCACACGCTCGTAAACCTCATTCCGCGCATATACCCCTCGCAGCGGATAATCCGGGAAAGTCCACTCCCCGGCGTTGAAGCAATATCCTTGATCGATAAACGATGCCGTGTATTTTTTCTCTCGCAACTTCTTCCAGAACGCGGCCTGTCGCCCATTCGCGTTTCCAGTCCACTTATCCAGAACCAGTATCCCCGCGAACGTCTCCAAATTGCGAACCAGCCCCAGCATCTCTACAGGAAGGTAATCAAGAACCTGCCCTTCCATCGGACTCACGACATACCGTGACCCAAATTGTAGTCCTGCCTCGCACCGGATCGTGTTATGCGCCAGCTGAATGCTCAACTCCGGTGTATGCTCCACCAACCATTCATCGACTTCGACCACGTCCGTCACTGGGACCGGAAGTCCCGCGCGCTCCGCCAGCCGCGTCGCCAAAAGTTCATTCGCCAGCACCCGCAAGTGCTGCGGATTATTTCGGAACTTCACCACATAGAAATGCCCGTCCGAGCAGCGCATCAAATGCCCCTGCGCCCCGCCCCTCATCCTTTTCACGTGTTGGACCGCTTCTATCAATGATGATTCTGTGTGGCGCGGGCACTCCTTGCCCGCGAATTGAGATCAGAACGGGTGCCCCAATCTAGCTTTGGCTAGAGTTGTATCTCGACGTTACCCTGTCCTCCTCTGTGTCCTCTGTGGTGAACTGTTTTCTGTAGCACAGTCGCAAAACAAAACCCGCCAGCTTACCGGAACTCCCCACCGCAAGTATGTGACGGATGAACATTCCCACAGCCCAGCCCGAAGCTCGCTCCTTCATCCCATCTCCATGGACGCCATCTCCACCGGTCTTCTCCGCGCCACTCGCCCCGAATCTTCCTTTCGCACTGCCAGCGCAATTGCCATCGCCATCACGCAATCATCGTGCGCGCCTTCCGCAGCTTCTGCATGCCCATCCGCATGTCGGACAAACGTCTTCATCTCCGCCAGCAGCCGCGGACTATGGAACAAACCCGGCTGTTCAATCAGCATCGCCGCCAGGTTTTCGATCATCGTCGGTCGGCTCACCACCGACGTCAGCCATCCATCCTGCCCACCCTGCATGAACAGATTCTCGTACTCCAGATCCTTCAAATGCGCCAGCACCCCGTATCCATGATTGTTCCGCTCCACGGCGATCAGCGCATTCCCAAATCGACGGCCCAGCTTCACCAAACGCCGCGCTAACTCCAACGGAGGGAAGTGTCCATGTAGTTCTGCGCACTGCAGAGCGCTGGCCCGATCGATCACCTGCGCACACGCATAATCTCCGTCCGTCCCTCCGCCAGCAGCATCCACTCCGATGACGTACTGCTTCTTCCCCTGCGGCGGAAGCCAAATCAGACACCGCCCATTATCTTGTAACTCCGTCGCCGGCCCTGCCTGTACGGCCGCCTTTTCGATCGACTCCAGATCGAACACGCACTCCCCCGATGCCAAAAAGCATGACACCGGATCTTCCGCGTACTCCTGAGCCGCCTGCTTTTTCATCAGCCGCAATCGTGTCCGCCGCCACGCAATCTGTCCCTCTGTTAGCCCATGTAGCGAAACTAGATCCTTCTCTTCATCCGTCAACTCTCCCACCGGCTTCTTCGTGACATCCTCTTTGTAGGAAGGTTCATACCACCAGGGGAAAAAGTGCTTCGTGTACCCTTGCTCCTCTGCCTTGTTCCATTCTTCATAGAACAATCCGGCCGCCCCGCTCGGAGTTGACTCCAGCACAATCTCTCCATCCGGTACTACCGCCGCCCGCAGCGACGCCAGCGTATCCTCTGCCCCGCGGGGCCAGCGGGAGACCTCCGAACAATGCAAATTGTGGATGGTCATCCCGCGTCCCGCGTTGTCGTCCGCCGTCTCCACCCGGTATTCGCTGTCCAGCCGGGGAAACACGATTTGACGGACGTTGGAGCGCGACTTCACCAGCGCTCCCCTCTGCACTCTGGAGTTGGGCAGTTTCTCCCAAAACCGGTGCACGATATTGAAGATTGCCTGCGCAGACTCATCGCTATGCGCCACCTGAACCGTCAACGTTCCGGGTCGAGTAATCGTCTGAATAAAAAAACGCGCGGCAATGTACGTCGTAATCCCCACCTGCCGCGCCTTCAGCACGATGTTCCGCTGGCCGCACTTTCGCGAGTATTCCTGCTGCGCCCGGTTCAGTTTGAGGAAATGTACTCCGCCCTTCTTTACCCGGATGCGAAGTAGTTTTCGGATCAACAGATCCCGCGCCGTCTCATCATTTGCCTTGCAATCCAGATGCCGCCCGAATTGTTCCACCAACTGCAAATCAGTCCAGATCATGAATCCTCAAGGTAATCTCGCGTTCCAAGAGCACTTCGGATGACCCACTTCTCCCCGTTGTTTGAGAAGTCGGGGTTTTGCCTTTCTCGGTGCTTCTCTGTTCCCTATGTGCTGAAGGCTCTCCCTTATTTCAGCAATCCCACCGAAGCCCACCTGCCAGCCGCCCCATGCTCGTGAATCTGCAGCCCCGAAGTCGCCTTATCCAGTGCCGCGTTACCGGTCTTCGCCGTCAACGTCGCGTTGTACGATTTCACGAACTCCCGCGCCGACAACGGAATCTGGCCCGTACCTCCGGCATTGCTCCCTGCAGCCTTCGAAGCCACAGAGGGTCGTACCGCCACTGACCCCTGACCCCTGGCCCCTGCACCCTGTTCCTGTACCACCGGCACCACCGCCGCCAACGATTGCACTTCCGAAAGCAGAATCCCCACGACCGCCGTCAGCTTCGTCTGCGTTGCCGCATCCTTAATATGCAGCGCCGGCAACAATCCCTGAAGATTCGCCTGCACGGCATTTAGCGAGCTCTGAATCTGACTCAGTATCCCCGGCTTCGCCGTGACATCTGCCTTGTCGTAAGCCGCAATCAGTGACTGGATCAGCTGCAGATCCGATCCCGCCTGCGTTCCCGCGCTCTGCACCATCGCGAGGTCTTCTGCCGTTACCGTCTTACCCTCCAGCATTGCGATCAGCGTTACCAGGTTCGCCGCCCCAGGAATCATCACTGCCACAATCTGCTCCGCCTGTTGCACCCAATCCGTCGAGCATCCCGCAAGGATCATCGTCGCGCTCAACAACAATGCCAACCCAATCCGTCCCAATCCATTTCGCTTGTGCATCTCAACTCCTCCAATTCGTTATTTGCGAACACACCTCGGCGCTCGCGGCCAAGGCCGCCAACGCCACTCACTTGTTCGGGAAAAAATTTCCGGGGATCCGGCCGAGTCGCAGATCCGGCCGGACGCTAGATCGAACCTTCCCGGTGCCCTACTCCAACATGACCGGCACCGTCGTAATACTCACACTCTGTCCTCCCGTTACCGTCGTCGTCCCCCCGTTCAGATCACGGTAATCCGAATACCCGTTTGGCACCGTATACATCTTGCCTGCTTCGCTATCGGTCCAAACCCACAGTGCAGGATGGCTGTTCGACTCCACAAAAGGAGCCGTCCACGTCGCTGGTGTGTTTCCATCGGACGCCGTCGGTGCCGTGAAATATCCGCCAATCATCAGCCCCTGCAAATTCTGGTACACCGTCGCATACGAAACCGGCGTGGTCGGCCCATTGGCGATCACGCTGTTGAATTTGTACCAATTCAGGCTCATGCTTCCATTACTGTCGTGAAGAATTTGCCAGCGTGCAATCTGTCCCGCGCAATCTGCTTCCGTATACTGCGCGGGAGTTGGACAAACAAAGGTGTTGCCCAGGAAGTCTGTCTCCGTATCGGTCCATCTTGTTCGATTCCAACCCGCCGTTGCGTTCTGAATCGGAAGCAACGTTCCCGCAGCTGAAACATATGTGGCCCACTGCATTTCCGGGGTGTTGGTCGTATTCCCGCCCGCGGCGAGATACAGGTGCCAGTTCGGAAAATCAGAAATTCGCCCTTGCGCGTTTTCGAAATTCAGCCATCCCGCGTAATCAGATTGGTAGGATGAGCTCGCGGGAGTTGCACTCGGTGCCAGAATGACCGCATTCGGAACATTCGCGCGAATGATTGCCGCAATCGGAACCACCATTTGATAGAGCAGCGTTCCGCAAGCCGTCATACTTCCACAGTCGTTCAGGTGTACTGGCAAGTCCCATTCATTCTGGAGTTCCCAGACTTTGACGTAGTCCCTCACGTTGTGGCCTCCCACCGTTTGATGGTTCACTAAGGCGCTTACAAACGCGTTGTAACTAGGACTTCCCGTCGCGACCGAAAAGTCCGCCGGCGGCGTCGACGTTCCGTTCGGGAAATTGGCATTGATGCCGCAGTGCGTCGTTGTCGGCGCAGCGCCGCACGGGAACAGCGTAAATGTCTCCATCCCCACCGTCCCAGCATGCGCCGCTATCGCGTCCACGTAGTCATCTACATAGGCCCAGTTGGTCACCGTAAATGGCAACGGGTTCGCCTGGGTACCGACGTTTGGACTGATTGTCATCTGAGTTGCAGAGTTCACGGTAGTGATTGTGTAGGTCGCACCGTTATAAGCCACGCTCTGCCCAATCCACGACGTTCCAGATATAAATTGTGTTCCAGAAACCCACGTCAACGTGCTCCCCGAAGCCGTGGCCGCTCCTATGTACTGCACCCATGGCCAGGCCGTGCGTGAGTCGTGCAACCGCATCAACTTCGGAAGCGCTGAATAAGTCGGCCATGTAATACTCCCGCTGGGACCCGCGCAATCGGCCTGCGCTCCGCACTGGAATCCAAAATGTGTCGCCGTAATCGTTTGTTGCGGAACCGTTACCGGATAGATGCTCGGCGAACTGTCGATGCCACCTTCAATCCCCGCCACGATCTTCACCGTGGTCGATTGTGTCAGGCTGAAGTATCCACCGCCATGAGTCGCGGATAAAGAAGGAAAGCCATGGGAGCAGGTCTGCCCGTCCCCGTTTGTTGCTGGCGCTGACCCATCGAGCGTAATGCAACTGACCGTCAGGTCCGGGTTGGAATTACTGACTACTACTTCAATCCCGCCCAGCAATCCCACGCTGAATGTCACAGTAGGTGGCTCTGCAATAGGCCACCCGATATAACTTTGCCCCGTTCCCGCTCCAGTACCATACCTTTGCGAAAGGTATGCCGTCGCTCCGACGTCCCACGCGCCCAGACCCGACCGGTTAGTCCCATTCATGTCGATGGGATATGACGTTCCTGCCCCTCGTCCGACTGTTGGTGAATTTGCTCCCGCTGCCGCCAGATTCAACGCATTCCCCGTCGGACTCTGCACGTACCTTGTACTCCCACTCAGTCCCGTGCCCGACGCTATCGCACTCGCCAGTGCCGCATTCGTCATCCACACGCCGCCATTCGCCGTCACCCCATCCAACAGGTATCCCAACTCCACGTTGCTGATGTCCGGTGTGCCGTCCACGCGCGAGTTGTAGTGTGTAAAAATGCCGTACGGAACTCCCCACGCCGCCGCCCGGAACACTAGGCTCTGCGCCACCTGACTAATCTGTGTCGGGCTCATCCCATGAAGCTGAATCGCCGCCAGGCTCGTGATGTTCTGCACATTCACTCCGTTCGCATACAGCGAATTCGCCGAGGCCGTCGCGTTATCCTGGCCTTTCATCGCCAGGCTGCCGCGGGCCGCTGTGTAGCCAGCGGCGGCCGCATACGTTTCGCTGCTCGGGTCCTCCACGCCGTCGGGATAGACGTAAAATGCCTCCGTCAGCCCCGGCACATTCGTCTGAATCGCACTCTTCGATGACGTCATCTCGTCCGGTAATAATTTCGTCTGGTCGTACACCCACACAAACGGAGCTGTCCTGATGTCTTGCCCCAAAACCGAAAGCGCTGATCCCGTTGTCCCGGCCAGATTCAATGTGTGCGTGTTTGGCCTGACCAGCGGCCCGCTGTTGTCGTACTTCACTGTGTAATGAGGCACCCCGGCAAGATATTGCTCCAGTTGCCACACCTGGCTATACGACGAACTACTCAAATCTATGTTGGTCAAATTGTCGCCCGCAGCTCCCGTTACGTTCGTGCTCAAAATATTCCCGCTAATGGTCAGCGTGGCTGCCGTTCCGCTCCCCGTGCACTGTATGTCCAGCGCCGGAGCATTCGGACAAGTCGCCAACGTGCACGTCCCCTGTGGATTCGTATTCGTTGTGTAGTACTGGTGCGACCACGAATGCGAGTCGATCTCGTTCCCACTTGCGTACCACGTATTGACGCTCGCCCAGTCCACTGTATTCTCACCGTTCTGTCCGGCATATGACGGCACCACCGCCGCATTGAAATGGATTCCCCGCGAGCTGAACATTGTCAGAAATGTGTTGATGTAACCCTCGGTGTTCGGCGATGACCCGACATCGTCCACCGTGAAACTGAACCGCGCCGGATATCTCGCAAAGTTCGTCACTACGGGAGCAATCGAGGACGATATATTTCCGCTCCCTGCCACCGCTCCTACTACATCTCCTGTCAGTAACTGGGCCACATTATTCCCGTAGAAATGTGAGTAACTATAAGTCGCGTGCCCGCTGTTATCCTTCAACCCTGCATCTCGATTCGCATATCCCCGGCAATTCGAGATCGTCACCGCACTTGCTGCATCGATATGAAACCCGTCATAGTTCAAGTGCGCATCATCATTCAGAAATTGGACATTCGCCGCGCTCGCCACATTCACATAGAACCCGTGTGGCGTCGTGCCGTATGGGATCATCCCATCCGACTCCATGTTCGCGAAAATCACATTGTCCGAACTCCCCGAAACGCTCGCGCCCATGTAGTCGAAGTTCTGGATCTTTATGTGCTGGAACACCAGCCAACTTTTGTTCACCACCGAGATCACGGCTAGTCCGGCCGGCTGACCGATCACTGCACTGATAGACGCGTAAGATGACGGTGGTGTTCCGCTCGGAGAATATAAATACAGAGTGGGATACACCACACAAAAGTCCCCGTATCCCTGAAGCACTCCCGCCGACGTGCACCCTGGATTCGCTGCCCGTTTTCTTCCCCATATTGTTCCGAGCTGCAGGTCGTTCACTTGTGGCGATCCGATCGCGCTTGAAACTGTAGTCGTGTAGATGTTCCCCGAATTCTGAGTCCAACTCGCTCCCGCCAGGCTGATCATCGGTGTCAATACTGGCGCTGCCCCCGTCCCGTAAGCGTCAAATATGATCGGACTCCCCGCCGTTCCCGATGCTGGCGGAATCAACTGCTCGTTCCACACTCCGCCCCGCTGCATCAAAACGCTATCGCCAGGATTGAGCGTGATATTCGCGGGATTGTCCACGTATCCCAATGTCTTGCATGGATTCGCCACTGTAGTGCAGCCCGCAGAATCGGTTCCCGAATTCGACACGTAATAAGTAGTGGCTGAAGCCGCGCTGCACCACAACAACGCCAACAGAAATGCCGATCCTGCAATCCCGACCTCGGCGAGCCAACTCCAGCTTATCGCACGCACTCTGCCTCGCTTTCCTCCGTCAATGAGGTCATCCTGAGCGTAGCTGTGACGATGCGAAGCGTGGTCACAGCGAAGTCGAAGGATCCCTACCGGCTCACCGACTCCACACACCTGGACAGGCATTCTCACGCCACTCCTCCTTCTGAAAAATAACTTCTAGGCGACAGCTGCCCGCGGCTCTCCAGCGGAGCTCCGCAAGCACCAAAACAAAAACCCCGATCGAAATCGGGGTCGGTTCGCATTTCTATGTAGGGATAGCCGCCCGCGGCTCCCGGTTTTGACTCTCCGGCTGTCGGCAGCGCAGCCCCGCACTCCCACACCTAAGTTGAAGGTGCCCCACCCTACGCGGTTTTCGTAGGGTGGGAATTTTGACTTTACGAGGAAACGAAATCGAACTTACTTCACGACCAGCGCGGGGATATTCGCACCCCAGCTCCACACATCCGCGGGTGGTGTAAAGCTTGCCAGCGCTCCACCCGACGTCGTCCCAGTCGTTGTTCCAGCCTGGAAAGTAATATCCCCAGAGCTTGCACCGCCCGTGATCGTTGCGCAGGATGACGCGCAATTTGTCGTGAAGACGACGTAGTATTTTCCAGGCTGTAGGGTCGTCGTTCCCTGCGTCCAATTTTTCGTATACGTGCCAGCGGACGGCGAAAAAGAAGTTCCCGCGGTCGCTCCAGTGTCGAGCACAATCGTCCCGGAACTGTTTGCGATTCCGATGTCATACAAATTCGCCGTGTTATCGATCGTAGTGTAGTAAGCAACTGTGCTCGTCTTCAGTGAAAACGTGAGAACGACGCCCCACATTTTGACCACATTCTGCGAGAAGCTAACAGGCCCACCACCCCGTACTGCCGTTATCCAGGGAATTGGATACGGCCCGGCCAGCACGCCGCTGTCCTTTACCGATGACGAGCCCGAGCCTTGGACGTAGTCATTACTAACAAGACTTGCCGCCGGATTTACGCTTGCGACGGTATTGTTCACCATCGCAGAGGTCACGGCTGAGCATGTCGGTGGTGCATTCGCATTCGCGCCAATGACAACTTGGCTCGTGCAGCTACCCGCGCCGGAGAATTCCGCCTGGGCCGCCGCTGAACTTTCGTACAGCGGAAGCGTCGTCCCACTGGGCAGCGTCGGAGTTCCGGAGAGATTCGCCGCCGTCCCCGTGGTGCTCTGATTCAGCGTCGGGATGTCCGCCGCCACGATCGCCCGAAAACCCGGTGCCCCCGCGCTTCCGTTCGGAGCCGCGAAGAACAGATTCGCCGTTTGGCTCGGCAGAGTCGGAACCGGTTCTGTCACCGTCCCCGTAAACGTCGGATTCGCCGCCGCCGCTGCTCCGGTCACCTGCGCGACCGTGTAGTCTCCGCTCTGCGCAGTCACCGCACCGCTTCTGCCAAACACCGTAGGGACCGCATCCGTCGACGCAGTCAGAACCTTGCTCGGTGTCCCGGCATTCGCTGAGATATAGAAATTTCCATCGTTCGAAATCCCAAGCGCTGAGGTCCCGCTTGGCGCACTGCCCATCGCGGACCCTGCCGGCGGAGTCGTAATCTGCCATGGCCCAGTCAACACCAGCTGCCCGCCAACCGTCACATTCCCGGTGAAAGTCGCGCTGCCCGAGGAAATTCCACCGCTGCCCGTGTAATTTAAGGTCGTCCCGCTGTCCGTCAGTAGAGCGTCCCCGCTAACCGTAGTCCCTGTGCTGGAGTACATCGCCAGTTGCGATCCCGATCCACTGTTCACTGTGCCCGATCCGCCACCGCCTCCACTCCCGCAATCCGATCCCGTTCCTGAAACCACTCCACTCCCACTCACGTGCAGACACTGCGTCGATCCGCTCGCAATCGGTAACGTCACTGTTCCCGTAAATGCCGGCGAGGCCACTGGTGCCTTCGCGCTCAGTTGTGTCTGTACACTCGAAGTTGCATCCAGATAACTCAATGTCGTTGGATTTACTCCGTCCACCGTCTTGTTAGTAAGTATCTGTGTATCGGATACGCCCACAATCGCGCTCGCCGGTGCTGCTAATGACGCTCCCCATGCCGACGACCCTCCATACACCGCAATTCCAGCCGCCGATGGCCAGATCATGCTCCCGCCACTCCCGCTACCGCAGCCCGTGCATGTGCCCGTTACAGCCAAGTTCCCGTTGATGGTCACCGGCACATTGAATGTCTTCCCGCTCGCAGTCAGGCGTTCTTTATAGCTTCCGTTATCCAACACAGAACCGATGTACTCTGAAATCGCTACTGGAGCCCTGAATGCAAGCTGCGCGCTATTTGGATTGGCTGCCCCCGGCTGGTCGAGTCCGATTGCTGTATCGTTCGTCCCCGCGCTCGGCCGGTATCCCGGAGTCGCCAACGTCAGAAACGGGTTGCTGTAAGCCAACGTCACCATATCCGTCTGCCCCAGCAATCCAGGGTTCAGGAATCCATACAGGCCGGTCAATCCTGAAGACCCGCTCCCACTCGCGGGTCCTGCCTGCTTCAACACTGCTCCCACTGAAGGGTTACCATTGTCGCTCGAATCACCCTCTCGGTAAGACACCCAGTAAGGCGTATAGGTGCCCGCCTGTCCTACCCCCGAATGATTACAATAGATGGAAGGTAAGTAAGTGGTCGTGATAATCCCCGCCGCCTGACCGCAATCGTTGATGTGCAGATGCGAAGCATTCCCGAGAATGATTGCTCCCGGCCAAAAGTTCATCCTCACTGTGCTCGATGGATTTGGTACCGTGTAACTGCTTGCCCCGGTCTGCGGATCGACATTGGAACAGATCCCCGCTGCGTTGCAACTCCCGCTGACTCCGTTCGCGACGGCATAACTACCGCTTCCGTTCGGCGGAATCGCGGTTGCGCCCACAGTTCGCAATTCGTCATACGTTACCGTCCCCAGACCGTCCAGATTCGGTTCCGGCCAGTACGTCGTGCAGTTTCCGGTTCCGCTCGTCAGGCAGCCGCCGATGTAAAACATTCCTAGCACGCCGCGGTTCGAGCTGTGGATTACCACGAAATAGTTGTTCTGTTGTGAGCCGGTGTTCGCAGCAACAAACGATGGGAACTGTCCGCCAATCGGATCGTCCCCGATATAAGTCAGATCGTTGTTTGTAATGATCCCGGCGTTCGCGCCGATTGCTCCAGGATAAATGGGGTTATTGCACGCTCCTGAAGACTCCTGATAAGTTCCTCCCATCATCACGTTCTGCAATCCGCCAGCATAGTAGATGCCATACTGGTTGAATCCCTGTATGACGCTGTTCATCACGTGCAGCGTGTTGCCCGAAGCATAACGGACACCATTTCCAGAACACTGCATACTCGATTCCAGATGATCAATGTTCACGACCGGCGCCGCACCCTGATCCCCGCGTGCATATACCATCGCGCCGCAGAAGTTCGCTGTACACCGAATTACTTGGCCGCTGCCCTCATTGCTCAGGCCGTCCAGTTTGAAGGACTGGTCGTTCCCAATCACGATTCCCCAATGGAAAAACTGATTGTTTCCCGAACCAAGCTTGACGTCCCTGATGGTCACGTGATCCGCGATGTCTTCAATCGCAGCGTCCTCAATCGCTGCCCAACCATATGACGGAGTCGCGCCGAAAGTTGTGTTCCCCAGCGAATAAGTGAACTGATTCGCCCCCGTCACCGTAATCTTAAAGCGTCCTTCTTGCGTCGAATTCGCATTCGAATAAAACAAAATGAGATAGTCGCCAGTGACAAAGGCATGATTGGTGGCAGTCGTAACCGTATAAGTCCCAGCCGACACTGCTACAGAAGCGATCTGTACCCCATCGATATTTAGACCTGGGACAAACTCAATTCCGGCAATCGTATTGTAGAGCCCGCTACTTCCTAAGTAGTTTCCATCGATCAGGCACGCCGTGCGCGTGAAACACTGCACCATTGCGCCATATCCGCTAAGCAGCGTCTTTCTCGTATTCAGGAAGACCGTCGCATAAACCGAATAATTCGGAGTTCCACTTCCTGAAGGCAGCAGGACGATCGTCGCATGCTGGCTGCCAGAGTCGTTAATAGCTTCTTGAATCCCGGTACTGGCTGACCCTACGCTGTATCCAGCGCTATGTGGATACGCCGTCGTAACTGTGATCGTCCCGCTTGCGCCGCCGGGAGTGCAACTTCCGCCTGTCACCGGCGCAGCTTCCGCCGTTCCTCCGGTGATGTAAACGGAAAACTGCGCATTCGGATTGTTCGACGTATCTAGGCCCAGCGGACACGGACTGAGATGAATCGTATTGCTCCCAGCCGTGCTCAGATTGTCAGACGGTGACTGCTGCCAGTTCCAACTTGACGTCACATAACGTGTGTTCGCCAGGTTATTAGCCGAGAACTGCGTGCCCGCGGGCTGCACTACGTTCTGGCTGCCTGCCGGAGTCGTCGAAACGTTTCCCGTTCCGCCGCCGCTTCCACATGCTCCCCAGGTTCCGTTGCCCAACAGGCAACTTCCCACATTCGCCGTTCCTGTTCCCAATTCGCTCGCGGGCACCAATCCCGCAATCAGATCCGCTTTCAACGAAAACCCTGCATCCACATACTGCTTCGGAGCGGCCTGCAAAGCAGAACTTGGGTTACCCGGCAGTGTAATTGGACCCGTCATCGTCCCGCCCGCCACCGATAGATAGTTCCCTCCACCTACGCCGGCCAGACTCGAGTCGACATAGCCTTTATTAGCCACCTGTCCAGTCGCCGTCGGCGCGGGAACATTCGGGGCGCTCGCAAATGTTTTCACGCCGCTGATTGTTTCTGGGCCTCCGAGATGCACTACCGCGCTATCGTTTGCCTTTGTAGCTAATTCGGAATTCACATACTGAATCGAAGCTGGCTGCCCCGCCAATCCTGTCCCTGGAGTGCTCCTCACCGCCGCCAGATTCACCGGACTGTTCGTCGGTACCACCCAGGTTTCGGTCTTCACCTGGCCAGCGCCGAGTTGGTAAATCACGGTGTAATACACGCCCGCTGGAGTAGCCCCGGCATTCGGCACCAATGCCACAGTCAGCGCGCCGCTCGGACCCAGCGTGACACTAGTGGAACCACCTGCGATCGCCGTTCCACTCGCCGTAGTAAAAGCTGGCCACGTGATGATCAGCGTCCCGGCCGCTGGCGTGCCATCCGCCAGGTACACGGTATCGGATACCGTTGTCGTAGGTATTCCACTCTGCGGTGCCACTCCATAAGCCGAAAGCTGGAATCCAACAGCCGCTATCATGAAAATCGCCGCCCAATAAAAAAGCCGCCCCATAGGGCGGCGGCCCGCGTCTCGCATCTCTATCCCTCCAACTTACTCTTTAGGAAGCTTGAATGCCTCTGTGTTCGACTATGTCCTCTTTAGTGAGAGTCCCGGTTGAGTCCTGCTATCTATTTGGGTGGCGCAGCGCCTTTGCACTGCGATAACCGCGGTCCCTACTCCGGACCATTCGCCCCATCTAGAAATCTCCTCACACTCTCCACGTAAACGTCAGCAAAATCTGCTACCGGACGCCGATTCTCGATCAACTCCATTGCGTCGTTCAGATTCCACCCCATCGACCCGAGAAGCGCCAGCGTCATCATCGGCGCCCGGTGCACGCCCGCCGCGCAGTGAATGAATAACTTGGCTTTGTCCTGCGCCAGCGCCTTTTCCGCAAACTCCAGTCCACGCCGAAACAAGTCCGGAGGTTTCGGCTCAAAATCGTCGTCCGTCGGATTCCACAGCACCTGTACCCCGATCGCTTCACCCAATGGCGTGTCATCGAATTCAATCTGCATATCGATGACGTGTGTGATTCCCGCCCGCGCCACCTTCTCCATGTTCTCCGCCGTCCAGATCCCGCCGCCCACCGCGATCTTATCCGTTAACCAGGTGATATCCATTCCGTTTCTTCGTGATCTCCTGACAATCAGATTCTTCGGTCGCCGTCCTCCGTCACCGGACTTCTTCGTGACAGGAACTACTGCTTTTGCTCTCCCGCCAATCCAGATCGCAACTCGTTCTTGCTTCAACGCTCAGCCCCATTCTACGGTATCCTCGGCATCATGAGTCCCGGTGAGTCATCCTCATAGTTTTCCGGCAATTCGAGACTTACTCGACCCCAGTCCCAGACTCTTCCTTCGGCACACTGCACTTCTCGGCCTTCTCGGTTGTGTCCGGAGCAACTCTGGCAGGAATCACCATCACGTCCTCGCCATTCTCGTAAAGATCGTGGATCACCGGATTCTCCGGGATGTTCAGCCGGTCCAGCAGCGTCTTCGCCAGGCTCTCCTCGTTCTCCGCTGGCACACTTCCTTCCGGCGGCTGCGGATAGATATGCGCTACCTCGAATAGATATTTCACGGTTGGAAGCTGCCCCTTTTTGCCCTCTTCGATCACTGCCCCGGCCAGTTCCTCTGCCTCGGCTTCGACCATCGCCGAGATACTTTTCAGTACCTCTCCAGGATTCAACTCCTTCTTCTTCGTATTCGCAGCCCGTTTTCGCGGCCGTCTCGTCCCTATCTTCTTGCTTTTTCCCTTTTTCTTTATCATCGCCCAACTTCCTAACATTTAGTTCCTCTAAAAGCAGAAGGCGCGCCTTTGAGCGCGCCTTCTACAGGAGGTTTATTATTTCTTACCCTATAAATTAAGAATAACAGATTCAACAGGGTAGATGTAACATGACTTACAACTTTTTATTTGCCTTCTATACAGTCACTTACGGAAAATGGGCCCGATTTACCCCCTTGACAAGAATTTCCCGGCACTGCGTCCATCAACCCCACTCCGACCAAAATGGCGCTCAATTCATCCAGCGCCTCTAAGAGTACCCGATGAACCGTCATCCTTGTGCACCTCAGCAGTCGAGCAGCATCTTCGTGTTCATACTCCTGCAGCACAATGCGCGCCAGCACGCGTTGCGAGAAATCGTCCAGCCGATGCAAACATGTCTCCATGTCATGCACAAAGATGACTCGGTCCTCAAAGGTCACCAACCTATACGCAGTCACCTTCGCCCGAAAAAACTCACGCCCCAGCAGCGATGGGAGCCGCCCAGTTTCAATCGAGTACCGCATGTATCGTCTCAACATCGCGGTCGTTCTGCCGCGATAGATACGTTTCTGCCGGCGTTCTTCGTACGACCGCTCAAGGTCGATTGCCTCTTCAGCGGGGACTTGGCTGCTTTGCGTGCTCGATGAAGATTGATCTCCCCGCGGCGGAAACCGGTGCGCAGGAACGGTCTCCATCAATGCGTTCGTATCCACTCCCTTGCCGCTTCCCGCGGTCTTCACGGTCCCCCGCGGTGGCCGAATCTCTGCTCCTGCTGCAAGCGTTAGAATCATCTCGCTCATGCCACACCTCCCGCCGCTTCCAGGTCCGGAACTTCCTCAGGAATGCCGACGCCGAAGTCGTCAACCGTCGAGTGTCCTTGCTGCGGAAGCATTACTTTTCCTGGTCTTTTCTTCGCGACTGGTAGATCCGCCACTTTGGGCTGGCACTTCTCGCAATACACCTCTCCCGCCCCAGGCTCCCGTACCCACAACCCTCCACAGTGTTCGCAATACTTCAACTCCACCCTCACAGCAACGTTCTCGCGTTTCTTATGATCGCTTCGCATTACTCCTCCAAAGAGTGAGATGATTTCCAGAAATCTGCCTTCTTACTGCCGGTGCCTCCAGTTCGTAACTTCGAGTTCATGTTCTGTGCTCAAAGAAAAAAACCCTGCGTCTGATCCGCGAACTAGGTCGTGGACCGAACGCAGGGCTCGTTTCTCTTACGATGACCTGCTTGGGCTATTTAGTTCTATGAATCTGCAGAAACCTATCGCCTGCCGAACTCGGCTGCCATCCTTCGCTTTCACTGCCAGTCGCGCGATTTCGTCGTCTACGTGCCTCGCTGATCTCGTTGCGGGAAGTATCCTTCCTCGTAGCCCGACTTAAGTACGCGCCCGTTCTGCATCACCACCATCACTCTGCCTGTGAAGTGAAGCGATAACAGCAAGCGCTCCATGGATGCCGATAACACCTCGGCCGCCTTAACTTTCCGCCTAAATTCACCAAACTCCCTTTCCTCACTGAAGTTATCTGGTTGACTTTAGCCCCGCGCACTCGCATTCATCTACATCTACAATGAAGATATCAACATCTATGTAGCATTGAGTTCGCCGAGACAGCAAAACCACGCCTTGGGCGTGGCAGTGCTGCTAAATCTACTACGCTGCTACATGCTTGCCTTGCTCCTTAGCTGCTGGGGGTGCAGGTGCAGCAGTCTTCTTCGCGTCTCGTGCCGCCTGCTTAGCCAGCAGTTCGTCAGCGTGCGTCCAGGTTTCCATCCCTTCCTTGTAAGAGCGAAGAGCTGGGACGCTAATGCCTCCAGCCGTGCCTACTCGTAGGATGGGCCAAGCGCCGCCGATCACGACGTTGATGTACTTGCCATCCTGCACCAACATCTCCGGCTTGACTTCTATCTTACGGGTTGCAAGCAGAGCTTCGACCAGCTTCACAACTGTCGTCTGCTGCTTGGTGGGCTGTGCAGGTGTTGCAGGCGTAACAGGCTTAGTAGCTGTCGTGCCTTTCACCGTCTCCGCTTTCGGCTGCTCGGCTACCGGCTGTGAAGCCTTAACGCGCTCGGCTGCTTGCTTCTGTTGCTTATTGACTCCCATATTACTCTCCTATCTAAGATGCTAGATCACTTGCGTTCCGTCTTGTCTAGCACCCGCATTAACTATAAGGAAATTATAATTACCTCTCACCGGAAGGACCTACCCTTTTCTTTGGGTTTGATACCACTATATGAATAGAAGAATCACTGGGATACAGTGGGTAGGAAAGATATTCACAGCATTTACTCAGCAGTCAGACGTCTGAGAATTAGAAATTGCTTGACTTACAGGCCCAAACCAATTAGAGCTCGGGTATGGGCTAAACCAGTGAGACGATAGGAGTTAGGATGGGAGAATCAATAGCAGGAAAATAGGATCTACCCCCAGATAGTGCGGGCTACTGCTCTTTCATCTACATAGTGTTTTGCTTAAGTTTTCGCCTATCCATTACCCCATACCCCCAGATTTTTAGTAAAGTAATTTTATGCTTGTTTTCCACTATCTGATCTACTTGATCTCCTCGTAGTCGAAGTAGCCCTTGATTTCTTCAAGGAAGAAAGAATTTTTATTCTTTGCTGCTTGAAAGTCTTTCCAAACAGTAGATGAAACCTTCTCGTATCTGTAGAGTCGCATTCCATCACGGAACCGAATGAACAATCTTGATGTTGCCGTATCGTAGCCGATTGAGTGGATGTTGCTCGATTCAGGATTCTTTACCTCGATCATCTGGACGGTTATGCCGTCGGTTGTTGTCGTGTTGGTCGCGCTCATGTTGTCCTCCTTTTATTCATGATTTAAAGTGATTTAATCTTGATTTAATACAGGTTGAATACGATCTGACACCAAACCACTACCCTGAGGCTTACTATCAAGCAAACGAGTCGTAACCCAGGTTGCTGGGCTTATTTCTTGGGTCCGGCACTATATCTCTTTATCCATAACCTAGCGCAAAGCATCTTCATGAATTCTTCCGATTTGGTGTGATCTTCCCACACGTTCATGATTTCTATCGCCGTATCCAATGTCATGCCTTTCATGGCGTTCGCTAACCATGTTGATACGGACCTGTAGTCGATTGGGAGATCTTCTGGATACTTGCTAATGTCAATTTTATCCAAGATTTCTTTTATGCTTTTCGGTTTCATTAGTTTTTCCTCTTATTGTGCTAAACTCCCCGGCGGAAGTCTCAACGTGACTGGACCTCTGTAAGGGGGCAGCTTGGCGAAAGCGCCTCCTTTTGCAGGCGGGCAAGTTCCTGCTCACGAATCCATTCCATGTACTCGCGTACGAGGTAGCGTAGTTTGTCTTGTAGCGTCATGCCTTCATTGCCACATTGACGTTGGAACGAATCTCCCATGGTACGTTGAAGGGTAAAGGTGACTTGAAAGTCGAGCTTTTCACTTTCCAGTTTCTTGTGTGCGGGCATAAGGTCAACCTCACAGTAATATACCGGGAACCTTGACCCTTACCAGTTGGACAGTCTGAGTGCTAGAATTTGCCGGGGGAAACGTGTCGAATGGCCAAGAGCTTTAAATCTATGCGGCTGCCCTTGGCGTGGACGGTCGTCACGGGTTGTCTCATAGCCCTAATCCAAGCAGGCTCCGCCTTAACTCCGCCTCAAATTGTCGCGCTTATCGCTCTAGCCGGAATGGCAGCGAGCTGGGCGGCATGGCAGCATGGCTGGTTTCGTGCTCCAATGAAGATCGGATCTCCGTTAAGGTTTGTGGTTGTATCGGCACTTCTGTGGGCACCATTCCTCTATATCGGGTATCGAATCTGGCCAGAAGATCGCCCAATAACCGACGTAAAGGCGTCCGGTCTGAAATTAGGAATTGCAGCCACGGGTACAGCAATCGGGAATCAGCATGCGCTGGCCACAGTTTTTGCAACGGTCCGAAATTCAGGACCGCCATCGATAGCCACAAACTGGACGCTAGAACTAATCCTGCCGTCTGGAGAAAAGCATTATTACCCGCCATTTGTAATTACCGACCCTACCACGACACTCAGTTCAAGCCTTGGGTCTGCTGTCTATAAAACGGATGATCTTCTTTACAGGAAAACATCCACTACTCCTATACCTACTGGCGGCATGGTGCCTGGGTTTTTGGTGTTCAACATCGACCCGGTTACACAAGCACAAGCGGACGCCGTGGGTACTGTATTTCACCTTAGCGCAGTGGATATAAACGGCAATACGATATTTGCTGAACACAGGGTGCAAGGAAACTTCTCGGATAAGTTTGTCTACATGCCTGGTACGCAAGAACCTCAGATAACGTTCAAAAAGTGAGAGTGTTGGCTTTTGGAAAGCAAAAGCCGACTGGCTCTAATCTCCATCTCGTTTCTTCTTCGCTGCCCAGTACTGCAACATGGAACGGCTGATCTTTTCTCGAACGTAGTCTGGCACCCTCTTGCGTAGCTTTTTCTTCCGGATCTTGGCTCCGATCCTTGCTCGCTCTTTATCCGTCCGTAGAGCCCACACTCGCTGCATGGTGCGAATGAATTTCTTTCGATCACGCTCTGAAGTCCTGCGCCACCGCAACAGATTCATCTGAGAGATCAATTTGCGGACTTCTGGTGTGTGTTCGGCTGCTCGTCCCAGACCTCCGGTTTGCATGTTGTAACCGAATCTTGGATTGTCTGATTGGAGTACACGAATCCAGAACTTCTCTAATCGGATAGCCTCTCGGACGGTCTCACATCTGGCAATTGTTGTTGGGATGAATGCCTTAGCACCGTACTTCTCAATCGCATTCCTGAAATGAGGATTCGTCTTGTTGGAAAGGTTCTTACTCCATCGGCATCGTCGTTTATTCGTGATACCGACGTAGCACTTGCAATTGCGTCTGTTGTAGAGCAGATAAACGATCATCGCAGGTCTCTCTATTACGTGGGCGTTGAAATGTTTGGTGGGGATGGTGCGGGAGCAGAAGTGTTCAGAGACAAAGACAATTAAAAGCGCCAGGCTGGTGCACTGGCGCTTCTCCCCTGCAAAGACCTACGCTTTGCAAGAGTCAGGAGTCCGGCAGGCGTGAGTTACAAATCCGTATCCGCCGAACTGGATATATACCGATTACTAGGACTTACCAAGGTGCCTCAATTTTAACATTGACTTTAGTTAAGAGCCCATTTACAAGTGCTTTTAATGACACAAGATAGGCAACATATGCAACAAGTTACTGACAAGTTGACTTCGAAGTTATCTGAACTTCTTCTCAAGTCGAACGCTCTGCAAACCTTTATCGCGACCTTTGATGCTTACGCAACCATCAAAGACATGAGCGACTTCTTGCAGATTCCGTACCCAACTGTCCAAGGCTGGGTCGCCAAAGGACAAATTCCTTGTACAAAGGTTGCCGGTAGCGATCCGAAGATTTATTTGAGTGACTTGAAAGCCTTCGTTGCAGAACACAGCAAGGAGGTCCTCTTTGCCAAATAAATGCACGATCTGCGCTCGGCCAGACTACAACGAAGTCATCGACTTGATAAGACGCGGCCAGTCCATCAACTCGGTTTCTGTGCGTTACAGCATTTCGTATGACTCTCTCCGTCGCTGTTTCCGTGAGCATACCGTCTTCGATGAACACGACAAGATAATGCAGGAGATCAAAGAAAATGAAAAATCATTGGCCGCACTTCGCAAGGCAAAAGTTCCTGAAGGCTCGATAGAAGTAGAGCGCATCAAGAAGTACCTCAAAGGCCTGCGCGACGAACTTCGCACCGTCAAAGATCGTAGGGGTACTTCGGGACATTCCGTCAGAGTGGATGATCCTCAGACGTGGCCGGACTGGTTACCGGGCTTCATGACGGATTGGTTCGACGCCTGTGTTGCTGCAGGCGAAGCAGAACGACTCAAAACATGGGCATTAGAACGCGCGTGCAGCCTATCCAAAGATCGCGACAACGTCCACGGCAAAGTTCAGGGAATCGGAACAAACAAATTAGAGAGGTATTCACAAAATGTCACTAGTTCATCGAAAACCAACTAAATCAGTTGCAAGAGCATGACAGGAGCGCTTACTTCCGGCGCGTCCTTTGTTTTCACCTGAGCAAGAACTCAAAGCATTCGATGCCGAACGCGAAGCCCACAAGTTCGAAATCTATGCTGGGCAATATGCCTGGGCCGCAAAGGAAGAACGCCGCCAGTACTTGATGAAAAAGATTGCTGGACCGATCCATGCTCCTCAGCAAGTTCCAGTTGATCAGGATGACTCCGAAGCCAGGAACAGGGTTTGAGAATAGTCCGATGCGAGCTGGAAAGTAAACATGGAAAACGAATTCAACTGTCCAAAGTGTGGTAGTCAAGTTATACAGTTTGTCCAAGGCAATATTCGCTGCGGAAGTTGTGGTGAGCAGGAACTTTTACCAGCAGGAATAAGATTGCGCCCAGCTTGGCCGACTCGCTGGTTGACAGTTAATTACCTCGAAAGCGTGCCCGGTGGATTTCAGAATAGTTGCAAAGACAATAACAAAGGATAGGTGGATATCATGGATTACGAACTAAACGCATTGTTCGGATTAAGCGAAACGGAACCGCTAGAAAAGACTCCCGTTGAAGTCCCCGATCTCCCATTCGATGACTATTTCTACAATGTGAAGAAGGCTTCAGCAAGTACAGCAGCATATTCAGTCAACATTCAGCGTGACGCTCTTTCTGATGAACTGGTAGGAGATTGCCCAGAACCGATGTTCATTCCGGGCGTCGAACCATTTACTTTCCAGAAGGCAGTAACTGTAACTCCTGCAACAGCAACTCCTGACATAGATCCAGCTGTACTAGCCATTTTGCGGAAGAACTACAGGACTGGCTCTCAACTTGAAAAGTATATCAAAAAAGCCGGCGGCAATGTCACATCAGGAATGCAGGAGATCTATGACTTGTTCTTCGATACGTTTCTGCCCGAAGAACGAGGGATGGTTGAGAAAGCGATCGCGGCGGTCGATGTTCAAGTGTTTCTTAACTTCCTCAAGCCGGCTTTCTACAGAGCAATGGGAGCGGAATAGGAGCACAAAATGAAACTCAATCACAAAGCTGCTTACCGACCACCGCCAGCGAAGAACATCGACGAATTCAAACCGGCTGTTCCGCAAACGTCAACGGTGGCGAAACGATTTCGAAAGAAAGTTATGCTCGACACGCCCGTAAAGAAAGCGGATCAAGAAACGAAACCTGAAGCTCCTGACGGCGCAAAATGGGGCATGACTGTCGGAATGGATAGGGGTGAATAATGACCACAGGATTGCAGAATGTAATTAACGGACCCAACCGCACAAGTCCATCAAGCATCGCCTTCACGTCTGATCCTTCGATGGGGCCGTATCCGACTGCTACAGTTCCGACCGTACCGGCCAGCATTGCGACACTTGGACCGCCAGTCTCGACATTACCAAACCCGGAAGTCATGCAATACACAAACGCAACTACCGGAACGATTGCCACTGTTTACGCGAATGAGCAGGCAGGGAATTGTCCTAACCTCGGACCGTCAGCAAGTGTCAATGCTGGCGAATACATAACTCCAGTCTTAGCTCCTGAATGGGTTGGAGGATCATTAATAAGCAACGCTGGTGCGGATGGAGAAGGCTGGGGCGGACCAGAAGCTCCGTCACCAACGCCAAGCAGTAATCAGACGCTAGGCGAGATGTCAACCGAACAATACATGATGAAACTTGGTGTTGACGGCCCTCAGCAGGGATCGAATGCCTTGAACGCTGTGGTAAGTTTTAGCGGAATTGATCCGTCAACAGTACAGACGTTTCGTTGGGAGTAATTTCTGAAATCAGGAGCAGACAATGCAGACCGCATGTCGCAGCGGAGAGCGCTGGGTTCGACTAGGAATATTTCAGAATTTGGCCGCTGCGCAGCGAAAAGGTTTCTGCTGGAGAACCTAAAGAATGGGGGAATTGGTGGCCAATATCTCCTGTTTCCTCCATTCAATCCAGCAAGGTTTCTTGCAAGTTCTTTAGCAAGTTGCCGACTCGATATTTCATACGCCCTACACATTGGGAGGGGGTCCGGGATCGAGTTGGCCGCTTCTGTTACCCGGACTCTCTAGTGATGTGCACGAGCCGTTGGTCGGTCTGCTCGTTGGAGCAAAAATCGACTCATGTTTAGCGGGAGTCATCGAAAGGTGGCTCCCACTTCTACAAGTTTAGTTTGACAGTTCGTCAAAGTGTGGTTGGAAATCAGCGCGCAACTCTGAGCGCAGACGGCATGTCGGACGAAATCATCACATGGATGCGCGCCAGATCTTCTTGCAGATCTATATCATCCCGTAGTCAGAGGCGCGAATAGGAAATTGATCCCGATTTTGCGGCATGGGCAGAATCATGCCACCTCCTCCCCAAAAATGGATGCCGATCTTGCCGCTGAAAAGCCGTAGCTCTTCAAGAGCCTGATGGCTATAGTGCAACATTGCCGCCGCGCTCACGGAATAGTGACGCAGTTGCGCTCCGTCAGCAACATACACCCCTGCTTCCCCTTCATCAGTCTCGATCAGGAAATGAGAAATCGCGTTCCGGGTCTTACGGAGTTTCTCGAAGAGATCCCGGGCGCACGTAATATCCTTCGCGAAATCATCGTTAAAACCGAACTGGAGAAGATCGCTTTGGGTCATGACAGGGTCAGGAGGCAATTTTGCAGGTAGCTTCCGTTTCTCGCATTCCTTTCGAACGTAGCCGCGAAGCTTGTCCGTGCCTTCATACATCTTCCATCCGCATATGAGCCGATAGAAGGGGCTTGGCGACGCCAACGCTTCGCGGTACAAGGCATCGTATGGCGCGAACGGAACAGCTTGCACGATACCGCCCAAGGGACCCATTATGATCCCCCTATCCTCCGGCAGCTGGCATTCGGACAACAGTATGTCGCCTGAGGTCGGTGACATGAGCTCCAGACGATGGATCACTAAGGGCATGGGATGATCGCGAACGATCACATCGAGCAAGGCATTGATTGGCCCGCGAGCGAGGAGCAGCGCGATACTCGGAAGCTTTGAAAGCACTTTGACAGCAATATAGTCGAGTCTCCCGTCCGGGCCGTTGAAGAGACCGTAATATACGGCATTTCTTCCTCCGGCATGGAGATAAATCCACAAGGGATTCTCCTTTGGATTCACGAACAACGAGTGATTTCCTCGTTCCTTGAGCGCTGCAAAAACGGTGCCAGCCAAGAGAGCATGATCGGAGACGTATGCGCGAACCTCCCACATCCTCAGCTTTGGCTCTTTTTCGAACTGCTTGATCTCCTCGACCTTGTCCGGTCGGATGAAAACGGTTAGTGCACCTGGCGTGGGCTTCGGGGGGAATACACTCATCACAACGTCATTACTTGCTCCACCCATAAGCTCTCCCATCTCTATGACCTTTTCCTCGGCGTGAACACAGCACAGCATTTCGGACACTTCATCGAGTCGAAATCGATTCGCCTTATTTCGGAGGGCGGTATCGAGTAGCCGCATTCCGGGCAGAGTGTATTCAATGCAGCGTACACTTCCTTCAGATTGATCTTGCCTTTCGGCGTCATCGTGGATGAGAATAGCAAGACAGGAGGGCGAACACAAGGCGAAAGCCTTTGGTTTGCAAGCCCTGCTCGCCGGGCAGGGTCAATGCATTATGAGAGAGCGGCCCTGTTTGAAGGTAGGCAAATCAGCGTAAAGAATGGCACTTTACCTTGAGGGAAAGACTCCGTTGAGCGCGATGTTCTTTCCCTCAAGGAGGCAACTGAATGAGTCGCGACATCAAGTATATCGGCATGGACGTGCACAAGGAAGCGACCGTGATCGCCGTGCTGAACGGCAGTGGCAAGCTGGTGATGGAGTCGATCGTGGAAACCAAAGCCAGCAGCATTCTGCAGTTTATCCACGGTCTGCGGGGCGAGTTGCATGTGACCTGGGAAGAAGGGACCTGGGCGGCTTGGCTGTACGATCTGCTGCAACCCCAGGTGACGCGAGTGCTGGTCTGCGATCCGCGGCGCAATGCCTTATTAAAGGAAGGCAACAAGAGCGACAAGATAGATGCGCGCAAGCTGGCCGACTTGTTACGCACGGGCATGCTGCGCCCGGTCTATCACGGAGAACACGGACTGCGGACGCTGCGCGAGCTGGGGCGCAGTTATCAGACCATCAGCCAAGATCTGAACCGAGTGATGAATCGGATCAAAGCTCTGTATCGCGGCTGGAGCATTCCTTGTGCGGGTACTCAGGTGTATGCTCCGCGTTATCGCGAGGAATGGTTGCACAAGATCGAGCATGCGGGGGTGCGCCGGCGAGCCGAGCTGCTCTATCAGCAGTTGGATGGATTGCAGACGTTACGACGAACCCTGCGTCCTGAGTTATTGGCGGAGAGCCGGAAACATAAAGCCTCGAAACTGCTGCGCCAGATTCCCTGCATCGGTCCGATTCGGGCCGCCCGCTTGCTCGCACTGATGCAAACGCCGCACCGCTTCCGTAGCAAGCGGCAACTCTGGACCTATAGTGGCCTGGGCATTGAAACCCGCGACAGTGCGCAATATCGCTTCGTGCGCGGACAACTGCAACGTACGAAAAAACCGCAACAGATTCGCGGTCTCAATCAGAATCACAACCATGAGATGAAAGAGATCTTCAAGGGCGCCGCGACCCGAGCCAGCTGTGGGGTGGGTCCGTTACGCGACTTCTATGTGGCCTTGCTGGCGAAAGGCATGAAGCCCGAGATGGCGCGTCTGACCTTAGCCCGAAAGATCGCGGCCATTGCTTTGACACTTTGGAAGAAGGAGGAACGTTTCGACGCCGAACAACTGAAGCCGCAAGCAGCTTGAGCGTTGCACAGAACTCAGGTGGTCTCCCAGGTTTCACGCCTCGGTGGTGACCCATCGGTTCCGGCGATGCTCGGGTTCGAGGGAGAGTATCCATGCACTCATTAGGCGTTCGGGTGCTGGAATCAGCACCCAGTCTCCGGGTCAATCCTATGCCCCCTCGGATAACCCAAAAAAGCCATAGGCCTCGAGCCTCACATAGGATGATGGTTGGCACTTACGCCAACGGTTGGCTTGCGCAGCTTCGCAACGAATGGTGTCGGGACCGCTGCATGAAACCACTCAAGGGAGACCAGCAACTGCGATCCGTATCCCTGTCGTACTCTGTGGCGCTCCAGGCGTTAGAACCAAAATCCTCTCCACGAAGAAGAAGGGCCTGGATGCAAGCACCGATCGAGGTCTCACGGAGAGGAGTGGAGAAGTGTTTTTGCTTGACATCCTCTCTCATAGGATGAGTGTAATGGCCTGTGGGTGTTGAAAAACTCCTGTTTCGTCAAAACAGCCCGAATTTGGGAGATAGAAAATGTCTAGCAAAACGGAGATCGTCGTTTGCAGGGCTTCCTATTGCAATTTTTTCCGACCATTTTCCGGTGAGTGAGTTTTTCAACAGCCACTCCTGGTTTCGACAATGAATGGGGGCCTGCGCGCTCTCCGCGTACCCCGCCTCGCGACAACCTCAACTATCTCTGCTGCATCTGAGTCACGGTTTCACTTCAACCCTGCTGTCTTCAGGACTTGTTTGGAGGATCAGTGGGCCGCTCGACGACAGAGAGGAATGTCTCAATGAAGATTACGCGTCTGTTTAGTTTCCTCGTATTCCTCTGCCTGCAATCCAATTTTGGCCTTGCAACTGATCCCACAGGCTACCTGCGCCCCTTGGCTGGCTTGTGGATACCCGGTAACGATACCCAAACGGGTTTCGGCTCAGGCATAGCGATTAGTAAAGATGGGAATACGATCGTAGTTGGCGCGTTAGGTGAGAGTGCGGCTTATGTGTACGTGAAACCGGCCGGTGGATGGCAGACGACCAAGAACTACACCGCCAAGCTTACAAACGGACGCTTAGGCACGCCCTTCGGCTCTAACGTGGCGATTAGCGGAGACACGATCGTCGTATCGTTGTATGCCGGAGTGAAGGGTGCCGCTTACGTTTTCGAGAAACCGGACGGCGGATGGCAGAGCACTTCCAACTATCAGGCAGTGCTTCATGGCAAGTTCGAGACGGTGGGCAATATGGGAAACCTGGCAATCGACGGGGACACAATCGTCGCAGGTAGTGTAGCGACGGACGATGGGGTGGGTTTCGGAGTTTTCGTGAAGCCGCAAGGTGGCTGGAAAAGTGGTACCCCAACCGCCCTCCTGACGCCGTCGAGCCTGCAATATGGCCAGGAATTCGGGCCTGGTCTCGCCATCAGTGGCAAAACGATCATCGTGGGCGGATTTGTAGACGGCCTATCGACGGGTTCAGCTTTCATTTACGTGAGGCCTTCGGGTGGGTGGGTAAATTCAACGGAAACCGCATATCTGACCCCGTCAGACGGTTTTCAAGGAGAAGGATTCGGCAGTGCGGTTGCCATTGACGGCGAGACCGCGGTCGTTGGGGCGTGGGAAAACTATCAAGGAAATGGCGCTGCTTATGTATTCACCGAGCCGAGCGGCGGCTGGCATTCCATGACCGAGACCGCAAAACTCACCGCTTACAATTCAATTTTCGACTCATGGTTCGGCTACCAAGTCGCAGTTCACGGTTGCGTCGTGGCAGTCGGTGCCGAGCAGCAGGGCTCCGAATATGTGTATGTCGAACCCACAGGCGGCTGGCAGACTACGTCCAATTTCAGTGAAGAACTCCGTTCGCCTCCCGGTTTGACCATCCTCGGCTACCTCACTATGGGCGGAACATCACTGGTGACGGGCGTGTACGGGCAGACAACCCACCCGTCGGCGGTCGTAGTGTACGGCGTCAACTAAAACCTGAAACCCCGGCACCGCTTTTCATCGATGGGGTGCGAACGCGGGTCCGTCGGTTGTGGGCGTAGTTGGCGAAAAATCGCGATTTCACTCGTTGACCTCTGGAGCCGTTTTGAGGGCAATCGCTGGGTTCGTCAACTGACAATCTCGCCCTTGACCTGTCAGACCTGGGGCGGGATAATGACGGGCCGCACGTTTCCCCCCAGACTGAGGATTTAGCCGAGCACGGCTGCGATGCATCCGAGTTCTGCAATTCGATTGGCGATGCAACTCACGGAGGGTGTCATGAAGAGTCTCAACTACCGGGTGATCGTTCTTGCCTTATGCGTGTTCGTCGCAAGCGTTGTAATTTCCGCTTCAGCGCAGACGTATACGGAATTGCTCAGTTTCAATGGAACCAGCGCTGCCGGTCCCGAAGGTCCGCTCACTCAAGGCATTGATGGGAGTCTTTACGGGACGACATTTTTCGGTGGCACTGGGGCCTGTAATGGGGAGGGCGGCGTTGGCTGTGGCGTAGTGTTCAAGGTCGGCACCAATCGCAAATTGCAAATTCTTCACAATTTTCAACCGGATTCGCCGTATCCGGAAAACGGCCTCGTTCTGGGTGAGGACGGGAACTTCTACGGCACCACCACTCAATACACAGCATATGGAACCATTTTCAAAATCACGCCTGTTGGAGATTTCACGGTTTTGTACTCCTTTAACAACGCCGCTAATGGGTATTATCCTCAGAGTTTGATCCAGGCTGCGGACGGAGACCTCTACGGTACGACTTACGACGGCGGCACACCCTCCAATTCTTGTCCTTCTGGCTGCGGGACAGTATTCAAAATGACGCCAGCGGGAAAGCTGACCACGCTGTATAGCTTTTGTCCGCAAAACTACTGTTCCGACGGCGAGAACCCCCGAGGCGCATTGGCGCAGGGAGCTGACGGGAACTTCTACGGAACAACTACGAACGGAGGTGTGTACAGAGCCGGCACCTTCTTCAAAATTACGCCGAAGGGCGAATTTACGCTTTTGTACACCTTTGATAACGCCTATGCGGCTGCAGGGGGCCTCATCTTGGCAAGCGACGGAAATTTCTACGGTACCGCGATCGATTTCTATCTGTTCCAGCTGACCCCACAGGGGAAGTATGCGGAGTGGCAATTCGGTGCGGATCATTCGAATGCTCCTATCCAAGGATCTGATGGCAATATCTACTGGACGGATCAGGAAGGTGGGATCGACGGCCTTGGTGTTGTGTTTGAGCTGCCTCTCGGCGGCCAAACGATCTCCACCATCTATAGTTTTGCCGGATATCCGAATGACGGAGCGTATCCCGAGGCTAGCCTGGTTCAGGCTACGGATGGAAAGTTTTACGGAACCACTTTCACCGGTGGACCTTATCCTTGCAACTATTCCAATCCCGGTTGCGGCACGATCTTCAGTATCGACATGGGTCTCCAGCCATTCGTAGCATTCGTGAATCGCGCAGGCAGGGTCGGAAAGCAAGTTGGCATCCTCGGACAAAATTTCGCTGGCACCACCAGCGTTTCAATCAACGGAACTCCGGCAAGCTTCACGGTCAAATCCAACACGCTTCTGATTGCGACCGTTCCCGCAGGCGCGACCACTGGCTACGTAACCGTGACCACTCCCAGCGGCGTGTTAACCAGCAACGTATCGTTTTACGTGGTCCCGTAGCCTTCTAAGGCGAAAAGGTGATGCAGGGTCGGATCGATTTTCCGCAATGCCTCTGTAGCTACATCAAAGGGTGGCCAGTCCTCAGCTTACGAGACTGACCACCTTCTACTGAGGTCGCCTAACTAGCTTTCAGGTGAGCGTTTGCACGACTGGGCGGAAAACCATCTGAAATCGGTGAGTCCCGACAATTGCCTTGGCTTGCCTGCCGTTCTTTGTGCTTCTGTTCGCCTCGGCATACGCAACACTCGCCCGAAATGGATTTGTCTAACACGATCTTCACCGGGACTCTGGCACGAACCATCTCAACGTGCCTTTTGCACATCACTGCAGAGATCCATGCTTGCTGCGCCCTGCTCCGCCACAAGATTTCATACGTTACTAGCAGCGCTGGCATAGATCGCCTCCACTTGGTGCGTCGTGAAAATCATCACGTTCTGAACGTCGAGCAGTTGTTTTGGGTGATCGCAGCTTTCCAATACAGCGAACAGCAATTCTGCGAGTGTGATCGTTGGTAGCTGACTGAGCCCAGTCACGCCCAGAACGACTGTGAGGGATTGGGCCATGAACAATTTGTGCAGCGCTGGATCTAGCTTCCGCAACGCCTCTACCAGGGTCTCGAACGCGAACGTCTGCATCTGAAGCAGTTCCTGCGAATCGCACAAAGTTTTCGGTCGAGATGGAAATTGGAGTAAAATCATTTTTGTAGTTCTGCCCTTTCGTTAGTTTCGGGCCTTCGGCGTTCACGGCGCCGGGGGCCTTATTCATTTTGTGTTTGAGTTTGAGCAATACCGCCAAACAGCATCAGAACAGCCAGGTCAACGAAGACCGCCGTGTGTGGATTCATTGCGAGGCTTAACAGGAACAGAATTCCTGCCAGAAGCCAGAGTTCGATACAAGTTCTTCGGTACGACATCTTTTCCTCCTTTGTGAAATGTAGGCACACAAAAAAGCCCAACCTTTTGAGTTGGGCCTGACTGTCTACCTGCATCTGTTAAAGGATCGTCAAGGCGACTGCTTCTTCCTTTCTAGATATTCCCGGATGATTTCTCGAAGCAACGCGGACATTGAATCCTTCGTAGAAGCGATCTGATGCAGTTCCTCGTATTGCACCTCAGTCGTACTGAAACAGATAATTTTGTCTTTTTTATTGGTCATAAACTTTTTCTCCTTCTAGTCGCGGAAAGAAAGGCAGATAAGTTGATTTAGCACGGTTCAGCTCCTGCCAAGGTCTGCTGTGAACGTCATCGAAGCGACCTTGCGGCACTGCTGGTCTAGATTTGTTCTGCTGCGCAAGATCCTCCTTTGACGCCAGATACACTCGACAACCAGATTTCCCGGTGTCCGTCGAAGCTGTCGTGCCTTTTGCCGATCTTCTGGCAAACCTACTGGGCCGCGAGCTGTACGAGCCCCGCATACCGTTCGTTCCGCATGCAGCAATTCAACCTTGGACGTATTTACAAGTCCGGCGTGGTGCTGTATCACAACCAGCGACTTACCATTGCATGAGGCATTGTGAATCAACTTATCTTCCTTCCTTTCCGAACGATTGAATTCGTTCTAGTTTGTTGAATAACTTCTGGTACGCCTTACATGCCCTGCACTTACAACCTGTAGCGTGCGGCTGTTGCTCAGGCCGTCTGAATCTACAAGGCTGAGTGAAGTAGCAGTATGGTAGTTGCTTGTGTTTTGGTAACGTTGTGTATTTATATCTCATTGACCTATTTAATAAATTTTAATAAAAGGCCAAATTCTTCTCAAGCTTTTTCTTTGGTAAGTATAAGTTATCTTATTGATTCTATGACCAGATAACGCTGGTTTGGTCCCGGTTAAAATCGGTATAGATAAACGACAAGGAACCTGGCGGATTATAGAAAAGTATTGATTAGTCAATACTTAGTTATTGAACAAATTATAACGATTCGCCCGTCGCGAGGGCTGCGGCGGACCTTAAGAAGGGTTGATTCGCGAGGACTTTCAATTTAATATTTCCATGGTAAGTCAATGAAAACCGGTATAAATAAGGGAACGGCAAAACAAACGAAGGAGCAAGCTATGGATGGACAAACAGTGCTTCTTGCCTGCCTGAGAAACGTGTTCCCAACGAAACGAAATTTCCCGGATGATTTGCTGTTTGCCGAGATCGGAACGAAGGCAGAACAGGCGCGGGCGGTGGCTCAGTTCAATGGGTACGTGCAGCGCAATCTGGAAGCTAATAAAGTCATGCAACAAAATGAGGCAATCGCGGAGGGTGACAAGATTCTGAAGATCGTAACACGGCAGCTTCAGGAATACGAATATCCAAAAAGGGCCGTGACGATCACGAATGTGTGCAGCAATTTGAATCTTGTGGATGACTACCTGATCCGAAAGGAAAAGGAAAGACAGGATTGGCTAAAAGAACAATTTCCTGGATATTGGAAAAAGATGGCTCCTTGTTATCCTGAGATCCCCGCCCGATACGAGCGAAAATATGCTTAACCCGTAGTCTTCTGTTCAACTGTGTCCGAACCGAAAATCGGACCGCAACCAAGTTCAGTATCAAGTTCTTCCCGGAAGTACAATCGTTGGCTGCCACCCAGGTAGGACCATTTTTTCGGGGTTGTGCTTCCGGGGAGGTAGGACTGAATAAATGCCCATAAACATCCGACCAGAAGCAATAGAAGAGCGAATCCTTTCGCTCATGTGCTTCGATGACGAGCACGCCGTACAAATCGAGGAAGAGTTACCTGAAGATTATCTCTTTACCGGTCCTGTTCACCAGACGATTTTCAAAAAGATTCGCCCTTTTATTAAGCAGCAAGGCCGTGCTCCCGGTGCCGAACTTGACGCATTGCTGGATTCAGAGATCAATCGCGATCAACACGGACTGACGCGAGGAACGTTAGTTAAGCTGACACAGCTCACGACCGGCATCGATGCTCAATTCATAATAGGTGCGCTCAAGTCTGTTCTCCTAACAAAGCGGATTCAGAAGCTTTGCGAAAAAGCAATGGAAGACGCCGACACGGACCCCGACGCTGCTCTTATTGAACTGGAACATGGAATCGAGGCCGCAAATGCCGGTGTTGCTGTTGCCGAACAGGAAAACGTCTACGACATTAACCAGGGACTGCCGCCGGAGGAGCTACGTTTCATTGATTTCTCCTTCTCTAGTGGAATAGACGCTTTGGACGAAATGAACTGCCGTCCGCAAAGGGGCAGATTGTGGCTGACGATTGGGCTCAAGGGCCAAGGCAAATCCACCCGATTGATACATTTCGGTAAGACAGCCCTGCATTCGCGGAAAAAGGTTCTGCATTTCACGATTGAGATGTCGAAAGAAGAGGTCATTACAAAATACATTCAGGCAATTTTTTCGCTGGCCCAGAGCAGCACGCAAACGGTTCAAGTCTTGCGACTTCATGAGCCTGACGGGCGCGAAAGTCCACCAAACACTTTCTACTCGCTAGAGCGCCCAGGCATTAACGAACGGGTCGGTCCAGTTAACCGACTCTTGCAGTCTCCGTACTTCGCGAATCGTTTGAAGATCGTGGACATGCCGGCGAGCGATTGCACGACAAAAGTGATCGAATTGTCCATACGGACGCACATCAAGAAAGGCTTCGTGCCGGATCTGGTTATCGTTGACTACATTGACGACATGAAGAAGGATGCCAGATCAGACGCTATGTTCAGAGAATCCATGCGCCAGATTTGCGTGGATCTGAAGAGCATCGCGAAGAAGTACAACTGCGCCGTCTGCACCGCGACGCAATCCAATCGTGAGGGAAAGAGCAGCAAGAAACTTACGACTGAAAACACCAGCGAAGTGTTTGCAAAGATTCATGCTGCGGATACGGTCGAGACGTTTACGAGGACGACCGAGAATGCCAACCGTCGCTATGCGATTCTGTTCGTAGAGAACACACGATTTGGTAAGGACAACATTACGGTCGGCGTGAGCCAGTGCTACGAGTTCGGGCAGTTTTGCATCGATTCGATTCGCCATGTGACAGACGCGGAAGACGTTCAGCAAGAAGAGCGAAGAGAAGCTTCTTCCAATCAACGAGCCGCAAGGAACAATGCCGTTGCCGCAGATTTCAGGACGCGTCAATTTTCGGTGCGCCAAGTGGCAGATCGGAATTCATGTAGCGACGACACAGCAAGACGAATTCTAGACAATAGAGAATTCTTTAGCGAGGAAGAGACGCAGGAGATTAGAGCGCATCTCGATGCAGAAGCTAATGCGAGGCGAGGTAGACCTTCGGTTGCTAGATGAAATAGATACAAATAGATACAAATAGGTACATATACCACCGCACCGCATCTTTTTCTATACAACCCTATGCGGTTGTATTTTCTGCGGTTATTTATTTTTAAGGAGATTTAAAGAGCACTTACCAGTACATTCACCTAGAAATGGAAAAGTAGAGGATTTACATACCATCTAGAACAAACAAATACCACCGCAAGATAAACCACCGCAAGGAAATATGGGAAATCGTGCGGTGCTGTCATTTAAATCACGAAAATAGAGAGGAAATTCATCTTGAAATCTGCTAAACACTGGAAGCTGAGTGATGACAAAACAACGATAGAACATGTAGGGCAACCAAAGTACGAGTTCGGTGTAAAGCGTGTGGCGGAGGAAGGCAAGCAAGAATGGATTAGTCAACTTGAAGAGAAGACTTGGGTCAGCCCCGAGTCTCTGGCGGAATTGTCTGTCCTGCTCGATTCTGTACTAAAAGATACACTAAAAGATTCCTAGAAGATTCCAGAATGTTCCTAGACAAAGCGCAGGGAATTGGAGGGAAGGGAGGAAATCCTAGGTAATCAATCTAGCAGGAGAATGTAAACCTATCCTAGTATAAAGGAAGGTAGTTAGTATCAGAATTGTTGGAAGTAGTGAGGTGTCGTTAGCCCTGCATTTCCTTAGCCCCGCAAGCTCGCATTCATCTACTTCTTCTGAATTCAAAGTAGTTCACCGAGACAGCAAAACCACGCCTTGGGCGTGGCAGTGCTGCTAAATCTACTACGCTGCTACATGCTTGCCTTGCTCCTTAGCTGCTGGGGGTGCAGGTGCAGCAGTCTTCTTCGCGTCTCGTGCCGCCTGCTTAGCCAGCAGTTCGTCAGCGTGCGTCCAGGTTTCCATCCCTTCCTTGTAAGAGCGAAGAGCTGGGACGCTAATGCCTCCAGCCGTGCCTACTCGTAGGATGGGCCAAGCGCCGCCGATCACGACGTTGATGTACTTGCCATCCTGCACCAACATCTCCGGCTTGACTTCTATCTTACGGGTTGCAAGCAGAGCTTCGACCAGCTTCACAACTGTCGTCTGCTGCTTGGTGGGCTGTGCAGGTGTTGCAGGCGTAACAGGCTTAGTAGCTGTCGTGCCTTTCACCGTCTCCGCTTTCGGCTGCTCGGCTACCGGCTGTGAAGCCTTAACGCGCTCGGCTGCTTGCTTCTGTTGCTTATTGACTCCCATATTACTCTCCTATCTCAGATGCTAGATCACTTGCGTTCCGTCTTGTCTAGCACCCGCATTAACTATAAGGAAATTATAATTACCTCTCACCGGAAGGACCTACCCTTTTCTTTGGGTTTGATACCACTATATGAATAGAAGAATCACTGGGATACAGTGGGTAGGAAAGATATTCACAGCATTTACTCAGCAGTCAGACGTCTGAGAATTAGAAATTGCTTGACTTACAGGCCCAAACCAATTAGAGCTCGGGTATGGGCTAAACCAGTGAGACGATAAGAAGTTAGGATGGTAGAATCAATATTCGAACAAACAAAATGCTACCGCGATAGTGCGGGCTAGT
>CAWGKF010000005.1:0-42156 GCA_963823085.1 Terriglobia bacterium | reverse complement strand
ATATCCCCCGGGCAACCACCCACCTGTGCCATAGGGTAGCGACGTACCGGCTGTTATGATCCACACTACGAAAGTAGCGGTTTGCCACCCTCATGAGTGTCGCGTTAGCTCTGCGGCCCATCGAACTCGACGTGCAAAAGGATCAGCGCTGGGTTGAATTTGTCACCCATCACCCGGATGCGCTGATCTATCACCACCCCAGTTGGCTGGCCGCCATCGAAGCAGAATATGGTCAGAAGTGTCGCGGGCTCGCCTGCGAAGACAGCGATGGCAGGCTGCGCGCGATTCTGCCTTTGTTTTTCAGTAAGGCGCTACCTTTCAAGGCCGGGCGCAGTGCGACGCACGCGCGCTATTCGTCGGCGCCCCGCACTCCTGTGGCGGGTCCGTTAGCTCTCGATGACGAGGCAATGACTACCGTTCTTCGGCACGCCGTCGACCTTGTCCGCGCCGAGCCGGCCTTGCAACTGGAGATTCGTTCGCGCCTTCGTGGACTGGAGAAGTTGGTCCCAGAGCTCTCTTGTACGCCGTGGCGCTCCATGTACGTACAGGAATTACCGCCGCAAGTGGAGGCTTCGCCCTGGGAAGATTTCTGTGAAAACGTGCGTCTGCCGCGCGAATGCGGCGATTGCAAGGAATGCAAGCGGCTGCGCTTCGGGAATGCAAAAAAGCAGCATCGTGTGCACTGGGCGATTAACAAGGCAACTAAGCTCGGACTGCAGGTGCGCGAAGCGCAACGCGAATCCGAAGTAGCGGAGTGGTACTGGTTATATCTTGACGCGATGCGGCATCACGCCTTTCCTCCGCGTCCTCTGCGCTTCTTCGAAAGTCTCTGGAGAAATCTTCGTCCCCTCGGCCAGATGAAGCTGCTCGTTGCCGAACGCGAGGAACGCGGCTCGAAGCGAATGGTCGCCGGATCGATCTTCCTGCGCTTCGGACAGACCGTGTTTTATGCATTTACCGGCTGCGCGCGCCGCGATTTCCATCTCCATCCTCACGACATCATTCAGTTGGAATCTATTCGCGATTCCTGCAGAGACGGGTACCGCTGGTACGACTTTGGCGAAGCAACCGATGATCATGGCCTCGCGCAATTCAAAGGGAAGTGGGGAACCGAAGTCAAGCCGCTCTACCGGTACTATTATCCTGCCCGCGTGGATGCGCATCATTCGAAGCCATCGCGCCTGATTTCGCTGGCTCGTCAGAGCTGGCGTTTCCTTCCCTTACGGCTGACAGCCGCCATCGGGGAACGAATTCACCGCTACATGTAGTAGGGGTGAAGTCCTCTCAGACTCGCGCTTTTAGGCGGCACCGGACTTTGTATAGTGACGCGCGACTTCCGACGCGTATCTCCTGCCAACCTGCTCGTGATTTTCGCTGAGCCACTCGCTCAACCGCGTCTGTCCTGAAGAAGGTCCTGCGGGCGCCAGTAGGTCGGCCATCAATCCCCCATATTCTTCCCAGGTAAGCACGACATCTCCAACAAACCAGCCCGTGATCCACGTCGCGAGATAAGCAAGGGTCGTAGGCGTATGCATCAAGCGTACAGAATGTCCCACCTTCTGTGCGATGAGCCGCACTAATTCCTCAAACGTGTAAGTCTCGGGTCCAACTGCGTTCACCACCGTGTTCGTCGTTTGACCGGTTGCTTCGACAATCAGCCGCGCCATGTCCTCGACGTAGATCGGGCGAATGCGATATTGGCCGTTGCCGGGGATGCCGAACGCAGGGAAGCGCCGCAGGAACCAAGCAATGTTATTGATGAGGATGTCTTCGGCTCCGAATATGACAGTAGGGCGCAAAATCGCGTACGACAGGCCAGAATCCATGACGGCTTGTTCCAGTTGCGCCTTTCCCCGGTAGTAACCGAGAGGCGATTCGGCCGAGGGATTCGCGATGCTGACGTGTACAATCCTTCGAACACCGGCCTCTTTCGCAGCGGCGATCAGCGTCCTCGTGTTCTGAACGGCTGACTCGAACGTGGAGTTTCCGCGCGGGAAACGCACCCAATAGGTATTTATGAGGGTGTCTGTGCCACTCAGGCTTTCTTTAAGCTCGTCTGGACGATCGAAGTTGTAAGGGAAGACTTCGACTTTCTCGCCGAAAGGATTTTCCCTCGCAGGATGGAATGTGAGCGTACGGACCCGATATCCGCAGCCCAGCAGCAACCTCGTGGCGTACCTGCCGGTATAGCTAAATGCACCTGTAATCGTAATTGTGTTAGGCGAATCCGTTGGCATGATCAGTTCCTCGGCGGATGTCGCCTACCCGCCTGCCGTTTCCATCAACTCCAGCGCTGCCTTGCGCAGGGGCTTCATCAGCGGCAAGCCGGAAAGACGCAGCAGGTTCGTGAGCAACCCCAAACTCTTATCGAGCAGTTTGTACGTGCGCTCCTGAGCCGGCGAGCGGTCATAGAGCCAGAACATGATCACTGCCATCTGGTAGAGCCAGAGCAGATAGGGGAGGCGCGGTTGCAAATCGGCCGGAATTTTCGTATCGCTTCCCTCGATCGCGACGTGCATGTGTTCGATCGCGCCTTCGCGAATCTGTTTCGTCTCTTCACTGAAAGGCGAGAGTGGATCGGTCTTGTCCGGCGCATGACGGAATAATGCGGCGCAAAATTTGCGATTTGGCTCCAGCAACTGCAGCCGCTGCTCAAGCACGCAGCGTAAACGGTCCTTCAGCTTCTTGTGTCGTGTCAGAGATCCGAGTACAGGTTCGTTGCTCGTCTCCTGCATCTCGCGGTAAAAGTCCAGCACGATGGCGTCTTTGGAGGAGAAGTAATAATAGGCGCCACCGAGGGCTACGCCGGCCTTGGCCGCAATATCGCGCATCGTTGTCTCCTCGAATCCCTTTTCGCGAAACAGTTCCATGGCTGCCTCGTAGATCTTGCGTCGCGTGTCTTCGGCGCGCCGGGTGGTTCGGTTCTTCAGCGTCGTGTTCATTGCAGGTAGTCTCGCACGTTCGATAGGGGCGCGTTGCCTGCCGGCACGGCGCAGGGCTCGAGTTCGATCTGGCGCAGTTCGCCGGCGATTGTCTCCGGATCGTCCGAGGTTAGCATCCGCGAAAGCAGATGCCGGTTCTTCGATAACGCAGCGAAAGCCTGGCGCGCCAGCGGCATCAGCAGCGGATGCGTCAGACGCGCTGCCCAATCGCGGTACTCGACCATCGCATACAGCACCATGATCCAGGCGCGATCATTCAGGTAGACCGCCCCTTCGTCGCTGATCACCGTGAGGTCCTCTTTGCCGGCGATGCTCTCAAGCTCAGGGAAGAGCCGCCGCGCTTTTTCTGAGCCGGCTTCCAGAAGGGCGATCCCAATCCACGACCGCTGGACGAGAATCCAGTTTTTCAATCGGCAGCACAGCTCGCATTTCGGATCGTAGAGCACGTAAAGCTTTTGCATACGCATTCCTCCTTCCGGCTATTTGTGTCGCGGAGGCCCTCATCCGCCTTTTCTTGAAGGTCCGTCCCGTTACCGCGGAATCGCCATATTCAACGTTGCGTTGGGCGCGACCGGGGGATTCGGAGTCACGGGGCGCGACGTGCGCGCGCTGCGGCGAATGCGGGAGAAGACATACAGGTTGAAAAAATGCATTCCGCCGAGGATCAGCATCACCATCCCCATCTTGTCGCTGAGCAGTTCGATGGCAGCGCGCGAAGTGTTGATGACGTCCGCTGTTTTGAGGGCGAGCGAGACGAACCCGATGTTGATCAGGTAGAAGCCCACGACCAGCAGGTGATTGACGGAATCCGCGAGCTCGGTATTTCCGTGAAACGCATCCACCAGGAAGATGGCTCCCCGCTTGTGCAGCGTCCGAGCCACCCAGATGGTCAGGGCGACGCTGATGAACAGGTAGACCAGGTACGTGGCAACGATGATGTTGTTGGCGGTATTCATAATCTGTGCTCCCTTCGGGCTGTGTTGAACGTGTTCAAAACAACTGTAAGCCCGCGCACCGAACGAGTCAAGAGAATAGTTGAACGCGTTCAAATTACTGTATTCGCAGCACTTATATGCGGGTCGACCCGTTCAGCTGACCTTGGTAACTGGAGTTTCCTCGGATGCTCCGCGAGACTCCGAATGTGAACAAGAAACTGCTCATCCTCGCCCTAGTGGTGGGCGGAGGACTTGGTGTCTGGAATGTCGTGCAGGAGCAGCAGGCGCAAAAGCATCCTGTGCTGTCCAGTTCTGAGGACTTCATCGGCTACGCTTGCGGCCAGGCGGTTGCCGACGCGCAGACGTACGATCACGTCACGCTGGACTACAGCATCGGATCGCTGAAGCAGGTCGACGAAATCCTAGGCCGCGTCCACGAGAATTACGTGAAGAACAGTTCCTCGATCAGCGTCCGCGGCTTATCTGCCGAGTACGGCGCGTATGTGGGCGAGGTGATCCGCCGCAACGAACCGAACGCTTATTGGACTCGTGACAGCAAAGTAGCGGGAGAGAAATCGTATCCGCTGCATTGGAACAAAGGGGAATCGTATCCGTTCGCATGGTGCGCGCGGCGCATCACCGATGGCGAGGGAGACAGTATCTGGATCAAGTATTCGGTCCTGAAAGATCCGAACTGGAAACAACATCTTTCTGGCGCCGTTAACGCAGGCAAAGAGCTGAGGGTTTCCCGCAAACCCTCCGGCTCCGCCTACTGATTCAACCCGCTGCGTCTACGGATTCAACAGGCCATAGATATCCAACTCCGAACCCGTTGGGACAAAGACTCGCCCATTGGCAATTGTGGGGACGGTAAGCTTCAGCGCCAGCCCGGCCTGGTCCCGGCTGCCCGCATCCGCACTGTTGTAAAGTTCGTTCGCGATGTTGGTGGCGTTATACGCGTGCAGCACCGCCGGTCCGCTGGCACTAGGATTGTTGGTGTTGTATGCGCTGTCGTCGATCTCCCAGATGATGGCATCGCTGTTGCCATTTGCTGAGAGCGACGGTGTTGCGCCGTGCTGGTTGAAAACGGTATGACCATTCGCCACCGAGTTGGATGAAAGCTGCTGTCCTCCGGCCGCTCCCGCGGTCCAGCTGAAGGCCCGCAACACGTCGCCGTTGGAGTGGAAGTAGACCAATCCGTTCCAGTACACGGGAGTAGAGAAGATGTTGTCGAACTGAGAAGTGCCGATGTGCACGGTCTGCACCACATTGTTCGACTGATTGTTGTATCCGCCCATGCTGTCGCGATTCACGACGAACACGTTACCGTCTTTCCCGCCGCCAAGCACTTCGTGGGGATATGTCGACGATCCCGGAACCAGAATGTTGGCGCCGCTGCCGAGATCCGCGTCATTCGTGGCGAGGTATGAGTTGTCGTCAGGCGCGAAGTAGTCGAGCACCTTCAGGGTGGTCCCATCCATGCGCAAGAACGAATCGTTATAGCCGTCCATCGACGTCGGGTAGATCCACTGCTGGTCTCCGGAGTCAGTGCCGTTCATGAGGTACAGGTCGCCGGTTGAGTCATCGATCGCCGAAGCGCCACCGCTGCCCCAGAAACCGCCGCCGCCCGCGCCCGGAGTGGCGTCGAAGATTGCTTTCTGCTGCAACGTGGTTTTGTCGTAAGCGAATATCCATCCACTCGGGCAGCTCCCGATCGCGGCATAAACCAAATTGGTGACCGGATTGAGCACGAGCCCCATGCGCTGGTAGCACCCGCTTCCCAACGAGTCGCCCTTATAGGTGCCCGAGATCCCAGCCGGGGTAACCCTGTCTTTCCCTGTGGTCACATCCAGAGCATGCAGCATGTATTCCGGATTGCCACCCTCGACGTGAGTCACGACGTAGATCGTTTTGCTAGTAGCGTCGATGACGGGCGTCGAGAGAATTCCGGCGATAGGATATGGTCCGCCGGGATCCCCCGTGGTTACTGGTTGGCCGAAATTCACGTGCCAGAACGTTGTGCCCGAGCCCGTAGTCGCATCGGCGTCAAAAGCGTACAAGCTGTTCTTCTGGGTAGCGATGAATACGACATCGTGTACGCCGCCGTTAATATTCAACTGCGGCAGGTAGAGTGGCTGCGCGTAAACCTGCGCATCGACCGGGTAAGACATGACCTTGCCGAACTGAGTCGGATTGACGTTCGATGGGGTCAGCGTAACTTCATCTAGGTACGCGCCATCGCGGGCATCGTCGTTGTGAAAGGTCAATACTGCGGACTGCGCTCCGTTGACCACAGTGACGCGCGCTGTGACGCTGTCTGAGGGATACGCAACGCTGGTCGCTGTAACGTTGTGAGCCCCAGTCGCGGTCGGGGCAGTATAAAGTCCCGTCGTGCTGACCGTTCCCACGGAGTTATTTCCGCCATTTATGCCGTCTACCGACCACGTAACGCTCGTGTTAGTAATTCCCTGGATAGTTGCGGTGAACTGCTGCGTACCACCGGGTGCAACAGTCGCTACGGTCGGCGAAATGGTGAAGGACCAGACGGAGACTTGTGCGCTCGCGCTGTTACCCGTGCCCGTTCCGTCGCTGGCGGTAACGGTGTGGTTTCCCGCCGCCGATGGAGCAGTGTAAAGGCCGGGGTTTTGCCCGGTGTTGCTGACGGTACCAACCGTGGAGTTTCCTCCAATCACGCCGTCCACTGACCAGGTGAAGGTTGGATTCCCTCCCTGCACGCTCGCGGTGAATTGCTGAGACGTGCCGTTCATCAACGTGGCCGTGGTAGGAGAAATCACGACAGGTCCAAGAGGGGCACTGATGTTGACGGGCGTCGTCACGCTGGCAGCTGTGTCAGCCATGCTGGTAGCGCCAATCGTGTAAGTTCCAGATTGCGCTGGAGCTGTGTAGAGTCCAGTTGCGCTAATCGTTCCCGTAGTCGCATTCCCGCCAACAACGTTATTGACCGACCAGGTCACACCTTTGTTCGAGAGTCCCTGGATAGTGGCCGTGAATTGTTGCGTTCCACCCTCAGCAACCGTAGCATTGGTCGGAGCGATCGCGAATGAAAACACAATGACCGGAGCCGTCGCGCTGTTGCTGGACCCTGTGCCGACGCTGGCGCTGATTGTGTGAGTTCCTGCCTGGGAAGGCGCTGTGTAAACTCCGGCGCCATTGATTATACCCACGCTGGAATTTCCGCCGGTCACTCCATCCACTGTCCAGGTCGCGCCCGAAGTCACGGTGCCATTCAGGATCGCTTGGAATGGCTGCGTCGCGCCAGCGACTACCGTTGCTGTCGCCGGATTAATCGCCAGGGTTCCTTTTACGGTGACGGTCGCGCTTGCCGACTTCGTGGTGTCTACCACCGCAGTTGCGGTGACGACGTGCGTGCCCGACGACTGTGGAGCGGTGTACAGGCCAGTGCTCGTGATCGTACCGACCGTCGAATTGCCTCCGGCGACTTTGTCCACGGTCCACGTCACGGCCGTATTGTCGGAGCCGGAGACCGTCGCGGTGAACTGTTGTGTTCCACCCGGAGCCAGAGTCGCGGTCGTTTGATTCAGCTGAATGCTGATCTGTTGAGTCGAAGAGGACCCTGCCTTCACGCCGGCGCAGCCGGCAAGTGGAAGTACGACCGACAAGACAAGGATATATTTGCTAAGAGAGGATCCAGGCGTTCTCATACAACGTTTGAACTCCCCATTGGTGCGCACTGGTACGTTCCCGAGTTGCGCTGTCTATGGTTTCGTTGGTTAAGCCACAATCTGGCCGGGTAGTGCGCCACAATAGATGAAAGTTCGGCTCCGGGGGTTGTAGTCCAAGATGGGCTTTTCCGTGGCTGGCGGGCCAACCGAGGTCGGTGAGTCAGGGCATACTTAACCTGTTACGCCCTCAGGGTTTGGATCGGACTGCGTTCGTCCGCTAAAATAAATAGTTCTGTGGGGCACCTCATGTCCTTAACCAAGCAGCAAGCGCTGGAGATGTTTGAATCCGATGACCTGATCGGCATCGGGATGGAGGCCGACGCGGTGCGCCGCAGGTTTCATCCCGAGGGCGTGGTCACCTACATCATCGACCGCAATATCAACTACACAAACTATTGCACCGAGTACTGCACCTTTTGCGCCTTCTACCGGCCGCTAAAAGGGCCTGCGGCGAAGGAAGGCTACATTCTGGATTTCGACACCATCTACGAGAAGATCCGCGAGACCGTCGAACTCGGTGGCACGGGTGTGCTGATGCAGGGCGGGCTGCATCCGGACCTGAAGATCGATTGGCACACGAGGATGCTGCGCGGAATTAAGGAGCGGTTCCCGAAGGTGCATTTGCATTGCTACTCGGCGTCAGAAATTATCGCCATCGCCGAGTACAGCGCGCTCTCGATCCGCGACACGATTCTTCGTCTGCAGGATGCCGGGCTCGATTCGATCCCGGGAGGCGGCGCGGAAATTCTCGACGATGAAGTGCGCTACAAAATTGCGCGATTGAAGTGCCTGACTGAAGACTGGATCAATGTTCATCGCACCGCACATCAGATCGGCATGCGGACGACCGCGACCATGATGTTCGGCGTCGGCGAGAATTACGAGAACCGCGTCAATCACTTCCAGAAACTTTACGAGTTGCAGGAAGAGACGGGCGGATTCACCGCCTTCATCCCGTGGAGCTTTCAGCCGCAGAACACGGCACTGGGCGGACGTCACTGGGACGAGGCTACCGCCGTCGAATATCTGAAGGTGCTTGCCATCTCGCGCCTGTATCTCTCTAACTTCCTCAACGTGCAGTCGAGCTGGGTGACACAGGGTTTGAAAGTTTGCCAGATGGGCCTGCGCTTCGGCGGAAATGACGTCGGCTCGGTGATGCTGGAAGAGAATGTTGTGCGCGCCGCGGGCGTAAACAACTGCACCACCGAAGAGGAGTTGCGGAGAATCATTCGCGATGCTGGCTTCAAACCGGCACAGCGAGACACGCTATACCGGCAGTATTTCTTGAATTAAATCCGAAGGCTTTCTCTGTGTTCCTCCGTGACCCCTGTGGTGGCGTTTTTTTTGAGTTCGGGCCACGAAATCGCAGGCGAGCCAAATCAAATGGATGAGTCATGGCATTTCCGATCAAAGTATGTGCAGTATGCGGTGAGGAGTTTGAACTGAAGCCAGGGAAGCCCGGCTTTGCCAACCGGTGTCCAACGTGCAGCGAAGAGGATTCCGCGGATTCCGGTAAATCCGCCGACCCGCTGAAGACCGACAAAGGCGCGAATGCGGCTCGCCGCGAGGCCATGAAGAATCTTCTGTATCGGAAGGACAGCTGAGGCGGGCAGCGCGACTCTATCGGACTTTTCTTAAGCCTGAATATTTCTCTGAAGACCACAGCAGCTATCAGCGCCGTAGAAGAGCGGCCCTTCTAGGGCCGCGATAAATCGACTTTAAGATGGGGCTTTAGAGACTGCGTGAGACGTCTTTCTGTGGTCCCCGAGAATACCGTTGGACCACCGTTACCGTTGGTACCACCGTGGAAGAGCGGCGCTTTAGCGCCGCGCCAAATCGCTTGCTACTCGGGGCTTTTAGCCCCGGACGAACGCGTCCCTACATTACTGCTGCAAAATCCAGCTCGAGATTTTTTCCAGTGCCACCGGCGACATCGTCTCTTCGATCTGCGCATATTCCGTCGGCGACCCTATCGGATTTTTCTTAAGCCTGAATATTTCTCTGAAGGACACAGCAGCTAACAGCGCCGTGGAAGAGCGGCCCTTCTAGGGCCGCGTTAAGTCGACTTTAAGATGGAGGCTTTAGCCCCGGGCGGACGAACGCGTCCCTACACTACTGCTTCAGAATCCAGCTCGAGATTTTTTCCAGTGCCACCGGCGACATCGTCTCTTCAATCTGCGCGTACTCCATGGGCGATCCGGTCTTTGCCGTCTGGAACAGGTGATTGAGACCATCCAGTTCATCAATCTCAAAATGTCTATTGCCCGCTTCCTCCAGCGCCTTGCGGATTACAGGCAGGTTCTGATCAGGCAGCACTTGCTTATCGAGCGATCCATTCAACACCAGCACCGGGCACGTTAGCTTCCGCAGTGCGGGCGCCGGATCATAAGTCAGGAAGTAGCGGAACCACGGCGAGGTGATCTGGCTGATCTGCATACCGATCTGCGCGTCAGGGACGTCGCCCTTCATCTTCTTGCGCAATTCTTTTTCAAGCACAGCCTGATCGTTTTCGCTCTCTACCAGCTTCATGATCTCTCGTTCTTTGGCCGCATCTTTCGCGGCGCCCTCGGGTTTTGCTCCATCCGCAATCCGGATCGCCTCGCCTTGCGCGACAATCACTTGATCCCCCGGCACACCGGTGCCTGCCATCATCACAATGTAAGCCACATCTTTATTGCGGACGGCAACCATGGGCGCGATCACGGCGCCTTCGCTGTGGCCGATCAATCCAATCTTCTGCTGATTCACCTCAGTCCGCGTTTTCAGATAAGTGACGCCGGCCTCCACATCAGTCGCGAAGTCCGCCGTCGTCCCTTTGGAAAAATCTCCAGTCGATTTGCCCGTGCCGCGATCGTCAGCGCGCAGCACGGCGATTCCGTGGCGCGTCAGGTAATCAGCAAGAATCAGGAACGGCCGATGCCCGAGCAGGCTCTCGTCGCGGTCCTGCGGGCCTGAACCGGTAATTAAAAGAACCGCAGGGAACAGACCCGTCCCCTGCGGAATGGTGAATGTCGCGGCCAGCGTGACATTCTGCACTTTGTTTTCGTAGCTGACTTCTTCCTCGCGATACGGATACGGTTTCACCGGAACCTGCGGCCGCTTGAGTTCGAGGCTCGCCTCGTCCTTTGTCCGCTTCAGGTTCAGTGGCAGCGTTGCGCCGTTCTGCGTCCAGTTGCCATCAATCGACGAAAGATCAGCGGAGATCGTCCCTTCGAAAGCCCCGTTCAGATTCTTGGCCTCGATTTTCAGCGAGCTGCCGGTGCGCGTGACCGAGGTGGCCGGCATGCCCTTCATGCCTTGGTCAGGACTGTCCATCGTGGCCGTCAGTCCGTGTTCTGTATTCACGATGTGAAAGACAACGCGCAGCTTCATCCCGCCCGCATCGAGTGTGCCCATCCATGTGCCGTCGATGTCCGAAGGCTTGGCGGGCTTATGCTCGGTTTTGATCGGGGCAGTCGCACGCTTGAATTCCAGAGGAAGCGCTTTGCCTTGATTCCAGGTGCCAGCGATGGTCTTGCCGTCCGGTGAAACCGCTCCATAGTAGGTCCCGTGGACGGCTTCGACGTCGAGGTTCAGTTTGGAGTTTTTAAGCGTTGCCGACTTAACGGGAATCCCATTGGCATTCTGGTCGATGCTGTCGAGCGTTGCCGTGAGAGCGCCGTCCGCAGCCTTGCTGATGTGAAGCACGAGACGAAGCTGTCCCATGCCGGCGTCGAGGGTGCCTTGCCAGTCGCCGGCAACATCTTGGGCTCTGGCAAGAGTAACGGCCACGGTCAGGAGCAGGAGAACCAAAACACGTTTCATGCAATGCGCCCTCCTTGGGCGCTTTGAGCTGTGGAGTTTCCTCGCTGCTTGGACGATGCGTTGCGCGTCCGTGTGCAGGGAGGGTGAATCGAAAGCTTTCTTCCGGCATGACCACGGGGGCTGAAGTGTGTGCGTGAGAACTATAAATTCAGCGATGCGGTGGAACAATTGGTGTCCTCTCGTAGCCGCGAAGCGGCGAAAGAATGCAGCCCACGGCGCAAGCCGTGGGAAAAGTGGGACATCGCAAAGCCCCAGAGGGGCGAAAGATTAGTTCTCACGCACACTCTGAAGCCCTCATTCTGTCTGTTCGAACGATTGATGCAGGCCTGAAGGCCCGCTCTTTCACCAATTCGCCGCGCCCGAACTGGAGTTTCTTTGCCCCAAGTGTCTTTTCTAGCCGTTCAGCTCTCCGTGGCGTTCGAGTTGCTTGTAATAGACCAGCGAGTAGACGGCTGGAATGAACGGGCCTGCCACCACGGTTGCGATTGGAATCCAGAACGGAGCATGCAAAAGCACAAGCAGCAATCCCAGCAAGCCGGCGGCGAATGAAGTCTTCGCGGCAAGACGGTGCGTCTTATTCCAGACGCGTTCGTTGGCGATCGTCCACGGCGTACGAATGCCGATGTAGAAATTCCGCCGCACCTTGCCCATCACATTTCCCAACAGCGCGATTAGAAGGCAGACACCTCCCTCGACCGCGCGGCTTACATCGATCTTCGATGTAAATGCCGCCGTCAGCACCACGCAGTGTATGTACCCCAGCATGGCTACGAACACCACCATCATGTAGAGATACGTGGAACGGAACGAATCGATCTCGAAGCGTTTCGGCGAGAGCCACGGCAGCACCGCGAACAAAACCATCACTCCCGCCATCACTCCCGGATCAAACGTGAACAGGGTCGATTTCGAGCCCCAACTGTCCACGTCGCCGTGGATATCCCAATGCATCGGAACGCGATCTGGCATATGCGGATATGCCACTGCCGTCGCCAGCAATACACCGGCGATCAGGGCGGCTGCAATGAGGTAGTACGTGCGGGTCTTCATGATTTGCTCCCGGGTTTCTTTGCAGGCGTGTGGTCTCCATCGCGCTGTGCATCGCCACCGATCAGGTCTATCGCCCATGCCATCAGGTCTTGCACGACTGTCGTATTTAGCCCGTACCAGATCGTCTGTCCTTCGCGGCGGCTGGTGAGCAGGTCGGCCTCTTTTAATACCGAGAAATGATGCGACATCGTCGGCTTGGTCATGTCGAAGCGCTCTGCCAGATCGCCGGCAGTCATCTCTCCTTTGCGCAGCAGGCGCAGGATCTCGCGCCTTGTCGGGTCGGAGATAGCTTTAAAAGCTTCGTTGGAGGATGCCATAGTTAGATAACTATATAATTAGATAACTATCGAAATATACCCACATACTTTGCCATCGTCAAGGCAAACTTCCCGGTTCCATTTTGGGAAAAGGCCCATTTGGCAACTCGATGGCTCATAGATTGCTCTAATTGTTGGGTGGCATCGATGTTGGGAGCGAGACCGGCTGCCATCTAAGTCTCAGCGGCTCAAGATTTTGCCCCTAAGCCGTTGACTCTCATAGATTTTTTCGGGATTTTCCCCCAAGTCGATGATTCCATTAGACGGTGAGGGGAGGGGGGTACCTAAAATCTCAGGGAACTTGTAAGGTCTGCTTGCGCAAGTTCCTTCTTCGTGCGGGCGCTGGAAACTCGAAGCTCGCAACTCGAAGCTCGCGGCTAGAAGCTAGCTAGAAGCTAGAATGAGATTTCGGGCCATGATTCTCTCCCGGCATTCCTGATCGATTAGATGAAGCTGCTCTCCCGATTCCTGTTGTTGATAATGCTCGGCGCAAGTGTGCTCGCGCAGACCCCTGCGAAACCGGTTCCTGGTGCAGCGATCGAAGGCGTCGTCACACGCGATCCCGACGGCCAGCCGGTGAAGAAGGCGTTAATCGAACTCATCGGCGAGAACCAGGCTGAGGCTGGAGACTACACAGCCGTGACCGGCCCCGACGGCATCTTCCGCATCGAGAACATCATTCCCGGACGCTACCACCTGTTTGCCGAACGCAGCGGCCTGCTCGACACCGACAAGCAGCGCGGGCGCAGCGAAGGTCGCGTCCTCACGCTTACGGCGGGCCAAGATGTAAAGGACATTCAGATTCGCGTGCTGGCTGCTGCAGTAATTCGCGGCCGCGTGACCGATGAAGATGGAGATCCACTGCCGAACGCGGAAGTCACCGCGCTACGCCAGACATTCGTTGCCGGACACAAGCATTGGGAGCAGGCTGGCGCGGAGCGCACCAACGATCTGGGCGAATACCGCATCGCCAATCTTCCCGCAGGAAACATATTTCTTTCGGTGAGTCCGCCGCCGGATTTCAAGGCGCTGATTGAATCCGCAGGCGCCGCCGTCCACGAGTCGAACGCGCCGGAAAAACCGGCGCCGCCGACCTACCAGACCACCTACTATCCCGGCACAACCGATCGCAGCCAGGCATCGGCGATTACGCTGCATCCAGCAGACGATTTTCCCGCGGACTTTTCGCTGACGCCGAGTCCGAGCGTGATGATTCGCGGTTCGGTGGTGAATCTGCCACCGCATACCGCGGCGTCGATCATGCTGCAGTCGCGCGATTTCAGCCTGATGCTGAACGGCGCGGAGATCCACAAAGATGGCAGCTTCGTGATTCGTGACGTCACTCCGGGGAATTACACGATCCTGGCATCGGTCGAGGGATCGGCAGTCCCGATGACCGCTCGGCAGTCCTTGCAGGTGGGATCGGCAAACGTTGATGGATTGCGGCTCTCGCCCCAGCCGGGCGCAACCGTACATGGACGCCTGCGATTCGAGAGCAAGAATCCTGTGCGCTTTGATCCGGAGCGCATATTTCTTACGCTGCAGATGGTCGATGCTGTAGAGGAGAACGAGACTGCGCCGGTGTTCCGCGAAAACTTTTCGAACATCACACATGTCGCTGCCGACGGCAGTTTTCAATGGACCGATGTTCCTGCCGGAAATTATTACGTCCAGATTGTGGGTGACGGAGCAGCCGATGGCGACTGGTACATGAAGTCGGTTTTGAGCGGTGGCCGGGACGTGAACGATTCCGGCATCGCCATCAATGGCGGCAACGTGGTGCTCGACTTGGTCGCGAGCGCGAACGGCGGAACGGCCGAAGGAGTTGCCGTTAACAGCAAGAACGAGCCGTTTCCCAACGCGATCGTCGTGGCCGTGCCAGAGCAACGCCTGCGAGGACGCACTGATCATTTCCGCAAAACCGTCAGCGACCAGACGGGAGGTTTCAGCCTGCGCGGCTTGCGTCCCGGAGACTGCACCGTGTATGCATGGGAGAGCGTCGAGGGCGAGGCCTACTACAACCCCGAGTTTCTCAAGAATTACGAGGGACAGGGGAGTCCTCTTCATGTTTCCGACGGCGAGCACAAGAGCCTGGAGCTGCATGTGATTCCGGATGCGGAACAGCAGCCCTAAATCCGAGAAGTCAGAATCTAACCTTTTGCCGGCGCCCCCGTCGTATTAACATGTATGACCAGCGGAGATTCCTTATGCCACGCTTTGCTCGATTGCTCGTTATCCTGTCAATCCTTTTGCCCGCAACCGTACTGTGGGGCCAACAAGTGGACAAACCGAGTGATTCCGAGCCGCTCGCTCGTCTGGCATATGACACTACTGAGGCGATGCAGGCAGGAGATGTGCGCCACGTATGCCTCGCGATCAATCGCGATGGCGAGTACCAGATCATTCGCTCGACATTCGATAAACCCACTGAGTATCTGCGCGGGCAGATGTCGAAGGATCAGTTTCAGGAGCTGAAGAGTTTGCTCTCTTCGAAGGAATTTCGTTCGCAAACCGGAACCCATACAGGCCTCATTCGGCAGGATTCCGAGAGCTTCCGAGCCGAAATGCCGATCCCGCTCAAGAAGCGTGCTGATGGTACGTACATCTTGCCTCCGCCCGACTCCTGGCGTCTGGAATGGCTCAATGCCGATGACGCCGCCCCGTTCCCGGACTCGATCGCTAAGGTCGCGGACTGGTTGAAGAGTTTTCAACCGAAGAACGGCAAAGAATTTTCCTACGCCGAGTTCCCCAATGTTTGCCCGTCGGGAGGAATGCGTCTGATTCAACCCACAATCGCAACCAACGAGCACCGCTGACGCCTGACCCTCGACCGGTTCAGGAAGCGGCTCAGAGAACCATCCGCAGCGCTATCCTGTACCGCTGCTTAGACATAAGGCTACCGCAAACCTCCTAGTATCAATGTGTTACCTGCATCTTCCCCGCCTGATAGACATCCAATAGATTGAAGGGTTTTGTGAGTGAGGAGGGACGATCTTATGAGGCTGGCAAGATGGAAAACGGTTGCCGGAAGCTGCTTTCTGGCAGCGCTTCTGTCTGTGCCCGCATGGAGTCTTGATACGGACAACAGACATACAGCGGTGCCCGGAACGCTGAACTATGTGGAAGGGCAGGCGTCAATGGAAAATCAGACGCTTGATTCCAAGTCAGTGGGTACGGCGGAGTTGCAGGACGGCCAAATTCTGCAAACAGGGAATGGCAAGGCAGAGATTTTGTTGACGCCCGGTGTGTATCTGCGGCTGGGCAGCAACAGTTCGGTGAAGATGATTTCGAATTCGCTTACGAATACCGAAGTTACGCTTCGCGAAGGCGAAGCGATGCTTGAAGTCGACGAGCTGTATCCCGAGAATAACTTGCACGTCAGCCAGCCCGGAGCTGACACGCGAATCGCCAAGACTGGTTTGTATGACTTCGACGCGACCAATGGTGACGTTCGCGTTTTCGACGGAAAAGCTGTCGTAACCGCGGACGACAAGAACGTGACGCTAAAGAAGGATCACGCATTAGCGCTCAATAACGCGAAGCTGAAGGCGAAGGGGTTCGACAAGAAAGAAATCACGCAGAACGACGACCTCTATCGCTGGAGCAGCCTGCGTTCCGAGTACCTCTCGGACGCGAATGTGAATGCGGCGCAGATGTACTACGCGAACGGCTGGTACGGTCCAGGCTGGTGGGGTCCGGGATGGTACTGGGATCCATGGTTTGCCGGCTTCACCTTTCTGCCGGGTAGCGGATTCTTCTATAACCCATTTGGCTGGGGATTCTACTCTCCGCTGATGGTGTGGAGAGCGCCCGCGCTGATCGGAGGCGGGTACTATCACCACTTTGACGGCTCACGTCCGGCTGCAATTGGAAATGGATTCCGCAATCACGCGGTCACTGCGTTCCACGGAGGCTACGGCCACATGGGTGGTGGCTTCCAGGGCGGAGGAATGCACGCCGGCGGATTCGGCGGCGGTGGATTTCATGGTGGCGGCGGATTCCACGGTGGGGGCGAAGGACATCGCTGAAGCCCGAGACGTTTGAGACAAGGCGCGCGCGAGCGCGCCTTTGTTTGCCTCGTATGCAGCAGTATTCGGAACTATTTCAGAACTGGCGAATCGGCAGTTGCGGGCTTGCCGTCGTCGACGCGGATTTTGCCGTCGTCGTCCGCATAGAAATAGCGATGCTGGGCATCCGGCGTCTTCGGCGTCATAGTCAGGTTGTAGCTGTCGTTCTTTCCCTTGTAGCTCGCGGTGTAGTCTCCGCGGTTGGGATCGACCATGCGCTTGGTAAAGTTGCCGGTATGCACCAGTTGGTTGAGGGTCAGCGCGTAGTGGCCGTATTGCTTGTTGAATTGCTTCTCTGCCCGGACAACGACGCGCACGTAGGCTATCGCGTCGAATTCGGAATTTGAGAGGGCCGCATCGCCCTTGTATTTGGGCGTGTAGCTCGAGGGAGGTGTCCCGGGCGCATTCTGTTCAGGACGCGAATAGTCGGCAGGAAGCTGCGCGAATGCGGTAATTGCCCAGACAAAAATGAGAGAGATGATCAGAAACTGCCGACTTCTTTTCGACATGATTCCTCGTTTTCTTGACGACATCGTATTCGGTAGCGGACCTCCCGAAGTTCGACATGATCGGGAAGCATTTCTATTTTAGTGCCACCGTCGAGCGTCCACCCAGCCCGCTCGTAGAAGGCGCGAGCCCGGATATTGGATTCCAGGACCCAAAGAATGGCATTGGCATAACCAAGCGCCGAAAGTCGGCGAGTAGCGTGCGCCAGCAGCGCGCGTCCTAAACCGTGATGCCAGCGGTCGGGATGAACGTAGATCGCGTAGAGCTCACCGGTGACTGCGTCCTCATCCCTTGCAGGACCCAGCGCGGCAAAGCCATTGAGCCCGCTTGCTACCTGATCTTCGAGATCGGCGACCCAAATCTCATGCTTGCCCGAAGGCGCCGTCGAAATGTGTTCGCGCCAAAACTCAGTGCGGCGCTCAAGTTCGCCACTGAGGTTATCGAGGACGTCATCGGGGAGCTGTCCGCGATAGGCGGTCTGCCAGCTTTTGATATGTACTGCCGCGACAACGTTGGCGTCGGCGATGACCGCCTGGCGTACGATCGCGCTCATACCGCCGAAAATCCAACCCGAAAGTGCATAAAATCAGTTCCGGAACGCATTTCGCGATGTTACTCCCGTAATTTCCCTTCAGTCACCTTCTCTTTGCTTCGTGACCAATTATTACTATGCTGAGTAGAAGAATCTAGGCCCACAGGGAAAACTATGAAAGCAGCAGTCGCCAGAAAACCAGTAATCAAAATCGCGGTGGTGGAAAGCGATCCTTTACGCTTTGTCGGTTTCCGCGCGTTGTTCGATGCCGAGCCCGAGTTTGAGCTCGTCTCCGCGGCGCTGCCTGAGATCAGCACGCTGCAGGGCGTCGATCTCATCCTGCTCGGCAACCGTTCCGGGCAAAACCTTTTCGACGTGATGGCCAGCCTAAAGGCTACGCGACCGGATCTGCGGATCATTGTGACCGGTTCGGGTATCGACGAAGAAACGATTCTGAAGGCGATTGCCTCGGGAGCGAAAGGGTACGTAGACGAAGCTGCTACACCGGCTGAGTTTGCGCAGGCGATTCGCGTGGTGAATCAAGGCTCGGTTTGGGCGCCACGGCGCGTGCTCTCGATGTTCATCGAACGAGTGTCGTCTTCGCCCGGGCGTATATTCCCGGCCGGCCGCGTGACGTTCACCGATCGCGAAAAAGAAGTGCTGGAGATGTTGGTGGCCGGACGCTCGAACAAAGAAATCGGCGCCCAGTTGGGTATCGAAGAGCGCACGGTGAAGGCGCACGTGGCCAAACTGATGCGCAAAGTCGGCGTCCAGAACCGGATCGCGCTTTCGGTGCATGCCATCACGCACTCGTTGGTAGCAACGAAGTAGTAGGGCTGAGTACTGAGCTGCGAGCTATGAGCTTCGAGCAAACCGCTCGGAGACGTCTTTTGAATGAGGGCAAAGCAGCTGAAATCACGGGATTCATAGCTTGTTGCTCGGAACTCAGTCGTAACTTCGGTCCACTTACCTTCGTAATCTTGTTGCCTGCGGTTGACCTGCCGCATACTCGCTTCACCTACCACAGAACCTGGGAGACGGGGTTGAGAGTGGCGATTAGGGTCACTGCTTTCAGCCCCGCATTTTTTTATCTCGATCCCCGGTGAATCCCTCCAACAAATTGTCGGAAAGACGAGTCACCCTCCAATCGCATGCAGCTAAGCACTATCTTGAGCGCCAAAGACGCGCGGCGTTCGGCATTCTCTTTTCTGCAGTTGTCTAACCGGTTCTTCACACCTCATCACGACCGTGACCATGCGAGTCCGCCATGATGGTAGGCAAGGTTGCCAACGTGGCCGGCGCGTGCAGCAGCCACTCCAGCTTCTACGGGGGCGTTTGGTTCCTTGCGGCTCTTGATGCAGTCGAAGAAGTTTGCCATGTGATCGATCGTGCCGTCGCGAAAGCTGTGTTCCGTCAGTACAGGATTCTGCTCGCGGGGAACGCCTTCGCGGTAAACGGTGAATTCTCCCCGGTCGATTTTCAACGTAGCCTCCGTCCCGCGGAACTCCAGTCCTCCGTCATCGATCGATGAACTCATCATGCCTTCGTAGACAACATCGAATCCCGGATAGCGGAATGAGGCCTGGATAGTGTCGGGACAATCCCACTGCTCGAAGACATATTTATCGCCGATCATGCAGGCCTGCTTCGGCTGATCGGCTTTCATCGCCCAATGCACGACATCGATCCAGTGAGTAAACAAGTCGGTCATCGCGCCGCCGCCGAAATTCCAATACCAGCGCCAATGACTGAACTTCTCGTCGCTGAACGGTTGGTCGGGAGCGGAGCCGAGCCAGCGCTTCCAATCAAGCCCTTGCTGATCAATCGGCTTCGACGGCCAATTCCGCTGATAGTTCTGCCACCAGTAGGTTCGCGCCTGGACAACGCGGCCCAGACTGCCCGCCTGAATTAGATCGACGGCGTCGCGGAAGTGAGTCCAACTTCGCTGCTGCATACCGCACTGCAGAATCTGCTTGCCGGAACGCACGGCTTTGGTGAGCGTCTCGCCTTCTTCTATCGTGTGGGTCACGGGTTTTTCGAGGTAGACGTCTTTGCCCGCTTTGAGCGCATCCACGGCCATGGTCACGTGCCAGTGGTCCGGCGAAGCGATAATGACTGCGTCGACCTCTTTGTTGTCGAGCACCTCGCGATAGTCCAGATGTGTGGTGGCGAGCCCGTTCGACCGTTCTTTGACGGCATCACGATATGGAGCATAAACGTCAGAGACGGCGACGATCTGGTATGGCGCCGCTTTGTCGGCCGCGCTGAGAAGGCCTTTCATGCGTTGTCCCGCGCCGATGACTCCGACGCGCAGAGTGTCGTTGGCGCCGAAGACGCGGGTGGAAGCGAGGGCGGTCATTCCGCTGGCAATGATGAAGCTTCTGCGACTGATCATGAAGAGGCCTCCGTGGTGCGGGATGATGGTATCAAGTTTCAGAAGGGACGCAAGGTGGAGCGCGAATCAGAATGATTTTAGGTGTATGCTCTTGAGCATCATGCGCATCCAAATATCGAAGTTCTTTGTGTTCGCGATTTTCTTTGCAATGGCTGTTCCCCTCTTTGCACAACAACCCGCACCGAAGCCCGAAGACACGGAAGTGTGGTCGCCGGAGCCGAAAGTTGTGACGCCGGGAGCCGAATGCGGTGCACCTCCATCGGACGCCATCATTTTGTTCGACGGCAAGAATCTGGATGAATGGGTTTCCGCGCAAGACAGGTCTGCTCCGGCTAAGTGGGTCGTCGACAATGGCGTGATGACCGTCAGCAAAGGTACTGGCAATATCGAGACCAGGCGCACCTTTAAGAATTACCAGTTCCATATGGAGTGGAAGGTTCCAGAGAACATAACGGGATCGGGACAACTCCGTGGGAACAGCGGATTATTTCTCGCTTCGACAGGTCCTGGGGATGCCGGATACGAGCTGCAAATCCTCGATTCCTACAACAATAAGACCTATGTGAATGGCATGGTGGGAAGCCTTTATAAGCAATCCATTCCACTGGCCAATCCGATGCGCAAGCCCGGGGAGTGGCAGGTTTACGACGTTGTCTGGACCGCTCCAAAGTTTAACGAGGATGGGTCGCTCAAGACTCCCGCCTATGCCACGGTCCTGTTAAACGGCGTGCTGGTGGAAAACCATTTCGAACTGAAGGGCGAGACACGCTATATCGGCCAACCGTTTTACAAGAAGTTCGATGGCGCACCGATCAAGCTGCAGGCACACGGAGACAAGAGCGAACCGCTCAGCTTCCGCAACATCTGGGTTCGCGAATTGCCGTAGCCCTTATCTGAACCAGGTTCCTTCCAGCAGGCAGCGGAACCCTCCCGCTGCCTATCTTTTTTTGCGAATTCAATGTTTGCGCTTTCAATCGCAGGCTGGTGCATTTCAAATCACAGAAAGCCTTTCCGATGAGCGCTACACTGAGCTTTTTTGGAGAGTGTTATGGAACCGTTTCGCATTCATCTATTCGTTTGTACGCAGCAAAAGCCCGAAGGTGTGACTTCATGCGCGGCCAGCGGATCGTTTGCCGTGCTCGACGGCCTCGATCGCGAACTTCAGGCGCGCGGCATGGATGCCGAGGTGCAACTCACGACCAGCGGATGCATGGGGCTGTGTGAGGAAGGCCCTGTGATGGTCGTCTATCCCGAAGGAGTCTGGTACCGGCGCGTTCAGAAGTCGGATGTGGCGGAGATCGTCGCGTCGCACCTGCAGGGCGGCAAAACGGAGCGCCTGGTCTGGAACGATGCCGCCGCGATGAAGGCGATGGCGGTCGAGCATACGCAGAAGTTTCGAGCGGCCATGGCTGCCCGCGAAAGAGCGGGAATGCTCCCCGATCGCCTGGAGCAGATGATCCGCGGCTATCAGCCGAGCCGCTGCATGCTTACGGCGCTGGAACTCGACATCTTCACCGCAGTCGACGGGGGCGCCACAGCGGCGCAGGTGGCAAAGAAGATTGACGCGAACACGCGGGCGACGGCCACCCTGCTCAACGCGCTGGTTGCTCTTGGAGTGCTCGCGAAAAACGGCGACGAGTTCAAGAACACGCCGGAGACGGCGCGCTTCTTCGTGCAAGGATCGAAAGATAATCACCGCGACGGCCTGCTGCACACCGCGAACATCTGGCATCGCTGGGGCACATTGACCGATGCTGTGCGCTGCGGCACGCGGGTTCCAACCGAACGAGGGGCAAACGGAGACTGGACGCACAACTTCATCGCCGGCATGCAGCGCAATGCCAAGGATCGCGCGCCTCTGGTCGTGAAAGCGGTTGGCACAGAGGGCATACATCGAATTCTCGATCTCGGCGGAGGTTCGGGTGCTTACTCGATTGCATTCGCGAAGGCCAGCCCGAACCTGCGTTGCGACATTCTCGATCTGCCCGAGGTTGTTGCGCTAACTTCGGACTACATCCAAAAAGCCGGAGTGTCCGCACAAGTGACGGTGCGGACCGGAGACATGCTGGTTGATGATTTGGGCACCGGCTATGACTTGGTGATGCTGAATGCGATCTGTCACATGTTTTCTGAAGAGCAAAACAAGGATCTTTTCAGCCGGGCGCGAAAAGCGCTGGCGCAGAATGGAAGATTGGTTGTGCAGGATTTCGTGCTCAACTCGGACAAAACGGGACCGCAACAGGCGGCACTATTTTCGCTGAACATGCTGGTATCGACTGAATCGGGCGCGAGTTATAGCGAGCGCGAGTATACCGACTGGATGAAAGCAGCAGGATTTTCCGAAGTAAGCCGCATCGATCTGCCCGGGCCAAGCAGTCTGATCGTGGGGAAGTAAATGTGAGAAGTAAGGATAACGTCGGCTGGCGCGATTCGCCCCTCCCGCCGCACACGTGCTGGCTGTTATGTTTTAACAGCGTTAAAGCGATCGCTGGAGATCGTTCAACCCGCCTGACAAACCCCTGTCGTCCTCCCACACCTTCGCTTTGAGCTTTCCCATTCCCCAATCATTCTGCTACTCTGCGTTTTCCGTTCTGGAGGGAAATACTCAAGATGCAATCGAAGAATCGGTTGTTTGTGGTCACCGCTGTTCTGTTCTGTTTTGCATTTTCACTTTCGGCCGCTGACAAGAAAAACAAGGACGCAAAGTCTGACGACACCGCGAAGCCTTCATACGAGATGACGCAGCCTGCGGTCGAGAACATCGATCTCAACGCTTACCTGCGTATCCGCCAAGAAGGGCTGGAACACTCGCACATCATGGAATATGCGTCGGGGCTGGTGGATGGCATCGGGCCGCGGCTGACCGGGTCTCCGAATTTGAAGAAGGCGAACGAGTGGACACGCGATCAACTGACCGCGATGGGTTGCACGAATGCGCACCTGGAAGACTGGGGCGAGTTCGGCATAGGATGGCGGCAACTGAATACATGGGTTCGCATGTCCTCACCGGACACTGCGGTGTTCATCGCGCAGGCCTTGCCGTGGTCTCCGCCGACCAACGGGGCGAAGAGCGGGCAAGCGATTTGGGTTGACGCCAAAGACGAAAAGGATCTCGAGAAATACAAGGGGAAGCTGGAGGGGAAGATTGTTTTCTTTGGCGAGATGCGCGAGGTGAAGCCAGTCGATAAGCCGCTCTGGGAGCGGCGTGACGACGCGAATCTGAAGACCCAGGTGGAATTTCCAGTACATGTGGGCCAGCATGAAGATTTCTTCGCGACATTTATCAAGCGGCTGGAATTTCGCGAGAAGGCTGGAAGATTCTTCGCCGAGGAGCATGCTGCTGGAGTCGTAGTGCCGAGCCGCGATGGTCGGAACAATGGTGGATCGGGCGGAACAATTTTCGACGACGGCGGATCGGGCATGGGCTGGTTCACCTATCAGCGCCAGCATGCGGAGCAACTGCCAGTCGTTGTGATGGCGATCGAGAGTTATGGGCGCGTGTACCGACTCTTGAAGGCGAACGTCCCGGTCACCGTCGAGATGGATGTCGAGACCGAGTTCACGGGCGATCACGAGCACGGGTTCGACACGATCGCGGAGATTCCCGGGACAGATCCAAAACTGAAAGACGAAGTCGTGATGGTCGGCGGACACCTGGACTCATGGGCATCCGGAACGGGCGCTACTGACAATGGCGCAGGAACGCTCGTCGCCATGGAAGTGATGCGGATTCTGAATGCGCTGAAAGTTCAGCCGCGGCGAACGATCCGCGTCGGGTTGTGGACCGGCGAAGAGCAGGGCGAGTTTGGATCGTATGGGTATGTCCGGCAGCATTTCGGCTACGTACCGCTGTCGGAAACTCCGGATCAGTTGAAGCTGCCGGATTTCCTGCGCAAGCCGGCAGGGCCGGTGGTGATCAAGCCGGAGCAGGCCAAGATATCCGCATACTTCAACGTGGATAACGGAACGGGAAAAATTCGCGGTGTGTACCTTCAACAAAACTCGGCCATCGCTCCGATCTTCCAGCAATGGATTGCACCTCTTGGCGATCTCGGCGTTAGCACAATCACCATGCGCGATACTGGTGGTACGGATCATGAGGCCTTCGATTCCGTCGGCATTCCGGGATTCCAGTTTATTCAGGACATGCTGGATTACAGTTCACGGACGCATCACTCCAATCAGGATGTGTACGAGCGATTGCAGCCGGACGATCTGGCGCAGGCAGCTACCGTCGAGGCGATCTTTGTCTACAACACGGCGATGCGCGACCAGATGCTGCCGCGAAAGCCGTTGCCGCATCCGGAACTGAACGAGCAAAAGAATGCTCCGCTGAAGAATGTGATGCCCGGTGCGGAGAAGGCCGCGGAAGAGGAGAAGAAACCGGGAGTGTAGATATAGTTGAGTAGCGATTTAGGCCGACGAACGCGTGCGCCCGCATATCCGCTAGATCTGGAGTTCCCACCCTTCGAAAATCGCGAAGGGTGGGGCAGCCGGTTCGTTTCAGATTTCAGAAATGAGTGATAATTTTCATCGGGCGGAATCATGATTCCCGGCCCATTTGCCCTGCGAAACGTTTCTGGAGTAGCCTCGTCTGAAGCTCCAATCTCCTCTGGGGAGTTCCATCATGTCTGCCTTCCATCTGACGATCAACGATCGTTCGCACGATGTTGACGTCTCTCCTGATACGCCTCTGCTCTGGGTTCTGCGCGATTCGCTGAACATGACTGGCACCAAGTATGGATGCGGCATGGGACTGTGCGGTGCATGCACCGTCCATATGGATGGCGAGGCTGTCCGCGCTTGTCAGACAGCAATATCGTCGGTGGGATCGAAGAAGATCACGACCATTGAAGGTCTGGCGGCGGACAACTCACATCCGGTGCAACGGGCGTGGATCGCCGAGCAGGTGCCGCAGTGCGGCTACTGCCAGCCGGGACAGATCATGTCCGCGGCGGCTCTTCTGGCGAAAACGCCGAAGCCCACCGATGAGCAGATTGATTCGGCCATGATTGGAAACCTGTGCCGCTGCGGCATGTATGGCCGGATTCGGCGAGCCATCCATCGCGCCGCCGGGGAAGGGGCATAACCATGACGATCAGCCGGCGAAAGTTTATTGCAGGATCGGCAGTTGCAGGCGCCGGACTTGTGATTGGCGTGCGCTTCTCCGGTTCGCGGCTTGAGGGACAGGAATCGGATAAGGCGAAGCAGAAGAAGCCGCCGAATCCGTTCGATGCGTATATCCATGTCAAACCGGATGGCACGATTTCGCTGATCGTGGCGAAATCCGAGATGGGGCAGGGCATCAAAACCGGGTTGGCGATGATTCTCGCCGAAGAGGCCTGTGTCGATTTCGATTCGGTCACCGTGGAGCAGGCCGAGACGCGTCCAGATCTCTACGAGCACATGGGCACCGGTGGGAGCGGCAGCACTCAGGAAAACTTCATGCCGTTGCGGCGCGCGGGCGCCACAGTGCGCGATGTCATGATCACCGCGGCCGCGACAAAATGGAATGTATCGAAGAAAGACTGCGAGGCGAAGAAGAGCACGGTCGTGCACGAAGATTCCGGACGTACGGCGACTTACGGCGAGCTGATTGAAGCCGCGAAAAAGTTACCGCTGCCGGATCCGGAGAAGGCCGCACTGAAAGATAGATCGGAGTTCGAACTGATCGGGCATGCGACGCCGAGAGTCGATATCCCCTCCAAGGTCAACGGCAGTGCGGGATTCGGAATCGACGTGCGCGTGCCTGACATGCTGTTTGCGGTGGTGGCGCGGTGCCCGACCTTCGGAGGCAAAGCTGCGAAGTTTGACGTAGTGAAAGCGAAGGCTGTGCCCGGCGTGCGGGACGTGTTTGAAATTCCGGCATTCGCCGCAGACCGGTTCACGTCCGGTGGCGTGGTCGTGGTTGCCAATTCGACGTGGGCGGCGATGAAGGGACGCGAGGCGCTCGGAGTCTCCTGGGCTCGCGGCCCGGCCGCTTCGGAATCGACTGAGGGCATGTCTGCGGCCCTGCGCTCCGCCGCGCACAAGCCGGGCAAGCGGATTCGCAACGATGGCGATGTCGACAAGGTTCTCTCGAACGGCGCAAAGAAAATCGAAGCGGTGTATGAGATGCCGCTACTCGCCCACGCCACCATGGAGCCGATGAACATCACCGTGCATGCGCGTGGCAGCGACGCCGAGGTGTGGGCGCCGACGCAATCTCCAGATTGGGTGCAGGGCACGGTGGCGCAGGTGCTCGGACTCAAACCCGACAAGGTGGTTGTACATACAACCTTGATGGGCGGGGGATTCGGGCGGCGTTACATGGCGGATTTTCCGGCCGAGGCGGCGCAGATCGCAAAGGTCACCGGCAAGCCGGTGCAGCTCGTGTGGTCGCGCGAAGATGATATGACGCACGATTTTTACCGCCCCGCTACGTGTCATCGCATGCAGGGAGCGGTGGATGCAAACGGGCGTCCGGCGGCCTGGTTTCACACCATGGCATCGACTTCGATTAAGGGATTTTGGGATCCGAAGGCCGACGCCGCGGAGGACGAATCCGGCGGCGCGAAGCAGATGCCGTATGCAATCCCGAATGTTCGGCTCGAGTTCAATCCCGTGTCGAGCGCCGTTCCGCGCGCCTGGTGGCGGTCGGTGGAAAATTCATTCAATGGATTTGTCGTCGAGAGTTTTATCGATGAACTCGCCCTGGCCGCGGGAAAGGACCCGTTTGAGTTCCGGCGCGGGCTGCTGGTGGCGTCGGCGAACTGGAAGGCGAAGGATGAAGACGATGTGAATCCCGCGCGACTGCGAGGAGTCCTGGAACTAGCGGCTCAGAAAGCCGGATGGGGCACACCCCTGCCAAAGGACCGTGGTCGCGGGATTGCGGCGTTTTGCTCATTCGGGAGTTACTTCGCTGAAGTCGCTGAAGTGACGGTTACGGGGAACGACTTCAAGATCGATCGCATCGTAGCGGCTGTGGATTGCGGCCAGATTGTGAATCCGGAGTCGGTGCGCTCGCAAACTGAGGGCGCGATTATTTATGGGCTCAGCGCGGCATTGAAAAATGAAATCACGATCAAAGACGGAGCCGTCGAGCAGACAAATTTCGACGGCTATGATCCGCTTCGGATCAACGAGGCACCGCGCATCGAAGTGCATTTAACAACCAGCAAGGAAGATCCGGGAGGGATGGGAGAGCCTGCATTGCCGCCGGCCGCACCCGCCGTGGCGAATGCCATCTTTGCGGCTTGCGGACAGCGTCTGCGCAAGATGCCATTTCAACTGCAACGTGCATGAGAAAAGTCTCCCGGCTCTCCCTAGACTGACGGTCCGGTGGTGGCGTCCCGGAGTCGTTCCCAGAGCCTCTCTGAAATCGGGATCAAGACAGTGGACCTGCTTTACCCGCTTTCAGAGCGGCCTGCGTGACCTCCGTCCTTTCATAGTTCGTCGAATGATCGGAGATTCGACCGTGGCGCTTTGGCGACATTTATTGGCACAATATCGAAAGTACGTATCCTAAATAACGCCTAGTCTGGGCTTGGGTGCGAATCGAAGTGGGAAAGACAAACTCCCTGCACCAACTCAGGAGGCATTCGATCATGAAGTCTGACTCGGTTGTTCAAAAGGTGAGACCGCAGAAAATAGTAATCCTTCTTCTCGCGATTGCAGCATGGTTTGGAATCGCGACGCACACTGCGTACGGTGCGACCGGGCCAAGTGGATGTTATGCAAGCGTGGAAAGCCGGCAACTCGATTACTGGTTAGGCGATTGGAGCGTCGTGAACCCCGGATCTTCAGGTGGCGGGACGAGCAAGGTATCCCTTTCGCTCGACAAGTGCTTGTTCGTCGAGAAATGGGAAGGCGGGAAGGGTCACGCCGGTGAAAACGTGTTTGCGTACAGCGCCGACGATAAGACCTGGCGTGCACTGTTCGCCGACAATGAAGGTCGCGCCCACATTTTCACCGATGGAACAGTAACGTCGGGCTCCGCTGAGTTCCGTGGACCGAGTCGCGGTCCGAACGGCGAGTCCTTTCTAAATCGAGTTAAGATCGTGCGCGTCAACGCAGACAAGGTGGAACAAATATGGGAAAAATCCACCGACAACGGCACCACGTGGAAGACGGTATTTAATGGAGAGTATTCGCGCAAAACTCAATAGCCAGCGCTCAGTCCAGAGCGCGCACAAAACGCAAACGCCGCCGGATGTCGGCGTCGTCGCTTCAGAGCTGAATGTTTCTTACCGCGGAGCTTCCTCAAGCATGCCCTGCTCAAGCTTTTCCTGGCACTCGATGCAGTGGCGCGTCCACGGCACGGCTTCCAGTCGCTTGGAATTGATTTCTTTGCCGCAGCTGATGCACTCGCCGAAGCTGCCTTCCCGGATGCGGGCGAGGGCGCCGTCGACCATCATCAGCAACTGCCGGTCGTTGTTGCTCTGGCTGAACAGAAATTCCTTAGTGTAGGAACTGGCCGCACGATCCGCGATGTCCTGCGCAGTATCTTCGTCCGCAGAACGTCCATCCGCCTGATTGCGGTTCACGGTACGGCGCAGGTCCTGCTGTCGCGTTTCCAGTCGTTTTTTGAAGGCTTCCAGCTTCTTCTTGTCCATAACTCACTTCGATCAAAATAGCGTATGAAAGTTTTAGGACGCCCCGTTAAGGCGTCCTGGCCCTAAAAGCCAAACGGTTATCATAAGACCGGCAATTACGATGCGTCAACCGGGGCAAGGGTTTCGGTGGTGTCTTAAATAGGACACTGCCAGGGTTTCGGCGGCAGCTCAAATGACGCAAGACAGTTGCCCAGCTTTGCTAGGGGTCAGTTTGATTCCAGAGCTAAGACTAATCGTGTGGACACGGCATTAGAGCACCGCGCAATAAAAGTCCACCAACCTTGAGAGCGACAAAAACCGGAAAGAGGAGTAGGAGGAAAATTACGTAATGCCTTCCGCGAATTAATCCTAGAACTAACCAACCGGAAAGCAGCGATATACAAAGGCCTAGGATGAGCATCACAGCCCGTTGGTGCATTCGCAGCGGTCGCGGCTGAGGGGTTTTACGGATTGCCGTGAAAATTTCTTTAATCAATCCGTGCCCTCCGAATGTTTTCAGGACTTGTCGGGCTTCGCGTTCTTTCGGGCTGATGCTACCTTGGCAGCGGATCCTTCATGCTGGCCAGCGCGTAGCCCATCACGGCCATCGCCGCAGCGTTCTCGCGGAGTTCGTTGGGAACGATTTTGTCCAGCGTGTCGGCCGCGCTGTGGTGATAGTCAAAGTATCTTCGTCCGTCCTGCAGTATGCCGAAGGCGGGCACCCCGGCTTCCGACATGGCAGCGATATCAGCACCCGGCGGATAGCTGCTGGGCTGCAGTGCATTGGCTCCAAAACTTTGCAGCACGTTAAGCACCGGCCTTAGGAGATCGCCGGCAGCAGGGCTGATGCGGGAGTCAAATCCGAGGGGATGCGCCGCGCCCGTATCGCACTCGATGGCTGCAACGTGGTGCGGGAAATCATTCGTGTGGTCCGCGGTATACGCTCGGCTGCCGGCTCCGCCGCTTTCTTCGTCCATCCATGCAATCACGCGGAGTGTGCGCTTGGGGCGCAGCCCGAGTTGATGCAAGACTTCGGCGGCCTCCATAGCGACTCCGACCCCGGCCGCATCATCAATGGCTCCGGTGCCCAGATCCCATGAGTCCAGGTGTCCGGACACGACGACGATCTGCTCCGGATGCTCGCTGCCTTTGAGATCACCGATGACGTTATAGCTTGTCGCGTCCGGCAGCTTCTGCGGCGTCAGCGTCAGGTGCATGCGAACTTTGCCTTGCACGAAGAGCTTGGCGATCAGGTCGGCGTCTTCCGCCGTGACGGCTCCGGCGGGAATGCCTGCGGGTGCGCTGTATCCGGTATGCGGCAAGCGGTAGTCGGCGTTGCCTACGGATCGGACGAGCGCAGCCACGGCGCCGAGTTCAGCTGCGGCTTTGGGTCCGGCCCCGCGATAGCGAACGGCTTCGCCATAGGCGACAAACGAGAGTCCCGCGGCGGCCTTCTGTTTGTCAAAGAGCTCATTGAACAGAACGATCTTGCCGGCGACCTTGTCGCGTCCGAGCGCGCGAAGTTCGTCGAAATTGTTCACGACCACCATGTCGGCGTTAAGTCCTTCGACGGGTGTAGATGTGCTTCCACCCAGCGCGGTGAGAACAATCTTCTGCGTCGTGCCCGGGACCTGTCCGGAATACTCAACCAGTTCCGCGGTTTCCGCTCCGCGTACCCAGTGCGGGACTTTGACTTCTTCGAGTTGGACGTCGAGGCCGAGTTTACGGAGTTCTACGGCGACGTAATCGACCGCGGCTTTAGCCTGCAATGATCCGCTGGGCCGAGGTCCGATGTTTTCGGTCAAATGCGTTACCCGCTGGTAAGCGTAGTCGTCTGCCAGTGCAGAGAGCTTGATGGATTCGAGTTCGTTGAGCAGTTGCGGCGGGAAGTTCTCCTGCTGCGCCGGAGACATCTGCGGTTGCGCGAAGAATGAAGGCGGTGCGGCATTCGGCTGCTGAGTTTGGGCCGCAAGAAATGCACCAAGGAGAAATAGCGAAATCGTGAGGCGGAGTTGAGTCATGGTCGGAGGACAAGTGTAACGTACGCGGGACAGAAAAATCCCCACTTCCCGCGCAGAAGTCTCCCGTAGAAGGATAGCGAGAAATGGGGAACACGAATGTCGCGCGCCCGTGATCCCTCACTTCGCCTCGCTTCGCTCGCCTCCGGCTGGAAGCCGGAGGTCTACCAAGAGACGGCTTCGTTCAGGATGACACCGGTCGCTCTCTATGCGGCTCAGATTCTCAAGTCAGGCGGGGACCGTAACTGTCTTTTTCCTGAGGATTGTGGCGGAGATGAGCGTGATGACCAGGAATACGGGAAAAGGTTCCAGGAACGTCATGGAGATTTTGTAGAGCGGGTTGTGGTAGTTGCGCACGAAGTCTGCAGCCTGGCGCGCGGTCTCATCGATCTTTTGCTGGCTCGCGCCTGTCGCCTTCGCGTGCTCCACCATCTGGGAGGCGTACTTTTCGGCGAAGTCGGGCATGAATTTGTAGGAGACGACTTCCCACGTTGCGACGTAAAAGCAATTGGAGAGCACGGAGATCAGGATTCCTACGGCGAGTGCTCTGGCGAACGTCAGCTGTCCGTCGGAGACGTTGTCGCGGTAGGAGCGGATGCCGAAGAAGACGAGCAGTCCGGCCAGCACAATGGTGGTGTAGCCAAGAATGAGTCCCTTGTCGCCGCTGAGTTTGTGCAGAAAGGGAACTGTGGCGAGCATGGCGACGGCGGAGATCAGTCCGGAGATCACTCCGAAGGTCAGAACGGTCTTTCTCATTTCAATTCCTCGCTTTCGAATTTGTGGGGCGCACGGGTCGGATTATGGGGCGGGCGCCGGAAATTGTCGTCATACCTTCGGGTGATTTTGCCGTGGGAGCGGAGAAACTTACTTTTGGGGGAGGCATTTCAAGGGATCAGATGGGCTTCTTTCCCAAGTTGCACGGCTTGGGTGCGGCGCTTGGCGCCGAGTTTGTCGAACAGACGGCTGGAATGGGTCTTGACCGTGTTCTCGCTGACGAAGAGGCGGTCGGCGATTTCGCGGTTACTGAGCCCTGCGGCGATGAGTCCGAGGATTTCGAGTTCGCGCGGTGTGATGGTCAGTTCGGCTAGACGTTGCCCATCAGGAGCAAAAGGCTCGGCCGCGACGGGTCGCTGGACGATCTGAACCTTCTTTCGGGTGAGGGTAAGTCCGAGCCAGATGCCGAGACCAGCGAAGAGGGCCGCAATGAGCCCGCTGTAGATTTCTACAGAATGTTCGACGACAAGAAATCGGTATTCGGTGAGTTTGAGGACAGTGATGAGAACGCCACCACTGACTCCGTAGATGAGGATGTCACGCAGGGCGCGTCGGCGCGCGTCGCGGGCGGGTTTGGCGCTGGCGGGCATTGGACGGGGCCATGATACCGGAAAGTGGTGCGTTTGGAGTGGCACTGATTCTGCTTGTTCCCTGCTCTGCATGGCAAACGAGTTATCTCGAATCGATTCCAGCCTTCGAACAGCGCAAAGGCTGGGGCAGCCGGTGAGGTAGTAGCCAGGCTCTCCTTTATTTCCGAAGAAATAAAAATGGCCCCTTACGGGGCCACGTTCAAGAGGCGAATTTGGTGGGCAATATCAGGAAAGGCAAAAGCGAGATGCCGTCCCGGCAGCGGGAACGGCCATTCGGAAAGTGACGCTCAATGTCACAGAGAGTGAAGTCATACAAGAGTTTGCGGCCTCTTATTACGACAGATACAAGCATTTGCCGCGCCAAATCGCCGGAAAATGTGCTCGCCATCACGTGCGCCTGTAACTCTTTGCTGACTGAAGGGTTACAGAAGCGCTTTTCGCCTCGCCAAGCGCAGATCGACAAACGAGCGCTATGCTCAAGTGCAGAACAATGCATATTCGATGCATGGGCATGCCAAGCGCGCTAAATGGACAGAGCCCATGACAGAAAGCCATGAGCTCTATTCGGACGATTGAACTCTAGCTGTTGCCGGCCACCGTGCGTAGCTTGCCGGGCAAGAAGTGGTAGGGTGGCCAAGGGCCGCTCACGGATACTTCGCAGTTCTTCAATTGCTTGGCAGCGGTTGAGTAGCGGTTCTGGTATTTCTCGACGCTCTTGGTATCGATCAGGTGAGCGATGTCAATCAACATGCCTTCGGGAGCGACCTTCTTGCAGCTGACTTCTTCCTCGAGAGGGTTGAAGAGCTTGTGGACTTGCACGGACAGGGCACGGGCCTTGGTCTGACGTTCGCGTTCGCGGGAGGCCTTCACCTTCAGCTTGGACAGGTAATCGCCGCCGACGGTATCGGGAAGTTGAATGTCAATCATCGCCTCGCGAAGGGAGCCGTCGCGAACGACCAATTTGATGTGCATTTCGGACTTGCCGCGTAGTTTGGCAACGCTCAGGCCGAAGGCGCGCCGGTTGACCCGGACGGCTTGACGGAGGGCGTCGTCGCTATCGAATATTGTTCCAAACTTAAACGGCAGGACGGTGGAGTTGCGAAAGCAGTTACTAACTACCCGTGCATGTTCGATAGCGGCTTTTTGATCGAGCTCGCCGGCTGCGTGGTCGTATTCGCTGACAATCACGGCAAATTCGCCACTTGGATAGCTGAGAACCGCGGCGCCGTTAACTCCCTGTACACCTTCTAGCAGGAAGGGGCGCCGAGTGCGGGTTCCATTTGGTAGGGTTTGGTGCTCGGTAAGGCAATACGCGTACCACGCCATGTTGAACTCTCCGAACCGGGATGAGGCGGACGTATCCGCTTCTTGCGTCGAGTTTTATTCGCCAAAGCTGTACTGCGAGTTTGGAAGTAAGAACCGGGCGGTACTGGGCTAAAACCCGGAAACGCCTTACTGTCGCGCTTCCTGACTCCATATTACTTTGGGCATGGCCGAAATTGCAACTTTTTCTTTGCGATAAGCATCGGGAGCTTTCATTTTCCTCTGATTGTTGGAAAAAATTATTGTGGAAGCTCTTGCGCTTCAGTTCCATTTTGGGAAGTGGTCGGGATGCAAACGATATCCCCCCTCCCCCCTGGTTCTCTCGAATCATCGAGTTAGCGGAAAATCGCAAAGTAATCTATGGGCTGCAATCACTTGCGGGCAAAATCTTGAGCCGCTTAGGTTTACAACTGTAAGTGTGCCCCTGCGCAGCGGCCGCCATTTCGCTCCACACGGCTTTCGCTGTGGCAATCATCTGCTTATTCGATTTTGCGCGCAAGGTCAGATGTCACATCGGGTTGTGGATTTCCTGAATGCGGGGAGTCCGGAACTGTCCCACTCAAGCCAACACCGGGCTTGAATGGGACAGCCGCCCTGGTGGTGGTCTGTGGGAAGCGGTTAGTTTTCTAGGGTCGTAAGAGCCTGCCTGGCAGCCTCTTTGACCTCCTGCGATTCTTCCGGAGAAGCCCGTCTTTCGTTCAATGCGGCTCTCGCTCTGGCAACCGATTTCTTGGGCATGCGTTGGAATGCCTGTGCCGCCTGGAACCGAACTTGCTCATCGCTATCGTCTAACAAGGTGATCAGGACATCGGCCGCCTCAGAATCGTCTGTTTTCGAATTCGCTATCGCGTTCGCGAGTGCTTCTTTGGTTGGCGAATCCAGTATGCGCGATGCAAATCGTTTCAACCCCGGTGCTACATCTGCAGGCGCAAGACGAAGCAGATCCGATAGCGCATTTACCTGTGCAATCGGGTCTCTATCGGTCCGATGCACAAAGTCCAGCAAAGGCGGCACAACGGTCCGCGGCGAGATCGGCTTCATCCCTCCGAGGACCAGAACAGCCTCCTGCTGCAAATGTGCGTCCTTCTCGTTTAGCAGTGGTGCGATCTCTTGCACGTGGTCGCCAAGCAAATGACTGCTGTCGGAACGAAACGAAATTATGGTTAGGATGTATGCACCGAATTTCTTGATTGTCTCGTCCTGCTGTGAGATGGCTATTTGGATCTCAGGAAGAGTTCTTGAAACTTCCTCCGGACTCGCTGTCGGCACCAAGTCCGCTACTTTGAGAGCATTATCCTCGTAGGTTGCCGCTCTTGAATCGTGGCCACTTATCAGATTTTGAAAGGCAACAGGCAGGGACCTTGTGTCCTGTGCGAGTGCGCTGAGTAGGAAAACGCAAGCCTCTGCGACGCCTAAGGAAAGAAGGAAGCTCATTACTCTCGACACTGTCGGTTTCATTGCGACTGTTCGACTTGTTTCAGGGCCTCGCTTGCCGCATTTTTTACCTCTTCCGCCTCGTCAGCACTCCGGACCACCGTGTCCAATGCCGGTTTCGCTCGGAGAACCATGTCCTTCGGCATTCGCTGGAACGCTTGGGCCGCTTGGAATCTGACGCTTTCCGTTGGATGCTGCAACGCGTGGGTCAAGAAGTCGGCAGCGACGATGTTCTCGGTGTGCGAGTTTGCTATATCGTTAATGACGCCATCCCTGGTTTGATCGTCCATCGGCCGGGCCAGAAATTCTTCAAGGGCGGGTGTTAAGTCTGGACGATCCGGTGCAATTCGCAGAAGCAGCGAGAGGGCGTCCGCTTGTGCGAGGGGATTTCGGTCCTTTCGTTTTACGAACGTTACGAGCAGCGATATCGTATCTGAGCCCGGTTCAGGTCGAATCCTGGCAAGAAGCATCACTGTGGCGCCCTGAAGGCGCCCACTGCGGTAATCGAGGCCGCCACCGATAGCTTTTGAGTATGGCCTCAACAATTCTGCGCCATCTGGCCGCTCGCTGACGGCGAAAATCGCGGTGCCCGCGTAATCCTTTACGCTATCGTCACTGTGCTTCCAAGCTTCAAGAATTGTGGGAAGCGCGTCCGCAACGTCTTCCGCTGGCATATTGCCGGTCTGATCGATGACCCGCATGGCCTCGTTGAAACGCGGCAGCGTCTTCGACGCGGATTCCCCTATCAGTGCCTGGAAAAATGCCTTTAGCGCGGGTGATCGCTGGGGCTGGGACACCTGTGCCCTGACGGCACTCAGGCATATCGAAGCGACGAAGATTGCCGCAACGCACTTGCGGCCTCCCAACGAAATTCGATGCATTCCGTCTCCTTTTCAATAAGGTGGAACCTGGGTGGGCGTGCTTTGTTGGCCGACAATCTTATTCCCGATCTTGTTCCGAATTAATTCTCCATTCGTTGAAAAAACCGGTGAACGTTCCGTCTGTCCCCATGTTATTCCCACTGCGGCAGAGTGCCCGCCCATGCAATTCTGGAAATGGAACGGTGGCGAAGCCGCTGGACGCCCGCGGAGTGGGCGGCGTTCCTTGCGGCGGCGGAGTCTCCGAGAGAGCTCAGCACATTGCGCCGGTCCACTCACACCGGACGTCCTCTGGGGACGCCGGAGTTTGTCGCCGCACTGGAGCGATCGACGTTGCGTCGACTAGCGGCACGAAAAGCAGGACGGCGGAAGAGTTCAACCTGTGATTCCTCGCAGCTCAGCGTCACCTTTGTTGCTTAGAATTGGAGAATGTCCCGTCTGTATGAATGCATAAGTGAAATGAAGAAGGGTTCTCGAAGCGGCTACGATGCTGAGACCGGCGAACAAAGCGCCGACTCAGAAAGCTCACTCGGAGAACCCTATGAACAAGCTTCACTATATCGGATTCGACGTTCACAAAAAAGCCATCAGTTTCTGCGTCAAGACCGCTGCAGGCGAGATCGTGGAAGAGGGCAGCGTGCTGGCGCAACGCGAGGTCTTGCGACAATGGGCCTCAGTCCGTCCGCTACCGTGGCGCGGAGCCATGGAAGCGACCCTGTTCAGCGCTTGGATCTACGACACGCTGAAACCCTACGGCGAGCAATTGGAGATGGCGCATCCGGCCAAGATGAAAGCCATCAGCGCGGGCAAGAAGAAGAGCGATACCATCGACGCGCGCACCATCGCCGACCTGGTGCGCTGCAATCTTTTGCCGGCCTGCTATGTGGCTCCGCCGCGGATTCGCGAACTGCGGCGGCTGTTGCGCTATCGCAGCCTGGTGGTGAGCGAAGCGGTGCGCATGAAGAACAAGATGGCCGGGTTGCTGATGGAAACCGGCGCGCTCTACGTGAAGGAGAAGTTACACCGCAAAAAATACTTTGCCAATCTGCTGGAAGAACTCGAAGAGGTCCCGGAATCGGTGATCGATCTACTGCGTTTGAGCCGTGGCGCGCTGGAGATGTTCGAGAGCACGCAGAAGCGACTGGTCCGCGAGTTGCTCGGCGATCCCGAACTGACAGAACGCGTCGAACGCCTGATGACCATTCCATCTGTGGGAGAAATTACGGCTCTCACCTGGGCTTTGGAGATCGGCGATCCGCAGCGCTTCCACTCCAACTCCGATGCTATGAGTTACTGCGGACTGACGGCGGCCTTAAAGTCCTCGGCCGGCAAGCAGCAACGCGGACCGATCTCCAAACAGCGCAACCACTGGCTGCAAACTACGCTGATCGAAGCTGCCAAGCTGGCGCCGAGATGGAATCCGCAACTGGCGGCGCTGCATGCCCGCGAGTTAGAGCGCGGACATCGCAATCGGGCCACGCTGGCCGTGGCACGCAAACTGGTCGCTTATCTGCTGGCAGTCGACAAAAGCGGCCAGGCCTTCCAGGTACGCATGCCTTTGGAAGAGCCAACCCAAAAAGCTGCCTAAGAAAGAAAAACTTTGAACGCAGCGGCGATCCACCGGCCGTTCCTCGCCAACTCGGGGACTGGGCAGAGGAGTCTCGACTCCCGATGCTCCTTACCGTCTGTATCGAGGCTGGCCGAAAAACCCTAACTCATACTTCGGGGACCGGGCTGGCGCCCGGGTCCCGCAAATGGATGTCTGGCCAAGCTGCTCCTTTGGCCGCTCTAAACGATCGCTGGCCGTTCGCTAACCTAACCGCCTCAACTCCGCTTCGAGACTCTACGGCTCTAAGTGCAAGGAGACCTCCGTCTCCTCTTGACTTTTACTTATCATGGATGTCCCCATGTTATTAGAGTGTTACCGATTGTGGCTGGCGTAAGGTCCTTGCCGGCAATGATCTTTGTCACGAACACAGCGCCCGCGTCCCCTAATCGACCCACTACTTTCTGATCGTGACCCTCGAAGAAGCCGGTCTCAATCATTCGTGTGACGACCTGTTCAGGGTCGTCCCCTGCTTGGCTGTGGGCGAGACTCAGTGGAATGAGGCACAGAAATATTTCGAGCATTAATCTCACATTTCACCTCGTGGCGGAAATATCGGAACCGGTGCCCGGGCTGCTTATACTGTTCTTGAGTGTGCCGTGTCCAGCGGTCTGACCCGTTGCGGTGAAGGTCTGGCTACGCACGGCGGGAGTCGACCCGTCAGGCATGATGATGGTTATGTTTTGCGTATTCGTAACACTTGGGAAGGCACCGTTCGCGCAAACCCCGAACGGTACGTCGTGGAATGTCCCGTCCGCCGCAGTGTTCTAGAGGGGTGGACATTTGTCACCGATTTTCCCTACCCTTGGCCGCCGCCTCCTTGCACTCGGTCTCTTCGATTGGACTGCACCAACTCATCGCCTTAGAGACCGCCCATTTCAGATTTTGCTTCGACGATGCGTCGGTAGCGCGATCTACTGCTTGCCGCAAAGCGGCGATTCCCGCCGGCTTCTCGTATTTGTAGATTTCCATCCACGCGAATACCGCATTAGCACGCGCTAGCGGGGAACCCGTGTCGCTTCTCAGAGCTTCCAATATCGCGGGCAGGGTGCTCTTGCCGAGCTGTGCAATTGCTTCAACCGCTGGATAAGAAGCTTGCATTCTGATGTGATAACCTCGTTTTTCGCGGTCCGTTGGAGGTCGCTGGAAGCCAAGCAGTCTTACTAATGCCGAAATCGCAGGTTCGTAGCGTTGCTCACCCAGCTTGGCAATTGCGTACGTGATGCATTGGGATGTGTCCTCACTTGGCGAATTTTCGTTCAGAAAAGCCACTAATTGTTCCGGCGTAGCGTTTCGGAGATTTTCGCATTCCTGAGATGAGAGGCGCCCGAGGTAGAATACGACGAATATAAGTAATGCTAGGCTGACTCGATACATCAATCACCCCTCGAATCTTTCAGTTCAGATTCCAACTCGTTAAGGTTGTTCCGGAAGCCATTTGATTGTCGCCGGATACGTCGTTTACGAACTGATAGCCTGTGGGAGTATTCTTGCACGAAACGCGAACATAGTAATCGTAGTAGGGCGAGATCTTGTTGGCCGACAATCTTATTGTTCCCATTGAAAACAAGACATCCAGTTATGTAGGTAAGACTGTTGCTTGGCGGATTCCCATCATGGATGTCCCCATGTTATTCCCATGTTATTGAGGCCGGCGGGAAGCAGTTAGTTTTCTAGTGTCGTAAGAGCCTGCATGGCAGCCTCTTTGACCTCTTGCGATTCTTCCGGAGAGGTCCGTCTTTCGTTCAATGCGGCTCTCGCTCTGGCAACCGATTTTGTGGGCATGCGCTGGAATGCCTGTGCCGCCTGGAACCGAACTTGCTCGTCGCTATCGTCTAACAAGGCGATCAGGACATCGGCCGCCTCGGAATCGTCTGTTTTCGAATTCGCTATCGCGTTCGCGAGGGCTTCTTTGGCTGGCGAATCCAGTATGCGCGATGCAAATCGTTTCAACCCAGGTGCTACATCTGCAGGCGCGAGACGAAGCAGAACCGATATCGCATTTACCTGTGCAATCGGGTCTCTATCGGTCCGATGCACAAAGTCTAGTAAAGGCGGCACAACGCTCCGCGGCGAGATCGGCTTCATCCCCCCGAGGACCAGAACGGCCTCCTGCTGCAAATGTGCGTCCTTCTCGTTCAGCAGTGGCGCGATCTCTTGCACGTGCTCGCCAAGCAAATGACTGCTGTCGGGGCGAAACGAAATTATGGTTAGGATGTATGCACCGAATTTCTTGATTGTCTCGTCCTGCTGTGAGATGGCTATCTGGATCTCAGGAAGAGTTCTTGAAACTTCCTCCGGACTCGCAGTCGGCACCAAGTCTGCTACTTTGAGAGCATTATCCTCGTAGGCTGCCACTTTCGGATCATAGCGCCCCACCAGATATTGGAAGGCAACGGGCAGGGACTTTGTTGCCTGCGCACGTGCACTCGGCTGGAAGGCACATGCCACTGCGATAGCGAAAAAAAGAAGGAATCTGATTGCTCTGCGCATCGATTTTCTCAATATTTTGGAACCACCGTAGGTGTGGATTGCTGACCAACGATTTTGCCTAACCCACTCACAAGGCAGTAGGTAAGGTATGAGAGATCATTTCTGGTTGGGGTATAGAGATACACAACTTGACCGTTAACCTTGATCTGATGCGATGGGTAACAGGTGTGATTGTAGTTCACCAGAGCGGTCGGAGCTGACGGATTCGACGTGTCTATCAGAGTTCTCATATCCCATTGAATGGCCCCGAGTTGGGATTCAAGCGGATTCGAAGCTGAACCGTCATAGTGCACCTGCGACTGATGTGCATAGGGAGTGGAAACGTCATAAAGCAGCCCACTGGTGGACGCTTTACCGGAGTTGTTCCAGAGGTAGCAATCGTTCGCTACACCGTCCTCGTCGAGGGATGACAGGGTCGACCCGTTCTTGGGAGACTGAGCTCCGTAATTTCTGGTCTGGCCTGTGTCCGGGAAAAATCCCCAGTACGTTGGATTGGCGTCCGGTTCTGTGTCCACTGATTCAGTCACCCGATACGTACCGCGATTAGCGTCCCTGGGAACGTCGCGTCTGTCCCTGAATTCCTCAATGTGTGCATCTAAATGTGTTCATGTATGAGATACGTTCGCCAAAAAAAACGCGATGGATGGAGCCTCCCTTCAGCAAGAGGAAGTCAATCACTACAACCGGGGCTCGCTTTTTGCAGCTGGGCTGCTATATTGAGATTTTCTCCGGTTCTGGGGGTGATGAGGCCGCTGCCGGTCGACCATTTGGAGCCCCCGTAATGCCAAGTGCAGTATCCTCTTGCCTCAATCCGCATTCGAAACGGCACCGGCGGAATCATTAAGTCGAGGCGTCCTTTTGCGCCGGTCCTGTATGTTCCGTACGCTCCCAAGTCTGGCCGAGTAAGTTCCACGCTCGCGTCTACAGCGTTCCCAGCTTCGTCCGTTATATCAATCGATATGTGCGCGGCTCGTTCTCCCAACTGTATTATGACTCCTGCTGTAGTTTGTCCTGCTAGTACTTCGGCGTAGGGCAACTTAGCGCTGGGTGCGGCGAAGAACGCGAAGAGATCATACGGGTAGCCTGCGTTCTTCTTATAGGCGTGAAGGCCAACCGTTCCAGGCGGCACGCCCTCCAAAGTAAATTTTCCCTCTTTGTTTGTCTGAGTTGTGGGTCCTTTGGCCATTGTGCCGACGAATACAGTCGCTTCAGCGACAGGGTCTCCTCTTTCGTCAAGGACGACACCTCGCACCGATCCAGTTTCCGGCGCTGTCGTCTGACAAACGGACACCATCGAGCAAGCTAACAGTAGCAATAACAGACGATGCATTTCATTCCCCGAACCTAGCATCCAGATCCCGTGCACTGTGTGCCTTTGGGCCATGCCGACAGACTACCATCAACCTTCACGCTGTCGCTGTGCGTGACACGCGGAGACACCCACAGAGTGTTGCTGCCCCAGATCCCACATACAGCCCAAGTCGATGTGACGCTAAAGCCGCACCCGGCGGGAACGCTGCCTTTCGCAACACACAGATTCTTGTTTACCGTCATACTATCGATGAACTGACCTGTGGGGCTCGCCCCTCCAGTCGAGGCACAACTCGAGGGGACGGGTGATCCTCCGCCAGGGCAGGTGTTAGTGGGCTGAGCGGGCTCCTGACTTTCTACTATATCTACATCGAAGCCCAGAGCTTTATTGCTGGAGTCGACTACCTGCATTTGCATCTGGCGCAGGTAGATCGGTTCCTGATTCTGCGCGCACTGGGGATACCCTTCGTTGTCAACGACCACGCTGACATGGTCCGGCGTCTGCACCGTGATGGGCACGGTTGCCGACGTCTGCTGATATGCACAGTAGCTACCTACACCCATCAGCAGATGGCCGACGGCCGTTCCTGTGGCTGAGCCGTCGCCCGCCGCGCGCACATTCTGTGTGGTTACGACGGCGACGGCCGTATTGTCACTGGACCAGGTGGTAAAGTCTATGGACTCGTTGTACACGTCTCCGTCGCAGGAATCCGTTGCACCGATGTCAGCGGGATCATCTCCACCCGCACCATCGAACGTGAAAGCATCGGGGATCCAGGTCGGATCGTTGTAGGAGCAACAGTTTGCGTTGAGTTTGCCGGCACCGAATCCATAGGTTGAGTTGGTAGCTAACGGATTGACCATGAGGCTGTAGCCGCCGGGCGTCAGGTCCTTCACGTCGTA
>CAWGKF010000004.1:0-60466 GCA_963823085.1 Terriglobia bacterium | reverse complement strand
CGGGGCTACTTGCCGCCGTTGGCGCGGGCGTGGGCCTTCTCGCGCTCTCGTTCGCGCTCCTGCAGTTCGAGTAGGACGACGCGGAGCATTTCGTCCCAGGGGGCGGGCTTGCCGGTCCAGATCTCGAACTGGCGGGCGGCCTGGTGGACGAACATTTCGATTCCCGGGATCACCTGGGCGCCACGTTCTTTGGCCAGCTTCAACAGCCGGGTTTCGGCGGGGTCGTAGACCATGTCGAAGACATAACGGGCGTTGATCTCTTTGTCCTGAAGCGGCGTCTCGCGAGTGTTGCCCATGCCGACCGGCGTGGCGTTGATGATGACATCGAACGAAAGTTTTTTCAGATCCTGCCGCTTGGCGATCCGGGCGCGAGCTTGGTGCGCCAGCTTTTTTGCCGGAGCGGCCGAGCGATTCAGGATGTAGACCTCGCAGCCTCGTTCCTTGAGTCCGAAGACGGCTGCGCGGGCAGCGCCTCCAGCTCCGAGCACGAGAATCTTGGCTCCTTCCAGCGTATTCAGTCGGCGCTCCAAAGGCCGAACGATACCGGCTGTATCGGTGTTGAATCCGTACAGCTTGCCATCCTGCGCGCGTACGACCGTGTTGCAGGCACCGACCTTGGTTGTGTGCGAGTCGGTGTTGTCGAGATACGGCAGGATTGCTTCCTTGTACGGCATGGTCACGCTGATGCCGTGAATCGGTATCTCGCGGACGCAGGCAAGCAGATCTTTCAGTGTTTTTGCGTGCAGCGTGAGGTAGACGCCATTCACGTTCTCGCGGCGAAACGCGGCATTCATGATGGCGGGAGAGAGCGAGTGTGCGATGGGATCTCCGACGACGCCGTAGACGCGTGTCGCCACGTCAACATGATCGATGCGATAGACGCTGCGCAACTCCTGCGCCGTTACCTGGCCGGGAGCCGTCTCCTGACCGGCGCCGGCTGATCCGAAGGTAAATACGCTGCCTGCGCGCACGCCAAGCACACGGCTGATGATGCCTTGCTCCCCCATGCACATGCCGACCAGCGAATGGCGGTCGCCTTCCCGGGCCAGGAACTTGATCATGGTGACGTTGTCGGAGAGCGTGGTGGCCGTGCTGACGACTTTATAGAAGTCGGCCGGATAGGCCAGCATTTTTTCCAACGTTTCTTCCAGCTTCTTGGTGGCGCGGAAGTCGTGGAAGGAGAGAATCAGGCCGGCTTTGGAGCGAAGCTTCTGCAGTTGGTCCGGCTTGCACTTATTGGCAGTCTGGAGCTCGACATCGACCAGTTGGCAGCCGGCTGCGGCGGCCTTGTTGAGAACGTCCAACTGAGAAGCGATAGATCCGCGAAATTTGCCACCGCTCGCGGCGCGGCGGCAGGTGGCAATGACCACCATCCCATGATGCGATTCGAGGAAGCGCTTGATCCGGGGCATCGCCAGCCCCGGCTTCGAAAGGTAATCTAACCTGAACTCCAGTAACGAGTTATCCCGCGTCAGAGCCTCGGCTTTGTCAACCATTTCATTGGCATCGGCACCGATCACGGCTACGCAGACTCGCGGTAACCTGTGAGGCAGCAGACGCGGCGTGAACGGAGGAGCAGTGTTCATCTCTATGGTTTCTTTGGCCTTAGCCTCGGCCGAAAGACTGCCTCGATGCCGGATAAGGATGTAAGTGAACGAACGGCGAATTATTACAGGGGCTTAATTATTTATGCAACAGGGGATTGGGGATCACTAGAAAAAAATGCGCCCAAGGTGCCCATCACCCTCGTAACCTTGACCCTCCCTTACCTGCTTGTTACCTTCCGGCTGAAGCCTTTCTTTTCTGGCATTTAACTGGGGAGAAGCCCGCCAGGCGGAGCTTCTCCGGAGGTAACATGAAGAAAACAGGACTGTTCGTGATAGTACTGGCGACGGCGTCGTGGGCGCAGACAGTGCCAGATCTCAGTACGGTACAAGCTCCCCAGGGAACCATCCCGACGTCGGCCAGTTTCCCGGTCGAACGTATTCCAACACCGACTTACGCAGATTTGTATTGCTCTGGTTTTATTAGCAAGCACATCCTGCCCGATGCCAACTTCATTGCGGGTGGCCTGGAGACACCGACCACGACGAAATTCGTGCGTGGGGATATTGTGTATCTGCGCGGGACCGGCTACAGCGCAGGCACGGAGTATGAGATCATCCGCGAGTTGCGTGATGTGAACGAATACGAAATGTTTCCCGGGCAGAAAAAGGTTTTGAAAGAGACAGGACAGCCCTACCAGGAAGTCGGCCGGGTGAAGGTGATTGATACGCGGAGCAAGAGCGCCGTCGCGCAGATCGAATACTCCTGCGATGGAATCAATCCGGGCGATACGGCGATTCCCTTTGCCGAGAAGCAAACCATCTCGCCGCATGGCCCCATTCGCTTCGACCGTTTCCTGCCAGCTAGCAGCGGAAAGGCTTCCGGACGCATCGTGATGGCGAAGGATTTCGACTCGGTATTAGGAACCGGCCACAAGGTATACATCAACATAGGCTCGAACCAGGGGGTGAAGATCGGCGACTACTTCCGCGCGGTGCGGTCGTACGAATCGGATCTGAAAGATCCTGTGGATTCGCTGTCGTTCCGGGCCGCGATTGCCGAAGATACGCAGAAGAAAATGCCCTCGTTCGATCCACAGATGTTTGAGAAAGGGAACGGTCCCGTGATTCACGTGCGCGACCTGCCGCGTCGCGCGGTGGGCGAGATCGTGATCCTCGGCGTGACCGACACGACGGCGACCGGTATGGTCGTGTTTGCGAACGAAAACGTCATGGCGGGAGACGGCGTGGAATTCGATCAGCTCAACAATTAGTCTTCTTCGCTCGAACGCTGGACAGTCCTAGACCGGGGACGGGAAACCGTCCCCGTTTTTTTTGGCTTACAGGAGTATTCGTGCTCGTTCACTGCAGGGACAAAAGGAATTATGGAAGGAAGGATGTTGCGCCACACATTGAAATGTGTAAGAATCTACACATGCCGACCAATCTAGCACTCGACGACCGCCTGATCGAAGAGGCGCGAAGGACGGGTGGTCATAAGACCAAGAAGGAAGCTGTGACTACGGCGCTTGAGGAATACATTCGTCACCATAGGCAGATGCGGATTTTGGAGGCTTTCGGCACAGTCGATTTCGATCCCGAATATGACTACAAAGCGGAACGCCGCCGAAAGCGGATGTGATGGTGCTGGTTGATACGCCGGTTTGGTCTCTCGCTCTCCGCCGACGAACGGTGGACCTTTCTTCCTCGGAGCGACGACTCACACAGAACCTCTCTCAATTGATTGAGCAACACAGGGTGTCGATGCTCGGTGTGACGCGCCAGGAAATACTTTCTGGAATTCGCGAAGAAGCGCAATTTCGTCGAATCCGCGATTACTTGCGCGACTTTCCGAATGTCGCATTGGAATCTACGGACTACGAAGAAGCGGCGCATGTCAGCAACAATTGCCGGCGAGCGGGAATTGCCGGATCGCCCGTCGACATGCTGATCTGTGCGGTTTCCATAAGATACAAATGGGAAATCTTTACGACTGATCTTGATTTCGCGCATTACAAACGAGTGCTGAAGATCCGCCTTCTTGGCCAGTCTTGAGGCAGTTCCGGACTCTCTAATGTTTTTCTCCGAAGACTTCTGCAGTAAAGGCTTCGATGACCGCTCCCTCTTGCCATGCGTTGGATGAGAGCCCAGCTTTGCGGCAGGTCTGTTCCAGGAAGGTAACGCGGTCCCAATGATGCTCAATCGGGACTTGAGGAAGCAGAAGTCCGCGGCGGAATGGAGTGCTGATGAGGAGGCCGTGGCGTCCGATCTCAACGGCATCGGCCGAGATCGGTTTGGGCGGCGAAAGAATGCTGAGTTCAATCTGCAGATTCCCCGCTTCTTCAAGCGTTACGGCATGAAACCGCGTGTCTTCGAAAGCGGCAGCCCGGGCGGTCTCCGCCACCGCGCGATAGACGGAACTGACTGGCAGAACGTAACCGACACATCCGCGTAACTCCCCATACAGATAAAGCGAGGTGAATGCGCCACGCGGCTCGGCAAAATGAGGGGTCGGTGGATCGAGCGGGATCTTCCGGCCTTCGAGCGCCGAGAGAATCGATTCGTGGGCGAGATGAAGAAGAGTTTTCCTCTCCTCTTGCGAGAACTCACCAGATGGCTCGCTGCGTTCTACGTCGATCGGACTAGGTTGAGGCAGCGACATCGCGGTCGGCTCGCGGAGGCGTAACGGGTTTTCTGCGCCTGCTCAGAATGAAAGCGCGACGGCGGCGCTTCACGACGCGCCGGTCAATCTTGGACCAGAATGCGACGAAATAATCGATTGCTGAAACCAGAGACACCGATACCATGAACCAAATCGAGAGGAAGGCGATCCAGTGCACCGGGAAGAAGTAGTTGCCGTAGATCGGCCATTCTTTCCAGTGATGGTCGAGAATGACGGCGACGACCGCAACGATCTGCACCACCATCTTCAGCTTTCCTAAATTGCTGGCCTCGATGGTGAAGCCCTCGGAGGCGGCAATGGAACGCAAGCCGCTCACCAGAAATTCACGGCCGATGACCACGATCGCGACCCACGCCGGAACCAGGCTGGGATTGAGTTGCACCAGCACGACGAAGGCGGCGGCGATCAGGAGCTTGTCGGCCAGAGGGTCGAGCAAAATACCCATCGTGGTGATCTGATCGCGCTTGCGCGCGAGATATCCGTCAATTCCATCGGTCATTGCGGCGGCGAGGAACAGGGCGGATGCCAGCAGTTCCTTCTCGCCATTCACGCTGCTGAAGTGGGAACTGGAGAGAATCCAGATCAGCAGAGGGATGCTGGCGATGCGGCTGAGCGTGATGGAGTTAGGCAGGTTCACAGAAGTGGGTGGGTACCGGTGGCCATCCCGGAGGACCTCGGTTGATTATGCTCCACGTGGCAGGGGAACGCAATGCAGCAAAACAGGGGCTAGGGATTAGGGGTCAGGGGTCAGTTTTTTCCGCGCAGAGAGTGAGATTCGATCCAAAAGAGTTGGCTAATTGCGGCCGAGAACGCTCACCACAGAGGGCACAGAGGAGCACGGGAAAACCCTGTGAACTCTGTGGTGAAGCCTTGCGCTATTTTGTCGCTGGAGCCATTTGACCGGCTTTCGGCTGCTTGGCGATGATCAGGTCTTTGATTTTGTCGTAGGTGGCTTGGGGAATGATCTTCTTCTGCACGAGCTGATTCTTCGCGCGGTACGGCCGTCCGGCAATGATCTTGTTCGAATAGGCATCGCCGATACCCGGCAACGCCTTCAGCTGATCCAAGGTGGCTGTGTTGATGTCGAGCTTCTCGGCTGCAGTCTGGGCCGCCGCCATGGCCGAACCGGCCATTCCAGACGTGCTTTGCGCGCTGGACACGCTGCTGATCAGCGACAGCGCAAAGATCAAGACGGCAATCTGGGCAATCAGTTTTCTTTCAATCGATTTCATGGAGTTCCTCCTCGATGAAGCGCCTACGCGTAAATCCCGCGCTGTCGAATGGTGTAGGCCACGCGGTCGATCGCCAGCATATAGGCGGCGATACGATTGTTGACGTGGTGAGTCTCGGCGTAGCGTACGACGTCTTCAAACGAAGACTTCATGATGGCGTCGAGTTGCTCGTTGACCACCGACTCCTTCCAGAAATAGCCCTGGCGGTCTTGCACCCACTCGAAATAGGAAGTGGTGACGCCGCCAGCGTTGGCGAGGATGTCGGGAATCACGAAGACGCCTTTGTCGGTAAGGATGTCGTCGGCAGCGGACGTCGTGGGGCCGTTCGCGCCCTCGGCGAGGATGCGGCACTTGACGCGGTCCGCATTGCGACTGGTAATGACGTTCTCGGTTGCCGCGGGAATGAGAATCTCGCAGTCTTCGACGAGCAGGTCAGAGGTCTCGGCCTTCTCAGCACCGGGGAATCCGTGGATGGTGCCGTTTTTCTGGCGGTAATCAACCAGGGCCTTCAGGTCGATGCCGTTCGTGTTGTGCAAACCGCCGCCAACCTCGCCGATACCGGTAATCTTGTACCCCGCCTGATACATAAGCAATGCGGCATTGGAACCCACGTTGCCGAACCCCTGCACGATGACGCGGGTTTTCTCGCGAGCCAGGTTGAGCTTCTGGCAGGCTTCATCGCACACCACCATCACGCCGCGGCCGGTGGCTTCGCGGCGTCCGCGGGAGCCGCCGATGTTGATGGGCTTCCCGGTCACGACGGCGGTGACGGTCTGGCGCATGTGCATGGAGTAGGTGTCCATCATCCACGCCATGATTTGTTCGTTGGTATTGACGTCTGGAGCGGGAACATCTTTTTCGGGTCCGATGAATTCGATAAGTTCGGAGGTATAGCGGCGGGTCATGCGCTCGACCTCGCCCATCGACATCTTGTGCGGATCGCAAATTACGCCACCCTTGGCGCCGCCGAAGGGGATGTTCACCACGGCACACTTCCAGGTCATCCAGCTGGCAAGGGCGCGGACTTCATCGAGCGTGACGTCGGGTGCATAACGGATGCCACCCTTTGCCGGGCCGCGCGCGATGGAGTGCTGCACGCGAAATCCGGTGAATACTTCGAGGTGTCCGTCATCCATTTGCACGGGGATATACACCGTAACTTCGCGGTTCGGATAGCGCAATACGCGCCATAAGCCTTCATCCAGGTTGAGCTTCTGGGCGGCCAGATCAAAGCGGGCGCGCTGCGACTCCCACGGATTGGATTCTTTGTCCACGTGGGCAGGTGTGGTGATCGTCGTCGTCATAAAAATAGTCTCCGGAATGATGGCAGGTGAGTCGTCCTGCTCTGCGAGGTTCGGTGCCGGGCAAAAGTGGGCAAACGTTCAGAGTATAAGAGGGCGAGAGGCGGGGAAGCAAGCTGAGTGGTTCTTATGTAGATGCTCCAAAATAATGTCACCCCCTAACTGCAACGATAAAGTGTCACCCTCCAAGGATGGTGACGTTGAGTCAGAAAGAACTGCAAAGAATGCGAGTCATTGAAAAAGCAGTAGACGGGCGGCTGAGCGTACGCGAAGCCGCTCGTCTACTGCAGCGCAGTGAACGTCAGGTGCAGCGCCTCAAGCGCCGCTTCCAGCCCAACTCCGCCGCCTGGGTGCGGCATGGCAACTGGGGTCGAACCAAACCCTGGGCCTTGTCCCCCGCCCTTCGTCAGCGTGTTCTGGAACTGGCACGCGGCAAGTACGCCGGCTTCAACGACTCCCATCTCCAACAAAAACTTGTGGCCGACGAGAGCCTCACCCTCAGCCGCGAGAGCGTGCGCCGCATTCTTCGCCACGCCAAACGGCCTTCCCCGCAGAAACGTAGGCCACGCCACTATCGCGCGCGCCGCCCCCGTCGTCCACGCTTCGGCATGATGCTGCAAGGCGATGCCAGCCGTCATGACTGGCTCCAAGGTCGCGGCCCGCTCCTCACCTTGCTCGGCCTGCTCGACGACGCCACCAGCCGCGTCAGCGCCGCGCACTTCCAACTCGAACCCGAAAACGCCACCGGCTACTTCCGCTGTTTGCACACCCTCCTCACCACCCACGGCATTCCCCTCAGCCTCTATCGCGATCGCCACAGCCTGTTCCAGCGCAACGATCCGTACTGGACCGTCGCCGAAGAACTCGCCGGTCATCAGTTTCCTACCCACGTCGGACGCGCCCTGGAAGAACTCGGCATCCAGCAGATCCCCGCCTACTCCCCGCAAGCCAAAGGCCGCATCGAGCGTCTCTGGCGCACGTTCCAGGACCGCCTCATCAGTGAACTCCGATTGGCTCACGCCTGCACTCTGGAGCACGCCAATCATGTGCTCGCAACGTTCTTGCCCAACTTCGAGCGCCGCTTCGCCGTTCTCCCGGCGGAATCGGTCTCTGACTTTCGCCCTCTGCCACACCGCTTCGATCTGGCCCGTTGCCTCAGCTTTCGCTACCAGCGCGTCGTGGCTCTGGACCACACCGTTTCCTGGGCCGGGGAAATCTTTCAACTTCCCCCACTCTCGTCCGCGCACAGCTTCGCGGGAAAAATCGTGGAACTCTCTCATCAGCTCGACGGTTCTCTCCGCTTTTATCTGGGAACGGCCCTCCTGCTCACCGTCCAGCGTCCGCTCCGTGAACTCGTCGAACCCAAACCGGCCCTGCTTACCTCGGCTCTTAAACGCAAACCCAAGATGCCCCGCATCTACAACCTCGGCGGCCGTCCCGCTCTAGCCGCCACCACATAAGCCTTTAAACAGGGGGGTGACATTTTATCGTTGCAGTTAATACGACATTTTATGGTTGCAACAACAGCTGAGTGGTTCTTAGTTGTTAACTGTCAGCGAGTTCCATGGAGGGGTGACCGCCGAGGCCGTGTCTGTGATTGAACATGCCCACTCAAGGCAAAAGCGGGCTTGAATGAGCCAGCCGCGACTTGTGGAATCGATCTTTCAAACGAAGAAATGGCCGCTCGACTGCATAGTGCAACAGAGAAGCAAGCTATGGCATGTTGAAATCCTGCGAGCTTTTTGAGGGCGTCTTTATGTCGGGAGGTTTGGGATTCGCGTAAGCATTGCTACTTGGGCTGAACCTCGACCGCGCCGGGAAGCGTCAGATCCTGGCCGGCTTTGTCTGTTACTTGCAGCGGCACTCCGCGCTTGCCGTAGGCAGCAATGATTTCGGGCTGTGCCCAATCGAGGTCCCATCCATTTTCGATGGCGACAACGTTGTAAGAGCCGGGGACGACACGATGAAACACAAACGTCCCGTCGAGATCACTCTGGTCCCGCCGGAACAGGTCGCGATTTCCTCCTGGATTTTTCGGGACCAACACGACCATGGCTCCCGAGAATCCCTTGCCGTCTTGCTTTGCTGTGCCTTGCACTTCGGCGCTGCCAAGTGCTGTCGTGACGGATAGCGACGCGGAAGCCCCCGGAGCAAGCGTGATCGAATGGCCCGAAACCTCGGCCCCTTCGGCTGAGATTTGTGCGATGGAGTACGCCCTGCCTGCAGCTCCGACCATCACTTCATAGCGTCCGGCAGGAACGTTTTCGAACTCAACTTCACCTTTGGAATCAGGTCGCACGAAACCAGGAAGCGTTCGATTGTTCGAACGCAGCACGATAAAGAACTGCGTGGCGTTACCGGACTCAGGCAGCGTCACCGAGGCTTTCACGGTGCACAGTGCCTCGCCCGCCGAGGCATCAAGTTCCTGATTGCTGGTGAGATCGAGTCCCTTGATCTCCGACCCTACTGCAGCCCCCATGAGGCGGATGTTGTAGTGCCCGGCGGCAATGCCGCTGATCTCCCAGGTACCTGGCGAACTCATGCTCGCGCTGGTGTTCAAAGGAGCAACGGTACCGCCAAACGCAGTTTGCTCCAACTGCGGAAAGGCAAACTGATGCGACGGGGACTGCGGCACGTGAATGATGACTCGCAGTGATGGGACGGGACTGAGATGGAGATCAAGCTCCAGACGCTCGCCACCGCGAATGGAAATTGGCGCGGCACTATCGGGGTCGGTCACATCCGGGTAGTACGTGATTGGATAGGCTACATCCAGACCAGGGTCGACCGGAATCTGAGATTGAGATGCATTCCTTTCGGGATGGACGGCGTACCAAGGCTCGGCTTGAACTGACAAATAATACGTACCCGGATTCAATAGCGGGATTTCATACGCGCCAAGATCGTCAGTCTGCCCGTTGTGCGAAGGCAGAATGCGGTGCACTCCATCCTGGTGACTGTCGGAATAGAGTGTGATGCGTGCATGGCGAACCGGTTCGCCGCTTTCATCCAACACTCTGCCCGAGATGACCGCGCGCGGTGCAAGCTTCAGCACAAGGTTTTCCGTATCGATTGCGGCGCCTGTAACAACGGCGCTCGAGTATTGATCATGTTGATCGTACGCGGCAGAAATGAATCCACGGCAGGCTCCGTTCAAGGAATATTTTCCCGCCGGTACATTCGTGAATTCGAACTTGCCGCCGTCTGCGGTAACGATGGATTCCTGTTGCCGCGGATTCTTTACGCTCACGAGCGATACGCGAGCGCCCGCGAGCGGATGCCCGTCTGTCTTGCTGACCACCGTTCCGGCTACCCGGAAAGAGGTCGTGGAGTTTGGTCGCGGCGGCAGAGCCGCACTTTGTGCCAACGCGATAAGAGGCAACATCGCGAGAGCCGAAACGAGCGCCAACAATGATCTATTCATTCCTGATCGAAATCGCATATCGGTTTTCTGCTACTCATTCCTTGCCAATCATCCCTGCTACTCGTCGCCGGAAATCAACTGCAGTTGAAGGCTCAGCTTCTGATTGCCTTGCACGTGGATCACTTGCCCTTTGTTTTCGAAAGCCCGCATCGCCTCCGGGTCGCGATACGGGAGATTGGGTTGCTGGTGTTGGAATGCTAGAACGCGATAACCGCCCGGCGGCAACGTGAAATTGAACTTTCCGTCAGATTGAATTGGAACCTGCTGAAATTCTCCCGGACTGTCTGGCAAGGGGACACACGAGATCCACGCCGGCGGGGTCCACGGACCCACCGTCCGAGGTGCGGGTCCCACTCCTGACACGCTGCCATCAATGGTGGCATAGTCGTCCCGCAAGACCACATCGATCGAAGCAGTAGAGCCGGGGCCAATCACCACAGGTTGATGCAGCACGTCAGTCGTACCCATGGTTGCCGCCGCGATGTAACCACGGCCCGAGCGCAGCCGGATCCAATAGCGTCCCGGCGGTATGCCCTCAATGACGAGCGACTCGTCATTCGGGCCGAGCGGCGGACGAATGGAGCTGTTCACTCCTTGTCCGAAATCATCCGCTGATTCGATACTAGGTTGCAGATGAAGGCGAGGACCCTTCGGCGTATAGCTTGGGCCCACCCCCCTGTTAAGGTCGATAGCTTGCCCCCTGCTAAGGTCGATAGCGCCGACGGCCGAATCGCTCGCCCGTGGATCGCTCAGTTCCTCCTTAAGGTTGAAAGCGATCGAGTTGTTTGGAATCAGATTCACCGCCGGTCCATCGACGGGCGCTCCCGCTACTTTGATAGTCACCGCCCCAGACACCGACTTCTCGCCTTGCGCAATTGCTGTGACCACGTAATTCCCGTTGGGCAACAGGCCCTCGATCTTGCGACTACCGGTGTTGTAGCCCAGCGAGTAACCCGGGCCTTTGTGTCCCTGCAATGAGACGTTGACCATCATTCCGGGACCGTTGACATCGCCAATGACCGGGATCTTTATCGAATAGTACGGTTGGTGCGTGAGCGACAGATCTGCCTGAACGGTCTGTCCCGCCGTGAGTTCAATCGTGGACGCTGATGCAAAGTCCGATGCGCCGGAATAATAGGCCGGTGGATATCCATAAAGCGGACCGCCAGGAATCATCGAGTCGGGATCGCGGTCGAGCATTTCGTCCGTCAGAATCTTGTAAGATCCTGGAGGCAAATCGGCGAAGCGAAATTCGCCGGAGGAATTGGGCTGCGCCACACCACGAGGCATCCATCGCGGAAGCCCTTCCATCGTCTGGCGGAAGAACAGTTGAACCGCGAGACCAGTCGGCGCGTCGCCAGTGGAGAGAGTCACTCGTCCTACAATCAGAGATTCGGGCGTCAGAGGAATTGTGACCTCTTGTCCGGGACCGGCGTTGGTCCCCAGATCGCCTTCGTTTAAGAACCCGGGTTTGCGGGCGGAGAGCCAGACTCCTTGATCTGACATTCCCGGATCGGATTTCAAGTCAAACTCGAAATGTCCTGTGCTGTCGGTCAACATCGCGTAGTGCTGATCGCCGCTCATGACAAGGGCTCGCCCGATGGGCGCATGGGTCACAGAATTGATAACAACACCGCTGATGGTGGCCTTCTGTTGATCCGCCTCCGTGGATTGGGCATACGAGGATTGGCCGTAAGCGGAAACGAAGGAGAGAGATCCCATCAAGAAAAGAGTCGCGAGGAATGCTCCGGTGCGGTAGCGTTTTTCGACCCTTCCGCCGGCGCTTGTTTCCGCTCGCCCCATAAAGGCTGGGATGCATGAACGGTGTCTAACGCAACCTGGAGTCATCTGCTACAACCATTCCTTTGGGATTCCTTGAGACGGGACAGGTGCGGGGGATGTCCTAGATCACAAGTATAGCGTTGGCTTCCACCCGGAGACCCTAATGCATCGCGCTGTATAATCTGCCTCGCACCGGCAAAATTTCACTCATGATTACGCCTGCTCATGCACTGCTTACAGAAGCTGGGCAACCTCGCGCGCTAGGTTGCCGCGGTCTCTCGTTGAAAGAAATGGCGCGGCGACACGGCATGATGCTTGAGGGCTCCGACGGTGAGATCAGCCGATTCACAAGTCTGTCGGGATTGCAGGAGCGTGGCGGACTAGCCGTAACCTACTTGAATTCGGAAAGATTCGCCGCAGAACTGCTGGAGGGCACGGATATTGCCGTAGTTACACGGGCGGAACTGCAGTCGTCTCTGAAGGAAGGAAATATCGCGCTCCTGGTTGACGGCGACGCGCACGATGCTTTTTACACCGCGTTTGTGACGGCACAGGAGGACGGGAACTACGAGCAGTTGGAGTCCTTCCGCAGCCCGAAGGCGACCATTCATCCCATGTCTTCGATTGCCGAGAATGTTCACATCGAGGCTGGCGCCGTCATCGGCGCTTGCGCGGTGATTCTTCCCAACACATATATCGGCGCCGATGTGGTGATCAAGGCCAACGCAACCGTCGGCGGCGACGGTTATGAAAATGCCGTGATTCGGGGACGCCGTATGGTTGTTCCTCACGCCGGCGGCGCCTGGCTGTGTGAAGGTGTTCAAGTGGGATCCTCGAATTGCATCGACTGCGGGCTGTTTGGAGATTTTTCGCTCGTTGGACCCTACACAACGATGGACAACCTGGTGCACGTCGCCCATTCCGTGCGTTTGGGCAAAAATTGCTCGCTGACTGCGTGCTCTGAGATTTCAGGCGCAGCGGTTCTTGGAGATGGCGTGTGGCTTGGGCCTAACTGTTCGGTAAATCAGGGCCTGACAATTGGGGATCACTGCTATCTGGGCACGGGGGCAGTGGTCACGAAAGACTTGCCGCCTCACTCATTTGCTTTGGGTTCACCGGCCAGAGTGATGGCACACGTGTGCGCATGCCGGACCAAGTTGCAGTTCGAGAATAGTCTCGCGACCTGCCCCACCTGCGGGACGCGCTATCGTCAGGATGCGTCCGGAGTTCAGCGTGCGTGATGCAGAGCGGGTCTGGGGACGCGTGGCCACCGAGCCCGTCTTCGTGTTAACGGCTGACCAGGATTGGGCTCCGGAGTGGGCGAATGAGATTTTCCTGGAGAAGGTCGCACAATGGAAGGTTCCCGCGCACATCTTTCGTACAAGTCCATCGGCGCGTCTGGACGAAGCTATCCGAAACGGAGTCATTGAGCAAGGCTGGCACCCGAATTTTTTGCCGGGATCGTCGCACGGACCGACAGTCGATGAGGTAGTCGATTACTGCAAGCGAATGTTTCCTGGAGCTCGCACCGCGCGTGGGCACTGCTTTGCGGAAGACTCATTCCGTATGCGTGCACTCGCCAAAGCGGGGATCATTGCGGACTCGCAGAATCCCACGCCCTGCCAGGGTTATTTGCTGCCCATGGTCCACGTAACAGGAATCTTGCGGTTGCCGGTTTATTTCGAAGATGACGTGGCCTTTGACGCAGCAGATCGCGCGTTTACCGTGGGTGTGTTCCGAAAGACGTTATTTACTCCTGGCCTGAAAATTTTCAATTTTCATCCTACGTTTGTGGGTTGCAACACGCCGTCACTGGCGCATTACAACGAGGTTCGAGGAAAAGTATTCGGAAGCCGCGAGCCTGCGAAGGGCGTGCGTTGGACCGGACGTGGCACGGCCAACATGTTGGATGAATTGATGGACGATATTCACTCCACAGGTTATAAATTTTCCTCACTGCACAGTGTCGTCGATGAAATTTGGGCATCCGTGAACCAGACACCCGATTTATTTCCTCGTGGCTCGCTGCTTCGCTTTGAAAAGTGAGTTGCTCTATTCGTCGGGCTCGGAGGCCGGGCTCGCGTTGGTATCGGTCTTTGGTTTCGCTACGACGATTGCCTGCCAGTTGAGGATTGCGTTCCATAGCAGGCGTTGATCGCCTCGGTTCATGTCGCGGTGCATGGGATTGAAGTTGAATGCGACCACGTGTCCTTTGCCGACCGGCATGTCGAGGATCGCGGGGCGGCCGATCAAATTTTCTTCGCCCCATGCCTGGCCGCTTACGACGAAGTCTTTGTTTTCTGGATCGCCCCATTCCATGACGATTCCACTGCGATCCTCGGGACCATCGAGGCACGTCGTGCAGTAGGCCATACGCAGCCAGCGGCGCGGCGTGTTGTAGAGCGGGAAATTCTGGCGGAAGACCCATGTGTGTACCGGATACCCGTATGCGATGGGATGATCGGGACGATCGAAGGTCACACGCACATGTGCGCCCGGGGTACGCGTGCTCGCTTGTTGTGCCGCAGCAGAGGACGAACCACCGCCTCCAGCTGCACTGCGCGGAACTCCTCCGGAAGAACGGCGAACGAAGCGAACGAGTCCGCCTTCGAGCGCGAGCATGCTGCCGCTGCCCAGCGTGACCATGAGGCCGCCGTCGTCGATGAAGCGCTGAATCTGCGCCAGACCTTCGTAGCCGATGCCTCCGGTGATGTCGTCGGATTCAGCAGGCGTGCCGAAGCTTGGAGTCTGCGGCGTTTTCTTGAACGGCATCGGTGACCAGGTTTTCGGCAGACCTTCGATCTGCTCGGCGAGCTCGAGATCGACGTGGCCGTAGAGGAGTACGTCGATGCGTGACCGTAAATTTCCTGCGCGGATATCCTCGTCGCGCAGATAGGTGTACGGAACTTTGCGCTGGTCGAGGGAGTAGCGGATCCATCCGATGGAGTCGGTGTCGGCCCAAGGGACCCAGACGCCGATGCGCGGGGCTGGAGCTGGATGATGCGAGATGTCGGGAGCGGTGGTAACTTCGGTGAAGTCGAGGCCGAATTCTTTTGCGGTGGATTGCAAAGCGTCGTGCAGGCCCGGTTGATCACGGAGAATCCACGATCCTGCAGGAAATCTTGTGCCAGCGGATTCGAAATCGTGCTCGGCGATTTCGATTTCGAAGTTTGCGAGTCTATAGCGGGCTGCAAGGAGCGATTCCTGCCCCGTGTCTTTCAGCAGATAGATTGGGCCCGCGCCGGTTACGTGTCCGGCGACTTGTGGCGGCTCGGTCATGGCAGTGAGCGCTGAATTGCGGATGGTGGAATCCGCTGTCGGGATTGCTTGCAGATGATAGTTGGCGGGTAGTTCCCATGAGACGTCGTCGTAGGGAGGCTCTCCATCTTTGGGATAGCGCTGGGGCGTCAACAGATCGACGGCATAGTTTCGGTATGGCTGGTCCAGGCGGACGACATAGGTTCCTGCAGGATAGTTTCCGTCGCTAAGTTGAATTGAATTCTGCGCGCGTGAGACTTCAATATGTTGTCCCATGAGACGCCCGACCATGGCGGCGACACGCGCCGGATCGCCTTGATCTTGCGGAATCAGAAACGCGTAGGGAGGCTGCGTAAGACCTTTTTGCCACGAGTCCCACGACTTCTTATAGAAGTTCCGCAACATGTCTTTTGCATGTGTGGCCGCGTCGTCGAGCGCAATCAGCGAACCGGTTTCCTGATAATTGAGATTGTCGCGCGCCGACCAGGTAACCTCATGCGGAGCCGGAAGCGGCCGGTACCACTCCATGGTCGTTGCGCTGGAGGATATCGAGCGCTTCTCCGTTTCCGCGCTGCCGTTGCCGAAAGTTTCGTAGCCTCGTCCGATGCTGTTGTGATTCATCGCGACCGAGTCGAGATAAAGATGCGCGAAGGCCTCGCCGAAATTCCAGGTGGAAACGCCGGGCATGCCCATGGCAGTCATCGATTCGACTTCGCGCATGCTGAGTTCAAGAAATTCCGTGTACGTGATCGGATCGATGTTCGGGTTGTATGGGCCGGTGCCGTTCCACGTCATCATGAAAGGCACGCCCTCGTGCAGGTCGTGTACGACCGTGGGATGCCACTCGTGAAACATGCGGTGGACGGCCTTCGTCGTCTCGTGCGTCTGCTGATGCGTGTCGCGATTGATGTCAACGAACGTGTACTTCGACCAGTAGGGCGGCGACTGGCGCGGCAGCGTGTTGCGGTCGGTCTTGCCCTTGAGATAGCGATAGAACCAGTCGACCATCTTGTCGCGTCCATCAGGATTGGAGATGGGATTGATCAGGACGACGAGTTGCTCGCGGATGCGCTGGATCATCGGCTGCTCCGAGACGGCCAGCCGATAGGCGAGTTCGAGCATCGCCTCGGTCGACCCGGTTTCGTCGGAGTGCAGCGCGGCGTTGAAGTAATAAATCGGGCGCGAAGTAGCGATGAGTTTTTCTGCAGCGGCTTGGTCCGTCCGGCGAGGGTCGGCAAGAGAAGCGGTCGCGGATTTCAGGCGATCGAGATCGTGAATTCCGTTTTCGTCAGAAATCGCGATGAGGATAATGTCGCGTCCTTCTTCGCTCTTGCCGATGGTGAAGACACGAACGCGCGGGCTTGCCGCGGCTAAAGCTCGCGCATAAGCATAAGTCTTCTCGGTTCCCTGCAATTCTCCCGGAGCGCCCATGATGCGCCCGAAGAATTTCTCCGGCGAGGGAACGGTTTTCGAATTCGGGACGTAGTTCACCAAGGGCGAGACGAAGTGCGGGTCGGTGGTCGCCGCGGCGATCGCTTCGGTTGCTCCGGGTTCATGGATATCTGGGCTTTGGGCGACTGTCGCGGTTACGAATCCGGCGATCATGAGTACGAAAGAGATGATGCATTGCAGTGCGAATCGGAGCATAGGGCCCTCGAAGATGAATCGAGCCGGAAGTTTAGCATGCGACTCAACGGATTCTCAGAAACGGCAGCTCGCCATGATTGCGGCCGGCCCTGCGATGTGATGAAATCTCGCCTATGAACCGCCGCGAATTTTATTCGTCTTTCCGCCGCTGCTTGCGCTGCTGCTTCGCTCCATTTGTCCCGAGCGTTCGCTGAGGATGACGTCGTGCCGCTGGAGTTGACTCTTCGTTCCGACCGTCGCGGAAACAAAATTGTCCCGGACTTCACCGGACTCAGTTACGAGTCGGCGCAACTCGGCAATCCGCATTTCTTCTCCGGAGACAATACCGGGCTGGTTGGCTTCGTGCGCCGGCTGGGCGCTTCTGGAGTGCTGCGCATCGGAGGCAACACCAGCGAATATTGTTACTGGACGCCGGACGACAAAAAGGCGAGCGACGTGACCATCGTTGGTCCAGATCGCGGGTTGAAGGCGGCGCCGCCGGTGAACATCACGCCGCTAGCCATCCGCAATCTGCGCGACTTCATCGATGCTACCGGATGGAAGCTGATCTATGGCCTGAACATGGGCACAGGCACGGCAGAAGACGCCGCGGCGGAAGCAGCCTATGTGATGGACACGATTGGCGCGAAGCTCATCGCATTTCAGCTCTGCAATGAGCCCGATCTTTTCTATCGCAACGGAATTCGCAAAAAGGATTATGACGCTGCGCAGTTTGGCCAGGAGTGGAAACATTTTTACGACGTGATCCGGGCGCGCGTGCCCAACGCGCAATTTGCCGGACCGGACACCGCATACAACAACTCGTGGCTGGTTCCATTCGCGCGGCAGTTCAAGAAAGAAGCTGTGTTCCTCTCGCAGCACTACTACGCCGAGGGCCCGCCGAGCGATGCGTCGATGACCATCGAGCGGTTGCTCAAGCCGAATCCCAAGCTGCAGGAAGAGTTTGACGGCATGAAAAAGACGGTGCAGGAAACGGGCCTGCCGTTCCGCTTGGCGGAAACGAATTCGTGCTACTCCGGAGGCAAACAGGGAGTCAGCGACACGTTTGCGTCGGCGTTGTGGGGCGGAGACTTGATGTATCAGCTGGCTTCCGAAGGGGGCATGGGGATCAACTTTCATGGCGGCGGTTACGGTTGGTATACGCCGATTGCAGGTACGCGGGAAGACGGATTTCTGGCGCGTCCGATCTATTATGGAATGCTGCTGTTTGAGCAGGCTGGGCCGGGACGGCTGATCGAAGCGCAACTCGATGGCATCGAGCAGGCGCCGCTAACTACGGCCTACGCTCTGCGGAACGACAAGGAAGAGTTAAAAGTCGCCGTCTTCAACAAGAATCTCGATCGTCGCATTCGGCTGAGTGTCAATACTGGTCAGTCGGTTCAGCAGGCCAGGATTCTACGGCTCCACGCACCAAGAATCGATGACACCACAGACGTGACCTTCGGCGGCGCGCCAGTCGGAGCAAACGGAGCATGGAGTTCGGCGCGTGAGGAAACAGTTCCGGCACAGAGCGGAATCATCACCGTTGATCTGCCGGCTGCGAGTGCAGCGTTGATTACGCTTTGATCCGTCTCGCAAAACGATGTATTTGTGGCCAAGGTATGTGTGGCCCTCAATATGACGCCATAAGTGCGGTCGCGAGTAGCTGCAGCGAGCCGTGCGGGAGTCTCTCGCTGACACGTTCTTTGAATTTGCCGTCAGTGCGTTACCCGATACCTCCGTCACGTTATGTTTCCTGAGCAGCGCCGATAGTCTCACCAGTGGAACCGCGACTGTTACGACTCCCCATCGTAATCTCGATGAGCCTCCTGCTCTCGGGAATTCTCCTCGCCCCAGCGGCGATGGGGCAAGTAAACCAAGGGGTGAGTACGCGCAAAATCGTCGTTCAAACCTCTCCGGTGTGTCCAGACCTGGCGCGTCGAATGAACCTGCAAGGCATGGTCAAGCTGCTGGTTACCGTGGCTCCAGACGGTACTGTTAAATCGGTTGAGATCCGAGGCGGGCATCCCCTGCTGGCGAACGCTGCCGAGATTGCAGTCCACGAATGGAGGTGGACTTCAGCAGCGGCTGAATCGAAAGAAGTCGTTGAGATGAGATTCCAGCGGAAGTAGGAGTCGCTATCCGCCGGATGCTGACAGGCCGCGCTCCAGTTTTATCACCATGCCTTCGGCGGCCGCACGGACCCGTGGGTAGTAGTTGCGAGCGTCCGCGACCACTTTATCGACGATGGCGTCGGTGTGATCCGGATCGTGGTGGTAGAGGATCAGTTCCTTCGTGCCGCTTTCCATGGCAACGTTGACCGCTTCACGCCAGTGACTATGTCCCCAGCCGCGGCGGCGGGAGGCGTAATCTTCCGGGAGATACTGCGCGTCGTAGATCAGAACGTCTGCGCCTTCGGCGAGCTTGCGTACACCTTTATCGAATTCGGCATCGCCGGGCTCGTTGTCGGTGGCATAAACCAGCACACCATCCTTGGTTTCGACGCGGAATCCCAGGCAGCCTTGCGGATGGTTCAGCCACTGCGTCTTGATCTTGATGCCGTCTTCCATGTCAATGCATCCGTTCTCGATATTCCAGAAGTCCCGCTTGGCTCGCATCATCCCAAGATCAACGGGGAAATACGGCGATGCCATTTGCTCGGCCATTACCTGCTGAATGCCCCGGGTGCGGCCGGAAGAGTGGAAGGAGAACAGGCTGTGCGGACTCTCGTACAGGGGCCGGAAGAAAGGCATGCCCTGGATGTGATCCCAATGGAAGTGAGAAACGAAGATATGGGCGGCGAAGGGGCGGTCGCCGAATTCGCGTTCGAGTTCGCGACCGAGCACACGAAAGCCGGTGCCGCAGTCGAAGATGTAAATCTGATCTCCGACGCGCACTTCCACGCAGGAGGTGTTGCCTCCGTAGCGCAGGTTCTCGGCCTGTGGAGTGGGCGTGGAGCCACGCACGCCCCAAAACTTAACTTGCATAAACCCCGATGGTGCCAGTTGAGTTAGTGTCTGACCGCGATCGCTTCCCGTCCATTTCGAGCGCTGGTTCTCCTGGGTTCGATGGTTCTGGCCCCGATCCGCAGCGGCATCTGCCTCGCTGAGGCTGACGCAAAAAGCTCATAATACTCGGGATAGTAGCGATTTTAGCCATTTGGGCAGGGGTAACAAGTGACGAAAGTTTGGAAAAGGCAGGGGTTAGGGTTCAGGGAACAGGGGCCAGAGAACAGTGATCAGTGGCCAGTGATCAGCGGTCCGTGGCCAGTCGCGGACTCTGCTCCCACTCTCATTCTCGATGCTAGAGACTTGGGGCAGCGCGCAGGAGGACTTGCCCCTGGCCCCTGACCCCTGACCCCTGACCCCTGACCCCTGACCCCTGACCCCTGACCCCTGACCCCTGACCCCTGACCCCTGACCCCTGACCCCTGACCCCTGCCCCCTGCCCCCTGCCCTATAATGAACGTCCCCGAGAAAAAGCATGCTGCAGCCTGATTTCAAAGAGTTTTCCCGATTGGCGCGCGAGTCTACGCTCGTGCCGGTGGTCAAATCCGTAAGCGCCGACCTGCTCACGCCGGTCAGCGCGTTCCTGGCCATTGCGCACAAGGAATCGCACGCGTTCCTGCTGGAGTCGGTTGAGCGCGGCGAGCAGATTGGACGGTATACCTTTCTCGGCGCTGCACCGTACATGCGGGTCAAAGCGCGACAAGGGAAGGTGGAAATCGAGCGCGGGCGCAAGCGCCAAGTCGTCAGCGAGAACGTCTTTCAGGTCGTGAAGGGTTTACTAAGGGAGCATCGTCCGGCGAGCGTGCCGGGACTGCCACCGTTTACGGCAGGTGCCGTGGGGTACTTCGCATACGACGTCGTGCGGCACCTTGAGAAGATCGGCGAACACGCAAAAGACGACTTGTCACTGCCCGATGCGGAACTGATGTTCTTCGATCGCCTGCTGGCGTTTGATCACCTGCGCCATCAGATTCACATCATGGCTACCGCGGATGTTTCCCGCGAGAGTCCGAAGCGTGCTTACGATCGTGCCCTGCGCGACATCGCGGCGCTGGAAAGGAAACTGGCCAGCGGATTGAGTCCGGCATTGTGGCGCAAGTCCGGGAAGGCGAAACTCGGAAAATTGAAGGTGCATGCCGCCACCAAGCGTGACGGCTACATGCGCGGCGTGGAACGCTGCAAGGAATACATCGCCGCCGGCGACATCTTTCAGGTTGTCTTGTCGCAGCGGCTGGATTTTGTGCCTGAGGTTGCGCCCTTTGATTTGTATCGAGCGCTACGCCAGGTGAATCCGTCTCCATACCTTTATTTCCTAAAAAATGGCGATACCCACATTCTCGGCTCATCGCCGGAGATGCTAGTGCGCGTCACTGGGAGCAAACTCGAATATCGTCCAATTGCCGGGACGCATCCACGCGGGAAGGACGAGGCCGAAGATGCGCGTCTTGAGAAGGCGATGCGCAGCGACGAGAAAGAGCGCGCCGAGCACGTCATGCTCGTCGACCTGGGCCGCAACGATCTGGGACGCGTCAGCGAGTATGGCTCGGTGAAAGTCAAAGACCTGATGTATGTTGAGCGCTACTCGCACGTCATGCATCTGGTATCGGCGCTCGAGGGGACGCTGCGAAAGGATCTCGACGCCCTCGACGCGTTCGCGGCCTGCTTCCCGGCAGGAACTCTGAGTGGCGCTCCGAAAGTGCGCGCCATGCAGATCATCGAAGAACTTGAGCCCACCCGGCGCGGCATCTATGGTGGCTCGGTCTTGTACGCGGATTTCGCCGGCAATCTGGATTCGTGCATTGGGATCCGCACGCTGCTGATGCAAGGAAAGAAGGCGTTCTCTACAAGCCGGCGCGGGAATTGTCGCGGATTCCGATCCGGCGAACTGAGTTTCAGGAATCGATGAATAAGGCGCAGGCGCTGCTGAGGGCGGTGGAAATGGCGAGAAACAGTGGCTAGGGAACAGGGATCAGGGGGCAGAGGTCAGGGACCAGTTGTTTAGTGCTGCCCACCTGCCCTGTTTATGCTCTTGTCAGATAGCGATTGCAAAAGCCCGTTCAATATCTTTCCTACCTCTGATGTGCGCCTGAGCAAGTCTGCCGACCTGTTGGAATCGACAAAATTCAAACGTTCAGAAATCAGAAGTTGCGTTTCGATCTCCATCAAAGAGCCGAGTGCATGACCGATGAACTGCCTGAACTCGCCCGTAGAAAGTCTCCCGTGCCCCTCCGCAATGTTGCTGGGCACTGAAACGGCAGCCCGCCTCAATTGCGACACAAGCCCGTATGTTTCTTCCCGCGGAAAGGAGCGAGTGCAGAGGTAGACCTCGGTCACTAAGTCGATCGATTTTTGCCAGGCAATAAGATCACGATAGGATGTCACGGTGATTGGAACGCATCGCATTCAGTAATTTTCGACGATAGATTGCCTTCTGAATATGTGACATCCATTACTTATTTTTTTGATTTCCCAAAAGCGGAAAAGGTAGGCAACTGAAAATGGGTTAAGTTTATTGCCCGTTAGCTCGAAACTCTGACCCCTGGACCCTGATCTCTGGCCCCTGACTACTGCCTCAGAAAGTTCTCTACCAGTTTCTTCCCCGCATCGGTCAACACGCTTTCTGGATGGAACTGTACGCCTTCGACCGGATACTTCTTGTGACGCAGACCCATGATGGTGCGAGTACCATCTTTTTCCGTGGTCCAGGCGCTAACTTCCAACTCAGCGGGCAGATTCTTTTCCTCCACAATCAGTGAGTGGTAGCGCGTTGCCGTCATCGGCATGGGCAGACCTTGAAAAACGGTCCTGTTGTCGTGCATGACGGCGCTGGTCTTGCCATGCATGAGATGCGGAGCGCGAACTACGCGCCCGCCGAAGGCTTCGCCGATGGCTTGGTGTCCGAGGCAGACGCCCAGCACCGGTACCTTTCCAGCGAAGTGACGAATCAAATCGATGCTGATGCCCGCCTCGTGCGGCGTACACGGTCCGGGGGAAACGACAATTCGCTCGGGACGCATGGCCTCGACTTCTTCCACCGTGATCTGGTCATTGCGGCGCACTTCCACCTCCGCGCCTAGTTCGCCAAGGTACTGGACCAGGTTGTAAGTAAACGAATCGTAGTTGTCGAGGACGAAAACCAAGGCGGATACTCCTCGTATCAGAGTACACCGAGAGGCAGGGACCAGGGACCAGGGACCAGGGGTCAGGGGCCAGTGGTCAGTGATCAGTTGTCAGTGATTCGTGCTCATGACAACTTTGCTTTTTCCGAACCGTCTCTCCTCTCCAACAACCAAACCTTAATTACCGACCACTGATTACTTTTTTAGCCTTGATCCTGGAGCCCGTTATCGCTGACCCTGACCACTGGCCACTGGTCCCTGGTCCCCGACCCCTGACCCCTGACCCCTGACCCGCGACCCCTGACCCCTGATCCCTCCCACCCACTCGGGCCAGTCGTGACCCAACAGTGGTATTGACCGATATCCCACCATCGGAGCATGCTTCTATCCGTCCACTGCCACTTCATCGCGCCACTTTGGAGGACGCATGGCTGAGCCCCAGGAAGAAAAAAGGGGTGCAAGGCGATTTGCGCTCCGCGTACCGGTTACCGTCAACCGCGGCAGCAATAACGGAAGTACCATGAATGAGATTGTGCAGCTCCGGGATGTCAGTGCCCGCGGAATCTGTTTCTATGTGGATTCGGCGATCACACAAGGCGCGCCCATTGGATTCACCCTCACCCTGCCTCCGGAAATCACCATGAGCGAAAGCATTCGAGTGCAATGCAAGGGCCGGGTCGTTCGCGTCGAAGACTCCGCCTCTGACGGTAGAGTCGCCGTGGCCGCGGTGATTGACGAATATCAATTCTTGCCAGACGCGTAGAAACAGGGGTCAGTGGCTAGTGGTCAGTGATCAGTGCCACCAGTAATCAGTATTAAGCACCGAGTCACGGCAGATCACTGATCCTTGGCTACTGACCCCTGACCCCTGACTACTGACCCCTGACCCCTGACTACTGACCCCTGACCCCTGACTACTGACCCCTGACCCCTGACCACTGACCACTACTTCCATCCCTTCTCTCTCCTCTCCACAAGTGATATGTTTTTTCCAACACCCATCGAGGACGCTGGTGCCGGGAATTGTGTCGAAGTCCGTCTGCTTCATGCTTTCTCTGTTGACGATTGCGGCTGCAGGACAGAACTTCGGGCCTCCGCGGGTGGTCAAGAGTGTCCGCATCGTTCACGAGAAGGGCGTTCCGGCAGTTGAGATTCTTTCCAGCGGCTCGTTAATCCCCGAAATTCAGGCGCTCGATTCTCCTCCTCGGCTCGTCATCGATCTACCGAACTCGCGGCTGGGCCTGGCGCAGAAGCGCATTGAGATCCAGAAGGAAAATATCCTGGCAATCCGCGTCGATCAGTTCCGCAATAACCCTCCCGTGACGCGCATTGTTCTCGATCTGCAAGCGCCCTACGGACACTCATGGGACGGTGCGGGGAACCGCTTGATGGTCAGGCTGCGGCCTCCCGGAGACGTGAATGCCGGCAAGAAGTCCGCGTCGGCGGAGCCACCGGTCGCGGCAGGTTTCGCGCTTACAAAAGATGCCGATGTCATTCCGGTGACCAGCGATACGGGTTCGGCTGTCATGGCTGCCGGACGACTTGGGTCGGGATCGTCCATCACTGCGGGGTCGGATACGACCATCTTGCATTTGCCACGCGGCGGGGAAGTGCGAGTGTGCCCCGGCACGACGCTCTCTGTCAGCCCGTCGCAGAGCAAGCGTGATTTGATGTTCGGCATGAGCACCGGAGGCATCGAGACGCATTACGCGCTTACGGCTTCGGCCGATGCCGTGCTCACGCCTGATTTCCGCATCATGTTTGCGGGGCCGGGAGAATTTCATTACGCCATCAGCGCGGACTCGCATGGCAACACTTGCGTGCGCGCGCTGAAGGGGAACACGTCATCGGTGATTGTGTCGGAGTTGATGGGGGATCGTCTTTATCAGGTGAAGCCGAACGAGCAAGTCGTGTTCCGCTTGGGGCAGATCGACAAGGTGGACACCGATATTCCTCTGGAGTGTGGATGCCCGCCGCCTCCTCCGATTATGCGCACATCGTCACAGCCCATGCAGCGTGTGCCGGATTCCGCTGTTCCTTCCAAGGTGGCTCTAGGTGCAGGATCCGCAGAAAGCCCGGCCAATCCCGGCACGCCATCTGCTGGAATACAGGCCAACGAACCTGGCGCCCGATTATCCAGTGGGCCGGAAACGGCTCCACTGCCTGCTTCTCAGTCCAACGATGCTCACGTGCAGGTCGATACCTCGTTGGTATTCAACCGGAAAGATCGTGCGGCGAAGGCGGAAGCTCCTGCTCCCGCTCCGGTGGAAGCGACGAGAGAGTTGCCGGTGGAAGACCCCGCGGCCCCGCCGGTCCATGTCGATCCTGTAATTCAGCCCCCGTCGCCGGAAGTGCAGGCTAAGCCTGAAAATCGCGGCTTCTTCCACCGCATCGGACGTTTCTTCTCATCCATCTTCCACTAGCATCCGTTAGCCATCAGCCTCTCGTCTTTAGGCCGCCGTCTTCAGCGGTTCCATGCTCACACCCGCGGTCCGGAAATCCTTTTTCGCGAACATCGCGTCATACGACGGGAGAGCGGTTCCATCTCTTCGTCAGCCAGGAGCGCGCCATGACCGCAGCAACTCGGGGATCCGGCCCCGATCTGTTCTCATTTCTCTCTATCGATCGAGATACGACCTTTCGAAACCGGCGCGATACATTTGCCTTTTCGCTGCTTGGGCAAGCGGCCATTCTGGCGCTGATCATCTACTTCACAAGCTGCGTGATTCGGAATCCTCCGGGCGTGGTGCCGCAGCTGCCAGATCTGACGAGACTTCCCATGATTTTTTCCGGACATAACGGAGGAGGCGGAGGCGGTCTCGATCCGCTGCCGTCTTCCCGCGGCAACCTGCCACGCGCCTCGCTCGACCCGCAAATCGTGCCAGCAACGGTGATGCAGCCGGCGCAGATGCCGAAGCTTCCGGTGGATGAGACGGTTATGGTCGCGCCCGACATCAAGCTGCCGCAGGGCGGGCAGATCGGCGATCCCAACTCGCATTTCTCGCAATGGTTATCGAATGGCCCCGGTGGACCTGGCGGCATCGGCAACAGCTGTTGTGACGGCGTCGGTAATTCGTTTGGACCGCACGCGGGATCCGGCCCTCCGGGAATTTATCCCGCAGGTCGGGGAGGTGTGAGCGTGCCGGAGGTGATCTACAATCCAGAGCCGACTTTCTCGGAGGAGGCTCGGAAATCGAAGACGCAAGGCATCGTGTTGCTCGCGATCGTGGTGGGCAAGGACGGAAAGCCCTATGACATCCGAGTGCGGCAGAGCTTGGGGATGGGGCTGGATGAAAAGGCCATCGAAGCCGTCAGCCGCTGGAGTTTCCGTCCCGCGACGTTGAACGGACTAGCCTGTGCCAACCCAAATCGCCGTGGAAGTGAATTTCAGGTTGTATTGAAAGGCAGGGGCTAGGGGCCAGGGATTAGGGGTCAGTAGCAATGAGCATTTACTGATCCCTGGCCTCTGATCCCTAGCCCCTAGCTTCTAGCTGCGATTGATCGCCTTGCGCAGTGGCTCAACTTTCTCTCGCAGGTCTTCCGCGAAATCGGCGCCGCGGCTGGCTGCGTCCCGTACGCGGTCACCGACTTCACGGACGCGGTCTTTCGCATCCTCAGCCCAATCTCCGAAATTCTCTTTGGCGTCTTCGTAGCCTCGCCGCAGATCGCGGCGCAGCTGTTTGCCGGTCTTGGGAGCCAGCAGCATCCCTAATAGGGTTCCGGCGCCAAGGCCGATTAAAAGGAATGTGATCGCTGTTCCGACGCTACTGCTATCCGATGATTCATAACGTCCACTTGTCATAATTAAACCTCTTCTTTCGCCCTTAGCGAGTTTGTATTAACGGTCGCAAGACGCTCAAACAATTCTAGTCCCCCAACCGAAGATCCACCTATCCAGAGATTTACGTAGGGTACCGGCAGAATGCAGTTCGCATAAGTCCGCCGTCGAGACAAAACGATTGATTCGGATTGCCGTCTGAGACTTCGGCGATCAGGCCCTGTATTTCCTTCCCGGTCCGCCTGTGTGTAAAATAAGGGTTTAGCGTCGTGTGGCGGCGGAATTTGTGGCTTGCCCCGCCTTCCGCCAGCTCTGCAAGCCGCAATCGCAATCATCGTCATAAAGATCAAGGAGAGTTTCCAGCGATGTCGATCCCTGCCACACAGCTTCGTCCCGGCATGATCATCAAGCACAACAATGATCTGCATTCTGTATTCAGCGTGGAGCACCGCACACCCGGCAATCTGCGCGCGTTTATCCAAGCCAAGCTGCGCAACCTGCGCACCGGCGCCATGTTCGAACACCGCTTCCGCTCGCCCGATCCGATCGAAAAGATCAACGTCGACGAAGTTGACATGCAATTCCTCTACGCCGACGGCGACAGCTACTACTTCATGGACACCAACAATTACGAACAGACCCACCTCACCAAAGACATCCTGGGGGACGCGGTCGAATACCTCATTCCTAACCTTGAGATCAAGGTGGAGTTCTTCGACGGTAAGGCGGTCGGGATCGAATTGCCCCAGACGGTCATCCTGACGGTCGTCGAGACCGAGCCGGGACTGAAGAGCGCGACCGCCTCGAGCGTGACCAAGGCCGCCAAGACCGAGACGGGGCTCGTGGTGCAGGTGCCGCCGTTCATTAACGAAGGCGAGAAGATCAAGGTGGACACGTCGGAAGGCGCGTACCTTTCCCGGGCGTAAGAAGCATTGTTGATTGTTGATTTCTGATTGTTGATTGAACACCGCATCGGTCTTGGTTTTTCAATCAACAATCGAAAATCATCAATCAACAATTTCTTTTCATGACCTCATCTGATAAGCCGGTTCAAGCCCGCCGCTATCTTGTCCGCGGACGTGTGCAGGGCGTCGGCTTTCGCTGGTTTGTGGAGCGGGAAGCTCACATACTGGGCGTTGCCGGATGGGTTCGTAATAATCATGACGGCAGCGTCGAGGTGCTGGCGCAGGGAACTCGCGACCAGCTTTCCGGATTGCATTCGCGTCTGCGCGAAGGGCCTCGTGCGGCCCGCATTGATGCCGTCGAAGTGTCCGATGAGAATCCTATGGCTGGTCTGAATTCATTCCGCATTGAAGGAGCGTCCTAGATGTCGCCTGGTTCTTCACCAGTGACCGCAAGAGAAGTTGAGCACCTCAAGAAACTTATCCGCGAAGTCCCCGACTTTCCTAAGAAAGGGATTCTCTTTTACGACATCACGACGCTGCTGAAAGACAAGACCGGCCTGGCCATGTTGATTGACAAGCTTTCCGAGCACTACATTTCCCAGGACGTCGATCTCGTGCTCGGCATGGAAGCCCGCGGCTTCATCTTCGCCCCGGCACTGGCGTATCGGCTCAATGCTGGATTTATTCCTGTCCGCAAGCCCGGCAAACTGCCCGCCGAGTGCGTCAGCTACGATTACGCCCTCGAGTATGGCAAAAACACGCTCCAGATTCACAAGGATGCCATCCAGAAGGGACAGCGCGTTTTGATCGTCGACGACCTGCTCGCGACGGGCGGCACGGCCGAAGCCACGGCGAAGTTGGCAGAATCGCTGGGAGGAAAGGTCGCCGGCCTGGGATTCGTGGTCGAGTTGGACTTCCTGAAGGGCCGCGACAAGCTCAAGGGTTACGACGTGATGTCGCTGCTGAAATACGACAAGTAGGTCCTCAAACGGCGAAAACGGGACCGGCGCTGGTTGGCGTCCGGTCCCGTTCTCTTTTTTCGATCGATAAAACTCGTTCTACCTCACAATGCGCGCGATCAGCAATCCAACTCCAACCCAGAAACCTCCGCTAACTGCCACTGACAGCGCCAATCCTGAAATTGCAGCCCACTTGATGTGCCGCCTGGTGCCTCCAGCAAAATCGGAATCATCCTCCAGCCAGGCGGGAAGGAATCTCACTCCACGCGAATATTCATACCCCTCAATCCAGCGCTCCGGGACCATTTTCATGCGGACGGCGCGGGTGCTTGCTTGGGGGGAGAACTGAAGCAACTTAAAGCTCATGAAGCACCTCCTCGCATCGTATTGCAACTCGTCTGCCATAGCTCGCCTGCGCGCAAATGTCTGAAACTAAGAGGAACATTTCCGCGCCCGGGTTGCCGATTTCCGCCATGGCGTCAAAAAACCCGTTTCGGTTCCTAGAATGAGTCAAAAAATCCCTCATTTGGGAATGAGGCCAGAATGTAGAAACACGACCCGAAGACCCAAGTTTCGCTCCGTTCCTACTTCTCTTCCAGTATCAGGTGCGACCCCTTCGGCAAGTAGCTTTTGCGCTGGAACCAATCCTCCATGGATTCCTTGAGTTGGTCAAGGGGAACACTGGATCCGATTTCCATCTCCCCGTCAGCCACCGGCAGGGTGTCGTCGAACACGGTCGCATTCGTGAAATTACGCATGGAGAACGAATCAAGCCACTTCAAGGGGCAGAGAATTGTACGGCCGCCGTCGTCGTATTGCACGCGGATCTTGCGGGCGAACATATCCTCGATTTAAACACAGAGGCCACCACCCAATTAAACGGATACCTGACTCGTGGATTTCTGGTATTTCTGTCCCGGAGCTAGGCCAGCGTTCCGTTCGTATCGATCTCAGGAACTCACCGTTTTATCTCAGGACCTCACCGTTTTAATGATGAGCTTGTGCCTACAACGCGGAGCGCAATGGATGCCATACTCAAGCCAGCGCCAGATTTAAGTTGCTGATCGCCTCGTCGATCTCCTGCGTGCTCTTGAAGCCGACCGTGGCGGAATCCACTCCAGCATTTTGGAAAGCGAACCTCATCGCTTTCACGCGATCATCATGACTACGCTCGAACTGGCCACCGCCGCAGAGCTTCATCCCAATCACGCCCAGCCCTTCCTTTTTCAACGTGTGGATGTGCTCAACCACTTCACTCACATTGGCCGGGTGGTTGGAGTCCTCGGAGGTCGGGCCGTCCATGCGTGCGCCGTTGTGGTTGATGCGGATCAATCCCACGTCGAGCCAGTTTGTGCCTGGCATCTGGCGCAGCGCCGGCAGCCCGTGCACTGAGGCGCCATGCGTGCGGATGATCTTTCTCTGCTGCGCCTCGAGGATCCCGTCCTGCCACCGTTTCGTAGTTTCCGGCCAGTCGGCCGAGTGCTGCCAATGCAGCAGCATGATGTCAAAGTACTCCGTCTGCGAAGTGCGTCGCAGTTCGTCGAACTTGGCCCGCGGATCAATCCCCTGGTGGAACGTAGTCACCTTGCTCATCAGCTGATAGCTGTCGCGCGGCAAACCTTTCAACGCCTCTCCCAGCATTCCCGGCGTCTCGTAGGCCTCGGCTGTCTCAAAGAAGCGGATGCCGCGATCGTAGGCATAGCGCACGAGCCGCGTGAACTCCTGCTGGCCGAGCGCAGCCTGTACCGCACCGTTGTTCGTCCCGGTTCCGAAGGCCAGCCGCGTCACTTCAACTTTTGAGCGGCCCAGCACCACGGTCTCGCTCGCAGTGCGTTTGGCGGCGGCCAGCGGAAGAATGCCTGTGGTCGCTACGGCTCCTGCGGCCAGACCTGCTTTGAGGAAACTTCGGCGTGTGATTGAACTCATTCTGGCCTCCGTGGCTCAAGCCGATCGGCGAGCCGGATCAGTGGATATTAGCACGCCAGCAGTCGCAATAACCGCGTTTGATTCCCTTGGCCAAAGAATGGTGCTGGTCAGAGTGCTTGGGGAAGATCCTTGCCTTTGTTTCGAGGTTTGCGCCACTGAGATGCACTACAGAATGAGCTCCACCACGTGGCAGGAGGGAGCCGGGACCTTAAAAATCGCGACCTTATCAGTCTGCGGGCATCGGCGCGGCTCGTGGAGCGCGACGGCGTTCGATGGCAGGATAGGTAGCCTCGTCTGGCACCTCAATCCATTTTCGGACCTCTGGCAGAGCTTTGCGCATCGCAACTTCGCCTGCATGGATCAAATCGCCGGCATGTTTGAAGTCGTCATAAGCGAAGCCCGCGACATCAGGTTCCACGATTACATCCGCGGCACTGCGCCATACCGGTGACATCGCGTCCTGCGCAATGGCGAATGACTGGCCGATGACGTCGAACAGATGGCGCGGTGCTCCGCCATTGGCCCACGTTCCCTTCAAGTGAACGGCTAGAACGCGGTCGGCGCCCATTTCCCGCAATGGCCGCGTCGGAACCGGATGCGAGAGCATGCCGTCCACGAGGTAACGTCCACCCATTTCGACGGGCAGAAACATCCCAGGATAGGCGCAACTGGCGCGCACTGGATCGATAATCGGACCAGCATGGAAGACGACGCCTTCGCCGGTATTGAAATCGGTGGCGCTTACGCCAAGAGGAATCCGCAGTTCTTCGAACGTCCGGCACTTCAGAGTGCGCCCGAGGAAATCGACCATCCGATCGGTCGACGCGAAACCGCAACGCGACAAGGTCCAGCGGGCGAAGCTGGTGAATCTGGTCTTGTGCGCGACCTCTTCCATTTCGGCGATGGACAAGCCGCTGCAATAACAAGCACCGATCAATGCGCCCACGCTCGTGCCCGCGATGACACGGACTCGGAATGTTTTCTTCTTCGAGGACTTTCAGGACGCCGACGTGCGCGATGCCACGAGCGAAACCACCACCGAGCGCCACACCGATCGCGACATCTTGAGCAGTATTCGTTGCGGAGGGCTTGCGCGAGAGTTCCCGGCCAAAGGCCTGTACCGACCGGATGATCTTCCCCAGATGCTTCACGGCAAACCCCACGTCCCTGGCCGCTTTCGGGCCGGGGCTAAACCCCACGCACCTGCCTCATATGATGCCACTTCAGCCCAAAAGGGTGTAACGGCACTTTCGTGCTACCTGTGTAAGTGCCTGATAACATAACGGGTTACTGCCGAGCCATCAGACAGGTGACGAAGTTCCTGTATTCCTGCTAAGTTGCGACAGTATGGTGCGCGAGATTTCTGCTGGGGGAGTGGTCGTCCGCAAGAAGGAAGGCGGTTGGTGGATGGCTGCCATCGAACTGCCGGGTGAGAACTCGCCGCCTCCGGCGAGTTCAGCGAAGAAGCGCGCGGTGCGTCCGAAGCCGAAAGTGACTCTCTGCCTGCCCAAAGGCCTTGTCGATCCCGGCGAAAAGGCTTTGGAAGCCGCTCTTCGGGAAGTGCATGAAGAAACTGGGATAACAGCTTCCGCCATCACCAAGCTTGCAGATATCAAGTACATGTATGTACGCACATGGGGAGACGGCGAACGCGTATTCAAAATCGTCAGCTTCTATCTTCTGCGCTATGAATCCGGCGAAATCGACGATATCTCCTCCGCGATGCGCATTGAGGTAGCCCGCGCACTCTGGGTTCCGCTTGAGGACGCGCCGAAGCTGCTCGCCTACAAAGGGGAAAAGCAGATGGCGCGGCAAGCGCTGGAGTACGTGCAGACCCATGCGGACGCGTCAACGAATTGAACGCGCACTCAAAGAGCAAGTGGCGGAACTGGAAAAATTGGCCCGGATACAAGTACCATTGCCTCGTCACCCGAGTGAACCGCGACCAGTTAACAAGGATCACCCGAAAGCCATCATCCCTTGCACGTCTATCCTCTCCAATCAGACGTGAACATCAGAGGGGTTCATCTTTGCTGGTTTATCTTTGAGGCTCAACTATGAAGCGCATTAATAAAGTCGCGATCCTCGGCGCTGGAACCATGGGCGCGCGCATCGCCGCACATTTTGCGAATGCAGGCATTCCCAGCCATCTCCTCGACATCGTTCCGCCGGATGCAGACGGCGCAACGCGGAACAAAATTGCCGCGGCAGGTCTTGAGGCAGCGAAAAAATCGAAACCCGCTGCCTTTATGGATGTGTCACTCGCCCGACTCGTGACCATCGGCAACTTCGAAGACGATCTCAAAAAACTGGCCGAAGTCGACTGGATCATCGAAGCCGTCGTGGAGAATCTCGAGATCAAGCGCAGTCTGCTGAAAAAGGTCGAGGCGATCCGCAAGCCGGGGACAATTATCACGACCAATACCAGCGGCTTGCCTGTCGGCAAAATCGCCGAAGGATTCTCTGACGACTTCCGCCGCGCCTGGTTCGGAACGCACTTCTTTAATCCTCCGCGCTTCATGCGGCTGCTGGAGATCATCCCCACACCGGAAGCCGACCGCGCCGCCATCGACGCGATTTCCCATTTTTGCGACGTACGCCTGGGTAAAGGCGTAGTCATCGCCAAGGACACGCCCAACTTCATCGGCAATCGCATCGGGACATTTCTCGGTGTTAACGTGATGCGGCTGATGCAAGAGATGGATTTGTCCATCGAAGACGTCGACGCGCTGACCGGGCAGGCCGTGGGATGGCCGAAGTCGGCGACCTTCCGCACCATCGATCTCGTCGGCCTCGACATTCTCGGACACGTCGTCAGCAATATGACCAGCAATGTCCGCGACGAACGAAGCGACCTGAAACTCCCTGATTTCTTCAACCAGATGCTGCAAAAGAAGTGGCTGGGCGACAAAACCAAAGGCGGCTTCTATAAGAAGGCGAAAGCGCGGCGACGGGAAAGAAGACGAGCGGCTCTCTCTTGATTGGAAGACGCTCGAATACCATCCGCGGCAGAAGCCGAAGTTCCCGGCGCTCGACATGGCGAAAAACCTCGACGACACCGGCGCCCGGCTGCGCATGCTTCTGGGATTGGAAGGCAGCGGTCCGCAGAAGGGCGACAAGGCTGCCGCGTTCCTGTGGAGTGCGCTCACCGAGCTTTGGACGTACTCGGCGAATCGTGTGCCCGAGATTTCCGACACCATCGTCGAGATCGATCGCGCCATGAAACTTGGCTTCAACTGGGAGCTCGGGCCCTTCGAGTTATGGGACGCTGCCGGAGTAGAAGCCACCGTCGCCCGCATGAAAAAAGAAGGCAAACCAGTTGCCGCGAGTGTCGAGAAGTTGCTCGCTGCCGGACAAAAATCCTGGTACGCCGACGATCCGAAATCACCTGCAGGGCGGAAGTATTGGGATCTGGCAAAAACGAACTGGGAGCCTGTGGAAGTGCCCTCCGGCGTTTGGTCAGTGGCCGTTGCAAAGAAGTCGAATGGCGTCGTGAAAAAGAACTCCGGAGCGTCGGTAATCGATCTCGGCGACGGAGTGGCTTGCATCGAGTTCCACAGCAAGATGAACGTGCTCGGGCTCGACGTCATTGGGTTGATGAATCAGACGCTGAAGCCCGGCGGGCCGGGCGACAACTTCGACGCATTTGTGATCAACAACGACGCCACCAATTTTTCTGCTGGCGCGAATCTCATGCTCCTGCTGATGAGTGCCCAGGAGGAAGAGTGGGATGAAGTCGATCTCGTAATCCGCCAATTCCAGGGCGCGACGCAAGCCATCAAATTCTCTTCGAAGCCCGTCGTGTCTGCGCCGTTCGGACTCTGCCTCGGAGGAGGCACGGAAATGTCGTTGCACGCGGCCGCCCGCCAGCCGCATGCGCGAATTGTATGCGGGATTAGTGGAAGCCGGCGTGGGTCTGTTGCCCGGCGGCGGAGGTTGCAAAGAGATGCTGCTGCGCGCCATCGACGGTGCGACGGCCGTCGCACGGCAAGTCTTCCGGCGAGGCTCTGGCCGGTTCGGTGGAAATGATGGAGGCTATGAAAAAGGCTGTTCGAAATCATAGCCACCGTCAAAGTCGCAACCTCGGCCCACGAGGCGCGCGGTCTGGGATTCCTCTCCGAATCCGATCGCATCACGATGAATCGCGAGCGCGTTCTTTCGGACGCCAAGTCACGCGCTCTGGAGTTGGTGCGGGCCGGTTACGAGCCGCCTGTACCGCGTACCGACATCCCTGCGCCTGGAGAGAATTTGCTGGCGGCGCTCAAGATGGCGGCGCACCTTATGCGGCAGGGTGATTTCATCACTGATTACGAAGTCAAACTCGCTGGCAAGATTGCCGAAGTGCTGTGCGGCGGCAACGTCACTCCGGGCACTCCGGTGAGCGAGCAATACATCCTCGATCTCGAGCGCGAGGCATTTAAGTCACTCTGCGGCGAACGCAAAACGCAGGAACGAATTCAGTACACGCTGAAAACCGGAAAGACGCTGAGGAATTAATCGACATGAGTATTTGCGCAAGGGTGATTCACAAGATCGGTATCGTCTCCATCCTTCTGGCGTCGGTTGCGGCCAGCGGGCAGAAGGACAAAGACACTACTGCAAAGGAGTCCGCTCCCGACGTCCCGGACGCCATCGCGCTCCCCACCGGTCTCGATCCCGTTCTGTTCGTGCGCGCGAAGGGTTCGCAAGTTTATACGTGCCAGGCCGGACCGGATGGAAAATTCGCGTGGGTGCTGAAGGGCCCTGACGCGGAATTGAAAGACCGCAAAGACAAAGTGATTGGACAGCACTCTGCTGGGCCGACGTGGAAATTGAAAGATGGCAGCGAGGTGACCGGTAAAGTCGTGGCTCATGTGGATGCCCTCGACTCAGATTCGGTTCCGTGGTTGTTGTTAGATGTCGTGAGTAATTCCGGCAAGGGAGTACTCGCGAACGTCACGAAAATCCAGCGTGTGCACACGCATGGCGGCAAGCCGGGCAACGATGCTTGCGATGAGTCTCACAAGAACGCTGAAACGAAGAGCGACTACACAGCCGACTATTATTTCTTCGCGCCGGCGAAGTGAGGGCTCCAGCCGTCAGGCTTCGGGCGTCGGCCAGAAACGAGTAAGCCCGAAGCCTGAAGCCGGAAGCCTGAAGCCGCATCTAACAAGTGTCAGCTGGAACGGAGAAACACCATGCGGGAAGTGATCATTGCATCGTCAGTTCGCACGCCAGTAGGGAGGGCATTCAAGGGAACATTGCGCGCCACGCGTCCGGACGAACTAGCCGCGGTCGCCATCAAAGGCGCGCTCGATCGCCTGCCGCAGCTCGATACCAAAGAGATCGAAGATGTCATCCTCGGCTGCGCTATGCCTGAGGCCGAGCAGGGAATGAATGTGGCGCGCATCGCTTCGTTGCGTGCAGGTCTGCCGGTTGAGGTTTCGGCGCTGACCATCAATCGCTTCTGCTCTTCGGGCTTGCAAGCGATCGCCATGGCGGCCGAGCGCATCATGAGTGGCGGCGCGGAGGTGATCGTTGCCGGCGGAACGGAGTCGATGTCGATGATTCCCATGGGCGGCCACAAAATCTCGCCCAACCCGTGGCTGGTCGATCATTACCCGGACGCATATCTCTCTATGGGACTGACTGCCGAGCGAGTCGCCCAGCGGTTCGGCATCACACGCGAGGCTGCCGATGAATTTTCGCTGCGCAGTCATCAGAAGGCGTTGGCTGCGATTCAGGCGGGCAAGTTCGATGATGAAGTTGTCCCTGTGCCGGTGAGTTTCACCACGCCAAATGGATCGAAGCCGAAGCGGCAGGAGATCACGTTCAAAGTCGACGAGGGGCCGCGCGCCGATACTTCGCTCGAAGCACTGCTAGGCCTCAAACCAGCTTTTCACGCAAAGGGAACGGTCACCGCCGGCAACTCTTCGCAGATGTCCGACGGAGCGGCGGCTGCCGTCGTGATGTCAGCCGAACGTGCGCAGGCGCTGGGCATTAAGCCGCTGGCGCGATACGTTTCCTTTGCTACTGCTGGATACAAGCCGGAAGAAATGGGGCTCGGACCGGTCTTTGCGATTCCGAAAGCGCTGAAGATGGCTGGACTGAAACTCGCCGACATCGATGTGATCGAGTTGAACGAAGCCTTCGCTGCGCAATCCCTCGCCGTGATCAAAGAAGGCGGCCTTGATCCGGAGAAGGTTAATCCGAATGGCGGTGCCATTGCCCTGGGCCATCCGCTCGGCTGCACCGGAGCCAAGCTGACGGCGACCGTGATTCGTGAACTGAAGCGTCGCAATGGCCGCTATGGCATGGTCACAATGTGCGTGGGCGGAGGTATGGGCGCAGCCGGCATTTTTGAACGCCTATCCTAAAGGATTGGCGCGGGCCAACGTAACTGGCCCGAAAATGCGGCATCGAGCTATACGTTCTGATGCCATCTGTGATTTGTCGCCGATAAGCGGCTTTCTTGCCGCCTATCCAATCCCATCTTCGCCGCATTAGAATGAGGACCACCGCAATCCGCTGCGCCTTACCGGGGCTCAGCGGTTTCTTTTGAAGGGATAGACAATGGCGACGACCGCAGTGCCCAAGGCAAAAATTTCGGGTGGCAGTTTTCTGCTCGAGACCAGAAGTCCAGAAGAAGTATTCACTCCTGAAGATTTCACCGAGCAGCATCAGATGATCGGACAAACGGCCGAAGAGTTCGCAGTGAACGAGATCGTGCCCAACGCAGAGAAGATGGAGCACAAGGACTTCTCCGTGTCTCGTGAACTGCTCAAGAAGGCTGGCGAACTCGGCCTAAGCTCGGTCGAGATCCCCGAGGCGTACGGCGGTCTTGAAATGGACAAGGTGACCGCCGCCGTGATCGCCGATCACATCGCGAAGTATGCCGGGTTCGCTGCGACTTGGGGCGGCCACACCGGCATTGGAACGCTTCCCCTCGTTTATTTCGGAAGCGAAGAGCAAAAGAAGAAGTATCTGCCGCGGCTGGCGTCCGGGGAGCTCGTTGGCGCGTACGCTTTGTCGGAATCGACGTCGGGATCGGACGCTCTGAATTGCCGCACCAAAGCCGAACTTACTCCTGACGGCAAGCATTACGTCCTGAACGGCGAGAAGATGTGGATCACCAATGCGGGTTTCGCCGATCTGTTCACCGTGTTCGCCAAAATTGATGGCGAGAAGTTCACCGCGTTTCTGGTGGAAAAAGATTTTCCGGGGTTCTCGGTCGGCGCGGAAGAACACAAGCTGGGAATTCGCGGATCGTCGACCTGCCCCATCATTCTCAATGAATGCAAAGTTCCGGTGGATAACGTTCTCGGAGAGATCGGCAAAGGCCACCTCATCGCCTTCAATATCCTGAATATCGGACGCTTCAAGCTGGGAGCGATGTGTGTTGGCGGCGCTCGCCTCTCCATTCAGAACTCCATCGCCTATGCCAAGCAGCGCAAGGCATTCAACAAGGTGATTGGCGACTTCGGCCTGGTGCGCGAGAAAATTGCGAACATGGCAGCATTGATCTACGTGGGCGAGTCGCTCGTCTATCGCACGGTTGCGCTGATGGACTCCGCGCTGAGCGAGGTCGACAAGTCCGCCGCCGATGCCGCCAAGCAGACTCTGAAAGCCATCGAGGAGTATGCGGTCGAATGCTCGATCATCAAAGTCTGGGGCTCGGAGATGATCGACTACATCGTCGACGAGACTCTGCAGATCTACGCTGGGTACGGGTTTGTGGAAGAGTATCCGGCAGAACGTCCGTATCGCGATGCCCGCATCAATCGAATCTTCGAAGGCACGAATGAGATCAACCGCCTCATCATCAGCGGCTTCCTGCTGAAGCGCGCGATGAGCGGGCAATTGCCACTGATGCCCGCCATCAAAAAGTTAATGGACGAAGTTCTCTCCGGGCCGTCCATGGGCGATGACATCGAGGGCTCGTTGGTGGAAGAGCGAAAACTGGTAGCGCAGGCCAAAAAACTTGGACTGTTTGCCGCCGGAGCCGCCACGCAGAAATACATGATGGCGCTGCAGGATCAGCAGGAGATTCTCGGGCGCGATCGCCGACATAACGATTGAGACCTTCGCCATGGAGTCGGCGGTACTGCGCACCCAAAAGATCTTTGAGAACAAAGGCGAAGCCGCCGCGGCTCTGCCTTTGGCCATGACTCGCGTCTATCTTTCGCAGGCCATGGAGAAGATCGAGTCGGCCGCGCGTAAAGTAATTGCCGCCGTGGCTGAGGGCGATATGCTGCGCACGCAACTGGTCATCCTGCGCCGGCTTGCCAAATACGAGCCGTTCAACACCATCGAACTGCGGCAGCAGATTGCGCAGAAGATGATCGAGCGAGGCAAGTACACGCTAGCGTAGAAAAATCATGCGGGACAGCCGTCCCGGCTGTCCGCTATAGAAACTATGTGGGGACAGCCGCCCCCGGCTGTCCGGCGGAGCGAAGCTCCGCTGTGGTGATTTTTCATCCACCCGGAAGGGCAGCGCTCGCGATTTGCGGATGAAGTTGTCATCCTGAGCGGCGGCAAAGCCGCCGCGAGGGACCTCACGGGAGATTGCGGTGCCACTGAAGCAGATTCCAATACGCAATCCCTGCAGTGTAGTGTCTCGTCGACGGCAGGGTTGATGCAGAGTGACGTGCGGTCCCTCGGAGGGCTTCCGACCTCCTCAGGATGACATCGGTGTGAGACAGAAAATCGCTGCATCAACAATTGTCATCGCTTTCAAAGCGAAGGCCGCCTGCCTGGCAGAGTCGTAGCGAGAAATTGTCACGATGCATTCGCCTTTGCCGCCGTCAACTCTCTGATACAACGGTGCCGATGAAACTCCCGAAACTCTCTTGTCCCCCGTCCCCGCGCTGTCCTTGATTTCCATCGCATTCGCGCAATCATCTTCAGCTAAGATTCCGCCACGTTTGATGCCGATGGCACCGCCCACATCACGCGCGTCGTCCCTATGCCCAGCACCATCAGCCCGGAAGCGCAGACCTGGCTGAATTCGCTGACGCACAGCACTCCTGGCCCTGAAAGCCTCGCCGAGCGCCGCGCCCGCACCGACGTGTGGCGCGCACAGGATTCCGCCGAGGCGCGCAAGTTATATCCGGTGACCGTCGAGGAGACGACCACGGCGGGCGTGCGCACCGACATCATCACTCCGCTCTCCATGCCTGCCGAGAACCGCACCCGCGTGCTCATCAATCTCCACGGAGGAGGGTTCAACTCCGACTCCGGATCGCTCATCGAAGGCGTGCCAATCGCGAACCTGACGAAGATGAAGGTCGTCTCTGTCTATTACCGCCTCGCTCCCGAAAATCCGTTTCCCGCAGCGGTTGACGACGTGGTTGCCGTCTACAAAGATCTCCTGAAAACGTACAAGCCGAAAAACATCGGAATTTTCGGGACCTCCGCCGGAGCAATTTTGACGGCCGAAGTAAGTGTGCGGCTCAAGCAGTTGGGACTGCCGCTGCCGGCGGCGCTCGGAATCTTCTCGGGCCTGGCCGACTTCAGCCGTCCCGGCGACTCCTGGCAATTGTTTACGCTCAACGGCTTCCCTGGACAACTAGAGCCGACCGATCCGAATGATCCTCACGACAGCGAATATGTGGGCAAAACGGATCGGCACGACCCGGTCCTGTCTCCACTATTTGCTGATCTGCACGGGATGCCCCCAAGCCTGCTGGTCACGAGTACGCGTGACATTCTGCTGAGCAGCACGACGATCTTTCATCGCGCCCTGTTGCGCTCGGGGAATGACGCGCAGCTAATCGTGTTCGAAGCCTTGCCACACGCCTTCTGGTATCACTTCCAATTGCCGGAGACCAAAGAGGCGTTGGAATTGATGGCGAAGTTCTTCGACGAGAAAGTGGGACGTTGATGAGGCGTCTATTTGGATGGGGATAAGCCCTTCCGAAGCGAGACGAGCGAATCCTTGTGTTTTCTTCCCGCTCGAAACCGCTGCCACCCGAAGTAACAGCCAACCGTAATCCAGAACATCAAGATGCCGTAACCGACTACGTCAGCCCAATATGGATAAAATACTTCGTTCGCGCACACATGGACACCCAAACTGAAACCTGCAAGGACGCCGAACGGAAGCAGGATGACGCTCAGTACGATCATTGCTGACAGGTACCATCGGACCATCACAGGTGCCCTCTCCGATTTGAGAACGCCGCGCGCGGAGTCGATCTGCCATCCGACGCAATACCAGAAGACAGCGGCTCCCAGAACTAGGCCTACTTGAGTCAGCCACTCGCGTTCCATGATGGCGCCGGCCAGAGCGAGAGGCGACCCAGCGAGAGCACCTGGAATGACAAGGAACGCCTCGGGGAAGTAAGGGGAAGGCGGAGGCGGCGCCTCGATCATGAAACCGTCACTTGGCTGAGCGGCAATCGCAGCATTTTGATAATGAAGTGCGACTGCGAGGGAGCCGCACAATGCCGCCATCCCAAGAGCAACAACAAATCGCATCGGAATCGGGCCGCTTGGTCTCACAGGATGACTCTATCGAGCACAGACACCAATACGAAGACAAAGTTCCGGAATGCCGGTTACCGAAGGAACCCGCGCTCTTCTTTCTTGTTACCTGCCCCCCTCACTCCCCCGGCACCATCATGTAGCTCACGAACGCCAGCTGCTTGCTGTCCGGCGACCACGAGGGCACGTTGATCGTGCCCTGCCCACCAAACAATTTCGCCAGCACAGTAATCTTCTTATCCGTCAGCTTAGGATCGAGCGACATCAGCCGCAGCATCACATCCTTGCTCTCCGGATGCCCTTTCACATCGGCCTCATACGTCAAAAACACCATCCACTGCCCGTCCGGCGAAATGTGCGGGAACCAGTTGTTCAGATCGTCAGAGAAGACCTGCTCCTGTTCGCTGCCATCCGCTTTCATGCGCCAGATCTGCATGTGGCCCGTGCGCTCCGAGTTGAAGTAAATGTATTTGCCATCCGGAGAATATTCCGGACCGTCATCCAGTCCCTTGGCCGTGGTCAGCCGCGTTTCTTCTCCACCCTCGGCCGGAATCGAGTAGATATCGAACTCGCCATCGCGCTGTCCGACGAAGGCCAGCGTCTTTCCATCCGGTGACCAGCCGTGCCAATACGAAGGAGATTTCTGCGTGATCTTTCGTGGCGCACCCCCGCCGATCGGCACGATGTAGACCCGTGACTCATGATCCCCCTGCGAGTTGTCGCTGATGGCAAGCTGCGTCGCGTCCGGCGAAATGCCATGATCGTTGTTGCAGCGATTGGCGAATCCGGTATCAATAGTCGCAGGCGCGTCGCTGCCAACCGCCAGGTGTTCGATGTGCCCATCGCGATTGAAGAGAAATGCGCCGCCGTCGCGCATCCAATTCGGAGCTTCAAAATGACCCTTGGCAATGTACGCGACACGCCGGTCGGCCGGATTCGTCGAAATTGTTTCCAGCGTGCTGTAGAGAGTTGACTGGCCCTTCGCGGACGCAGGCTGCGTCAACTCCACATTCGAGAACACTGCCTGCTCGACGACGTCTTTGTCATGCGAGCAAACACCGAGCCCGATGTAAAACTCTCCCTGCAGCGGGATGCGCACCCAACCGCCGGCTGGATCGACCTCGCCGCCGTTGCCCAGCGACATGTAGACATAATCACCTCGTTTCGCAATGCGCAGACGGCTCGGCGCCGACAGGTTCGACTGAATCTGCGAAGTGATCGCCCCTTTTTCATCGCGAAATTGCAGAGACGTCAACCCGCTGGCGTGCAATGCGACGTCGGCATACACTGAATCCGCGTCGAGGCTCTGCCGCAGCATCAGCGCGGCCTTCTTATGCTCGTTGCCGGTCTTGGTCAGAAATCTGATATCGGCGGTCAGCGTCACATCGCCCGACATCTTCTTCCACACAAATTGAAACCCGTCGGCAACCGACCACATGTTTTCTCCGCTGCCGGAGATCGTGTAGGTCTTGGCGGCCGCGTCGTAATCGACGGAGCCTGGATGGAGAACGGTCCCAACGTCGCTATGATTCTCGAACACGCCCACTGTTGCCGATTGCGCCCATACCACACATGACGCGAACACCATCAACAGAAACGCGCAACCGGTCCAGCTTCGTACGCCCAAGCTTCGCACTCGAAACAAAAGTCTGCTCATATAAGTCCTCATGAAAACTGCGTTTGCCGTTCGGCCAGCATTGTAAATCGAATTACCTCCATCCAAGGGGACGCTGTCATGCAGAGCGGAGCGAGAGGAAGGCGAAGCCGCCCTCTCGCGCACTCGAAGCATCCCTACCATCGAATGGCCTGCAATGCGCGCCGCTACTCCAACTACCAAATCCATACCCACTTCCCGCGTCTTCTGATACAACATTGCGCATGAGGATTAACCGTTTCACTTCCGCATTCTGCCTGACGGCTTCGCTGCTTGTCTCTCTATCATTCGCGCAAGAGCCCGCGTCGCCCGCCGCGAATCTCGCTCTCACGCCGCCCATGGGGTGGAACTCATGGAACAAGTTTGCCTGCAATGTCAGCGAAGACATGATCAAGGGCATGGCGGACGCCGTCGTGAAGTCGGGTATGAAAGACGCCGGCTACGTCTACGTGAACATCGATGACTGCTGGCAAGTGAGCCGAGATTCTCAAGCCAATATCGTTCCCGACCCGCAGCGCTTTCCCCACGGCATGAAGGCCGTGGGCGATTACATCCATTCTTTGGGGCTGAAGTTCGGCGTTTACTCCGATGCGGGGTCGAAGACTTGTGCTGGCCGTCCCGGCGGCCTCGGCCACGAGTATCAGGACGCGATCCAATACGCCTCATGGGGCGTGGACTATCTGAAATATGACTGGTGCAATACGACCTCACAAGACGCCAGGGCTTCCTACGCCAACATCCGCGCCGCGCTCGACGCCTCCGGACGCCCAATCGTTCTCAGCATCTGCGAATGGGGAACAGCCAAGCCGTGGCTCTGGGGAAAAGAAGTTGGCGGCAATCTCTGGCGAAGCACCGGCGACATTCAAGACCGTTGGGGAGAACAAAAGAAGTGGCCCGACGGAAGCTGTTGCTCCAACGGTGTACTCGCGATTATCGATCAGGAAGCCCCGCTTTATTCCTACGCCGGGCCGGGTCACTGGAATGATCCCGACATGCTTGAGGTCGGCAACGGAGGCATGACCGACACTGAATACCGTTCCCACTTCAGCCTGTGGGCGATTCTGGCGGCGCCGCTCATCGCCGGAAATGACCTGCGCAATATGCGTCCCGAAATTCACGACATCCTGACCAACAAAGAAGTAATTGCCGTCGATCAGGACCCGCTCGGACGCCAAGGCGAGCGCGTGGCAAAGAACGGCGATCTGGAAGTCTGGGCGAAGCAACTGAAGGATGGCAGCAGGGCAGTGCTACTTCTAAACCGCAGCGGCTCCGAGCAGGAGATTACGGCGAACTGGGAGGACCTCGGCTATCCGCGCGACATCAGCGCCGCCGTGCGCGATCTCTGGCAACACAAAGACCTGGGAAAGATGTCGGGAAAGTTCTCAGCAAAGGTCCTATCGCATGGCGTGGTGATGATCACCGTAAAACCCTGATATTGCGAAATCTATACCCACAGAAACAGCGCGTGATCCTGACGCGTTGCGGCTTTCGCAATTCGCTCCACTACGCGCATCCCATTGCCGCCGTTGGTAAACACCACCAATGCCGAGCGGCTCTCTGGATGCACCATCACAATGTTCTTCCATCCGCCATTGTCACCCCACTGCCACAGATACCGCGGACCGCGCTCTTTTTCGATACCCCAGCCCAGTCCCCAGGAAAGCGCACTATTCACGTGCGAGTAGGGCCTCATCATTGCTGCGTAAGTTTCGGGCTTCAGATCGAACGCGTCGCTACGCGGCGCAGTAATTCTTGCGACAAAGGCGCAATAATCCGCGATGGTAGTGAGCAGGCCGAAGGCAACGTTGGGGCTAATCTCGTTCGGAACCGGCCTGTGCGGAGGCGATAACACTTTGCTCATTTCTTCGACGATGCGGTCGTGATTCCATTGGGCCAGCGGCACTCCGCTTTTCTCGATCAGATGAAATAGCTGCTCGGGAAATGCGCGATTGTCGAATGGCTCGTCGCCTCGATGGCCTTCAACCAGCCGCTGTCCGGCATCCGCTCTCCAAAGGTAGGTCGAAGAGTTCATGCCGAGCGGCTTGAAAATCCGCTGCTGCATATATTGTTCGCAGCCCACGCCGGTGATCTTCTCCACGCATCGCTGCAGATAATAGAACCCCTCGCCTGAATATCGGAACTTCGTGCCGGGCTCGAACGCCGGGACCAAAGGCTCTTTGGCGTCATCGCGCCAGTTCGGGAGGCCGCTTGAGTGGCTTAAGATATGCCGCGCCGTGATTTTTTCTCCCCACTCGCCTGTCGGAGCGTCGTCGCTCACATAAGTTTTCAGCGGCTGATCCAGATTGAGACGCTTCTCGTCTGCAAGTTGGAGTACCGCATAGGCAAAGACCTGTTTTCCCATCGAGGCGGCTGGAAACAATGAGTCGGCCGTAATTGGTTGTTTGCTCTTCGCATTCGTGACTCCCGCGTAGTGCCGGAATGCCAACTGGTCACCACGTACTATGCCCATCCCGAGGCCCGGCAGTTGCGCCAATTCCATGAGCCTCGGCAGCGATGCCATGAATTCTCTATCGGGGGGAACGATCGCAGGTGACATTTCAGATGGCTTACCTGTAGCGCCTGCAATGAGAGAAGGTGGGGTGGCTCCTACTCGATTCTTCGGCCACCATCGCCCAAGAGCAGCGAATGAAGCGAGCAATGGCGATGTCATAGCAGCTTGAACAAATCTCCGCCGACTGAGGAAGTCCATGTTCCTTTGACGCACCAATGCACCGAGTGTTTTGGGGCGATGCGAACACTTAGGCCTTGGGGGTCTTCAATTCCTCCATCACGCTCTGGATCAGTTCCTTGGCGTCCGTCAGGCTCTTCATGATGATTTGAATGTCCATGACCGGCTTTCCCGGCCAGCGCTGGCTCTGGCAATAGACACCGTGCTGTCCGATTAACGCCATGGCGTCGGTGATGGTGTCCATAGTGACGGCCAGGCGTCCTCGCGGCACACCCATCATGGTTTCGTAGTGTTCCAATTCTTCCTGCTTTTCCTCAAAGACTGCCATCACCGAATTGATCCTTCCATCAGGCAACTCAACAACCTCGCTGCAGTGAGATCATTAGCATCCTGATATCTTTAGGCTTTTCCGACATCGGGACAAAAACGGACTCGTGCAAATCTTTACATAAAGCAGTAGGGGAGGAGAAAAATAAAAGCACACCGCCGAGAACGTGGCGCTTCTCCTTTACATCGAGGCTGTAATTCTCGCGCGTGCTGCCATCGACCTCAGTGGAATACTACCAACTGGCTCCCGTTCCCCACATATACGTGCCCATTCGCAACGGTCGGCACGGCGAACTTCACCGCGCATGTGCCGGTCGTTCCGGCATTCGCCCGAAAGAGATAATTCCCCGCCAGATTGCCCGTGTCGAATGCGTAAAGCACCGGGGGCTTGGAGGTTTTGGAATTGCAGAATCCGTTGCTGTCGAGCGCCCATAAAACTGCACCGCCCGTGTACTGCGAAACGGACAGCTGTGGCCCCGGCGGTCCGAACACGTCCCCGCTGCTTCCAACACAGTTCGCATTCACGCTTCCGCCGGTCGTAGTCGCCGTCGTGAAAGTCAACCAGGTAGTTTGCGCGAGCGTGTATTGCTTGATCGGCTGGCATCGCGTGCCAAAGTAGATGTTGTTTTTCCACGCGACCGGAGATCCCAGCGGCCCGCATTCTGGATTATTCATCGTCGGCGTGCACAAATCCCCGTAGTGCGCCTGCAGGACGTTATCGGTCCCGGACGAGGAAGTCACAGGGCACAGAAAACTACCCACCATCCCGCCGTATCCTCCCATGCTTCCGGTCGCGGAGTTCACCAGGTAGATGTTTCCTTCTTTCCCTGTTTGCACGAGTAGGTTGGGCGGCGTGAAAGACGTCGCGAGATACATCACTCCGCCGGCGCCCACGTCGTAGTCCTCGCACAAACGATAGGGATGGTCAAACGGCGTGAATGAATCGAGAACATTGAACGTTCCTCCCACCGCCTTTCCGCTCAACTTGATAACGCTGTCTCCAAAGCAGGCGAGACATGGACTTTCGTCGCTGTAGGGAGCGGCCGTTGTCGAGCCATTGCCAGTGGCAAGGTACACGTTGCTTCCGTCGCCCGCTGGTCCCGATCCGCTCTGCCAAATGCCAGCCTCCGGATACTCCGACGCCAGCCAGCTTCCGGCCAGTTCCAAAGATCCGTTTGTGAGCGTGTACGACATCATCCATCCATACCAGCTTGCGGTCAGTGGATCCGACGAGCCGTTGTCGCAATGCGACGCCCACGTGATGAACACCTGTCCACCCTGGATCATGAGCGCCGGGCGCTGGTTCTGATGAAGCGGATCAAACGTGACGCCGCTGTTGGTCGCGGTGATATCGGTCCAGGCGATTATTCCTCCATTCGTCGCGTTCAGTGCGTACAGAGTCTGGTAGTACTCCGGCGCAGGGATGGAATTCGAGGACTTGCTTCTGGCAACAACGACGATTGCAGCGCCGTTGATCTGCGACGTCGTACTGCTGGTGATGGCGATCGCAGGCGTCGAGGTGATGCCGACATTCGGCGCGATATTGCCGCACGGGATGTCCTGACTCGGCGGTCCAGTCGTTCCGGCCGTCACCTGAAAGCGCATCGCCTGCTTCGGCGGAGTCAGCAGGTTCACGTGCCAGTAGGGCGTGGTCTGAGCAACATCGCCGTCCCAGGCATAAACGTCGTTGGTCTCAGTTGCTACGAAGGCGACGTTGTGAATCTTTCCATCCAACATCTTGATCGCGGGAAGAAACAGCGGCTGCGAATACACTTGTCCCGCCACCGCATCGGTAAATGAAGTGAGACCACTCTGGAGCTTGGTCTTATTGAGGATTTGTTCATTGGGATTCAACCCTGTGCGCGAATTCGAATTGTGATAGGTCATGACGCAAACCGGCGCTGCTCCGTTAGACGGTGCGCTCGGACAAGCGGTGGAAGCGGGCTCTTGCGAACACGTGCTCTTCGGTAGAGCCACGAGGCACAAAGCGAAGAAAGCAGACACGAATGGCCTGAGCGGACGCTGCGTTTTCATTGGCAAGGACCTCCGAAGGGTGAACGCTGTGGGCCCGAAAGGGGAAGAGGATCGAAGCTTAGCCCGGAAGTCCTGGGCTGTCAAATTTGTTGTGGAGTCTTGCTCTGGGCAACTCAAAAACCTGTCGCCGCTTCCTACAACAGTGCGGTTGCATGATTTTAATTGGTTGTCCGGGCACGACTTAACCTTGCGTTCACAGAAGTAAGAGCCTAAAATAATGAGACGACGGTAGTTCTGGCAGGAGTCCCTCTCATGTTCCGGGTAGCTTCGAATCGCACTGTTTTTCTCTTATTGGTGATTGCGTCGCTAGGCCTGATGACCTCGGGGGCCTTCGCCCAAGACCCGACCAAAGGCGACCCGTCCACAGCCCAGCAAAGCCAACCCAACGCGATTCAGGCGCAGCAGGATCAGCAAGCCCAGACAACCCAAGCCCAGACGACTCAAGACCCGAAAGCCGCCGATAAATCCAGCCAAGACGAAGCACCCGCCGCCCAGGCAAAGCCTGCGGACGCGGTCGATCCTCTGAAGCGCCCGGTCACTGAAAAGGAACGAAAGAAGAACGAGCGCGCCCTGAAGCAGGAGTTGAGCAAGCCCTACAAGAAGTGGCTTGACGAGGACGTCGTCTACATCATCACCGACGAAGAACGCGCCGCCTTTAAGCAGCTCTCCAACGACGAAGAGCGCGACAACTTTATCGAAGCCTTCTGGCAGCGCCGCGATCCCACGCCCGACACCGAAGAGAACGAGTACAAAGAAGAGCACTACCAGCGCATCGCCTACGCCAATGAGCACTTTGCGGCGGGTGTTCCCGGGATGGAAGACGGATCGCGGTCGTATCTACATCGTTTTCGGCAAGGCGGACGAAGTAGAGTCGCATCCCTCCGGTGGTACCTACGAGCGTCCCATGGAAGAAGGCGGCGGCGAGACCTCGACGTACCCCTTCGAGCAGTGGCGCTACCGTTACATCGAAGGAATCGGGCAGGAAGTCATCATCGAATTCGTCGACACCTGCATGTGCGGCGAATATCACATGACGATGGACCGCTCCGAAAAAGACGCTCTCCTCATGACGCCCAATGCAGGCCTCACCATGTGGGAGCAGATGGGCATGGCCAACAAATCGCAACGCTTTAATGGCAATGGTTTGGAACGCCTGGGCGCGGGGCCGCAGAGTTCCATGCTCGCCGCCAAAGAATTCGACCGTCTGGACCAGTTCTTCAAACTGCAGCAGGCGCCCAAGGTCAAGTTCACGGACCTGGAAGAGGCTGTTAACTCTAAAGTAATCCTCAATCCGATGCCCTTCGACGTGCGCGCGGATTTCGTAAAGGTTACGTCTGACACCGTGCTGGTACCCGTCACGATCCAGATGAAGAACCGCGACATCACGTTCGTGAACAAAGAGGGCGTCGAGCGCGGAACGGTGAACATCTTTGGACGCTTGTCGACGCTCACCGGCAAAGTCGTACAGACCTTCGAAGACACAGTTCAGGTCGACGTGCCCGCCGAACTTCTGCCCCGTACCGCTGAGAACGCTTCGGTCTATTGGAAGGCACTTCCTTTGCGCCCCGGCCGCTATAAACTCAATGTTGCCATCAAAGATGTCAATGGCGATCGCAAAGGCGTATGGAGCCGAAGCATCGTGGTTCCGGAATATTCCGACGACAAGCTGGCGACCTCAACCCTGATCCTTGCAGACCAGATGGAGCCCGTTCCAACCAAAGCCATCGGCAGCGGCAGCTTTGTCATTGGCACGATGAAAGTGCGTCCCCGCGTGGCGCCCGCTGACGGCAAGCCCGTGACATTCAAACGCGACCGCGATCAGAAGCTGAATTTCTGGATGCAGGTCTATAATCTGGGAGTGGACGAGAAGACCCACAAGCCTTCCGCCACCTTTAAGTACGACATCACGAACGTCGCTACCAACAAGCAGGTCGTGCAGCAGGTCGAGAACACAGATACGATGGGCAACGTCGGTGACCAGGTGACGCTGCAGAAGTCGATCAGGGCCGCCAATCTGCAGCCCGGCGTTTACAAAATTCAGATCACTGTGAACGACAACGTTTCCAAACAAACCGTTGATCCGTCAGCGGTGTTTGCAGTAGAGTAACTCCCTGCATTCCCCCAGGGGGTGGGGCAGAGTTGACGCTTCGTAGGCTCGCAACTTGGGTTTTCGTGTTCGGGCTGTCGCTTCCGGCCTTTGCCGGAGAGCGCCCCGGAGCTATCTCCGGTTACGTGCGCGACGCCTCTGGCGATCCCCAGATGAGCGCCGTGGTCCAAATTCTCGGCGCCGCCAACCGCTCGCTCACCGTCTTCACTGATGCTGCTGGGTACTACACGGCTACCGGACTCATTCCCGGCCTCTACACATTGAAAGTTTCAGCTCCTTCCTTCCTGCCGACCGTGCGCGAGAAGGTCGGGATACGTCCCGGTTCCACCCTCAACATCAACATCAGGCTCAGCACGCTGCTGAACGTGATGCAACTCGGCCCGGTGCGTAGCCTGCCCGATGATGATGACTGGAAATGGACGCTGCGTTCGGTCGCCAACCGCCCTATCCTGCGGATCTTTGACGACCCCAATTCCCCGGAAAAGCAGAACCACGAGTTCAGCGGAAGTCTTTCCTTCCTCGCCGGCTCCGCCGCAGGTGGATACGGAACCGGTTCCGACATGAGCACCAGCTTTAAGCTGGAGCGCTCGATCTTCTCGACCGGGCAGCTCGCCCTGACCGGCAATGTGGGCTACGGCTACGGCGAGACCTTGCCTGCAGCCGTGGTGCGTGCCCGCTATTCCCATCGCCTGGTTGATGGATCGGAGCCGACTCTGGCCTTGACCGTCAGCCGGTTTTCCCCGTCTGACCCGAATCTGCATAACGCGGCGCTGCAAGCGGCAGCACTCTCCGCTGGCGACGAATTCGCCTTAGACGACGTCCTGGAACTCAAATTCGGCAGCGAACTGCAGGCCATTCAATTCCTCGGTCACCTGAGTGCCTTCCGACCGTACGGCTCCGCTGACTTTCATATTTCGCCGGATACGGTGGTCGAATACGGATACGCTACCTCCCGTCCTGATAGCCGCGTCGAGAAGGGATTCGACTCCGCCCCAGCCGACCTGAGCGAGTCGAACCCGCGTGTCAGTCTGCTCGGTTTCTCTCCCAAGATCGAGAGCGCTCATCATCAGGAACTCAGCCTTTCGCACCGTATCAAGAACACCAACTTCCAGATCGCCGCGTTTTACGATCGTGTCACCGACCCAGCCCTGACCGGAGTTGGGGAGGTTACGGCGGCCGGAGGTTTCCTTATCCCCGACATGTCTTCCGGGACTTTCAGCTACGCTGGCCGCAGCCTCGATACCAACGGAATGCGTGTCGTGCTGCAGCACAAGTTCGCTACCGACCTGACGGCCACAGTGGATTACGCCTTCGGCGGGGCTCTCGACCTGACCCGGCCCGACGTCCCGCTGCAGCAAGCTGCACAATGGATCTCGACTCAGCGGCGTCACGCTTTATCCGCCAAACTGAGTGGCACTACCCCGCTTACCCACACGCGTTGGATCGCCTCCTATCGCTGGGTGAACGGAACATCCCTGACACCGGTTGACATGTTCAACGCCTCCGCTGGTCAGATGGACCCTTACCTGAACATCTTCATACGCCAGCCGATGCCATGTCTCGGCGGCCGCATGGAAGCGATCATCGACATCCGCAACCTGCTGGCTCAGGGATATATCCCGGTCGTCGGCGGCGATGGCCAGACCGTTTACCTCGTTGACTCTGCCCGCTCCGTCCGCGGCGGAGTGGCATTCACCTTCTAAGCCCTCTCCAACCAGCACTCAGCCTTCATCCCACAGCCCTCAAGAGGATGTCATCCTGAACTGCGGCGAAGCCGGAGTGAAGGACCGTACGACGTTGAAAGAATCCGATGACGCGGACGGGAACAAATGGACGTTTATAGCGCGGACGATGCTGATCAACGGCGCTTCCGGTGCATGATGCCGTGAGCTCCCTCGGAGGCCTGACGCCCTCCTCAGGATGACTCGTTTTGGGCGAGCTGTTTTATGGCATGCTTTATGCGGCATGGTTTGCCAAGCAGTGGTCCCGAAGTCGGGAGCCCTCTCCCTATACGTAAAATCTATGGTAACCATTGATAACTCCTTGGTTGACTATGGCCGCAGTCTTTGGTTAATGTGGGTCAGCTGATTTGTGGGCGGGGCTGCGCATCTCGTTAGCATGCAAGGAATTGCAAGCTTCCCAGAGTTTCGAATGACGCCGCCCGACGACCTGCAAGAACCATTACTCCCCTAAAACCCAATCGTTGTAAGGAGACCTAATGAGAGCGCGCATCTTCTTGGTGTTTGTGCTTCTGGCTGCAGTTAGCCTTTCGGCGCAGACTTTCCGCGGAACCATCCTCGGAACCGTCACCGATCCTTCCGGCGCAGTCGTCTCCGGAGCCAAAGTCACGGTGAAAAACACCGGTACCGGACTGGAGCGCTCCACAGAAACCAGCGGCGATGGCAGCTACTCAGTCCCCGAACTGCCCATCGGATCCTACGATGTCACTGTTTCCCAGAGCGGCTTTCAGACCTTCGTCGCCAAGGGAGTTACGGTTGACGTGGCCACCGAGCGCCGCGTCGACGCCTCGCTCAAGACCGGCGAAATCTCTACCAAGGTGGAAGTTTCGGCTGACCAACTCCCAATGGTTGAGACCACAACGAATGATCTTGGAGGCGTGCTCACGGCTCGAAACCGTCGAGGATCTGCCGGTCAATGGGCGCGACTACACCAAGCTGATCTACCTGAACCCAGGCGTCGCCGGATCTCCAGACCAGATCTCGGACTCGCCCGGCTCCTTCGGCGAATTCTCCATGAACGGAGCCCGCGGCCGCTCCAACAATTACTTGCTTGACGGCACCGACATGAACGACGGCTACCGCAACGACCCGGCCATCAACCAGGCTGGCGTATTCGGTACGCCCGTCCACCATTCTTCCGATCGACGCCGTCGCCGAATGTCAATGTTCTTTCCAACTTCGAACCGGAGTACGGCCGCAACGGCGGCGCCGTGGTCAACATCGTGACCAAGAGCGGCACGAACACGCTTCACGGCTCAGCGGCGAATACTTCCGCAACGACGCACTCGATGCGCGGAACTACTTCAATCCTCAGCATCCGCCGAAAGCTCCATTTCACAACAACCAATTTGGAGCCTCTCTTGGCGGCCCTATCGTCAAGGACAAGACGTTTTTCTTCTTTGATTACGAAGGGCAGCGAGAAAAAGTCGGCGTGGTGCTCTTGGTTGTGTGCCAACCCCCGCATTTATCCAGACCGCTACTGCCACCGTCACGGAGCGGGTTGACCGTGAGCCCGGTCGGTTCTGCTCTTTGAATTTCTCGCCCCACAATCCGGCCAACTAACATCCCAGGAACAAACCCCCAGTGCCTCGGGCTGCTTCAATGCCAGCAACAACTTTGCGCCCGACTATACTGCGATCGCCCCCTCGTTCAACGATCTCACCAGCTTCATCGCCAAGATTGATCACTCTTTCAATCGCGAGCAACATTATCACTGGCCGGTACTTCTTTGGCGACAGCATCGCAATCGTTTCCCTTGGCTCTCACTGCTGACGGCGGACAGCTCCCCGGCTTCGACACGTTCACTCCCACTCGTGTCCAACTGGTCTCGCTCTCCTATACGTCAACAATCGTTTTCTGGAAACAAGGTGAACGAACTGCGGTACGGATGGAATCGCTTTGCAGAAGGCTTCTTCCCGCAGGATCAGCACTTCCATCCCAACTCGATCGGCCTTTGCAACGTTCCATCACCTCTGCAAATTGCAACTCCGCTGGCCTGCCCGATCATTCTCTTGGCTTCCAACTTCTACGCGACAGCACCGCTTTCTACTCCAGGTCGGCGCAACTGGCAGCGTTCCCCGACATCGCGTCGACACCAACAACCAGTTCATCGACAACTTCTCTTGGAAGGTCAATAAGCACGATGTCAAGTTCGGCGTCGACTTCCGTCGCACCACCATCCAGCAGTACTTCGACAAATATTCTCGCGGGGTCTGCGAATCAAATTCACTGGAACCTGTCAGATTTCCCGTCTCTGGCAATGTTCACAATGGCTTCGAGTACTCCGGCGACACGGCGCGGCACACCCATCGAGAACGGCTTTGGTTTCTATGCGCAAGACGCTTTCATTTCACTTCGCATCTGATCCTTTAACTACGGGCTGCGTTGGGACTACTTCGGTATCGTGCGCGAGAAGAATCATCTTTCTCGCAATATTACGAGTGAGTCTCCCGCCACGGGGACCGGATCTTTTGTCTTGACGCAAGTTGGGCCACCTGGTCTTGGCAGCCTCTATAATCCCGACAAGAAAGATTTCGCTCCGCGCGCCAGTGCGGCATGGGATGTAACCGGCAAAGGCAAAACCGTCATCAGGACCGGTTTCGGTTTGTTCTTATGATGCCTTCTCACAAGATATGGTCGCTCGGCCATCTGCCCTATCCCACGTTCTTTGCTCCGGGTCCTGCCTACAACCCTTGACCGGCCGATCCTCAAATGGCGACTAACCCTGCCACCGTCCGCCGGTAGTCTCATACTCCCGGCATTCCGATCTACAACGCTCCTAGGCTGCGTCAGCTTTGAATGTGACATCTTCGCTTTCGACCGCAACATCAAGACGCCCTACATGGAGAACTACAACCTCAACATCCAGCAGCAGATCGGCTCCAACGGCTGTTGTGCAATTGGGCTATGTAGGTTCTCAAGGGCATCGCCTGTGGCGCTTCTTCGACATCAACCAGCCCAGCACTGCCACGATCAATGCGTGCGATCTGGGAACCCTGCCGGCCTCGACGGGATGCGCCGCGGGCACGCTGCAGGACTTCGGTCCAGGCGATTCGCCCCTTCGGTGGATACGGCATCGGGAACCCCTACGGCGCGTATTACGTGATTGCAGGAAAATTCCACTGGCAAGTCGAACTACAACTCGCTGCAAGCGAGCTTGCGTAATCGAATTCGTGGCATGGAATCACCTCCATCGCCAACTATGTCTGGTCCAAATCCCTTGACAACTCCAGCGATGGCGAGGACTTCGATCCGAACGCCGCGCAGCCGCAGGACAGCACCAACCCTCAGCGGGAGTATGGCCCCTCGAATTTCAATCTGCCGCAGCGCTTCACCTGGATTTTTCGTATGAGTTTGCCGAAGATGGGCGGCAGCATGGCAGAAACTGAAAAATGGCTGGGGTCTCAACAGCGTTCTGACTCTGCAAAGTGGACAGCCGTTCCACTTCAATTACAACTGCGAAGACGACTACAGCGGCGGCGGAGATTGCTACGACCGCCCTGACGTCGTCGGGCCCATCGTTCAGAACAATCGCAACCCGCGCCAGTTCATGCAGCTGAGCTCCTTTGCGATTCCTTGCACCGTGAATCCGGCAGGTGGCGCCAACGGCTTCGCCAGCGATTGCGTCGCCGGAACTCGCCATTACGGCAACTTGGGCCGCAACGCTCTCAGCGGTCCGACCTACAAACAGTTGGACTTCGCGCTCTACAAGACCACCGCGCTTACGGAGCGTTTGAGTATGCAGCTTCGTGCCGATATCTTTAACATCCTGAACCACCCCAACTTTGCGAATCCTTTCCTGCCCGCATTCATTGCAGACCCGGCAGCGAACGGATTCCAGTTAGCCGGAAACCGCGAAGTCGGAGTGGGCGGCTACAACCTGACGGCAACGGGCGACGTGGGCATCGGCAATCCGTTCCTCGGCGGCGGCGGCCCGCGCGGCATCCAGCTCGCGGCCAAGTTCACCTTCTAACTTTTGTGCTTCTCAACAAAAAGCCCCTGCTCCGGCAGGGGCTTTTTGTTCTCAGCCAACTGCGCGTCGTCCGGCGACTTGCTGAAAAATGCACTACGCCAGGATTTGAAACGGCACGGTTTACAGCCGTTGCGGAAAAACTCTCTCCGGCGTTGTTTTGAAAGGGCGCGGCTTTCTAGCCGCGCCGTAAGTCTCGTCAAATCAGTCCGGCTTTAGCCGCTGAGGGAACGTTGTTGGGGACGGAGCGACTTTTTCCGCAACCTCTTACAGCCGAGCCGTTAAGTCCCCAAATCAATCCGGCTTCAGCCGCTGCGGGACGCCATTGACGTTCGAGAATGCAACTCCTAGCGCTTCGCCACCACCACGATCATGAATGTCCCCGGCTTCGCTTTCGGACGTCCCGTGTCACCGGGTTTCTGCTCTTCAAATTCGAACGTTGGCAGATACGCCTTGTGCGTCGTGGTATCGATGTCCACCGTCTTGGCTCCGACGGCAGTGGTCACCGTCTGTACGATTTCGTACTTGCCGGCTTTTTCGCCAGCCACGAAAAGCTTGCCATCGCGGCAACTCGCCAACGCTTGACCGCTGTCGAACTTGGTCGCATCGACGCCCGCACCAATCGGGAGATCCGCGAGCACCTTGCCGTCATCGGCACTCATCACGATCATCTTTTGTGGTTTGCGACAGCCAATGAACAGCAGCCGCTTCTTCGTATCCATCGCCATCCCCACCGGAGAGCCGCCCGGAGCAACCGGCCAGTGCGCCAGCACTTTTCTTGCTTTGAGGTCCACCACCGCAACTTGATCCTTGTCTTCGAGATTGATATAGACTTTGCCATTCCCGTCGGCGGCGAGATATTCGGGCTTGCCGCCCAGTTCGATTGGGGTGTCGATGCTCCCTGTCTTCGGATCGACATCCGGCTTGATCGTCATCAGGATTCCATCGTCGCCGGAGACCACCAGCACCAGACCGCTGGCGCTGTCGTAAATAATCCCATCGGCGTCGGGATGCGCCTTGAGCGTGCCCAACACAGCATTCGTCTTCAGATCGAAGATCACCACCGCGCCTTCACCGTCGCTGATGAATCCGCGTCCTGCGCTGGGAACCAGGGCTACTCCATGGTTGTGTTTTTGTCCGGGAATATCTCCGACCACTTTCCCCGATGCTGCATCGATGACCATCGTATGCGTGCTTCTTGGAACATAAAGTCGGTGGTTCTCCGAGTCCGCCGTGATGTAGTCCATTCCGCCTTCGCCGCCGATGTGAAAAGTATTTTCAACGGCCCAACTTCCTTGCGCCGCAGCCCGTGTGCTCAACGCAAGTGAGACCAGTGTGATCAGGGCCAGAATCAAAGGGAAAGTAACTGCCTTCCGAACGCTCATGATTTTTCCTCCGAAGGAATTCCGGCGCAAGAATATCACCGACGAGTGACCATTGAGCGCAAACGGGCCGATGCGAATTAGAAATATTTCTATTCGCTTTTTCAGCGAAATTTCAGGATGGAGTTTCCTGAGATCGCGAGGTGCAACTTGTGTACAGCGTGAGAATCGTGGCGTACCGCTGTTGAGATCTTCTGCGACTTTACAAAGCGTTGCGTTGGGGTCGCGCGGGCAGATGGCTGCCCGTAAAGTCAGGATAGAGTTCGGCGCTGGCGGCACGTCCCGAAAATCGCGCTGCGTTTTCAACGCCGGGTTGGGCTGGTGCTCAAGAGATGACCGCCAACGAACCGGAAATCCCACAGCCCTTTGTGACATCTGACCTTGCGCACAGGCCACGAAATGTTTCATGATCCGCATGCGCGCTAGCGTGGCTCTACCCAAGGCGAATGAGACAAGCTCTTTAAAATCAAGATTTTGCCCGCAAGTGATTGTGCCCCATAGATTACTTCGCGATTTCTCGCTAAATCCCTGATTCCACAGTACAGGGGGAGGGGGGAGGGGTAATTACCAAATAGTAACGCAGTCCCAAAATGGAACTCCGCGAACTTCGCTCGCGAAGAATTTTTCTCCGCAGCATCACAGCTCCGAGCTCTTCAAATCGCTCACTCGCCCGATCGCTCAATAGCTCGATGTCTTTCCGTCCTACGCCTTTCGTCACCTCGCCCTTCGATTACGCCGGTGTTACCTTCTGTCTAGTTATCCCTCCCCACAAAGCTCTGTTTCGGAGATCCCTGATGCGCTGCACTTTTTCGTTAAAGTCGTGCGCCGTTCTCGCACTTAGCCTGTCCGTTGTTGCGCCGGTTTTCGCGCACCATGTGAAGGGTCAATCCACGCCGCTGACCGTTACGACTTCATCCGCCAAAGCCCGCGAGTTGTGGGACAAGGGAGTTGCCGATTACGAGAATCTTTATCTCGAGCGCTGCAACGAAGACTGGCGCGCGGCGGTAAAGGAAGACCCGAATCTCGCGGTCGCTTGGGCCTGGATCGCATTTAACAGCGGAGATCCTCAGGAAATCGTCACTGCTCGTGCCAAGGCGAAGGAACTCGCCCCCAAGTCCTCTCCCGGCGAGCAGCTGATGGTCGCATGGGTTGTTAAGGTCCAGGAAGGCGACTTCATCGGTGGCATCACTGCCATGAACGACATGATCGAGATGTATCCGCGCGACAAGCATGTTCTCTATCTCGCCGGCAATTGGATGATGCTCGAGGATGGCAACGAGCAGGCGCTGAACATCATGAACAAGGCGCTGTCGATCGATAAGAACTTTCCCGCCGCGCTGAACGATCTCGCCTATCTCGATGCTCGCAACCGCCAGTTCAGCAAAGCCTTCGCCGCTATGGACCGCTATGTTGCGCTGCTGCCCAAAGAGCCCAATCCGCAGGATTCCTATGGCGAATTGAAACGCATGGCTGGCGATTTCGAAAGCGCGCTCGCGCACTACCGCGCAGCACTAAAGATGGATCCCGATTTCGTCAGTTCGCAGATCGGTATCGCCGACACGTATGCCTTGATGGGCAATCAGGTACAAGCCCGCATGGAATATGACAAGGCGATCCAGTTTGCTCACAACGAAACCGATCGCCTGGACTACGAAATGCAGAAAGCCATGACCTATGTTCGCGAAGGCAATTATGCCGAGGCGGACAAGCAATTCCTCGATATCGCGACGACGGCGCACAACAAGGAGTACCACCTTTCGGAGGCGCAAGCATTGCGCCACATGGCCGAGTATCAGGCGGACGACAATATCGCACTGAAGCACCTTAAGCTGGCGCAGGAATGTCTGGCGCATCAATCCAATATCTCAGCATCCGATCGCAACGAGGAACTTTCGCGCATCCTGCGCAACCGCGTGGTACTCGCTTCACGATCCGGAAACGTGTCTTTGGCTGACAAGTCTCTGCACGAACTTGAGACTATGGCTAGTGGAAGCCGCAATCGCGTGATTCACAGTTCCTATCAAGGTGCTGCCGGTGCATTGCTGATGGATCAAAAGAAATATCAGGACGCCATCGCTCATCTGGAAGATGACCAGGACAATCCCTTTACCATGGAGTTGCTCGTTCAGGCCTACTACCAGACGGAGCAGACGGATAAGCTGCACGAGGTCGAAGCCAAGCTCCGCGGAACCAATGTGCCGACCATGGAGCAGGCTCTGGTCGTGCCGGCCGCTCGCGCCAAGCGTCCCACTATCTAATACCCCTCGTTCATCCCGGGCTCTAGCTGGAAGGAGCCCGGAATCCCTCGTCCAAACGGCAGCTTTCGTGTAGAGTAAGTGGGCACTTTGACCCGCCATGAAAGCCATCACTGAGCGCCGTGCCGGATCCCGCATTAAGACCCGCGTTTCCACGCGCGTCCGCACCGCGGGAGGGAAAGACCACAACGCCCAGACCCGCGATGTCAGCGCGAACGGTATCTTCCTTTACACCAGCTCTAAAATGGAGAAGGGAAGCGACGTTGAACTGGTCTTGATCCTTCCCCCGGAGCTTACCTCGGGAGAAAAATGCTGGGTTTGCTGCCAGGCCACGATTGTTCGGGTCGAGGCAAACGGCTCGGATTACGGGGTGGCCGCCCAAATCCGCCGTATGGATATCCTCCCCGAAGTCGCCATCTGACATGCGGTTTGAGCCATTAGAGACTCCCGTCTGTGCCATTCAAAATGAGCATGTCTTTCCAAAAATTTCACTACTACCGAACGTCATTGGGGCGTCCGCCGAGAATTCTCTGCTAAGCTGTGAAAAAAGGCTTCCCATTGCACCGGCAGCGGTGCAATAATGGCGGCCCTAGAATTGCTCTGGCCAAATCAGATCGTTTCGGGTGGGCCCAGGTATGTTGATCGAAAAACTGGCGGCGGGGGTAGTCCGAGTACAGACTCCTCTTGGTCCGCGTTTTGTAATGCCATCATTTATCCAGCGAATTTATTTGCTATGGATGTTTCGTAATTTTCCCATCCTCCCGCACGCTGTGTTGAGTGGACGCCAACAGCGCATGATTGATCGCATGTGCAGCCAGCAGAGTTTCGCCTCGCTTTACGCTGATACCTTGGACGAACTGCCGGTGATCGGAACCATCGAGCATCGGCCGCCGATCGGACCGGAGCCATTACCCTCGCGGCGTCCAGCTGCGAGCGAGACGAGTCTCGCTGCGGAAGTGCGCCAGCGTCCTTAGCTCGCGTTAACTCACCGCGCCCACTTCTACTGGAGAAGACGCGTCTTTTGCGAACTCACCCGCACACCTGTGGAAACTTCTGCGGCGAAACTGCTCGTATTCATAACGGCTTTACGAAAACGAGAACGCTCAAGGAAAAGATGAGCATCGAGATTTGGTTCAACGAAACATAGATTGCGGACTGGTTGGAGATTCCTGATCCGAATTTAGCTGACCGTTTGATCGCAGAATCGTCCGCCGATGCTATAATTTTTGTTTGTCTTCCCGACGATGTCCCCGTCGTGGGCGCGTAGCTCAATTGGCAGAGCAACTGACTCTTAATCAGT
>CAWGKF010000003.1:0-111824 GCA_963823085.1 Terriglobia bacterium | reverse complement strand
CGCAGAAATCAATCTCGGCAAACGCGAATCCCTGCACGACGTCGCCAAGAACCTGGAACGCATGGTGCAGGCCATCATGATCCGCACCTACGCCCACGAAATCGTGGAGAAGATGGCAGAGTACGCGAGTATCCCCATCATCAACGGGCTCACGGACTACAGCCATCCCTGCCAGGCCATGGCGGACTACCTGACCATGCTCGAGATTAAAGGCCATGTGAGCGGCCTGAAGATCGCGTACATCGGAGATGGCAATAACGTTTGCCACTCACTCCTGTTTAACGGAGCGCAACTGGGAGCGCACGTCTGGGCCGCAACCCCTCCGGGATACGAACCGAAGCCGGATGCAGTTCAGTGGGCAATCGAACGCGGTCAACAGACTGGAGCAAGTTGCACTGTGACTCACGATCCGCTGGAAGCTGTGACGGACGCGGACGTCATTTACACCGACGTCTGGGCCAGCATGGGGCAAGAATCCGAGGCCGGATGCACGGCACAAGATTTTCACTCCGTATCAGGTGAACTCAGCCTTGCTGCGCCATGCCAAGTTCGACGCAATTTTCATGCATTGTCTCCCCGCACATCGTGGCCACGAAGTTACGGACGAAGTGATTGACTCGGTGCATTCGGTGGTCTTTCAACAAGCGGAGAATCGTTTGCATGCGCAGAAGGCGATTTTGTTGGAGTTAATGCAGTACCGGGAAGTACAGGAGCCCGCGCCTGCCGCGGCGGGCATGGCGCACCAGTAAAGATCGGCTGGAGCCAGATCGCTTGGCCGCTGACTCCTGGCGACTGTCCTTAATGCTGACTATGAAATCGATACTCATTGCCGTTGGCGGAAACTCCCTGATCCGTGCGGGAGAAAAAGGGACTGTTGCGGAGCAATGGGTCAACGCCCGGCGCACGGCTGCCGCGATCGTCAAGCTGATTCAGGCGGGCCATCGCATCGTGGTAACGCATGGGAACGGTCCGCAGGTGGGAGCGCAGTTGTTGCGATCGGAACGCGCATCCGACCAGGTTCCGGGACAGACTCTGGACGTTTGCGGCGCTTGCAGCCAAGGCGAAATCGGATATCTGCTCTCGCAATCTCTCTGCGATGAATTGTGGGCCGCTGGTTTAAAGGTGCCGGTAGTCAGCCTCATCACACAAACGGAAGTGCGTGCGGATGATCCAGCGATGCGAAAGCCCAGCAAACCCATCGGCCCTTTCTATTCGCTCGCGCAAGCGGAAGAGCGCCGGCGCCACATGGGATGGGAGATCGTCGAAGATGCTGCGCGCGGATATCGCCGCGTCGTACCATCTCCTGAGCCGGTAGCGATCGTCGAGCAGGATGTCATTCGATCGTTGATGAACCAGGGAATACTCGTAATCGCCTGCGGCGGCGGAGGCATTCCGGTGGTTCGGCGCGGGAATCAAATCGAAGGTATCGAGGCAGTCATCGACAAGGATCGCGCTTCGGCGCTTCTCGCTTCCGAGCTCGGCGTAGATCTGTTTGCCATTTCCACCGACATCGACTTCGTCTACCTCGATTACAAGAAGTCCACGCAGCAGGCGTTGCGCAATGTGACTGCCTTCGAATTGAAGGCTCATTACGACGCTGGCCATTTTCCTGCCGGGAACATGGGCCCCAAGGTCGAATCGGCGTTACGGTTTCTGGAGGCGGGCGGCAAGGAAGTTGTGATCACTTCCTACGAGCATTTGACCGAGGCTGTTGCCGGACGCATGGGCACGCATATCGTTCCGGATCCGCCGCCGGGAATTCCTCAAGCGGCTGAGCGGGAAGTTCCTGTAGGGGGATAGCGTTTCTATGGCGATCTCGAACCTGGCTACAAGCACTCAGCAAGTTCCTGGAGAGGATTGGTACGGGATGTCGAAATTGAAACACGTCATCGAATCGCAGCAGTTCACGCAGCCGCTGCTCACGGAGCTGTTTCAGCGATCGCGCGGCATGGAGCGCGTGATGGTCAACGGCGGAACGCTGGAATACCAGAACAAAATTCTTGCAAGTTTGTTCTATGAGCCCTCGACCCGCACTCGCTTCTCGTTTGAAGCAGCCATGTACCGCCTAGGCGGGAAAGTGCTTTCCACCGAACAAGCCGGCGTTTTCTCGTCGGAAATCGCCGGGGAGCAGGTCGAGGACTACGATTCGCATCATCGCGAACTACTCGGACGTGATCGTAGTGCGCCATCCACAGGTTGGCGGGGCGCAACGGGCCGCACAAGTTTCCACCGTACCGATCATCAATGCCGGCGACGGCGAAGGTGGACAGCCAATCTCGGCAAACGCGAATCCCTGCACGACGTGGCCAAAAACCTGGAGCGCATGGTGCAGGCCATCATGATCCGCACCTACGCCCACGAAATCGTGGAGAAGATGGCAGAGTACGCGAGTATCCCCATCATCAACGGGCTCACGGACTACAGCCATCCCTGCCAGGCCATGGCGGACTACCTGACCATGCTCGAGATTAAAGGCCATGTGAGCGGCCTGAAGATCGCGTACATCGGAGATGGCAATAACGTTTGCCACTCACTCCTGTTTAACGGAGCGCAACTGGGAGCGCACGTCTGGGCCGCGACTCCTCCGGGATACGAACCGAAGCCGGATGCAGTCCAGTGGGCAATCGAACGCGGTCAACAGACTGGAGCAAGTTGCACTGTGACTCACGATCCGGTGGAAGCTGTGACGGACGCGGACGTCATTTACACCGACGTCTGGGCCAGCATGGGGCAAGAGTCCGAGGCCGGATGCGCGGCACAAGATTTTCAGTCCGTATCAGGTGAACTCAGCCTTGTTGCGCCATGCCAAGTTCGACGCAATCTTCATGCATTGTCTCCCAGCGCATCGTGGCCACGAAGTTACGGACGAAGTGATTGACTCGGTGCATTCGGTGGTCTTTCAACAAGCGGAGAATCGTTTGCATGCGCAGAAGGCGATTTTGTTGGAGTTAATGCAGTACCGGGAAGTGCAGGAGCCCGCGCCTGCCACGGCGGGCATGGCGCACCAGTAAAGATGGGCTGGAGCCAGATCGCTTGGCTGCTGACTCCTGGCGACTGTCCTTAATGCTGACTATGAAATCGATGCTCATTGCCGTTGGCGGAAACTCCCTGATCCGTGCGGGAGAAAAAGGAACTGTCGCGGAGCAGTGGGTCAACGCCCGGCGAACGGCGGCCGAGATCGTCAAGCTAATTCAAGTCGGCCATCGCATCGTAGTAACGCATGGAAACGGGCCTCAGGTCGGAGCGCAGCTGCTGCGGTCGGAACGCGCATCCGACCAGGTTCCCGAGCAAACTCTAGACGTTTGCGGCGCTTGCAGCCAGGGCGAGATTGGATATCTGCTCTCGCAGTCGCTCTGCGACGAATTGTGGGCCGCTGCTTTGAAGGTGCCGGTGGTCAGCCTCATCACACAAACGGAAGTGCGGGCGGACGATCCAGCGATGCGCAAGCCAAGCAAACCCATCGGCCCTTTCTACTCCCTGGCGCAAGCGGAAGAGCGCCGGCGCCACATGGGATGGGAGATCGTCGAAGATGCTGCGCGCGGATATCGCCGCGTTGTACCGTCTCCCGAACCGGTGGCGATCGTTGAGCAGGATGTCATTCGATCGTTGATGAACCAGGGAATGCTCGTCATCGCCTGCGGCGGCGGAGGCATTCCGGTGGTTCGGCGCGGGAATCAAATCGAAGGTATCGAGGCGGTCATCGACAAGGATCGCGCTTCGGCGCTTCTCGCTTCCGAGCTCGGCGTTGATCTGTTTGCCATTTCCACCGACATCGATTTCGTCTATCTCGATTACAAGAAGGCCACGCAGCAGGCGTTGCGCAATGTGACTGCCTCCGAATTGAAAGCTCATTACGAGGCTGGCCATTTTCCTGCCGGGAACATGGGTCCCAAGGTGGAATCGGCATTACGTTTTCTGGAAGCAGGCGGCAAGGAAGTTGTGATCACTTCCTACGAGCATTTGACCGAGGCTGTTGCCGGACGCATGGGCACGCATATCGTTCCGGATCCGCCGCCGGGAATTCCTCAAGCGGCTGAGCGGGAAGTTCCTGTAGGGGGATAGCGTTTCTATGGCGATCTCGAACCTGGCTACAAGCACTCAGCAAGTTCCTGGAGAGGATTGGTACGGGATGTCGAAATTGAAACACGTCATCGAATCGCAGCAGTTCACGCAGCCGCTGCTCACGGAGCTGTTTCAGCGATCGCGCGGCATGGAGCGCGTGGTGGCCCGCGGCGGAACGCTGGAATACCAGAACAAAATTCTTGCAAGTTTGTTCTATCAGCCCTCGACCCGCACTCGCTTCTCGTTTGAAGCAGCCATGTACCGCCTGGGCGGGAAAGTGCTTTCCACCGAACAAGCCGGCGTTTTCTCGTCGGAAATCGCCGGGGAGCAGGTCGAGGACTCGATTCGCATCATCGCGAACTACTCGGACGTGATCGTAGTGCGCCATCCACAGGTTGGCGGGGCGCAACGGGCCGCACAAGTTTCCACCGTACCGATCATCAATGCCGGCGACGGCGAAGGTGGACAGCACCCCACCCAGGCTCTCCTCGATCTTTATACGATCTACCGGGAACGGCCGCTGGTCGGACTCAGCGTGGCCATTGTCGGCGAGTTGGACCGGGGCCGAACCGCGCGATCGCTGGCCTATCTCCTCGCCAAATTCGAGAGAGTGAAAATCTTTTTCGTGGCGCCGGCAGAGCTTCAGATGAAGCCCGACATTCTGGAGTATCTCGACGAACATGGCGTACGGTACGAACTCGAATCGGAGATCGACCGCTGCATTGGTGAAGTAGACGTCGTATACCTGACGCGAATTCGCCCCGAGCGCGTGCTGCTTGAACGAGGACTCGATGAACGAGGTTTGAAGCGCTACGCCGTCGATTCGGCGCTGCTGCAAAAGATGAAATCGGACGCGTTGATCATGCATCCTCTTCCGCGCACGGTGGAGTTAGACAAAGCGGTGGATGACGATCCGCGCGCCCTTTATTTTCGACAGGCCGCCAACGGACTCTTCGTCCGCATGGCCCTGTTAACCATGCTTTTGGAAAACGAGTAGTCAACTCAGGAGGGCTATGTCGTCATTGACGATTACCAGAACGCAGGAATTCATTGAGCTCGAAAATACCTACGGAGCTCACAACTATCATCCCCTTGACGTGGTCATCGAGCGTGCCGAGGGAGTATGGGTGTATGACGTTGAGGGCCACCGCTATCTCGATTGTCTGGCCGCTTACTCGGCGGTGAACCAGGGACATTGTCATCCCGAAATTCTTCATGCCCTTATCGAGCAGTCGCACAAGGTGACCCTGACCTCGCGCGCTTTCCGCAACGATCAACTGCCCCTGCTTTACCAGCAACTGCACGAACTCACCGGATTCGAAATGGCACTGCCGATGAACTCGGGCGCCGAGGCCGTGGAAACTGCGGTGAAGGCCGCGCGCAAGTGGGGCTACAAGGTTAAGGGAATTCCGCAAGACAAGGCAGAGATCATCGTTTGCGCCAATAACTTCCACGGGCGAACCGTGACCATTGTCAGCTTCTCGAGCGATGAGCAGTACCGGGACGGATTCGGCCCTTTCACACCCGGCTTCAAGATCATCCCTTATGGGGACGCAGCCGCGCTGAGAGAGGCAATTACTCCCAATACCTGTGCATTTCTGGTCGAGCCGATTCAGGGAGAAGCGGGCATCATCATCCCGCCCGCGGGATATCTGAAGGAAGCCGCCGCGATCTGTCGCGAGAATCGCGTGCTGCTGGTGTGCGACGAGATTCAGTCGGGCCTGGGCCGCACCGGTGAATTGTTCGCCTACATGCATGAGGGCATCCGCCCCGATGTAGTCATTGTAGGCAAGGCGCTATCGGGCGGCTTTTATCCCGTCTCCGCCGTGCTCGCCTCCAAAGAGGTTCTGGGAGTATTCCACCCCGGAGATCACGGAAGCACCTTTGGCGGCAATCCTCTTGCCTGCGCCGTCGCTCGTGCGGCTCTGCGCGTCTTGATCGACGAAGGCATGGTTCGCAATTCCGCAGTATTGGGCCAGCACTTCCTTGAGCGACTGCGGGAGATCCGAAGCTCCAATGTGAAAGAGGTGCGTGGCAAAGGACTGTGGATTGGAATCGAGCTGCACACCGCGGCTCGACCCTATTGCGAAGCCTTGAAGGATGAAGGCGTGTTGTGCAAGGAGACCCATGACCACGTGATCCGGATCGCTCCACCCTTGACCATCACCCGAGAGGAAATCGACTGGGCGGTCGAGCGGATCCGCAAGGTCCTGCAAACGCACTAAAAATCAGGAATCCAGCTAGTTAATATCGAAAGAGGCAGGTCGCCCCGAGAAATTCCTTGTTTTCTCGGGGTTTCTTAGTCTGGTTCAGGCTGTGTTACCGAAATTGCCTTGTTTCTTGTGCACTTTCCCCTTGACTTCCACAGGGCACATGGCTCAGATTGAGACTGCCAACAGGAAGACTCCCCCAAGTCGTTCCTGTTCTGTGATTTAGGCTGTTCGGAGGGCCCGCTCTGGCACTCCCACAACCCGATGGCTACGACTCTTGCCCCGGTAGATTCTAGGGAAGTCGTTCGTTGCGATCACTGCCTGTTAGTTCAGTTCCGCACATCCAACAATAACTGCCGACGCTGCCACGCGTCTCTTGACGAGGAACCCGAGCCTGAACCCATGGTGGTGGCTCCTCCGGTGATGATGCCCATGCCCGGGACCGGGCGAGGACATCTGAACCTGGCGACCTCAATCCGTTCGCTGCGACTGCGCAGCGGACTTAGCCAGCGGCAACTTGCCGGAAGAATGTCGGTACCGCGAACGTACGTGTCCAAAATCGAAAACGAGAAGGCCACGCCTACGCTGTCGTCCCTGGAACGGCTGGCGCGTGCACTGGAGGTTACTGTGCCCGAACTGCTCAGCGGCGGAGAACGCAGCCGTCAGGAAGAAGTCAACGAACTGATGAAAGATCAGTTCATCGCCGAACTCTTGCCGTTTGTTTCGCAACTGAACGGAATGCAGATGTCGAGCATTCTGACGCAGGTACGAGACTTGACGATCCGGCCGCGAAGAAGCGCGTAAGGCAAGTTTCAGGTTTCGAGTTTCAGGGTTTCGAGTTGTCCAGAGACGACGGCAAGGTCTCCGAGTCACTGGAAACATGAAACATGAAACTCGAAACTAGATTAGAGTTTATCCGGGCAACCAGCCAACACTGAGCCGGGACCAGAAATGGTTCCGGCTTTTTTCTTTATCAATCATTGCTTCGCTGCGGTCCAAACCTCCATCCAAACCAATAGCGACTATTTTTTGCAGGAGTGTTTCATGGCGATGAATAGGAAAACGGTTGTGATCACGGGGGCTTCCAGTGGAATTGGACGATCTTGCGTATCTCGGATGAGCAGCGCCGGGTGGCTTGTATTTGCAACGGTGCGCAAAGCGAGCGATCGGGACCGGCTGCGTGGCGAGAAGAATGTCCATCCCGTCATTATGGACGTGCAGGATGCGTCGTCGGTGACGGCGGCTGCCGAAGAGGTTGCATCGCAACTGAATGGAGGCGGTTTGGATGGATTGGTCAACGTCGCTGGAATTGGCATGGTCCGGCCAATCGAATACGCCTCAATGAGCGATGTACGCGAGATCTTCGAGATCAACTTTTTCGGTCAGCTTGCGACGATTCAGGCCTTTGCCTGCCTGCTGCGAAAGAACCAGGCCGAATCGTGAACATCACCACAGTGGGAGTCAATCTTGCAATCCCGTTCGGGGGATTATTGAATTCGAGCAAAAGCGCATTTGCCAAGCTGAGCGACACATTGCGGTTAGAGATTCATCCGTTTGGAGTACGCGTGATCGCGATTGAACCTGGCTCGATTTCCACTCCCGCGGTAGATAAAACCTTGGGAGATCTGGATCAAGTCATACGCAACCTGCCGCCCGAGGCGCAGGCACAATATGGATCACTGATCAGGAAGATGGGACGGCGCGGCTATGACATGGAAAAGGGCGGAAGCTCTCCCGATGTCGTGGCCGGGGCTGTACATCATGCTCTGACATCGAGCCGCGCCCGAATCCGATACCGTGTGGGCAAGCATGCGAGGCTGCTCGCCACGCTTGCCTAAGATCCTGCCGGAGAGGGTGATGGACGCGCTGATTCGAAGGCATGTTGGGATTCTCCGAGCGAGAATTGGGGCCCCCGAACAGCGGACTCGCGCACGGTCCGATCGGCGAACGGCTCCTGAATCCGAATTAGATTGATCCTCATCTATCTGGCATGAGTTTAGATAACAATGTAGGTGTGGCCTGGCAGACCTTGGGCGTCTCCGGCACCGGACAGGTCTCGGAGCCGGGCAAGTTCGGAGAAACGTCTGGACGGCAGCGGAAGTCTGCCTGGCGCGCGAGATGCTTCCCTGCTCGATGCATATTCGACGCCGTCACGGGCGCGGTGGAACGCATCAGCCCGTCGGTGGTGAATATCGAGGTTCATCAGAAGGCAGGGCAAAGACGGTCCGGCGAGCCGCGCGAGCGGCAGGGTGGCGGATCGGGATTCGTGTTCACGCCCGATGGATTGATCCTCACCAACAGCCACGTGGTGCATGAAGCAGTGAGAATCGCTGTGACTTGACCGATGGACGACGCATGCCAGCGTCTCTTATTGGAGAAGATCCGGCAAGCGATCTGGCCGTCATTCGTCTGGAGCGACCGCAATTCGATGAGCCGGGGCTGGTCGCAGCTGTACTGGGCGACTCGCAGAAGTTGCGTGTGGGCAAATTGCGATCGCGATCGGCGCACCGTATGGCTTTCAGTCGACGGTCACGGCAGGAGTGGTGAGCGCTCTGGGACGTTCGCTGCGTTCGTACTCCGGGCGCTTGATTGATGACGTGATTCAGACCGATGCGGCTCTGAACCCGGGGAATTCTGGCGGCCCGCTGGTGGACTCCAATGGCTGCGTGATTGGGGTGAATACCGCGACCATCCTGCCGGCGCAGGGGATCTGCTTCGCGATTGGGATCAACACCGCGAAGTTCGTGGCTAGTCGCCTTTTGCGCGACGGCAAGATTCGGCGCAGCTATGTGGGTATTTCAGGACAGACCGTGCCCATTCACCGGCGCGTGGTGCGCTTTTATGACCTGCCAAGTGAGAGTGGCGCTTTGGTCATTTCGGTAGAGGAGGGCAGCCCCGCGAAGAAGGCCGGTCTGCGGGAGGGAGATGTAATTGTCGCGCTCGAAGGAAAGCCGGTGGCCGGAGTCGACGATCTCCATCGTCTGCTGACTGAGGTGCGCGTAGGCATTAGTTGCTCGCTCACAGTGCTGCGGGGTACAGACAAGCTGGACCTCAAAGTTGTGCCGGAAGAGGCGAGGTAACCGGAAAAGGCGCAACAGGAAGCGCAAGTTCAAGCTAGTGAGCGGCCCCTCGTCCCGCTGCACCGTTTCCAGTCATGTCGGCAGCGGCTGCTCCTGTCGTCAGCGGCTGCTTCTGTCCGTAGCAAGTTAAAATGTCCGCTTTTCTTAGCACACGATATGTCCGGTTCTAAAGTTAACCAGCAGCAGTCGGGGCTGTGGGAAAGTGGGAATCCCGCGGGGTTTGCGGGATTTCCAAGCGAGGTGGGAAAGTCGGCTTTATGACTTTTTTGCCTCGCGTCTTTTCCACAGCCCGTTGCGCCGGCATTTCCGTCGTCGCCAGTGCCGTGCCCTGCGCCGTGTACCGTCCCAGACAATGTGGTCCGTGCGTGAGGCTCAGGGTTCCATCTAAATGCTGATACACCACCGCCTGGCAGCCCGCCAAGGACGCTCTCCAGCGTACCCGCTCAATCTGCAAACTGAGATTCTGAAAGCTCACCGTGTTGTCGCGATTCACCGTGCGCTCGAACTGCAGCGAGAAGATCAAGTTCAGATCCCGTCTTCGGCAAGGCAAAAATGCGCTTCCCCGCTGTGCCGCTGCCCTCTGAAATCGCTGGTTAAACTCGGCGATGTAGTGCTCCCGCAGAAATTCATTGGCGGCTTCCAGACTCGCGATCTTGTGCAATCTTAGTTCCTGCGGCAAGCGCCCCTGCCAAGTGCCGAAGTTGCGCTCGCTGCGTCCCCGCGCTTGCGGCGAGTAGGCCGGAATCATCTGCACCCCCAACTCGCGCAACGCCCGTCCCACATGGGTCAGACGATGCGCATCCACCTTGCCGCCCACCTTCGGCGTCAGCCAGAAATGGCTGCCGCGATCGCTGTACAGCGCACAGAACACGCCCTTGCGCTCGATCACTTCCCGCAGCCCCGCCATCACTGTCGCCGTCGATTCCTCTTCCACCAGTTGCGCGTAGTAAATCTCGCTGGTGGCATCGTCCAGAATCACGATCAGGTCGTACCAGCGTTCGTCCTGAAACCACTGGTGCCGGCTCCCCTCGATGTGCAACAGCATCCCCGGCAGGGGCCGACGCTCGCGCCGTTTGCGATGCGCTCCACGCTTTCGCCCCCGCGCAACCAGACCTGCTCCCTGCAGCGCCTGCTTCACCCAGGTGTAACTCAGCTCAATCCCGTGCTCGGCCTGCAACTTCTCGTGAAAGTGCTGCACGTTCAGATCGAAATACTTTTCCCGGTACAAAGCGAACACCCTCTCCACCGTCGCCACCGGCACCCGCCGTCTCGACGGCTTCCCCCGCCGCCGGTCGAACAACCCGTTGTACCCCCTCTTCGACGTAGCGCTCCCGCCAACGCCGCATGTGCCGGTCGCTGATCCCCAGGATCTCCGCCGCCTGCCACCAGGTGATCTTCTTTGCCATCGCTTGCAACATCACATCCTGTACTTTCATCGCCCGCTCTATCGCGGCCTTCGGGTAACAATCCATGCTTCGCATGGTCTCCTACCCTCACCGCCCGCAAAGCGGACATTTCACCTGCTATCTCAACCGGACATATCATGTGCTACCGACAGTCCTCAGCGGCTGCTTCTTGACACTCCCTCCCAACCCTGCCAAACTTCCCTACCGCGCCCCCTGCGTCGGACGCCGCAGACGCAAGACTGGCGCACCTTTCACCATCTTTCAGGAGGTTCCACGTGTCCCCTGTTTTCCCTGATGTGCTGCGCTCGCGCGTTCGCTCCCTTCTCATCGTTGCCCTAACTGCGAGCCTCACCTCGCTCGCTTTTGCCTCCGGACCTTACGTCATCGGTTCCTCGAACACGGTTACGGCTGATCCGACAATTCCTCGGCCCAAAACGACACCCTGCATCGTTCAGCTGTTGAGTAATGCCGAGTTCGATAACTTCAATCCCGTGCCGTTCAGCTTTACTCCACCGGCCAGTTGCCCCGGCCCTTGGGCAAAGGTCGTTTTCACCGCTGACATCAACGTCACCGCCGGCGTTCAATATGACCGTACCGCCAACTTCTGGCTCGGCCCCACCAACATTTACTTTGGCACCACGGCTGAACCAGGCGCCACGCTCGCGCCGTCCTGGCACGTGGAAAGCGATCTCACAGACTACTCCCCGATCTTTATGACTTCGCAGCAAGGCACTGCCGATATCGGCAACCTCGTCAACGGCACCTATACCGGGAATCATCTATGCGAGTTCCACCCTCGAGTTCTATCCTCTCGCTCCCGGACAAACCGCTCCCGTCACCGCCAATCAGGTCTATGCTCTTTCCGCCGGACCCACTGGAGGTACGGTATCTTTGAACGACACGGCCAGCACGCTCGCCGGCACATTCACCCTTCCCACTAATATTCAGAATGCCTATCTCGATGTTTATGCGCAGAGCCAATCCGCAGACGAATTCTGGTACACCTGCGTCCCTAACGATGTTTCCGGCGAGCTTTTCAGTTGCGGGAACACCGGGTTCCGCGAAACCGAAATCACCATCGACGGAACTCCCGCCGGCGTTGCTCCGGTCTATCCCTGGATCTTCACCGGGGGCATCGATCCCTTTCTGTGGTTTCCGATCCCCGGCGTGCAGACTCTGAACTTCGTTCCTTATCGCGTCGACCTCACGCCCTTCGCTTCCCTGCTCAGCAACGGCCAGCAACACACCGTCTCGCTCAGCGTCTTCAACGCGGATGACTACTTCTCCGCAACCGCGTCGCTTCTGCTCTATCTCGATACCGGATCGACCAACGTCACCGGTGCCGTCACTCAGAACACTTTGACCGCAGCGCCCAATCCCGTCATCACCGAGAACCTGAATGTCGGCAACACCATCACCGGAACCGTGAAGGTCGCCTCCCAACGAAATTTCACGATCAGCGGATACGTTAATACCTCGAAGGGAAAAGTGACGACTACCGTCACTCAGACCTTCAACTTTGTGAATAACCAGAAGTTCGACATCACGAGCACGCTTTTCTTGCAGGACATTAAACTGACCAGCAGTGTAAATTCCAAAACCATTGTCGCTGCCGCCGGTCAGCCCACGATCATCAATCGGCGCACTCTGGAATTTCCGCTGAACATGGATATTTCTCAGGTCGTGCAAGCCAACGGCGACATCAATCAGACCACGAAGTCCTGGCAAAATTACGGAGTGCAGACCACGATCAACCAGGGCAGGCACATCTATGCTGATCTGCTCAACAACTCTGTAATAGCGCAAGACACGCTCGAACTCGATCCCAACTACAATGTGCTCGGGAACACCAACCAGTCCTCGTCGCAGGTTTATAACAACTTCGACACTAACGGCGTGAGTCAATTGTGCATTCTGACTGCAGCCAACAATGTTCTCACTTCGTTCACCCGTACTTGCTCGAAGTAAATTTCGTCGCTCGCTGAGCCCCACTTTCATGCACCCTGCCTGAAGTGGGGCTTTCCATTTCCATGCAAATCGGCCCCGTGCTGATTTATCAAGCACTATTGTCAAGGCATGTTCTTTCTTGCAACTTTCTCGTCACTGGCTGCATCTCCATAGGAAGACTGCTAAAAAGAGACTGCCTGTTTCTGCGGACTTAACTGAAAACAGGGGCATTTCACGCCAGTGTGGGATGGCTGCCCTTCCAAAACGCTTTGCAGTGAGGCTGTATGGCAGGAGCACTTCACAAGAGTCTTTCCACTATTCTTAATCCAATTCCGGCACAACGGATTATCAGCCGCTACACCGTCGCCTTGGCTTGTTCTGCTCTGGCGATCCTCCTTCGCTGGCTGCTCGATCCAGCTCTCGGACACGTGGGCTTTTATGTAACCGTCTATATTCTGGTTGCCTACTGCACCATGGTCGCCGGTTACGGGCCCGCTATTGTCACCGCCCTGCTCGGCTTTTTCGGAACGTTCTACTGGTTCGTGGATCCTCGGCACTCCTTCTTCCCGATCCACCGCTCCGAGGTACACGGAGTGATCGGATGCTTTCTGGTCAATGCAGTTCTGATCTGGCTCGGCGAAGCCAATCGCCGCAAGCGGATGCGTCTGAACGAAGTCGTCGATGAATTAACCGCCGAAGTGCGCGAAAGACAACGGGCGCAACAGGAACTTCGCATCGCTCATGACGAATTGGAGCATCGCGTGCAATTGCGCACGCAAGAGCTTTCGCAGGCCCTCGGCCGTCTCCGAGCTGAAGCATCCGTCCGCCAGCACACCGAGGAGCGTCTCCGCCACCTCTCGCTGCGCCTCATGACCCTACAGGACGAGGAGCGCCGCCGGATCGCCCGCGAACTTCACGATACTTGCGGACAGACTCTCGCCGCCATGAAGATGTCCATTGCACTGATCCGGCAGGGTGACAAGTCCGCGCCCAGATTCCAACTACTCATCGATGATCTCAACGCTCTTACCGACGAAGCGTTGCAGGAGGTTCGCACTGCGTCCTACCTGCTTCATCCTCCATTGCTCGATGAGGCCGGCATCGCCTCTGCAGCTCGATGGTTTGTCGAAGGATTTTCCCGGCGCAGCGGCATCGACGTACAGTGTGAAATTCCCGAAAAGATGGACCGCCCCTCGCGGCCTTGCGAACTCGTTCTATTCCGCATCCTGCAGGAGAGCCTCACCAACGTTCATCGACACTCCGGCGCCTCCGGTGCGCGAGTCCGTCTCGACCGCAACTCCGATCATGTCGAGCTTGAAATCGCCGACAATGGTAAGGGAATCTCCGAAGAGCGGCTTCGCCAGTTCGAAAACTCCGGCAACTCCGGAGTCGGCATCACCGGCATGCGCGAGCGCGTGCGCGAACTCGGAGGTCATCTTGAAGTTCGCTCCCTGCACCCCGGTACTTCCGTCTGCGTGGCCCTTCCTCTCGCAAATCCGGCCACCGTCACGGCATCATATTCCGTCCCCGTGTCTACGTGAATACTTGCTGCGATGTTTCCTATCTTCAAGGGAACATCCTTTTCTTTCATCTAAATGACGCCGACGTGGACCCAGGTCGAGGTCTGAAACCCAAGAGCCGAAGGCGAACTCCCAAACAACGAACTCCCAACCAACCACCCCGCTCTTCCTCGAATCGAAACTAGAAATCCAAAGCGAGGACACCCCATGAAAGCTCCATTCCTGATCGGCCGCCTTATCTTCGGCGGATATTTCCTGTACGCCGGAATCAATCATCTGCGCAACGGAGAGCAAATGGCTCCTTACGCCGAATCCAAGGGAGTGCCACTTCCCAAATTCGCAGTCACTGCGTCGGGCATTCCGCTCATCATCGGTGGCGCCAGCATCCTGTTGGGCGTTAAGCCCAAACTCGGCGCAGCGGCCATCCTCGGATTTCTCGCCGGAGTGTCTCCCATCATGCATGACTTCTGGCGCAACGAAGATCCTAACGAGCGTCAAAAAAACATGGTGGACTTCATGAAAAACGCAGCACTCGCAGGCGGGGCCTTGGCCCTCATGGGGGTCGAAGAACCGTGGGAGGCCAGTGTTCCCACAAAGAATCGGTTCGGTAAGAAGCTTCGCAAGGCCGCGCGCCAACTCGCCGCTTAGAGACGAAAACAGGCAAGATTTTTCATCGCTGACAAAAGTTTGGGCCGCCCGCAGGCGGCCCGTTTTCTTTTCAGCTAACAGCTAATGGCTGGGTGCCGCACCCTACGCGATTTTCGTAGGGTGGGATTCGACCAAACGCTCAATCTCCCGCCACCGGCTCCGCGATCTCCGGTTCGGCTTTGTGCGTGCCATTACCGTTGCCGTTGCCATTCCCGTTCGGCTTTGCGAGTGCGCCCAGCGGAATGAATCCGTCCTGCGACTGCACCGGCTTCTCCTTCAGAACGACCTCGCGATACAGCGACGCCATGCGCGCGTTGTAGGCTTCGTCGTTCTTTTGCGGTCCACGCGCTTCGGCATCCAGTTTTTGCTTCGCATCGCGTGCCCGTGTCTTCTCCTCGCGCGCAGTCTTGGCGATTCCCAAATTATCCAGATCGTGCTGCAGTTCGTTGGTAACCAGATCTTCGCGCAGGTTCAGATATTCGGTAGCGGTCTCCTGCTGATCCATCTTCACTTTCTTGCCGCCCGCGAAAATCTCATGACGCCCGTGCTCCTCGTACCACTTGGTGAGCGTGGCTGTCATGTGCATCTTTTCGATGATGTTCCGCCATCCCACGCCTGTGTTGTAGGCGCAGAATGAAATCTCGCCTTCCTGCGTCGCGTACGGAATAATGCACTGCTCCGTCCGCCGGAAGTCATAGTTAAACAGATCCTGGAACCACATCCCTGCGATGAACAGGAAGTTCCAGCGATCCTGCGTTCGCCGCTTCATCACGTCGTCAATCGTGCGGTCCGGACCAACTTTCCCGTAGTCCTTTCCAGTCACGTGATAGTTCTTGTCGAACTTCTTCAACAGGTCCATCAACTTGAAGTGCGTCGGCGACTGGTACGGATCGTAGTTCTTCATCAGGCACAGCGCCATTCCAACGCCCGTCCAGAATTTTCCGCGCGCCGCGTCGTTGACCTTGGCAATATCCTTCGCCAACTGGTCGCCATGCAGGAAAGCCGTAACCGGTACAGCTTCTTTGGTTTCCTTGTCGATCATCACGGCCATGCCCGTCCCGCAATTCGGGTGACAACCGCAGGAGAGTTGGCCCCAGTCGTTATTTGCGTCCTGGGAGTGCATCAGGTCAGCCCAATCGCTGAAGGTTCCCATGAATGAAATCGGGAACCAGTCGCGGGCCGGCTCGCCGAGACCCGTCTGATTCTTAACGTCGTGTGCCAGGTGCGACAGCGTGTAGCGCTGAGCTTGACGACGCTCGTCGGTCACAGCTTCATCGCGGCCTGTGAAGCTGACCGGCTGGAAGCTGAGGAAGCTGATCGTCTTCGGATTGTCGAGCGCGAATTTGATGATGCGTCCGACCTGCTCGTTGTTGATGCCGTTCACGATCGTGATGACCGGGACGATTTCGCATCCCGCCTTGTGCAGGTTCTCGATCGCCTTCAGCTTCACGTCAAACAGGTTGCCGACGGCGCGGTGCGCGTTCGCCGCGTTGCCGATGCCGTCAAACTGCAGATACGCATAGCGCATGCCAGCCTCGACGGCCTGCTGCGCAAATTCAAAGCTCTTCGCGAATTCAATTCCGTTCGTCGCGGCCTGCACCGAGTTGTATCCAACCTTGCGCGCGTAGCGAACCGCATCGAGGAAGTACGGCGACAACGTCGGCTCGCCACCGGAGAACTGCACCGACATCTGCCGGCGCGGCTTGATGGTGATGGCATTGTCAAGCATCGTCTTGATTTCTTCCCACGTCAGTTCGTGGACGAATCCGACCTGGTTCGCGTCCATGAAGCATGGATCGCACATCATGTTGCAGCGGTTGGTCAGATCGATCGTCAGCACCGATCCGCGACCGTATTTCACCGTCGACGATCCGTGATGATGCAACTTTTCGTCATTGTGCGCCGCGATGTCGCGGCCGGGGAAAACATCTTCCAGGTGCTTCGAAAAATCTGTGTCAATCGACATCACGTCTTCGAAGTGACCGTGCTTGGGGCAATCCTTCACCATGAGGATCTTGCCGTCGCGCTCAATGATCGTGGCCTTGATCTCGCCGACTTTCTCGTTCATCAGAACTTCATGCGGCAGGTGTCCATCGAGAATCTGCTGGCGAATTTCCGGGACACACTTGGGGCACAGCGAATCCGTGCAACGCGGCCAGCCTAGCGGCGGCTTCGACTTCTCGTACGACTTGAGCAGCGGCTTGTCGGACCACTTCGGCGTAGGCGAGGGATTGGGTTTAATACGGTTTACACGGTCAAAAACGGCCCAAGCGCCTTGAGCGGCGGCGACTGCAACCTTCTCAACGTACTTTATCGGCTTGCGCATGATAGCTGTGAGCTCCTGACTTTTTTTGCTCTGAGCTTGAAACTCAGAGCCTTAAGCCTTGCTTTTCACTCGGATGAACCGCCCGCCTCACTGGCTAGAGCTGTCCCTCCGACTGCGTTCAATTTTTGCCTTCGCTTTGGATGAACCTGAGAAACCCTCAACCAAAAGCTGCGGCGACCCGGGAATAATGCCGTTCCCCAAGACAACTGGGGACGGCTGACTGCTTACACTTTTTCCTGAGCGGTTAACTTCCCCAATGTTATTGGGACGCAAAGAATTGCGCATCCATATCCCAACGAACGGTGCAAAAACGAGGTTTAGCGGGTAAATGAGGGATTATTCGGGGTTAAGTTATTGAAAGCAAAGGGGAGTGCTGCGCACGTCGAGACTTCACCCACTCCTACGGCTTGCTCCAGTCTTCCCATCTCAGACCTTTGACCCGCGCGAACTCGGAAGCATTTGCTGTTACAAGTACTAGCTGATGTTGCAAAGCCTGTCCTGCTATTAGCACGTCGTACGCTCCGATGGGCTTGCCGACGGCTTCGAGCGCTGCCCGCAATGAACCCGCGACTTGCGCGTCGGCATCTTCGAAGGGAAGCACCAGAATCGGCCCCGCCAGAAAAGTCTCGAGCCGCTTGCGATTGAACTCCTGCCGCGCGCTCTTGCCCACGCCGTACCAGAGTTCGAACACAGCAAGGGACGATACCAGCAGATGCTCGCCCCTGGCTGACGCCTTCTGCATCCGCCCTCGAACCGTCGCCGGATCTCCGTTAATCAAGGCGATACAGGCATTCGTATCCAGTAAGTAGTTCACTAGAAGATCTTCCGCTTGGGGCTGACGGGCTGGCGCCGCCCGCGTGGCAGGAAGGGCTCCGAGTTGAATTGGTCCAGTTCCTCAAACCAGCGAGCGGTGTCCGGGATCAGCGGTTCCAGCAGCACTCCCTGGGGCACCCGGCGGATACGCACGCGGTCCCCCTCGAAACGGAATTCCTTGGGCAGCCGGACTGCCTGGCTGCGTCCATTCTGGAAGAGTTTGGCGATGTCGGTCTTCGGCAATAGACTCCCTCTTAGGATATATACTAATAATATATACCAAATTCGGGAAAATCAAAGGCCTTCATTCTTTCTTCTCTCAACTTCATTTGGGCTCGGAACTTGCCGTCTGAACGCCAGCATAGTATCCGCTCTTAGTGCGGACGACCATCTTGCCATGGCCTTTGGCCTTGGCTTCAACGCGGATCTGGCGGAACCCACCGGCGCCTCTGGGAGTGGTCGGCTTGTAGCCAATCGCATATTGATTGCGGATGTCGGCGGCGATGCTGCGGCTAATCGCGTCGACTTCGTCCAGCGTCTTTGGGAAGAACGCGATGCCGCCGGTGCGGTCGGCAATGATTTGTAAAGCTTTCTTGGCGCGCTTGGGATGCTCTTCGTCGCCCAGGATTCCGATGGCGTAGACTGAGGGGCCATTCTCCTGCTGCAACTGCTTTACGGCCTGCTCCAGCGTTTCACTGCTGGCGTTGTCTTCACCGTCAGTCACAACAAAAAGAACTTTCTTTTCGAGCCGTCCGTTCTGCTTGAGGTGGTCAGCGGACGCGACGACCGCATCGTAAAGCGCAGTGCCTCCGCGGGCATCAATCTTCTCTAAAGCTTCCTTCAGTTTGCGCAGGTCATTGGTGAAGTCCTGGTCGAGATATTGCTCGTCATTGAAATTCACGACAAAGACTTCATCTTGCGGATTGCTGGAGCGCACCAGGTTGAGCGCTGCCTGATTCACCTTGTTCCGCTTCTCACGCATCGAGCCGGAGTTGTCGATGACAATGCCCATCGCGACGGGAATATCGACGTGATGGAAGGAGATAATCTGCTGCGGCTTGCCGTCTTCATAGACGGTGAAAGCATTGCGGTCAAGATTGGTAACGATGTGCTGCTTGTCGTCGACGACGGTGGCGTGCAGCATCACCTCGTCTACGTCTTTGCGGTAGACGTAAACCCCTTGATCGTCTAGCTTCTGCTGCTCGCTTTTCTGGTGATCGTCCTTTTGTTGAGCCTCTTGCGGCGCGGACGAATTTCCCGCTGAAACTACCTGCTTGGTATCTTGAGGAGCGGACGGGGCCGAAGGGGTGCCCTGTTGCGGCCAGGCGAGCAAAGACAGCGCGGCGCACCCAATCAGAAGAAAAAGAAGAAGGAGGCCCCTGGTAGCCTTATTCAGCAGGCGCGTAATATCCCGTCCTGGCATACACCCGTAGAGGTGGCAGTCCTTTCGGCGGCATCAGCTTCACTTTTATCTTACGCCATTTGCCATCGCGCACCACTTTGGTAGGACGGTATCCCAGCACGTATTGGTTGCGCAATTCGACACCGATTTTAGTAGCGACGTCGGCGAGGTCATTGGGGTTGTCGATGGTGAAGGCGCGTCCGCCGGTCAGTTCGGTAATGTCAGAAAGCAACTGCGGTCCAAGCCGCTCCTCTACAGCGGAGGCGTAGCGGTCGAAGATTCCGATGGCATAGATCATGACGTCGGCTTCCTTGACCAGCGACTTGATTTCGTTCTCGGTGTAGCGGCTGTGATTGTCTCCGCCGTCAGAGATGATCAGCAGGGCTTTTTTCGCATATTTTGCCTGCCGCATTTTGCTGATGCCCATATAGATGGCGTCGAGCAGCGCGGTGCGATGCCTGGGAACCGCGAACACCAGGCGGCTCTGGATTTCATCGACCGAACTCGTGAAGTCGCTGACCGTCTCCGGTTCGTCGGAGAAGGTGATCATGAAGAATTCGTCCTGAGGATTCGCTGTCTTAAAGAATTCGACCACAGCCTCTTTCGCCCGGTCCATCTTGCTGCTCATGCTTCCGCTGGAGTCGAAAATGACTCCGAGTGAGACCGGCGCGTCTTCGCTGGAGAAAGAGCGAATCTCCTGCGCAGAACTACCTTCAAAGAGCTGGAAGTTCTCTTTTTCCAGTCCCGTTACCAGGCGGTTCATCGGGTCCGTGATGGTGACGGGAACCAGCACGAGGTCGACATCGACCTTCAAGGGGCGAATGTGGGTGGTCAGACCCTCGGTCGACACGAGGTTCTGACTGGCTACTTCTTTTGGCTTCTCGACTTCTGGCTTCTGAACTTCTCGAGGCTGGACATGCACGTCGTTTACATCGGTCTGGGCGAATGCCGGCAAACACACCACGGCCATCAGAAGAACGAGCCAAGGGCAAAGTCGTATAGACCTAAGGAGATGCGGTATTTTTCTCCGCACGACAGGGGTCGGATCCCAGGGGAGAACCGGACAGCCAGTTCGAACTAGGGCCTTACGGCGAGATGACCACCGCCAACCATCCAGGCGGGCCATATAAACCTCGATGCCGCGGATGTTAGCACAGGTTTAGCTTCGCGGCGCACAGTTTTTGTCAAATTCCAGAGACAAAGAGTGCTCTGGGAGCCGATTTTGTTACCGTGGTGCAAACTGGTGAACTGTAATTAATAACACTTCACACCTCGCGTGCCTCGGCGCTCATCCCTAACTTGTTACAATCGAAGGTTTCCTATGGCTGACATACGTCCGTTTCGCGCCCTTCGCTACAACCTCGACCGGGTTTCCGCTGGGCAGGTTGTGACCCAGCCCTACGACAAAATCTCCCCAACGATGCAGGAACGTTACTACGCTGCCAGCCCGTACAACCTCGTCAGGATCATCCTCGGACGGCATGAGAGCGGCGACAATACACTGAAAAACGTATATACACGGGCTGCGGAATACGGCCAAGAGTGGCGCCAGGAAGGCTTCCTGCAGCAGGATGAGGCGCCTTCGATCTACAGCTACTCGCAGACCTTCGTCGCTCCGTCGGGGTCTACATTCCAGCGGCAAGGCTTTATAGCGCTGGGACGCGTGGAAGATTACTCGGCCAAAGTAGTGTTCCGTCACGAACAAACCCTGGCCAAACCGAAGGCCGATCGGCTGGAATTGCTGCGGGCGACGCGAGTTCATTACGAACAACTCTTCTTGTTGTATGAGGATTCTGGCCAAATCGATTCTCTGCTCGCCACGCCGCAGAAGCCGACGATTGATCTCGTCGATGAGTACGGAGTGGCGCACCGCGTGTGGCAGATATCAGATCCAGCGGTGATTGCATCCGTTAAAAAGGAGATGAGCGACAAGAGGTTGGTAATCGCTGACGGTCATCACCGTTACGAAACCGCGTTGAACTTCCGCAACGAATGCCGCGAGGTGGCGAAATGCACCGATCCCGAGGCACCGTACGAGTTCGTCATGATGACGTTTGTCAACATGAACGACCCTGGATTGCTGGTCCTTCCGACACATCGCGTAGTGCATTCGTTGAGTTCGTTTTCGGAGGAGGAATTTCTGAAGTCCGCCAGCGAGTTGTTTGAGGTGGAAGAGGTAGACGCAGCTGTCGATGCGAGCAAGGCGACGGATCTTCTGCACAAAAAGGGGCTTGCCGGCACCGCGTTTCTGGCAGTCACTGCGTATCGGGCATTCCTCTTGCATTCCCCGAAACCCGCGGCGTTGAGGCACGTGGCAGACCTGTCTCCCAGGCAGAGGTCACTCGATGTAGTGCAGTTGCACAAGTGCTTGCTTGAAGGTGTGCTGCATCTCTCCGAGGAGTCGATTCGCAATCAGCAGAACTTGTCTTATGTGCGCGAAGCGTCTGAGACGCTGGCGGCCGTGCGCGGGCATTCTGCGGGCAAGAAGGCCGACATCGTTTTTCTGATGAATCCCTGCCCGGTGTTGAAGGTGCGCGATATCGCCTTTGCCGGGGAGGTGATGCCCCAGAAGTCCACCGATTTCTATCCGAAGCTACTCAGCGGACTCACCGCGTATGTACTGGACTAGGATTTTCATAGCTGTACGGACTGCGCCGCCACGTCAGAGATGGCGCGCGGCGTTCTTCAGTGGTTTGTTGGTCTTCATATCCGGGCTGCTGCTCTCAGGCACGACCCCTGAAAAACATCTCGCTGTCTATTCCGTCGCTGCGAACTATTCCCTGCCTCTGGTGCAACGCGAAGGCCGGGATTATGTCGGGCTCATCGAACTCCTGGAACCGCTGGGCAGAGTGAGCGCGAAAGCCGAAGGATCGAAGTGGCGTCTGCGCTACAACAACGCGCAAGGCGAGTTTCAAGTGGGCAAGACCAGAGCTCGCGTTCAGGATCGAGAGGCCGACCTGGGAGGCAAGTTCCTGATGGAAAACCAGCGAGGGCTGGTTCCCGTCGGCGCGTTGGCGTCTCTGCTGCCGCGTATTTTGGGAGGCCCAGTGAGCCTGCACGAGGTGGCCGATCGTCTGTTCATCGGTAGCGTGGCCACGCACTTCACCGCATCGCTGGCCGGAGATAATCCTCCGCGGCTGGTCTTTCACTTTTCCGCTCCGGTCAATCCCAGCATCGCGACCGAAGCAGGCTCGCTGCGTATGACTTTCTCGCGCGAGCCGGTCGTCGGGCCCGCGTCTCCAACCCTTACCTTCGGCAACCAGACGATTCCGTCGGCCACTTACAACGAAAGCAATGGCGCAGCCACCGTGACGGTGAGGGCAACTGCGCCGGTCATCGCCAGTTTCGGCAGCGATGGACGAACCATCGCGATCACTCCGACTGCGACATCGGCATCGCAGCAGACTACGCCCGCATCGGGACCTACCACCCAGCCTTCGACCGCCGCGCAGACCACGCCCATGTCCGCACCCGCTGCTCCGGCGCCGGTGACGCCCGCCCCGCGACGATATTTCGCCGTTGTCGATGCCAGTCACGGCGGCGATGACCATGGTGAGGCGCTAAGTACGACCCTAGTCGAAAAAGATGTGACCGTCGCCATTGCGCGCAGCCTGCGTACGGAACTGGAGAGTCGCGGGATTACGACCCTGGTGCTGCGCGATTCCGATGCCAATCTTCCCGTAGATCAACGAGCGATTTTCGCCAACGCCGATCACGCGGCGATTTACATCGCTGTGCACGCGTCTGCGAGCGGGCATGGAGTTCGCGTTTATACCTCGCTGCTGCCCTATGGCGAGGACGATCGCGGTCCGTTTCGCTCGTGGACCACCGCGCAGCACAATATTCTCCCCATTAGCCAGAGCACGGCATCCTCCGTAGCGGCCGAGTTGCAGAAGCGTCAGATTCCCGTGCGCGCTCTGGCGGCGCCGCTGCGTCCGCTAAACAATATTACGGGACCGGCGATTGCGATCGAGGTCGCGCCGCAGGGCTCAGACGTAGCGCAACTGACCGCGCCCGACTATCAGCAACTCGTCACCAGTGCTGTGGCGACCGCAATCGCTGCCTCTCGCGATCAACTCGCAGGTGCGCCATGAGGTGGAAACGATGATCCCGCGCCACCTTGTGATTGCGATGACGGTGCTGCTTATTGCGGCGTTGGGACTGAGTGTCTACGCCTGGCACATGCGCAAGGCGGTGATCTCGGCGCCGGTCACGGGAAAAGATACGCGGCCGCTGGCGCCGCCTGTGACCGGTCCGATGGAACGAGTGGTGCTGTTTGTCGCGCACGACGAAGACGGAACGCTGCGGCCAGAGTCGGCCCAGATTCCCATGCCTTCGGGACGCCAGCAGCGCGCTGAAGAATTACTGCGCGCACTTGGTCTCGATGTATCTCGACAAGAACTCGACCCACGCGCTGGGTCCGGGCTCAGAAATTCGCAGCGTATTTCTGGTGGACCCGGGAGTTGCGGTGATCGATCTCAACGAAGCCTTCGCCGACACGCACCGTTCTGGAGTGCTGGTGGAAGAGCTGACGGTGACCTCGCTGATTCATACCATTACGGCGAATACGCAGGGCATTTTAAGGGTGAAGATTCTCGTGGAGGGCAAAGAACGCGAGACGCTCGCTGGACATGCCGATCTGTCGTCCTATTACGACGCCTCGGCAGTGAACCAGCTTGCGACCGAGTTGCAGCCCGGGCAATAAGAACCGACCTCAGACCTTGGACCTTGACCGTTGAACTTCGACCTTCGGCCTTGGCGTCAACAAACAACTTGGCCACCGATTCGCGTGGATCACATGGATTTGGTTGGCAAGGCCTATCCGTGGAATCGGTGAAGATCCGTGGCCAGGGGTCTGAGGTCCGGGGTAAGGTCTGAGGTCCAAGGTCTGGGGTCTGACGCCTGTTTTATGCTTTCTCGATCGCTTCAATCTCGCTCTTCGTGCGTTCGAGGATTTCGCGGATCTTCGCGATCTTGGCCGAATCGTGCGAGCCGCGCGTGGCGGCTTTGAGTGCGGCTTTCATGACCGCTGATGCCGGACGCATGACTTCTGCACCCTCCATGCCCATCCAGGGAGCCCAGTCGCCTGCCTGTTCGGCACGCTGCCAGATTCGCTTCACGGTGTCGTCTTCTTTCTGCAATTCGGCGCGGCCCGAGTCGGTGAGCGAGTAAGTGCGCTTCCCTGCCGCGGAGTCGGAAATCACCATTCCCTCGTCTTCAAGCTGTTGCAGCGCTGGATAAATCGCGCCCGCACTCGCCTTGTAGATGCCGCCAGACTTGGTCTCGAGTTCTTTCATCAATTCATAGCCGTGCTTTGGTCCGCTCTCGAGCATTGACAGCAGCGCCAGCCGGATTTCTCCGGGGCCGAAAAATCGTCCCCAGCGGCCTCCGCGTCCCCAAGGGAAAGCCCCACCCATAAAAGGAGCGGCCATTCCGCCGCGCCACCAACTTCCACATCTTCCGTACATAATCTTCTTCTCCTGTGTTTGCTAACATCATGTCTTATAATATATCTTTAGATATACACTACTGTCAATCACAGAATTCCCATTCCTCTCAGTGATTTACAATCCCCGGATCATGTTCTATCGCTCTGATAACCGCTCTCCTGAGCAGCTTCGTCCGGTCAAAATTACTCCCGAGTTCATCACCACGGCGGAAGGATCGGCACTGATCGAGGTCGGAAATACCCGGGTCATTTGCACGGCGTCGATCGAAGAGACCGTGCCGCAATTCATGCGCAATACTGGCAAAGGATGGATTTCGAGCGAGTACAGCATGCTTCCCCGCTCCACGCTGACCCGAACGCCGCGTGAAGTCTCCAAGGGACGGCAGAGTGGACGCACGCACGAGATCCAGCGCCTGATTGGACGTTCCCTGCGGGCGGTCGTCGACCTCGCGCGACTGGGTGAACGCACCATCTGGATCGACTGCGACGTGATCCAGGCGGACGGCGGCACGCGCACGGCGTCGATCACCGGAGCATTCGTCGCCCTGGGCCTGGCCCTGCAGAAGCTGGTGGAAGCTGGAACCCTGCCCGCTGCGCCGCTGAAGGACTATGTCGCTGCCGTGAGCGTGGGAATCGTTGACGGAGAGATTCTGCTCGACCTGTGCTACGAAGAGGACTCGCGCGCCGACGTCGATATGAACTTCGTGATGACTGCCGCTGGGAAGATGGTGGAAGTGCAGGCGACGGCCGAGCACCAGGTATTCGACGAAGCCCAGTTAGCGAAAATGTTGGCGTTCGCCCGCCAGGGCGTGCAAGAGTTGATCGCTCAACAGCAAGCGGTGCTGGTTTCGCTGGGTCAGAAGCGGTGAAGCCTCTGATGAATTAGCGCAGCAAACATCAAGGGCCAAGCAAACCTGTGAGCAGCTCATGCTTCTTGGCAGCGAATGGATTCGTAACCGTGACTCCGCGCCACGTGAATCCATCGCGCAAGTCTTCGGAGAGTAGCAAGCGACAATCGGCTTCGGCAGCCGCGGCCAGGATGATGGCATCCCAGATTCGCAACTTGTGCTGAACGGCCAGCTCGATCGCTGACGAGAGAACGGTGGTCGAGGTCTCGATAAGAGGGAAGCTGGCCTGCCAGCTCGCGAGCCGTCCTTGGGACGCCTTCGGCGATAGCGGCGACTTGCCAGCCAGCACTCGGAATAGCTCTCCTAGAACCTGAACCGGAATGAAAGTAGACCCACGCGGAAGTTTGGCAATGATATCGAGCGCGGCGCGTTGTCGTGCCTCGCCGTTCACTCCTTCGGCATAGACAAGGACGTTTGTATCGAGTGCGAGGCGCATGTCCTAGTCGTAGAGTTCGTCTCTGGTCCAAGGGCCGATGTCAATCGCCCTTTGCGAGCGGAGCCGCTTCAAGAGCGCGTCGCGGGCGCGGTCGGCATCCCGCCCACCTTCAATGGGCGCAATGCGCGCTACCGGCCGGCCGTGGCTCGTCACGACATAGCTCCGCCCAGCCTTTACTCCTCGGAGCAGCTCCGAGAACTTCCGATTAGCCTCTGCCGCTGAGATCGCCTTCTCCATGTAGTTATTTTAACTACTTTTTGGAGGCGTGTGCAACCTACTTCTTTTCCGCTTTCTTCTCTGCGGCCGCCTTCTTTGCCTCGATCGTCCACGGTGGGGTAATACCATTTTCGCGCGCATAGGCGACCGACTGCCCCAGGTGCTCGTGATTATCCGCGACGAGAATGTAAACCACATCCCCGGCATTGGCCTGCGGACCGAGTTTCGGCAACAACTTGGCGAACTCCGCATTGTTCATGCCCTTGATCGTCTTCTCGGCAAAGTCCCAGGATTTGTTCAACTCCTCGACGATGCGGGCGCGATCGGTGGTCGATTTCTCCAGCGCCTTGCGATCGACTCCGCCCGGAGCCTCAACACCCATCAACCCGAGGATGCCGTATCGCTCGGCGGCTACATGCAGAAATACTTCCGCAAAAGAGCGGGAATCTGCCGAGGGCCGCCATGTCAGTTTGTCGGCCGGAACGGCGTTCGCGAGATCCACGAACTTCTTCTGCATCGTTTGCAGATCCAGGAGAGCCTGCCCCTTCATGTCATAGCTGGGGGCGGTGTGATCCACAGCATCGTCCGCAGGGCGCGCTGGAGCGGCGAACGAGACCGAACTCAACAAAACAAGCAGCACAGACAAGGGAACTCTGTTTTTCATGTGATCCTCCTCACGAAAACGATGGTCCTTAGACGGGCTGATGACGAATAGGTCTCGCACAACGCACACATTCTTCGTAAACGGCTTCGCAACCCGCCGCTGAACTCGGCACGAATCTTTGCCGTCGAGAAGTTCGCGGGCGTCGCAGTTCCCTTTTCGCACCGGTCCAAAATTGGAACTGCACCCGCGCCTTTCGAGTTCTGAGACCGGCTGCGTAATCTTTACGGTCCTCGCTATCCGGCGCTACGGTGAGGATACCGCCATGGGAATCCTGCGCATCGAACGCCGCCGTGAACTCCGAGCCGAAATCGAGTTAACTTTAATTGTCTGGGGCGTCGACACTCGGGGTGAGCGTTTTGTTCAGGAGGCACGAGCGCGCGACGTCAGCTTGAGCGGTGCGCTCTTATGCGGATTAAAGGCCGAACTTCGCTCTGGCGACGTAATCGGCATTCTTTATGGTGCGCGGAAGGCGCGCTACCGCGTGGTCTGGGTGCGACACGAGGGCACGACGGATCGCATGCTCGTGGCTGTCCATCGCATGCCGGCCGATATGTGTCCGTGGCTGGAAGTGCTGGCGCCAGAAGCGGCCGCGGTTCCCACGATCGACACACACGCGAAATAACCGCTGACTCGATCCCCTGACGACGATCCTTGCTCATTCGATCCAGACGGTCTTCGTATTCACGAACTCGCGGATTCCGATCTTGCTCATTTCGCGGCCGTGACCAGACGCCTTTACTCCACCGAACGGCAAGCGCGGATCGGACGCAACCATCTTGTTGAAGAAGACCATGCCAGCTTCGATTTCGTTGATGAAACGTTCGCGCTCCTTCTCGTCGTTGGTCCAGATGCTGGAGCCCAGACCGAAGCGCACATCGTTGGCGATGCGGAGCGCCTCCTCGATGTCTTTCACGCGGAAGATTGAAGCGACAGGTCCGAAGAACTCCTCGCTGTAGGCGGGCGAGTCTTTTGGGATGTTGGTCAGCACGGTAGGGGCAAAGAAGTTTCCTGGACCTTTCAGGGCATGCCCACCGGTGAGCAGTTTCGCGCCTGCCTTCAACGTTTTGTCGACGTCACGCTCAAGGTCCTTGACGCCATCGGGAGTCGAAAGTGGACCCAGTTCGGTTTTCTCGTCGAACGGATCACCAATTTTCAGGCTCTGCATCTTGGCGACGAACTTGCGCTCGAACTCATCGGCAATCGGCTCCGCCACGATGAAGCGCTTGGCGGCAATGCATGACTGTCCGTTGTTCTGGATGCGCGCCTGCACCGCGGTGGTGACCGCCGCGTCCAGATTCGCACTGGGCATCACAACAAACGGATCGCTGCCGCCCAATTCAAGCACGACTTTCTTGATACGTTTGGCCGCACCAATGCCCACCTGGATCCCCGCCTGCTCACTGCCCGTCAAAGTCGCGGCAACAACGCGCGGATCGTTCAGGATCGCATCGACTTGTCCGGATCCGATGAGCAGAGTCTGGAAGGCGCCTTCGGGAAATCCGGCTTCGAGAAAAATGCTCTCAATCGCGACCGCACACTGCGGCACGTTGGAGGCATGCTTCAATAATCCAACATTGCCGGCCATAAGCGCCGGAGCCGCGAAACGGATCACCTGCCAGAACGGAAAGTTCCACGGCATCACAGCAAGAATGGGCCCGAGCGGCAGATATCGGATGAAGCTCTTCTTGGCGCCAGTCTCCACCACCTCGTCCGCCAGGAAGCGTTCGGTGTTTTCGGCGTAGTAGCGGCATGCGGTGGTGCACTTCAGAGCCTCGGCCACAGCGGACTTGTAGGTCTTGCCCATCTCGAGCGTCATGAGGTGGGCGAACTTCTCCTTATCACGCTCCAGAATCTCAGCCGCCTTCAGCATGCGCTGCGCGCGGATAGCGTACGGCGTCTTACGCTCCTGCTTGAAAATCTTGACTGCGAGTTGGAGTTTCTTCTCGATTTCCGCTTCTGAAAGCGGCTGGAAGGTCTTGATCACTTCTCCCGTGGCAGGATTGATAGTGGCAATGGCCATGATGGCAGTTCCTCTCTCCATGCGGGCATATGCCCTACGCTAGAGGCTGAGTCAGGTCTTAAATAACGAATGTATGGCGCGAAGACAAGCGCCTCAAGCGGTCATACCACTATACCACTCCGAGACAAGATGCTCGCGCCGCGGATTGAGTCGTCGCTTATCTCCCCTTGGGTTTGACCGAATCATGAGGAGAGTCATCAGTCCACTTGTGCTCCGGATGCGACCACGTGTCCCAGAGATCGGAAAAGGCTTCGCGACAAAACGCACGACCACCCCAATCACGCAGAGGATCATTATGGTGATCATCGCGTATCCCGCGGGCTACGGCGATTCAGGAATCTAGACCGGCGATCGCACGTCGGCAGTGTTTCAACGCACGAATGGCACGTAGCCAATCCACAAGTTCGCCGGACTAACACTTGTGACGAATAACGAAAAAGAATTTCGCCGCGTCAGAGCGCTCAAGGTGCAGAACTGGACCCGCTAAAAGGCCCTAAATGGAACTCCTGCCAAGAGACGTCACTGCGGTCCTAGTCCTCGGTGGTTTACAATGAATAGTTTCCTAAGCACTCATCTTCATTCCGCTCGAGGAGGATCTCTCATGAAACTTACCCCTGGAAAACTCGCCGGTCTTAAAAAGGTCTCGAACGAACGTGGCATCATCGCCGCTGCTGCCATGGATCAGCGCGGCTCCCTGCAAAAGTCGCTCTCCAAAGAGAAAGGCGGAGGCGAAGTCACCGACCAGATGATGGAGGAATTCAAGTCGCTGGTCACGGAAGTTTTGACGCCCCATGCCACGGCTATTCTGCTTGATCCCGAGTGGGGCCTGCCAGCCTCGAAGCGCCGCGCCAAGAATGCCGGTCTCTTGCTCGCCTATGAGAAGACTGGCTACGACAAGACGGGGCCCGGACGCCTGCCGGATCTGCTCGACGTATGGTCGGCGCGCCGTCTCAAGGAAGCTGGCGCCGATTGCGTCAAGATTCTGCTGTACTACACGCCTTACGATCCAAAACACGTGAACGAGACCAAGCACGCCTGGGTCGAGCGCATCGGGGACGAGTGCCGCGCCAATGACGTCCCATTCTTCCTCGAGTTTGTGGGCTATGAAGAAGGAGCTGACGAAAAAGGCCTCGAGTACGCTAAAAAGAAACCGCACATCGTGACCGAGAGCATGCGCGAATTCAGCAAAGAGCGGTACGGCGTCGACGTGTTGAAAGTCGAAGTGCCGGTGAACATGAAGTTTGTCGAGGGCGTGAAGTGCTTCGGCGGCACCAAGGCCTACAACAAGAAAGAAGCCATCGATCTTTTCCACAAGGCTGCCGCTGCCGCCACCAAGCCGTTTATTTACCTGTCTGCCGGCGTGAGCAACGCGGAGTTCAGCGAGACGCTCGAACTTGCCGGGGAATCCGGCGTGAAGTTCAATGGCGTGCTTTGCGGGCGCGCGACCTGGAAAGACGGTATCCCCGTCTACGCGAAGCAGGGCGCAGCGGCGTTCCGCAAATGGCTTGAAACCGAAGGCGTGAAGAACATCAACAACGTCAACGACAAGCTGAAAGCGGCGACCAGTTGGCACTCGATTTACGGCGTGGAACTGGTTCACGCATAATCAGCATCGAGAGTTATGTGGGTGCGGGCGACTCGCCCGCGCTCTTTTTTTCTTTATCGAAATGTAAGGATTTTGTGACGACTCCTCCAAAAGTCCTACTCTCCTGGAGCAGCGGCAAAGACAGCGCGTGGACTCTCCACGTGCTTCGTCAGCGTGGCGAAGTGGAAGTCGTCGGTCTTCTCACCACCATTAACAGTCATTTTCAGCGCGTTGCGATGCACGGCACGCGTCATGCGCTGCTGCAGGCACAGGCCGCTGCGAGTCGCCTTCCTCTTTGGGAAGTCCCTTTGCCGTGGCCTTGCAGCAACGATGTCTACGAAAGTGCGATGTCGACGGCGTGCGCTTCGGCCGTCAAGCAAGGAATCTCCGCGATCGCCTTCGGAGATCTTTTCCTTGAAGACGTTCGTCGCTATCGTGAAGATCGCCTGCGAGGAACGGGTCTTCAGCCGCTATTTCCTTTGTGGGGTCGGAATACGCGCCAATTGATTGACGAAATGATCGACGTGGGTTTGCGGGCCCGCATCGTCTGCGGGGATCCTGCAAAACTGCCGGCTGATCTAGTGGGCCGCGACCTCGACCATGACCTGCTCGGCCAATTACCTCCAGGCGCTGACCCCTGCGGCGAGAACGGAGAGTTTCATACTTTCGCCTACGCCGGTCCGATGTTCGATGAACCAATTCCGATCGAGAATGGTGAGACTGTCACCAGAGACGGCTTTGTGTTCTCCGATGTTGTCCTTAAGTCTGCAGCCATGGTAGAAACGTAGCTCGCTACGTCTCGGGAGCGCAGCTTTCTGCGACGTGGAGAGAGACGTTGCGAGCAACGTCCCTCTTCGCCACAATTGGTTTAGACCTGCCCCGTTCCGCCATCGACGAACAGTTCTGCTCCGGCTACATAACTGGCGTCGTCCGAGGCGAGAAACAACGCCGCCTTGCCGATTTCATCAGGCCGCCCCATGCGCCCAAGAGGCACGCCCGAGGCGAACTGTGCCTTGACGGCTTTTTGCTCCTCCTCGCTCTTGGTGAAGGTGTCGAAAATCGGCGTTTCGATTGGCCCCGGACTAATAGTGTTGACCCGAATCTTACGGTCCTTCAAGTCCGTCGTCCAGGTGCGCGCAAACGAGCGCACTGCCGCCTTCGTCGCCGAATATACGCTGGAAGCCGGGAATCCCTTGAGACTAACTACCGAACCGTTCAGGATGATGGAGCCGCCATCCGGAATGAGCGGCAGTGCCTTCTGCACAGTAAAGAGCACTCCTTTCACATTGGTACCGAAAGTTTGCTCGTAGAGTTCTTCGCTGATGGAACCCAGGGGAATGAAGCTGGCCTGGCCCGCGTTCGCGAAAACCACGTCCAACCTGCCTTTCTCCTGTTTAATCTGAGCAAAGAGCCGATCGAGATCCGGCAGCTTCGATACGTCCGCGCGGATCGCCTTGACCTGGCTCCCAATGGTTTTCACGGCCTTGTCGAGTTCAGTTTGGCGCCGTCCCGTGATGTAGACGTACGCCCCTTCTTTCACGAAAAGTTGCGCGGTGGCGAGCCCAATTCCGCTGCTGCCGCCCGTTACGAGTGCGATTTTGCCTTCCAGTTTGCCCGGCATTGCATTACCTCCCTTTGCGGTTACTTTTGAACCGTACGTTTCAGATGTGTCGGATGCAGAGCGCGATTCATCTTTTTTGGACTGGATGGTATAAAAGTGACATCTAACAGAATGTATGGCTATTTCGGATCTAAGTGAAAAGGCAAAAATGGGGCGCCCTCGGGAGTTTTCTGAGGCCGAGGCGCTCGAGGCGGCCATGCGTGTGTTTTGGGAAAAAGGCTACGACGGTACCTCGCTTGACGATCTCACCAAGCGATGGGCATCAACCGGTCGAGCCTGTATTCAACCTTTGGCGATAAGGAGTCTTTGTTTCGCCGTGCGATTGCTCGGTATGGCGAGGGGCAACTGACGTTTGTCACCGATGCGCTGGAGCGTCGAACCGCTCGCGAGATGATCGAAGCACTCTGGCGCGGTACGGTGAAGTTCCTTGGGGATTCCACTCACCCGCGCGGATGCTTTTCCCTGCAAGGTGCCCTGGCATGCGGTACGGGTGCCGAGAATGCGAAACAGGCATTGATCGAGTGGCGCAACACGGGACTGGCACGGATCGAGAAACGAATGCAGCGCGCCCGGCGAGAGGGCGATCTGAGCAAGAAGGTGAACCCGAAAGATCTGGCTCGCTACGTCATGATCGTGATGAACGGAGTCAGCATTCAGGCGGCGAATGGCGCCAGCGCCGCCGAGATGAATGCCGCGGTCGATGTCGCACTGCAATCCCTTCTGCTGTAAGTGATCCCGCGCATGGACCTGGCGGCCGGTATTTACAAATCGATACTGACTCTTTTCAAACATTTACCCGGCGAGACGATATCGTTCGGTCTGGTCTGAGAGTCGAATGAATAGAAGTCGGGTTTGAATCTGCAGGCAGATGCGCCACAAATCGAAAGCGCCACTTCAAAGCTTTCGAGAGGAGGTGCTCCATGGCGTACCTTCGCTCTTGCTTCGAAAATCTTCCCCTCAACTCCAGGTCGCTTCTTTGGTCCCGCACGGCTGTGTTTTCGGCTTTGTTCCTCGCAACTTTCACTTGTCTCGCGCAGGATTCCTCCCAAAACGTGGCAACGTCCGAACCCCCACCACAGCCTGATGCGCGGCAAACAATAACGCTCCCAGCCGGAACCAGGCTGGCGCTGGTTCTCACGCAGCCAGTTCAGACGAGGTACATTCGCCGCGGGGATGACATTTATGCGCAGATCACAGACCCTGTGGATTCGGCCAACGAAGTTGTGATCCCACCGGGTACATTTGTGCAAGGAACCGTCGACAAGATCGACCGCAACGGCGGACGTGGAGAGATACGCCTGCAATCCATGTCGATCACGTTCCCTGACGGCTACGTTACTCCCATTCCCGGACCGTTGACGGTGGAAAGCAGCGACGGCTATGCGATCAAAGATCCCGGATCGAAAAGGTTCGCGGGAGCGATCGCGATGCCGGCTGTCGGACTTGGCATCGGCGCTTTGATCGGTCACTCGGTCGGCAGTTCGCAGTCGACGCTGACAAACACGCTGCCTCCGGGATGCGTCGGTCCACCGCCCGGGTGTCTCTCATCCAGTGTGTCCGCTCCCGGCAGTTCGGGAAAAGACACGGCGATTGGCGCCGTAATTGGAGGCGCGATTGGGGGCGTCGCCTCTCTCGTCTTGCTCACCAGTTCCCACCACTTCTATTTGGACGCTGGTGCCCCAGCGCAAGCGACGTTGCAGCATCCCGTCACCTTGCAGCAGGACGAAGTCAGCAAGGCCGTCAAGGCTTCGGAACGGAATCCAGTGGCGCAGCGCCAGGTGGCTCCGCGACCCGTGCCTCCACCTCCAGACATGGACACGCCCGGGATCCCAGGGAATCCGGGCACTCCGCCAATCATCGTTCCCGGAACACCCGGACCGGATGGTGTCCCCGGTCCGCCGACAATCATCCCGGGAACGCCGCCATCGGCGCCGTAGCGGATCCTTGCGAGTAGTTAAGCGGGTTGATGTAGTCTAGATTTCGCCGCGTTCGGCAACACACAGCCGGTATCGCCGGGAAAACTCTATGCCTACGCTCATCCCGCAACCGACCCGCATTGAAGCCGCGGGCAACAAGCCCAAGCTGATCGATGAATATGTCGGACGAGTGAACTCAAAAACGTCTGCCGCCAGTGTCGCGCACATGCGCAGTCCCGGCGGATGGGTCGAGCCTGGGCAAACCCCGGAGTTCGACGAGTTCACGATCGTGCTGAAAGGAACTCTGCGCGTCGAGTACAAAGGTGGCTCACTCGACGTGCGCGCCGGACAAGCCGTGATCGCTCACGCCGGCGAGTGGGTCCGCTATTCAACTCCGGAAGACATCGGCGCGGAGTACATCGCTGTCTGCCTGCCTGCGTTTTCTATGGATACCGTCCATCGTGATCGTTAGCGGCATACCAGACTATTCCGCTGCCGCGTAATATCCAGGCCGAGCATCCACGCGCAGGAGCGCATGCAGGCGTTTTGGCAATCGCAGCTTCACACTGATCTTGTGCCACTTCCCGTCCTGCGGTCTGGATTCCGGTCGATAGGCCAGCACATACTGGTGGCGCAGTTGTACTCCGATCGCCCGTGTCACACCGGGCAAATCCCCGATATTCGTTAGAGTGTATGCCCTTCCACCCGTCACCTCTGTGATCGATTGCAAGAGTTCAGGACCAAGCATCTCCTCCTGCGTGTTCACGTAACGATCGTAAGTGCCGACGGCGTAGAGCAGAACATCCGATTCCTTCACCGCGCTCTCCACGTCATGCTCGTCGTAGCGGCTGTGGTTGTCGCCGCCATCGGAAAGAATCAGCAATGCACGGCGCGAGTACCGGGCATCGTGCATCTTGCGCAATCCCATGTAGACGGCATCGAGCAGCGAGGTTCTGCCCCGCGGCGAGGCGGCCAACAGGCTGTTCTGGACCTCTTCTGTACGATTTGTGAAGTCGGCCACCAGGTGAGGTGCATCGGCGAAGGTGATCACGAAAAACTCATCCTGAGGATTCGCCTGCTCGCAGAATTGCCGAATCGCTTCTTTCGTTCTTTCCACCTTATCGGCCATGCTGCCGCTCATGTCGACGATCAGGCCGATCGACACCGGTGTGTCTTCACTCGAGAAATGCCTGATCTCCTGCGGCTTTTTGTTCTCGAACAGTTGAAAATTGTCCTGATCCAGGCCAATCACGGGACGATTGAAGTTGTCCGTGATCGTAACGGGAACGGTCACGAGATCTACGTCGGAGCGGATAATCCCCGCCCCGCCTGCTAAATGAGGATTCGTGCTTGATGCCTCAAGAATTACATTGCGAGGCGCGATGTGAACGTCATTGATTGAAGTCTGAGAAAAACTTCCGCTGGGCAGAACAAGAAAACTCAGCAAGAGGCCATTGAGAGGACAGAAGAGACAGCGACCAGCGGGACCGAACATGTCTTGCACCTTCCAAATCGAACAGTTCGGCGTTTTGGTTGTTGCTGAAGCTGATCCTCGTTGTAGGCGGAATCCAGTAGGTATAACGAAAGGATTACCGATGCCGGGCATCACGCGCCCGCTTAGCAGGAAGCGATTAGCCTCTGGTAGGGAGAATTATTACAACGGCCGGCTGATCCAGATATAACGTATGGGAAGCTCCGCTTATTCCCACTCGATAGTGCCAGGAGGCTTCGACGTAACGTCATAAACCACGCGATTAACGCCCTTCACTTCGTTGACGATGCGAGTCGAAATAGTCTTCAGCACGTCATGCGGGAGCGTGACCCAGTCAGCCGTCATGCCATCTTCCGAGTTTACGGCGCGAATGGCACAGGTGTACGCGTAGGTGCGCATATCGCCCATCACGCCGACCGACATGATCGGCAGCAGCACGGCAAATGATTGCCAAATCTTGGTATAAAGACCCGCTTCTTTGATTTCGCTGACCACGATGTCATCGCACTCGCGCAGCAATTGCAAGCGCTCGGGTGTGACTTCTCCGAGCACGCGCACCGCGAGACCCGGTCCCGGGAAAGGCTGCCGCTGCAGGATCTCCTCTGGCATTCCCAGATCGCGTCCAATGCGCCGCACTTCGTCTTTGAACAGGTCTTTCAGCGGCTCGATCAGCTTGAGCTTCATCTTCTCCGGAAGTCCGCCGACATTGTGATGCGACTTGATAACCTGCGACGGTCCGCGCACTGAGCGCGATTCGATCACGTCGGGATACAGTGTTCCCTGCACCAGCCACTTGACCTTACCCTCGGTCTTCTCGATCCGGAGAGCTTCTTTCTCGAACACCTTGATGAATTCGTTACCGATGATCTTGCGCTTCTTCTCTGGATCGCTTACTCCGGCCAGTTTTTTGAGAAACCGTTCGCTCGCATCCACGGCATCGAGATGCAGTCCAAGTTTGTCGCGCAGATTGTTCTGCACTTTTTCGAATTCGTTCTTGCGCAGCACGCCATTGTTCACGAACACACAAGTGAGCCGCGACTTGCCTTTGGCATCCCGCAAAGCCCGATCGACCAGCACCGCTGCGACGGACGAATCCACCCCTCCGGAAATCGCACAAATGGCGCGTCCCGTACCCACTTGCCCTTTAATCTGGGCAATCGTGGAATCGATAAAGTGCTGCGCCGTCCAGGTCGGCTTGGCCTCGCAAATCTGAAAGACGAAATTCTTAAGAATCTGCGTGCCTTGCGGCGTGTGGTGCACTTCAGGATGGAACTGCACCGCGTACCATTTTTTGGCGACGTTCTGAATTCCAGCGACGGCGTAATGCGTTTTCGCCATCAACTCGAAGCCGGGAGGCAATTCCAGAGCTTCGTCCCCATGCGACATCCACACGGCCAGTTTCTTGGCCAGGCCTTTGAATAAAACGGAGTCGGAGACGACATCGACTTCCGCGTGTCCATATTCGCGTTTGTCCGCGGGCCGCACTTTGCCACCCAGCGTGTGCACCATGAACTGAAGTCCGTAACAAATCCCAAGCACCGGCACGCCCAGATCAAACACATGCGCGTCGGCGGGCGGAGCGTCTTTGTCATAGACGGACCACGGAGCACCGGAGAGCACAATTCCGACCGGAGAGTAAGCCTTGATCTCCTTCAGCGTGGCTGTGCACGGCAGCACAACCGAGAAAACATTCTGTTCGCGGATGCGGCGCGCGATCAATTGCGTGTATTGCGCGCCGAAGTCAAGGATGACAATGGATTGATCGGCTACGGGTTGTCCGATCGCAGGTTGGCCGATCGTTGCTTGTCCGATCAAAGATGAGTTGTCCTGGGATTTGGTCACCACGAGTGAGTTTCTCAGATTCAGGGAGAGAGTGTAAAGACATTCGACCAATCGTTAGTGATGGTACTCCCCAACGCAATTACGAGTTGTCAGGAGACCACCGCGGCTACGTCTCGAGGATCAGACCGGGCACGTCGCTCAAAATAGGCTCGTCGCGATCGATCGTAGTCTGGAGCGGCGGACCAGCAGGCGGGACAGGCATGATCGGCGGCGCTGGCTTCAGCCACTCTTCCGGCGTCTCGACAATCGCCAGGTAGCCTGCGAGCCGGGCCGTGTAAATCCAATCCGCGACGGCGAAATAGGCCAAGGTTAGAACGAGAATCGCGAGCGCGACGAGACGCCAGGGCAGGAACCCGGCGAGACCAAGAGGCACGGATATGAGCATTGTCGCCCCTACAAAGGCGACCAGATGCGCGAATCCGGTCCAGGTGCTGACCGCAAGTACAGCTCCCGTCCGTTCCCGGCAGAGTGCGACCGCCGCGGCAATCGCATCGGCACCATCTTTCCCATCGCGCACCACAAACACCGCAGTGAGTGAGAGCAACCAGTTCAGCGCAAACCATGTCAGTCCGACTAGCAGCGCGATAGGCATAAACAAAAGAAACACCACGCCCGGACTGGGGTTCGCAGCGGAAGATCCAAAGCCGGCAACTATCGACGCGCCCATGCACCCCAGAATCGTTGCCAAGGCAAGCGCTACGCGCAGAAAACTCAGCCGTGCCAGCGCGCCAATGGCTCGGCGGGCCGGCACATCGCTTGCACTCTTTGTGTCCGGTGCCCTCTCCACGCCGGCAGCCGCCATCTTCCCGTTGATACGCTCTCGTACGTAATCGAGCATGGCACGAAGCGTTGTGACTCTTCCGACAGACGCCGAGACGATCCAAACCAGGCTTAACAACAAGGCTGCCAACGCTAGCGACAACACGGCCCGCGCCAAGCTGCCGTGAAGAATGTGCATCAGCGCCTGCCAAACCAGGAAGGGCTGATTGGTCTTCAGCAGGAGCATCTCGCCGTAACTGACTGGCAGCGTGTCGAGGTATTCGAAGAACCCAAAAAGGATCAGGACGGTTGCGGTTGTCCCAAACACCCATCGCCAGGTAATTTCAGCCAGCGTGAACGAAGGTCGCCGAAAGGCGGCCCGAAATCCCTCGGCTGTGGGCGAGATGCGTGACATGCAGTAAGCATAACGCAATTTACGGTAGCGTCATCCAACTCCAAGTTCCTCGAACACAAAGCATTCGAACCTCAAGTCCAAACCCTAGTATCTTTAGTTTGTGTCGTGCAACGATACATTGTGCAACGACCACTCCAGCCCGAGCATCCAGATGAATAGGCAGATACAAAAGGCTCTCCGGCGCCGTTCGGCGGGGCTAGTGTTCTTCGATAAATAAGGAAGGTAAAACAATATGCGATCGATTCAATATGTAGGATTACTGGCGGTGTTTGCACTTGTCTTCTCTTTGGGCGCTTTTGCAAAGGACAAAGATAAAGATTCAGGAAGCTTCGACCTCACGCAGACGGCACGAATCGGCTCGACCCTGCTGCAGCCCGGCCATTACAAAGCCGAATGGACTGGACCGAAAGACGCTCTGCAAATCTCGGTTCTGGATCACGGCAAGACCGTCGCTACAGCAACAGGAAATCTGAAGGAATTGCCGTCGAAGGCGCCCTACGGCGCGGTCACGATGCGCATCCATCACAACAATACCAATCAAGTGGATGAGATTGATTTCAACAACCGCACTGAGGCGCTGGTCGTAGCCGGTTCCTAAGCTGACTGCACAACTCGAAAAGAGAAGCGGACTCGCGTTTATATTTACTCGGGCCCGCTTTTTTGGAAAGAAGTTACCTTACAACGAGGTTTACCATCTTGCCCGGCACGTAGATTTTTTTCACGATCTGCTTGCCTGCAATGGCAGACTTCACCTTTTCATCCGCGAAAGCCTTTTCGAGCACGAATTCCTCGGTCGCAGCGGCCGGCACAGTTACGCGGCTGCGTAGCTTCCCGTTGACTTGTACCGGAATCTCAATTTCTTCTTCTTTCGCCAGTTCGGCGTCGTACCGCGGCCACGAAGCTTTCAGCAGACTTCCCTTCTCACCTAGCATCTCCCAAAGTTCGTGCGCGAGATAAGGGGCAAAGGGAGCGAGCAAGAGAACGAGGCTGCGCTGCACTTCAGCCAAAAAGGCTGCCGGCACCGCGCCCCGGCTGATCGGATCCTCGGCGCCGTACAAAACATTCACCAATTCCATAATCGCCGAGATGCAGGTGTTGAAGTGCCAGCGCCCCTGAAAGTCGTCGCTCACGCGCTTGATCGTCTGGTGCAACTTCCGCTGGATCGCGCGGGCTTCCGGCGACAACTCCGCCGGAACCGCCTTGCGCCACTCCGGATGATCTGGCCTCGCATTGCGCACAAAGAAGCGGTACACGCGCCCGAGAAAGCGTTGAATTCCTTCGATTCCCGAATCCTGCCAATCAAGATCGCGATCCGGCGGTGCCGCGAACAAACTGTACAAACGCGCCGCGTCCGCTCCGTACCGCGCCACCATCTCGTCGGGCGACACAACGTTGCCGAGACTCTTCGACATCTTCGCGCCATCTTTAATCACCATGCCTTGCGTGAAGAGGCGCTCCGCCGGTTCGTCATTGGTGATCATGCCCAAATCGCGCATGAACTTGGTCCAGAAACGTGAGTAGATCAGGTGCAAGATTGCGTGCTCGACGCCGCCGATATACTGGTCGATGGGGAACCAGTACCCGGCGATCTTGCCATCGAATGGCGCGCGATCGTTGTGCGCGTCCGTGTAGCGATAGAAGTACCAGGACGAATCGACGAACGTATCCATCGTGTCGGTCTCGCGCCTCGCCGTTCCACCGCACTTCGGACACGTCGCGTTCACAAACTCCGGCAGTCTGCCCAACGGAGATCCGCCGGTGAGCGTGATATCGACTTTATCAGGCAAGATCACCGGCAAATCTTTCTCGGGCACGGGAACAATGCCGTCCTTTTCGCAATAGAGCATCGGAATGGGCGTGCCCCAGTACCGCTGCCGCGAGATGCCCCAATCCTTCAATCGGTAGGTGACGGTCGGCTTGCCAAAGCCCTTTTCTTCGGCATAGGCGCCCATCTTCTTGATGGCGTCTGCGCAGCTCAATCCGCTATACGGACCGGAGTTGATGAGCATCCCGTCATGCGCCGTAAATGGCAACTGCGGCTCAGTCATGGTTTCTTCCGGATCGTTCATAATCGGAAGAATCACGAGCCGGATTTCGAGTCCGTACTTTTTGGCAAACTCGTAATCGCGCTCATCATGCGCCGGTACGCTCATGATCGCGCCCGTGCCGTAATCCATCAGGATGTAGTTGGCCACCCAGATCGGGATTCGTTCGCCGCTGAACGGATTGATCGCAAAGCGATGCGTGTTCACACCATGTTTTTCAATCTCGCCGATATCGCCCGCTTCTTTGGCTTTACGTTGCTCGACAATCAACTGCTGCACCGCCTCGCCCAGCGGCTGGTTGTAGCGCGTGAAATCGGCGACCAGAGGATGCTCGGGCGCAAGCTGAATCGAAGTCGCGCCAAAAATCGTATCGACACGCGTAGTGAAGACGCTGATCGTCGATCCCGCAGCTCCGGCGTTGCCTTCGAGTTTGAAATCGACCAGCGTACCTTCACTGCGCCCGATCCAGTTGCGCTGCATGATGCGCACTTTTTCCGGCCAGCCTTCGAGCTTGTCGAGATCGCGGAGCAATTCTTCCGCATACTTTGTGGTGCGCACAAACCACTGCTCCAACTCGCGTTGCTCGACGAGAGTGTCTTCGTGGCGCCAGCAGCATCCGTCAACCACCTGTTCGTTCGCGAGCACGGTTGCGCACTTCGGACACCAGTTCACCTTGCTCTTCTTGCGGTACACCAATCCTTGCTCGTAAAGCTTTAAAAAGAACCACTGGTTCCAGCGGTAGTAATCGGGCAAGCAGGTGGTGACTTCCCGCGACCAGTCGTAGGCAAAGCCCAGGCGCTTCATCTGCGCCTTCATGTTGGCAATGTTGCGTAGCGTCCACTCGCGCGGCGGCGTGTTGTTCGAGATCGCCGCATTTTCCGCCGGCAAGCCGAACGAATCCCATCCCATCGGATGCAGCACGTTGTAGCCGTTCATCCACATATAACGGGCGAGCGCATCGCCGATCGAGTAGTTGCGCACGTGCCCCATGTGCAGCGCGCCTGAGGGATACGGCAGCATTTCGAGAACGTAATACTTTTTCTTGGTCGAGTCCGGCTCGGCGGCATAGAGGGATGCATCTTGCTGCCAGCGTTCAAACCACTTCGTTTCTACGCGCTGCGGCTCGTAGCGTTCGTCGTTGGGACGGGATGTCTCAGCGTTGGCCAAAGTGTTGGCAGATTTTTCTTCGATCGCCATAGAGGAGGTCAAAGCCCCAAGGAATAATCTTTTATTTTACACGGCATGCCCAAAATGAAGAGTCGCAAGGAGTGGCGGAGAACCACGGGCCAGGGATAAAGGAACTCGTTGCCCCTCTGTAAGGTTCGTATCAGGGCATTGCTTCAGCGATGCCGTATGCGGCCTCTAGAAGGCTCGGCTTTAGCCGCTGGCCAGCCCATGCGACGCTCATCGCCACGTCATCCGACTTCGTTTACCAACGTTCCGATCGCAGGAATCGTGATTCGAATTTCGTCTCCGAGCCTTAGCGTGAACGAGTCCGGCGGCACAATACCCGTTCCCGTCAGCAGGAAGCACCCATTCGGAAATGAACTCGCCCTGTACAGGTACTCGACCAACTCCACCGGCGAGCGCTTCATTTCTTTGAGAGTCGTCTCCCCTGAGAAAACGACCTTGCCTTCGCGCCGAATCTCGATCTTGATCTCCGTCGACGCAGGCAACGGTTCGTCCGGGAGCAGCAGGCACGGACCCAACGCACAACTGCGGTCGTAAACTTTCGCTTGCGGCAGGTATAGCGGATTCTCGCCTTCGATGTCTCGCGAACTCATGTCGTTGCCAACGGTGTAGCCGGCAATCTTTCCGCCAGGACTGATGAACAATGCCAGCTCTGGCTCCGGAACTGACCAGCGCGCGTCTTCCCGTATCGCGACTTTTCCTTCGGGTCCGACCACGCGATGCGACGTCCCCTTAAAAAACAGTTCCGGCCGCTCCGCATGATAAACGCGGTCGTAGAAATCCCCGCCACCCGCAGTTTTCGACTCCTCCATGCGCGCATTGCGGCTGCGATAGTAGGTGACTCCGGCTGCCCAGACTTCCTGCGAGCCGATGGGAGCAAGCAGATCCCGCGACACCGCATCTTCAACCGGCTTCGCCCCCTGCATGAGTTGGCCAAGATGGTCGCGCAGGTCTTCGCGGGCAATCAGCTCGTCCCACGAGGCCGCGGGGACTAGATGGAAGAGGCCTGCCTGTTCGAGGACGGCGCCACGCTGGGTACGGTAGAGTTTCATCTCGAAGAGTATCTTCTGTAGAGACGTTTGCATGCAACGTCTCTCTATCACGGACAATCCGGCCACGAACAATCCGGATTGCATCAGACAAGAAACGCGCCGAGCTATTTCTCTACCACCAACTTCTTCAGCGCGTCGATATTTCGCCGATCGTCCCCGGGCTGATCAATCGGCGTCTCAGCAATGAATGCCGCATGCGCTAAACGCAAATCGTTCAGCAAATTGCGAAACGTCTCTTTCCCGATGGTTCCCTTCCCGACGTGCTGGTGACGATCGAGTTTCGATCCCCGCGCAGCCTTGGCGTCATTGCAGTGCCACACCTTCACTCGGTTCAACCCAATCGTGGCGTCCAGATGCTGCAGGGTTTGATAGAGGCCCTCTTCGCTGACGATGTCGTATCCCGCCACATGCGTGTGGCAGGTGTCGATGCACGCACCGACTGGGACGATCCCTTCCAGCCGCTCCATCACCTCCGCCACCTGCTCGAAGCTGCCTCCGAGCGAAAACTCAGCCCCGGCAGTGTTCTCAATCAGAATCGTCAATCCACCTTGCGCCAAATCGAGCCCTTCGGTCGACGCGGCAATCGCCGCCGCCGTGCGCAGCAGCCCCTGTTCGCGATCGGCGCCCCGAAACGAGCCAGGATGCAAAACCAGATACTCCGCGCACAGCGCAAGCGCTCGCTCCACCTCTCCACGGAACGCCTGCATCGATTTCTGCAGAAACAGCTCGTTCACACTCGCAAGGTTCACAAGATAATTTGTATGGATGACAAGTGGCTTCAAGTCATAGCGGGCGCGCAAGCGGTTCATCTCATCGCATTGCGGCTGCCCCAAGTCATACGGAGCCCACTGGCGCGGGCTGGAGGAAAAAATCTGAAACGTATTGCATCCCAGGCGATAGGCCCGCTCAGCCGCGTTCTGCACTCCGCCCGCGGAGGATGTATGAATCCCGATACGGCGGGATGTCCGCTTTGGCGGCCGCTTCGGCGCGGGCCGGTTGAGAATATCCTGTTCCCGCGCCATTGAACGAACCATGAAAACGAATATACAACCTGATTCTGTAACTCAAGGTTGCACGGCAATCGCCACACTCGTCTCCTGTTCCGCCGGCGGCCACGTGGCAAAATGGGTCCTTCGATTCTGGCTCCAGCAACTCTCGTCGCTCTGCGAGCACACCGGATATAGCTTGCCCCATCCGGTTGCAAAGGCGATGCGGTCGGCCGGCACTCCCATCTCCACCAGCGCGTCTTTCACGGTGTTGGCGCGCTCGCCCGACAGCACAACGTTGTAGACCACGGTGCCTCGTTCGTCGGCGTCACCTTCGAGGGTGATCGTCACCTCCGGATGCGCCTTTAACCATTCGGCATCGCTGCTGAGAATTGCGCGGTCTTCATCCCGCAGGTCCGATTTGTCAAAATCGAAATGGACGTCTTTCACCGCTTGCTCAAATTGCTGCTCATCATTCGAAGGCATCGGAGGGATCGATACCAATTTCGAATCGGTGGTCGAATTGCCGCTGCCGTTCAACTCTGAAGGATCAAGCTGGATCGACTGTCCGAACACCGCCGCAAAAGCGCCGCATAGAAATGCCACCAGGATGATGATTCTGCTGCCCATAAATAAAGATCTCCTTCCCCTATGCTTATGAATCAGCCGCGGCCCGCATAACATCGGGTAATTGTTGTAACCACCGCTTTTTATCGTGGCACCTCACCGGTTTCACCGAGATTTGCTGCAACCTTTTGGAAACGATAAACTTGGCAGTCTGGGGGGAATCCCATGCTAGTCGTCATGAAGGCGCAGGCCAGCGAAGACCAGGTCCGCGCCGTCTGCCAAAAAATCGAAAAGCTCGGGTACCGCGCGCATCCCATGCCAGGCGCAACCCGCACCGCCATTGGCATTACCGGCAACAAGGGCGAAGTGGAACAGGGCACGCTTGAGGAAATGCCGGGCGTGCAGGAAGTCATTCAGGTTTCGAAGCCTTACAAGCTGGTCAGCCGCGATGTGAAAGAAGACAACACGATCATCCGTTTCCCGGGCACCGCTGCCACAATCGGTGGGCCGGGCCTGGCGATCGTTGCTGGTCCGTGCGGCATTGAGAGCCGCGAACAGGCATTCGCAGCTGCCGAGCGGGTGCATCGCGCCGGTGCCCAATTCTTTCGCGGCGGAGCGTACAAGCCCCGCACGTCGCCATATGCATTCCAGGGACTGGGCGAGCAAGCGTTACGCATCATGGCGGAAATCCGCCAGCAGTTCGGGATGAAGATCATCACCGAGGCCATCGACAACGAGTCGCTCGACCTGGTCGAGGAATATGCCGACGTCATCCAGATCGGCGCCCGCAACATGCAGAATTTCTCTCTGCTCAAGCGTGCCGGACGTGCCCACAAGCCCGTTCTGCTCAAGCGCGGTATGTCTGCCACACTCGAAGAGTTTCTGATGGCTGCCGAGTACATCCTCAGCGAAGGCAACTACAACGTTGCCCTCTGTGAACGCGGCGTTCGCACTTTCGCCGACCACACCCGCAACACTCTGGACCTTAGTGTTGTACCGGCCGTCCAGCGGCTAAGTCATTTGCCGATTCTGGTCGATCCCAGCCACGGCACCGGTAAGCGCAATAAAGTCACGCCTATGTCGCGTGCGGCAGTGGCCGTAGGTGCCGACGGCTTGCTGGTGGAAGTCCATCCCAAGCCCGACGAAGCCCTTTCTGATGGACCGCAGTCGCTCCTCCCCGATCAGTTCGATGAACTGATGAAGCAGGTCCGCCAAATCGCAGCGGTAGTGGGACGCACGGTGCCCGAGATTGGGGTGAGGGAAACGGTAGCAGCCAAGTAACCAAGGATCCGCCTGCCGTGGTGTGTTTTCTTGCTTTCTCCGTAAAATCTGATAATTCTGATTTTATGAAGAAGAAGGTCATATCGGTCACGGAGGCAGCGCGTAACTTCGCCTACTGCGTGAATCGCGTGCGTTATCAGGGCATGACATTTGTACTACTCAAGAATGGCGAGGCGGTTGCGCGGCTGGTTCCCGAGGGGAAGAAGTCTGGCTCCGTGCGCAAGCTGGCTGCGGCGCTGCGCAAGTTCAATCTGTCCCCAGAAGAAGCGCGGGTATGGCAGCGCGATCTGCGGGCAGTCCGCCAAATTCTCAAGCCGCCGGTCGACAAGTGGCGAGAGTAGCCGAGCCACCAGAACCATGGCGCTGATAATCGATGCCGATGTCATCATCGACGGCGAACGCGGGCAGTTTGATCTCCCGACCTGGCTCGAGAACCAGGCTGAAAACGATCCTCAAATCGCTGCGATCACGATCGCAGAGCTCTGGCATGGTGTTCAACGTGCGACGGAGACTCATGGGCCTAGGCGCGAATGCTATCTGAAGATGATCATCGAGGGCTTGCCGATTCTTCCCTATACCGAAACGACCGCCCTGGAACATGCTCGACTTTGGGCGGAAATGGAATCTTCCGGCAAGATGATCGGCTACTATGACCTCGTAGTGGCAGCTACAGCATTGCAGCACGGAGGCGCGGTGGCAACGTTCAATGAGCGCCAATTTGCTCAGGTGCCTGGGCTGAAAGTGATCAAACCGGCGTAAGCCGAGATGGCTTGCTTCTGCTAATCTTTCTCTTCCGCTACAGCGGCGTCCACTTTGCGCAAGCTCCTTTTCATCGCCGTTTTTCTTCCCATCCTTGGCGGCCTGGGATGGTGGTATTTCCGCGAGCAGTCCCTTGCCGACTACAGCCCGGCCTTTCGCGAGTACGCCTACGTCACCAACGGCAAGAGCAACACGGTCAGCGTTATTGATCTGCGCACGTTCTCCCTCGCCAAGACACTTCGCGTGGGCAGTGAGCCGACTGGCATCGCCGCCAACGCCAAGAAAAACGAAATCTACGTGGTGAATTCTGGATCGAGCAGTGTCAGCGTCATCGACGCCGAGACGAACACCGTTGTCGCCACGATCGGCGTACAGGCACATCCTTACTTCGTCGACGTATCGGCCGACGGCAAGCGCGCTTACGTCGCTAACTCCGGATCGTCAACGGTCAGCGTACTCGATCTTGAAAAACGATCTGCAATCGCCAATATTCGTGTGGGAGCCGCACCGGGTTTGGCGCGCGTCTCCCCCGACGGCACGACCGTTGTGGTTTCCAACCGTGGCAACAATAGCGTTTCTCTGATCGATGCCAAGTCCCTGCGGGTCCGCGCCACGCTTCCCGTGTGCCAGCAGCCCGAAGACATCGCCATCCTGCCCGACTCGAGCAAAGCGTTCGTCTCTTGCTCAGGGTCGAATCAGGTCGCATCGATCCAGCTCAAGAATGCGCAGAAGGATGATCGCGTGCTTGCCTTCATCGATGTCGGACACACACCCGTCAGCCTCACGGTCAAGCCGGATGGAGGTGAGATGATCGTCTGTAATTTCGACTCCGACAGCATCTCGGTCATCGAAACCGGCAACGACGAGGTTAGCAGTAGCCAGGAAATCGGGCAGCATCCGTCGCGTGGTGTCGTCACGCTCGACAACTCGCGCCTCTACGTCTCGAATTTCGGATCGAACAGCATCGCCGTTTACGACATCGATATGGGCCGCCGCCTGCCCACGCTAAATGTCGGGAGCCATCCGGATGGCCTGGCCCTGACGCCAGATCAGAACTATCTGCTGGTTTTGGATACCGAGTCGGGCGATGTGACCGTCATTCAAAAGCGCAAGCCGCATCGTACGCTGGAGACTTCGGAGTACTCCTTGCTGACGCTGATTCCCGTTGGAGCACAGCCGAATGCAATCGTGGTGAAGACATTCCTGGCAAGCGGAAATAAGTAGCGACGATGCTACTCGGTAAGAAAGTTATTCGCAGAGACGTAACTTGTTACGTCTCTACGACCAGTAGCACCTACGATTGCACCGGCACGCTCTTCCCGCAGAACTTTTCGAATGCCGCTTTAAGGTCCGCTGCAATCGCCGGAGCCTCGCGCGATTCAATGTCACGCCGCGGCATCATGTAGACGAGTTGGCCGTCGCGCAGGATGGCAATCGAAGGCGACGACGACGCCTGCCCCGTGAAATAGCTGCGTGCCCGGTCTGTGGCTTCTTTATCTTGCCCGGCAAAAACGGAATACGCATGCTCCGGACGCACCGGGTTCTGCATCGCCATGCGAACTGCCGGACGCATACGGCCCGCTGCGCACCCGCAAATCGAGTTCACGACAACCATCGTTGTTCCCGTACGATTTTTCAAAGCCTGATCGACCTGATCGACCTGGCGCAGCTCTTTAATTCCCAGCCGCGTCAATTCTTCGCGCATGGGTATTACCATAATTTCCGGATACATCGGCATGATTTTTAGGACCCCTTAAGTTGGATTACTTCCATTGTAGCCTGAGTAGCTTCACTTCACGTGCGACGAACGTCCCGCTGTGTATATTGAAAGCGAGCCATGCTGCTGCAGGAACATGTTCCTCTCGCGCCGCTAACTACCCTCCGTATAGGAGGTCCGGCGCAATTCTTCGTTGAGGCCCGCACATCGACCGAAGTCGCTGAAGCCGTCATCTTTGCCGCATCGCGGGATCTGCCGCTGTTTGTGCTCGGCGGCGGCAGCAATCTTGTCATCGCCGATGCCGGCTGGCCGGGACTCGTCCTCCAGGTCGCAATCGCAGGCATCGAGCGCGGCCCGGACCACGACGGCAGAGCCATCTTCGAAATTGGAGCGGGTGAACTTTGGGACCGCTTCGTGTCACACGCGGTCGCAGCACATTGCGCCGGAGTCGAATGCCTGAGCGGAGTCCCCGGCAGCGTCGGCGGCACGCCCGTGCAGAACGTCGGAGCCTACGGGCAGGAAGTTTCCGAAACCATCGAGACTGTCGAAGTCTTCGACCGGAAGCACCGCCAGATTCGCGAGTTGTGCAACGAGGCCTGTGGCTTCACTTATCGCTCCAGCATCTTCAATACGACCGAACGCGGCCGCTTCATTATTCTCCGGGTAACGTACGCCCTTACTCCGGGCGGCCAGCCTTGTCTCGAATACGCCGACCTGAAGCGCCACTTCGAAGGACGCGAAACTCTACCTAATCTCGCCGAGACGCGTGATGCCGTGAAGCACATACGCGCCCGCAAAGGCATGCTGATTGTCGAAGGCGATCCCGATTCTTGCAGTGCCGGATCGTTCTTCAAGAATCCTGTGCTATCCGAAGAGCAGCATGAAGAGTTGCGCCAGCGCGCCGAATCGAAACGTCTAACGATCCCAAGCTACCCGGCTTTGGATCGCAGCAGAAAAGTCTCCGCGGCATGGCTGGTCGAACACTCCGGTTTCGCCCGCGGATATGGCTTCGGTCACGTCGGCATCTCCAACAAGCATACGCTCGCCATCGTCAATCGCGGAGGCGCTACCGCCGCCGAGGTCCTCGCCCTGAAAGATCAGATCCAGCAACGCGTCGAAGAACTCTGGGGAGTAAAGCTGGAGTCGGAGCCAGTGATGGTAGGAATCTGACATCCATGTCGTAGAGACGTAACTTGTTACGTCTCTGCCTGCGCCATCGTTAAACCTATCATTTCAGGCACCGCAAGCAGCAGACGTTGCAAGCGACGTCTCTACAACCGTTCTCCCTCTAGAAATTCCTGAACATAACTGAGCTTCCGGCGGTCTTCATGATTGAGGGCAAACGACTGGTGACGGGAGAAGCCATCCTGAGCGGAGTCAGCACGGCCGAACGTGACGAGGCAGATCTCAGGGCAGAGTCGCTTGAGGTGCTCGTTCGGGAACACTCCCGGCTCGTTTATCGCATCGCGTATGCAGTGCTCCGCCACCATCACGACGCCGAAGATGCCACCCAGGAAACGTTCATGCGCGTCGTGCGTTATGGCTCAAAACTCGCGGAGATCGAAAATCCGAAAACCTGGCTGGCACGCATTGCGTGGACAGTCGCGGTTGACAGAATCAGGCAGCGAGGCCGCGATTGTGAAGTTCCCTTTGAAAATCCAGATGAGGCTTTGGCGGAAATCGCTTCGTCGGAACCGTCTGCCCATGACACTGCGCAGGGAGCCCAGGTCGGCGGAGTTCTCGAGAAGCTCATCGGAACACTACCGGAGAAGCTGCGCGAACCGCTAATCCTCTCCACCATTGAGGAAATGTCGCCGCGCGAAGTCGCCGCGACTCTGAAGATCAACGAAGCTGCCGTACGCTCGCGGGTGTTCCGCGCGCGGCAGATTTTGAAAGAAAAGTTGGTGCAACAACTCGGCAAGCAAGAACGGGGAAGCACATGACACAGACCGATCACAAAAAGATTCCGCCCGGTCAGACCAACGACCCGAGCGACGACCCGCTCAGCCTCCTGCTCGATGCGGCTCTCAGGAAGTACGCAGCCGTCGAACCGCGTCCAGGATTGGAAGAGCGACTTCTGGCAAATCTTCATGCCGAACAGAAGGCTGCACCGGCGAGGACTTGGTGGCGTTGGGGCATGGCCGGTGCGTTGGCCACAGTCATCCTGATAGCAAGCGGCGTGCCCTGGAAGTCGGGAAAGCCATCGCACCCGGTAGTCGCAAATAATCCTCCAGTCACGACCCAGGCTTCGCCCAAGGTCGCGGCTCAGGTGGCCCGTGGCAACAAGTCGGTGACTCCTCCACCTGCGCATGTGCGAGTCAGGGGAAGTGTTACACCTCGTCCGCAGCCCGAGGCAACCGCGGCAGCCCATCCCAGGCTCGACCAGTTTCCGTCGCCGCAGCCGATGAGCGAGCAGGAGAAGCTGCTGACTAGCTACATCGCCCGGTTCCGCGACCAGGCAGTCCTTGTGGCACGAGCGAGAACCGAAGAGTTGCGGAGAGATCAGCAGGAAAAGCGAGAGTTGGCCACAGCGAATGACAACGACTCACAACCACAGTGACGAACACAAAGGAGAACGACGCATGTTGAAGAGGACTACGTTGTCGATATTAATTCTCATGATGGTGGCGGGAGGACTTTGGAGCGCATCGGCGCAAGACTCTGCATCGGCGCGACCATCCGAGTTGCAGAAGAGTCCCGCAGCCTACCGTCTCGACTTCACAATCATGGAGTTCGAAGACAGCAAGAAGATCAACACACGGCAATACTCGATGAACTCGAAGGCCGGCGATTCCAATGAGATCAAAATCGGCACGCGCGTGCCGGTCGAGGTGAAAGAGCACGAGATCCAATACCTCGATGTGGGCGTGAGCCTTTGGTGCCGACTGCGTGACCAGGCAGATGTTCCGGGCTTGGGCACCGACGTTTTGCTCAACGTGAAATCTGATGTCAGCAGCATTGTGCCGCCGGAAGCGGGACGAGGCGAATCGTCAACGCCTCCGGTGCGACAGGTAAAAATCGAAGCCAGCACAATCGCGGCGCTTGGAAAGCCGACGGTGGTGGGAGCAGTCGATGATCCGAATTCAAAACATCAGTATCAACTGGAAGTGACGGCGACAAAGCTGAAGTAGTTTGTGGGCTCCGGCCAAGAAGCAAGTCACCACGGAGACACGAAGACACAGAGCAAGAGGTTCATTATTTCATCTCCGTTCCTCGGTACCTCTGTGGTGAAATCACGCGGTAGCAACAAGAACAAAAGCGCCGCCCCAGATCGTAACCTGGCTGCATCGCTGTGATCCCAACGAGGGAAAAGGTTCCACGATCTGGCCTCGCAGCGCTTCGCATTACCTATCGGCGAGTTTCGCCGCCTGCTTGAATATCTTCACAAACATCTCCCGCGTCAGCTTTCCCGTCTGCGTGTTCTGGTTCGAGGGATGATACGACGCCAGTAACACCTTACCGTCGGGCATCTGGTAGTGCGCGCCATGTTTGAAGAGGTATGGCTTGCGGCTCGGCAGGATTCCGAGCCGCTTCAAATAATTCAGATAAGCATCGAATCCGATTTTCCCCAACGCCACCACTACTTTCACTCGCTTCAGCCCGGCGAGTTCGCGATCAAGAAACACCGCGCACTCGGCCAACTCGGCCGGCAACGGCTTGTTGTCCGGAGGTGCACAGCGCACCGCTGCCGTGATGTAGAGGTCGCTCAACTTCAGCCCGTCATAGCGATCGGTCGCGGTCGGCTGGTTTGCGAATCCGGTTTCGTATAAAACCGGATACATAAAGTTTCCTGACGCGTCACCGGTGAACGGACGTCCAGTGCGATTCGATCCGTGTGCGCCAGGAGCCAATCCCATGACCAACACGCGCGCCTCCGGATCGCCAAATCCGGGCACCGGCTTGCCCCAGTACTCCCAATCGCGATAAGCCCGCCGCTTCTCGCGCGCGACCTGCTCGCGGTACTCGACCAGCCGCGGGCAGCGCGTGCAGGCGATGACTTCGTTGTTGAGGATGGTCAGCCAGTCCACGCAGTGATTACATCACATCGGCAAGAAGAAACCTGATTCGTCGCAGTCTGCCAGGTCTATGGCTCGCCATTCGCGCCTTTGGGGACGTGAGAGGTAATGCCTTTCAGAACGAATTCGCGAATCAGATTCGCAACCGCATCCACGCCAATTCCTCCCAAGCCGTTAGTCAGGATTAAGGAAGCTCCGCGATCCGCAGCCGGATAATAAAGTTCGGAAATGGCTGCGCCCGAGAAGTTGCCGAGCACGCGCGAGTAATTCGGCTGCCATTGCCCGTTGTTCCCCCTCGCGATGACTGCGGCAGAAATCGCATAAAAGGCGCGCGACTTTATGCTGCCCTTGCCCTTGTAAAAGTAGCGTGGGTCCTGATGAAAGATGGAAGGGAAAACGGCTCTGCCCAGCAGGTCCCCGGAGACGTGATTCGCCATGGCAGCTCCGTAGCGCTTGGCGTATCCTTCGAATCCGCTGCCATAGGCTGGGAAAACATTCTGATATTGCTCCGCACCCGCAAGCCCGGCCACGGCCAGGAACGAAACCGGATCGATGATGGAACGAATGCTCAGCTGAAATTTCTGTTTCGCCAGCATGGGCGGCGCGTTCCAATCGTAGGTGCTGTAAAAGTTAGGGATCACTCCGCCGATGCGCTGTTGCGCAGCGATGTGTTCTTGCTGCTCGGATAGTTGCTTGCTGTTTCCGTTCACCGTCACGCTGGTCGTCCCACCAGAGACGGCGAGAGTTATCGTGGGCAGAATATGGTCCTCGCCGGGATGGAGGGCAATCTGGGTCGAGGTAAAGGGGCTCATCCCCGGCGCCGTGACCGTGAGCGTGTAAGTATTCGGCGGCAAGCCGGGAAACACGAATTGGCCATCACCGCCAGAGTCTGCGGTGCGAATCACGGAGCCCGAAGGATCCGCCAGCGACACGTGCGCCCCTACCAGCACATCGCCACTACTATCCACGACCGTTCCGGAGAGAGTTCCGTTACCTGCCTGCGGTGAGTCCTCCTGCAGTGCATCGGCTTGAGAGGGTTCAGGCGCATCCGGGAGAGTGCGCGAGCCGGGGACTTCCTGTGCGACGGCCCTTGAGGAGGCCATGCTGCCAATGATGAAAAAGAGCAAACCCAGAATCAGGAAAGGCCTGAACCACCGCACAATGTGAAGACCCAATGCACCCTCGCCCCAAGAGATGTTCTTCATGGTTGGATGCGGCATTGACTGGATGCGCGCCGCTTTGCCGATCACATCGAATAGATTTAGAAGGCTCAGTTTCTTCGCATGGATTCGGTCAAAGTATTGATTTAATGGATCTTAAGAGGACGTTAGCATTTACGCGGCCCGCAAAATATTGATTCTGAATGATTTAGTCGCAAAATATTGGGGAATAAGGACTTAACGCCGCTTTCTTGGACTTTCGGGCGAAAAGCATTTCTTGCACGAGAGCTCGCAAAATATTGAATCCAGGCCGGTTACAGCGCAGCAGATCGCACGATTCGCTGCAAAATATTGTCAAAGAAGGAATTACACGCAAAATATTCCAGAATAAGGAGTTAGCTGGCTCGGATTGATGCCCGAGGCTGGCTGCATTCCTCTCCGGTCGTCTGAGGTGCAAATGGGCACGTTTCCATAGTGAGCTTTCTGCGAGCTCAGTCAAGGTTGGATGTCACAAGAAATGGACTTTTGTGGGGGATGGCTGTGGAAAAGTCCCGCTGGGACCCTAGGACTCCTTGGGAATTGGGGAGGCCCTTAGGGTGCGGGTTGGCCGCGCTCGGCCAGGAAGCGGTCGCGGCATTGTTTGGCTTGAGCGAGCACAGCGGAGTATTCGGGCGATTGGCGAAACGAAGCCAGTATGGGATCGAGCTGCAGATAGTCGTAGCCGCAGAATCCGCTGTCGATCGCGGACTTGATCAGGCGGGCTGTAAATTCGTTTCCCAGACAGTGGTTGAAGGCGATCGCATGGGTGAATCGAGGCTCGGGGTCATGAAAGGCAAAAAGCTCTTCCTTGGTCTGTTGGAAAAGCTCGTCGGTGCCCGTCGGCTTGGGATTGGAATAGCAAGCCTCCAGGGCGCGGGTGTGGAAGAAAGGGCTGTCGTGAAGCTGGCGCATCCGAGCAAGGGCCTCGGCTGTTTTCCCATCATACAAGAGAAGGCGAGCTTCCAACTGGGTGGACCACTCGGATCCCGCATCCAGATTCGAAAAGTCGCGGGCGCGCGCAACCCGGCCGGTCATGAAGAAAACGGCGGCACAGGAGCGGAACTGGTAGTTGCCCGGGTCAAGGCGGACGGCGGTGTTGCACTCGTCAGCGGCCTCCTGGCTCAGGCCCGCATAGCGAAGGACGTAGGACAAGCTAAAGTGGGCAAAACCGCTCTGAGGGCGCTTGTCGATCATCGCCCTGGCCGCATGATAAGCCTCCGGTAGCTTGCCCGAATCAGTATCGACGCTGACGATCTGCGCGGCCGCATCTTCGAGATTAGGATCTAGTGTAAGGGCTCGCCGCAGAGTTGGAATCGTGCGCGACATCGTTCCTGTCCCACCGCCGTATTCCTCGTCGTAGTAGTAGCGCTTTCCCAGTGCGGACCACGCGGGAGCAAAGGTAGCCTCGAGCCCCACGGACCGCTCCAGCATGCGGATAGCTTCTTTATTCTGGTCGCCATCATGTGCGAGAGCCACGCTACGCAAGTAGAGGTCGTAGGCCTCTTCGTTGGTGGGACGCGTGCCGCTATCGCCGGTCGCTTCGTTTGCGCCGAGTGCGGGGATCAGCGCTTGCCGCACCTTGGAAGTGACTTGCTCACGCATGGCCACCAGGTCCTCGGCGGGAACGCTCATGGTTTCCTGCCAGAGGACGCGATTATCGGCGACGTCGACTGCCTGCATGGTCAACTGCAGCTGGGCGCGGATCTTCTGGTAGTGTCCCATGACGATGCGGCCGACGTGCATATCTTTTCCCGCCTGCTGTACGTCGAAGTCTCCGGCAATGTATTTCGTAGTGGACGCGAAGGGGCGGATCGATAATGTCCGGACCGAACTCAGAGTGGTGGCGACTTCGTCGGGCAAGGCCATGCGGAGGAAGTCGTCTTCTTTGTCTCCGCCGAAGTTTTGAAAGGGCAGAACGGCGATGGAGACGGGCCCAGAGACTGTCTTAGTGGTCTCTCGCTGTGGCCATTTCTCACGGAAGCGCGAAGTCAACAGTCCGGCAATACCGGCAAGAATCACGGCGGCGACCAACCAGAGCCATCTTTTCGTCGCCATTTGGCGTGGCGGTGACGCCGGAGGAGCTACTCGTCCCGACGAAGACGAAGTTGTATCGCGCAGCACACGCGCCAGATCGACTTTCATCTCAGAGGCGTGCTGATAGCGGACCTCCCTGTCTTTTTCCAGAGCTTTCTGAATCACACGCTCGAGTTCTGCTGGTACCTGCGGATTTAATCGGGCGGGTAATGTTGGAGTGCCGTGGAGTATTGCATCAAAGATCGCGCCCGAGGCGTCGCCCTGGAAGGGCAACGCGCCCGTGCTCATTTCGTAAAGAACGATGCCGAACGAAAACAGATCGGTGCGCGCGTCGAGCGGCTTGCCAAGGACCTGCTCGGGCGACATGTAGGCGACTGTACCCAGAGTTGATCCGGGGCTGGTGAGATGATCATCGTCGGACAGCGTGTTGGCAGTTGCGATTCGGCTGGCCGAGGCGCCGCGCTCGTCCAACTTGGCGAGCCCGAAATCCAGAACCTTGGCGTGGCCGCGCTTGGTGACGAAGATGTTGGCCGGCTTGATGTCGCGATGGACGACGCCCGCGCCGTGAGCGGCATCGAGGGCGTCGGCGGTCTCCATGCCGAGTGCGAGAATAGACTCGGTTTCCATGGGACGCCCGGCGATACGATGCTTGAGCGTGATTCCGTCGAGAAATTCCATGACCAGGAAGAACTGGTTGTCCTGTCGGCCGATTTCGTGGACGGTGCAGATGTTGGGGTGATTCAGGGCGGAGGCCGTGCGCGCCTCGCGCCGGAAACGCTCAAGAGCCTGCGGGTCTTGCGCGACTTCGTCGGGCAGGAACTTGAGGGCGACGTAACGGCCTAGGTCGGTGTCCTCAGCCTTGTAGACGACACCCATCCCGCCGCCACCGAGTTTCTCGACGATGCGGTAGTGCGAAATGGTCCGACCGATCATTGGGCTGAATCTTAGGAGCAAGGATCGGGCAAGTCAACGAAGGAGGAGGATTTGGGAGGGCTGGCCGGGCGCCCCATTTCTCGTGTTCTTTGCGAGAAAGCCTGCCCTGAGCGAAGTCGAAGGGATTTTCGCTGGCTGTGCGCTGATGTCGCGGTAGCCGGCCTTGCGTTTCTTTCGACGTCGGCAGGCGATTTGCGGGCCTATTTTTTTGTCATGCCACACGGACTGCTTTGCAACAACGAGGCATCGTCGGCACTGTAGGCGATCCGCGACTGCATTCCTTGCCCGAACGGAGCCTGCTGCTTTTGGCTAGAAGGCCCCACTTCTCGCAAAGAACGCGAGAAATGGGTTAGCTTGCCTCTAGTTTCCTGACGGGGGGTGGATTCCACTTGCCTGTCAAGGCATCGGTTTGCGGCGCGAAGAGCCGCATCATAACGTTGAAGGGGCCCTTCGGTGAGGGAAGCCAATTCATTTCCTTATGCTTGCCCGGACTGTCGCTCTGAAAATAGAGGTCGAGGGAGCCGTCTACATTGTATTGGAACGGCATCCAACTGCTCACCGCGAAACGATTCAGGACATTCGCGACCGGGAAGCCATCGGCGTCGTAGAGTGTGATGGACCAGAACGCATTGACCGGCGGCGTGGTTCCCTTCTCAAAGTGAATCGTATACCGGTTCGCCCCATCGAGGGGATTTCCATTTTCGTCGCCAAGATTGAAAGGATAGATGGAATCCTCCGGCAGATTCGCACCTAGCCCGAGCTGCGACACGATTGCGCGCTTCAGATAAAAGTTCCCGTACACGCCGATGGTGTCAGTGCTTATGAGCCAGTTATTTGCGACCCTGGTGATGGTTGGGACCTTCCACGCCATCAACCGCTGGGCCTCTGCTGGTGCTGCTTCCACAGCCTTGCGCAGAATAGGATGCAGTCTGGAAGAGTCAAAGCTCTTGCCCGCTTCGATGCCAATCAATTTCATCTGCGCAATGATGGGCTGGTCGGTAAGATGCGGAGCATGGAGTTTGAGCAACTCGGCAGCGTACCCAAAGTAGGCTGCCGCTGACATGGTGTCCACTTGCGTCTTGGGGGGCGTCGTCATGTCAACCGTCGGATCAGTCTTAGCCTCGTCAGGCCTTTGTGATTTGCCCCATTGAGAGAGTGGCGTGATTTTCAATCCAGCCTGGATCTTGTGTACGGCGTCATATTCCTGCGGACCATCTGTCTTGATGCGACCGATGACCCATACGTAGGGAGTCGGCGCGGCGATGCGAATGAAACCCTCGAGGACCTTCCCACCCCAACATGGCGGAGTGACGAGGAAATTGCGCGGCTGGGTGCCCGTGGTGCGCGATCCGGGCGATGCGAAGACGTCCGTCCACATATCCAGCATTGGGAGGAGATAGTAGCGGCCAGCTGTGTCGGGCGTGGAAACAACTTGCGGCTCATTGGTAAGGTCGAGCCACGCGATTGAATAGAGAGTATCGAAATTGGAGCGTACGACCCCCTTGAAATCCGCAGGCGGGTAGGCGAGAGCGTTGACGAATCTATTCATTGGACCTTTGCCCAACGCTGGCATGTCGATGTTGGTGGATTGCCTCCGTGTCAGGTCCATCGAGACGAGAGGATAAAAGAAAATGTAGGCATCGACAGCGATGGCGCGCGCCCGGTCCTCCGTCAAACCGGGCTCTGCAAACGAGAGGCGTTCTGCAACGAGACCAGCGATCTCGTGCTCTGCCTTCAGTACCGGTTTGCCAGACGAAAAACGCTCAAAGATTTTCATTTATTTCCCATGTGCCTCATGGTTGCTGTAAGCACGAAGCGTCCGGCGAAACAGCTCATGGTCGTCGGCAATCAGAATCTGAACGGCGCCCATTTCTTGCTGAATCCTTTCACCACACAGGACCGTTTACTCAGGATCGTTACGCACCAATGCTGTGGGTTCGGAAACAAAGAAAACACATGCGAAGCAATCATTGATTATCCACGAGCAGTCGTGAAGTTTGACCTACAGTATTTGCTGTAGGAGAGGAATTGACGCGCAGGTAAATGGGATTGATGTGAAGGTAAAGGCCCCGGCTTGCGCCGGGGCAGAAGGTTGAACAATTTCATACTCGGGACGAGGCTGATAACGGCTTCGTTATGTTATCGCCTTATGGCCTGCCCGGCGATGCGGATCCACGTTGTCTCAGGAGCACGCTGATGCGCAGACTATGCTGCCAGTTTGCGACGGGACGGAGAGAGTAATCAAAGAGAGTGGAAGGGTTGCCCGCATGGTGGTGCCGCGACCATCTGATTCGATCTCCAGCTTGCCGTTCAGTTCGTGCATTCGCTCGCGCATGCCGGCCAAACCGACGCCAGTTTCCGCGGAGACTCCATGAAGCAACCGCAGGCGCTCCTGCGGTATGCCCTTGCCGAAATCGCGTACCTCGAGAATCACCGCGTCGCCATCGTGTTGAAAATGGATGTTGGCATCGGAAGCGCCGGAGTGGCGATGCACGTTGGTCAAGCTCTCCTGCAGGACACGGAAAAGAGCGATCTCCACGTTTCCTGGCAAGCGCTCCCGCGTTTTGGCAATCTCTGCCTGGACGTTAATGCCGCTGCGTTTGGCGAATCCCTCGATATACCACTCAGCCGCGCAGGCAAATCCTACCTCGTCCAACAGTGGCGGATGCAGCAGGTACGACATGGTTCGGATCTCTCCAATGGCCTGATCGGCCAGTTGCTCAACCTCGGAAACAATCTGCAGTGCGGCCGGCGTTTGCTTGCAGGTCTCCTCCAGTTGCGACACAGCTATTTTCAACGCTGCCAGTGTCTGGCCGGTGGTGTCGTGCAGGTCGCGGGCTAACTTTCGTCTCTCCTCGTCCTGCACTTTAAGCAGACGATGGGTCAGTTTCTGCAACTCTGCGGTACGTTCCGCAGTTAACATCTCCAGTACGGAATAGGCATGCGACAACTTCAGATGCTTGGCAATCCACATAGGTCCTCCACAGAGCGGTTGGGGGAGAAACGAAGAATCCCTTTTTTGCTGTGACTGGATTGTGCCTTATTGGGGGATCACGAAGCTGCTCACAATTGCACAGGCTACCAAATGGAGTTTTTCCGGCAGATATCGAGGCGGCAGACACGGGGGAGCTTGAACGAAAACAAACGTGCGCCGAGAGCTCGCACATGCGCTACTAGTCGTGCAGAACGACATTGAGCAGCGAACTGTGGACCTGCAAGCCGCCGTTGTAATGAATGAAGCCCAATTTCCTGAATCGGTTCATGAAGAAGTTGACTCGCGAACGGGTCGTTCCCACCATCTCGGCCAGCGTCTCCTGGCTGATCTTGGGGACAACGGTTTCGGGAGCACCCTCCTTTCCGAAATGAGCGAGTAATAACAGAATGCGAGCTAATCTCTTCTCGCTGGAATTGAACAGTTGGTCCACGAGATCCTCTTCGTAGCGAATGTTGCGCGCCAACAAGTACGCCACAAACAAATCGGAGAAGGTGTGCTCGCGGTGAAGGGCAGCCAGCATCGCCCTCTTCTCCACTCGCAGAAGGTCGCAGTCTGTCAGGGCAACCGCGGACCCCATACGAAAGAGCTGCCCTGCGAGAGCGCCCTCGCCGAGAAATTGTCTATCACTCACAATGCCAATCGTAGCTTCCTTGCCGCCCTTGGATACTACGGTGAGCCTTACTTTGCCTTTCTGAACATAAAAGACCGCGTCCGCGCTGTCGCCTTGGGTAAAGATGTTTTGTTTTTTTCGAATCGCCAGAATCTTTCTGCCTTCGCCGATCGTTGCGAGGAAAGTGTCGGGGTCGAACTTGCGCGCGTTTTTACCCAAAGCGATTCTGATCATGTTTGTGGTTCTCTCTACCAGTCGTCCTGGGCATAGCAATCCTGGGCAATCGCGAAGCACTGCCCGCTCTCTCGAGCGCCCTTCGGCGTCCAGCAGGTTTGATCAACTGTAGCGCTGTCTCCCTGCTACGGGTGAAGTCTTAGCAGGTCTTAATACAACGCAGCCAAAGCATGTCATTGATAACATTACAGTTAGGGGGGGGGGGGACGGCTAGGATCGTTGAGCTCCTTATAGATTTTTAGTTGTAGGATATGATTCGTTGCGGTACGATTTCATGCTTACGCGTAGGGTCGTCGGGGAGGGAGCCCATGGGACGAAACGGAAATGGAAATGGAAACAATTCTAAGTATGCAACCGTGGACCGATCCGATGTTCCGCAAGGTCGCAAGGGAAAACACAGGAAGGCCGTCGCGGACATCTTGTCCGATCTTTCGAAGCTGAAACCCCAGCAGGCGATGAAGATTCCGCTGAGCAGTCTGAATGGCGAGAAGATGCAGAATCTCCGCTCGGCATTGAACCGCGTGACGCGCGAGAAGAACATCCCCGTGGAAACATCGAGCGACGAGAAATACTTATACGTTTGGCGCGCCGACCCGCCTAAGGATAGAGTGGCAACCGAGTAGCCGCCCTACGCCGCCGCTTCGCCGCGTCGGACTTCCGTGAAACTCGCCATGGCCTGCGTCAACTGCGCATCGACCTCGTCCGCGATCCTCATGACATCGGGCAGCAGCAAGCTGAAATCCAGATAGCTTAGGTTGTTTTGCAACGTCTCAAAAAGCGTCACTTGGAGTATTCGGGATTCATGCACCAGCATCGCCGAAGTGTAGCCCTGGAGTGAGCGCATTTTCCCATGTGCAATGGCTGAACTGGAAGTTAGCGCCTCACTGTCGAGTAAAGGGGCGTTGGGCCGGTTGAGACGGGCGACCAAGTCTTCAACCAATTTGGAAAGATGGCCGGTCCGCTCGTTGTCGGTGAGGTGAAGGTGGCTGAGTTCAGGACTCGATTTCGCGCGGCTTAACCAGTCAACGAGGATCGTGGGAAGGCAGCGACGCAATATAACGCTCACTCTCTGCTTGTCCACCCGTGGAGCCGGTTTGCGAGATAGCATTTTCTCGCGGATAAGCTCGGGAAGCTTTGCAATTTCGAATGGCTTAGCGATGATTTCGTCCGGCTCTAAAGCAATCGTGGCCATGGCCCGATCTACGTCGGGATAGCCGCTTACCAACAATATAAGGGCCTGAGGTTGAGAGTGGCGCATCGCTGTGAGCACCGTAAAACCATCGCCCGGGTTTGGCATGTTGAGGTCGGTGATGAGCACGTCGAAGGTTTCTGTCGCGATGAATCGCAGTGCTTCGGTTACGCAGCCAGCGGCGACCACTTCAAATCCTTTTCGAACCAGCTGCACCGTGGTCAATTCGCGAATGGCTTCGTCGTCATCCACCAGCAGCACTTTATGCGACGCATCTGTTTCTTGGAAGGACATACTCGCCTATGTCGGATGGACTCCCTTTAGTCTGGCTCATTTCGAAGAGTGAAGACTGTCTCGTATTGCACATCGAGCCAGAGAAAACAACGCCAGAAGGACAGGATCTCGCGCGTACGATTCAAGTGCGTCACAAGCTAATTTCAGTTCGTTTTCAACGAACTCGTGATACCGATGCCAATCGTGACCAAACCTGGCCTTTTCGCTCAAAACGCCGTCGTTAGGCAATGGCGGGGAGGCGTGGCCTTTTGGCTCGCTCTTTGTCCGTTGGTCCACCACGCTCTGCGGGCGGTGCGGACCTCTCGCGAGTCAGCTCGTTATCATTGAGAACGACGGTCAGGAGTGAACTGTGGACCTGCAAATTGTTGCCGGTGTCGTAGTTGATGAAGCCAAGCTTCCTGAATCGGTTCATGAAGAAGTTGACCCGCGACCGTGTTGTCCCGACCATCGCTGCAAGGGTCTCCTGACTCAGTCTTGGGACCAACATGTCGGATACTCCTTCTTTACCGAATTGCGCCATCAGCAGCAGGACTCGGGCCAGTCGCTTTTCGCTGGAGTTGAAAAGTTGATCGACCAAGTCGTCCTGATATCGAATGTTCCGCTTCAGCAAGAACTTGACGAACACTGCTGACAATTTTGGCTCCCGGCTCATGGCATCGATCATCGTTTTTTTCTCGATACAGAGCAGGACGCAATCTGTCATCGCGATCGCCGAAATTATGTGAGTGAGCTGGCCAGCAAGCCCGCCTTCTCCGAAGAAATCTCCCTCTCCCAAAATGCCAAGAGTAGCTTCTTTCCCGGATTCGGACACTACGATAAGCCGTATCTTTCCTTTTTGGACAAAGAATAGGCCGCCGGTCTTATCTCCTTGAGCGAATATGATGGCTTTCTTCTCATACGACAGCATGTCCCTGCCTTTCCCGTTGGTCGAAAGAAAAGTGTGGGGATTGAAGTCACGTATTTTGCGCTTAGTCGTGATTTCGTTTCTCATGGAGCTGCCGTCGTCGGATGTATGCTTGCTCCATTGTCATTGAATGATGAGCCCTAGTCTGATCTGTAAAGCTCACAAAATAATATGGCCGAACCTTTTGAGTTCGGCCTTGTCTTCTGTGGTGAAGCGGTCGTGAGGGTCGAACGTCGGATCAAACGACACTGACCCATGACCGCTTCTTGGTCGTGAACTCAGCCAGCGTAGCGTCTCAAATAAACTTTGGCTGCTCAATTCTGCACATTTTTCAAGAATATTTAATTTCGCAATGGCGGGTACACGACTATGACCTTGTTACTCAAGATCCTGCATCCTCACGTTTCGTGACCGATCCTGTCCACTATTAGCTTTCCAATGGACTGGGCGACCAGCGCTATAATTAAGTGTTCCGGTCAATACAAAAGAAGTCTTCTGGGGGGAAACCCCTTGGACAACGCTAGAAAATTGGTTTGGCTGGAGAATCAGAGTTTCGCAGCTTGGGGCTGTTCCGTCTGCTCGTGGATAGTGCCTAATCCTGGGCGCACACTCTCCGGCAAAGCCTCCGCTACCGTGCTGGAAGCTTTCGACAAGCACGAGTGCGCCAAATTTCCTCCTCATCATTCTTCACTGAAACAAGAGCGATTTCCGCGTTAGCTACGGACTTCTGAGTTTTAGCCTGTGCACTACTGAACAGACCTTAGTTTAGGCAATGAACTACCGTGGGACTGTCCTCCTCCCGGAGGCACTATGTCAGACTCCCCAATCTGCGCTATCTGTAGAGAACCTGTGAACCTCGAAGAAAGCAAAACCGATGAACACGGGCATGCGGTCCACGAGAATTGCTACGTCTGGACAGTCGAACTGAAAAAGCCGCGAAGACGCATAACCCAAATGGACGCCCGTCCAGCGTCACCTATGTTCTGAGTCTGTGCATTCCTTGTGCGAGAGATTCGGGAAGCTGTGGGCTTCCCTACCGATAGTTGACGCCTTACGATTTCTCCTCTTGTCGTTGAAGCACTTTGGCCCGAGCGCCTAGCCATTTTTCCCTAGCTGTCGAAATGAGGCGTTTACACGCTTTGACCGCTGGTTGCAGAAGGGAGCATTTTGCCGTCCGCATACACCACCCCCTGCCTTCGTTTGACGCTCTAGTCCCTTGTCTTTAAACTCAGATGAACGGCGTGTTACAGAAACAGCTCCGCCGCCAAAGGAAATTGTGAGTCCTACAGAAACGACTGAAAGCAAACAAGACGGCGTGAAACGCGAGATTTCCGTGGAGATCCCCGCCGAAGAAGTCAGCCGCGAAACCGACGCTATCATTCAGAAGTATCAGAAGGTCGCCCGGCTGCCCGGATTCCGCACCGGACACGTGCCGGCCACCATCATCCGGCAGCGCTTTAAAGAAGATCTGAAGAGCGACGTGGTCGAGGCGCTGGTGCCGCGCTACTTCCGCAAGGAAACGGAGAAGCTGGGGATGGTTCCGGTCTCGCAGCCGCGGGTGACCGACCTGCACATTCATGACGGCGAGCCGCTGCGCTTCAAGGCCAGCTTCGAGATCATGCCCGAGATCAAGGTCGACGGCTACAAAGAGCTACGCGCCGAACATCCGGAGATTGCGGTCAAAGAAGAGGAAGTGGAAGAGGCGCTGAACAATGTCCGCGAGCAGCACGCGACCTATACGACTGTCGAAGGCAGCACGCTTTCGGACGGCGATTTCGCGCAGGCTTCGATGAACGGACGGCCGAAAGACATCGGCGACAAGACGCAGCCGGTTCACATGGATGAGATTCTGATCGAGATCGGCGGGAAGAATACGGTTCCGGAATTCTCTGCGAATCTGCGGGGAGCGAGTGCGGGCGACGAGCGCCAGTTTGAAGTTGTCTATCCCGAAGACACGAACGACAAGCGGCTTGCGGGCAAGACCTTCATCTATACCGTGAAGGTGCAGGCGATCAAGCAGAAGAACCTGCCCGAATTGAACGACGCATTCGCGAAAGAGCTCGGCGAGTTCGAAAACCTCGAAGCGGTGCGGAAGCAGATCCGCGAGAACATGGAAGCGGAGCGCAAACACGCTGCGGAGCGCGAAGCCAAAGACAAACTGGTGGCAGAACTTGTGCGGCGGAATGAGTTCGAAGTTCCCGAGTCGCTGGTAGAACGTCAGATCGATCTTCGCCTGGAGCGCGGGCTGCGTGCGCTGGCGGCGCAGGGCATGAAGATGGAAGACATGAAAAAGATGGACCTGCCGCGGTTGCGCGCAGGGCAGCACGATCAGGCTTTGCAGGATGTAAAGTCGTCGTTGTTACTGGATCGCATCGCGGAGTTGGAAAAAATTGATGTGAGCGAGGACGAGTTGAATCACGATCTCGAAGCGCTGGCACTTCAATCGAAACAATCTCTCGAAGCGGTCCGCTCTCGTTTGACACAAGATGGGGGCCTCGATAGAATCCGGAACAGAATCCGCAGCGAAAAGACCCTCGAATTTCTGTATCATCAGTCTGCGTAGTCCAGATGCGCAGACCTTATCGAATCCTCCCCACCTCAGAGAGTGTCAGGCTGGGGCGGAGTGTGGCAGGTGAACGTGAACAATAATGATTGGAATAAGAACGACGCACAAATGATGCTCGTTCCGATGGTCATCGAGCAGACCGGGCGGGGCGAACGCGCCTACGACATCTATTCCCGGTTGCTTCGCGACAACATTATCTTTATCGGCACGCCGATTGACGACAACATCGCCAACCTGGTGATCGCCCAGATGTTGTTTCTGGCTCAAGAAGATCCGGAGAAAGACATACAGCTTTACATCAACTCTCCGGGCGGCTCGATCACGGCTGGCATGGCGATCTACGACACCATGCAATACGTGAAGAACGATGTCATGACGCTGTGCGTTGGACAGGCGGCATCGATGGCGGCGTTACTATTGGCATCAGGTGAGCCCAAAAAGAGATTGGCACTACCGAATTCACGGATTCTAATACATCAGCCGTCTATGGGTGGGCTTTCCGGCCAAGCCACTGATATCGATATCCATGCGCGCGAGATTTTGCGGATGCGCGAGATTACGAACCAGTTACTTTCGAAACATAGTGGACAGAAACTGGACAAAGTGGAGAAAGATGTCGAGCGCGATTTCATTATGAACGCGCAACAGGCTAAGGAATACGGAATCATAGACGATATCATTTATAAGACGGCAAAAGCGGTATGATCGCCCTTCGCGCCTGACGGTTCGAGCCGGAACGGCATGACAGACGCATCATTGGAGCTGGGGTCTCGATCGCGCCGCGGGAACCGCTGAAGGAGTAAAGCAGAGTGAAAAATAAATCGGGAACGGATGAGATTCTCCGCTGTTCGTTCTGCCATAAATCGCAGGACGCTGTAGCCAAACTGATCTCCTCTCCCAGCGATTATCCCCGCGCCTACATCTGTGACGAGTGCGTAGCGGTCTGCAACTCGATTCTGGAAGACGACCGAAGCGCGACGCCGCCCAGCAGCGCTCCCAATCAACTGCCGAAGCCCCAGGAAGTCAAAGCCTTCCTGGATGAGTATGTGATCGGGCAGGAGCAGACGAAGAAGAAGCTGGCAGTCGCGGTTTACAACCACTACAAACGTATTTTCATGAATCGCCAGAAGACCGGCGACGGCATCGAGCTTTCGAAGTCGAACATTATGCTGATCGGTCCGACGGGCACCGGCAAAACGTTGCTGGCGCAGACGCTGGCCCGGATGCTCGATGTTCCCTTCGCGATCGTTGACGCTACCACGCTGACCGAAGCAGGATACGTCGGCGAAGATGTTGAGAACATTATCCTCAAGCTGTTACAGGCTGCCGATGGCGACGTCAATCGTACGCAGACCGGAATCATCTATATCGACGAAGTCGATAAGATTGGCCGCAAGGATGAAAATCCGTCGATCACTCGCGACGTTTCGGGTGAGGGCGTGCAGCAGGCCCTGCTGAAGATTCTGGAAGGCACGATTGCCAACGTTCCGCCGCAAGGTGGACGCAAGCATCCGCACCAGGAATTCACGCCGGTCGACACCACGAACATTCTGTTTATCTGCGGCGGAGCGTTTGTCGGACTGGAAAAGATTATCCAGCGGCGCGTGGGCAAGAAGTCGCTGGGTTTCCGCAGCGGCGAAGAGGCCGAAAAGGAAGAATCGTTCAATTCCAAGAAGAAAACGCAGGAGTTGCTGCAGGAAGTTCAGCCGGAAGATCTGATCAAGTTCGGACTGATCCCTGAATTTGTCGGACGCTTGCCGGTCGTCGGCATGCTAGAAGACCTGGACGAGTTCGCGCTGATTGAAATCCTGACGCGTCCAAAGAACGCGATCGTCAAGCAGTATCAGCGGCTATTCGAGTTTGAAAACGTCCGTTTGAAGTTCTCGGACGATGCCCTGCGGGCGATCGCTCGTCAGGCTATGGCGCGCAAGGTGGGGGCCCGGGGCCTGCGCATGATCCTCGAAGAACTGATGCTGGACCTGATGTTTAACTTGCCTAGCCAGAAGAAGTTAAAGGAATTCGAAGTGACCCGCGAGATGGTCGAGAAGCGTACCGCCTCGTTCGCGACGGTCATGGAAAAAGCCGGGTAGTTCCGGTTCTCTGGTTAACCACAAAGGACACGAAGGTTCACGAAGAAATCCTGGTTCCGCTCCGTGAATCTTGGTGTCCTTTGTGGTTATTGGCTTTCGGAGTGCGGTCCGAATCCCAAAACGACTTACCACTTAAATGCCATTTCGCAGGACCCTCAGCTCAAGGTAAAATCGGGATAGATCGTTTGTTTGGCCGTTCATGGTTAGGCTGCTCAGCCCAGGAGACTCAGTGACCACATCCAAGGAAAAATACGAATCGAAAAAGCTGCCGATGATGCCCATCCGGGACGTCGTCATCTTCCCATTCATGATGACGCCGTTCGTGGTCGGACGCGAGTCGAGCGTCCGAGCTCTCGAAGAAGCTCTGGCAGCTGACAAAAAGATATTCCTGGCGACACAGCACGACGCATCGATTGATGAGCCCAAGGCCAACGAGATCTACCAAGTCGGCACGATCGTAAATATCGTGCAGAGCTTGAAGCTCCCTGACGGCAACATTAAAGTTCTGGTCGAAGGCATTGAGCGCGGCAAGATTTTGCAGGTCACCGATACCGACGGGTACATGCAGGCCACGGTCCGCGTAGCCCGCTTCACCACGGAAACGAACCAGGCGGTCGAAGCCAGCATGCAGCGGGTCACGTCGCTGTTCGAGCAGTACGTGAAACTTTGCCAGGCTCTCAATTACGAGACCATGATTTCGGCCGTGCGGATGGAAGATCCGGCCAAGCTGACCGATGTCATCTCGGCCAATCTGCAGCTGTCGATTGAGGAGAAGCAGGAATTGCTGGAGATCTTCGATCCGGCAGAGCGCCTGACCCGCATCGCCGACGTGCTTGATATCGAAATCGAAAAGCTGAATGTCGACCGCACCATCCAGTCGCGGGTGAAGCGGCAGATGGAGAAGGCGCAAAAAGAGTATTACCTCAACGAAAAGATCAAGGCGATTCAGAAAGAGTTGGGCCGCGGCGAGAAGAGCGAGTTCGACGAATTGAAGAAGAAGATCGAATCGGCAGGCATGCCGAAAGAGGTCAAAGACAAGGCGCTGCAGGAACTCAAGAAGCTGGAAGCGATGCCCCCGATGTCGGCCGAGTCGACCGTCTCGCGTAATTATCTTGACTGGCTACTGGCGGTGCCGTGGAAGAAGCGCTCCAAGGAAATCCGGAATATATCGCGGGCGGAAAAAGTTCTGAACGAAGATCACTATGGGCTGGAGAAGATCAAGGAACGGATTCTGGAATTTCTGGCTGTCCGGCAGTTGGTCAAGAATCCGAAAGGATCGATCCTCTGCTTTGTCGGACCTCCGGGAGTCGGAAAGACCTCATTGGGCATGTCGATCGCCAAGGCGACTGGACGCAAGTTCGTCCGCATGTCGCTGGGCGGCGTGCGCGATGAAGCCGAAATTCGCGGTCACCGGCGTACGTACATCGGTGCTCTGCCCGGACAGATTATTCAGATGATGAAGAAGGCCGGCACCAAGAATCCGGTCTTCATGCTCGATGAAGTGGACAAAATGTCGATGGACTTCCGCGGCGATCCATCGGCGGCGTTGTTGGAGGTGCTCGATCCGGAGCAGAACTTCATGTTCGTGGATCACTATCTCGACGTCGAATATGACCTTTCGCAGGTTTTCTTCGTTGCTACCGCGAACGTGATGCACACCATTCCCGCCCGCTCTGCAGGACCGCATGGAAGTGCTCCGGTTGCATGGTTATACCGAGCAGGAAAAGGTCGAGATTGCGAAGCAATTTCTGGTCAAGAAGCAGACGCTAGCGGCTGGCTTTCGGAGAAGAACATCAAGTTCAGCGACGACGCGATCACTTCGCTGATTCGCTCCTATACTCGTGAAGCTGGCGTGCGCAATCTCGAACGCGAGATTGGCAACGTCTGCCGCAAGGTCGCGCGCAAGGTGGTCAAAGAAGGGGAGAGCTTCTCGATTGCGATTACCGGCGAGAACGTCAATGATTTCCTTGGTGTGATCAAGTTCCGCGACACACTGGCTCACGAGAAGTCCGAAGTCGGACTCGTAACTGGCCTGGCCTGGACCGAAGTGGGCGGCTCAATTCTTAGCACGGAAGCAAGCGTCGTCGACGGCAAGGGTAAGCTGACTCTGACTGGCAAGCTCGGCGACGTGATGCAGGAATCGGCGCAAGCGGCGATGTCGTATGTGCGCTCGCGCGCGAGCCGACTTGGGCTGACCCGTGACTTCTATCGCAACCTTGATCTCCACGTGCACGTGCCCGAAGGCGCGATACCGAAGGATGGACCGTCCGCGGGCATTACGATTGCAACGGCAATTTCGAGCGCGTTAAGCAAGATTCCCGTCCGGCGCGATCTCGCTATGACAGGCGAGATTACCTTGCGCGGCAAGGTGCTTCCGATCGGAGGGCTGAAAGAAAAGCTGCTGGCCGCTCACCGTGCCGGGCTATTCGAGGTCATCCTGCCGAAGGACAACGAGAAAGACCTGGCAGAGGTTCCGGAAAATCTGCGCACTGCCATGAAGCTGCACTTCGTCGACACGATGGACCAGGTGTTGACCATTGCACTTGAGTCCCCGCTTCCGTCGATCGTGGAAGACGGTACGCAATCGATCGCGCCGCCGCTGACCACGACTTCTCCGGAGAGCCCAACAACGCATCAGTAGAGCAGTGGTCAGGGATCAGGGATCAGGGGTCAGTGATCAGGATTGAAGGCCCGCCTCGTGCGGGCCTTTTCTTTGTCCTGGTCACCTGATAACTGACGGTGCGGGTGGAAGCCGCACCCCTTCAATCAGATGTCGTGAAACGCGTTTCCCCTGTGGTGGGGTTTTTTTTACGCGCAAGCCGCCCTGATCCGCTCCGAGAGTTCCGCCAATGACCGCTCCACGCACTCGGTCAGCCAACGGTCCAAAGCCTGACGTTGCATCTCGGGGATATACGAGAATTTCACGCCGAAGGTCCAGACGGTCGTCCACACCACCACGCCGCTGATGTCGAGCATCTCGCCACTGCCGGGTAGCGCAAAGCGTAAGCTGATCTCTTCCCCGTTACTGGGCAACACGCCGGAGATGAAGACTCTCGGATTGATCTCAACTCCAACCCCTCCTTCGCTCAAATTGACAACCGTGGCCTCAAACAACGGATGCGCATGTGTGCTCACCGAAGCCACAATCTTTACGCGCTCGCGATGCTGCTTGCGGCGCCGGGCCACGGTCGCGCTATAGGCTGCGCGCAGGCAACGTTCGATCTGCACAGCGGACGCGGGTTTATGAATCAGGAAGTGGACGCCCGCGGCAAACGCCTGCTTGAGATCCAGCAGGTCGCGCACAATCGCGACCAACACGCAGTCCTGATTGTGCTTCGACCGCCGCACCGCACACAGAAAATCGGCCAGGTTGTCGATCTCGCGCCAATCCACGATGATTACATCAAACTCATGCGCCTGGACCATCGCCAGCGCCGCCGCTGACGTATTCACGATTCGTGGCGTCACCTGCAACTGCTGAAGGACGCTGCGGGTTATTCCCAGAAAAGGTATGTCGGCACACAGCAGCAGCGTCTGCATCGACAACGTGGATTTGGGAGCGCTTTCAGGAATCTTTTCGAGGGTGTTTTCCACGATGTTCTCCAGTCCTCCAAGCGGCCGGTTCAGGTGATGCATTCTTGCTTGCTATTGGTTCAATCGGCGGCATCCCCCGGAAGTTCAGCGGCAAAGCCGCACGATGGAAAATCGCATTGTTACTTCCGTTCTCCCTCCGCGCTCAAGTGCCATGCTTTGGTTGATGCGGCCCCATATTCCTCGATCAGCAGTTCTGCAAGAAGCAATCGCTGGCAGCGCTGAATTTTGCTAAAATGCCGGGCACCAATCGCGGCGGTATAGCCGCTGCCGAAGATCGTGGTTCCCGCGTATTTCAACCTTCAGGAGACAAGTATCATGCGATGGCAGCCTCTCACCTTCCTGGTGCTCAGCGTCGCCTTCTTAACCGGTAACGGTCTCGCGAGTAATGAAAAGATATTGCACACCTTCACCGCTGGCGACGGCAGCTATCCCGTGGCTGGTTTGATCGCCGACCAGTCGGGCAATCTTTACGGCACCACGCGTTACGGTGGTGCGAACGGGCAAGGCACTGTCTATGAACTGACGAACTCGAAGGGCGTGTGGAATGAGACGATTCTTTACAGCTTTGCCGGCGGAGATGATGGCGCTTCCCCCTCGGCCTCTGTCGTTTTTGATACAGCCGGCAACTTGTACGGCACGACGCGACTTGGCGGTCCCGATAACGTTGGGACGGTCTTCAAGCTGGCCCGCGTCAACGGAGAATGGACAGAGTCTGTTCTTTACAGCTTTACCGGTGGCAACGACGGCGGGAGCCCGCAAGCCGCTCTCACCATAGTCAGCAATGCGCTCATTGGCACAACCGCGGAGGGCGGCGCCAATGCCGACGGCACAGTCTTTGGCCTGCGCGAGGTCAATGGTAAATGGCAGCAAGAAGTTCTCTACAGCTTCGCCGGCGGGAGCAGTGACGGAGCGTACCCGTACAGCACGTTGATTTTGGACAAAGCCGGAAACCTATACGGGACGACGGAATCCGGCGGCCCCAACCAGGCCGGATCGGTTTTCGAGCTCTCTGAGTCGGGAACGAGATGGAATGAGAAGGTTCTTTACTTCTTCACCGGAAATCTCGATGGAGGCTCGGTCAACGCAGGAGTGATCTTCGACAAAGCCGGCAATCTTTACGGGACCACGACTTCAGGCGGCAAATATAGCAGCGGAACCGTTTTCGAACTCGCCCTTTCGAGCGGTTCCTGGAAGGAATCGGTTCTCTACAACTTCACCGGGGGCAATGACGGTGGCTTTCCCTACGATGCACCGGTGATGGACCAAAACGGCAATCTGTTCGGGACTACCTTCAACGGCGGCCTTTACGGGTATGGGACTGTATTTCAGCTTTCCCCGTCTGCCGGCGCATGGACCGAAACTGTTCTTCATACTTTCGCCGCCGGAAGTGACGGTGCTCTTCCCCTCGCCAGCGTACTTATCTACAAGAACGGACTCGTCGGCGCGACCTCGGAAGGCGGATCGGATTCAACAGGCGTTGTGTTTTCTGTAGGCCGCCTGCAAGCCGCACCGTCTTACTGCACACCATGCTTGTTTTATGGGGGCGACTTTGACCCCAGCAGCCCTGCTGCGGACACCTTCGCCAACGAAAACATTTATCCGGGAGGATCGGAGACACTGTCGCAGATTTATTCACCATTCACTGTTCCCGCCGGGCAGACGTGGCATGTTACTGGCTTGTTTATCAACACCATTGCGTATCCAACGGCGCTCGATCCGGTCGCGACTCCGTGGGAGATCCGTACTAAAATTCCGAAGGCTGGGGGCAGCGGCGGGACGCTTGTGGCCAGCGGTACGGCGAATGCCACGATGACGGCGACCGGACGAAGTTTGAATGGCGTCCCTGAATACACCATTCTCGTAACGTGGACCACGCCAGTGGTTTTGCCGCCGGGTACTTATTGGGAGAACGTGACACCGCAGTGCACTGACCTGAACAACGCGCAATGCACGGCGCAAGGCTTCACTGGATTTCTGGAGTCCGACATGGAGACCATGTATGGCCTGAATGCGTGGGGACTGCCGGAACCGTGGCGGGATTCGTTCTGGAACGCACCGGATTTCGGCCTGTCCTGGGCAAACACGTATCAGGTGCATCTGCAACGGGGCGAACCCGGAGGCGACGCTTTCTCTGCGGGAGTAATCGGTACGAACTAGATTTATCGCTTCAAAGGCGGCCAGTGAGAAAAACCCGTCATTTCAGACGTGATCGATGCGACTGGAATGACGGGTTTCATGTTTGCGCCTCTTACTTCGCCGGAACCGAAAGCTCCTCGAGAGGGGTGCCTTTCTTTTCCACGTAGAAAGCCAGTGCCTTTGCCGGCGCGCTGCTGCTGGCATTCTTCACGTTGTGCACTTCGCCCGCGACCGTGGTAAATGCCTCGCCTGGCTTCAGGGTCACCGCAGGTTTGCCCTGAGCCTGAAAGGTCACCGAACCTTCCTCGATGTACACGATCTCGTTGCCGCCTTGCGTGTGCTTGCCACTCTCCGCGCCCGGCGGCAGGATGCGCTCTACCAGAATCGCCTCCCATCCCGGCGCTCCTTTCAGCTGTGTCCGCTGCAGGACCTTGCCGCCTTTCAAATTGTCCTGAGCACTCAACAGACGGCTACCCAGCATTCCCAGTCCCAAACCCACTGCCAATGCCACCCCAACCAATGCGTTGATGCGCTTCATGGTGCTCCTTTCAAGAGCGTGCGAATACTAACACGGAGGAAAGGGTTCGTTGAGGAAGCGTGAGAAGTTGGCCCTTGGGAAGGCTTATATCATTTAGCGTGGCGGAACGAAGATTCCGATCGAGTCCGAGCGGCTGTCTTCTGCCACGATGGATGTGGACACTTTCAATTCTGCCGCAGCCACGCTGGCCTGTTTCATTTGTGCATCGGTCATCACGGAGGAGAGACTCTTCAGCGCCGCGATGCCTCGGTGTTCTCCTCGATCGACCGCGGCTTTGTACCACATGTAAGCGGAAATGTGATCCAGGGGTACGCCTTTGCCCTGCTCATAGAGATAGCCTAAGTCGAGCTGGGCGCGGGCGTATCCCAGCTCGGCGGCGCGGCGGACCCATTTGGCTGCTTCGGAAAAATCGAGTTTCACTCCCGTGCCGGTGTAGTACATCCAAGCGAGATTTTCCTGGGCCGGAGGATAGCCATGCTCGGCAGCGGCGCGGAACCAGGTTGCGGCCTGGACGTAGTCACGGGGCAGGCCTTTGCCGTGAAAGTATAAAGACGCGAGATTGCATGCGGCGACGAATCCGCCGTGCTCGGCGGATTTGCGATACCACTCCGCGGCCTGGCTGAAGTTTTTGCGGACGCCCTCACCCCGTTCGTACATAGAGCCTAGATTGTTTTCGGCGATTGAGTGACCTTGTTCGGCAGCAGCGGTGTAGTAACGCATGGCCTCCCGGTAGTTCCTCTTCACTCCCTTGCCTTGCTCATACAGGTAGCCGAGCCCGAATTCGGCGTCGGGAAAATCCTGATCAGCCGATTTCCGCAGCCAGATCAAGCCTTGCTGATAGTTCGGGGAAACATTTTTGGCTGTTATGTAGGACCATCCCAATTGATATTCGGCGTTGGGGTCTCCCTGCCGGGCGCGTTCTGTGATCGATGCAACTCGCGAGGCGGGAATGTTCAGGGTTGTAGAGCGTTTCGTATCTTGTTGGCTTCTGGTTGTGGCGAATGCGTTGAACCACAGCAATGGCATTAACGTAATTGCAAAGAGGATTCGATTGTTTCTCTGCATGTCTCAAGGCCTCGTGATCCCAATGACGACCGATTTCGCCGGGCCGGTGTGTTTCGTTCCTGGCCTCAGCGTGAGTCCATTTCGTAACAGGAAGCCGGATTCCGCAATGCAAGGCGAGACACGACGAGCACACGGCTGGGTAACGAGCGAAGTCTGTGAACAGATTGAAGTTTGGTGGGCAAATCAGGGCTGCGAGAAACGTTTGCTGAAGTGATCACTAACGTCGGTGATGCGCCAACGTCCAAAGCAAAGGTGGGAAAATGTCAGTTATCCAGTCTCCCGCGGAAAAGGTAAGGTTCGACGTTTTTGAAGTCGACGTTCGGGCCGGCGAGTTGTGTAGAGAAGGCCGAAAAATCAAACTACAGGAACAACCGTTCCGTGTTTTGTTTTTGCTGTTGCAGCGACCGGGAGAGGTGGTCACGCGCGATCAGTTGAGGCAGGAACTCTGGCCGGCGGACACGTTCGTTGATTTCGATCATGGGCTGAACAGCGCGGTGGCGCGACTGCGGGAGGCGCTGCGGGATTCGGCGGAGAAGCCGCGTTTCATTGAAACCGTCGCCAAGCGCGGGTATCGGTTTATTGCGGCGATCCAGCCGAATGGTGAAAACCCGCCAGAACCAACGCGCGCTGTTGCAACCAGATCGCGGCTACCTTCGGTGCGGTTATGGATCGGAGCAACGATATGTCTCGGCTTGGTTTGTTCGGCATCCATCTGGGCACTCTACCGCCCGCGTCCAGATACGCAGCTGGCGAAGATGGAGGTAGTCCCGTTGATCGGGTTGCGTGGTTACCAGGCGACACCTGCATTTTCACCGGATGGCACTCTGGTTGCATTTCGACAAAGCGATGGCGGACATAAGACCGGCATTTATGCGGCGGTCGCAGGCGGCGAAAAGTCGATCCAGCTGACGAACGATCCCGGCGATTGCTGTCCTACCTGGTCACCGGATGGCCGGCAGATTGCCGTTACGCGATATTCGGACAACTCGTTCTCTATTTTTACGATTCCGGCATTGGGAGGCACGGAGCGGCGCGTGTACCGTGGTCCGGATCATCTGGGAGGAGGACTGTCATGGTCGCCGGATGGAAGCTTGATTGCCTTTACCGAGAGCCATGAGAGCGATCCGACTAGAGCATGGATCTCGGTATTGTCGGTTGCCGATTCGAGCATACGTCAAATTTCATCGCCGCCGCCGGGATGGATCGACCGGTCACCGAGCTACTCTCCCGACGGCGCCCGGCTCGCATTCATCCGCTCTGCCGTAGCCGGTGTGAGCAATGACATTTATGTGATGGCCGCGAATGGCGGGCGGGCGAAGCGTCTGACGTTTGATCATCGCCCAATGTCGGGATCGCTGGCATGGACCAGCGACAGTCGCGAGATCGTTTTTGCTTCTGCGCGCAGCGCCGAGATGGGATTGTGGGTGGTCGCAGCGGAGGGGTGCATTCCCAGGCCGGTGGCCGGCCCGGTGGGAGAGGCCGAGTGGCCCACGATTCCCTCCAAAACTGACACCTCGCTGGTGTATGAACAGGGCGTGGGCAAGGCGGACATATGGCAGCTTGACCTGAAGGATACGACGCATGCCCAGAAGGCACCGTTCGCACTGGTTTCAGAGAAGGGGCACAAAATGCGGCCGGAGTTGTCTCCGGACGGGAAGGAGGTGGCATTCGAGTCTGATCGGTTGGGATTTTGGGATATCTGGACATGCCAGGTGGACGGAAGCTCTTGCGATCAGATCACGTCGTTGCACGGGACGGCTGGACGCGCGCGCTGGTCACCGGATGGGAGATATATTGCGTTCGAATTTCATCCGCATGAGCGGAGTGAAATTTATCTTGTCGAAGTGCCCGGGGGCGTGCCGCGCCTGCTGCCGACCATTGCGGGATCCGATAATCTCTCGCCGAGCTGGTCGCGGGACGGGAAGTGGATCTATTTCGCCTCGAAGCGAGGAGCGGAACCGTTCCAGATCTGGAAAATTCCAGTACAAGGCGGAACACCTTTGCAGTTAACGAAGCACGGGGGAATCTCGCCGGTGGAGTCGTTTGACGGAACCTACCTTTACTATTCGAAATACGAGCAGAATGGCGTCTGGCGCTTGCCGCTGCAAGGCGGCGCTGAAGAGAGCAAAGTGCTTAGCGACATAGATCCGGGGGGCTGGCCGAATTGGGCGCTCAGTCCGGAAGGAATCTACTTCCTGAAGTTCGGAAAATTCCCGCACGCGGAGCTGGCATTTCTGGATTTTGCCGACAGCAAGACACACGTTCTTTGGCCCCTGGAGAAAAACCTTGGATGGGGTTTGAGTTTGTCGGCGGATCGCAAATCCATTGTGTACGTCCAGGATCAGTTTGCCGAGTCGAACCTGATGCTGGTCCGGAATTTTCGATAGAAAGGAAGTCAGAACTGGATACTTCCAAGGTGGCCGACAACCCACAAAAGATCAGCTCGCCCTTCTAAAGCCAATAAATGGGGGGCGCAGTACGGACACCCGAATGGGCGAGTCGGGTTTTGCGGCAAAATGAGGCGAACGAGACGATGGAGTTATGAAGTGCGAAGACTCCAAGCTCTCATTCCCAATCTAGTTCATAAAGGTCGGAACTCCTTCGAATACAAGGAAGGATGATGGATTGTTTAGGAGTAAAACCGGTGGCGAAGCATGAGTGATTGGGCAGGATCGAAGATGTTGACAGGACGAACTCACTATGGCTGTCTCGGACTCGAAGACGCCAGACACCGTCCTCGCCAGCGTTAAAGTAAACCCACTGACCGTCAGCTGACCAGAACGGACCGTTAGGTCCGTTAGGTTGCGGGAGATCACGCCATCTTGCCGTCTGGAAATCGAACAATCCAATTCTTTTCAGGTCCACGGATAGTGCCGCCAGAGTGTGCCCGTCGGGAGACATGCGTGGGGAAAACCAACCGTCCGACCCCGGAATCTTAGAGGTCTGGCCGGACTTGAGATTTGATATGTACATTGCTTTTTGTTTGCCGGACTCAACCCAAATGTTGGGTGGTTCGCCGAAGATGATGGACTGGCCATCTACCGACCAGGCTGGGTCTGCCTGGTTGGTTACGTCGGTGCGAAGCTCGTGGAGCGTTCCGCCGTCTGCATTCACCCAGTAGATCTTGAATGGCTGCCCGGGAATTCTGCCCATCATTGCGATACGTGATGCATCCGGAGAAAACACCGGGAAAACTACCTCCAATGGAGGTGACGTAAGTTGGATTGGGTTAGTGCCATCGGCGCGCGCGCGCCAAAGCGATTTGGTTGCGTCTTGGGAAAAAAAGGTTACCCACTTGCCGTCCCGGGAAAAAGTGAGATCATACGCAGGAAGTTTTGGAAGGAGCTGAAGGGGGCGCTTATCTTTGGGATCAACCGCAAAAGCCTCGGCGAGAGGATTGAGTCCCAGAACGAAGAGCCTTTTCGGGGAGGTACTGCTGGTAACAGCTATGAATGTGACCCCGACCTGATTGACGCTCACAGGCAGGGGGTCCACATGGTTGCTTGCGAATCTATCTTCGCGTAGCGCCCACAGTTGCGGTTGATCCTCACTAAAGTGAAGGAACAGATAATAGCGGCCATCGGGCGACCAGATCCCGCAACAGGAATATTCTCTGTCTTTCCAACCTGCGAATAGCTGTTGAATCGAACCCGAAAGGTTCGCCTGCCAAAGAGTTCGCACGTCGGTTTTCGTATCGTTCAGAGTGAACCGAAGAACCTTTCCATTGGGCGACCAGCGTAGCCAAAATGGCCGTCCCGGCGTCGTGACGAGCTTTCGGGGAGGAGCTCCAAGATAGTCAGTCAGAAACAGATTCGACCCTTGAGCGAAGGCAATTGTCTTGCCGTCAGGTGACCAGGCGGCGTCCTGAGCCTGTATATCGCCAAGGCGCTGGCGAGGACCACCATTGACGGGCACCAGCCAAAGCGGGCCTTCACTGAACCCTTCGGAGCTAAGGAAATCGCGAACCAGGAGCTTCGATCCGTCAGGCGAAATATGCAAGAGTGCGACGTTGACAGCGTCGGTCTGCACGTAGCCCTCCTCCCCACCGGTGACGGACACAAAGCGCAGCCGAGAAAACTTGTCGGTGTAGTAGATCCTTTGACCGTCTGTTTGGATCGATTGCAGGGCTTCTGTGAAGAAGGGATTTCCAATTTGCCCGCTGAAGGTCAATTGTTTTGAACTGGTGATCCTCGGGCTGATTGATGTTGTCCGATATAGCCAGAAAAGGGTGGCGCCGACAGCAAGCAGAGAGGCTGCACCGAGACTCACGAAGAATTTCCTACGCGAATGCTGTCGAGTCGTCGGAGGAGGAGTATTGGGGGACGTCGCCGGTACTCGTTCTTCATTAGTCAGCGGAGCGATAAATCGGTAGCCGCGCCGGGCAACTGTCTCAACGAAAACCGGAGACTCCGCCGATTCGCCCAAAGCATCACGCAGCCTTTTAACCGCGACATTCAAGCTATGGTCAAAATCGACGAAGGTGTCTGCGGGCCAGAGTTTCTGTCGCAGTTCTTCTCGGGTAAGGACTTCCCCGGGCTGTTCGAGGAGGGCCGCGAGTAGCTGGAAGGGCTGCTCCTGAAGGTTTATTCGTTGGCCACGCTTGCGCAGTTCCCCCGTCTTCAGGTCGACTTCAAAGACTCCGAACCGAACCAGGCGAGCTACATCAGATTCAGTCACAAGGGTGCCCCTTTGGTGCCCTAGTCTAGCGCACTGCTGCCAACGGTGCCGAGCGTGTTATCGACGCTCTCAACTTGTTCAACCGATGCCACATGGCAAGTGACTCGGACTTAACCGATAGGTAATGTCTGGTGCATTGATCCGCTGTTCAAGCGAGCTGATTGTGCATGGAACCACAGGGGGTTCTGTGCATGGGCATACGCGCCAAAGCATTTCTGATGCTGCTGTTTCTTGCCACGACAAGCTCTTTCTGTGCCGGGAATTCATCGACTGTTTCGGTAATGGTCGGCATCTTCAATGACGCGGCAACGCCTCTCCCGGTGCTTGAATTCGCCGAGCAGGAAGCGAGCCGGATATTCACGGCCGCGGGATTGCAGATAACGTGGGTCGATTGCGCGGCCAGGCGCGAGAGTGTGGCCTCCGCCAGTTGCCTTGCGCCTCAGGGTCCAACTCACCTGAATCTTAGGATTCTTGCATACGGAAAAAAGATGAAAGGAGACAGTTTTGGTGTGGCGTTCCTCGCCGCGGACGGAACGGGAGCTTATATCGACGTTTTCTATGATGCCATCGAGAAGCTCCATCATGAATCAGATACCACCCCTGGAAGGCTTCTGGGGCATGTGATGGCACATGAGATCGGCCATCTGCTGCTAGGTTCTCATGCCCACTCCAACTCGGGAATCATGTGCCCTTTCTGGAGCCAGAGAGAACTCCGCAGCTTGGAAATGGGAACCATGTGGTTTACCGGCGATCAGGCTAGGACGATGAAATCGAGATTATCGAGTGCAGCGGCGGTCGTAGTGGCAGATCGAGAAAAGTTCAGGCGCTCCCCATTGCAGTGATCGCACAGGCCAGAAGCGTCCGTCTGCCGCCGTACGCAGACCTGCACCCAATGACCCTCGAAAGCGTACAGAGTAGCACGAGATTCGGCTTGTAGAACCAACGCGATTCTTCTATTGCCGGTTAGCGGGCAAGGCAGAAGATAATTGTCGCTCTCATTTGCGCACGCTCCTCAATCAAACCCATTCGCCCACCTCGCTTGCCAAGTTTGCTCGGGCTATAGCACACTTGGACATGAGGGTCTTATCCAATTTTCTGGCGGCGGCGACGGATGCCTCCCACTTCCCTGCTCCCTCGGTTCCTGAAGTCGCGTTCTTGGGCCGCTCGAACGTCGGCAAATCGAGTGTGATTAATTCACTGGTCGGGAGCAAGCTCGCGCGCACCAGTTCGACCCCTGGCCGCACGCGCAGCATCAATTTTTTTGAGATCCGCTGGCCGGGAAAGCCGCGCCCCGAGTTAATCTTTGCCGATCTTCCGGGCTATGGATATGCCAAGATCTCCCGTGAAATCTCGCAGGAATGGCCGAAGTTCATCGAACCGTATTTGAACCAGCGTCCCACCTTGGCGCTCTGCGTGACGCTCATCGATGCCAATGTTCCTCCGCAACAGAGCGACCGCCAGTTGCTCGACTTTCTCAGCGCCACCGGCCGCGAGGTCCTGCTCGTCGCGACCAAAGCGGATCGCATCTCGAACAATCAGCTCCACAATGTTTTGCGAACGCTGAGCAGTGAATATCCCTCGGCGCGCCTGCTTCCGTACTCGTCGAAGACCGGAGCCGGACGCGATGAACTGTGGAAGCAGATCCGACAAGTGGCTACGCCGTCGCAGACGGCCAACGCGCCATCGATGTGAGATTAGAAATTCCTTAAACGACCGTTGTGGAAAATTCGAAAGCAGCGCCTAAAGGCGAATTGATTCTACGGGCCTTTCCGGCACGCATGAATGCGTGCCCTGATACGCGTCCTTCGCATACGAATCATGCCTGCGCAGCAGACTGTTACGTGGCGATTCGGGGGCGGTTAAACCTCAAACCCCTTTCTTCCGATAAGAACAACAGAGTTCCGGCTTTCTGCGAATGAACGCCGAGAGCGGAATGGCTCGTCTTATCGGAGCTATATGCCTGAGGACATCAACGAAGGCGTTGCGTACCTTCGCGCCTTGAAACAGTCTGCCGTGCAACCAGGCGGCGTTGCTACGGCTCCAGCGCCGGAAGCCGCAGTTGGCCATCCCGTCACGACGCCGAATGCCACAGCGGGCGCGGCCGAACAATTCAGCGGGGCCGAGAAGCGCCGCAGTGCCCGCTACAAATGCGAGGGCAGCGCCGAGGTGCGTGAAGAAGGATGCGACGTCCGCACATGGGCCACCTTCACCGACGTCAGCCTTCACGGCTGCTATGTCGAAGCTCAGGCCACCTATCCGGTCGGAACCAATTTACATCTGAAGCTGGAAGCCAATGGCGAGCGGGTCGAGGCGAAAGGCAAAGTAGCTGTCAACTATCCTTATCTGGGCATGGGCATTGCATTCGACGACATGTCGGAGGAAGACAAAGCCCACCTGAAGCGACTGCTTGCCACGCTGGGTCATCACTGTCTGGTAATGGGACCGGGCATCGCGTCATCCCTTCCCGCGAACGGCCCGCTCGAAGCGCTTCCCCTGATCTCCGATCCGGAGGCTGCGATCCATGCGCTCGTCGAATTCTTCGAGGATCGCCAACTCCTGATGCGCGAAGACTTTCTGCGCGTCCTGAAGAAGAGCCAGATGGAGTAGGGTTCACGTTCGGCGTTCAAGTTTATCGAGACCTGCAGGCTTGAAATCTGACTTTTTCACACGCGATCCGCCATCCCAAGCCCGTCATTCGGTATGATTAAAACCCATGGCTCGCTATCTGATTACAGGCATCGCAGGCTTTATTGGATCTTCTCTTGCTCGCGCTCTTGTCGACCGCGGCGAACAGGTGCGTGGCGTGGACAATCTCGCCACCGGCAATCGTGAGAATATCCGCGAGATTCTCAACCGCATCGATTTTCGTGAGGCCGACCTCCTCGATCTCGATGCGATGCACAAAGCCTGCACAGACGTCGACTTCGTCTTCCACGAAGCGGCGATTCCCTCTGTGCCGAAATCAGTGCTCGATCCGCTGGGGAGCAATCGCGCCAATGTGGACGGCACCGTCAACCTCCTGATTGCCGCCCGCGATGCGAAAGTGAAGCGGGTCGTCTACGCCGCGTCGTCTTCCGCTTATGGCGACACGCCCACGCTGCCCAAGCGCGAAGACATGAGGCCCGATCCCATTTCTCCCTATGCGGTCGCGAAGCTGGCAAGCGAGCACTACATGGTTTCGTTTTACCGCTGCTACCAGCTCGAGACCGTTTGCCTGCGCTACTTCAACGTTTTCGGACCGCGGCAGGATCCTTCGTCGCCCTACTCCGGCGTCCTCGCCAAGTTCATCACTCTCATGTTGCGAGGCGAACAGCCCACGATGTTCGGCGATGGCGAGCAGAGCCGGGACTTCACCTACATTGACAATGTCGTGGAAGCGAATCTGCTGGCCTGCAAAGCTCCAGCCACGAAAGTTGCCGGGCAGGTCCTCAATACGGCCACAGGACGCCGCGTCACCCTGAATGAAACATTCAAACTGCTGCAGGGCCTGACTTCCTACAAAGGAGAGCCCAAGTACGGTCCCGAGCGTGGCGGGGATATCAAGCACTCGCTTGCGGATATCTCCAAGGCGGAAGCAGCACTCGGCTACAAGCCAAAAGTGGATTTCGAAGAAGGCCTGCGGCGTACGGTGGAATGGTACCGTGAGACGGTGTCCGCTCCTCAGAAGTCGGAGGTAGAGGTTTAGATTCCGGCGGATCAAATCCCTGCGGACGCTTTGCGAACCAGCTTCAACCGCTGCCGCGCGGTTTCTTTCTCGTTCCTTTTCCGTTCCTGCTTGCGTTGCTCTTTAGCCATGATCCGGTTTGCCTTCTGAATCCAGCTTCCGAGCGCGCGGTTCAGCGCCGGATTCCGGCGCAATGCATCCAGCTCTCGAGCCGATGCCACGCTCACGGCGTATAGAAAGTTCAGAGCCTGATCGATCGGAGCGCTGGAGTTTCGGACTCGCTTCAACTCATCAGCATTTCTCTTGCGCAAGAGCTCGGCCCGGTTCACCACGCGTACGAGTTCTTCCACGCTCAAATGGTTGAGGGCACTGACTGCCGCTGCGGCTGCATGATCATATTGCTGATGCTGCTGCACGTTTCTTCCCACCGCCTCGGCGCGCCTTTGCAATCGCTTTTTCACTCTTTCCCCCATCGTAATCACGCCGATCTTGTGCAGCCGCTTACGGGTGACGGATTTCTGAAGATGCGCAGGCGTCAACTCGTCCGAGATGACCTCAACATCCAATGCTTCCAAACCCGGCTTCAGCGGAGCTAACAACTCGTCCGACTTCCGCCGGCTTTCGCGATTGACGCGCGCCTTTTTGCGACGCCACCCCTTGGCAAGGCCGTGCGCGGACGAGTTGAATCCGCCGGCAAAGTGGTCTTTCGCGTACTCCAGCTCCTTCTTCTGTCGGGGCGATTTTCTGTCCTTACTCATGCCCGGACAATATATCGCGAGGCACACAGTTTTTCCCATTACCTGAGTGATAGACCTGTTTGGAGTTAACGGGGGAGTTATTAATGGGTTACGCTAGAGGGTAGCTGAAGGCTGAGGGCTTAGGGCAGACGCCTAACGCCCCGAGGTCTGAACGCCCGTTTCCTCACTCGTGCCTTAACGACTCGATGGGATCGAGCCGTGAGGCCCGAAACGCAGGAATCATCCCGCTGACCAACCCCACGGCGCCCAGGATCAGCGTGGACGCAATCAGAGTGGCAGGCTGAATGATCAGTCGAATGTCGCCCGCTTCGCCGTTCTTGGCGAATGCGCTGTATAAAGTGAGCCGGCCAACGGACAGCGCGACTGCATACGCGAGCACCACGCCGAGCAGTCCGCCGATTGCGGTAATCGTCAGCGCCTCGGCCAAGAACTGAAACAGGATGTATGCTCTTCTGGCACCCAGCGCCTTCTGCACACCGATTTCGCGCGTCCGCTGCGTAACTGAAACCAGCATGATATTCATCAGGCCGACGCCACCAATGCCGAGCGTCAGCGTCCCGATGAATCCCATCAGAATCTTCAGCCCCAGCGTGATGATTTCGAACTGATGCAACTGCGTCATGAGATTAAAAACTCTGACGGCCTGACGATCGGTCTCGCTGAACTTATGTTGCCCGGCCATAATCGTCCGCACCGCCGGCTCGATCTTTTCAAACTCCGGCGTCTGATAGTTGAACCAGATTGTGTCGAGATAGTGCGTACTTTTCAAATCGCTCATGGTGGTGAAAGGGACGTACACCGTGCGGTTGATGTCGTCATTCCCTTCCTGCATCTTCGCGCTAAGCACGCCGACCACTTCGAAGCTCAGACCATCCAGTCGGATATGTTCACCCAGCGCATTACGCCCGGAGAACAGCTTCTCTTTCGCCTCGGATCCGATCACGGCGACGCGCGCTCGCTGCACCTGGTCTTCCATGTTGTAGAAGCGGCCCTCACCGAGTTTCAGCGAGCGGATGTCATAGACGTCCGGATCATTGCCAGTGACATTCCACGTGAAGGATCGGTTTTCATAGGCCACCGCCGACGACTTATCGACGCTCGGAGTGATATGGGTGATTTGCGGAAGATTGGTCGAAAGCGCGTCGACGTCGTCCTGAGTGAACTTGATGTTGACTCCCGCCTTCTGTCCACCAGCCTGTGTGGAAGTCGTGCCCGGCACCACGATGACGAGTTTCGTGCCGAAGTTTGCGAAGATGTTGGCGCACGCCCGCCCGAATCCGTCACCATAGGCCAACAACATTACGACCGTGGCAATGCCCCAGGCCATACCCAGCATGGTCAGTGCGGTGCGGCGCCGGTTGTGGCGCATCGCTCCATAGGCCTCTTGAAGCAGATCACGAAACATGTCGCGTCACCATTCGCATCACTCCGCCCGCAGCGCTTCCACCGGCTGCAGCATTGCGGCCTTGCGCGCTGGATACAGACCGGCAATCACTCCGGCGAGCGTCAAACTCCCAATCGCCAGCATGGCCGACATCGGCACCAATTTCGGCGGATCGAATCCCTGCGGCCCCTGGACTCCGCCCATCAGCGACATGAGGCCGCCAGCAAATGCCAGCCCAAGGAGTCCGCTGCCCAGAGTGAGCAGCAATCCTTCTAAAAAGAAATGGAAGAGAATGCTTCGATTGGTCGCACCCAGCGCCTTGCGCAGCCCGATCTCTTTCGTGCGTTCGGTGACGGCGACCAGCATGATATTGATGACCCCGATCGCGCCCAGGGCCAGCGTCACCATCCCTACCGCGCCCAGGAACATATTCATGACGTCGAAAATGGTCCCGACCATCTTGGACTCCTGAATCGAATCCCACTCATCGAACGCATTTTCGTCGTTGGGATCAAATCCGTGATTCCGGCCCACGATCTGGTGTACTTCCTTCTGCGCGAGGATGTGGTCCGCGGTCACTTCCGGCTGATACTCGATGAACGAAATTGATTTCTGATGATTCTCGCCCTTCAGCGGAAAGTTCTCGCCCATCACTTGAAACGGGATATAGCCGCGCATGTTGAGCCACATGTTATCCCCGCGGCCCAGGTGCGGCATGGTACCGACTACCTCAAAGCGGATGCCATTGAGAAGGATGAATGAGCCAATCGCAGGGCGTCCCGGAAACAGCGTCTTCAGCAGTTCGCTGCCCAAAACAATCACATTTCGCCGTTGGGTTCCATCCAGCTCGTTCAACCAGCGCCCATCCTTGATTGGCAGAAAGCTGATCTCATTCAAATGAGGTTCAGTACCCAGGATTTCCCCGCTGCCGCTGGCAAACTCGCTGACTTCATGCAGATCACTGCGCGAGATGATCGGACACGCATTCCGCACATGGCCGGCTTGCCGGATGTCGAGGTAATCCTGGTAGGTGAGCAGGTAGGACTTCGCGGATGTCATGTTCCCCGCCACCGAGGGTGCTCGACCTGGAAAGAGGAACATGATGTCTTTGCCGAATTCCGCCAGTTCGCGCTTGTTGCCCGAACGAAATCCTTCGCCCACACCGACCAGCAGCAGTAGAGATCCCACGCCCCACGCGATGCCAAACATCGTGAGGAAGGAGCGCAGCTTGTGCGCCCACAGGTTGCGAAAGATCTGTCCGAAAATGTCGATTACGGTACGCATGACGAGACCACTCTTGACTGTCGACTGCCTGAGCAAACCTACCCACTATCAAGTCTACCCATGATTAAGACGAGGAACCCATTCGGGTATTACAGCTACATAAAAATTGGCCCTTTTCCCACTCTGATGCAGAAATCGGGAATCACGATCCCGAATCTGGCCTAAGGCACCCATCAGACCTTCGACATCGACGTCAGGCCCCGACCTTTTGAATTCGGGCCCCTGACCTTCAACCTTTGGACCTTCCTCGGCCCTCCCTCTGACACTTATAGCCTTTGACGTTGCTCCCATTAGAATGTACGGCCCCAAAGCACCGAAAGTTCCACAGAATTATGCAGTTCCGGGACACTATCCCATTCAGGAGCCCGAGCCAGCATTGGCCCTCAGACGTCAGACCTTGGACCTTAGACCTTTGGATCTTGGGAGCAGGGCTGAGGCCTCAGGTTTGAGGTCCAAGGCCCGAGGCCGTCCGAGGCCTGACGTCTGAGGTCTGACGCTATTACGTTGGTTATCTAGGGCAGCATTACTCCCGCAGATACAGTCATCTGCATGACGCTTTCCTCGATGGTGGTCTCGCGCGACTGGCTGGAAGTGAGTGTTCTGGAATGCATTCTTGGCGGTCTTCATATGGATGTCACGGTTGAAAACGAACCCCAGCGAGCCATCGAGCGCCTTTCCCGGACCAAGATCGACGCCCTCATCGTGGATTGCGACCTCAACGGGAGTTCCCAGATCTTGCACAAACTGCAGGCTCCGCAGCGGCAGCCGTATACCGTGCCGCTTGTCATCATGGGAGGCCGTCATTGCCTGACCAATCTCGATCAAACCGGGGCGCTATTCGCCTTCGAAAAGCCGATCTCGGTCGAGCAAGCCGTGCGCACTCTGTCGGCGGCTCGCAACATGATCGTTGATGGCCGCCTGCGCTACCATCGGACCGGGATTGAGGTTCCCGTCTCGATCAAGGCCAAAGGACAGGAAACGAAGGATGCTCAACTGATCAACCTGAGCCAGGGCGGTATGCAGGTCCGCACTGAACACTTCATCGACGCCGACATCGTGTTGCAAGTCTACTTCGAGCTTCCTGGAACGCGATCCCAGCTGAAGGCCGAGGCAGAAGTCGTCTGGCACGATAAGAGCGGGAATTTCGGGATGCGATTTCTGAATGTATCGCGTCCGCAGCAACGTACCTTACAAATGTGGCTCGCCCAGCAATTCCTGGCGCACTAAGCCCTGATCCTAGACCCCGATCCCTAGACGCTGACCCTCTGTTTCCGTTTGTTTTCTCGTCTCTGGCGTGATTCCCACGCTGCGAGCCAGCCTGTTTCCAAGACTCTTCCCGCCAAAGACCCAGAAGAATCCCCAATACATGATGGCCACGGAGGCTGCGCCCACAGCAGCCATTCGTATAGGCCATCGCGGTGCATCTCCGATCACGGAAAGAAAGATGAGCGCAAACATGAGCAACGCGGCGGTACATACCAGCACATCGATGGTCCACGCGATTCCGCGCGGAGAAAGCGGCTGCGAAAGCCAATCCAGAGTGCCAAGATCCTGTGCTGTAGTCTGCGGCAACGGATTCAGTTTGGGTTCAAACGCCGCGCGTCGCACTGGCAGAGGAATCACCCTCGGCGCGGGACCGGAAATCAGAAGCCCGTCGTCTTCTTCCACGGTGCAATCGAGTTCTTCCTCCACGCATTCAAAAAGATTGGCATGCGCAGCGGCTTGCGACGCATTCGCTTCCGTGAAAGCCGTCGCGCCGAACATCGCTCCGGTGCGCTCGGCATGTAACGAGATCCCCTCCAGCAGGTCGCCAAGAATCCACTCATTGATCTGTCGCCGCGTGTCCGCCGGCAGATCGAGGAAGCGGATGCCGCACTGCCCCGAGAACGTTCCCCACGCGACTTCGCCACGCATCTCGACCCGCAGGCGCGGAGCGCGCAGTTCAAATCGAATGCGCACTTGTTGGTGCGGACGCAAGGCCGCCACCATCTGCACACCGATACCATACTGATTGAGATTCCGGACCACCCCGCCGTTCGTCTGTTCCACTGTGAGGTAGCTGAGAGTGCGAAGCTCGTGCCGGTGCTGCGTCCGGACCTGCCGCTCGGTAGATGTCCCTGCGTCCATACAAACTCCGCCAGAGATCGATGGTCGGCCAGAAACGATCTTGAGATCTTATCTCTCTCCTCTGTCCGGCCTTTAGTGACTGAGTTGGTTCTGGGAAAGGCAGGGGTCAGGGGTCAGGGGTCAGGGGTCAGGGGTCAGGGGTCAGGGCCCAGGGATCAGTGGGTCAGGGGTCAATCGTCCGGGCCAACTGACCAAGAGGAGCGTAGCGCGTGGAATGGCGATTCCCTCGTCCCTGGCCCCTGGCCCCTGATTCCTAATCCCTGATCCCTGGCCCCTGCCCCCTGCTTCCCAGAAACATCTCCCTCGCGGCTCGGCCCGAGGCTTGCCAGATCTTGACCGCCTCAAAGAGAATCACAGTCCCATAGCTAACGGCCAGCCACACCAGCACCGCTTCAATCGGCAGATTGGACCATGCCCCGATGAATACCCCCACCATCGAAGCGTGCTGATAGTTCCACCAGCCATAGGGCAGAGCGAGAGTGGCCTCCCACAACATGCTGACCAGCATGAGAAAGAACATGGTCATGCTCAGCGCTCGCCAATTAATGAACCGTTTGGTTGCGGGATAAAAACTCACTGCCGGCGTCAACCCTCCGACGACCAGTACGATGAAGTACCCGGGCCATCCATGCGGCACGGATGAGAACAACCTCTTGTAGGCGACCGCGCCTGCAATCAGCAGCACAGCCAGAATCAACGACGTTGGATGAAACTGAAGTAATCGCGGCAGCGCGCGCGCCTCGCCTCGATAATCTGCAACCGTGTAGGCCGCCAGCCAGTACTCGCTGAGCCAGACATAAAGCAGCAAGATCGTGAGGAAGCCGGCCAGATAGAAGAAATACTCTTCGATCGGTACCCAATGGCCGAAAGCCGGAGCGAGAATTTGCAGTGTCGCCTTGGGATCGGGGAAGCAGAAGAACCATTGCGCAAAGACGACATCGAGCAGGCAGCCCACGGTTGCCGTGACGGCGATCGTCCACACAAAGGCTCCGACGGGGAATTTCCAAACCTTCGCTCGGCAGAAGCCACGCAACGATCACTACAATCGGCACAATGAAGAGCAACAAACTCCATGTATATCCGTGCGGCGAAGAACCCTTCACGGCCAGTACCGTCGCGGGAGTTACTACCGAATGCAGCGCAATCGATGCAGGAATCACCAACATCGCAAGCATAGCGATGACAATCCCGGCTGCGACCGTCGGCTGCGGAGTTCCGTGAGCCCGTGGTTGCGCCATCTTCACTCCTTCACTTCACGCTCTAACTTCACACTCTGGAATCCGCCGGATTCTACTCCTGGCACGGCATAGGCACCGCGAATTCTGGCGGCCGTTCTGGAATACGAAACGCTGGCAGCAGTATAGGCACTAAAGTACATACCCAAAAGGTCATCCCCGCGTGATTGAAAGTCACCTCAAACCTCGATAACTTAAGCATGTATCCGTGTGTCGATGGCTACCAGAACCACAACCAGGCCTGACTTTGATATATCCGGAGAGCCGACCGCTGCTCTTTCAGGATTGGATGCGCGGGCGTGGCCGAAACATGCCGGTGGAGAATCAGACACGGATCATGCGCAGAAGCCATCGCACCGCGACGCTCTGCAAGCATTACTTGCCTTCTCTGCGCTGCACGATCAGATTCGCCGTCGCAAGGCACTGGCCTCGCACCATAGCGGATTCGATTCTCCTACTCCCATTTCCGAGTTCGAACCGGCGGAGCTGTTTGTTCTTGATGAAGTCTTGCAACTCGTAGCGGAGCGCGCCGTCTCCATCACGGGATCTGACGGCCTCGCCATTGCACTCGCAGAAAACAATGAGATCGTTTTGCGCGCTGCGGCGGGCACGATTTGTCCGGATGCCGGGACTCGCATCGACCGCGACTCGGCTTTTTCCGGCGCATGCTTCCGCACTGCGCAGATCGTCATCTGCGACGATACGGAAACCGATCCGCGCGTAAATCTTCAGTCGTGCCGCAAGCTCGGGGCACGCTCCATGGTCGCGGTTCCGCTCTGCGGACGTCGCCGCGTGATCGGCGTTCTTGAAGCCTTCTCCGAGTGGCCTTTCGCCTTCAATGAAATTGACGTTCGCAATTTGAGTCTGCTGGCCGAACTCGTCCTGGGAGCACTTAAGCCTGAGGACGAGGACCGCTTCGCGCAGTCCGCACAGATCGCCGCTACCAAACTCGAAGCGCCGAAGGCGGAGTCGCCGAAGTCCGCAGTGACCGCCCCGATAGGCGCTGTGCCGCCGAAGCCTCCGATCTCCGTTGCGCCAACGTTGGAAACAGTCGTTCCACCTGTTCCGCCGAAAATTCCGGTACCGCCAAAACCTGCTGCCCCGGTTGAAGCCGCCAAGTTCGAGGCGCCGAAACTCGAGACACCGAAGCCAACGATTTCGCAAGGTGCGATCGCCGCACCGGCAACAAAAACTCAGGAGCACGCGCCCAGGCCGGCGCCAGTTTCCGTTCCCCCCGGCGTGGCAGCCACTCCGGCGGTTCCCGCAGCAAAACCGGTTGCAGCTGTGGCTCCGGCCAAGCCGATCGAGACGCAGGTGATCTCCGCCAAGCCCTCGCCAGTTCCTGTCGAGCCCACTCCGAAACCAATTTCCGTTCCTGCGGTCCCGCCGCTTCAGCCGGCGGTGAAACCCATTGCAGTACCAACGGCGGCCTCGGTTCCTGCGGCCGTTCCATCTGCACCTGCGGCGACACCTCTAAAAGAAACCGAAGAAGCGAAAGAAAAGAAAAAAGAAGAGACCGCATCCGCCGAGGCTTCGCTCGCGCCTGCGACGCCGATAGCTGCTGATTTGTCGACCGCGCCACCCGCGCTCACCTTCGGACAATCTCCTGCTGAGGAATCCCACCGTCCGTGGCTGCTGGTGATGCTCGTCGGAACCGTGATTGCCGCGGCTTTCGTTGCGGGCGTCTGGTGGAAACTCAAGAACGCGCAGATTAGCGGCGCGATGGTGCAGAACAAGACCGAGATCACGCAGCCCGCAGTGCCCACCACACAATCCAAACCGGCGCAGCCTCTGGCCGCGATCGATGCGAATCCCGCCACGAGTGATGTGCTCTCGACAACCGACGAATCCGAGAATACCCCGGCAACTCCGCAGGAACTCTCGAAGTTCCCGCGCGTGACCGCGGTACGCCACTGGTCATCCGGCGATTCAAGCACAGTCGTCCTCGATCTCGAAGACCAAGTCCAGTACGAGCCCGGACACCTCAAGAATCCCGAACGCTTCTACTTCGATCTTCGCGACACGCAGCTCGCTCCCGAACTCGTGGGCAAGTCGTTGGAGGGAGACGCGCTGCTCAGCCACATCCGCATTGCCCAGCCGGTGTCAGGGATGACTCGCATTGTGCTCGAAGCGCGGCCGAGCGCAACTCTTTCAGCCCCGCAAGTCAGCCTCGAACGCGATCCGTATCGCTTGGTGATTCAGGTTAGCAAGGCCGGAGCCGCTCCCAAGGGTGCGGTCAATCTCTTCCCCACGGCTCCGGAAGCGGAGAAGGCGAAGCTCGCCATCGTCGTTCCGCCTCCGACCAAAGAAGATCTGCAACTGCGCGCACGCGTGTCCAGGATGCGCATCGTCGTTGATGCTGGCCACGGCGGATGGGACCTCGGCACGGTTGGCCGCCGCGGATTGCTCGAAAAAGATCTGGTGCTTGAAATCGCCCAGCGTCTGGGCAAGCTGCTCGAATCGCGCCTCGGCGCCGAAATCATATACACGCGCCAGGACGATACCTACATTCCGCTCGACGATCGCGCCGTACTTGCCAATCAGACACAGGCCGATCTTTTCATTTCCGTCCACGCCAACTACAGCGATCTGCCCTCGGCGCGCGGCGTCGAAACCTATTACACCAATTTCTTCTCGGCTCCGGGATCGAAAGATCTCCCGGCGAACCCGACTCCGAAAGAAGCGGCGATGCGCTCTATGCCAAAGAATGTCGCGACACCGACGCTTACACCCGTGGAACTGCACGATCGCATCGAGCAATCGCGGCGCCTCGCTACCAGCGTGCAGCACTCACTCTACGGGACATTGTCATTACAGAACCCCGGACTGCGCGATCGCGGCATCAAGGAAGCGGGATTCGTCGTGCTGACCGAGAGCGCTATGCCGGGAATTCTGGCGGAAGTCTCCTTCGTCTCCAGCCCGACAGATGAGCAGAAGCTTCGCAGCGATGGATACCGCGAGCAGATCGCCGAAGCCCTTTATAGAGGCATCGCCCGCTACGCAGCTTCGAAGACCATGAAGGTAGCCAGCGCGGCAAAGTAAGCCGTCAGCCTTCGGCTATCAGTTCTCGGATCCGTTCGTAAGGACGGCACGACATCCAAGCGTCAGCCCGCGCACTATGTTCGTGCTGAGGTCTAAGGGCCAAGGTCCAAGGTCTGACGTCGATGGTCTGGCGCCCGTAGCCCCTAAGCACCGCTACTTTTTCGCGGCCTCGTCCTTCATATACCCCGCACTCAACGTGCCCTTGCTCTTCGCGATCGGCAGCAGCGTCGGATAGAACTGCACGAACGTCGTATCTACGGCGGCATGATCCTGATGGCAGCTGTAGCAGGACGCTTCCTTGGGAGTCATCTTCGCTGTCTTCGCCTCGTCGAATCCGAAGAATGCCCACTTGCCCGGAAAGCGCGCCTCGTCCTTCACGTGGACCTCCATCCCATGCGCTCCGTGCCCTGGAAGTTGCCTTTCTGGTTGATCGAACCCTTCCCTTCCGCCTTTCGCACCTCCAGCACGAGCATGGTCTTGTCAGGCCACGTCCCCGTCTGCAGGAATGTGTCGTAAGCTTCGGGATTGACGAAGACGTTGTCGAACATGTGATGGTCCATCGCCATCCCACTCGCGCTGTAACTCATGTCGAAGCCGGTGGTCAGGTACACCCACTGGCGATAATTTTCAGGAAGTTTCATCTGATCGTCGGATGTGTATTCGGGACCGGAACGTCCCGCCGGCGCTGATTGTAGAAGCACGGCTGACGACAAGAGAATGAACGCAGCGAGCAGTAGGCTTTTCTTTTTGCTGACCATGCGGGGCATTATGGGCCCGCGACCCGGCGGGCGCGCCAGACCGTCTGCTGCAAAAGCTCGTCGATTCGCTGCATTGTTCGTCCGGGATAACAAAACATAGAATACGATTCTGCTATGGACATGCCGCGCTACAAGAACCGGTCCGCCGCGATGGGTTTGGATCGCAGTCATCTGGGGTGGAATCGGCTTGTTTGACGCGACGCAGAATGTTGTTGTGATGCGCGCCATGGGCATGCACCACTACTGGACCCGCCTGTTCTTCACACTGTGGATTTCGTGGTTGCCGTGGATGTTCGCTACGCCGCTGGTATTTCGTCTGGGCCGTCGCTATCCTCCGTCACAATGGAGGCGCATATCTACATGGGTGGTACACCTGGGCGCGTGCGCCTCGATTGGATTGGTGTATGCCGCGTGGGTCGCGCTGTGGGAGTCATTGCTGAATCCGTGGGCACTTTCCCCGGGGCCTGAACCATTTCCTCACCTGTGGTTGCAAAAGTTCTATTCCGGTCTGCTTTCCTACGCGATCCTTTATGGCGTGATTCTGTTGGTTGGGCGGCTGGTTGACTCGCGGGAAGCGTTGGCGCGTCAGCAAACCGAAACCGCGCGTCTCAACGAACAGTTGTCGAAGGCGCAACTCAATGCGCTGCGCCGCCAGATCGAGCCTCATTTTCTGTTCAACACGCTCAATGCCATCGCAGGGCTGGTCCGCGAGAAACGAAACGATGCAGCCGTAAAGATGATTGCCGGGCTGAGCGACTTTCTCCGGCGAGTTCTCGACGATTCCGACCGGCAGCAAGTTCCGCTCGCAGAAGAATTGGTCTTCACGCAGAAGTATCTCGACATTCAGAAAGCGCGTTTTGCTGAACGTCTCGAATTCAGCGTGGATGTTCCCGCAGAACTTCTCTCGGCACAGGTTCCGAGCTTGATTTTGCAGCCCATGGTTGAGAACGCGATCAAACACGGCATTGCAACTCGGGCCCATGGAGGAGCTATTCGCATTGCGGCCACTTGCGTGAACGGAACGCTTACGCTGCGCGTCTACAACGATGGCCCCAGCCTTCCGTCAGCATGGGAAACCACCGCGTCCGGAATCGGGATCTCGAACGTGCGCACTCGGCTCCGGAGCCTCTATGGAGAGGGATTCGATTTGAGCCTGCGAAATCAGCGTGGAGGCGTGGAAGCGTCTGTGTCAGTGCCGTATGTTTCGCCCGAGCCCGATCGCTCCGAAAACGCAATCACTGAGACCCATTCAACGGTGTCATCCTGAGCGGAGCCGCTTTTCAGGCGGAGCGAAGGATCTCCGAGTGGAGTGAATACGTGACTGCATGATCCCCTCCGACCATCCTGCCAAAATCCGTGCCCTGATTGTCGACGACGAGCCGCTGGCTCGCAGCAACATCGCCGTTCTGCTGCGCACGGATCCGGAGATCGGAATCGTCGGCGAATGCGGCTCGGGGACCGAAGCCATCGGCGAGATTCGGATCGCGAAACCCGATCTGCTCTTTCTCGACGTGCAGATGCCGGAGTGTGACGGCTTCGACGTGCTCGAACTGATCGGCAAAGACCTGCCTCCAGCAGTCGTGTTTGTCACCGCCTATGACCAATATGCGCTGAGGGCATTCGAGGCAGGAGCTCTCGATTACCTGCTGAAGCCGTTCGACAATGCGCGATTCGAACTCGCCCTGGGCCGCGCCAAGCAAAGAATCCGGCACGGCAATCGAAGTGAGAAGCATCGAACCGAGAAAGCTCGGCCGCGACAGCTCGAGCGCGTGGCGATCAAAAGTGCTGGAGAAGTTTCGTTCGTCACAATCTCGGATATTGACTGGATCGAGGCCGCAGACTACTACGCATGCCTGCACGTCGGCTCCAAGAGCCATCTATCTGCGGCGGAGTCTTGCAGAACTGGAAGAAGATTTGGATCCCGGCATCTTTTGCCGCGTGCACCGGTCGAGCATCGTGAACTTGAAGCGCGTGCGCGGGCTGAAGATTAACGAGGACGGCGAGTACGACGTGTTGCTCGACAATGGCACGAGAGTGCGGCTGAGCCGCCGTTACCGCAAGCAACTCCAGGAGCGAATGGGCTTGCGTTCGGACGCTCGGTCGGACGATTGACGTTATCTCCGCGTTAGGCGGCGATGGACGGTGCTACTTCTCCGCGGTACCTTCTCTTACTATCCGGGAACTGGCCTGGCTCAAATCCTCACCCGGCGCCTTCTCCTTTTTCTTTGGCTGCTTCTTGGCGCGAGAGGCTTCCGCCTGGTGGTCCGAGTACGTCTTCTTGCGATCTTTTGGCATGTCAACAGTGTCCCACACGCCAGTCCGGATTCATACCCCTGTGTATTTCCAACTGGACACTACGCGGAGCCAAGGATGGGGCAACCGTCATTCCCATACCGGAAAGAGTAGGCCACCCCACTCATTCAAGAAACGCGAAGTGTGGCCTGCCCTATCGCAAAAGCGAAGGGCGGGATTCCCCGAAGCCTCTGCTACCTTGAGTTCACTCCCGGCCCCATTCCGGCGCCATAGAATTCCGAAAGTGCCGTCTTCTCCTCGGTCGTCAGCTGTCTTGCGATACTGCGCATCCGAACGTTGATATCGTTGGCCCGATCCCCATTTGAAAAATGCTCGAGCTGCTGCTCCAGATAGTTGCCGTTCTGGGTGGCGAGCGGGGGAGCTCCCTGCACATAACTCACCGGACCGTGGCACGACTGGCAGGGTGGTATGCCGCGCTGCCCGTCTCCGAAAACAATGAGGCGGATGGCCATCGAAGCACCAGAGCGGTCCTGCATGGCCTGCGGAAACGCCCGGTTGTCTTGCGCATCACTGGCCGTAGGCAGCATGGCGTAATAGGCCGCCAGATCGGCCGAGTCGCGCTCGGAAAATCCCTCGGCGATGCCCTGCATCACGGGTGAAGTACGCTTTCCGGATCGAAAATCCTGCATCTGTTTCCAGAACGACAACCGGTCCTCGCCCGCCAGGTTAGGGAAGGTGGGAACAGAGCTGAATCCCTCTTCCCCATGACAGTGATTGCAGCGCCGGGCAAGCAGCAGTCCACGGAAAGCGTCGCCACGGGAAATAGTCGCAAGCGTTTCTCCTGTCCAAGCCACGTTCGAAGGTATGCGAACCGGAAGGTCGGAATTCTCCGACTCCTTCTGCGCGGAAGAATCCCTTCCCGACAACAAGAGGGTAATCGCCAGCAGAAACAGCATGGTCCCAAGCCATCGGGCCCCTATTCGTGGGCGCGCCGCCTGACTAGCGTGGCTCACAAGTTCCGCCTTTCGCCCGGAAGCAAGGAGGCAAACTGTTCTCGCGGCACCACATCCAGATGGCCTCTCATCGCATAATGGCCGGCTCCGCAGAACTCTTGGCAGGGGATCTTGAATTCGCCAGCCTTCGCAAAAGTAAAAGTTGCTTCGGTCACCGCCCCAGGCACGGCTTTGAGGCCGTAGTTCGTTCCCAGGAAGCTCAGCTTGTGCACCGCATCGGCGCTGGTAATTCGAAACGTGATGGGAACATCCGCAGGGACCACGATGCACTGAGGCACGAAAACAAATTGCTGCGCAATCATGCGCACGGTGAGTGATCCGGACGGCCCTTCCGCCGCGCCCAGATTGCTCTCCACGAATTCGCCGCGCAGGTGCAAGGTCACAGGGTCGGGCCCCTCGCCGCCCCCAAAAAAATGCCACACCGGCAGGTCCACCATATAGTAGCGAGTGGACAACAACGCCATCCCGACTAGCGCCATTGCTGCTACAAACCCGATCTTTTTTTTCATGGCATCTCAGGCCAACCCAGTTCCCGGTTAGATGAAACACGGGCTCGACCAGGTACATCAATTCTGACGGGTAGGCCACTTCAACGGGGAAGCATAACAGGGGCTGGCCCATCCTGTTCAGCGAAGAACCCTTTTATCTGGTTGCCTTACCCTTCCCGCGTTGTTTGCGCGAGGGTGGGGACGCCCCTGAGATAGATCCCTGCCACTGACACACTCGCTCGAGTTGGCGCTCGAACAAATCCCGCGCCGCTATGGAGTCGAGCAACTTCCGCCGATAACAACTGAAGGTAATGAAATGCAGACAATCCTGGTTCTGGTAACGCTTGGGCTTGGGTTTCATTCCCCAATAGTGTAGGCCCATCCTGACTCCGCAAAGTACGCGGAGCCAAGGGTGGGGCAACCGCCAGTCCCGATTTCAGAAAGAGTGAGCCAGCCCCCATTCCGTTATCGCCCAGGCATTCAATGTGCCGCTGAGTGAGGTATTCCAGTGGACCGGTGGCCCATTCAAGCCCGCTGTTGGCTTGAGTGGGACAGTTCGGCGCCTGGCGGCTGGCCCGGACTTTCGCAACTCTCGATTTAGTTCTATTGAGGAGATAGTTCAAACACTGTGCCGTAGGTCCCGAAAGGCTGGCTAAATTCGGTCGTACCAAACAGATTGCCGGATGGATCGAGACTCACGCCGCCCACCGGTTCTTGGCCGCCCGAGAGATCCGAAAAATTGTGGAGCGTTGTAAGGTCCCAGGCTGGTCCGCTCGGTTTCAGCACAAAAATCGTTCCGTATTGTCCAGATGCCGTGCCACCGTACTGCGTCGTACCGTAGATATTCCCGGCGGCATCCATCGCTAAATCTCCCGTCGGATTCTGCCCGTCGGTGACGTTAAATCGACGGAGCACCTGCTCTCTCCAAGTGCCGGTCGCATGGGAGAGCTTGAAAACGGTGCCATTGCCGATTGAACCGTTTCCGCACCCTGTCCCGCCGGCCTGAGTCGTGCCAAACATGTCTCCGCCGGGGTCAATTGCGAGGTTGCTCATCGGCTGGGATCCGTCGCCGGAGGTGCACCCCTTGAATTCATACAGAATCGTAAACTTCACGCTTGCGCCTGAACGTGAAAGTTCGAATACCGTACCACAACCGTAGCCGTTGTCACATTTCATGAGACCGCCCAGGCTCGTCGTGCCATACAGATTCCCGCTTGCGTCGATGGTTAGCCCGCCATAGGAGTAAGCTCCGATGAACTTATCGAACCCATACAACGTGGAGAACGTCCAACCCGAATTTGAGGGCACAAGCACGAACACTGTTGTTATGAAGGATGTAATGCCGTAGAGGCGTCCAGCGCTGTCGCGAATCAGACCTGAGTAAGGATTTTCTCCGTCGGGCCCACTGAAACTGTGCAAGGTGGTCAGGTTCCAGCCAATCGAAGAGGGCGAGGGCGATAATTTGAAGACCGTGCCACATCCCTCGGAACAAGTCGAATTCATGATTCCACCGAAGAGTGTGGTCCCATAAATATTCCCACTGCTGTCGACGATTAGGTCACCACTTGGCTGGGCGCCATCGGCTCCGCCGCTGAACTCGTAAAGCGTCTGAAAGTTCCAGCCTCCGCGACCATCCGGAGAGAGTTGGAAAACAGTGCCGCAGCTATCTAAGAACGGGCAACTGGGGCTCGATGATCCGCCAAAACGAGTGGTGCCGTACAGGTTGCCCTTCGAGTCGAAGGCGATGCCGCCAATGGGCGCCTGCCCATCTGTGCCACTGAGGGTGTGTAGTACGGTCAGCTTAACTTGGCCCGGAGCTTCAATCGCCATTAGCCCCACAAGCATCAACACGCCAAGAAGCCGTATAACTTCGAGTCGTCTGAGTTTCATTTGCACCCTCCCCTGGCTCCGTCCAAATGCCGAGTTCAACACATGATTCTAGAGCTTTGTCGCGCGTTCAAAGCATAGGAAAAAGGTTACGGACTCAAGTAAGAAACGAGGCGTTGAATCGGGGCTGGCGCAGGGGGCTGGCCCGCTCTTTCTGACTTGAGAATAGCGGTTGCCCCATCCTTGGCTCCGCGTAGTTTGCGGAGTCAGGATGGGATTACCATTGCCGTGGGTCTGTCTTTTTCCACAGCCCTCCACACAAATTTCCCTCCGTCGTGTGACATGTGACCTTGACCCTCAAAACAAGAAGCTCACACCTGGTGACATGCGCGATGGATATCTTCAGCAGATTGGTGGGCAAGCGAAATATATGGGTTTTTCGTTGGGCGAAGAGCGCGCAGTAGAGAGTTTTAGGCTATCGACTAACTCCTTTAGTACCAATATTTTGCGAGCAAGTCCTTGCCCCTCAATATTTTGCAGCGGTCAAACCACCTTCCGCAAGCGTAACTCATTTGAAATGAATGCTTTGCATCGAGCGACCGAAAATCACCGCATGTCGCGAGCGGTGTGTAAGTCCTTATTTTGGAATATTTTGCGTGTAAAGCCTCTGGAATCAAGATTTTGCGAGGATAAAAACCGATCTCACCAGCGCAAACCCTTTGAAATTAATATTTTAGCTGGAGCGACCAAAAAAACGAACACAGCTCCTCTCGATTGTCCTCCCCCGTTCGCTGGATCAAAGAAGCAGAGGGCGGCACTGCCCGCCCCACACTACTTCGCGGCTGGGACACCGCCGTATTTTTCCAACCACTCGAGTTCTTCGCGGACTTTGATCTTCCCGTGCCAGGGATTCTTGCCGAGGCCGTGGCCTTCGCCGGGGAACACGAGGAGCTTGTTTGGAATTCCCAGCGAGTACAGTGCATGTTCGAGCAGATAGTCTTCGAGCACGGCGACGCGGATGTCACTGCCTCCGGCGACCATGTGCGTGGGCGTTTTCACTTTGTCGATCTGAAAAATAGCGGCTTCATCGTGATAGCGCTGCGCGGCTTCCCAGGGACGTCCGCCGAGAAAGTAGGCGTCGTCGTAGGTGGTGTCGTCATTGCCCCAGTTGCCGATGTGCTCCACGGCTCCGGCTCCAGTGACAGCGGCCTTGAAGCGCGTGGTCTGGGTGATGAGCCAGTTCGTCATGTATCCGCCGTAGCTGTATCCGCCGATGGTGAGGCGGTCGGGATCGGCGATGCCATCTTTCACGAGCGCGTCGACGCCCGCGAGGATGTCTTTGCCGGGGCGCGAGACGATTTGCGGAACGATCTCCATGAGGAACTTGTCGCCGTATCCGGTAGAGCCGCGGTAGTTGGGACGGAAGACAAGCCATCCGTTGGTGGCCGCAAGACCGGCCCAGTCGTACCAGTCAGCGCTGAAGTTGTTGCCGTCGGCGTCGGCGGGTCCTCCGTGGATGAGCGTAAACATGGGCAGGTGCTTCGCTTCGAATTTGCCCGGAGGATAAATCAGCATGCCTTCGACGGTGGTGCCGTCGTCGGACTTCCACTGGTAGGGCTTGCCTTGCGGCAGATCGGCCGCAGCAAGCTTGCTGTTGAAAGAGGTGATGGGGCGGGCGTCGTTGAGTTTGCCGGTGGAGTCGGCAAGGTAGATTTCTTCCGGCTTGCCGAGGTTTGAATAGACGAACGCGACTTTCGGCGAGTGTGTCGCGGTGGATAGCGTTGAGTAAGTACCTGGCCAGTTGGAAAGTTTGAGGAGCGGGTCGCTTGGGTTGGAGACGATGTAGAGCTGGACTTCGGTGCCAATTCGTGCAGAGGCGAGGACGGGGAGTCGGCTCCCATGGCGGACGAAGTAGCCTGCATCTTCAACGGCGTAGTGCTCAACGGGACCGATGAAATCTTTCGACCACTGCTCGACCTTTCCGTCATCGGTGTCAACCCAGTAAAGATGCGGCTGCAGATCGCGGTAGGCGCCGAAGACATCTCCTTCGGAGCTGAAAAAGAGATGATGGTTGTCGTCAGCCCAGCGCGGATGGCCTTCCACTCCTTCGTTGTGAGTGAGGCGGCGAGGCTGGCCTCCTTTGGGATCGACGACATAGATTTCGACGTCCTCGTATTTCTCCTGGCGCTGGTTGATGGCGTTGGTCAGGATCGCTAGCTTCGTTCCGTCAGGAGCAGTGACCAAATCGTCGACGCGCAGCGGCATCGTCGCGACGGCACGAGTTCCGGGCGTGAGGTCAGGATTCTTCTCGGGCTCTCCCTCTTTCTTTTCGACTTTCGCCGGCTCGGAGGCGTTACGGGACAGGGCTGCGGCGACATCGAGGGCGAAGATGGTATCGCCGCGCTCGGCGGTTCGATATTGCACGACGTCCTTCCACTGCTGCTTGTAGTCGTCCTTCTGCGTCTTGGTCCAGGGCTGGCGCGTGGCGTAGTAGATGGTCTGCGAGTCGGCGGACCAGGAGAAAGTGTGAACGTCTTCTTCTCCCTGCGTGATGGGGAAGGCCTCGCCACCGTTGGGAGAGATCAGGTAAATCTGGCTGACGTCGTCTTTGGTATCGGAATCGGCGTCGGAGTCGTCGGACTTGCCGGATGCGGGTTTGCGCTCGGAGAGGAAGGCGATCCATTTTCCGTCCGCCGACCATTTGGGACCGGAGTCGTGTCCAGATTGCGTGAGTTGGATCTGCGTCTTGCTGTCATCGCGATAGAGCCAGAGGTCAGTACGAAAGATCTGCTGGTCCCAGTCGGCGCGGTCCGTGGCGATGACGACCGAGTTGCCGTCGGGAGATAGTTCGACGGAACGGAAGCTGACGGAATTGAAGAAGTCGTCGACCGTGAGTTTAGGTTTGGATTGCGCGAGAACTACGACAGCACAACTGAGCAGAATGGCGACTGCAGCGGCAGTCCTTAGGATTCGCATAGGGTTTCCCGGAGGGAAAGAGGGTTATACATCGTCGGATTCGGCGAAGGCAAGTCGGCGGCTGAAGCCGTATTCGCTTGCGCGTGATACGGCACGCCTGAAGGGCGTGCCCTGATACGAAACGTTCACTCGGGAATAGCAAGGGCAGACACCGGCGCGGCGCTTGATTGCGTCGCGATGCGATAGAGCGTCCATATTAGCGCGACGAAGATGATGACGGAGAGTTGGAGGTGCGTCCAGCGGGCTACCGAGCCGAAAAGTGGCAGCAGGAACGCGAGATACAGCAAAACGCGAAGCGCTGGCACAGAAGGATGTTGCACATTTCGGATCGACCAGTCGGCAAGGAGTAAAAAGACGGGAGCCATCACCAGCAGGTCATAAATGAAAAGATGCGGGTTGACGAGTACCGAGGCCAGAAGCAGCGCAGAGAAGCGGAAGGTTAGCGTGTAGGAAGATTTCCAGATCGCAGTCGCGAGGACGATTACTGCGACTGAGCTTAGTAGATAAAAGACGGTGGCGGCGGAGGGCCATGGGAGAAGGAGCATCCAGAAACTGCGCAGCGAGTGCATCTGGATGGGCGCCAGGCTGAGTTCCGCCGTGCTCATCCAATCTGACGCGTGGCGGAGCATGTTGAAGTAATCGTGCATCACAGCCGGGCCGAAATAGAAACGCGCAACTGCAAGCTGTGCGGCTGAAGATGCGAGCAGTCCCGCCAACATCGTCCACGCACGAGCGAGAAGGAGGATCAACGGTATGGCTACCAGGAACTGCGGCTTCAGAACCAGACAGCCCAAGGCGATGCCTGGCAGGAATCGGCGATCAGCTCGCAGCGCCAGGAATGCCGCGGTGAAGCAGAGAAGGATCAGAGCGGAGAGCTGTCCGCGGACGAAGACGTGAAAGAGGGGCGGGTAGGCGAGGGCACAGAGAGCAACGATTCCGCGGTTCAGTTGGAGGATCGGACATCTTCGCAAAAAGAGATCAATGCAAACGAAATAGATAAGTGAATTGAGCACGACCCACACAGCCGCGGCTGCGGGAAATGGGATTCTCGCGAATGGAACAAAAAGCAGGCAGACTTGAGGCCCGTAGAGGTTGGGAATGCGGATGCTGTCGGGTGCGGTCAAAAAGAATACGCGTTCCCGGCCGAAGCCAACCGGTTGAGCGATCTTCATCATCTCTGAATGCCGCACGGATTCGTCGTAAAGCGATGAAGTGCGACCCTGCGCGATGAATTTTCCAGAAATGTAGAACGAGAGGAAGTCCTGAAACTTAATATTGCCCCACAAGTCGAAAGGACCCGGCCTGGCGAAATCGACGGCGCAAACACACCACAGGCAGAGCGCGAGGATGATCGCGTGGGCGCGAAGGCGGCGCAGAGTGAGGAGAGCGGCGATGCGATTGAGCCAGTTATTCATTAAAAGTGTTGGACTTCCAGTGCGGGTCCGTGCTGTGGGAGATCCCTCCTCCGCCGGAAGAACGGCTCCGTCGGGATGACGCCGCAGTGGGCTCGCGTGTAGCGGCGGCATTACCATTGGGCATGCTCACGGGGTGGCTGGCTCAGCGTTCTTCAACGCGTCGTCGATAGATTGTCCGGAGCGAGGGCTTCCGTCAATTACCCGCCATCCGTCGTCGTACTGACGGAATCCGACGATCGATTTGTTATGCAAGTCACCCGAGTAGAGGGCGGCGCCGATTTCGTTCAAGGGAATCCATTTCCAGGTAAATTCAACGTCGGCAGCGCGTCCCTGCTTCGCGATGCCGCTGATGGCGACGAGTTCGCGTCGGGCGGCGGGGATTGTGATGGACGGCTTGGAGGTTTCTCCGGCCGACACCACGGTGCGAATCGTGTCCACTCCCGACGGGGTGAAGAGAACGTCCCAGCAAGGCGGCGGTGTCAGCCCAGGTGTACACGCGGCGGAGGTGGCGGAGATCCATCCGTGATGCTGAAGGACGAGGTATTCGGGCGAGACGTAGTCCTTGTTGGAAACGATGCCGGTTTGCAAGGTGAAGCGCTGCGGAGTCTGGAATTCGGCGGAAGCCGAGATGAGGTCGGTAGCGAGACGGCGCGTGAGAAAGTCCCGCGGAGAGCAAGCTGTCAGAAATATCAGGACGACAAAAAGCAAAATCGTCTTAGTGGCCATGCAGCAAGGATTCCCACGCTTCGAAAATCGCGAAGCGTGGGGCAGCCGGTTGCGTTCTTGCTGTTTAGAAATTGAGTGCATTTTGGGTTCAGCCGCGCTTCGCGCTGGCCGGACGGACGAATGCGTCCGTCCCTACACAATTCGCTAACGACCTGTGATTGTAAACAAACGAGAGCGCCTGTGCGGAAGGAAAGGACGAGAGGCAATCTGGCCGTCGAATTCGGCGGCCCAGCGTCCGGGAATTTGCATGGAACAACCGGGGCAACGGCCTTCCGGCGTGAGGCGATAATCGGCGATGTGGTATCCGTAGCGGCGGATCAGAGTCTGCTGACATCGAGGACAGCGCGTGTCTTCCCATTCTTCGACCATGCCGGGAAGATTGCCGGCGTAAATGTAGTGCAATCCAGCATCTCGACCGATCTCGACCGCGCGCAGCAAGTCCTCGACCGTGGTGTCGCGCTCGTTCTCGCCCTGCATTTTGTAGTCGGTATGAAATGCGGTGACGTGCCACGGAATATCGGGTGACACACTGGCGATAAATTCTGTGAGGCGGCGAAGTTCGTCGTCGGAGTCGTTGAAATTTGGAATCAGCAACGTCACAATTTCGAGCCACAATCCCATGGCGTAGATTCGGCGAATGCTGTCGAGGATGGGGCCGATGCGTCCGCCGAGTTCGTGATAGTGGCGATCGTCGAAACTCTTGAGATCGACTTTGTAGAGATCGATCCAGGGACGCAGATAGTCGAGCACCTGCGGCGTGCCGTTGCCGTTGGAGACGAATCCGGTGACGAGTCCGGCGGCTCGGGCTTCTTTGAAAACCGCGACGGCCCATTCGCTGGTGATGAGAGGTTCGTTGTAAGTACTGACCATAACCTTGGCACCCTGATCCAAGGCTTCGCGGACCATCGTCTCGGGAGTGACCTCAATCGGAGGAGAGACGGCATTCGGATTGCGCAGAGCCTGCGAGGTCACCCAATTCTGACAGTATCCGCAATGAAGGTCGCAGCCGAGCATACCGAAGCTGTAGGCAAGCGCTCCGGGATATGCGTGGAAGAACGGCTTTTTTTCGATGGGATCGCATTGCATGCCGGCGGTGTATCCCCAGGGAACGTAGAGCTTTCCGCCGCGATTGAAGCGGACTTTGCAGACGCCGGGCTGACCTTCGGGAATCGGGCAGCAATGACCGCAAGAGAAGCAGCGAACCCGATTGTTGTCGAGATGCTCGACGAGGGCAGGATCAGCTTCGCGGACTCTCTGATCGAGAATGTCGCGCAGGGTGGGCAAGGGAACCTCTGGGTTCATTTTAGCTTTGGTTTAGGGTTGTGGGCTAGGTCGCACCGTACACTCGGAAAATCATTTGGGGCGCATTTCCGTCACTTCCAACCGCGACCCAAAATCCGCCAGCTGTCTGTTGAAAAGTGAAGGGATATAGGATGATTTCAATAGACGTGACCGTGGCTGGATTAACATTCGCGTTTCCACCGTCCCCTTGTGAATTTTGCGGGAACCCCGCTGGAATCAACCCATCATTGCTTAAAACCTGCGGCACCCAGAAGGGCACCGTGCCTCCCTGCGCAAATACGTTCGCGACGGTTGTAAAGGCAGAGCCCCAAGCCGAGGTTATGGTTACCTTTTGAATGTTTTTGGACGGATAGAATGTAAGCGGATTCAGATAATTCTGTCCATTGCCGAAACCACCGCAACTCCCTATACCCTGATTGCACGCGCCAGCGGTCACCACGACTGCGGCAGGCGGCGTCGGTTGGACGCCGGTGTTAGCCCAAGCCGAATCCCTAAGAACGTAGAGAAGCCCCTGGGCATTTGCTTGCGGAACAATCATAAGGCCCACAACAAGTACAGAGTACGTCGACCAAAGCGCTAAGCGTTTCATAATCCTGACCTCTCTTTGTCAGCCCGACTTCACGCGTCGCAAAGTCTATCATCGGCAGGAAACCAGCGCGCCAAAAAACGCGATAGATACCCGCCAACGTCCCAACCCAACAGCACCATCAGATAACGAAAGTCGAATCATTACACACACTCATAGCGCCCGCCACTCGGACATGTCACGGTTCCTTGGCAGCCATCGTAGACAGCAAGCCCAGCACTTCGACTGTGGGTCAGGGGCTATGGATCGGGGACTAGTGGTCAGTAGGATCTGGGACTGTCGCGCTACAAACTGGATTTCATCTGACCGGGGGCGGGTTTTGGGTTGCCGGAATGTTGTTGCAGCCAGCGACTGGCGTCCTGCTCGATGGACGCAACTTGCGCGCGCGTGAGCCGTGCCCGGACGAATGGGGCCAGAGCCTTGCTGGCGTCGTCACCGCCCATGCGAGCGACGACCATCCAGAAGTAGGCGCGATTCGAATCCTGGGCCACGCCACGTCCGCTGTAATAAAGGGAGCCCAACTTGGATTGGGCGGCGACGTTGCCCTGCTCGGCTGATTTGGTGAACCAGGCGACGGCTTCTTCTTCGTTCAGCGCAATTCCGTCGCCGGTGGCGTAACGAAGTCCCAAGGCATTCTGGGCAATGGGATCGCCGTTTTCGGCCATTTGGCGGAGTTGGTCGAGAGTAGCGGTTTCGACCGCCGCGACGTCCGACCTGGGTGGCCGGGAGGAAGCGAGAACAGTTTGCAATTGGGGCTGCGCATGATTGTGGAGCTTGTGCTGCACCCAAGGCGCAACCTCGCTCTGTATCCAGGGAGCGGAAACGAATCCGAGAGCAAGTGACACTGCGGCGAAGGCGCAGGTCAGCAGGAATAGATGAGAACGAGGCAGGCTCAGGCTGGCCATGAGCTTTTCGTTCACATTGGACTTTTCGGCATCGGGTTCTGGCTCGGCGGCAAACAAAACACTGCCTTGCGGCGAGGCAAAAGGCGCGGGCGCAGCCGGAGTGAGCGGCGGAAGATTTTCGGCACGGGCCGAGCGGTTGAGCGCCGCAAGCACGGTGTCGGCAAGCCTCTGCAACACACGTGCGTGGTCATCAGAGAACGCGTTAGGCTGCGGGGAAAAAGCTTCGACGAGGCCGATAGATTTATCGCCGACGCGAACCGGGGCAGCAAGAATTGAGCGAATCCCGAGATTGCGGGAGCGTTCGCGATCGACACGGGCATCGTTTTCGGTGTCATCACAGCGCAGCAACGTTCCGGTTTTAACGCATTCGCCAGAAAATCCGGAACCGATCTGCAGGCGCGCGCCCACCGGAGGCGCGTCATCGCCGGCGCGAGCTCGGCAAACCATGAAATTGGGATCTGCGTCGGAGAGAGCAACGGCGACACCGGAGGCGTGCAGCAGCGATTGCGAGCGCTCGGCAACAAGCTGCAGGGCCGCAGCGAAATCGGAGCCCAGCGCTTCGACCTGGCTCTGAACCGCGCTCACGGCGGCCAGCGTATCGGTGAAGTTCGGTTGGGGAGCGGGCTGCGTCAAGGGGGCGCTGAGGTCCATTTCACCGTTCGCGACGCCGGCCATCACATTAATGAAGAGCCACTCTCGCAACCGGGCCAGCGATTCAGAAGGAAGTTCCTCGAAGCGAAGACCGGCGCGTCCGAAGTTGTTCGTCCAGACGACGTGTCCAGTGGTGTAAATCTGCGTGGGAAAATCGGCGAGATCGAGGCACAAGTTGACGGGCTTATCACGATCCAGAGGTGAATGGCACTGGATGGCAACTCCGTCTTCACTGATGTCCACGATCTCATGGAGATCGAGCATAGAGCCCTTGGATTCGGCAGCGAAACTGGCGTACGCAGGAGTTTGAATTTTGTGTCGCACACGCCGGCGACGGTTGGAAACATTCGGTCGCGAAACCGCTGGATTAGCCGCCATGGAGAGAGCCCGAAATCTTTGCTGGACTATATTAACGCGGGATTGTGGAAAAGTAAGCAGGGAAGAAAATCAAAAGGACGAAGACGGAGGCTAGGGACTAGGGGTCAGGATTTCAGTGGCCAGTGGCCAGAGCCCAGAGGTCAGTGATCAGTGGTTGTTGAGGCGGGTCGGTTGCAACCGGAACTTCGACCTCGGCTGTGTCACGCTCGGCTTCGCCGAGCGTGACGGACGAATGCGTCCGTCCCCTACACAGGCGTTTAGCCGGCGCGGCGCAGGGTCTCGGCGCGATGCAGGGTAGAGATGCGGGAGATGGCGGCGACCATCATGCTGGAGAGCAGTTGCATAGTAGCAACGTCGCGATCGTCGAAAGCTCCTGGGGATGACGACAGAACCTCGAAGACGCCCAAGGTGCGGCGGAAATGGCGCAGGGGAGATACGAGAATGGAACGAACACCGAGGCGGCGGCAGCTGGCAAGATCGACGCGCGGATTGCGCTCGGCATCGTGACAAAGCATGATTTCGCCAGAGCGGACGGCTTCGGCGGAGATGCCGGCGTCGGTTTGCAAGCGGACGCCAAGGTCAGGGGCGGTGCGTCCGGCACGAGCACGGCAGACGATTTCATCGCCGGCGCGGAGAGCGATGGCGGCTCCGGTAGCGCCGGTGAGATGCTGGGCGCGCTCGGTGATGGCGCTAATCGCGGGCTCGAGATCCAGTTCTGCGGCATGGATTTCGACGTCTTCGGAAACCGAGACCGCCTTGAATCCGGAAGCCGGATGAGCGGCATTCGCGACACGAAGCTGGCTACGCTGTGCGAGCAAGGGGACGCGGGAGTGCTCGTCGGCATAGAAGGCGTCTGGCACGGGGACGGTGCGGAGCAAGTCGCGAACCAGGCTGTCAAGTTCGGAATCAGTGATGAGGTGCGCGGTCTGCTGACGGAGAAGCGATCCTCCAAGGACGCGGGAAAGCCCGATAAGGGCATGGCTGCCGCAGGCGAGGCAAAACGATTGGGCACTGGCGCTGATCAGTTCACACTGAACGCAGAATGTGGCGGACCGCAAAGGGACAAAAGGGACGTCCTTAAAAGTCGTGCCATACACAGTATTACCAAACATGATTGCTGAATCCTCGCTTCTATCACGGTGCAGATGAAAGTATCGGGAGAGCGAAGAGGGCAAAAGTAACGCGAGTGGTTCCCGGTGTGGAAAAGAGGGCTTAATACCCGCGGCCAAACCACCGTAGTCTGGATTTCTACGGAATGTGCAAAAGCTTGCAACCCAAGGTGCTGCAGCCGTCATCGAATGATCCGCTCCACAGCGATGGAGATGTGCTGACTTGTTGTTGCCTTCCCGTTGGAGCTGGGATAACCTACTTACACTTTCGGTCCTAAGCAGGACCGCTGGGGGAATCATGGAATGGACAGCACCGGTTTTTGAAGAAGTCTGCCTCAACTGCGAGATCAACTCGTACGCCAGCGCGAAGCTCTAAACAACCACAGTAAGCCTCCTTTAAGCTCAGTCGGTCGAGCCTCGCACGATGATGCCTGCGATGCGTTCGGCTGCGTGCCCGTCCCAAAGGGGCACGGGTTTTGGCTGACGCTCAGGCAATGCATTCCTTCGGAGGATTTCCTCCGCGGCAGCGCACAACCTCTTGACGTCTCTTCCCACCAATTGATTCGTTCCTAGAGAAATCGTGATCGGGCGCTCGGTATTTTCGCGGACCGTGAGACATGGTACTCCGAGGAAGGTGGTCTCTTCTTGTATGCCTCCGGAGTCGGTGATCACCATTGCCGCGCGGCGCTGCAGTCCGATGAACTCCAGATAAGGTAGCGGCTCGAGTAGACGAAGTCGCGCGTTCGCATGATCGCGGCCAAGATCGTTGAGGCGCTGGCGCGTGCGGGGATGGACGGGAAAGATCACGGAAAGTTGGCTGCCGAGATGGGAAAGGGTATCGAGCAGATCGCGCAGCCAGGGGAGATCGTCGACGTTCGAAGGACGATGGAGAGTTACCAGGGCATAGGGTGTGGAGACACTCTCGGGAAGGTTAGCGTTGGCTTGAGGAAGAAGACGCACGAGAGTGTCGATCATGACGTTGCCCACAAGGTGAATCTTCGAACGATGGATGCCTTCGCTGAGCAGATTCTCGCCGCCGTCCGAAGAAGGAGTGAAGAGCAAGTCAGAAAGCTGATCGGTGACGAGGCGATTGATCTCCTCGGGCATGGAACGGTCGTGGGAGCGGAGTCCGGCCTCGACGTGACCGATGCGGACGCCGAGTTTCGAACAGACCAGAGCGGCGGCGAGAGTTGAGTTGACGTCGCCGTAGACGAGGATGAGATCCGGCTTGCGTTCGAGCACAACGGGCTCGAATGCCTGTATCACGGCAGCGGTCTGCTGCCCGTGAGTGCCGGATCCGACTCCGAGATTGCAGTCGGGCTGCGGCATTTCCAGTTGGCGGAAAAATACTTCGGACATGGAGGCATCGTAGTGCTGTCCGGTATGGATCAGAGTCTGGCAGACATCAGGCCGGGCGCTCAGGGCGCGGAGCACCGGGGCGGCCTTCATGAAATTGGGACGCGCTCCTACGACGTGAAGAATGTGCATGGGTTCGGAGTAGTGATTGTATCGAATCGCTAGAAGTTGTCAGGGTCCAGGGATGAGTGGCCGGCGATTAGCCGGCTTGGGCCGTGAGCAGCGTAGATTCCTGGTCGGGGAGCGAGATGACGGCGGCTGAGTGAACAAGCGCGCGATCGAGAGCGTCAGCGAGAGCGGTGGGGAAAGCGGCCGTCAACAGATTAACGTCGAGTTGCAAATCACGCGTCGAATAGTTGCGCAGGATGATGAGCGTTCCGCGACGACGGTTCGAAGAGCTGAACAGATCGAGTGCCATGGTCCATGCCGCCGACCCGTCGAGAGTCTTGGCGGTTCCGGGCTTGCTCCAGCGGAATGAGCTTGACCCGCTACGGGTAGTGGAGTCGGCGGGACTGTAGGCGACGACTTCGCCCGGCAGCAATTTCAGATGGAGCTCGAACCCATCGAAATCATTGCTGCCGAAAGCCGCCAGCAGAATACGCCGGACCTGATCGTAATCGTGGGCTACTTTGAGTTCTTCGGTCGCGCGGCGAATGGCGAGATTATTCACAAAGATCTGTGGCTGATTGAGGGTGCGGTGGGCGACGCGGGCGAGTTCTCCGAATTCCAGATAGCCGAGGTGCTGCACGCCGATCCAAATGCCGATGCCCATGACAGCGAGCACCAGGCCGAGAGAGCTTCCGGTCGGCCACAGCAGGAACAGGCTCAACATGGCGAAGATCGCAGAGACGCCGTACAGAAGAATGACGACCTGGCGATGCGTCAGCCCGTGCTGCAGGAGTTTGTGGTGGATGTGTTCGCGATCGGCGGTAAAGACTGGCCGTCCGCTGATGAGGCGGCGGGCAACGGAGAGCACGGTTTCGAGAATCGGCAGGCCGAACGAGACGATCGGAATCGCGACGGCGACGATGGTCGGAGCCTTCTGCGCTCCGAAAAGAGCCAGTGCGCTGAGAAGGAATCCAATGAACAGGCTGCCGGAATCCCCGAGGAAGATCGTTGCAGGATTGAAGTTGAAGCGGAGGAATCCGAGGATCGCACCGGCAAGAGCGATGGTCATG
>CAWGKF010000002.1:0-19330 GCA_963823085.1 Terriglobia bacterium | reverse complement strand
TTAAAAGGGCATTGCTCCCAACTGAGCTACGCGCCCACATCGCGAAGATTCCGCGCGGGAAAGAAGTGAATGCTGGCACAGCCTCGTTGAGCGCGGATAAACGCCGCTTAGCCTCGTGGAGTCCGTCCTTGTATGTTAACAAACTTATGCCATCTCCGTTGCATGAACGCGCAATCCCATACGTCTTCGCGCATCCTCATCTCATCTGACACTCTCACCCATCGACGGAGGAATGGCCGCTTCATTCCTGCCAAACTGAGCACTCGGCGTCGGTCCCATGGTGAATTCAATCGAGGCTCCATTCACGATATCCGCATGCCGGAACCAGAGCTTGTCATAGGGCCTTCCGTTAAAGCTCACCGCCTGAATATAAGGATCGCCATCGGACATCCGCTTCACTTGAATCTTCAGTTTCTTGCCATTCCCCAAATCGACTTCTGCTCGATCCACCAGTGGCGTGCCAAAAACATAGTTTCCGCTCACCGGATCGACCGCATAGAACCCGAGTGCACTGATCACGTACCAAGCCGACATCTGTCCGCAATCTTCGTTGCCCGCCAAGCCGTCCGGCTGATCGTCGTACTCCATCTCCAGCAAGCTTCGCACCCGCGCCTGCGTCTTCTCCGGCACGCCGGCGTAAAGATAGAGATAGGCCATGTGATGGCACCTCGTTCCCGTGCGCGTATTGCCCCACCATCCCCGCAATGTCAGGAGGCGCATCCGCTGGCAACTTGGAACTGGTTGTGAACAGCGTGTCCAGTTTCTCAATGAACGCTTCCCTGCTGCCGAACAATTTGATGTACCCCGCCGGATCGTGCTGAATCGAAAACGTGGTCTCCCATGGATCAGACTCGGTGTAATCCCGCCATTGCTTGGAATGGCCCATCTCCGTCGGATCGAATGGCTCGGCCCACTGCCCATTCTCCAATTTCGGGCGGACGAACGTCGTTCCCGTGTCGAACAGGTTCTTGTAGTTCCTCGAACGCTCGATCAGTAACTTGTAGTCATCCTCGTGACCTAGCGCTTTCGCCACGTGCGCCACGGCCCAATCGTCGTACACATATTCCATGGTCTTGCTGACCGACTCTTCTTCCTTGTCGCACGGAATATAGCCAAGCTTGCGATAGTAGCCAAGCCCGCGATAATCGTCGTCCATGGCGCGGCGCCTGAGCGGCGAATACAGCTGGTTGAAATTGATCCCTTTGAATCCTTTGACCAGTGCCTCGGCATACACCGAACTCGAGTGGTACCCCGTCATCGTCCCCGTTTCTTTGCCCTGCAAAGGCCATACCGGAACTCCCTCCGGACTCTCTTGCGCCATTCGGATCAGGCAATTGACGAAATCCGGTACACGATCCGTTTGGAATAGGGTGTACATCGGGTGTGCAGCACGGAAGGTGTCCCAAAGTGAGAACGTACTGTAGTTGTGGGCTCCCTTTTCAAGCTGATGAATCTTATTGTCCATTCCGCGGTATTGCCCATCGACATCGTCAAACAAAGTTGGCGCAACCAGCATGTGGTACAGACCGGTGTAGAAAATTCTCTTGTGCCGCTGGTTTGTTGTCTCAATCTTGATTCTCGATAACTGTTGGTTCCATGCCCCGTGGGCGGAGCGACGCACCTTGTCAAAGTCCCAACCCGGAATCTCTGCCGCCACATTCTTGCGAGCGCCCTCATCGCTGACACCAGAAATACCAGTCTTTACCAGGATGGCTTCCTTGTCTCCCGTGTCAAAGTGCAGCAGACACTTCAGCGCATTGCCCTTCACCTCCCGTGTCGAGAAATCCATGCGCTTGTCATCCGAAACAATCTCGACCTTTTTGAAAGGCTTGGAAAATTGCATCGCGAAATAAATTTCGCGGTCGGGCGCCCACCCCTTCATACTTCGGCCGCCCACAATCGTGTCGTTCCCCACTACCTTCAAATATGCCCAGACCACGGGCGTATTCCCGTAGGCATGCACCAGATCGAGAATAAAATGGCTGCTGTCGCTCTTGGGGAATGTGTAGCGATGAATTCCCGCGCGCTCCGTCGCGCTCAGCTCTGCACGGATGTCATAATCGCGCAGCACTACCGAGTAGTATCCAGGCTCCGCGATCTCTTCTTCATGGCTGAATCGCGACCGGTAGCCCTCGCCCGGATTCTGCCTCGCTCCCGGAACCAGCTTCGTGAGCCCCGTCCCCGGCATCAGCAGAAAATCGAGCATGTCGGAAGCTCCTGTTCCGCTAAGGTGCGTGTGGCTAAACCCCATGATCGAGCTATCGGAGTAGTGATATCCCGAGCACCAGTCCCACCCATCGTTGTAGGTATCAGGACTGAGTTGCACCATGCCGAACGGAACCGTCGCTCCCGGATACGTGTGCCCGTGGCCGCCGGTACCGATGCGGATCTTTACGTATTTCGTGAAATCTTCGGACCCCGCACCCGGCGAGGCCGACAAGGAGGCACGCCCCGCACTCTTGGTCGACAATCCGAATAGTCTTGCGAAAGGAACAGCCGACAACACACCCACGAAACTTCTTCTAGTGATCATTCCGAGTCCTTTACAGGAGAAAATAAGAACGAGAAGAGGAATTCTATACGACTGCTTTGCTTCCGTAAGTGATTTATGCCGGAGCGGATGCGGAGCGTACTGTGAATGATTTGTGTACTGGCGAAGCGACGAATACCTACGGCATCGTACTGAGGAAAAGTGTAAGAATCAGTTCGGAAGGTCCACACCCGACAACTTCCTGCAGGCCTCGATCAGTCTTTCCTGGATGGCGATATCACGAGTCACGGCTTTCGCCGCGCGGAGCCGCATATGAAAGAAGTATTCTCCCGTAACCTTCGCGGCCGCATCATCGCTCACCGCCAGCCAGACCTGCGTCCGATGTCCCTGATCCAGGTCGTCCGTCGCACTGGTGCCTCCCATCTTCGTCGCGACCCAACCGGGTTCGAGGGCGTTGGACAATACACCCGGCCAGCGTCGCGCAATCGCAAACGCCAGCAGAACATCGTGCAGCTTGGTATCGGAATACGCCTGTTGCCCTTGCCACGAGCGCTCTTTCCATGCCAGATCTTTCAGGCTGGCATCTCCCTGATGATGCAGTCCCGAACTCAGATACACCAACCGGCTCGGCTTATGAATCAATGCCGTCAGAATGTATGGCGCCAACGTATTCACCGCGAAGACATGCGGCAGTCCATCTTCGCTCTCGATCCGTCGCGCCTCGCGATATCCCACGCCCGCGTTGTGAATCACCGCATCGAACTGACCCATTGCGTTCACCTGATCTGCAACTCCCCGCGTCTGCCGTATGCTCGACAGATCGCCAATGACCACCGCCTCCGCACCAGGAGCCGCTGCCATCGCTTCTTGTCCACGCTTCTCGTTCCGCGCGTGCAGCACCACATTATGCCCTTGCTCAATCAATAGTTGTGCCGCCATCTTGCCCAAGCCGTCCGAGGATCCAGTGATGAAAACACGTGCCATGGCTGCTTGCTCTCCTAACGGCTGGATGCTTTCGCTTCACTTATCGATTCAAAACAGCATCGATTCCAGAAATGGAAAGGTAAAGCCCGCTTAGCAGCGCATTTCTTCGCATGTTTCCTCCCGCGCAAATCTTGCACGCGCCTTTCTCACGCCGCTCTTCTCGCTCAACGCCAAAACAGAAGGCCGCCTTTTGAGGCGGCCTCTCCTCTGAACCGTCGCTTTTTACTTAAAGTTAATCACACCAAAGTATCCCGCGGTATCGTTCGGTCCTGCCGTAAAGAACAGCTGATTCTTATTCCCATTCGACGACGTGCCGCCGCCAAACTCAAGTCCCCAGAGCCCCGGAATCGTGATCGCCTTCCCTGCCGAGGTCTTAATCGTCCCCACCAATTTCCCTGTTTTCAGATTGAATCCATTAATCGTTCCCGCCGACGTATTGTTCGACACGAGCAGCGTTCCGCTCAGCGGCCCGAAGTTGCTGGGAGCCACCGCCATTCCCCATGCCTGGTTCAGCGGACTTCCATGCGCCAGGTGCTTCACCAGCTTGCCGCCTTCGGTGAAGATATCGATGAGACCATTCGCTCCGCCGCTCTGGCTGGCAAACGTCACGTAGACTTGGCCGTTGATGTCCTGAATCCCGAACGGCGCATACCCCTTCGGAACGATGGGATCGGTAAACGAATTCACCAGGTTGAAATTGCCGTCGTACACATCCACCTTATTGTTCGCGGCATCGGCTGCGAACAACAGGTTCCCGGAAGCATGGCTGGTAATCGCCAGTCCAGTGTAGGATGCCCCTGCCTGCGTCGTTCCGACCAGCGAGGAACTAGGGTTAAATGACGACCAACCCTGGATAGACCCATCCAGCGTGGCGAAGAGGAACACGGACGTCCAAGTGTCAATTTTGAATTCCGACGACACGTTATATACGATTCCCGTCGGTGACCCGAAGCCGCTGCCGTTGGCCATGGGCACGATCACCTGCAACGACTGCGGATTTCCGCTACCGTCATACAGCGTCGACCAGCCGTCAGCTTCATCGCTGACCCAGAACGGCCCGGTCGGCGCGTAGGCCAGTCCCCAGGGATTCTGCAATAACGGATCGGTGTGCGCTGCTTTTCCCGAGACATTCGATACCAAAGCGGTGGCTGAATAGGATTGTGCAATGGCCGCGCTCGACAGAATCAGCGCGAGGCCGCAGCAAGCGGCAAGGGCGATAAGCCTACGAACAGAACTTTGCATTGTGAATTTCTCCTTGTTTATATCGATTCCTGGGATCCGAACTGACCGACTGATCACGACCAACAGGCGTCCTCGGGCAGGATCGCTCTCATGTCCACGTCCCGCCAGCCCACGCATCCTATCCAAGCGCGGGACGGCACTTGTCACCGCCGTGTCACCATTTTGCACATTTCCTGTCGGTTGGAATGGCGCGCTCGGCACAAGAACAACTCTGCATACCCAGCAAAAAAGGCCGCCCTCAGGCGGCCCCAAAATCACCTCTCAATCCCTGACTCACTTCACAAGTGTGATCTTCCCGAACGTTCCTGCCAGATTGTTGCTTGGACCAGCCGTGAAAAACAGCTCATTCGTCGCGCCATCCGATGCACTTCCACCTCCAAAATCAATGCCCCAGAGCTGATCAATCTTGATATCGATTCCGTTCACATCCTTTACCGCACCCACCAACTGTCCCGTCAGCAGGTTGAACGCATTGATGGTCGAGTTCTTGTTGATGTTGTTCGCGATCAGCAGCGTATTGCTCAACGTCCCGAAATCATTGCCATCCCCTGCCCGCTATGTTAGCCTCATATCGGGATGACCACTTTGCACGACAAAGTACCCGCCGGGCTCGACCACAAGGAAGCTGAAGTTTACCGGCACCTCGATCCAAAACGACTCCCGAAGCACATCGCCATCATCATGGACGGCAATGGGCGCTGGGCCAAGCGGCGCCATATGCCGCGCGTGGCCGGACATCGCGCCGGAGTCTCCGCGGTGCGCTCCACGGTTGAGACCGCGGCACGGATTCACATTCCTGCACTCACGCTCTATGCATTCTCCGAGGAAAACTGGAAACGTCCGGCGAGTGAAGTCAATTTCCTGATGCGGCTGCTCAGCCGGTATCTGAAGGCCGAAGTCCCCACCCTCAATGAGAATAATGTCCGATTGGAATACATTGGGCGGCAACAGGAATTGCCGGCTGATGTGCAGGAGCGGATGTCGTGGGCCCGCGAAGCCACAGCTAACAACACTGGGATGGTACTCACGCTGGCACTGAACTATAGCGGACGAAGCGAGTTGGTCGATGCCTTTCGATCCATCGTCAGGTCGGCAGCCAAGAATGGCGGGATCGATCATCTGCGCATCGACGAAGACACGGTCTCGCGCCATTTGTACACGCGGCATTTGCCCGACCCGGATCTGGTCGTAAGAACTTCGGGCGAGATGCGGCTGAGCAACTTCCTGCTTTGGCAACTCGCCTATGCGGAGATTTACGTGACTCCAACTCTGTGGCCGGACTTCCGCGGCGTTCACCTGCTCGAAGGCATCGCCGAATATCAGAAGCGCGAACGGCGCTACGGCGGGCTCAACCATCACGACTCTCACGTAGCCACTGAGACCGTAAAGGCATAACACAGAGGACACCCCTTCGACTTCGCTCAGGGCAGGCTCGGGTACAAAGAGGAAAAACAATTCTCCGGGATAGAATTGTGGCGACTAGGAGTGAGCCATGAAAAATGCGATTCTAGGGGCGTCTTTGGCCTTGGTGTTTTGCGCCGTTGCGGCGGCGCAATCAACCGAAACGGTGCTCTACAGTTTCGGCGCAAATGCAAATGACGGCACCGTGCCGTCGGGCGGCCCGCTTTTCGATGCGTCGGGCAACATTTTCGGCATCACTTCTGCTGGCGGGAGCTTCTGTCAACCAAATGGGGGGTGCGGCACTGTGTTTGAGCTGAGCCCATCCGCGACCGGTTGGATCGAGAATATCTTGTACAACTTTTGCACCACAGGAGATGCGTGCTCAGACGGCGCGAACCCGCAGGCCGGATTGATCAAAGACTCCACTGGTAATCTGTATGGAACCACCACAGTGGGCGGCACCGGTGGAGTCGGTACGGTTTTCCGGTTGAGCCCACCCACCGAGAGTGGAAACGCATGGACGGAAACGGTTTTGTGGAACTTTGCCGAGCATGACGCGAAAAATGGACAGTCTCCCGGTGAGGGCAGGCTGAATATGGACTCTGCGGGGAACCTATACGGCACGACATTCTCAGGCGGCACGAAGAATGCCGGGATCGTTTTTGAGCTGAGCCCAGTGGGAGATGGAACCTATACTTTCTCCATACTGCACAGCTTTGTCGGCGGAAAAGGCGACGGATCTCATCCCGTTTACGGAGTTTCTTTCGATACGTCAGGAAACCTCTATGGCTCCACCTACTACGGTGGTCCGGCTAACGCGGGCGTCCTCTACGAGCTGACGAATGCGAATGGTACCTGGGCGGAGACCATTCTTGCTCACCTCAACGGGAAGACGGGGGCGAATCCAGTATCGTCTGTTTCAGTCGGCCAATCGGGGAAATTGTACGGCACCTTTGAACAGGGTGGTGAGGGCACGGACTGCTTTTTTGGAACATGCGGTGGTGTGTTCGAGTTAGTGCCCGACGCGGGTTCCGGCTACAAAGCATTTTCCTTTCTTTTCGACGGGAACGACGGGGGTAATCCACAGGCAGGAGTTTTGGTGGATGAGAAGACCGGTTCCGCGTATGGCACGACAGACAGTGGGCCTGGCAATGTATTCAAGCTGCAAGGGAGGACCGAGACCGTGCTCTATTCATTCTGTTCGCTCCCAAACTGTGCGGATGGGAGCACCCCCTCGTACGGCGTGCTTGTTGAGCACAAAGGACAGGTTTACGGAGAGACGAGCTTGGGCGGGCCGTACAACGCGGGCGTACTCTATAGCGTCACGAAATGACCTCGTGGCTCCGCTTTCACGGGAGCGAAAATCTTGAATCGCTTAATCGGAGCGGGCCGGTGTGGGTATAATTGCCCGTTGCTCAAGGCCCCTTCCCTTGCTCAAGAAGATCGCCACTGCAGTCGTATTGATTCCCATCGTGCTGGTGCTGATTTTGCGCGCGCCAGTGTGGATACTCGCGATTGTGGCCGGGGTTGTGGCGCTGGTGACCATTCATGAATTCCTGAAGCTCACGGAATCTTACGGCGTGCAGCCGTTGCGCGTTCTGACTTATGTTTTTGCTGGATTATTTTTTCTTCTCCTGGCTTTCAATTTCGGCAATGAAAAGCCGCTGCTCTCGACGGCAGTCTTTGTGCACTGCCTGGGGTTCGCCGCGGCGATTGCGCCTTTCATTTTTTTGACGCGCGCCATGCGGAACCAGGATTTGCGCAGCGGATATCCGGCGGCAGCGGCTTCCGTATTCGCGTTCACCTACGTCGCCCTGCCCATGGGGATGCTGGTACAACTTCGGCAGCAGTGGGCGGGGGCGTTTTATCTGCTGTACCTCCTCCTGGTGGTTTGGGCTGGGGACATCTTCGCGTATTTCGTCGGGAAATCGCTCGGCCGGCACCTGCTGGCACCGCGCATCAGTCCGAAGAAGACGTGGGAAGGCGCAGTGGCCTCGGTCGTGGCGAGCGTCGCCGTAGGATGGCTGCTCTTCTACTACTCTCTGCCCATCAGTTCTGCCCTGCTGCGTGTGGGCCTGATTGAACGGCGGGATGGACTGTTTGGTTTGGAACGTCCGGCAATGGCGCCGATTGTCTTGCTGACGATCATTCTGAATGTCGCCGCGCAATTGGGTGACCTGGTGGAATCGTTGATCAAGCGTGGAGCGGGGGTAAAAGACTCGGGCGCGATTCTGCCGGGACACGGTGGCATGCTCGACCGAATCGATGCCCTGCTTTTTGCAGCCCCAGTGCTGTGGTACTACGCGGCCTGGCGCGTGATGCAGTAATGGCTGTGAACTGATGGCTTACCCGCCACATCCTCCCTTGAAATCGTTGCATGTCGACAGATCCCTAAATGCAGCGAAGTTGGCAAAAATGGACAAGTTGTCGACCGAATACCTGCTGGCCTCGTTGTTACCACCTTTAGCGGACTGCCTGAAAACCCGGCCGGATGGAACTATACTGGATGGGCACCATCGAATTTACATTTTGCGCCAGCCGTGGCGCGGAAGTTGACATTCTCCCCAGGGATATCGTCCTAAAGGAGTAAAAGTGACGAATGTCTATTGGCTCACCGGGCCATGGAAAGGAAAGGTCGCCCTCGCGGCGCGTCCGCGCGGAGGAGACTGGCTCGCGGATGACATCGCGTATTGGAAGAGGGCGGGGATTCGTTCGATCCTTTCTCTGCTGACACCAGGAGAGCAGCTGGAACTTGGGCTACAAGATGAGTGGCGCGAGATGCAGCGGCAAGGTCTGGAGTTTTCTTCCTTCCCAATTCCCGATCTTCAACTTCCTCGGTCTGAGGCGAAGCTTGCCGAAGCTCTGGAGAAAGTGACTGGAAACTTGTCGAACGGGAGGAACGTCTTGATTCACTGCCGCCAAGGAATCGGCCGCACCGGGCTAGTCGCCGCGTGCTTGTTGGTAAAGGGTGGCATGAGTCCTGGAGCTGCAATAGAAGCGGTATCAGCAGCACGTGGAATGCCTGTTCCGGAAACCCCGGAGCAGAGGGATTGGATAGACCGTTACGCTCCGGCCTTTGCGAAGTAATGACATCAAGGATCGCTTAGCGAAATGAAACGTATCGCCATTCTGGGATCGACGGGCTCGATTGGGCGCAGCACGCAAAGTGTGGCTGAGTCATATCCCGACCGCTTTCAGATCGTGGCCTTGGCTGCCGGAGCGAACCTCGAAGCCGCGTTTCGAGCAGGCTAAGCGCTGGAAGCCGCGCGTCATCTCCATGGCGTCAGAGAAAGATGCTGATGCGCTTCGATCCCGGCTCAAAAACGACGGATTGGGCGAGATTGAGGTCGTGCATGGCGCAGCAGGCACGGTTCGGGTAGCTACGCATCCTGAGGTCGATTTCGTGGTCAGCGCCATCGTCGGAGTTGCGGGACTGGAAGCGACCTACGAAGCAGTGCGCGCGGGAAAGATTTTGGGTCTAGCCAATAAAGAATGCCTTGTCGCGGCCGGCGAATTGATCACTGCAGAAGCCCGAAAGCGTGGCGTCGCACTGCTTCCCTATCGATAGCGAGCACAATGCGGTGCATCAATGCATGCGCGGTGGACGCATGGAAGAAGTCGAGCGCGTGTGGCTTACAGCTTCTGGCGGGCCATTCCGCAACACGCCCGAATCCGAGTTCGCATCTATTACAGTGGAGCAGGCGCTGAACCATCCCACATGGAAGATGGGCAAGCGAATTACGATCGATTCGGCAACCCTGATGAATAAAGGCTTTGAAGTCATCGAGGCATGCAGACTTTTTCACATGCCTGCCGAAAAAGTGGAAGTGATTGTCCATCCCCAGTCGACAATTCATTCCATGGTCGAGTTCGTCGATGGCAGCATTCTTGCTCAGTTTTCCGTGACGGATATGCGCCTGCCGATTCTTTACGCGCTAACATATCCAGAGCGGATTGAGTCGGATATGCGCTTTGCGGTCAGTGACTTGCGTCATCTGGACTTCTCTCCGCCGGACCTGAAAAAATTCCCTTGTCTGCGACTGGCTTATGAAGCAGTTGAGGCCGGAGGCGCGAAAACCGTAGGCTTGAATGCGGCGGACGAAGTTGCCGTGGCGGCGTTTCTGGAAGGCAAGATTCGATTCGACCAGATTCCCAGGGTCATCGAGGATGTGCTGAGCGAGACGAGTTCCCGGCCGTTGCAGTCGATCCAGGAAGTGTTGGAGGCCGATTGCGATGCCCGTCAGCGAGCGCGGGAAAGACTCGCCGGCGTCGAAAAAACTGAACGGCCAAGAGCAACATCTTTTGTCTGATTTTGGAATCTAATCAGTGGGAGCGTACGTACCTCAAATATGTCTGACTTTCTGACCTCGCTCATTGCCGTCGTTGGCGTCCTGGGATTCATGATTTTGATCCACGAGTTTGGCCATTACGCGGTAGCCAAATGGCTCGGGGTGCGGGTGGAGCAGTTCGCCATCGGCTTCGGCAAGCGGCTGATCGGATTTCGCAAGGGCGAGACGGATTACCGTATTAACGCAATTCCCCTTGGCGGCTACGTCAAGATGAGCGGCGAAAATCCCATGGATCAGCGCACGGATGATCCGCGGGAATTCATGAATCAATCGCGCTGGAATCGTTTCCTGATTGCGATAGCCGGCCCGACCATGAACATCCTTCTGGCGATCGTGCTTCTGACGACCGTCTACATGGTGCATTACGAATACCCGGCTGTGTATGACGAGGCGCCGGTCATCGGGTGGGTGCTCAAAGATACGGCTGCGGCTAAAGCAGGATTCGAAATCGGCGACCGCATCACGCGAATCGATGACGTTCAGGATCCCAACTGGGAGCAGGTCGAACTGAAAGAGGCATTGAGTCCGGGGCAACCGCTCGCAGTGCAGATTAACCGCGACGGCAAGACGCTGGATAAGACGGTCGTGCCGGAGGCGACCGGAGTCGATCAGATCGGCTACGCGGGCTGGGCTCCGAAAGAGAGCACCGTCACCATCACGGATCTTGTCAGTGGCATGCCCGCCGAAAAAGCCGGGCTCAAAGAAGGCGATCGAATTATCGCAATGGACGGGAAGCCTGTGCCGGCACTGGCCGCGATGGTTGAGACCCTGAAGATCACGAAGGACAAGCCCATTGCGATTACCGTACTGCGCGACGGGCAGCAGAAGACATTTACGGTTCAGCCGGTACTTTCAGACAAGTGGTATCGCATTGGCATCGGCAGCATGCAGATGAAAGTAAAGACTCTGCCCTTTGCCGACGCACTGAAGTTATCGCTGCATGAGAATCGGCAAAATGCATTGCTGATTCTGGAACTCGTGAAGAAGATGGCTCAGCGCAAGATTTCGATGCGCTCGATTGAAGGGCCGATCCGAATCGGACAAGCCGCCGGAGAAGCCGCTCGCCGCAAGGGATGGACTCCGTTGATGAGCCTCACGGCAGCGATCAGCCTGAATCTGGGCATCTTCAACTTGTTGCCGATTCCGATCCTCGATGGCGGCGTGATTCTGTTCCTCGCAATCGAAGGGCTGATGCGGCGCGATATCAGCATGAATATTAAGGAACGCGTCTATCAGGCTGCATTTGTATTCCTGGTGCTATTCGCGGTGATGGTTATTTACAACGATCTGATGAAGACAATTCCGGGTCTCGCAGACAAGCTGCCATAAGTCACAAAACCACATTGTGTTTCCATAATAAAGAGGGCCAGTTCTAGGGCCCTTTTCCTTTTCTGCTTTCGAAACGGTTAGAACACTTTCAAAGCAATAAAATGGGCCGGCGTTGAAATCACTGCCGGCCCACTTCGCGCCAAGCGCCTCTAACGGCGCTTGGTTGGGGGAAGAAGTCGTCTCGATTTAGGAGCGCAGATGGCCGGCGCAACCGGTCGGTACACCGGAAGCATCGCCGTATGCACGTTTGCGGCGATCTCCTCCATAGTCTGTCCCGCCGCTAGGTCCGCCGCCACTGAGGCAAAAATCCGCCCTACTAGTTCGGCTGTGCGGGACGACACATGCATCATCTGTAATGGCTGAGCCAATCCGTTGAATGGATCGTCGCTCGTCACTCCATTCGGCAAGTTTTGGATTGCGTTCTGGAAATTCGGCCATGCATTGGAAACTGCATCGCCCGTCAGTGCGGCATAGAGTTGCGCCAGAGTACCGCTGTCGCCGAGGTTCACCATCGACGGGGCGATCTTCTCGAGGCCATGGGCCTGGCTGATGAGCCATGAAATAAAAGCCATGCCGCAACCAATGCTGTCCGCATCCTGATCGGTGTCTTCGGTTTTATCAACCCAGTTCGCCATCCCGTCCTGCACCCATTGCGGCGCGGTAGCGAAATCCGCCAAGGCGTTGTTGCCGACGACTGCGGCGCACCAGCGAGATAGCGCTTCGCCGGTACTTTCGCCGCAGAGGTTTCCATTCATCGAGCACTCGCTTAGTTCGGCTTCAAAGAGCGCGGAGACTCTGGCGGAGTTGCCGAAAGACGCATCCACCTCGATTGCATTTCCTGTGGTGTAGTCGCATCCGCTGTGATCGGCGCCGCCGGTGCCGTCTGTCTGCCCGCCAAGGGCAAAAACAATCACGCTAACAGCACCGCCCGTTGTGCCAAAGATCCCGTCGTTCGCCGTGGCGACGCGGTCCGCGTCGTTCAATAGATCTTGAGCATTCTGTAATCCCTGCTGGCCGAGCGTTGGATCGACGTAAACCGTAACTCTGCCGCTCGGACTGGTTCCCGCGAGTTGAGCGTTGCCCGTAAAGCTAGGCCAAGACGAGGCACTCTGCGCACTGGCCTTCTTTGAAGGGGATGAAGATGCTGGTTTCTTTTTGGGGTGCGAAATTTTGTCGTGCTTATTCATTGCACTTCCTGCATATGAGATTTCGAACAAAGACGAGTGGGAAAGCCCAACCGTAGTTTTAAGCCGCCGACGCAAAACGCCCCGGCTAAAGTATCAGCCTCCGTTAGTTGATCGCCAACCGAAGAAGGATGGCAAGATGCTGGTGGGACAACGGAAAATCCTGGCGCGGTTACGAAAGCCGAAAGTCTGAATTCGCAAAACTCAGCGACGGAAAACGCCACTAGTCGAGTGCCGCTGGCTTCCACATGACCTCGCCAAGTCTGTCGACCGTCCTCCCCGGGAACGCCTTCTTTTCGCGTGATAAACTAGAAGTTCCTACTATGGCTACAATTCATCGCAGAAAGACCGTTACGGCTGTCGTGGGAGGTGTGCGGGTAGGGTCGGATGCACCAGTTGTGGTGCAATCCATGACCAATACCGATACTGCCGACGTAGCTTCGACCGTGCAGCAGGTAGCCGCGCTCGCCAGGGCCGGCTCGGAATTGGTACGCGTTACCGTCAACAACGACGAAGCCGCAGCAGCCGTACCGCGGATCGTTGAAGAACTCGACAAACAAGGTGTGCGTGTCCCGATCATTGGCGACTTTCACTACAACGGACACGTTCTGTTGACCAAGTATCCCGAGTGCGCGCGCGATCTGGCCAAATACCGCATCAATCCCGGCAATGCGAGCATCGGCAAAGGCGGAGATTCGAATTTCCGTACGATGATCGAAGTCGCGGTGAAGTATCAGAAACCGGTGCGGATCGGCGTGAATTGGGGATCGCTGGATCAAGTCCTCCTGACACGCATGATGGACGAGAATTCAAAGCTGGACGAACCGAAAGACGCACGCGAAGTCACGATGGAAGCCATGGTGGTGAGCGCGCTGAACTCGGCGGAACTGGCACAGAAATTCGGGCTCAGGCCCGACCAGATCATTCTCAGCGCCAAGGTCAGCGGGGTGCAGGATCTGATTGACGTTTACCGGTCACTGGCTGCGCGCTGCAATTATCCGCTGCACCTCGGTCTTACTGAGGCTGGAATGGGTGCGAAGGGCGTGGTCGCATCGAGCGCAGCTATGGGAGTCGTTCTGCAGGAAGGTATCGGAGACACGATTCGTGTTTCGCTGACTCCAGCGCCGGGCGGAGATCGTTCGGAAGAAGTTCGCGTCGCGCAGCAGATTCTGCAGTCGATGGGCATTCGCAGCTTCACGCCGCAAGTCACGGCTTGCCCCGGATGCGGACGCACTACCAGCACGTTCTTCCAGGAGATGGCGGAGCAGATTCAGTCGTATCTGCGCGAGCAGATGCCTATGTGGAAGACTCGCTACTCGGGCGTCGAAGAAATGAAGCTGGCAGTGATGGGATGCGTGGTCAATGGTCCCGGCGAATCGAAGCACGCCAACATCGGCATTTCCCTGCCCGGAACATTCGAAGAGCCGAAGGCACCCGTATACGTCGATGGTCGGCTGTTCACGACCCTCAAGGGCGATCGCATTGTGGCCGAGTTCATCGGAATTCTCGATGAATACGTCGATTCGCACTACGCGGCGAAAGAAGATGTGAAGGAAGAAGTTCCCGCCAAAGTCTAAGGTCTCTTTACTGTCCCGTCAGCAGGAAGATTGGAGTTTGCGGAGGTGCCTGCGGCACCGCAACTCCTGAGTCAGCAGTCGATCCCACGTTGGACTGACTTATGGGGAGAACGCATTCGAATTGTTTTGACGATAGTCCGGTTGCAATCACTGTCAAAGTCTGACCATCCAAGTTGATACCCGCCGCGCTCGCCAAGTTTGAGATCGCAACTTTCGTTCCCGGACTGAAGGTGTTGACCGCCTCCAATGTGACCACATTGTTGGCAATGGAAAACGACGTAATCGTCGCCACCTGCAAACCCAGTGCTGTGCCGGAATCCGCGGTCGAACCAACATTGGCGTGAGTAAACTTCGCCTCAAATTGGCCAGCGGTCAATCCTGAAGGAAGCACGGTTAACGTTTGACTGTTCAGGTATGTGCCAACTGTAAGGCCCGAGATCTGGACCTGCTCTCCGGGCACGAAGTTGTTGGCGGCCTGGAAAGTAACGACGTTGGATGTGATCGAAAACGAGGTAATCGGGGCAACTGAGCTACAGTTGGCGCCAGAACAAACTCCGAAGGGAGCGACGAGGTCAGTGACAAGCGTGTCAGGAGAATTAGTTCCCTGGGAAACTGAATTCGTCACTGTAGTCACATCCGCGATTGCGCCAGCGTCGCAGATGCCGACGTAAACGTGGCTGCTGTCGGCTGATGCAGTGGTGAACATCCGGAAACGCGTGGCACCCGGAGCATACGTCGGCGGAGGCGCACAAGAAGGAATCGGCGTCACCGCATATTGCGTCGGTGAGAACGGCGGAGATGTCAGCAGTGACAGCGACGAGGACCCCTTCAACATGGTGGAAACGGGAGTCTTCGGCTTGATGCTGGGCGCGTCAAAGACCGTCAGCATGGGAACAATGCAAGGCGTCCCGCCCACGTTCGCGTCTGTACACGCGGCTTCCGATCGATAACTGGCTACGTAGAAGCGCGAACCGTCAGGCAAAGCCGTCACTGACACGGGAGAGCATCCACCAAGACATGGGGGATTGGTGCCAGCCGACATCGAGATCGTAGCCAGCAGCTTGGGCGTGTCATTCGCATTGCCGCTCAAGTCCACGCCGCCGGTGGTCGAGTACACAAATACATTTCCAGTCGTCGGATTCGTGACGTACAAACGGCTCAGGTTCGAGTCATACAGCAGGAAATTCGCACCCGCTCCCACTGACAGATTCGTCTGGCTTGGGAGGATGGTATTGCTCGCCACATCAATGGGAATCAGCGTTCCACTTCCCTGCGTCAGCACATAAACACGTTGATTGTCGATGCGGGCGACGGCCCAGATTGGAGTCGTGCCGACTGGAAACTGTATGGTCGCGATGGTCGACAAGTCGGTCGGCGAGAGATCGACAACCGTGTCGTTTCCCTGGTTCACCACATAGAGATTTTGGGCGTCCAGAGTCTCGGCCATGGCGACCGGGTGCGGTGCAGGTCCTGTGCCGGGAGGATTGTTGAGATAGGCGATGTTGGTAACGCTTCCGTCTGCCGGGCTCAGCAAGGCCACGGAGTCGGTGCTCGGGAACGCGCAGTTAGCTCCGCCCTCCGCTCCGTAGTTCGCAACAAAAACGGCACTGCTTTGCGTGGTGGTTACGAAGTCCGGCAGATAAGAACAGAACGTGGGCAGGGGAACGGTTGCGATTCCGCCGGAACTCGGAGGCAGAATTTGCGTTTGCGTGGTGCTCGAGTACTGGTACTGGAGTGTGGTCCCGCTGATGGAAGTAATCCGAAAGTTCCCATCGTATCCAGGGACGTTGACGCCAGAGATGACGAATTGCCCTCCGACCGTGGCAGTGCCGATTGGCGAACTGAGTGTGACCGTCACCAAATACAAATAGGAGATGGGCGGCGGAGGCGAGGTTTGGCTGACAAGAACTTCACTAATGGAAGTAATGCTGGCAGACTGATCGGGCCCAACGTTCGGCAGAGAAAAAATAGCGGACGTCCCGATGCCCGTAGCTATGGAGCCGCTCGATGCGGGCGAAAATCCATAGACGGCGTCAGGAAATCCAGGAATGATGCTGCCTGCACTGGCGACAAAAACCCGCGCGCCAAACGAGCTATTGGGAAGAGTTGTCGCGTGAGTGGGATTAACCCCCATATTGGCGATACCGATGTTCGAGTCGCCGGAGACGTCGATTTGCAACACGCTGCCTGGATTTGGAGAAACATTGGCGCTGATGGCAAAAACAGCATGAAAATTCGCAGAATTGGGCGGAGTCTCGCTGATTGGAATGACAACCGGCCGATATACCTGACCGCAAGAAACGCAAATCAAGGTGGAAACTGCTGCTGCCGCAAGCCAGCCCACACGTCGAAAACTCATCGGCATCCCGAAGAAGACTCCTGGTTCAGATAACAGAGGTTCAGATGACAGAATTGTTCATTGTAGCGGTTGCAGCGCGTATGCGCTAGGGAACGGCACTCATTGTCAGTTCTCCGTTACGGATGCACACTGCCATGCACGGGGATGTCCGCGCTTAATTCAGGGGCAAAGTATGTAGGTCTGTTGACTATCCCCGTTTGCGGCGAGACTTCGGCGCGGGCACGACTGTCGGCTCTTCCGACTTGGTCGTTGCGGCCGGCTTCTTTTTGCCTTCCATCTGAGCCAGACTTTGCTTCAGGGCAGCCATGAGATCGACAACAGGAGCCAGTTTCTTTGGCTTCTCGACGGCGGCCACTTCGCCGCCTTCGAGTTTAGCCTCGATCAGCTTCTTCAGATTCTCCTGGAATGTGTCTTTGTATTTTTCCGGATCCCACTTGTCAGCCAGCGCTTCGATCAACTGGTGCGCAACTTTCACTTCGGCTTCCTTTAACTCGACGTCTGGAGCGCCGAAGCCCTCGACCTTACGCACTTCGTCCGCGTAGTACATGGTGTGCAGCATGATTCCGCCCTCACTGGGGCGCAAAAACGCTGTGTACTCGCGATTGTGCATCGTGATCTTGGCGATGGCGACATATTCGCTTTCCTCGAGCGCTTTCGTCAGCAGAGCGTAGGGTCGACGGCCAGCCTCTTCCGGCAACATGTAATAGGAAGACTCGAAGTAGACCGGATCGACATCGTCGGCTTTGACGAACTCGAGAATCTCCATGGTCTTGGCCGTCTGCGGCTCGATCTTCTTGATCTCTTCCGGTTCGATGACGATGTATTCGTCTTTGCGGAACTCGTAGCCCTTCACAATCTCGCTGCGTTCTACGACTTGTCCGTCGGCCAGACACACGTACTGCTGTTTGAGCCGCGACTTATCGGGCCGATGCAGCATGTTGAAGGAGATGCCGCTGCTGCGCGCGCCCGAGAAGAGGCGCACCGGCATGGAGATAAGTCCGAAGGTTAAGTGACCAGACCAGATCGATGACGGCATCGTTACTCCTCACTGGAATCCCGCGGCGTGGCCCACAACCATGCCCGGGAAAATGGCTAAGCTCAACGGCGTTCAGAGTTTAGCCTAGAACGCTGTTTGGATGCACGAAACCAATGTCATGTAGCTGGCAGAGGAACCGAAATTTAAAGCTGCACCAAATGTGGTGCAAAGCTTCGCGGTACCAGCCGTTGTGGTTATCTGTTTCGGTTCCGGCGTTGTGCCTATGTCAGCTGGGAAAGACTGGGCGGAGATTTTCCCTGAAGCCAGCTCCTGCTCTCGATCATCTGTACTTCGAACCCACAGGAGACACTATGAACGACCTGCGGTATCCCATCGGCAAATTCCGCTACGACGGAGCTCCAAATGATGAGGAAAAGCAATCCTTACTCGAGGAGATCGCGCACACTCCGAAAAAACTGCGGGCGGCAGTGCAAGGCCTCTCAGAATCCAAACTTGACACGGAGTATCGACCGGGAGGCTGGACCGTGCGGCAAGTTATCCATCATGTACCGGACAGCCATTTAAACGCCTACGTGAGATTCAAGCTGGCACTCACCGAGGACGATCCCACGATCAAGCCCTACGCGGAAGATCGGTGGGCCGAGCTGGCGGATACAAAGGCGACTCCTGTGGAGGTTTCGCTGGCTCTCCTTGACTCGCTGCACGACCGATGGGTGCGTCTGTTGCGATCGCTCACTGAAGAAGAATGGAAGCGAACATTTCGCCATCCGGACCTCGGGCCGATGACGTTGGAGAAAACTCTCGCGCTGTACGCGTGGCATGGGAAACATCACGTGGCGCACATCACCGATCTTCGCAAGCGGATGTCGTGGTAACGTTCCCGTAAGGAGGCGGCATCATGATCGCAAGAGTTTGGCACGGATCCACGAAGCCAGAGCATGCAGACGCGTACGAGGCAATGTTGAAACCGGAGCTGTTGCCGGGCATCAGCAAAGCGAAGGGCTATCGTGGCAGCTATCTGCTGCGCAGGAACGCTGGCGCAGAGGTAGAGTTCATCACCATTATCTTCTGGGATTCGACTGAGGCGATCCGCGCGATGACCGGGCCGGACTACGAAGCGTCGATCATCCCAGAGGAGCGGCGCAAATACCTGTCGAAGCACGATGCCAAGGCAAAGCACTACGAGGTAGCGTCGACCCACGGCTTGCCAGATTAGAAAATAAGATTGCGATGCTGTGATTGCAATCACACCGGCCGCCGCGAGATGATCACCCCGGAGTGCATCCAGTAAAACTTTGGTGACCTTTCTGCACCGTGATGCTTGTTTAAGATCACGTCATGCTGAAGTTGTCGTCACGCAAGCTATCGTTCTGCTTTCTTGCTCTATTCTCCTTCGCGGTGGGGACGGTAGACGCTT
>CAWGKF010000001.1:0-438875 GCA_963823085.1 Terriglobia bacterium | reverse complement strand
TGAACCCGTGTTACCGCCGTGAAAGGGCGCTGATCTATTGGATCACGTAGTGATTACAAGGCAGCGGTCGCACTGCAATGCCCTGTAAGGAACCACTGAGAACAGGAAGGAACAGTCTCTGGTTGTACCGTCCTTGTACCGCGAGTTTTGAGCCAAGAACTCTGAGAACTGGGAGATCTGGCATCTTGAAAGCAAAACGCAAGCATGATTTCGAGCCATACTGGCAAGATGAGAGTGACTGGCTTTGCACGGTTGAATTCTTGCCCACTGATGATCCAGAGGCTCGGATGTTTGCTTCGGACATCATCGGGTATCTGTTCGGCTATGCACATCTGACGAACACCCGTTCGCTCGCACTCGTCGGCGATCCCGACGCCAACGCTTACGAACTCCTATTCTCCTTTTCATCGTCAGAAGAGAAAAACCAGTTTCTGGAACTAGTTCGCTCAAATCTGGACATGGGAGACGACTACATCGAAAACGATTTGTCGTCGCCCACAGCTGAAGAGATCAAGGATGCTCGTCCACTTGCGATGGTCCTACCCCAGGATGTCCTTAACCATGCCGCGCTCATTGCAGCAACCTTATATGCGAGTACACAAGGTGATCGCTGCATATCGTGACTTCCGATCAGGAACAAAGCGAAATCTTCAGTTTCAAGATGTGGACGTAGCTCTTGAAACTTTCTGCCTTTTTGCAAAAGATACTCTTTCGCTTGGTCGCAGAACATTCAACCATGCTGAATAGTCGTCATCATCTAGCGATTCCTGGTGGTGGCTTTACGCGTACGCGAACTCGTCAGAGCGAGTCTGCTCTAACGCCGCCTTGCAGGTGCCGCACAACAGCAACCTCGCACGCTTGGGAAGCACCACAGTTTTCATGAGGGGATAGATTGTGGTAACCGGATCGGCGACGACGAAAGCGTGTTCGGTGCATAACGCAGCCGAACAGTGGTGGCAAAGACCGATCGCGTCCCGGGTGACACCGGACTGTAAGCATTCATAACAGTGCATAAACTTCCTCCAACTGACCGGCCTGCTCCGGGCGACCGACAGCCCAAATGACCAGGAACCAATGCCGAGTCCAACTCCACTCAGTGCCTTCCACACGAGGCAACCTGCGATTCCGAGGACGACATCTTCCAGCGCTTCCTCGACTCTCCCGATTATCGCAACTGTCTTAGTTTTGAATCCTCCCATCCGCAATGTGGTATACGCGGTCGAAGCCTTCGACCATACGGACATCATGGGTCACCACAATGACAGCGGCTTCCTTTTCGCGGCTCAATTTACGCAGCAGCCCCATCACAATCTTCCCACGTTCCGTGTCCAGCGCTGCCGTGGGTTCATCTGCTAGCAGCACCTTGGGATCATTCGCGAGCGCCCGGGCGATTGCGACCCGTTGTTGCTCACCACCGGAAATCTCGCTCGGATAGTGATGCCAGCGATGAGCGATCTCCAGGTAATCGAGCAGCTCCATGGCCCGGCTTTGGGCTTGCTCGCGGCCTACGTGGTTGAGCGTAAGGATGAGCTCGACGTTCTCCAGGACCGTCAGAAACGGAATCAGATTGTAGGACTGGAAGATCACCCCCATTTTCTGGCGGCGCAGGGCACGGACATCTACGCCCGTCCACCCTTCGTCGAATACCGTCTCACTATCCAGTTCGATGCGCCCGCGCGTGGGTTCACTGATGCAACAGATCGCCGTCAGCAACGTCGTCTTGCCCGAACCACTGGGACCGAGCAGCGCGACAAGTTCGCCTTTTTGCACACTGAGACTGGCATCGACCAAGGCCAACGTCTGTGCATCCCCACGGCCATATATTTTTGTCAGGTTTTCAACGCGTACGACTTCCATCTGCTTATCCCCCGCTCAATGCCGCCCCTGGGTCGACCTTCAAGGCCCGCCAGATCCCGAGAATACTTGCCAACACGCAGATCACAACCACCACGCCGAAGAGCACGAACATGTCCAATGGCTGCAGGATTACGGTGCGCGGGTACATCATGTACGTCCGCCTGATCAGCCCGTATCCCACAGCAAATCCGATGAAGCCCAGCAGAAGCGATTGCTGAAGAATCATATTGATGATGGTCCGATCCGCCGCTCCTATGATCTTCAGGGTCGCAATCTCGCGCAACTTATCCATCGTGAGCGTGTAAATGATCAACGCAATGATGACGCCAGAGACGATTACGAGGATCGTGCGGAACATCCAAAGCTGCTTCTGTGACTTTTCGATGAAACCCTTGAGGAGTATCTCCCGTTGCTGGTCAGCAGAGAACACCTGATAGTGGTTCCAGCGCCGGATGTAGCTCGCCACTTCGGGCGCCATCGACGGATCATCCAGTTCAGCTACAACGGCATTCGCGAAATGCGGATTCTCTGCGGCAGCTAAAGCCTGCTTCGTGGCCCTGTCTCGCATAAACGGGTTCACGCTGGCCAACTGTGCGTAAGTTGAGACGACGCGCTCGCGGTTGTTTCGAATCGCTTCATTGTCCAGCTGGAACTGGATGATTTGCGCGTCGGCCAACGAGACGAACGCCGCCGGATCCCCGGAAGGCGAAGTCATCCCCTGGGTAATGCCAACGACCGTGTAGTCTTCTAGCCCGAGGTGGATCGTATCCCCGACTGCATACCCGGATTTGCGATCAACCACAATTTCATAATGCTTTTTTGTGATGGCGCGGCCGTCAACGACCACGGATGGACCGCCAATTCCGCCGAGTTTGTAGCCGACCAAGAACAACCGAATCGGCTTATCTCCACGCGGAATCTGCACGTATTGGAATGAGAGCGGAGATGCCCGCCGGACTCCTTTGACGGCAGCAATGGAATGCTCAATATCTTCCGGTAGTCGTGAGCTTTCTGCGAAGGGGCCTCGCGTGTCCTTCTGAACAACCCAGATCTGGGCCGGTGTCGCCTCGACCACCTTGGTTGCATCGCCGATCAGGCCTCGGTAGATGCCGCTCATCGCCATAACGACTGTCAGGAGGAGTCCCAAGCCGACACAGGTAAGCAGGAACCGCGTTTTGTGGCGCCGAATATCACGAATCGCAAGATTCATGGCTTACCTCAGCCCAGCGGTGGCCGTTTTCACCAAGCTTGTGCGCACTCGTTTTCCTTGCGCAAGTGGAATGCCTGCCGCGTTGGGTTGAACCAGGACCTCGTCCGAGTCGGACAAGCCTTTGAGAACCTCGACGAACCCGCGTTTGTCCCTGGTACCGAGCAATACGGGGTGCAACTTGAGCTTGCCCTGGGCGATAATCCAGACCATGCCGCCGTCGTGACCAGACACAATCGCGGTTATGGGAAGCGCCTTGGCTCCAGCCTTCTCGGACTTCAGGATGTAGACCTCCGCCGTTTCATTCAGCTTCAGATCGGGAGGCTGCTCAGGAAAGGCAACATCCACCACGACCTCTTCGGTGACCGGATCGGCTTCTTTCGCTATGCGCGCTACCACGCCCGGAATCTTTCGGCTTGGGGCCGAGCGCAAAGTGATGGTCGCGGGTTGGCCGACCTTGAGCCCGTCGATTTCCCGTTCGTCGATATTTGCAGAAACCCAGATCACGCGCGATTGTGCCACCGTGAAGATGGGAAGTCCTGGAACTACGGTTGCACCTTCTTCCAGGTCGCGTGAAACAACATACCCATCCACCGGACTCGTGATGATGGCGTACTGCAGGTTCGCTCGTTGCAAACGGACACCTGCGTCAGAACCAGCTGCCATCTTCTCTGAGGTGATAACTTCCGACTCCGCTGCCTTCACCTGATCTTGTGCCGAACTCTGCAGGGCCTGCGCATTATGCACGTCCTCTTGCGCCTGAGTGTAGGTAGTTTCGGCGGAGTCCAAGGCCTCTTTCGACCAGACTCCTCCTTCGTACAAGGACTTGGCACGCCCGTAGTTAATTTGAGTGAGGCGCAGACCCGCCTGAGACTTGCCAAGGTCGCTGCTGCTCGCTTGCTGGCGTGCTTTGCTCGCGGAGAGATTCGCTCGCGCGGAGCTGAGTGCCGCCTGTTGTGCCTCTGCCAGACTTGCGGCTTGGCCAACTTGACTGTGGAGATCCTGATTCTGGAGTTCCGCCATGAGTTGGCCTTTCCTCACGGCATCACCCTGATCGACGTAGGTCTTCAGCACAACCCCGTTGATCTTTGCGCCTACTCCGATGGTCACCTTGGCGCGCACGAAGCCCGTGCCGGCAGCCTCGTCACGTACGGTTACGGTGGACAGCCGCGTAACCGGAACTCTTGGAGGAAGAACAGCCACACCGACGAGAACTAAAACAATTCCGCCTGCTCCTAGCAGCCACAGCTTCCGCTTACCTGCAGGCATTCCAGCCGGCAACGGCCGGGCGGGGATTGTGCGTGTCTTAGGCGGTAATTCTAGTGTTTCCATAGGACTTCTTTCCCGTTCATGTCTTCAACGCGTCAACGTAATACAGCCGTAACGTCTTCGGTTACCGTGATCTCCGGTTCAATGACGATCTCGGATTTCACTGAGTTGGCAACCAGGCTGTACTTCTGGGCGGCCTGCACGGCACGCCGCGCCCTGGCCTCGACCAGTTCTCTGGATTCAGATCCGGAAGCAATACGGATCACTGGGCGGAAGTGCAACCGTGTGAAAATCTCGGTTCGATCGAGTTCGATTAACTTGGTCCCTTCGGTGCGGCACTCATACGACAGCAGATGCAAATGGAAACGTTCGGCCGCCCAGATGAACATCAACATCACGCACGTGTTCGCCGCAGCCACGAAGGCATCTTCAGGCGTGACAACTCCGGCGTGCCCCTGCGCGTCGGGTGGTGCCGAGAACTTCATCTCGGGCCCGTTCCCCATCACGAGATGCCCCCAGTGCTCGCCCGTCCACCGGACCGTGGTGCTATAAGTGGCAGTGCGGCTCATTGGGCAGCCTCCTTCTGGCAGAAGACCTTGTATTCGCGCAGGATGGCTTCGCGATAGCTCTTCTCAGCTTGCGGTGGCACCTCGTTGTAGATCTTTACTAGTGCCAACAACTCGTCGCCAACTTCGTCCGGGTTGCGGCCAATCTCCCGCAGATGCTGGAAGATCAGCGGTAGTGCCATCAACTCCACTAAACGGCCACCAATTGTCACCTTCTGTAGAGGAATACCCGATCCACATGAACAGCCGACAGTACCGGGCTGTTGCTGCGCTGAAAGTGGTGCGGGCATCTTCTCGGCGTGGCTGGAACGGTCCGGCTTACCGAGTACGTCATCGACTAGCCCGGCGAGTCGCTCGGCAGTGATGTCAACGGCCCGCTTGCCGGCTTCATTCAATTGTCGACGCCCTTCCGGCTTCGCCATCCCCTGCTCCGCGACGAGGTCGTTGACCACGATGCTCGCCGCCGGTTTTCCGGAGTACATCTCGGTACCACGCGCCGCACAGCGCAGTTCGCAACCGTCCACCGTGATGGTCGGATGAAATCGGGCAAACGCCCGGTCTCCTTCACCACCCGCGAGGAACAGTGGCAAACAGATCGTTACCGTCTCGGCCGGCCGCAGTTCGTGGAGAACCTTGAGAGCGGCGAGCCGTGCGACCGTGCCCTCGGCCAGTTCCTCTCCCGAGCACGATATGATGCCAGCTTTGCGTTCGGGCAGATTAGGCATGATGTCCTCCTGGTTTGCTTTCGCTGGAACCCATGGTGTCAATGAACTCCGCGAGTTCCTCAGCCAGTACGCGAGCGAGTTCCTTGCCCGCCGCGTTCAGCTCTGCGATGCCCTCGGGCTTGAGATCTTTGTGGCGCCTGAAAGCGTCGAACACCGCGACTTCATTGGCGATGGCGCCACCGCTCTGTTTCACTAGCTTGGCGGCGCACATCTGCTTGCAGCCGTCGATGGTCACGGCCGGGATGGTCCGTACTCGCTCCCGCGCCTGCTCCTCGCCAAGCACGAGCTTCGATAGCGCCACCAACTGCGTATCGTGGGGTCGCAAGTTCTCACACAGTTCGTAAGCCGTCTCGCGGGTCACACTGCCGAGCGACTTGCCGATTCCACTACAGGGAACAACTACGACGCTTGCACTGTTGTGATTCATGACTTGAGCTCCTGCTCTGCCTGCGACTGCATCGCCGAGAGGTACGCCTTTGGATCGAGCAGCTTCGTGCGATCGGCTTCCCAGTTCGAGGCCTCGACCACTGCCAGCCAGCCCTCGCCGAAAGGATCCTGGTTAATCAGCTCAGGTTTAAGCTCCAGAGCCTTGTTGATCTCAACGATTGTGCCGGTGACGGGTGAAGGTAAGTCAAGATTCACTTTCATCGTCTCCAGTTCGGCCAACTCGTCGCCAGGGTTGAGGCTGGTTCCAGTCGGTTTTACTTTGGCGAAGGCCACGTCGCCGCCATGCTGCTGCACAAAATCTGTCAGCCCGACGCGCACCTGCATGGTCCCCTGGGCTTGTACCCACACTCCATCCGAGGTGTACAGGCGGTCCGTGGCCACGCGAAACGTGAACTTGTCGACGGTTGTCTCAAGATACTCAGGCATCGTCTCTCCTTCGAGGACCTCTAAACCCTTAAAGAACACCGGACCTAGCCACCCGAAATCCAACTCTTGATTTCTTCTTCTCTGGGTATCCGGCCAGCCGATTTGACCACACCATTCACAGCCACCGCCGGAGTGAACAGAACACCAGCCTTGGCCAGCGCCAGCACATCCGTGACCTTCTCCACATCAGCTTCAACGCCCATTTGCTCAACGACCAAGCGCACCAGCTTCTCTGCTTGCTTGCACCTCGCACACCCTGGACCGAATACGGTGATGTTCAGCATGATTCCCTCATTCACATGATCAAGTTGAATACATATCCAACAATCAGAATTCCCACGGCCACGATGCTGACAAAAACAGCGATCAACTGGGGGCGAAGCACCTTGCGCAGAATGATGGTCTCCGGCAATGACAACCCAATCACGGACATCATGAAAGCCAGAACAGTCCCCAGCGCGGCTCCCTTGCCGAGCAACGCCTGGACCACAGGAATAATTCCCGCTGCGTTTGAATACATCGGTACTCCAATGAGCACTGCCAGCGGCACCGACCACCATGCGCTCTTGCCCATGATTGAGGCCATGAAGTTCTCAGGTATATAGCCATGAATACCCGCACCGACCGCGATACCGGCAATCACATAAGGCCAGACTCTGCCCACAATGTCGCGAACAGCCTCGGCCCCAAGGTGGACGCGGTCTGACCAGCCAATCTTTTCTTCCAGGTCAATCCCATTGCTAAACTGCGTCTCGTACACCCACGGTTCGACATAGCGCTCCATCTTCAGTCGGCCGATCGTCCACCCGGCGACCATGGCGATGAACAAGCCCGTTCCTGCGTAAATGGCAGCAATTCGCCATCCGAACAACCCGAACAGGAGCACCAGGGCCACTTCATTGATCATCGGAGCGGCAATCAGAAACGAAAAGGTCACTCCCAGCGGTACACCTGTCGTGACGAAGCCAATAAAAAGAGGCACAGCCGAACAGGAGCAGAACGGCGTGACCACGCCAAGCAGTGAGGCCAGAACATTGCCGACCGACTCGCGCTTGCCTGCCAGAATCGCCCGTGTGCGCTGTGGCGTGAAGAAGGAGCGGATGATACCGACACCGAACACGACCAGTGCCAAGAGCATCATAACCTTCGGCACTTCGTAGAAAAAGAACTCTACTGCAGAACCTAGATGACTGCCCCTGCCGATGCTCAATATTGTGTAGGTAAGCCAGTTGGCAACCAGATGCAACCGACTGTAGAGCAAACACCATGCGGCAAGACCCGCTAGAACCGCAGCTACCTTCGTGGGAATCGTGCCTTTTGGGAGGTATTTTGCGGTGCTGCTTTCGATTTGGACTTCCGTTGGCATTGATAACCGTCCCGACATGGTCCCCTTGTCCATAGAACAAATGCAGTCACATCACGCGTTGTTACAGACAAATTCCTTCTCTATGCACGTTGCACCAAGGCTCCACGTGAGCCGATAAGGGCGGAGTACGGCCTCCACGCACTCGCGTTGCAGCAACCTGCTTCCACCGCCTCCTTCAGTTTGCGTGAATCTTCGACGAACACTTCCTCGTTCTTAAAAGCGGCTTGCAGAAAACCGAAGAGTTGGCGCCGGAGGCCCTCGTGCGGATCGGCAAGGCTATAGCACATGCGGGAGCCGTCGCGGCGGTCGAGCACGAGCCCCGAGTTCTTGAGATATGTGAGGTGGCGGGAGACGTTCGGCTGTGGCGACGCGAGCACGTACTGGAGGTCACACACGCACAGTTCACCGTGCAGTAGCAGGTTGAGAATGCGCAGACGGTTGGTATCTGCCAATCCCTTGCATATGCGTTCTAATTCCTTCATTGGCTCACCTCCGGTTACCCGCGCAGCCATTCATATATTCGTATACAGTTATAGATGTATGGTCGTATCATTGCTGTGACCGCGGTCACTGCTGCACGTGATCTTGGCAGGCACCGGAGACGCTTCCTGCGCCGGACATGAGGACGCCTATTTGCCGAGAACAATGGCGGACACGAAGCGTGTGGCTACAGCAAGTTGCCGCTATCCAGGGAATGCTTGAGGTGTGGTGCAGAAGCCTTACGGACGAGGAACAAAACCTGCCCTCTGCTGGCGAACGCTAATCTGCAAAGACTGGTCCAAGTTCCAATTGCTGGACCTGCGGTTAGGTTCCATTCCCTATGAACTCCCGCAATCGCTCGGCAATTTGATCACGGACCTTCCGGAATACTGAGAGTTGCTGATCGGCCGGGGCCGCGGCCGGGTCCTCGAAGCTATGGTGGAGCCGTGCGCCTGCACCCGGGAAAATGGGGCACGACTCCTTCGCGTTGTCACAAACCGTGAAAACGTAATTAAATTGCTGTCCGGCAAATTCATCCACTGACTTCGAGCGGCTTCCCGCGATGTCGATCCCGATTTCAGCCATAGCTGCCACCGCGTTCGGATTGAGACCAACCGGTCGCGTTCCGGCACTGAACACCTCGAACCTGTCACCAGCCATTTGATGCAACATGCCCTCTGCCATCTGGCTGCGAGCCGAGTTGCCCGTACACAAGAAAAGGACCCGTTTCTTGCTCATTGGGCCCTCTTCCCGTACGGGTCGCAGATCGCCACCACAGGTTCGCCGGTAACGGCTTCACCGAAGTACTTACGCTGGAAGTAAAGAGCCAGAGTGACTAACCCGATCATCACCGGCACCTCAACTAAAGGTCCAATGACGGCCGCGAATGCGGCCCCCGAGTTGATGCCGAACACGGCCACTGCAACCGCGATTGCCAATTCGAAGTTGTTAGAAGCAGCGGTAAAGGCCAAGGTCGTGGTCTTCGAATAATCGGCTCCGAGCTTCCTTCCCATGTAGAACGACACCACGAACATCGCCACGAAGTAGATCAATAGCGGAATGGCGATTCGCACCACATCCATAGGAAGGCGAACGATGTATTCGCCCTTCAGCGAGAACATGATGATGATGGTAAATAAAAGAGCAACCAGCGTCAGAGGGCTCACGCGCGGAATGAAGCTGCGCTCATACCAGCTAAGCCCTTTCGCGCGAACGAGTACTGTACGCGTCAGGAAGCCCGCGAGGAAGGGGACGCCGAGGTAGATAAAGACGCTTTTGGCGATCTGAGCGATGGAGATGTTTACGATTGTTCCGTGCAGGCCAAACATTGGAGGCAGCACGGTGATGAAAACCCATGCGTAAACAGAATAGAGGAACACCTGGAACAGAGAATTTAGCGCAACCAGGCCGGCGGCATACTGGGTGTCGCCTTTCGCCAGTTCATTCCAGACAATCACCATCGCGATGCAGCGGGCCAAACCGATCATGATGAGCCCGGCCATGTATTCCGGATAACCGCGCAGAAAAACGATCGCCAGGATAAACATGAGGATGGGTCCGATCACCCAGTTCTGCACAAGCGAAAGCGCCAGAATGCGTTTGTTGCGAAAGACCTCATGCAGTTCCTCGTAGCGTACCTTGGTGAACGGCGGGTACATCATCACGATCAGTCCGACTGCTATCGGGATCGAGGTCGTGCCTACGCTGAACTTGTTCAAGAACGGCACGATTCCCGGCATCAGCCATCCGGCAATCACCCCGATCGCCATTGCGGAGAAGATCCAAGCGGTGAGATAACGATCCAGAAAACTTAGTCGCGAAGAGACTCTGTTTGCCATGCCTTACACCCTTGAGGAAGTGGTTGTCTTCGGAAGCGCCGAGTACGGGCGCCATTCGCTGCTCGTGCAAGAACCTGCCTGAATCGCCTCTTTCAACCGGCGTGTGTCGTCTTGCAGTTCTTCTTCGTTCTTGTAGGCATCCTGGAGAAACTCAAAGAGCCTCTTCTTTGCACCCTGCTTCGGTTCCGCAAGCCGATAGAAGATCCGGAAGCCGTCCCGCCGATCGAGCACCAGCCCGGAATTCTTTAGGTACGACAGGTGCCGCGACACGTTAGGCTGCGATGCCTCTAAAACAAACTGAATATCGCAAACGCACAATTCGCCGTGGAGCAGCAGGTTCAGTATGCGCAACCTGTTCACATCCGCTAAAGCCTTGAAATACTGTTCGAGTTCCTTCATTCGTCGATCCTCTGATTCATTTGGTCACGGTCTCCTCAAGGAGCTGCTGAAGTCCTTCGACCCCGACCGGCGACTCCGCCTGCCATGGAACCAGGGCCAGCCGCTGTGCAAGTTTGTCCCGCACTTCAGAAATGTAGCGCAACTCCTGGGTGCCGCGCTTTGCAAGTACCGGGTCGCGTGTTCCGGTCGCATAGAAGCTCTGGTTTATCACCCAGGCGTAGGGTGTGATTCCCGCCCGATTCAGATCATCCTGAAGCCGCGCCGCCTCGTGCACGGGTGTCGCCTCAGGCAAGGTTACGATGATAATGCGTGTGAAATTCGGGTCTCGTAGTTGAGGCAGCAATCTACGTACACTGTCTGGAATGTAGCTGAGGTTGCGCGCAACGTCTCGGTGATACGCCTCCGCCGCATCGAGCAACAGCAACGTGTGGCCGGTTGGGGCTGTGTCAATCACCACGAAGCCTTGGTTCCCCTCATCCACACAGCGGGCAAAAGCGCGGAACACCGCAATTTCTTCCGTGCAAGGAGAGCGAAGATCCTCTTCCAGCAGTGCCCGACCTTTTTCGTCCAGATCACGGCCCGACTCCGCCATTACTTCTTCCGTGAAGGTATGGGTTTCAGCAATCGGATCAATACGTGAAACACGAAGACTAGGGATTTCTCCTCCTAGAGCCAGATGCAGGTGTGCAGCGGGATCGGTGGTTGTCAGGTGGACGCTATGCCCGCTACTTGCGAGTTGCATAGCTAGCGCAGCCGCAACGGTCGTTTTTCCAACCCCACCCTTTCCCATAGTCATAATGACGCCCTTGTCGCGAGAAATCAGATCCGGCACCAAGGCAGCAAGCGGCGGGGGAAGGGTTACTTCAGCTTGCGTGTGGAGCACCGCATTTTCCGTATCAAAATGGCCTTTCCCCAGCTGTCGAAGCGCGCCGATTCCGATCAGGGACTGCGCGACTAACGGTACATCGGTTCTGGGAAGCCTTCCCAGGCCAGGTGGCATTTCGGCAAGTGCTTGGTGGCCTCTCGCCTCTAGGGCAGTTGCTATGGAGTCGTCGCTAAGGCCGGCATGGAAAATGCCATTTAAGATCAGCTTCTGATTCTTCAGGCCAATCGCGTCGAGTTCATTGTGGGTCCGCTCTGCCTCTGCAAGCGCGGAGTGCTCCGGTCGGCTGACCAGGAAGATCGTAGTCGTCGTTGCATTTGACAGGGCCTGCAATGTCTTCTCGTACAGTTCGTGCTGCGCCTGCAAGCCCGCGAGCGGCCCGAGGCACGACGTTCCACCGACGTTTGATTCGATGAACCCCGACCACGCCGCAGGCAATTGCAGGAGGCGAAGGGTATGCCCGGTTGGTGCAGTATCGAAGATGACATGGTCGAAATCGCTCGTCGCATGCGCATCACCCAACAGCTTGGCAAACTCTTCGAAGGCAGCGATTTCGAGCGTGCACGCGCCCGATAGTTGCTCCTCGATGTTCTTCACCGCCGATTCCGGAAGAAGCTCTCGGTAAGGTCCGACTACTCTTTCCCGGTATTGCCGGGCCGCCTCCTCAGGATCAACATTCATGGCATACAGGCCCTTTACCTTCTCCACGAGAGTGGGGCGCATGCCGAGTCGTGTTTCCAGTACCTCGTCCAGATTCGAGGCCGGGTCGGTACTCACCAGCAAGACTCGTTTGCCGCTTTCAGCCAGAAACACGGCAGTCGCGCAGGCAATTGATGTTTTGCCCACGCCTCCCTTACCCGTGAACATGAGATTCCTGGTGGGATTCCCGATTGACTTCAAAGGTTCACCCCCTGCCGATCTTGCTTGGTCCACCGATCGATACCAATGGTGGTGATTGTTCCTTGACTCGGGTGATAGTCGGGCCGGGCTCATAACTCACAGCGGCGAAGCCCGCCAACACCCCACGGATTGGATATTCGCCTTGGGTCACCAGCACTCCATCTACCAGGATGAGCGGTAAGCATTTCGTCCCCTGGCTGTTAAGTGTCGCTTTCACAACAGGATTGCCTGTGAAGGCGCCGACGTCCTGCGCGAGATTGTAACGCTCGACTCGCACACCTTTGCTTTTCAGCCACTCCAAATCAGCTGCGAACCTCGGCAGGGCAGGGTCAATACTGGGTCCGCAGACGCCCGTCGAACAACACATCGCGGGGTCGAACACTTGGATTGTTTTCATTTCAAAGATCCTTTGCTATCACTCCATTCGCATACAGGCATAGACATATGATAGCATCATCCGCGCATCGCACTGTGATGCTGGTCACACCCCAGTGTTTACTCCGGAGGTTACGAACATGGTGTCGTCGAAACCGAAAGTCCTGTTTCTCTGTACGGGCAATTCAGCGCGCAGCCAGATGGCCGAGGGTTATCTTCGCTATGCGGCGGGAGACCGATTCGAGCCCCTCAGCGCAGGAATCGAGCCCAAGGGCCTGAACCCACTTGCAGTCGAAGCCATGCAGGAGATCGGGATTGATATTTCCCATCAAACATCGAAGGACGTCGTTAAACTTTTAGGCCAGCATATCCCTTACGTCGTGACCGTCTGCGATAACGCTCGGGAACGTTGTCCCATCTTTCCCCGGACCTACAAATTCCTGCATTGGAGTTTTGAGGACCCCGCCGCTGCGCAGGGTTCGCGCGAGGAGAAGCTGGCTGTCTTCCGCCGAGTCCGAGATGAGATCGCACACAGAATCGACGAGGAATTGGTGCCTCGCCAAGAAACGCAACGCTCCGGGACATGATCGGACTCAACCACCACCGTGCGGTGTCGCTCTGCCTCTTAGCAACTCTCTTTCTAGTGGCCTGCACACGACGACAGCAATTTTGGGTGTCCCCGACCGTCCGCGAAATCGAGGAAGTGCGAAGCCGAACGGTGCCGAGCAATGGCTCGCTGCTTCGCGTGTCAGAACCCGTGAGGAATGAGTCTAGTGTTCGTGCTACATGGGAGATTCAGACAAAATCCGACGATCACGCGTACTTTCAATGGCTCAAGAATCAGCTCGGCCCAGAGTATCACGTGACGTCGGAAGCGGCTTCCGTAGTCACGTTCGTGAAAGAGATTGAAGGGGACTCCTACATGGTCACAATGCGGAGTAGCGGCGCTCCGGCCGGAATAGTAGTTGAGGCGCAGTTCGTCGCTGCGCCGGACTAGTCGAGGACGAATATCCCGGTGAAAGCGCTCTCCAACATACGTGCCAATCCACGAGCTTTGGCCTATTTGCGACTCGGGCTGGGCATGTTGCAGATCACCGGAGTCGGCATGTCACTTGCTCTTTTGCTGTACACCGGTGTCACGACACCCTCGCTAGTGGCAGTCGTTTGCACGTGTTTGACAACATGCGTCAGCGTCTTGCTGTTTGGTAGCTGGTCGAGAAAGGATTCTCGCCGCTAGCGGTGGTTATCGATACTCATGGTCCGGACAATGGGAACACACCGAAAACGGAATCCGCGCATGACTGAGTTAAACGAGGGCGAACCTGCGCTCGGGGAACCCAATCGCATGACCCCCGAAATAGAAGAAACGTTAGAAGAGCTGTTCTGTCGTTTTCGGGAGAAGTTCGGGCGTGAACCTGGAGAGAATGATCCGATTTTCTTTGACCCTCAGTCGGATCAGCCCGTTCCCTTGCGCCAAGAGGCGCTGAACGAAATGTGGGAACGACTCGCGGACGCAATGGCTTGCCAGGGGGAGATCACACCCGAAAGCGCCTATGCAATGAAGAAAACCGGTTTCCTCGTCACCGAGCAGACCAAAGACTTGCTCCGCGATGCAGAGCTCGATGAATGGAACAAGGCTCTTGCGGAGTATGGGAGTGCGGGGCAGAACGGACTCGACAAGCCGATGACACCGCGCAACGACCTGTCGAGTATCCGATCAGTTCCGTCCCCTTCAGGGCAGATGACCCCCGTATTTACTCCGGAGGTCTCCGGCCTCAATTGCAGCACGTCGGACCGCAGCAAGCCTTTGCACCGCTGGGCTTCACGGCCCGGACGAAAGCGCTCATGAATTTCCCGTCCACCTGTGGAGCAAGCGCCTCTATGTCGATGCCTTGTCCCGAGAGGAATTCGCGCGCATCCTCTGCGCGGTAGATCCGGGTAGGCTCAACGTCAACCTGTTCAAACCCGGCCGCGATCAACTTGCTGCGATATTCGTTCTCTTCAAGCGCCCCGGCGACGCAGCCAACCCAAAGGAGCACGCTTTGACGGATCTCGGGCAGCATTTCGCCGCGAGTGACAACGTCGGACACGGCAAAGCGTCCACCCGGTTTGAGCACTCGAAAAGCCTCCCTTAATACTCTGTCTTTGTCCGTGGAGAGATTGATGACGCAGTTGGAAATGATGACGTCCACGGAGTTGTCGGGCAATGGGATGTTCTCAATTTCACCTCTGAGAAACTCGACGTTGTTGACGCCCGCTTTGCGCTTGTTTTCGTTAGCCAGGGCGAGCATTTCATCCGTCATGTCGAGACCGTAAGCCTTGCCCGTGGGGCCGACCCGTTTGGCAGAAAGCAGCACGTCGATGCCACCGCCAGACCCAAGATCAAGCACCGTCTCGCCGGGGCTGAGCTGTGCCAAGGCTGTGGGGTTACCACACCCGAGCGACGCAAGAAGTGCCTCTTCCGGAATCTGCCCCGCTTGTAAAGAATCGTACAGGTTGGCTGTAATCGGATCATCGCAACCGCAGCCGCTGTTAGCGGCAGAATCCGTACCGCAACAAGAAGCACTGCCCCCGGTTTTTACACGCAGGGCTGCCTGTCCATATTTTTCTTTAACCACTTCCTTGATGTCTGCGTTGCTCATGCCCCTTCTCCTATTTGCTGATGTGAACGATTTGTTCTGGTGTGAGCGCCTTGTTTCGGGTGCAGCACTCGGAATAGAGAAAACTCAACAGCTCTTGCAGCGCTGCGGTATTCGCGGTGTACCGCAGAAAAGTGCTCTCGCGCTGAACATGCACAAGGTCCTCGTTTTTTAGCTTTTCGAGATGGTGCGACAGGGTCGAATTTGGGATATCCAACTCTTCCTGGATGTCGCCGACCACAAGACCCTCGGGATGCGCGGAGAGCAGGAGTTGCATGATTCGCAGGCGCGGCTCGGTCCCCATGGCGGACAACATGTCTGCATATTTGGGGATCTGATCCGATGCTTTCCTGGTTTGAGCCCTCGACATATTTCGATATTTGCAGAACTATAAACCGTTGTCAAGCAGAACTTCACTGTCCAGTTCAACAAAAAAAGCGGAGTGCACAGGGCACTCCGCCGCAAGACGCAAGCACTTGGCCTAAACTGCTGTCTTTCTTACCCCATGCGGTTTGGCTCTTGGTTTGTTCCCGCGTTTAACGACGAATTCCGCAGCCACGGCTTTCTGAAGTCACTTCTTGTTGTACCCTTAACGTCCCCAGATTGTCTTGGCGGGAGCGTGCACTTGCTACCCCGAACCAGTTTCACGGTAGCTTATAAGAGCGGCGAGGGACGTCGGATTTACCAACCCGATGCGCAGAGCCCGACCTAGAAGACACGAATTCAACCGTACAGAGTTCTTGATATTGGGCGCGTGAGGTAACTTCCGGTCGGCGACCACTCGGGAGCGACACCTAAACAGCGTGAAGACGAGATCTTGAGGCACGTCAGATGCTGAGTGAACGTGATGAGTTTACCTGTACGGCGTGAGAGTACGTTCCCCGAACGGGCTGCCGCTCCCAGTTTTGTTACTCGCCGCTGGGGTGTGGAGTTTGCGATGTGCTCTTCGGCAGCTCCGGGGGCTTGATGTAGCTCATCGGTATCTGTCCCGTCAGCGCATCCATCCAGATTTCAATCGACTTCACCTGGGCGTCGGTGAGTGTTACTCCACGCTGGTGAACCGCCATGTTGCGGATCGCCTGGTCCAGCGTCGGAACCGAGCCGTCATGGAAGTATGGTCCCGTCTTTTTGATGTTCCGCAGCGAGGGGACCTTGAACACCATCTTGTCCATCTCCTCCTTGGTCAACTGGTAGACTCCCTGATCGGTTTGGTTGGGCCACGGTTTCACGACGCCGAGCTTCTGATACGCCGCTCCACCGACATATGGACCGTAGTGGCACCATTGACAGCCGGTTGCGGCAAATGTGTTGAAGCCGGATTTTTGGGCGTCGGTCAGGGCCGACTGGTCGCCTTCGATGAAGGCATCCCAAGCCGATGGAGTCACGAGTCCGCGCTCGAACGCTCCAATCGCCAACGCCATGTTGTTGTAGGTAATCGGATCCTTGTCTTGGGGAAAGGCTGTCTGGAAAAGCGCAACGTACTCCGGCATGGACTTGATCACTTGCACAGCCGCGGCATTGGAGGGCATCGCCATCTCAACTGGGTTGGTGATCGGACCTTTTGCCTGCTCCTCGACGGTCGGAGCCCGGCCATCCCAGAACTGCACAAAGTGTCCCGCGGCGTTGTACACGGTGGGCGCGTTGCGCTTCCCCTGCTGGTTCTTGAAGCCGGTAGAGACGCTCTTGGATTCGGCGCCATAGGCATCGAGCGGATGGCAGGTATTGCAGGAAATCTTCTGGTTGGCCGAAAGGCGAGGATCGTAGTACAGGATTCTCCCCAGCGTCACTTTCGCGTCCGTAACCGGATTGTCGGGCGAGCTCATCACCGCGGGAAGCGGCGCAAAGAGCTGTAATGCCTCGGCGTTCACCTGCACCTTGCCGGATGCCGACAGAAGGTAGGTGACGGGGATGAGGACGAGCGTGAGTAGCAAAGCGAACCATCTAACTTGGCGAGACCTTAGGTCTGACATAAGAGCCCCCTGGAGGGATGCCCAACTGCTGGTGGGTAGAGACCGGGCACTTTTGTCATATTTACAGGGAGCAGCAGAATCCTCAAGGACATCAATCACGTTGGCCTGTGAACACGGTCACACCCGGCGAAAGGGATCCAGAACGGCTGCCGTACGGTCGCAAACGGATGCGCTTTGTTGTAACAAAATCCGCGTTTTCTGCATTCTTTCTCCAGAGGCCGAAAATAAAAACCGTGACCGAGACTCTGGCTGATTTCGTACGCTATGGCTACGTAGCCCTGCCACTCTGGGTGTTCGCCGAGCAACTCGGCGTCCCGATACCGGCTGCACCAATCCTGCTGGCGGCGGGCGCCATAGCGAGCACGGGTCGAATGAACCTGCTTTTCCTTACCGCATTGGCCCTGGCCGGGGCACTTACCGCCGATCTGATTTGGTATCGCGCCGGATACGCTCACGGCTCACGGGCGCTTGGCCGACTGTGTCGGGTGTGCTTGGAGCCAGATTCTTGCGTCCGTCGCGTCAAGAATCTTGTGGAGAAACATGGGTTGCGTTCGCTCCTGATCGCCAAATTCGTACCGGGCCTGAATGCGATGGCAGCACCCGTCGCGGGCACTATTCGCATACCTTGGTGGCAGTTTGTGGCTGTGGATAGCCTGGGCATCATTATCTGGGCCTCGACATTTGAATTGTTGGGGCTTGTCTTCTCGAAGCAACTGGAAAGACTTGCTGTCTACGCATGGCGGATGAGTGCATTCTTCCTGGTCGTTTTAGTCGTCGCTGCACTGACGGCATACTTGGTCCGCAAGCATGCGCGGCGGCAGAGGTTTCTTCGAGACCTGCAAATCGCCCGCATCAGTCCGGAAGAGCTAAAGCAAAAGCTGGACCAGCATGAAGCGGTCACGGTGATTGACCTCCGACATTCTCTCGATTTCCTGCCCGAGCCCTACACGATTCCGGGGGCGCTTCGGATTCCCATGGAAGACTTGGACAAGCGCAACCACGAGATTCCCAGAGGGGAGGAAGTGGTGTTGTACTGTACCTGCCCGAATGAAGCCAGCAGCGCCATGACTGCGGTCAAACTACGGAAATACGGCGTTACTAAGGTTCGTCCATTGCAAGGCGGCTTCCACACGTGGCGTCGGCTTGGATTTCCTCTGGAGTCCGAATTTGGGCCGGTGCCTCCGACCATAGGACAGCCTGCTCGCTGTGCGACGTGTGGGGAAAGTCCTGCTCCCTAAGTATCGGGAGACGGCGCAAACTTGTCCTTGATGTGTGGTTATTCAGGATATGAACTGAGGCGAGGATCTATGTCATCTCAACCAGGAAATGCGTTCGAAGCAATGGGCCGCGAAGATCTATTGCGGGCACTGGAAATGTTCGCCAAGAACTGGCTCGCCCACGATGGCTGCTGGTTCCTTGCAGCAGAGGAACGTTTCGACATGGAGATCGCCATTGATCTGGACGCTCGCTCCTGGAAGCGCTTCGCCTCCGCGGAGGCCCGCCGCATCATGACCACATTCAACGTTCAGGCTGGTGGTGGGCTTGAGGCCCTGGAAAGAGCCCTGAGTCTGCGCCTCTACGCCGTCATCAACTCGCAGCGGACCGAATGGTCGGACGACCGCAGGCGTCTGCGCTTCTTCATGGATGTCTGTCGAGTGCAGGAAGCCCGGCGCCGCAAGGGTCTGGCGGATTTCCCTTGCAAAAGCGTCGGCATCATTGAGTTCGAAACGTTCGCTGCGACTATCGATCCGCGAATTCGTACGGCCTGCTTGCAATGTCCCCCTGACGCAGCTCCCGGCCAGTATTGTGGGTGGGAGTTCACGATTGCGTGACCGGCTCCCATCTCGTAACCCCGCCTAACACTGGGGATTCTGACGCTCATCGCCGCGTGATCCAGGTCACCAACGGCGAGCGGTGAGTCAGCTACATTAATCTCAGATGATTAGGCCAAGCAGGATCAGTTTTGGCGGAACGGCAGGAATCGTAACCAGCATGGCGCTCATTGCCGGCCTCGACGCTGCAAAAACTGGGCGAGCCAGCATGGTCAGCGCTCTTCTGATTGCGGCGGTTGCCGACAACCTCACAGACTCCTTAAGCGTTCACGTGTATCAGGAATCGGAACGTCTTGAGCAGAAGGAAGCGTTCATTGGAACGCTGAGTAATTTCGTAACGCGGTTGTTGCTGTGTCTCAGCTTTGTCCTGATCGTTGTGCTGTTGCCTGAGCATATTGCTGCCATATGGGGACTGGTGTGGGGGACATCATTGCTTGTAGCGCTGACTTGTATGCTCGCCCGGTACCGCGGCGTCAGTGCGATGTCCGAAGTGGGAAAACATCTTGCGGTCGCATTGGCAATCATCCTAGTCAGCCAACGTATTGGGCATTGGATCGCCGTACATGTGATTTGAAATCTGGGAGCTCGATAGCCCTCACCTTGGAGAAAGTTGAGCCCATTCTGTAACAAATTCCGTAGCGTCTGCATTTCTTGTTATGAAGGAAGTGAAATATGAATACTAGCTACAGTTTTGAATCCTCAGCTCGTTGGACGGGCGGCCAGCAGGGCGTGGTCGCGGGACACGAAGTCAAGCCACTGATTAACTTTTCCGCTCCGCCGGAATTTCACGGCCAAGCAGGGGTCTGGACGCCTGAACACTTCTTCACCTCCGCGGTGGCCACGTGTTTTATCACGACATTTCAGGCCATTGCGGCGTATTCGAAGTTCGAAGCGCACGCTCTGGAAGTGTCGGTCGAAGGCCAGGTGGAAAAGACTGAGGGTGGATTTCGGTTTACCCGCGTCACTATCCGTCCGTTGTTGGCGATCAACGGTGAATCGGATCGCGAGCGCGGGTTGCGCCTGCTTGAAAAGGCAGAAAAAGCGTGTTTAGTTTCCCGCTCACTTCAAAGCCAGATTATTCTGGAACCGCAGGTAGTCCTGGCTCCGGCGGCAACCCCAGTCTAGAGTCGTGGAACTAGTCGGCCCATCGGCCGTTCGCAAGAACCAGGAGTTCGTGATGCCCCTTTATGAATACCTTTGCCGCAGCTGCGGCAAAGGGTTTGAGATGCTGCGTCGCATGAAAGACGCCGACACCTTGTTGGAGTGCCCGAATTGTCACTCCAACAAGGTTGAGCGCCAGTTTTCCACGTTCGCTGCCGGGGGCTGCGGCACGGCCGGTTCGCGCGGCTTTACCTGAGCGCGATAGTCCGCGGCCGGTCGGTCGCAGCATCGGACCTAGAGTATGACGGTTCCCTGCTACTGCGGCTTGGTTTCGCTGGGTCCGGTCGGGGCTGGTTTCATCGGGCTCATGCCGCCACCCATTCCCATGCCGCCCATCATCATGCCGCATCCCATGCCTTTGGCCTGGGCGTCTTCCATGTGTTTCAGCATCTGGTCGTGGTGGTCCAACATGGACTGCCACATGTCAATATTCGCTTGCCAGCGTGCCTTTTCATCGGCATTGCTGATGGAGGCAACGCTGGCCTTCATCTTGTCAAAAGCGGAATGCATTTTTTGCGCATCCGTCTTCATGGCTTCGATGTGTTCCTTGCACATCGCCTGCATCTGCTCATGCCGTTGTGCCCGCTGGCCCGCCCGTACGCCGGGTGCAGGCGGCGTTCCCGCTTGCGCCCCGCTTGAAGATTGCTGGCCAGACGGTGCGCTCTGGGCCAAAGCCAACGAAGTCAGCATCAATAACAGAATTGGTAACAGTTTGCTACGTTTCATGGCATTTCTCCCTTTCAACTCTTTAGATTTATAGAACTCCGCGAAATTCGAATGATCATTTGTCCTCATTCTCAGGGTTGCACGAGAATGCTGAGCTCGGTCGGCCGCGCCGCGCGTTGATAATATGGCCTCTAGCTCGTGCGACATCCGCATGGTCGCCAAGCAGGAGGCAACAGCGCGCAGATCAGGCGGCACAGTTCGCAGAGGCGCGAATCCCAGCGCTCATAACATTGAGCCACGTGCAGTCGTTTCCAAAGTCGAGCTGAGAATCGCGAGATCCCAGGCTCATCGCAGGCCAAGTTTTCTACTAACGGACGCACGTTGGGGTGGGCATAGCCCAGCCTAGCCCCTGAGCCAGAAAGCCAGGCCAGCGTGCGCCGGCCGGTCTCATCAACCTCAACAACGTCTCCTAGATCAAGGATGGCTTTGCGGCCTTTGAGTCTGCTTCGAACCTCTGCCCAATGCTGGGTAAGCAGAGGCACAGTCTCAGCCGTGAGCCTCCCTTCCAGACGCAACTTAACCGTGTACGGTTCGTCGAAAACAAAGATTCGCAGCATGCTTCGCTACCTCTGTGGCATAAATGCCAGAACGGCGCGATCCGTTACACGCAACTGCATAATGACCACCTTGCTCAGGCCCCCCAATGGCCTATTTCTTCGCTGCCAATGGACACGTGCTCAGCCCCACCAGACGGTAAAGCGGGCAAAACCGGAACGCCGCGGTCATTAGAGGTACGACACCGATAAGGCCCAGCCATCGAGCGTCCCCGTTCAACACAAATAGCAGGCTCAGCAGAGCCAACCCGTGACGACACGCACGCCACGGTCCACGCTACCAACATTAGCTTCCATAGTCCCTCCCGAACGAAGTCCGCCGAAATGACTCGGCGGTCGTACTCACACCATCCTCACAGGTCGAGGTCGTGGGCAGTTGCTATTCGATTCCGGCAAGAGCCAGGGTGACCGTCCTCACCCAGAGAGGTGGATCGTCTGCCCGGCAGTTGTAATCGACGGCGCTAAAGTCGTCATCGCGACTGCGCAGAAGTGCCAGCAGCGGAACGCCCGGCGCGGACTGCCGGAAGTAATTGATAAGGCCTTGGCGCTCTTGCCGAGAGGCGCCATGCCCGATCACGATGACTCCAGGCGATCGATTCGAGAGATCAAGATTCCGTGCAGCGCGCGAACCCACGACAGAAATCACCGGGTGCCCGAGCGATTCGAGAATCTCTTGGCGAATCGACAATAGACTGAGTCGATATTCGACTAGGACGATGGATGTCATTGGTTCCGTCGAATCGTCTGATCCATCAGCCTTTCGAGACAAGTGGTAACGACTCGCGCAATCCCAGCTTTCGAAGCACGAACATCGCGGGGCACCAGTTCGTTAGTCCGGATTGGAACAGGTTCAGTCCAACAAACGCAGTGAACAGATACCAGTAGGGGCTGATCCAGTATCCCAGACGCAACCGAAAGCAAAATGAACACACCCGCCATCAATCGAAGACCACGTTCTACCGTCATACTTGTACCTCCTGTAAGTGAGATTCAGCGACGCCCGGTTTCGTCTGGTTCCTCCGCTCGCTCATGTAATAGAGAACGGGCACCGCCATGCGCGAGAGCACTGTGGAAGCTACCTCTCCCGCCATCAGGGAGAGCGCGAGCCCCTGGAATATGGGATCGAACAGGATCACGCTTGCGCCCACCACGACCGCGGCTGCGGTCAGCAACATGGGACGGAAGCGCACCGCGCCCGCATCCACGACGGCTTCTTCCAGCGGCATGCCCTGCGAGCGCCGCAGTTCAATGAAATCGACGAGGATGATTGAGTTGCGCACGATGATTCCGGCTCCAGCAATGAAGCCGATCATCGAGGTCGCCGTAAAGAAGGCCCCCATCATGGCGTGGGCCGGCAAAATACCGACCAAGGTGAGCGGAATCGGAGCCATGATGACCAGTGGCGTAATGAACGAGCGGAACCATCCCACGACCAGCACGTAGATCAATACCAAGACAGCCGCAAAGGCCAGTCCGAGGTCACGGAAGACTTCCACCGTGATGTGCCACTCACCATCCCACTTCATGGAGAAGCGGTCGGTGCGCTCGGGCATGGTCGTACCCTTGTATTGCTTCACCCCGTAGCCATCGGGCAATTTGATCTTGTCGATCGCGTCGCTCATCTTCATGATGGCGTACACAGGGCTTTCTTCTCCGCCCGCCACATCTCCCGTCACGTAGACTACCGGCTGCAGATTCTTTCGATACACACTGGTATCGATTGTGGTCTGTTGCAAATTCGTCACTTCTTGCAGCGCGATTTGACCACCGGAAGGAGTCGGGAGCTTAAGATTTTCAAGATCCTGAATACCGGAACGATCGGGCCGTGAAAGGCGCACCTCGATCGGAACATCCTCGCGCGATTGGGGATCGTGCAGCAGCCCGGCATCGGCCCCACTCAGTCCCACCTGCAATGTACGAGTAACGTCCGCGGCGGAAATTCCGTGCAGCGATGCCTTGTCGAGGTCCACTTTCAGGTCGTACTTGGTCTGCGGGTCCTCGACGTACCAATCCACGTCCACGACGCCCGGTGTCTGCTGAAAGACTCTCTTGATCTGAGCTGCCAGTTCAATCTGGCCTTTGTAGTCGGGTCCGTACACTTCGGCGACCAGAGTTTGCAGCACCGGCGGACCGGGCGGCACTTCGGCAACTTTGATGCGAGCGCCAAAGGGCGCGGCGAGCTTGTCTAACTCCGGACGCAAGCGGCGCGCTATTTCATGGCTTTGCGCTTTGCGGTCATGACGGGACAACAGATTCACCTGAATGTCGGCCTGATTGGGCTGCCGTCGCAGGAAGTAGTGTCGGACCAGGCCGTTAAAGTTATAAGGCCCTGACGTACCCGCGTAGATCTGGTAGTTCGTGACTTCCGGCTGCTGCGCAAGATAATGTCCCAGCGTCTGTGCTACCCGCGTAGTTTGCTCCAGCGGCGTGCCATCGGGCATATCGATCATGACCTGAAACTCGCTCTTGTTGTCAAAGGGCAGCATCTTGACTCGTACCCACTTCAACGGTACGAAAGCAACCGCCGCGAGCAGCAGAATTACTACTCCACCGAAAAACATCCAGCGGCGGCGCGCATCGAGAATCAGCGGGTTCATGATCCTGCGATAGAAGCGCGTGGTCCATCCCTCGGACTCGTGGTGGCCATGTCCACCGTCTCCGGCGTAATGCCGCAACAGCCGCAATGCCGCCCAAGGTGAGACCACAAACGCTACGATCAACGAGAACATCATCGCTGCCGACGCTCCGACCGGGATCGGCCGCATGTATGGACCCATGAGGCCGCGGACAAACGCCATCGGCAGAATCGCGCCAATCACAGCGAATGTAGCCAGAATCGTGGGATTTCCCACTTCGTCCACGGCTTCCACGGCAACGTCCACCAACGAACGCCCACGACTCTCGGGCAACCGAAAATGACGGACAATGTTTTCGACCACCACGATGGCGTCGTCGACCAGTATGCCAATGGAGAAGATAAGCGCGAATAGTGTCACCCGGTTCAGCGTGTAGCCGAACAGATAAAAGATTGCCAGCGTGAGAGCCAGAGTCACCGGCACGGCCAGCAGCACTACGCCGGACTCGCGCCAGCCCAAGGCCAAGGCGATCAACACAGTGACGGACAACGTTGCGATGAGCAGGTGTTTGAGGAGTTCGTCCGACTTATCCTTTGCGGTCTCGCCGTAGTTTCGTGTGACCGTGATATTCAGATCTGCAGGCAGCATGTAGCCGCGCATTGCGCTCACTTTTTCCAGAACATTGTCAGCGATGATGCTCGCATTTGTACCCTTGCGCTTGGCGAGTGTGATGGTCACGGCGGGATATTCAGAGTTGGCTGCCTGAGCACTCGTCCCCTTGGCATTTGCGAAGAGCACATAGTCGTCGGGCTCGGCCGGGCCGTCCTCGATCTTGTCCACCACGTCGCGCAAATACACGGGCCGGCCGCCGTGAACTCCAACTACAACTTGCTGCAAGTCATCGGCCCGAGTGAAAAACAGGCCCGCTTCCACTTGAAATTCGCGGTTGTCGCGGGCGAAGCTGCCAGCCTGTCCGCGGGTGTTTGCACTCTGCAACTGGCCAACCACTGCTCCTGGCGTGAGACCGTAGGCAGCGAGCCGTTGCGTATCCAAAACCACACGAACCTGGCGGGGTTGGCCGCCGATGATCGCCGTTTCCGAAACATCGTCGAGTTTCTTGAGCGAGTTTTCCAACTCGCCCGCGACCCGCCGCAAACGATAGGAATCGTAATTCTTTCCCCAAAGCGTTAAGGCCATGATCGGAACGTCGTTAATGGAACGAACTTTGATGATTGGTTGCGAGACGCCGGGCGGGATTCGGTCGAAATTCGAGTAGAGCTTGTTGTAGGTCTGTATGATCGCGTCTTCTTCTTTCGTGCCCACATAGAAGCGCACGATCAACATGCTCATACCGGGATGGCTGATCGAATAGATGTATTCGACCCCAGGCACCTCGCGGAGCAACTTCTCCATCGGCAGACTCACGCGCTGGGCAACCTCCTGCGAGGAAGCGCCCGGCATCTGCACAAAAACGTCGAGCATCGGGACCACGATCTGCGGTTCCTCTTCGCGGGGTGTTTCGAGGATGGCGAATGCACCCAGAAGCAGGGCGGCGACGATCACGAGCGGAGTCAGCTTTGAATCAATGAAGGTATGCGCGATTTTCCCTGCCAGGCGAAGCGCTGGGTGCTGGTTAGCCTGTCCGGAATTCTTGTTAGCAGTGCTCATCCATGGCTCCTAGCGTGACTCAATCTTCTTGCCGCTGAGTTCCCGGCTACCCGGATCGGAAATTAGCGTTTCACCTGCCTGCAAACCGGCAAGCACCTCCACCTGGGCGCCTGATGGTTTACCGAGCGTGATATAGCGCAAGCCGGCAATCTTGTTCTGATCGAGCACGTAGATTCCCTGCAATTGCCCGCGCTCCACGACGGCAGTTCGCGGGATTAGAAGGGATGATTTTTCCCCGCGAGAGAACTGCGCCCGGCCAAAAAGCCCCGATCGCAGCGCCGGGTCAGATGGTATTTCAATTTTCACCAGGAAGCTGCGGCTCGCTGCGTCTGCCGCAGGAACAATTTCGACAACCCGTCCTTTAAGCTCTCTATCGCCCACGGCGTCGATGATGACGGGAGCCTGCTGTCCCATGCGGACGTACCGTAGATCGGTCTCGTTGACGGTGGCTTCCAGTCGGTAGCGGTGAAGGTCCTCCACGGTAAAGATTGGCATCCCGGGGCTGACGAGCGCACCGACATCCGCTTTCTTTTCGGTCACAAGGCCATCGAACGGAGCCAGGATGCGGGTATACCCGAGAGCGGTGTGTGCCTGTTGGAGGGCCGCCTTCGCCTGCGTCTGCCCGGCGCGGGCCATGTCGCGACGCGCCTCCGCCGCCTGGTAACGGGCCTTTACTTCGTCGAACTCTTGCGGGCTGACCGACTTCTTCTCGTACAAGGTCTGATACCGCTTGAAGGTGGATTCCGCCAAGGCAAGGTCGGAGTCGGCTGCCGTGATTCCCTGCTGCGATGCGAGATCTGCCGCCGTCGCGCGGTCGAGAGCCGCACGCGGCTGGGCTTCATCGAGGACGGCCAACACCTGTCCGCGCTGGACCCGGTCTCCTTCGTGTACCCGAATCTCAACGATGTTCGCCATCATCTGGCCGGCAAGTTGGCTCGTCTGCGCCGCGCGGAGCGTCCCCACGGCCTCCACCAGGTCCGGAACGTTCGCCGGTTGCACGGACAACACGGACACGTTGCTTACGGTCTCCGGGGCAGTGCTGGCGGTTTCACGCTCGCTTGAGCAGCCTACAAGGGTCGCAAGAGCGAGCAAGAGGAGACCCGCTGTCACCACGGACGCGAGTTTCATTCGGTTTCTTTGTTTCGCAGTAGAAATCAGATTCATGGATTGACCACCGGTGATTGCAGATTCAAGGTCCCGCTCGCCAACTCAAGGTTGGCGGAGCTGATGTGAAACTGATAGACCGCCTGCCAATAATCGGTCTGGCTGTGGCGGGCCGCTTCCTCTGCGCCAAGAAGGTCGGTAATGGTAATCAGGCCACCCTCATAGCGATCCTGGTTGATGCGCAGACTCTCTTGTGCCTGCGCAATCGACGAGCGTGCTACACCCACCTGCTGGCGGTTGGAGTCCACGTCGTAGTAGGCCTGGCGTACCTCCAATCGCACCGCGTCGCTGGCCGCTTGCTTCAGCGCCGCTATCTTTTCGGCGATGGCATGCTCTCGCGAAAGAGCCGCCTTTTTCGCGCCACCCTGAAAGAGGTCGACCTGCAACTCGATCCCCCCAAGCCAGTTGTTGCCGCCACCACCGGCCAGCAGCGTAGGATTGTCCATCTCCCACCCAGCAAAGGCATTCAGGCGCGGACCGAACGATGATTTGGCGATGGCGACACTCAGTTGTTGCGCGGACTGCTCGGATTCGATCCGCTTCAGATCTGGCCGGCTCGTAAGTGCTTTTTGCTCCACGTCAGCCAGCGAGGGAACCGCGAGACTCTGGTCGGCAAGCGGGTCTGCGGGCTGATACACAGCATCCACAGGAACGCCCATCGCGGTATTCAGTTGGGCTCGGGCGAGTTCCAGATTGTTTTTCGCGCGAATGAGTTCTTGTTCGCGGCTCGCCAGGCGGACCTTCGCGGTAAGCAAGTCCGACTCCACGACCAGCCCGCTGTCGAATCTCACCTGGCTGCGGTCCATGATCGACTTCGCCGTCTTCTCCGATTGTTCGGCGACCTCCACTTGCTTCTTGCAGCAAGGAGCACGCCGTAGTACGCCTGTACAACGCGGAACAAAATCTCCTGGTCGGTACGTTCCAACTGGTGGGTGGAGGCGGCATTCATCTCCTTGGCACGACTGACCGCGTGCCACGAAGCAAAGGAATCGAACAAGTTCCAGGTTCCACCGAAACGGGTGCTGAAGTTCCCATACGGCAACGGGGTATTCAATTGGTTCAAGGTGAGGTCATTCATGGTGAAACGCTGCTGCCGAAGCTTGCTACCAAACACATAGACGGGATCGTCACCCCGTGTCGCCGTTTCTGAGAAGGTGACGCGGGGCATCAGAAAAGAACGGGCTTCCTGAATCCCAGCCGATGCAGCTTTCGTATCCGCCAGCGCCGCCTTGCGCAGCGGGTTCTTTTCCATGGCGATGGTGGCGGCCTGCTGTAACGAAAGGGGGAGGGTTCCGGCGACGATTGGGAGAACATCGTCCCACTGACGCAGAGGACAGCGACAACCAATCGCGGAATCGGAAAAGAACGGCGAGCAGCAATATCGATACGCATAGGGACAAGACCCGATTGAGAAACGAGTTGGTATGCTCCTTTTATCCTGCACTCAGGACCGGATCTCAGGCCGTGACCTGGATCACCAAGTTGGTGTGGCGACGGTTGTATTAGCAGTCCCTTATGCCTGGGCTGCGGCTGGCTCTGCCTGATTCGCCCACTCTGTCTTTTCGGCGACGATTTCAAACGTGGTGTGGAAGCTGGCCGTCTTTTGCACCATCGCGCCGACTGAACAGTATTTCTCCTCCGACAGATGAATCGCCTGCTCGATGGCCGAAGCATCAATGTCAAAGCCTCGAACAACATGATGAATCCGAACCGCTGTGAACACCTGCGGCGGGCGCTCCGCTTGGTCAGCTTCCACCCGCACTTCGTAGCCGGTGACTTTCTGGTGATATTTCTGGCGGAGAATCGTGACCACGTCGAAGGCCGTGCATCCAGCAAGCCCGGCTGCAACCAGTTCAATGGGTTTAGGCCCGGTTCCCCCCGCACTATCGTCCAGCAAGAAATAGTGTTCACTACCGGTTCGAGCAACGAATTGTCTTTGCTGGGCAAGCGCCTGTGTCAGTTCGACTTTTGCAGAAATCATGGGTTCTCCCTCACGGGCTCCTCCATGGGAGCCACATGAATAAATGCAAACCCGACGAATTTGTTACAGGAAATAAAGAAGAATGGAGCGCTACGAGGAAGGCGGCGCAGAGCGGCCTAAGACTTTTTGATCCAGTCACTTCCCGCTGGTCGCGAGTGCCCGGCTGTAGGTCGCGAGCAGCTTCTTTCTTAGAGTCGCCGCCTTCTCCCGATCCGGGCAGTCAGCCGGTGACTGCTGGCAGCGTTGAATGGTCGACTCCAGACTGCGGAGGAATTTCTTGCATGGTTCACAGCCGTTCATGTGGGTCTCGATCTCTTCACAAGAGAAGTCGTCCAGTTCACCATCAAGATAGTCCGACAGCCCGGCAAAGACCTTCCTGCAGCGACCGGTACCAGATGGGGCTCCCACATTTCGCTGCAATCGTCCCGTAATACCGTGCTTCGCTCCCTCGTTCAACTTCGCGAGTTCCCTCCGGACGAATAAGCGGGCCCGGTGGAGTCGGACACGTATGGTCCCTGGGCGCAAGCCGGTGATCTCCCCGACCTCTTCATCGGTGAAGCCTTCCATGTCACGCAGCACGAGAATGATGCGATAGTGCGGCGGCAGATACCGAATCGCCCCCCGCAACCGTTGCCCCTCTTCACCACGAATGGCCGAACCTTCCGGAGTGATACTACTGAGCCCGTCGAGCCGCTCGAACTCCTCCTGTTTAGGCATCAACTCCTCTAGGGAGAGTTCCTCTTTCGGAGCGAATGTGCTCTTGCGGCGGTTCATGAGACAACGGTTCTTCGCCACTTTGTACAACCAGGTTGCTAGGGCTCTGGAGTTGTCGAACTTTGACAGGTAGGGCAACGACTTTACCAGGACTTCCTGCATCGTGTCTTCGGCATCTTGCTGTTGTCCACACACTCTCATACTGAAAGCAAACACGGCCCCTTGCAGCAGCTCTACTGCTCCCTCAAGCGCGCCGTCGCCCCCGCGCTTCAGCAAGACGATGGCTTCGTCGATGTCAGACCGCATTCGGGCAACTCCCTGGCTTCTGGCGATGTCCAACTATATGCATGTATAATTATATAGTGAATGAGTCCTTTATTTGTCCGGAAGGCGGACCATGATCCACAAGAAGATGGTCGAGCTGGTCGCCCGCCGATTCCAAGTTCTCGGGGAGCCTTGCCGCCTCCGCATCCTGCAAACACTTCAGGGCGGTGCAATGACCGTTAACCAGATTGTCGGCGAGTTGAACGGGAATCAGCCCAACATATCGAAACACCTTCAAATCCTCTTCGATGCCGGACTCGTGGGTCGCGAGCGTTCCGGCAACAGTGTCTTGTACAGCATTGCTGATCCGGTGGTATTCAAGCTGTGTGAATTGGTGTGCCGTAGCACGGCGAGGCAGGCCGCTCATGTGCAACGATACGCTGCTGGTGCACCCCGTAGGAACGGAATCCGTACACAAACGAGGCATCACAGATCAAAGGGTTCGTTGGAAGGAGCAAACTGAAATGCCGCAATGGGCGTGGATGATCGTTTTTATCGCTGCTTACCTAGTGTTGACCCAATGGCTGCTGCCCAAGCTTGGTGTGCCGACTTGACGCACTAACTCCTGTTCTGTCGAGTCTCGACGGAGTGAAAAGCCAGTACACAAAGGCAGGAACTGAACTACCGGGGCGAATTTCTTTTCAAGCCCCTATGCCCGCGTGGAAATCTTTGCTTAACACAACTAGGGAGAAAACTGATTGACCTGGCAACATCTGGGAGCTCTTCTGACGGGCGCAATCATAGGGTTTCTCGGCGGCCTCTTCGGAAAGGGAGGCAGCGCGGTGGCCACTCCGTTGCTCAGTCTGCTGGGCTTCCCTGGGTTTGTCGCGGTCGCATCTCCGCTTCCTGCAACCGTACCGAGCACCCTGGTTGCTTCCGCAGAATATTGGCGCTCTCGGCTGTTGGATTGGGAGATCGTTTGGTGGAGTATAGGTATCGGAACCCCCGCCATCGTGGCCGGTTCCTTCTTGTCTCACTCGGTCGGTGCCAGACCGTTGTTGGTTGTAACTGGGGTTCTTGTGCTTGGATTCGGCCTTTCCTTTCTGTTTTTTCCCAAAGACCGTTCGCTCGCCAGAGAAGCTGCAGATAACCCAGAGGGTCTGCGCCCATCCTACTGGCGAATACGATTAATCACGGTGGCAATTGGCGTGGGATTTATTTCGGGATTGCTGGCGAACGCCGGGGGATTTCTCTTCGTGCCCAGCTACACGGAATTCCTCAAGCAGCCGATGAAGAAGGCTTTCGCATGTTCGCTGGCGGTTTCCTCTGTCCTGGCCATACCCGGCACAATCGTTCACGCCTACCTTGGCCACATTTCGTGGCCCGTTACCGGGTTGGTGGCACTGGGCGCAGTCCCCTTCTCCCATCTGGGGGCTCGTCTGGCGATCAAAACGCGGGCGGCAAAGCTTGAACGCTGGTACGGACTTGCCTTGACCGGGTTAGGAATCTTTTTCCTCTTTCACGTGTGACGAAGACAAAAACCGAACCCAGCTGCGCGAAGGCGTTTTCGATTCGCCCTCCTGCACAACCGCCCCGGCTCGGGTCCACCTATTTTGCTTCGTTGACGATTTCCAAAACCGTTTTTTCGACCGCAGCCGCAATGCCTTGAATTCCTGAGTCCGGATAGAAATCAGCAAGCGCAGAAGGTCGCATGGTGCTGATGAACGTCTTGCCGTCTTTGGTATAGACCGCGATCGGGCATGGCAACATGAGTGCCACGCTGACGTCCTTGTTGAGAACCTCATTTGCATATCGGGCATTACAGATTTCAACGAGCTTAAGAGGTTCGCGTACGAATCCCTTTTCTGCCAAAGTGCCTGCGAAATCGTGCGTATGCAACACGCGAAAGCCCTTCTCCGCCGTCTTCTGCTCCACAGCGCTGACCGCAGCATCGAAGGACTTGCTGCTGTTAACCGTATATTGAAAGTCTTTCATGGAAACCTCCATGTGTCTTGGCCCCATCGCCTATCGGCATCAACCCGTTCTGTTCCTACCCTTGGATAAATGCAACCGGTCTTCGATTTGTTACAGCCGATCGCTCGAAAGGCGGACGACCGCCCTATCTTGTTCCCGAGGATAATCGTTTCCTCTGTACGAACCTCATTTTTCTCTGTAACAAGTCTCTGCTTTCTTGCATTCATGTGTTAGGAGCCAGCCTTCCGGTCCAGGCGGCGGCTCCGGGAGGTGGAACCCCATGTTGAAGTTCGCACCGAAGCAAATCCTTTGTCCCGTGGACCTCAGTCCGGCCTCGAATGCAGTGCTCAGTTGGGCGAGACTCATCGCAGAGGCTTTCGGATCTCGTGTTGAGGTCCTCCATGCCGACTGGTCTGAGCCCCCTCGTTATTTCACTGAGGGGCAACTGAGCGCACTGGATGCCGAGGCGGTGCTCCGCCGCCAGACGTTAGAGCGTGATCTTCAGGATCTCGCCCAGAACGTCCTGGGATCTGGCATCTCGTTCACTGTCTCCGTTGTCGAAGGGCATGCGGTCGACGTGATGCTACAACGCTTGAGAAAGAGATCTCCCGATCTCGTTGTCATGGGAAGTCACGGGCGCAGTGGCGTGGCACGCCTTCTTCTGGGTTCGGTCGCTGAAAATGTCGTTCGGGAGGCAGAGTGCCCGACGCTGGTTGTGAGGGGGCCAGAAATCCCCGCAGGACAGCGCCTGTTGCACCGCGTGCTGTGTCCGGTAAACCTCACTGACACGGCGCGCGAATGTGCCGAACTCGCATCCGGCGTGGCCGCGGCGCTCGGGGCCGAGCTAAGGGTGCTGCAGGCCGTCGAGGGCAAGGCTCCGCACAGCGACACTACACGCGAGCATCTGTGCCAGTGGGTTCCCGAAGATGTCCGGAGCCGATGCCGCGTCTCTGAGATATTGGTGAAAGGCGATGCCGCCGAACAGATCATCCTTTCCGCCCGTCGCGAGAAGGTTGATTTGATTGTACTGGGGGCCGAACGTCGGTCCTTTCTCGAATTCAGCACGCTGGGACGAACAACCGAGCGAGTTCTGCGTCATGGCCCCAGCTCGATACTGTTGGTACCCCATGACATAAGCGGAAGGTGACCGGCATGCATTCCTCGCGAACGCATCCTCGAACACACACGCGAGAGGGCCCCACGAAGTGCAGCGGTCTTGATGTCGTCCGCTATGATGCTGAGACATTGCACGGTGAGTTGGGCGTGCTTTTCCACTCGTTGGGATTTCCAAGGAGCTACACCGCACACCTTTCGGGACGGTTCAGCAGTTTCTGTATTGCTACTGGAGGGTCGAATAGGACGGCAGCTCTCTACTATGTACTGGTCGAACTTTCCGGGCAAACCCCTCAATTACCGCGTTGCGCAATGGCTTGACGACTTATTGCGGCTTCAGGCGGTTTGAAGCATATCAACTGGCGATTCCCGCGAGCGAAGGATCAATGATTGGGCACGGATCATCCCGAAAACATGGCGGGAGCGACGGGACTCGAACCCGCGGCCGCCTGCGTGACAGGCAGCCGCCCTAACCAGCAGACCAATAAGGTATACACAGTCGGCCGAACTCATAGTCCATCGTCAAGATCACGGAACCCACGTTTTCCGATCGCTTGTTAAACAGAGAGTAGACAGTTCTCCTGTAAGGTATTGAATTGGCGTCCCCGGCGGGATTTGAACCCGCGTCGTCGCCGTGAAAGGGCGCTGTCAGGCTGGATCACGTTGTAATTACAAGGCAGCGGTCGCTCTGCAATGCCCTGTAAGGAACGACTGAGAACACCAAGGAACAACTTTTCGTTGTACCGTCCTTGTACCGCGAGTTTTAAACCAAAGATTCTGGAACTGAGAGATCGGGACATCTTGGGAACGAAGCGCAAGGATGATTTCGAAGTATATTGGCAAGATGAAAAGGACTGGCTCTGCATCGTCGAATTTTTGCCCACCGATGATCCAGAGGCTCGGCTCTTTGCCGCCAACATAATCGGATACCTCGTCGGTTATGCAAATCTCACGAACACACGTTCGCTGGCACTCCTCGGCGACCCTGACGCCGGTGCTTACGAGCTTCTATTCTCCTTTTCGTCTCCTGAGGAGAAAAACGAGTTCCTGAACTTGGTCCGTTCAAATGAGGACATGCGGAAGGACTATATCATTGAGCTTACGCCGCCCACCACTGAAGAAATTAGGAATGCTCGTCCACTCGCAACGGTCCTACCCCAGGATGCCCTCACCCATGTCATGCTGCTTGCAGCGACCCTGGCCGCCGCCGATGCCGCCATGAAGAGCCACATGGAAACGGAACAGGCCAGCATGAAGGGCCAGATGGAACTGCAGCAGTCGATGCTTAACCAGCTACAAACTATGACGGATCACATGCAGACGATGACCGACCGCATGGCCATGATGCCGGATCCAATGGACATGCACAAGAAAAGCGGGGCGAAGGTGAAAAAAGATAAAGGGATGATGGACGATCAGAAGAAGTGAGTCTGACTGTGTCCCGCATTCTCAGACAGCAAGTTCGGAGGAAGCGTTTGTGCACGGATATGGCATGCAAGGGTGGAACATGGTGTGGATGTGGATGTTCAGGTTGGTGCTGATCACGCCCTGGCCCTGAATATTCAGGACACGCAAGTGAAATCTGTGTGCTCGACACGCAATGTTTGGAAGCAGATGTGGAAGATGAAAGAAAGGACAGTGTGATCTACCAGAAATCGTCGAAGCACTCGCCACAGGAAGTTGAAGAGAGTCTCCGCGAAGCCGCACAGCGGCATAAATTTGGTGTTCTTCACGTTTTGGATCTTAAGAACACTCTGCATGACAAGGGGATTGATCTGGATAGCGAAGTCCGAATCTACGATGTCTGCAACCCGCTGGCCGCATCGCAGGCCCTGCACCAGGACATGGCCACTGCGACGGTGCTGCCGTGCCGGATAGCCGTCTACAGCAATGCCGGCGGCTGTACGATTGCCACGGTGAAACCGACGGATCTTTTCGCGGCAAGCGGTCTTCAGCATTCGGATACTCTGGCGCAAGATGTTGAACGAGAACTTCTCGCTATCATTGACGAAGCGGCAGCGTGAATAAGTGAGGACAACCGTCCGAAGATTGTGCTTCGCAGAAGAGTTTCCTTTTTAGAGGGCCACGTGTTGCAGCCTCAGTCGGCGAAGCAACTGCGCGTTCGCGGCCACGATGATCGTCGAGAGGCTCATAGCGACTGCGCCAACGCTCATGGGCAGATCGAGTCCCCAGTGGACGAAAACGCCCGCTGCGACCGGGATGGCGACAAGGTTATAGGCGGTTGCCCAAACCAGATTTTGGATCATCTTTCGGTAGGTAGCACGAGATAGTTCGATCGCTCCAACAACGTCTCGTGGATCACTCCTCACGAGCACGATTCCGGCTGACTCGATCGCCACATCGGTTCCCGCACCAATCGCGATGCCGACATCCGCAGTCGCTAGCGCGGGCGCGTCGTTCACGCCATCGCCAACCATTGCGACTCTCTTACCGCCCGCCTGAAAGCGCTTCACTGCCGAAGCCTTGTCAGCGGGAAGCACTTCCGCTGCGACTTCGTCTATGCCGATGCGTTTCGCGACCGAATCGGCCACCGTTTTTGAGTCTCCCGTGATCATTGCGACACGGATACCAAGGCGATGAAGTTCCTTGACGGCCTCATTGGATTCGGGCCGAATCTCATCCTCGACGGCGAAAGCACCGAGCAGCTTCCCTTCGGCGACGACATAGAGAACTGTCTTTCCCTCTGATGCCCACTGGCTCGTCAACTTTTCAATTTCTGGGGGTACGGTTGCCTTATTCTCGGTCAATAAACGCGGTCCGCCGACAATCGACGCTCTTGCCGTTCACGATTGCTTGTGCCCCTCGACCCGGTAGCGCTCCGAAGTTGGCCGCTTGCAGCGTGGGCAGGTTTCGACGCTTGGCTTCGTTCACGATTGCTTTCGCGAGTGGGTGTTCGGAATTCGCTTCGACAGAAGCGGCATCGGCGAGCAAGTCATTCTCGTTGCCACCCGGCGCGGTCGCGATTCCCGATAATGCGGGCGACCCACGCGTGAGCGTTCCGGTCTTATCGAAAATCACCATGCTCCAAATTCCGCGCGCGTTCGAGTGCGAGTCTGTCTTTGACGAGAAGACCGTTCTGGGCCCCAATCGATGTCGAGATCGCAATTACCAGCGGAATTGCCAGTCCCAAGGCATGTGGGCAGGCGATGATGAGAACGGTTGCTGTCCTGATCAGGGCATGTTCCTTGTCCCCTGCAAGCCACCAATAAGCGAAAGTAATCGCTCCAGATGCGACCGCCACATAGAAAAGGATTGCGGCGGCACGGTCGGCGAGATCTTGCGTGTGAGATCCAGAAGCCTGCGCAGCAGCGACGAGCCGCATGATGCCGGACAAAGCGGTCTGCTCTCCGACGGCCGTTATGCGGACTCGAAGACTACCGCCACTGGCAACCGTTCCCGCAATGACCTTGCTGCCTGGTGCCTTCGAGACCGACCGGGACTCGCCGGTAATCATCGACTCGTCAACATCGGCAGAGCCCTCGACGACTTCGCCATCCGCTGGAACGCGAGTTCCAGGTCGGACAAGGACAACGTCGCCCACTTTCAACTCAGAGATTGGAACGGTCTGAGTGCCTGCTCCGCTTACACGTTCGGCAGTGTCGGGGAGCAACGCGGCAAGCGCATTGAGTGCGCCTCGGGCCTGGGAAATAGCTCGCATTTCGAGCCAATGGCCGAGGACCATGATCGTGATCAGCGATGCAAGTTCCCACCAGACGTCGATCTCGAATACGCCGAATGTTGAGGCGAGCGATGTCCCAAAGGCAACTACGATCGCCAGGCTGATGAGGGTCATCATGCCCGGCTTGCGGTCGGCAAGTTCGCCCCACGCCCCACGGATGAAGACTAGCCCGCCATAGACAAAGACCACCGTTCCGAGGATGGCGGGAATAAACTTCGAGCCGGGGAAGGAAGGCGCTGTGTACCGAAGCCAATGTTGGACATCGGTCGACCAGAAGATCACGGGAATCGTGAGAGCGAAGGTCAACCAGAACTTGTCCCGAAACATGGCGACGGAGTGTCCGGCATGACGATCATGGTTTCCGTGGGCCTTTGACATTTTGTGACCGGCATGTGGGTCCGGCTCTTGTCCGTGGGCTTCGTGTGTCATTTGGTCCATTTGAACTCCCCAGCCGAAAACCGAACGTTGTCGTGTGGCGCGCAAGTATTCGTCAAACGTTGAGCGTACAACCGATTGGTCGGGCCAGAGTGATCACTCTTGCTCAGACGATCCGCACGTCGATTGCTAACCTCGATACGGAACCTAAAGGAAGGTCATAATGAATAGCACAACAGCTGTGAAAGATCCTGTCTGCGGCATGGACGTAGAAACGGCTACCGCCGCTGGACGAACCGAGCATAAAGGGCAGACCTATTACTTCTGCGGCTCCAAGTGCAAACAGAAATTCGACCTTAGTCCGGAGCAATATCTCGGCAAGTCTGCGGGAACACCGAAGAGCGGCCATGGTTGCTGCAGCTAGATCCAAAGATATGGATACATTCTGCCCGGTGCGTTGCGTCCGGATAAACGGCACATCCCAAGACCGGCCCGACGAGAAGTCATATTCCTCGCGCGCAAGAGAGGAATGGCCTGGTCGTAGCCGAACGGAAGGGGCTCTATGATGAACCACGCTTACGGATGGATGGGCGGAGGAATGTGGATATGGACGGTGATCGGAGCACTGGTGGTGGTTTTGCTGGTCGTCGCGATTAACAAAGTTTCCACGAAGTAACGGTACATTCGGAACCTGTCTCTGAAGTGACCTGTGAAGCGTGGGAGGAACCCTGCGTCGGTCACACTTTCCACTGACAAAACGATTAAGCGAGGTTGCCGCCGCCTTGCAGGTTCGTAGTCGCGATTACAAGTGGCTGTGATCTCGGTCACAGGCAATGCGGGCAAGGCGCCGGTAGTATCATTGACAGACATGACGTGTCGGTTCAAACTCGTCGCCTCAGCGCTCGTAATTATGTTGCTGGCAATGCCATTGTCAGCGCTGGGTTCGTGCTTGTGGCACATGGCGTCCGTCGAGCATTGCACACCCCATTGCCCGATGATGAGCTCGCATGCGCCTTCGGTTACTGTTCGAGAAGCACCCGCAAACAACTCCTGCTGCCGAGTATCTGTTGCCAGACCGACGCCCGCTCCAACAGCGCAGGCTCCAAGCGCCAGTGGATATACGGCTCCAACATTCACGGTTTCGGTTCTGGATGTCCCCACAGTTCTGACTAAATCCGAACCACCCGATCCGCTCGCCCACGCATCGTACCCCTCCCTCCAGTCCGTTTTCTGCACTTTCCTGATCTAGCACTGTCCCTTATTGCTCATCCCTGTTAGGCGTTATTGCCTAAGGTTTAAACACGCATTTTCAGCGTCGTCTGAGCAAAAGAGAACACTCTCATGATCAGGAAAATACTCACTCTCATATCGTTCGGCTGTTTATGGCCAGGCCTCGGTGCGGCACAACAGGGTCAGCTTCCGGTCACGCTTCAAGCATCTCAGGCCGATACCACCACACAACCTCGGGGCCCGTCCCCCGTCAGCCTCGAAGACCTAGTTCGCGAAGCGTTGCAAAAGAATCCGGCGATCCAGAGCGCTTTGCATAGTGTGGAAGCGCAGCGGCGGCGTGTGCCGCAAGCGAAGACGCTGCCTGACCCAATGGTTGGGATCGGCTGGGCGGGAAACATTAGGCCTTTCAGCGTGCAATCGGGCGACCCTTCAAGCTATCGCGCCGTGACCGCCAGCCAGCAACTGCTTTACCCCGGCAAGCTCAAGCTACGTGGCGAGATTGCCTCAAAAGAGGCTGATGCCGGGTCTTCGGACCTGGAAGCGGTTCGCCGGCGCGTAACCGCGGACGTGAAGACGGCATATTTCGAATATTGGTTCTACGACAAAGCGCTTCAGACCACTCTGAAAGACAAGGATTTGCTGACGAAGTTGTCCCAGATCGCCGAAGCCCGTTATCGGGTTGGCAAAGGCATTCAGCAAGATGTTCTTAGATCACAAGTCGAGATTTCGCTACTGCTGCAAAGGCTCACGGTGCTGCAACAGCAACGAAATACTTCGCAGGCTCGTCTGAATACTCTTCTGGCGCGTAGCCCTGAAGCGCCACTCCCACCAGCCGAAAATATCGAGCGGTCTCCTCTGAACTACTCGCTCGATGACCTGTACAGGCTGGCGCGGCAGAATGATCCGGGCCTCCACCGCGAGGAACAGACGATTGAGCGAAACCAATTCGCAGTGAACCTGGCACAGAAGGACTACTACCCGGATCTGAGCGTCGGGTTCATGTATCAGCAACGCCCAATGCTTCCCGACATGTACGGGATGACGTTCACCATAAACGTACCGATCTTCTACAAGAGCAAGCAACGCGAGGAAGTAAGGCAGGCCACCGAAGAGCGGCTTTCAGCCGAGAGCAGCCGGGACAATCGCAAGAACGAGCTGAACTTCGAACTCAAGCAGCAATACCTGGCGGCAAAGGCCTCGGATGAACTTCTGCGATTGTTCTCGCAGGGCGTTGTGCCGCAGTCATCGCTGGCACTGGAGTCATCAATGTCTGCCTATCAGGTTGGGACAGTGGATTTCCTCAGCGTTCTGGGGAACTTCTCAACGGTTCTCAACTATGAAATCGACTATTACCGCGAGCTGGCGAACTATCAATCTTCGCTTGCGCGCATAGAGAGCATGGTGGGCGTGGACCTGACTTCGACGGCCGCGCAACCGGCCAACCAGCACCCGGCGGGAGGAGAGTAAGGCAATGTTTCACAAAATCCTAAGGACTTCGGCACTTGTCGCAGCAATCGCGTTGGCGGTAGGAGTGACCTTCGGCGGAAAGGTTTTAGCCATCTTCCAACATCAGCCGTCTGCTTCGCAGACGACGACTTCCGGGCGAAAGGTTCTCTATTGGTATGACGCGATGAGCCCGCAGCACCATTACGACAAACCCGGAAAAGCACCGGACGGCATGGACCTCGTGCCTCAATACGCGGAGGACAACGCTTCGCAGAGTGCGAGTCCGACAAGCACATCGGCACCGAGCGGCGAACGGAAGATCCTCTATTGGTATGACGCGATGAGCCCGCAGCATCATTACAACAAGCCCGGAAAAGCGCCCGACGGTATGGACCTCGTGCCCCAATATGCGGAGGACAACACTTCTCAAGGTGGCAGTGCGACAACCACAGCGGCGATGCCGGCTGGCTCCGTCAAGATCGCACCGGAGAAGCAGCAACTGATCGGCGTAAGAACTGCGACTGTCGACCACCAGTCTCTGGCGCGCACCGTACGCACAACTGGTCAGCTTACAAGCGACGAAACGAAGCTTGCGCATATCCATGTGAAGGTCAACGGGTACATCGACAAGAGTTACGTCGACTTCGTCGGGCAACTCGTCAAGAAAGGCCAACCACTCTTCACGCTCTACAGCCCGGACCTTGTGGCCACCGAAGAGGAATACCTGATCGCCAAGCGCGGCGCGAAGGAGATGGGCAGCTCGCAATTCCCCGATGTCGCGCAGGGATCGCAGTCGCTGCTGCGTTCAACGCGTGAACGCCTCAAACTGTGGGACATCAGCGACGAGCAAATCAAGAAGCTCGACGAAACCGGCGAGGTCACGAAAACTTTGACCTTCTACTCGCCGGTCAGTGGTTTCGTAACGGACCGCAAGGCGTTTCCGCAAACCGCCGTCACCCCGGATATGGATCTGTATGCGATCAGCGATCTCTCCACCATCTGGGTGAACGCAGATGTGTACGAGTATGAGGTGCCATTTGTGAAAGTGGGCCAGACGGCGGACATGGAACTGAGCTACTACGCCGGCAAGACCTACACAGGGAAAATCACCTACATCTACCCGACCGTCGATCCCGTCTCTCATACGGTAAAAGCACGCATCGAGTTTGCGAACCCTAATTTCGACCTGAAGCCGCAGATGTTCGCCAATGTCCAGTTGAAGATCAACTACGGCAAGCAGATTGTCGTACCCCAGGAAGCGATCATGGATTCCGGGGACAAGCAGTACGTATTTGTCGTTCACGACGGCGGCGTGTTCGAACCGCGGGTGATCCAGATGGGCGCGAAGCTCGAAGGCAACGTGGTCGTTCTGTCTGGGCTGAATGCGGGAGAAACCATCGTGACCTCTGGAAACTTCCTAATTGATTCCGAGAGCCGTCTGAAGAGCGCGATGGCCGGGATGCAGCACTAAGGAGATTGGTTATGGCAAAAAAGGCATCGATCTATTCAGCACTGGTCCTGATCGTTGTCGCGGGCTTGTTTGCGGGCGGGTACTTGCTGATGAACCGTCGCTCGCAGATGGAATGCGGATTCTGCCGGCGTCAGATCAATGCAAAAGCACACGTCATAGCGGAAGTCGGAGGGAGGCGGCGCGATGTCTGCTGTACGCACTGTGCGGTGACGGAGGCACGACAGGAGAAGAAGCCGCTGCGGCTGATCGCAGTGACGGACTATCCCACCGGGAAGCTGGTGAGCCCGGACGGAGCATGGTTTGTCGAGGATAGTCGCGTGATCGCCTGCCAGCACGACATGTCCAAGATGGATGAGTCCAAGCACATGGAACAGTTGGCATTCGATCGCTGCTCGCCCGGCACCTTCGCGTTCAGCGACCGGAAAGCGGCGGAAGCGTTCGTGGACCAGAACGGTGGTGTTTTGCGGAGTCTGCCTGAAGTGCTGGCGGAGGCCCAACAGCAATGATTAACCGAGTCATCGATATCTGCGCGAAGAACAAATTCCTCGTTCTTCTGTTCGTCGGCGTGGCAGTGCTCTTCGGCTGGCATTCGATGAAGAACACGAAGCTGGATGCGATTCCCGACCTGTCAGACACGCAGGTCATTGTTTATTCCAAGTGGGACCGCAGCCCGGACATCATGGAAGATCAGGTGACGTATCCGATCACATCGGCGTTGCTGGGCTTGCCGAAGGTGAAGGACATCCGCGGCTTCTCAGATTTCGGCTACTCCTACGTCTACATCATCTTCGAGGAAGGCACGGACATTTACTGGGCGCGGTCGCGGACGCTTGAATATCTGAACTCCGTCGTCCCTCGTCTGCCGAAAGGTGTCGAGGTTGAGTTAGCGAAGGATGCGACCGCTGTCGGTTGGGTCTATCAATATGCTCTAGTCGATACCACCGGGCAATACAGCATCGAGAAGATACGCAGCTACCAGGATTGGTATCTGCGCTACGCCTTGCAATCCGTGCCCGGTGTGGCTGAAGTGGCGCCGTTGGGCGGCTTCGTTCGTCAGTATCAGGTCAACGTTGATCCCAACAAGCTGCTTGGCTACAAGATCCCGATCAACATGGTCGTGGACGCCGTCAGAAGTGCAACAACGATGTCGGCGCGCGGTTGGTCGAGATGTCCGGTCGCGAGTATATGGTGCGGGGACGCGGCTACATCAAATCGCTCGATGACATCGGCAACATCGTCGTCATGTCGAACCCGCAGACCGGCACGCCTGTGCTGGTGAAGGATGTCGCCACAGTGACCTTTGGCCCCGACATGCGGCGGGGCGTCGGTGAACTGGATGGCAAGGGGAAGCGGTCGGCGGTGTCGTCATCATGCGGTTCGGCGAGAACGCGCAGAAGGTCATCGAGCGCGTTAAGCAAAGATCACGGACATTGAGCCGACACTTCCGCAAGGGCTGAAGATCGTCACCACCTATGACCGCTCGGACCTGATCGATCGCTCAGTCGATAACCTGAAGCACACGCTCATTGAAGAACTGGTTATCGTCAGTCTGGTGATCATGATCTTCTTGTGGCACTTCCCCAGTGCCATCATTCCGATCATCACGATTCCGGTCACCGTGATCCTGGCGTTTATTCCCATTCAGATGAGCGGGCATGACGGCCAACATCATGTCGCTCGGCGGAATTGCGATCGCCATCGGAGCCATGGTTGATGCGGCCGTCGTAGTTGTCGAGCAGACGCACAAGAAGCTTGAGCACTGGAATGCCGAAGGGCGTCCTGGCGACTATCACGAGGTCGTGATCTCGGCCGTGAAGGAAGTTGGGGGAGCCAGCTTCTTCGCGCTGCTCGTCATCGCCGTCGCATTCCTGCCGGTGTTCACGCTCGAAGCGCAGGAAGGCCGCCTGTTCAAGCCGCTGGCATTCACCAAAACTTTTGCCATGGCGATCGCGGGAGTGCTGGCGATCACGCTCGATCCCGCCATGCGGTTGCTGTTCACCCGCATGGATAAGTTTCAAGTTCCGTCCGCGATGGCTGGCAGCAATGGTAAACAGCGTGCTAGTCGGCACGATCCACAGCGAAGACAATCACCCGATCAGCCGCCCATTGATGAAGCTCTACCATCCCGTGGTCGAGTTCGTGCTGGAGCACAAGTGGAAGACGATTGCCGCGGCAGTCATTGCCATGGTTCTGACCGTGCCGGTGTTCTTCAAGCTTGGCTCGGAGTTCATGCCGCCGCTCGATGAGGGCACTCTCCTGTACATGCCAACGACCTTGCCTGGCATGTCCGTAACCGAAGCCTCACGGCTGCTTCAGGTGCAAGACAAGATCATCAAGAGCTTCCCTGAGGTCGACCGCGTATTCGGCAAGGCCGGGCGTGTGGAGAGTGCCACCGATCCTGCACCTTACTCGATGATGGAGACCGTCATCACACTAAAGCCCCAAGCGGAGTGGCCGAAGCGCGACCGCTGGTACTCGAAGTGGGCTCCGAATTGGCTACAGGGCACGCTCGGCCGCTTCTGGCCGGACCACAAGACCACTCAGGAACTGATCTATGGTCCCGGAGGTCTGAACGATGCGCTGACCATGCCGGGCATCTCGAATGCCTGGACTATGCCGATCAAAGCGCGTATCGACATGCTTACGACTGGCGTGCGCACGCCGCTCGGCATCAAGGTGCTTGGTTCCGACCTGAGCGAGATCGAGAAGGTCGGCGGACAGATCGAGATGGCGCTGAAGGACATCCCCGGTACGACCAGCGTGTTTGCCGAGCGCACGACTGGCGGATACTTTCTGGACTTCGACCTCAAACGCGATCAGCTCGCGCGCTACGGACTGACCGTGGATGATGCCAATGATGTTCTGATGTCCGCCGTTGGCGGTGAGCCGGTAACCACTACGATTGAAGGGCGCGAGCGGTACTCCGTCAATGTCCGCTACCTGCGCGACTACCGCAGTGACATCGACGCGCTGCAGCGAGTGCTGGTCAACACACCTTCCGGTGCGCAGATCCCGCTGGGGCAGATTGCCGACATCTCGCTAAAGACCGGACCCGGCATGATCCGCGATGAAAATGGCCGCCTCAGTGGATATGTCTACGTCGATGTCTCGGGACGCGACATCGGCAGCTATGTCGACGGACGCGAAGAAGATCGTGGCGGAAAAAGTCAGCGTGCCCGCCGGGTATCAGCTGGTGTGGAGCGGGCAGTACGAATCGATGGAGCGCGTAAAAGAGCGCCTGAAGATCGTGGTGCCGATCACGCTTTTCATCGTCTTCCTGTTGCTGTACTTCAACACCAAGTCCACGGTGAAGACTTTCATCATCCTCCTCGCTGTGCCGTTCTCAGCGATTGGCGCGATCTGGTTCCTTTACCTCCTGAACTACAACATGAGTATTGCGGTGTGGGTCGGGCTGATCGCGCTGCTAGGAGTAGATGCGGAAACAGCCGTCTTCATGCTGCTGTACCTCGATCTCGCGTATCACGACGCCATCAGCAAGGGACGAATGAACACTTGGGATGATCTGCGAGAAGCCATTGTGGTGGGTGCGGTCAAACGTCTGCGCCCGAAGGTGATGACAGTAGCCTGCATGCTGTTTGGACTGCTTCCGATTATGTGGTCGGTGGGATCTGGCGGCGACGTGATGAAGCGCATTGCCGCTCCCATGATTGGCGGGATTATCACTTCGTTCCTGATGGAACTCATTATTTATCCGCCGGTATTCGCAATCTGGAAATGGAACTTCGAGGTAAAGCCGAAACTGAAACAGCAGGGCCCCAGGCCTCTTGAACCAGCAAACATACAGGAGCCGGTACATGCCTAGGTGGACTCAGCAACTTGGAATGTCGGTCATGCTGTTTGCGCTCGCATTGCCCGCCTGGTCGCAGACACAACATTACACCGTCCCGGCCGCTTCGGTCGGAGAGGATTTTGCGGCCTACCGCCAGGCCCTCGACATTGCGGCTGACTCGGCTTTGGCGAATGTGATGCGGGAGGCAGCAGCAAGTAGTCAGATTATTGAAGCCGGAGCCAGGACTACAACACCGCCCGATTCGAATATTCTGCACCAGTTCGCTGTGCAATATTGGAACGGCAACGATGAAGCCGTCCGTCGCGCCGTTGCGAGAGTGATGGAACTCAGACCAGTCTTAGCTCCCATTTTGCAGGATAAAGGTGTTCCAGGCGAAATTGCGGCCCTCGTGTTAGTAGAAAGCGGTGGGCAGCCGACCGCCCTCTCCCCTAAAGGCGCACGGGGTATCTGGCAGTTCATGCCGGACACCGCACGTCGTTTTGGTCTCACCATAAATAGTGAGACCGATGACCGCTTGGACATCCTGAAATCAACACGGGCTGCAGCGCGCTACCTCCACGATCTGCATGCACAGTTCGGTGACTGGTCACTCGCTCTCGCCGCGTTTAACGCAGGCGAGACAGTCGTGCGGAACGCCGTTTTAAGGTCTGGTAGCAGAGATTTTGCAGTCTTGAGCAGCAAGCGGTTCATTCCGGCAGAGACGCGAGCATACGTTCCCGCCGTGATGGCGGCGTCGAACTTGTTTGCCCCCGATGCCCTGCTCGGTGGCAATCCTACCCAAACTCTTCGGAGCCAAGCGATACTGTATGCACGACCAACAACTGGGCGTCCGCAATAAACTCGGGGACGTTCTGCGATCCACCTAATCCACTGAACTTTTGTCGTTAGCGCTTGCGAACAACCGGGTTCAAGCGGGCGTCGCCAAGGTTTTGAGCGAGAGCAATGCGCGCTCGAACCATGCGGAGGCTAGCGGAAGTCCAGAGAGCGAATTTGTGGTGAGATTACTTGCTTCTTGCTTCGCTTCTACGCTGCATAGTTCGGAAACGTGTCCTTCATTTAGACGAGGAAACAGGATCGCGTGCTGTTCCGGAGTGTCAGGTGACATCTTGATGCCTCTGGATCTCATCGACCATCAATCATCAAGGTTCACGGAACCCAGGATTTCCTACCCTCTTGTTAAACAGAGAGTAGACAGTTCTCCTGTAAGGTGTTGATTTGGCGTCCCCGGCGGGATTTGAACCCGCGTTTGCGCCGTGAAAGGGCGCTGATCTATTGGATCACGTAGTAATTACAAGGCAGCGGTCGCACTGCAATGCCCTGTAAGGAACGGAGGAGAACGCCAAGGAACCGGCTTTGGTTGTACCGTCCTTGTACCGCGAGTCCTGAACCAGGTTTCGGCTCTCGTGGGAGATCCTCTATTCGTCACATCAGCAACAGCCACAAGCTCTACCGCGCATGGCTTCCCATCCTTCCCATAAGATGAGCGGAACAATCACAAGAGCGGCAATCGGGTCGGCCCACTGGAGGTGCCAAATCGTGTTGATACCAAGGCCAACAAGAGCAACTAAGGAAAGGTAAGCGCATAAAGCGGATTGAGCGGCATCCGCTCGGAGTGCGGCACTGCCCGTAATGGCAGACAGCCTACGCTTTTCCCTAGCTAGCCAGGGCATGATTGCAGCGGCGCCGATCAGGACGGCTATCCCGCTGTAGGTGGTTTTCGCTTCACGGTGTCCCAAGAGTGTCATTGCAGAAATCACAGCCACATAGGCTGCAAGTATGAACAATAGTGCCGCAGCGATTTGCGCCACGGGCTTTTCTGATCGTTCCTGTGCAGGAGCGCGAAACCGCCACAGCACTACTACCGCCGAGAGAAGTTCGATCGCGCTGTCTCCACCAAAGGCAAGTAGTGCGGGGCTGTGCGCCGTCCAGGCAGCAGAGAGCGATACGGCTACTTCCACGGTCATCCAAAGGATTGTGACCGTCTGAATCCGTCGGATAAGCCCGGTAGTATCTTGGGTCGGGACCTGGAGAACTGACGTCATTAAACCGCATTATGACACGCTCACCGATGTGAGACCCCAACGGAACGCTTCCACATTTGCCCACAACCGAGCGCGTCGCTTCGCGTAGCGGACTCAAGGCTCCGCCCGATTGATCATGAAGCTCGACATTCCGTCGAGGAATTTCCGGAGGACTTGCTCGGCCTCTGCCGGTAACGCAGCTTCCCCAAAGGCACTATTCATCAAAACAATCCACCGGTCGCGGGCAGCCTGATTTATATGGAACGGAGAATGCCGCGCGCGGAGCCGTGGATGGCCTCTTTGTTCGATGTAAGTCTGCGGCCCTCCGAACCGGCCGATCAGGAAATCTCGGAGGCGTTGCTCGGCACCTGGAAGATCCGTCGCCGGGTACATGGGCCCCAGAAGGTCGTCTTGGGGGACCTGTCGATAGAAAGCGGCGACCAAGCGTGTGAAACCTTCCGTGCCAATCATCGAATAAACTTCGAGTTCCTGCATTTTCCTAGCTCTCCCCTATAGAAATGTTCCCCTATTGGTTCTTCACGAAGCTGTCGAGCATGCGCAACGTATCTTCGATCTCGGAGTGGGACCTCTTCAAATTGCGGATGATCCGTTAGGCGACCCGGAGGGCCATCCACATTTTCTATCCTAGAAGAATTCGCACCTGAGGACTGGCAACAGTCGGATATCGAGCAGTGATGCCGATGGAAATACCATAGCTCGTACCGCGATTCGTTGCGTTAGCTCATTTCGCATCTCTTTCCCTTAACCGAAAGGAGAAGTATGGTTCGATTGACAAAAAGAACTCGGTCTCGACCTACCCCGCTGCTTCCGGCCGCAACGTGCCACGCCGCAGTGCTCGTTCCTTCATCAACACGAAGAACACAGGGACCAGAATCAGTACGTGAATCGTGGACGTAATCATTCCGCCGACCATGGGGGCGGCGATCGGCTTCATCACGTCAGACCCAATACCACTCGCCCAGAGGATCGGAATCAGGCTGGCGAGAACGGCGCAGACCGTCATCAGCTTTGGCCGGAGCCGGTGCACAGCACCCTCAATGGCGGCCTCCTCAATATCGGCCTCTGTAAGCGGGCGACCTGACGCTATACGCTTGTCGAGCGATTCGTGCAGATACACAACCATGACGACGCCCGTCTCCACCGCGATACCAAACAGGGCGATATACCCGACCCAGACGGCAACGCTGAAGTTGTAACCCAGCAGCCACTGCAAGATCAGTCCTCCGGTCATGGCATAGAACGTGGGGAAGATCAGGACCATGGCCTCCGTTAAGCTGTGGAAAACCATGTACAGGAGTAGAAAGATCACGAAGAACACCACCGGCAAAATGATCTTCATCCGTTCCTTCGCCCGAAGCTGGAATTCATATTCGCCCGACCACTGATAGGTGTAGCCCGCGGGTAATTGCAACCTCTGCCGAAGCATCTTGTTTGCCTGGTCTACGAAGCCACCGTAGTCGGTGGTGTTCAGATCGATGTAGACGTATCCCGTGAGCTGGCCATCTTCATCGCGAATCATTGCGGGGCCGCGCGAAAACGAAATCTTGGCCACTTCAGAAATCGGTATCTGCGCCCCAGAAGGGGTCGCAATCAACACGCGACTCAGCTCTCCGACGTTGTCGCGAAAATCGCGCTGGTAGCGGACATTGATCGGATAGCGACTGCGGCCTTCGACGTTTTCGGCAACGTTCATACCTCCGATGCCAGATTCCACCGCCTGTTGTACGTCGGCAATGGTCAAGCCGTATTTCGCCGCCTCCGGCCGGTTGACATCTACATTGATGTAAAAACCCTGGGAAACCCGCTCGGCAAAAACCGAACGTACCTGCGGCAACCCCGAGAGGATCTGCTGTACTTGTGCCCCGAGTTGCTGAATTTGCTCCAGATTCGTCCCTTGGAGTTTCATTCCCACCGGCGTCTTGATTCCTGTGAGTGCCATGTCGAGACGGTTTTGCACTGGCATGGTCCAGGTATTGGTCAGCCCCGGAAATTGAAGCTTCTCGTCCATCTCGCGAATGAGCTTTTCGTAGGTCATGCCTGGCCGCCATTTTTCGCGCGGCTTGAGCATGACCGTCGTGTCATACATATCGAGTGGAGCATTGTCAGTGGCACTGTCGGATCGTCCGACCACACCGAAGACGGTTTCAACTTCTGGAAAGGAGCGGAGAATCCGGTCCTGCTCCTGCAAGAGTTGCGAAGCCTGCGTGATCGAAATACCGGGAAGGGCCGTCGGCATGTAGAGCGATGAGCCTTCAAACAAGGGCGGCATAAATTGACTGCCCATCTTGAACATCAAGGGGAATATCACCACCAGGAAGGCCAGATTCAGTAGCAACGTCGTCTTCCGGTATTTCAGGCAGAGTCTTAGAACCGGCAAATAGAGTGCCTGCGTAACTCTTGAAATCGGATTTTCCGATTCCGGTCGCAACTTTCCTCGAATGAAAATGACCATCAGGATGGGAACCAGCGTGATGGCCAACAAGGAAGAGAAGCCCACAGCTAGAGTCTTCGTCCAGGCAAGCGGACGAAACATGCGACCTTCCTGTGCTTCCAACAGGAACACCGGGAGGAACGAGACCACAATGATAAGGAGAGAGAAGAACAGCGCGGGGCCGACCTGCTTGGCGGAGTCGATGAGAATGCGCACCCGCTCTCGTTCAACTGCCTTCTTCGCGTAATTACCTGCACTCGCGTCTGTCTCTTTGTCGAGAGCCGGTCCATTCGAGGAATTCGTCTCCCCGACTGTTTCTCCACCCGATGCCGGGCGCTCGGAAAGATGCCGGTATCCGTTCTCCACCATGACAATGGCGGCGTCCACCAAAACGCCAATCGCCAATGCCAACCCGCCCAGCGACATGATGTTGGAGCTGACGTTCAGGTAGTACATTGGAATGAAAGAGATGGCGAGCGCGATCGGTAAGGTGAGAATCGGGATCAGCGCTGAGCGGAAGTGGAACAAGAACACAATGATGACCAGGGAAACGATGATCGCTTCCTCAATCAAGCTATGTTTCAAAGTGTTGATCGATTCGCTGATCAGTCCCCCACGGTCATAGCCGGAGACGATCTCGACTCCCGGCGGCAGTGATCCTTTGATCTCAGCCAGCTTCTTCTTGACACCATCGATCACGTTGAGGGCATTCAGCCCGTATCGCATGACCACAATGCCGCCCACGGTCTCGCCTTCACCATTCCACTCGGCTACACCTTCCCGCATATCTGGGCCGAAGGAAACTGTTCCCAGATCCTTGATGAGTACGGGCGTTCCGTTCTTCGCCATCACCGGCACGTTCGCCAGATCATCGAGCGACTTGAGATAGCCCAGCCCGCGAATCATGTATCGCGTGCCACTCAGTTCCAGCACGCGGCCACCGACTTCATTCGTGCTCGACTTCACCCGATCAATGACGGTGGACAGCGGTATGCCGTATGCGAGCAATTTGTTGGGATCGACATTCACCTGGTACTGGCGCACGAACCCGCCGATGCTCGCCACTTCGGCCACGCCGGGAACGGTTGCCAGCTGATAACGCAGGTGCCAGTCCTGAATGCTTCGAAGGTCGGCGAGGCTCTGCTTGTGACTGTGATCGACCAGTACATACTCATAGACCCAACCCGCACCGGTCGCGTCCGGGCCGATCGCAGGATGCACATTGGCAGGAAGCCGGCCGGCAATCGTTTGCAGATACTCCACAACCCGAGAACGGGCCCAATAAATGTCCGTCCCGTCTTCGAAGACAACAAAAACATACGAGTCATTGAACATGGTCTGCGCGCGTACCGCCTTCACCTTCGGCGCAGCCAAGAGCGCGGTCACAATCGGATAGGTAACCTGGTCTTCGATGATGTTGGGTGGTTCACCTTCCCAGTTAGTGTGAATGATCACTTGCACGTCGGAAATATCCGGCAAGGCGTCCAGCGGAACGTGCCCCATGGACCAGATTCCAGCCAGCGTAAGCAGAAGTACGGCTGTGAAGACCAGGAAGCGATTGTGTGCGCACCACTCGATGATTCGGGAGATCACGGCTACATACCTCCTGTGGCATTGAGCGTGAGCTGCTTGTTGGCAATCGTTTGCCCGTTTTGTTCCACCCTGACGGTGACCTGCCAGGTGCCGCCGGAACCCAGATCGCCCTTGCCTTCATACATGCCGCCGCCTTTGTCGCCGGCATTGATGACGGTTTTCATCGAGGCCATTCCCATCGCCGGCATTGCCGCCATGAAGAAGGTCACGGTTACGTTTGCTCCCGTGATTGGTTTCCCATCTTGGCCCGTCAGCTTCACGCGAACGATGTTGCTGCCCTTGTGCGGAGGCTCGGGATCAGTCGTCAATTCCACATTCGCTTGTTGTTGCGCTGGAGCGTTCATGGAGGCCGCCTGACCCGCACCGGGCGGTGGCGGAACAAACGCGCCTGCTGCCGCCTGCAATTGGGCTTCGGAATCAATCAGAAAGTTCGCCGAAGTGACGATTTGTTCTTGTGCCTTGATGCCCTTGGTGATCACCAGTTCATCGCCGACTTGAGGTCCCAACTCGACTTCGCGCGGTTCGATGCTGCCCTCGCCTTTGTAGACGAATAGCAAGTTGTTGGTTCCTGAGTGAAAGGCCGCGCTGGCCGGGACAACCAACTGCCGTCCCATCGGGAGTTTCGCGCGAACATTGACGTACATTCCGGGCCTCAACTTCAGGCTAGGATTCGCAAAGACCAACCGCACTGGCAGCGTGCGCGTGTTCATGTCCAGTTGCGGGAGGATGTAATCCACGCGTCCACTGAAGACTCGGCCGGGATACGCATCGACCGTGACCTCTGCGGGATCGCCCGGCTTGATCTTGCCTGCATCGCTTTGGAATACCTGGGCGAGCACCCAAACATCAGAAAGGTCAGCCACGGTGTACAGCATGGTTTCGGGTTGCACGTACATATTGGGCAGCGCGTTTTTCTGCGTGATGTAACCCGAGACCGGAGAATTGACTGTCAGATCCGTAATCGCCTTTCCGCCTTGATCCAACTTCTCGATTTCGGCAGGAGACACTTCCCATTGCAGCAATCTCTCTTTGGCAGCACTGAAGAGAGAAGACGCACCCGAAGCTACCCCGCTCACTTTGCTCCGCTGCAAAGACTCGGAGTTCTTCTTGGCGAGCAAGTATTCGTGTTCGGTCGAGACGAGATCGGGACTGTAGATCGTGAACAAGGGCTGACCTTTGCCAATAAAATCGCCCGTTGCGTCGGCATAGACTTTGCGAATCCATCCGGCGAATCGTGTCTGCACATAGGCCTGCCGCCGCTCATCAACCTGCACATTGCCGTAGAAACGAAGCTCGGTGTTGACCGGCTTAGATTCAACCCTCCCCAGCACAACGCCGATGCTTTGCATTCGCTGCGGCGTGAGCTGGAAGGGCGCGAGCGGCGTCTCTTGCATATTGCCGGCCTGAGGGTCGCCCGGCGCTCCTTGCTCGGAGCCCGTGGCGTGGGCCGATGAAGTTTGTGCCATCGCGTCCATCGACTCGGTTGCTGAAGTGGCGCCAGGCTGCAGCGCAGTTCCGGTATGGCTCAAACGCCACCACAAGACTGACGCCACAATCGCGAACACAACGGTTGTAGTGAGTGCAATCCAAAACGCACGGCGATAATTATTGTTTACTGTACGGAGCATGTCTGATTCCTCATTTGCGTTCGTTCTTAAGTTGCGCTCGTTCATGGCAGATCTACCCCGGTCAGGCGCTCCAGTTCAGCCAGCGCCGATTCGTGCTCCACCAGCTCGTTCCTGTATTCCAAATCGAGGTTCAGAACATCGAGGAATCCGGAAAGCAGACTCTCGAAGTCCTGGCGGTTTGATTGATAGGCAGACAGGGCCGATTGAAAGGTAGCTTCCGACTGCGGGACGAGGCCGTCACTGTAGATCTTCAACCGCTCATCCGAAGTCTTAGCGCGCACATACTGCTGCTGCACTTCCGAAAGCACGCGCTGCGATTCAGCGTCCAGCTCTTGCCGTGCCCGCTCCTGGTTCTCCTGCGCTTCCGCCAGTTCGGCCTTCTGGCGCCCGCGATTGGGCAGCCGGATACCGAATGTAGCCATGTAGTAATCGCGGGCCTGGCTTCCGGTGTGCTCGTAGGTGTACTGAACGTTGAAGTCGGGACGGAAATTCTTATGTGCCAATTCCACCTGGGTTTCCTGTTGCTGGATGAAGACCTGCTTTGAGTGCACATCGGGATTCTGCTCGCGAGCCCGCTGCAGTAGCTCGGCTGAGGTGTACGGAAGAGTTCGCAAGGTGAGCGCCTCGGCAACGATGTCCGCGGACTCCTGCGGACGATCCAGGACCTGCTTGATCTGGGCTTCCAGCAGTCCTTCTTCCTGATGGTGGTGTGCGATCTCTTGGAGAATCTTCGTGTGCTGCAACTGAGCTTTCAGCACATCCTGCTGATTGCCCTGGCCCACGCGGTAGCGCGCCTCGGCCGCTTCCTGTACCTGATTCAGTAGCACGTCACTGCTCTGTAGAACCCCGAGTGTCTGCTGAATGTAGGCCAGGCGGAAGTAAACCATCTTGAGATTTCCGACGACCGCTCTGCGCATTGAATCGGTCTGGGCTTCCATGGAGTCCGCTTCGTGTTCGGCGACATGGGCGCGCAACTGCCGTTTGCCTGGATAGGGGATGTCCTGCGACGCGCCGAACCCGATGTAGGCGAAATCGCTGTTGCTGTAGCCCGCGAAAGGACGTGGACTGCCCACACTGAACTGCTGCACCGACAGCTGGGTCTCGGGAAGCGCCGAAACCTGTTTGGGAACATTGCGTGAGGCTTGCCACGCGTGAAACGAGGCCGCAATCTGCGGGTTCTTCTGCCCTGCCTCTATTACTAGCTCATGCAGAGAAGTTGGCGCGGCGTTGTGCTCCGCCATGGCGGGAGATTCCGGAACCGACCTCTGCGAACTCGTTGACTCTTGAGCACCAGCAACCCCGCCAAGTGCCAGAGTTCCAACGAACAAAGCCGCAGTAATGAGCGAAATACGAGTACACCCGAAGACACTTCGGGACAAATAGATGGATTGCATCTTTCCTCCGCATCACAAACACAAGTTTGTAGGCGCACGAACGTGCAGACGCACGAGTGCGCTAGCAGCCCAGAGGAAAGATGATCAGATTCTTAGGATTGTGGTGGTTAGAGACTGTAGTCCTGGCGGACTATGCGTGCACGAAAAGCACGACGACCACTGTGCAAGCGACAAGTACGGGTCAGTTTGGGCGGTAAGAGGAAGCGCGTGAAACAGAACCAAACTGACATGATCCAATTGCGAAGAGGTGGTCTTCAGAGCGTGAAAGTCCGCAGGAGTAGCGGTCACCTTACAGCAAGGATGGGACTTCGCCATCCCCATGTCCCCGCACTGCTCGGCCATCTTCTTGCAACACTCGCGCTCGGCCGATGTCATTGCTGTACCAGGCAATACGCACGCCGCGACCGGCAGCGCAGCCAGCATCAGTGCCAGAGCGAAAACACCGAGTTTGATCAACAGTTTCAACATCACCAGTCTATCTACAACTGACAGTAGGACGCAACAGGCGAGAAAAGGTTTCAGGTTACCGCGTAGCAGTTAACCGGCGGAACGCCGGTTCGGCGGTTCTGGACTGAATTCATTAGTTAATCGTGAATTGTCACGGAACCCAGCGATTCCGATCCGCTTGTTAAACAGAGAGTAGACGTTTCTCCCCTACTAAGCTATTGATTTGGCGTCCCAGGCGGGATTTGAACCCGCGTTTGCGCCGTGAAAGGGCGACGCCCTGACGGCTTTACAAGGACTTAGAGGGCGCAGGTGGTGCTGTATGTACCTCCAAGACACCGGTGAGAGCAGTAGGAACCGCTTATCGTTACATCATCGTTACATGAATGGAACGGCAAGCTTAAAAGCCACAATTGGGAGTTTTTGGTGAAAACCCGCGCCAGCGAGGACGCCAGCGCGGGCTTAGAAGCGCTGGTCAGTACTCGCTTGGCAAGTGGATGACGTTGTTGGCGAAGTAAAGCGTGATTTCATCCAGCGGAAAATCCGTGTGCTCGATCTCCTTGGTGAATACGATATTGCCGTTGCCATCGTCGCACGTTAGCGTAGCGGTTCGGTCGGGATGTACGGCGAGTTTCCAGACCTGAAATTCCTCGGCGGCAACAGCCTTGTTGTAGGGCTGAATGATCGCGATTTCGTCCAGAAGCCAATACGCTCCGCCGTGCTCGGCAACGTGCTGCGCGCCGTCGGTGTAGAGAACGTTGCGGTTGATCGTGTGCCGATACCAGTTTTCGCTGCCGGTGAACTGCGCCAGTTCGGATTTGCTGAGAGTCTTCGTCGTCATGATGTGCCTCTTTCGTTTTAAGTGACCCCCGTGGCGGGGGCGAGAGAGGCAACAGGAACAGCCGCACAGAAGGCGCGGCGTCACAGGCAATCGTGGAATAAATGAGGGGCAGCCCGTAGGGAATCATCGTTTATGCCGCGAAAGTGCCTTGACGTTAGCCTGCGGCTGTTAGGTTGACTCCGAACCCGTCCGTTAGTGGGTCACGGAAAGAGACACAATGTGACGAAGACGGCGCGGAGACTCTGTGCTGTCAATGGCGACGGCGGGCCAACTGCCATTTTCAAGACGACAACTCAGGCTGTGACAGCCAAAATTCCATTTGCTTTGGTGGCATGCGCTGGGGTGCACATCTGCGGAGGAAGGAGTTACCACTCCCGCTCATCCCGAGAATCAGGGTGTGGGCAACGTCGCCGGTATGCAGGTTGAGATAGTACGGCGTGCTGTTGTCGGTTTCGAGCACTGCCAGGTACTCCGTGCCGAGATGCGGGTTTGTCTTCTCGCCGGGAAGGATCGTGAAGAGAAAAGACAGGTCGGCGTAATTCGTGTTCAACAGATAGAGCTTGCGGAGGTTCAGCGCATAGTTGCCCGGCACGGTGGCGAAATAAGCGTTTAGCTGGTTGTAGGTTTCCGCAAACAGATTGCCGTCCGCGTTGGTGAAGACTCCAGTAAACTCAGCCACGAGTTGATCGAGTTCCGTTCGTGGCCAGGCGTACAGCACAATCGTGAGCGAGAAATCGCCAAGCGATTGACCATCACCCAGGGCGCGCAGGCAATCCCCAAGATTTTCGATGTCGGCCTGCTTGGACTCGTCCACCAGCACATCGCGCGGGTTCGTCTTGGTGGCGTCGTTTCCCATCTGGGAGACAAACCCTGTTTTGGACATATTGAAGTGGCGGCGGCGCTTGTTCACTTCTTTGCGGGCCTTGTCCGCGGGGAGCGGCGTCCACTCTGTGACGACGTAGAAATTGGCCGGGATCTTCAACAGCGCATCCAGTACCAAGGGCCGCGTCTCTGTGATGGCTTCTTTCATCGTGAGGACACGGACGATGTGATCGCCTACCCGCAGATGATCGCGTTCCGCTTCGATGTCGGAGTTGACCACCTGATAGTCGAGAAACTGTGTGGACTGCGGCCTACCCGCAACACGCCAGTCGTCGTAATTCAGCAAGCGGCGGAAAAACCTGAACTGCCCCTGCCGATTCAAGACCTCGATTTGCATGAAATCCGCAAGCTGGCGGGCAAATGCCTGCACGTGCTGGTCGAGCCGTTGAAGATCGCGCTCGATATGCGTTCGCAATAGCGTCTTCATGTTGTCGTTGGTGAACTGCGATTTGAGTTCGGCAATCGCGCCCTCTGGATCGCGCAAGAGGCGAGCTAGCGCCGCGCCGACGCCGGTCTTCGATCGGGCGCCTTCGAGCAAGAGGCAGTAGAAGATTTCAACCTGATAAAGATGGTCGCGCTTGGCTTCAAAGAACTTCCGTCGCTGGTCGATAGCCGCTTCGACGATGGGGTCGTCATACGTGGCGAACGGTATATGGGGACAATTCGATTTGAAGAGGTATTGGTAAACATGGAAGCCGGGGCCAAATGCCTTGAGCGCCGCTTCCAACCGCTTCACCGCGTACTCTTGTTCCGAGCGGTCAAGACTTTCGTAGTCCACACCGGAAATACTGAGAACCATGCCAATATCACCGCTCTTGGTAAGGAAAGCCGTCTCATTCCAGAAGCCATAGAGGTTGATGTGGTCGTTGAGCGATGCACTCTCCCTCCACGGCTTGATGACCTTATCGAGACGCAGCATCACACCACCTCCACACGGGGAACTTGCTGTTTGGCGGCGTCGTAGCGCAGCTTGTAGCGTTCGGACTTGGCCAAGATGCGGAGGAATGCCGGATCGCTACTCGTTACCCAATGGCCGAAGGCAAATCCGCCAATGAAGACGGCGATACCAGCCAAGATGGAATTGAAGAGATTGAAGGCCCCCACGGCGCCAACACAAACGAAGTAGAACAGCGTGCGTTCGACGCCCAAGTAGGTGAGCGGCTTATGCAGGCTCTTGAAGACTCGATTTGTGCGACGCTTTTGCTGTGTTTTGTCGGGCATAAGTCACTTGCCTAAGCAATGTTTGCTACAGGTTCGAAGGTGCCTGTTGGAAAGGTGCTACACGCCCCAGAGCCAACTCAGGACATTCACGGCGAGGACGGCAATGCCCGTTCCGGCAGCAACACCGGCGAGTGCCTTTTTCGCACCAGGTTCGCCGTGGGCGAAGCCGTAGCCGCCGATCACTATCGCAACCAGACTTGCAACCTTCGCAATCGTGCCGGTGAAAAGGCTTTGGATGGCGGTAAAGCCGGTGTCGAACGGTGAACCTTGCGCCAGCGCGGCCACAGGGATGACCAGAAGAAGGGTGACAAGAACGGCGGTTGAACGCGCCCACTTCGACCGAAGACGGGACTGAATTTGGCGGATGAAATGGACTCGGGACCAACGTGTCATTTGTACCTCCCGCAGCACTTCAAATTGGCTGCTTATGGCGCAAACGTAACTTGGCTCAATCGCGATGTCCAACAACTTCTCGTCCGCGTGATATTCCTGGGAGGAATAACAGCCGAACATGGCGTCGCGACCAAGTAAATCGCGCCTCTCGGCCCGATACTCGCGGTAAGGCATCTTCCTCGGAAAGTGATTGGTCGGCAAATGTGACTCGGACACCGCTACACGGAGGGCGTCTTATTTAGACGGCCCTGAGATGCCGTTGTGCTGGCGGACGCGCATACGTGTTTTCCCAAGTCTGCGTCCAAGTGCCTGCCGATGAGGCAGATGAGTGTGTCGTGGTCTGCTTGACTCAGTTCTTCTGAAACGACCGCTGCGCATCCGCGAAGTGATTTGCTCGACGAAATGTGAGGTGACAAATCGGTTTGCTGCTGTCTGATATTCCCGACAGGAATATCACGCGGACGAGAAGTTGTTGGACACGGCTGAAGGAATCGATCAAATTGGCTAGCACTGTCCGTCCGCGCGAACTCAACGAAGCGGACGGACCGCGGTTGTGGAGAAGAGGTCTTTATGTCAGCCCAGCCCAATCTGATCACCCCAAGTGAGCGGTCACACTCGCTTCGAGAGGCGCCCGTCAGTCAGCAACAGGCTGCTCGCTTTCTCAACATGCACCCGAAAACTGTACTCCGCAAGGCTCGTGAAGGGTCACTTCCGGCTCACCCGGTGGGGTCTGATCGGAAGCGCTGGCACTTTTATCTCTCTGAGTTGGATGATTGGCTTCGGTCGCAGGTAATTGCAGACCGTCGGGCGCGTCACAACATGGCCTCGGGTGTAGCGGCCGATAAGTGAATAAAGGGATCGAGAATTCGTTTCCGTCGCGTGCAAGATGCCTTTGCGCCGGATCACGATCCGCTCGGGGCCCAGCCTGTTGGTTACCAGGAACTGCGGGAAATGACATTCGCCGTGAACTAGACTCCCCGACGCCCATTGGGGTAAATTCGGATTGCGACCGCTGCCAGAATTCAAGGAGCAAATGAATGCTGGCGCGTTATCAGAATGGGTGTCTCCAAACAATAATCCGCAAAGATGGGGTAGAAAGATGGCAGTTTCGCTGGCTGCACAAAGGCGCGGACGGCATTTCACGCGAGCGCAAGAAAACCATCGGACCAGTCAAGGACTATCCCGAAAACAGTAAGAAGCTGCAGGATTTGTTAGCTGGACTGCGGCTAAACATCAACACCGATGGCCCGACAGAGTTGACGTCGATCACTATGACTGAGGCTGTGGAGCACTACAAAATTCATGAACTTGCTGATTGCGGCCGGGACGGCAAAGCATATTCGACCCGCAACCGGAAGACGCTGGTTCTGAATCGCTGGGTGCTGCCTCATTGGGGAAAACTCGAACTCCGGGCTATTAAAACCGTTGCGGTGGAGCAATGGCTTAAGTCACTTGTCACAAGCAAGTTTGGCAGGCGCAAACTTCTTGCAGGTGGCACGAGAGAAAAAATCCGTGACGCGATGGGCAGCGTTTTCAATCATGCAATACGGTGGGAGTTCACTGACCGCAATCCAATCGCAGGTGCCGGCAAGGGTTCTGGTGTTCGTGTTTCTGCAAAGCGTGAGCGAACACCTGACATTCTCGAAGTTGAAGAGATGCATCTGCTGCTGGGGGTACTGGGGATTCGGGAAAAGGCGATGGTGTTTCTCGACATGCCGTCGGGACTACGCCGGGGCGAACTGGCCGGGCTGAAATGGGAGGATTTCGATTTCAAGAATCTCCATGTAAGCGTGACTCGGTCGCTGGTTGACCAGCACGTAGGCCCGGTCAAAACGGAGGCATCGAGAAAGCTGATGCCGATTGACGAGTATAGTAGCTCATGATCTGTTGTCCTGGTATGAAGTGACCCCATACAAGAAGCCGTCCGATTATGTATGGGCCACCGATGCCAACCGCGCTGGAGCCAAGCGTGGGAAACAGCCAGTCTGGCTGAGCGCGGTAATGCGCGACTACATTCAACCCTCAGCTCGAAAACTGGGGATCAACAAGAAGATGTCGTGGCACACATTTCGCCACACGTTTTCTACGTTGCTCAAGGGCAACGGGGAGGATGTCAAGGTCGTACAGGAGCTGTTGCGGCACTCAACAGCAAAGATGACGTTGGACACCTACACACAGGCCCTGAGTCCGCAGAAGCGAGCGGCACAAAGCAAAGTAGTCGGCATGATCCGCTCGAAACCAAGTTGTACCGTCGTTGTACCGCGAGTTTCTGGGGAAATCCCGGTAACTCATTGATTAGGTTTGGCGTCCCCGACGGGATTTGAACCCGTGTTACCGCCGTGAAAGGGCGATGTCCTAGGCCGGGCTAGACGACGGGGACGACGTAAGGCAGGAACACTTCGTTAAACATTTTATGCTAACAGCCTGATCGAAACGCTGTCAAAGAACATTGAGAACGGTACTCGCCAGCTTCCCTCCGCAAGGTCAATTCAGCCACCTCGATACGGTCGCATATCGGGCCCAACGTCGCTCCGCCTACTAACGCTGACCAGCCAGAAGATTCAATCGGCATGGCCCATTGATGACAACGATCCGCGGGGCTAGTGACGAACCATTGATGTATCAGAGTTTGCGAACTGCGGCTCTCGGCGGGCGGCGGGGTGTCGAGTCAAAACCGCAAACCGCGCTTGGCCCAATGGTCACGAACTCCTATACGCGCTTCTTCGAGGCAATGTTCAAATCATCCTCTGCCAAACCGCGGCTATCAGTATCGACTCATCTCCTTTCTACAGAAAACAGTGTATTCACGACAATCGTGCTTTCTTCAAAAAATAGGTAGTCCTTGAATCACCTCCACGCGGGGGAAAGCTCTCGTGCATCTAAAGAACAGGCCATCACGGAAGAAGGGATCGGACAAGACGCGAATTCATGTTGGACGAACAGTTGGCACCCACAATCACACGGTGTAGTTCCGGTTGTCCTGGTCTCGACGATGTGCTGAGAGGCGGTCTCCCTGTTGGACATTTTTACCTGGTAGAGGGAGAGCCGGGCACGGGAAAAACAACACTCGCCTTGCAGTTCGTGGCTGAGGGTATTCAACGCGGCGAAACGGTGCTGTACGTTACGCTTTCCGAATCCCGCGACGAACTGCTGGCGGTTGCTGCGATGCACGGCCTGAAAGTTGATGGATCCGCCGTGCTCGAGGTGAGGCCGAGCGAGCAAGATCTCAAGCCGGAAGGACAATACACAGTCTTTCATCCGGCTGAGGTCGAATTGAACGACCGGGTGCAGACCATCATGGCCGAGGTCGACCGACGCAAGCCGAGCCGTTTAGTAATCGATGCTCTGTCGGAAGTGCGCATGCTTGCCAAAGATCCCCTGCGCTACCGTCGCCAGGTTCTATCTCTTAAGGAGTATGCTCCGGAAAATTGCACGGTACTGTTGCTCGATGATCGCAGCAGCCGCTACGTCGATCTTGAACTCCACAGCATCGTGCACGGGGTCGTCTCTATGGATCGGGTGCCGCGCAATTATGGAAAGACCATTCGTCGTCTCGAGGTCACCAAGTTGCGCGGTTGTGCCTTTCGCGAGGGTTATCACGATTACATCATCCGAAGCGGTGGTCTTGTAGTGTTTCCCCGCCTGATCGCCGCTGAGTACGGTGCGGACAGCGAAGACCTAAGCCAGGCCGCAAGTGGCATCCCGGAACTCGACGTACTTGCAGGAGGCGGCCTCGGGCGCGGAACCAGTACGCTATTGATTGGACCTGCAGGTTGCGGCAAGACGACGCTTGCATTGCGATGGCTTACGACAGCAGCCGAGCGTGGGGAAGCCTCGGCCGCATTTATTTTTGAAGAGACTGTAAACACTCTGATGGGACGGGCCAAGGGGTTGGGCATGGATCTGGCGCCTTTCGTGCGGGACGGCCGCATCCGAATCGAACATCTGGATCCCGCCGAAGTCTCTCCCGGCGAGTTCGTCGACATGGTTCGTGAATCCGTTGAGAAACACGGCGTACAGGCCGTTCTCATTGACAGCCTGAACGGATTCCTTCAAGCCATGCCGGGCGAGCAGTTTCTCGCGCTTCATCTACACGAATTGCTCACCTACCTGAACAATCGCGGAATTCTCACGCTACTCATCCTCGCTCAAATGGGCTTGGTCGGCAGCGCCATGCAGACCCCCATTGACGTGAGTTACCTGGCAGACAACATATTGGTGCTGCGCTACTTCGAAAGCAGAGGAGAGGTGAGACAGGCCATCTCCATGATGAAGAAACGCAGCGGCGGGCATGAACGCTCGATCCGCGAGTTGCGGCTCGGCCCTGATCGGATTTTCGTGGGGGCACCGTTGTCTGACTTTCAGGGGATTCTCTCCGGCAGTCCAACCTCGCTGGCTCCCATGATCGAGAAAGGTCCTCTCAATGATTGAGGCCTGCATCGGCGCCAGCAATCCCCCGGTGCTGATATTCGCTCCATTCGGAAAAGATGCGGCTTTGATCGAGAGGGTATTGCGCCAGTCCCTGGTGAACATCACGCTGGTGCCTAGCCTCGAGACGCTCGCTCGCTCTATCTGCGAGGATGCGGGCGCCGCGATCATCACAGAAGAGGTCCTGCAGAATGGGACAATTAGTATTCTTGCGAAACAATTGTCGGCGCAACCCCCATGGTCTGACTTCCCCATTATCGTGCTTACGGGCGGTGGGTTGAGCACTGAGTCAACAGAATCAGCGGTTCGGTCGCGAGCTCCGTTGGGCAACATCGCCCTGCTCGAGCGTCCGCTAAGGCCCGTGACGCTCATTAGCGCGGTACGCAGCGCACTCCTGGCCCGGCGACGACAGTATGAGGTTCGAGACCACCTTCGGGAACGTGCCGCCGCTGAAGACCAACTCCGCCGCGCGCATGATGCCTTGGAATCGTTAGTCGAACAGCGCACTGCGGCCTTGCGTCGCCTTTCCGTCAAGCTACTGCGTGTTCAAGACGAGGAGCGGCGCCGTATCGCCCGCGAACTTCACGATAGCCTCGGACAGGATCTCACCGCGGCTAAGATTTCCATCGACATGCTTGTACAGGAAAACAAAACCGAGTCTCCTCACCTGCGGGAAGCCCGATCCCTTGTCGACCGTTGTATCTCTGATACGCGCACACTTTCGCACCTCTTACATCCTCCGCTGCTCGACGAGGCTGGCTTCGCCTCTGCTGCCAAGTGGTATGTGGAAGGGTTCGGACAGCGTAGTGGAATTGCAACCCAACTGGAATTGCCCGCTCACATTCACCGATTGCCCATCCGGATGGAAACCGCTCTGTTCCGGATCCTGCAGGAAGCGCTCACGAACGTTCACCGTCACTCCGGAAGTCGTGCCGTGCAGGTGCGACTGACCCTCGACAAAATGCGGGTGGTCCTAACCGTACGCGACTTCGGTATGGGCATCCCTCGAGAAGTGCTCGATCGCTTCTGGAAGACGGGCAACGTTGGCGTCGGCTTGGCAGGCATACGCGAGCGCCTGAAGGAACTCGGCGGCGTACTTGAGATCGAATCGAACCTGGATGGCACGTTATTAAAAGCGACGATTCCCATCTCGGCTGCGGACCAACTGGACTCAGCGGATGAGAGCCCTATGGCGTCACCGGGTGGACATCCATCCGCTATGTCGGCAGATTGAGCTCTATCGAACCGCTGCAACTGTCCGTCTACCCGGCACGTTTACAATATTCTTTCAACGTACGCTAAGTCTCGCTTATGCCAGATCCTCTTTATCTCAGCTTGTGGTTCCCCGATTTCGAGGGCCCGGCGATGCTGCCCGCCGCGCACTCCGTGCTAAAGCAGTTTCCCTTCTCTGAGCAGCGTCCGGGCGTCACCTACATCGCTGTCCAGCCTGTCTCCTGGAACGAGCCCAGCATTCTGGAGAGGCGATTTGCTCCAGGCATCACGCCGGAAGAGGCGATCGTCATCGCCGCCGACCTGATTCACGATGATTACGCTGACGTTTTCGAAGCTTACTGGGATTTATGGACGCCGGATGAGTCCGGAAACGAATGGCATCTCCTTCCCAGCCTGGTGAGAATCATTGCCCAGGGTGAGGAATTCGACGATGGCACTTACAACGAGACTGGCCATATCGAGATCGATTTCGGACTAGATGCGTTGTTCGTCCCGGAGAATATCGGCCTCACGGAAGAGAACCAGGCAAAGATTCGCGACAACGTGAGCAAGCTGGTGGAATTCGGCAGAAAGCTGGAGACGAGCACCCGCGCCACATCGCGGCGCCTGTGGTCGGATTCCGAGGAAAGCCTTCCCCAAAAGCTGATCGCCCGCCTGCAAAAAGTGCAGTAAAGCTGAGTCTCTCTCAAATCGCGACCTCGCCTCGTAAATCAGTGATCGACATTCAATAGAAGCCGGCAATACATTTCTGTCCTTACCGATGGGCTAGGCTCGCGAATGTTCCCGCAGTCTCCCCGATAAGTGATTACCAAGCAGATTTCATAGCGCCACGTGATACGAATCGTGATATAGTGCCTGCAATTTCACCTAGCATTTGGGGCGTTTCAAATCAAAACTAGTTCAAAAAGGAGTTCGCATGAAGAACATTTCTGTGTGCAAGATTTTCGCCTTTGCGGTTACTGCGGTCGTATCCATGTGCACCACTTCAGCTTTTTCACAAGCGGATGCTTTCAACCGGGCGGCATTGGGATCGAATTGGGTTGCAACTTCTGGCAGCCTGTCCATCTCGAATCACGAACTGGTTGGCACCACTGGAGCACTCGGATATCTGAAACCTGCGGCTAAAATGTCGGCTGCCTCTGCACTTGTGATTCTGGGCGGAACCGATTTGGAATACGGGGCGGTTGTGGTAGGCAACATCGGCGGTGGCACCGACGCTTTTGTGAAGATCCAGGCACAAGACGGTGCCGGAACCTTCGACCATGCAGCTTTCTACACGGGCAACAACGGCAGCGGTGACTTCTTCGCCCTCTCAAGTCCGGTGCCCAGCCCGGCCCTCCTTGATGTCTTCTACTGCCCCACTACCAAGCTCGTGACGATGAGGATCACGAGTGCGGCCGGCGTGCAGTCCTACACCTACGACTACGGCACAACGTTCGGCTACGGCGCCGGCGCCGGAACCTACGGTTCGATCAAACTGGATAACTTCATCAGTTTCGTCAGCGGCTGCAACGATGCGTTCGGCGCAACCCCAGCGGCTCTAATGCCGCGAGATGCGGATTTGAGCCAGGCAAAATAGGGGCGACACCTCCCCAAAACAAAGGGCCCACAGCCACTAATCCTGGCGTGGGCCCGAAATGTTTATATGAGTTGTGTCGATTACTTCGTTCGGCCGCCCTCAACCTTCAACGTTTCGGCAGCCGCAGCCTGTGCCGCCGCCAATCGTCGCGGTCAGCACTCGGAATGGTGAGCAGGAAACGTAGTTCAGTCCGGTGCTTGTAGCAGAATTCGACCGATGACGGTTCGCCGCCGTGCTCACCGCAGATTCCGACCTTAAGGTTAGACCGCGTTTTGCGGCCGCGTTCCGTAGCCATTTTGACCAGTTGTCCGACGCCTTCCTGATCGAGAGCTGCGAACGGGTCCTGCTTCAGGATGCCTTCAGCCAGATACGTCGGAAGCACCTTGTTGACGTCGTCGCGCGAGAAGCCGAACGTGGTCTGCGTCAGATCGTTTGTGCCGAATGAGAAGAATTCCGCTTCTTTCGCGATCTCGTCCGCCACCAGGGCAGCGCGCGGCAGTTCGATCATGGTGCCGACCATGTACTCGACCTTCATTCCCTTCTCTTTGAAAACCTCTTCCGCAACCCGCCGCACGATTGCGCCCTGGTTGGCCATCTCTTTCAGGGTGGCAACCAGCGGAATCATGACTTCGGGCAGCACCTTGATTCCCTTCTTCGTGCAATCGACCGCAGCCTCGAAAATGGCCCGCGCCTGCATCTCGGTAATTTCCGGATAGGTAATACCCAGCCGGCAACCGCGATGTCCCAGCATCGGATTGAACTCATGCAACTGTTCGACGCGAGCCAGGAGAGGTGGGAGCGCCTTCTTCAGATCTCCCGCTCCCTTCACGCCATAGTCTTTGTATTTCGAGACAAGATCTTTTTTCTGCTTCGCGCTATACGACGACAAGAGCGCAATGTCGACCATCAAGTCTTCACGACGCGGCAGGAACTCGTGCAGCGGTGGATCCAGGGTGCGGATCGTCACCGGCAGCCCGTCCATTGCCTTGAAGACGCCGGCGAAGTCTTGGCGTTGCAGGGGCAATAGCTTCTTAAGAGCCGCGCGACGATCTTTTTCGTTATCGGCGAGAATCATGGTGCGCATGTGCCCAATCTTCTCCTCGCCGAAGAACATATGCTCGGTCCGGCAAAGTCCAATGCCTTCTGCACCAAACGTCCGTGCCTGGATGGCATCCCGTGGAATGTCCGCGTTGGCGCGCACCTTCATCTTGCGGAACGGATCGGCCCAGCCCATGAACTTCTGCAGTTCCGGATCGTCGGAACTGGCAGGAATCGTTCCCAGCTTGCCTTTGATCACGCGGCCGGTCGTTCCGTCGAGCGAAAGCCAATCACCCTCTTTGAAGGTCTGGCCCTTGACTTTCATTTCGCGTGTTTTCTCGCTGATCTCGATGTCGCCCGCGCCGGCAACGCAGCACTTGCCCATGCCGCGCGTAACCACCGCGGCATGGCTCGTCATGCCCCCGCGAGACGTGAGAATTCCCTTTGCGACTTCCATACCGTGAATGTCTTCCGGTGTGGTTTCGGCACGAACTAGGATTACCGATGCTTTCTCGTTCTTGTGCACAGCTTCCACTGCAGCGTCGGCAGTAAACACGATCTGACCAACCGCTGCACCCGGCGATGCCGGCAATCCGGTAGCGAGCACTTCGACTTTCGTGCTCTTCTCGTCCAATCGTGGAACAAGGAAGTCATACAACTGATTGGGTTCAACGCGAAAGATGGCCTCTTCCTTCGTGATCAGCCCTTCCTCAACCATCTGAATCGCAACTCTCACGGCAGCCAAACCGGTCCGCTTGCCATTGCGGGTCTGCAGCATGTAGAGCTTGCCATCCTGGATGGTGAACTCGAAGTCCTGCATGTCTTTGTAGTGCTTCTCCAGCCGGGTCGTGATCTCACGAAGCTGGTCGTAAACGTTCGGCATGATCTTCTTGAGTTCAAGAATCGGCACCGGCGTACGCACTCCCGAAACGACATCCTCACCCTGCGCATTCATCAGAAACTCGCCATAAAATTCGTTGGTTCCCGTAGCCGGATTGCGCGTGAAACCCACGCCCGTACCGCTCGTGTCGCCGAGATTGCCGTATACCATGGCCTGCACGTTGACGGCGGTACCGAGCATATCGTCGATATTGTTGATGCGGCGATAGTGCTTCGCGCGATCGTTCTGCCACGACCGGAACACCGCGTCGCGGGCCATGACAAGCTGTTCGCGCGGATCCTGCGGGAAGTCCCGCTTGGCATGCTTCTTGACGACCTTCTTGTATTCGACAATCACTTCCTGCAGGTCCTTGGCGGTCAGATCCGTATCGAACTTGGTCTTGCGTTGTTTCTTCTTGGCATCGAAGACTTCATCGAACGCGGACTTCTCGATGTCGAGCACCACGTTGCCGAACATCTGAATCAAGCGGCGATAAGAATCCGCCGCGAATCGAGGATTGTTGCTCCGCTTCGCCAGCGCCTGGACGCTCTCGTCGTTCAAGCCGAGATTCAAAATCGTGTCCATCATTCCCGGCATCGAGAACTTCGCACCCGAGCGCACGCTCACCAGCAACGGGTTCTCGCCCTGGCCGAGTTTCTGCCCTTGCAGTGCCTCGAGCTTTGCCAGCGCTTCATCCATCTGTTTGTCGACATCGGAAGACAAGCCTCCGCGCATGTACTCACGGCAAGCCTCGGTCTGTATGGTGAATCCCGGAGGCACCGGCAGCCCGGCGTTCGTCATCTCGGCGAGACCCGCACCCTTGCCGCCCAGCACGTCCTTCATCTTGCCGTTGCCGTCGGCTTTGCCGCCTCCGAACGAGTAGACGTACTTGGTTGTGGATTTCTTCTGTTCCTTCACTTCAGCTTCGGGGAGCGTAATCGTCGCCATATATGAGTCCTTTGTGTTTCAGAATTCTCTTCATACTGCCGCACTTCACAAATTTGGTAATTGCGTAATTTAGGAATCGGGTAATTCAAAACTCGCGGAGATTGCGGCTTTCAAATTACTCAATTACCAAACCACCCAATTTCGCAATGTCTCTATGCCTTCCCTTCACTCACGATCTCGGAAAAGTCCGCAATCGTAGAAAACTCTCTTAGCAGCGCCTGCAATAGAGCCAAACGATTCGCACGCACACGGGTGTCATCGACCATCACCATGACTTTGTCGAAGAACGCGTCCACTGGCTCGCGAAGACCAGACAGCAACATGAGAGCATCGAAGTATTCTTTCTTGCCGCGATGGACCTCGACTCGCGTGCCGGTCTGCTCTAAGTGAGCCATGAGCGATTTCTCTTCGTGCGCTGCTTCCGCTAGGTATTCGAACTTCTCAGACGGCTTAATTGCCTTCTCTTCTGCCTGCCTCAGAATGTTTCGCATGCGCTTCGATGCCGCGCCAATTGCCTGGAACTCGGGCATATGCAGAACTTGTTTCACCGCTTCGGCGCGGGCAATAGCGTCCACAACGTCGTCGGCATCGGCAGCGAGCACCGCCTTCACGACGTCATACGCATAACCGCGGACATCCCGCAGATAAAATTCCAACCGCTCGCGGAAGAAGTGATCGATCGATTGAAAATACTTCTCGTCCTCAACAAACTTCTTCTCCGCTTCTGACTTCTGATAGCCCGCGCGCGCATCCCGCAGCAACTCGCTTAACCGCAGCGGCAGATTCTTCTCAGCAATGATCTTTACGATTCCGTTCGCCTGCCGCCGCAGCGCAAATGGATCTTTTGACCCGCTCGGAACCAGGCCCAGGCTGAACATGCCTGCAATCGTGTCCGCCTTGTCGCCAATCGATAGAACTGCACCTTCCAACGAACGCGGAACATCGTCGTCGGTCGACTCGGGCTTGTACTGATCATAGATCGCATCGGCGATCGCAAAACGCGTCGCCTCCGGCAATCCCGGATCAAGCTGCTGAACTTTCGCGTACAATCCACCGACGACTCCTTGCAGCTCGGTGAATTCCTTCACGAGTTCCGTCGTAAGATCGGTCTTAGCGAGACACGCAGCCTTGTGAACGACGCCAGGGCGAACCGTGACCTGATTTTGTTTCAGAATTTCGTTCATCCAGCTGCACAGCCGCTGCACCCGCTGAGTCTTATCGTAATAACTGCCAAGATCCTTTTGGAACGTCACATTCCGCAGCAACTCGAGACGCTCCAGTAAAGACTTCTTCTGGTCCGTCTCCCAGAAGAATCGGGCGTCATTGAAGCGGGCGCGCAATACCCGCTCATTCCCATGTCGGATCAGCCCCTCCGGATCGCTGTCGGTATTGAGCACTGCTAGAAAATAGGGCATCAGCTTCCCCGAAGCATCTTCCAGCGCGAAATACTTCTGGTGATCGCGCATCACGGTAACGAGGACTTCTTCGGGCAGTACCAGGAACGGCGGATCGAATCCGCCCAGAATCGCCGAGGGATACTCCGTCAGATTCACGACTGTGTCGAGCAGAGCTTTATCTTCCCGCCAGCGTGCTCCGGAAATTGTGCGCGCCGCTGCGTCCAGAGCCTTGCGGATTCTCTGCTCACGCTCGCTGCGACCCAGGACTTTTGCGTTCCGCAAAGAGTCAACATAGGCCGAACCTGCCCGCGAAATGACGACAGCCGCGTCTGTCAGAATTCTGTGCCCGCGTGACTGATTCCCTGCCCGGACGCTATCGAACTCCAAAGGAATCGTTTCCCCGTCGAGCATCGCTACCAGCCAGCGAACCGGGCGCACAAAGCGCTCGTTCGGCTTGCGCCAGTACATGTTCTTGGGCCAGTAGAGGGTTGCGATTTCCTTGGGCAGCGTTTCGCCGAGGATCTCGGCTGCCGTGCGGCCTTTTTTTGTTACCTTCGCCGCGATGTACTCGCCCTTGGGCGTGGCGGTCCTTTCCAAACTCGAGACATCGACCCCCGCTTTCTTGGCGAAAGCGTGGGCCGCCGGGGTCGGCTGGCCATCTTTATATGCCACGCTCACGGAGGGACCAGTCAGTTGCTCGACAACGTCGGCCTGAGCCGCAGCTATACCCGATGCCATCACGGCCAACCTTCGAGGACCATCGAAGCTCGTAACCTCGCCGCTCGACAATCGTTCGCGCGTCAGCAATGAGCCGACGCGCTGGCGCAGCTCCTCGGAGGCCGCGTCAATCATTCGCGCCGGAATTTCTTCGCACCCGATCTCTAGCAGAAAATCTGGCATGCTTTCAAACCATCAAGTGTCTCAAAAGAAGCCGCGTACGACTGTGACGTGCATCACATCCGTGGAAACTACGTAGCAACCGGCGCCAGCCTCTCCTTCGGCGCTTTAGCCTTTTGCATCACGGGTTCAGGTTCGTCTGACTTCTCGGCACCCTCATTCTTCTGCTGATCCACCCACGCTTTCGCGATCCCCACCGCCAGGGCCCTAACACGCGCAATCACTCCTACACGTTCGGTTACCGAGATGGCCCCTCGAGCGTCCAGGATATTGAACAGGTGCGAGCACTTCAGGCACAGATCGTACGCGGCTAGAAGCGGGAAACGCGCCTTCTCGCGAGCGTTTCCATCATGGGGCGACTTATCTTTCATCAACTCCGAGTATTTCTCGATCAATCCCTTGCACTCAGACTCACACAATTCAAAATGTTTCCAGGCCTTCTCCACGTCAGCCAACTCAAAGTTGTAAACAGAGAATTGCAACTCGTCCGCCAAGCGGACGTCTCCATACTTCATAACTTTCCCGCTTTCCGGATCGCGCGCCCACACGATGTCGTAAATCGAATCGACGTCTTGCAGGAAGGCAGCGATGCGCTCCAGCCCATAGGTCAGCTCGGCGGAAATCGGAAATAGATCCACTCCACCGCACTGCTGGAAATAAGTGAACTGCGTGATCTCGAGGCCGTCGAGCATCACCTGCCAGCCCACTCCCCAAGCACTCAGCGTCGGAGCTTCCCAGTTGTCCTCTTCAAACTTGATGTCGTGATGCCGTAGGTCGATGCCGATCGCACCTAAGGACTCCAGATACAGTTCCTGCACGTTCTCCGGCGGAGGCTTCAGGATCACTTGCAACTGCATATGCTTGAACAACCGGTTCGGATTTTCTCCGTACCTTCCATCTGCCGGACGCCGCGACGGCTGCACGTATGCGACCTTGTATGGCTTCGGACCGAGCACGCGCAGAAACGTCTCCGGCGCCATCGTTCCCGCTCCGACTTCCACGTCGTAAGGCTGCTGCAGCACGCATCCGCGCTCTGCCCAGAAGGTCTGCAGGCGCAGGATAAGTTCCTGAAAGGTAAGCGGATTTGAGTTGGCTGGATTCACAGGCAATATCGGTATTCTAGGGTTAATCGATGATTGTAACGGATGGGATGGCTGGCCGTCAGCTAGCCGAATGCTTGGTACTTATTCCGTTTCGAATTCCGCCATCTGTGAGTCGTCATCCCGCAGGTCCGCGCTTTCACCAGCGATCCCGAGGGATCTCCCTCGGAAGATATTTTTCCCCAAGAGATCCCTCGCTCCGCCTGAACAACGACCCTAATCGAGATAGGACTCACACCAAGAATGCAGACGAATACAGCGTACGAATAGTTTTTCCTGTTGCGCCGGAGATGGAGTAGGTATACTTCGCCTGCTCAGAACTGGGGAAACCAACGTCGCATTCAAATTCCCTTGCGGAGGATGTGTATGCGGACGGGGAGACAGATTTCCACGCAAGTCCTGCTGTCTGTTGTTACCTTTCTTATGTTGTGCCTGTGTGCCGGGTGCCAGCGGGCATCGCTCGGCTCCACCAGCAATCTAACTGGGTCGGTTCTGGAAATGGAATCCATTCCGCGAACTCCGGAACGTCTGGCGAGGGGCAAATATCTGGTGGAAGGGCTGGTACAGTGTCCCCTCTGCCATTCAGAAAATGATTTCACAAAGCGGCCTTCACATCCGGTCGAGGGGAAGAAGAACGGCGGATTTGTCTTCCCCAACGTCGAAGTAGAGTTGCCGGAGCCGAACCGAGTTGTCGCGCCCAATATCACCCCGGACCCGGAATACGGCGCCGGACGGTGGAAGGATGCTGATTTCGTGCGCGCTCTGCGGCAGGGGATCGGTCACGATGGGCGAACGCTTTTCCCCATGATGCCTTACGCATACTTCCGCGGCCTTTCGGACGAAGACCTGGCCTCAGTGATCGTCTACGAGAGATCGCTTGCGCCGGTCCACATCGAGCGTCCGAAAACAATACTGACAGATGACATCAAGAAGACATTTCAGGCGCTTCCACCGTTAGAGCATGTACCTGAGCCGGATAAATCGGATCGCACGGCCTACGGGAAATATCTCGTAACGGTGGGGCATTGCGACTCATGTCACACACCGACCGATGAACAGGGCAACCCAATTTCGGGGATGGATTTCGCTGGAGGACAGTCGCTGATCGGGCCCTGGGGGCCAGATCCAAATAAAGTCATCACGGTCACTTCACTGAATTTGACACCCGATCCCTCAGGGATCTCCTACTTCGACGAGAAGATGTTCATCGATGTAATTCGCTCGGGCAAGGTTGCGGCACGGCCGCTGGCCAACATCATGCCGTGGGCCTATTTCCGTAACTTGACTGACGACGATTTGAAGGCCATCTTCGCGTACCTGCGAGCCCTGAAGCCGGTGCAGCATCGTGTGGACAATACCGAAGTTGCACGCTTCTGCAAGCTGTGCCGGAGCAAGCACGGTTTCGGCGACAGAAACTGATCCCAGGAATGGAGATGGAGCCAGAGGAGAGTCGGTCAACCGACCTTCTCCAGCATCCCCGCTGTGACCAGTTTCTTCTCAATATGCCTCTGCAGAATCTGGATCAGGAATTTGCGCAGGTCGGCACATTGCGATTTCGGCCACGATACGTCCGTAAAGCTATCCACCGGAGCGCGAAACATTTGCGCCGCCCACGCGCGCGACTCCTTTGATATCTCCGACGAAGCGAGTCTCTTATCGTCCGCGCACATCAGTCCGTCAGCCAGCGCGTGAAAGTACGCTCGACCGCCATTCAGAGCGCGCCCGCACGCGATGCATTCCGTCAGTTCCGGCAAGAAGCCCACCAGGCGCGTCAGCCACAATTCGAAATAAGTGACCGGCATCCAGAGTTCCGTTCCAGCCAGAACGTGCAAGACCGAAAGCGTAAGTCGGAAGATGGCATCATTGGCCTCATGATCCGGAAGCAGCTCATCCAATAACTCTGCAACATGCCCCAGGGCAACGGCGCGGGCATAGGTCACCTCGGTGGCCATTGGAGACTCCAGCACTTCGCACGCATCCAGCCTCACCAACTCCTGTCGCTCTTTTACATCGTAAAACGCACGCACATACGTCAGGGGCTCCAGCGCTCCCCCAAAGCGCCGCTTCGACTTCTTGGCTGATCGCGCCACTCCGCGCACCTTGCCCTCAGTCCTGGTGAACAGAGTCACCAGGAGGTCCGCCTCGCGCAGCGGGTACGTGCGCAACACGATCGCCTCTGATTCTCTGAGCGGCATGATTGCACTTGATTCTAGAGGAAGTCCGGCAGCGGGCGAAGACGGCTTCCAAGTAGCTCAGGCATAACCACATGGCAATCGCCAGTCACGGCGGTAATCGGGATTTTGAGCACTTTCGGACCCTTTTCTTGAGCTGCGTCTGCTGCGAAAGTACATGTCCAAGTGGACGATTGGGCACTCGACTAAGGTCATCATGAAAAATGTTTCATATCGCAATCAGCTTCACTGGCTGAGCTTAACTCTACTGGCGGTCTGCACTTATCCAACATCCGCCGCTGCGCAGGTCAGCCAATCCGGGCCAAACCCCTTGGCCCCCGTGGAGATTGCCTCTGTTTCCCCAGAAGCGCCAATGCCGACAAGTGCCGATCCCTTGCCAGGTGGGGGATTTGCTTTCGTACCTGTGGCGACGCCATCAAGGAAGCCTCTTCTGCACTCGTTCTGGGATCGCGAAAACCGCGCCCTCTTCGCCGCAACCGGAGCGACCGCTGCAGCTGATTTCTTTGTGACTCATGCCAACCTGGCCAGCGGCGGCCGGGAGTTGAATCCGATGACTCGGCTGTTTACGGGCAGCACTCCCATGCTGGCTTCAAACTTCGCGCTGGAGACGGCCGGGGTGATTGGCGTGAGCTACCTGTTTCACAAAACAGGACATCACCATCTCGAGCGCCTGACCTCAATTCTGAACGCTAGCGCATCGAGTGGGGCGGTGATATTCGATCTGACGCGCCGGTAGAGTGTTTGCCTCATCCGCTATACTGCAAAGACTGTGCGCAGAACCTTCAAGGTACTTTTTTTGCTTTCGATTGCTGCTGTCCTTTGTACGGCCGAAGAAACCTCCTTCCAGCACATCAAAGTTGTGGACGCGAAAGGCCGGGAGAACAAGGCTGTACTGATCTTCAGCGACAATGACAAGGCTGTGGAAGTTCGGCCCGCGAAGGGCAACGCCGTGAGCATCCCTTATGCGGCAATCGACAAGTTCTCGTACGAGTTCACCAAACACCACCGCGTCAATGAGGGTACGGTGCTTACAGCCCCGATCGGAGTCGGCGCCGTCGCGATGTTGACCAAGTCCCGCTCCCATTGGCTGGAGATCGATTATCAGGACCAGGATTTGCCCAAATCCTACGTCCTACGCATGGACAAGAAGAACTACATCCGCATTCTGGACGCCATCAAGGCTCACACCGGCAAAGATACCGAGATCCTGGGTAACGCCAACAAGCGATAAACGCCTGCCTCTCCAATACAAAAGGCGCGCTCTATTCAGACGCGCGCCTCATAATCTCGCTTCCGCAAGCGTGGCTCGAAATCCTACCGCCCGAAATATTTGGCATTGCGCTCGGTGAACGCATTCCACTTTTCTGGAAGGTCATCCAGCGCAAAGATCGCAGATACCGGACAGACTGGGACACAGGCGCCACAATCGATGCACTCGACCGGATCGATGTACAGCAACTCTTCGGTTGCATAGGCAGGCTCATCCTTCTTGGGATGAATGCAATCTACCGGACACGCATCCACACATGCGGTGTCTTTGGTGCCGACGCACGGCTCAGCAATTACGTATGCCATAAAGGTGTCAGTCTCCTGAAAGGTCTTGCCTTCATTCTACTACTGCCTACCACTGCGGCGTTTGAGCGAACGCGCCATTCTAGCAAGAATGCGCGGATTGGGTACAGCATCTAACATCCTCGCACGGAAAAAAGGGAGCGTGCCCCATTTCTGTCCGTTTTTGCCAGAAGTAGGGATTTCTGTTTCGTTTCGAAAAACGCTCGTAGACCCATCGGCTCTCGCAGAAAAAAACGGCCAGCAGCCTTCGCTGCCAGCCGTCTCTCTCCTCGGCAAAAGTTAACAGCTTACCGGCGACCGCCACCTCCGTGGAATCCGCCGCCATGAAACCCACCGCCCCCGTGGAATCCATTGTTCGCGTGGAACTCGCCACCACCGTGGAATCCACCGCCCCCGTGGAAGGCCTGTCCACCGTGATAGCCGCCACCGTTGTAGCCGTGGACGTACCCTCCGTGCCCATAGCCCCAACCCTCATGTCCGTTCCATCCATGTCCCCATCCGCCGTTTCCATACCAGCTTCGGCCCCAGCCCGGATGACCGTACCACGGGCGTCCATACCACCCATTCGCCCAGCCCCAATGTCCCAACCATCCCGGGCCATGGAACCATGGACCGGCACCGACGAACACACCACCCACAAACCAGTCCGGACCGTAATAGCCATATGGCGCACAAGCGTAAGGCGCATATCCGTAGTAGCCGTAGGAGCAAACCGGCGCTCCACCCACGTAGCCCGGTCCTACTGCTACGCCAACTCCACCAAAACCGACCCCCACTCTCACCTGAGCCTGCGAGTACGCCAGTGGAACCATCAGCACCGCCACCAACGCGATATATTTTACGTAGCGCATAATCCCCTCCTGGTCTGGCTTTTCCGACTCTCTCGGAGTTCCAGAACCTCTCCTGATCATCTACCTATTGGAACAATCCAGACGGTGAAAAGTTGCGGAAAACGGACTGGCTCATTTCAACCATCCCGTCCATTTTCAACCACTTAGCCAGCATAAGTGTTAGATCTCCCCATAGATTCCGCAGCTTGCAACCAAGCGTTCGGCCGATGCGCAGCGGGTCGGCATCGTTAGCCCGCCGAAAACTTAAGTTACCTACAACAGCGGTACCGGGAAATGCGTTAATGACGATAGAAAGTCGTAAGTCTTCACCAAGAAGTGCTGATCCGGCTATGGACAAAATGAAGATTCTGGTGTCCCTCATCACCAGAGACAACGACTACCAGCTCGAACAAGCGGCTTCGGCGCAAACCGCCGCGGCGAAACTCGGTGCCGACCTTCAGATCATCTACGCGAACAACGATGCCGTTTTACAGACACAACAGGTTTTGCAATTCATCCAAGACCCAAAGAAACGCCCCGATGCAATTCTGGTGGAACCGGTGGGCACAGGCATGTATCAGGTCGCCAAGGCCGCAGTCTCAGCCGGGATCGCCTGGGCTGTAATCAATGCGGGCGTCGATTATCTACCTGAACTCCGCCTTCACTCCACGGTTCCAGTCTTCTCCGTGATCTCCGATCATGAGGCAATCGGAAAAATTCAGGGCCACCAGATGGCCGCCTTGCTGGGCGATATTGGAACCGTTCTCTACATCGAAGGCCCGGGCGTTCGCGACGTCTCTCGCTTGCGAACAAAAGGCATGATGTCGACAAAACCGCCGGGGATCGTGATAAAGACACTGAAGGGCGACTGGACCCAGCAGAGTGGATTTCATGCCATCCGATCATGGCTTTCTTTGAGTACGTCACGGGAGATGAACGTTGGAATGATCGCGTGCCAGAACGACGACATGGCCATCGGAGCCCGTCACGCTTTTGAAGAGTTGTCTGATGTGAAGGAACGCGACGCCTGGCTTGCCCTTCCAATCACAGGTTGTGACGGAGTTCCCAAATCAGGACAGGCATGGGTGCGTCAGGGACGGCTGAATGCAACAATCTTTTCGCCTCCGCTGATCGGCGACGCGATTATGCTGCTGGCTGCGTCTCGCCTGAAAGGCACGCAGCCCGAAGAGCGAACATCGGTAGCGCCAAGTTCGTTTCCAGCCCTTGGCGAGCTCAAACGAAAAAAGGCGACAACAGCTGGTTAGAAGGGCTGCCGACTACACCTTGACAGGCTACGCGCCCACCAATTCCTTCTTCTCGCTCGGTTCATACTCCACGATATATCCCGCCACCGCGCTGGCGGCCACCGTCAATGGCGAAGCCAGATACATTTGTCCCGGTCCGCTGCGGCCCGGAAAGTTGCGATTCTGCGCGCTGATTACCACCTGATCAGGACGCGTGGAAACACCCGGTCCGGCATTGATGCAGGCTCCGCAACTGGGTTCGATCACGTGCGCCCCAGCCTTCTGGAAGACCTCCAGATATCCTCGACGCACGCAATACTCTCGCGTCTCCTGCGACCCAAACTGAATGTAGAACTTGGTTGAGTCTGCAACCCGCTTGCCGTGCTTCAACGCCTCGGCCAGAACCAGCGCGTACATATCCATGTCTTCGTTCTTGCCAGCGGTGCAAGTGCCACCATACGCAATCTCGACCGGCACCGGTGTATTCAGCTCACGGATGTATTTACCATTTCCCGGATCACCCGGCGTCGCGACCATCGGCGTAATCTCAGCCGCATCGAGTTCGATCACATGCGCATACTGCGCTCCCGGATCGCTGTAGAGTCCCTCGATCATTGCTTCAGCCTTCTTGCGATCCACGCCGCGCCGCTCAACGAGAAACTCGACAGCTTTTCTGTCCGGCGCAACAATCCCGGTGAATCCACCAATCTCCGCGGCCATATTGGTCATGGTGGCACGCTCGTCGACGCTCAGATCCTCGATAGCCTCGCCCGCATATTCCATGACCTTGGCTAGGGCTTTCCCGCTGCGTACATAGTCGAGGCTGAGAATCTTCAGGATGAAATCTTTCGCCGTAACATTCGGGTGCTTCTTCCCGCGAATGATGATCTTCACCGACTCCGGCACTCTCACCCGAACATCTTTGGTGATCCACGAATTAAACACGTCAGTGGTACCAATCCCAAATGCCACGCAGCCGATCGCGCCCACATGCGGAGTGTGCGAGTCCGAGCCGATATTCAGCTGACCGGGTAACGCGTAGCTCTCCAGAACAATCGAATGGCAGATGCCCTCCGAGCCTTTGCGGTCGGTCAATTCGCCATGCAATCGGATTCCCTGCTTCTTCGCGAAATCCTGCTGCTTTAATTTGAGCTGGGTCGCCAGATCGAGCAACCCAAGTTTTTTCTTTTCTTCTGATATCACTTCATCGAGAAACGTCAGGTGGTCGCGAAAAAACAAGATCGTAGATGGATCATTGACCTTCGCGTCCTTGCCCACGTAGTGCTCGAAGAAAATCGCCGCCATCGGAGTTACATATTCGTGGCTGAAGCGCAGGTCCGCCCGTGCAAAGCCCGTATCGCCGGGTTTTACAGCGGATACTCCCACTTCGCCGGTCTCATTGATCATGTGCCGCGCGAAGATTTTTTCGGCCAAAGTCATCGGACGTGTGGCGCGGGCGCTCCCGCCCGCGGACTCTATCGGCGGCAAAAACACTTTCCCCTGCATTCTTGCCACGTTGAACGGAAATAGCCCGCCGTATTCGATTACCTGCCGCGTGATCTCGTCTTCCCCGGCAGTGAACTCGCTGAGCGCGATTTCTTCGCCGCCGCGAATGCGGTCGATCAACGAAAAGTTCGTCGAGGTCAGCAGGCCGAGGTTCTGGCAATTCTGCTTGTAGATGCGCTCGATATTCTCAGCGATGACCACCCGAATGCCAGCGCACATTTCCGCATAGGGAGATTGCTCGCGGCTCGAACCTTTGCCACGCCGCTTGCCGCTCACCGCACATACAAATCCACCGCGCTTCACATCGCTGCGCCCGATCGGCGTCACGTTTCCGCATTTCAGCCCAAGGTAGGGGATCTCTCCCAGCGTCTCGTCGAAGTAGAAGCAGTAATGCGCGGGAGTGATCTCATCGGTCGAGATATCGTCGCGTAGCTTGGGATTATTCGCCGGATTCTTCGTGTCCCAAGGCAAGTCCTCCCCCGCAAGTTGCCGCTTGATGAGTTCGGGATCATCGGTGAGAAACAGAATACGTCCTGGCAGACGGACCTTGTCCGGCCGCTTTTCGATCTTGCGTTCCAGAAGTGAGTTAATCACGGTTAACCTGAAGCCTTCTTGAAATTAACGCCGGAGCAGAGCCGGCGTTTCCACATGCCTCATTGTAACTCCGTGGAAGTCTGCAGGGCCTTCGGCAGGTTAACGCTGGTAGGCTCGGGGATCGGGCAGGGGATCCAGCCCGCGCCCTGCAAATATCTCCTGGAACTCCTGTACAAGCGCGTCATGCACCAGGCCGTTGGAGGCCAGCGTCTCACGGCTGTCGATTTGAAATGGCGAGCCATCAAACCGGCTGACCTTACCGCCGGCTTCTTCGACAATCAACGCGCCGGCAGCTGTATCCCATGGGTTCAGATTGAATTCCCAGAATCCGTCAAACCGTCCGCAGGCCACATTGCATAGATCGAGCGCTGCCGATCCGGCTCGACGGACGCCGTGTGTCCGCAAGGTGATCTGATGGTAGAAGAAAATGTTCGGATTTTTATGCCGCTTGTGGCTGGGAAACCCCGTTGCAACCAGGCATTCTTTTAGCTGCCCAAATTTCGACACACGCACGGGCTTGCCGTTGAGTTGCGCGCCCCTGCCATGCTCCGCCGTGAACATCTCATCGCGCGTCGGATCGTAAACAACTCCAGCGACTCGACGCGTCGCAGAGCCTGCGCGATGTTCCAGAGCCATGGAGACGCAGAAGACCGGATATCCATGCGCGAAATTCGTCGTGCCATCCAGCGGATCGACGTACCAGCGATAGTCGCTTCCCTGATCATTCAGTCCCTGCTCTTCGCCCAAGACGTCATGGGAAGGAAACGAACTCTTGATCCGCTCGCGAATCAGCGCCTCTGACGCGCGATCCGCTGCCGTCACCAGATCGGCATCGCCTTTGTATTCGATCTTGAGTCCCTGGTGAAAATACTGCATCAACAGCGCGCCCGCCTCGCGCGCGATCGCTGACATCGTCGGGAGAAGGTTATTGGACTGATCTGCGGTCAATGACATGAATGATTCGCTTGCGGCGTGAATTTCGTCTGGCTCTCTCAAGGATTGTTAAGAGATGAACTTCCGCAAGCCGAGAGCCTTATTTTTTCTTGCCGGCATCCTCAGCGATGTACATGATTTCATGTTTGAAAATGAAAAGGTTCGGACCATCCTGGCGCGTCAGACGCACCATGCCTTTGTCGTAATACTCAATCCATCCCTCAACGACCTGGCCGTCCATCAGCTTCAGGGAAACCGGTTTCTGTTTTTCGCCAAGCATCTTGAGGAACAATGCTTCTTCGAAGGTATCTTCTGGCGGAGGTGTCCGCCCGCGTTTTGCATTCGGACTGCCGTGTGGAGGGCGGAAGGACATGCAGGCATTGTACACAATTGCTGCGGCTCGCCATGCCCCGGCGCGCAACCACAGCGTTGAAGACATCCGTGATTCGCCTCATCTCGCCGCAGACCCGGAGTACAATGACTGAAATTTTTTCTCCTGGAGGCGTGCTGTGTACAGGCGTGTTGTCCTATGCATCACTCTGCTGTTCACCATTGGTGTCGTGGCACAGCAACCGAAGATGTCCCCACCTCCACCCCCGCTCGATCCCGGTAGAGCTACGCCCCCACCTGGGCAGGCGACCGTCCGTCTGAACCTCGACTTCGAGCGGATGCAACGCGAAGCCGACGACCTGGCTCGAACCGCCCAGACGATTCCCGCCGACGTAATCAGCGTCCGGAAAGGCATGCTTCCCAAGGATGTGATCGAAAAGTTGAAGCAGATCGAAAAATTATCCAAGCACTTACGTGGCGAATTGAATCCCTAGCGGATCTTATCGCGAGTTGGCGGCAATATTCGATCCCAAAAGAAAAGGCCCGCCGTCCGTTAAACTGACAGGCCCGAGCTTGCTTCCTATCAGAAACTGACTCTCAATCCGAACTCGATCTGACGCGGTGCGCCCAACGCGTAGGTTCCCGACTGGAAACCTGCACGAAACGGCATCAGACTCGCTCCGGTCACGCCACCCACGGCATTTGGAGCCAGCGTTCCGGTCGGGCCACCCGGCAGCAACGACGCCTGCGGCAGGTTCCCCGCCAAGAATGAATTCGCGAAATTAAAGACGTTAAAAATGCTGGCGCTGGGTTCCACCGTTACTCTCTCTCGAATCTTGATGGGCCATGCAGCTCTGAGGTCGAGGGTTTTCAACCAGGTGAAGTTCTGTGAACCGGGGGTAGAGGGCGCGATCTGAGGCATCACCCATCCCAGCGAACTCATATCAGCCGTACTCATCACCTGGACCGGCCCCGATCCCGGGCATTGTCCATCCCCTACCAAACAATGACCGGCAGGAGTCAGCGTACCCGCAAAATGCGTGTTGTAGTTGCTGATTACATTATGCAGAGTGGTTGCGTCCGTGCCGCGCATGAATTGTCCAATCTGCGTTCCCGGCACGGGCTCCGGCGGCGCTCCTGATCCCAAGCCCGATCCCAGCCAATCCGTCGCGAAGATTTCTCCGCCGTTCGTGAGTTCCGGTAACTGGAGATTTTGTGGAAGTGGACTATAGAAATGTCCGATGACGCTGAGACGGGTGAGAAAAGGAAGGTCGAAGATTCCTGCAAACGAAACTTGATGCTTGCGATCCAAGCCGTTCGGTCCGGTGAACTGCAGCGGGTTGTCGTTATTGGTAGCCAGATTAATGAAGTCCTGATCCTGCACCTGGCTCTCGAATTTCGAATACGAGTAAGCCAGATGAAAATCGGCGTTCTTCACGTAACGATAAGGATGTGGCACTTTCTGCACCAACCTCAACTGAAATCCGCTGTATACCGAGCGCCCGATGGGCTCCAGCATGTCCAGCGCACCCAAGGCACCATTCCCCGCGCCATTGCCAGCTTGATTTTGGCCATTCGGTGTCACTCCGGGAAAAGCGCAATAGCTGCAAGGCGCTCCGCCGGTCACCGCAATGTTGGAGTCCAGACCTGCGGCTGAATAAGCAGCCTGTGCGCCTGGCTGCCCCAGTTTCAAAACCATGCAGTTGGCTTGATCGATCCCTGCATGGCAACCGTTGGCCAACTGTGCCGCATCCCGCGCGGCAAGCGCATTCGCTAAGTTATAGGATCGCGCTGCACCGCTGTGGTTCCTGTCGACCCCGAGAAGAAAGTGCTCCCCGATATTTCGAATGTAATCGACGCTGATCACGGTGCCGGGCCGCACTTCATGCTGGAATCCCAGATTCATCTGCCACGAGCGCGGCGTCCGGTAGTTCGGATCGAATACGTCGAATCCATTCGCATTCGAGACATTCAGGGAATTCCCAACGTAGTTAGGATTCGGCTGCGCACCCAGACTGCCCGCAGCCGCGGCTTTGAAGGCGTTGCTCAACGCCAGAATTTGATTCGCCACGGCGGAGATAGTCCCACTGCAGAACGTAGGCTGAACTGCATCTGTGCCGACCACGACTCCCGCTCCACCGGCCACCGCCGCTCCGACTGCCCCGGGATTCGTGGCCCACTTGAATGCGTTGGGTACGCCCGAAGAACAAACCTCCGGCGTATATCGGAACATACCGTTCTTCAATCGAGCCGGGCTGTCAAACAGCACATTATTCCAAATCGAATTTTCATAGAAGAGGCCTGCTCCTCCTCGAACCACCGTCCTGCCGTTTCCGTTCGCGTCCCACACAAATCCAAACTGCGGCGCGAAGTTGGTGTTGGGATTCCGCACCTGTGCACCCAGACCTGGCTCCCAGAGGTTAAGCGTCGGCTCTGGACCCAGACCGCTGTCCACGCGCCCGGTATCGCGCACATAGTGCAATCCATACGTAAGGGTCAACCTCGGTTTCAGCTTCCAGATGTCCCCCACGTAGCCCTCGAAGCGATTATCTGGACCAAGCCCGCCCCCGGGCAGGCCAAACGCCGAGGAGGAGGTCGAGTAGCCGATTCCGTTTCCCAGGAAGACAGACTCCGCTGCATACGCGGTCGGGTCTGTACTCGTGACGCAATTACTTGGCGTGGATGAGGGCAGACAAATACTCGTAGTACCAACTTGGGGATACGTTACAAATGCCGACGAAACGCCGCCATGAATACGATTGAACGCCGCTCCGAACCGCACGACGTGGGTGCCCCATACCCGGCTACCGTCGTATTTGAACTGAACATCGGGCTGAAACGTAGTCTGTGGAGCGAGATCACTCGGCCCTGCGCAGTATGCACCGCCTCCACTGAGCGAGCAGCGTCCGGCAACCCCTGCCCCAATGTTAATTCCGAGTCCTGGAATCGGATTGTCGATGCCGGCAGGAAGGCTGGCGGTGCTATCGGCGATTCCGTTGCTGAATCTCAAATACTCAAACCGAAGGCTGTGCACATAATTGCCTCGGCTGAAATCGTAGCCAAATGTGTGCGAGGGCGCGTGACTCTCGTTCTTGAATGCCTGCATTGAACTGGCCGACCCGAACGGCCGGATCTGGCTGCTTTGATCGAAGATAAAGCGATAGAACGCGTGCCCGTGTTGAGGAGAAATCCAATCCAGCTTGCCGTCTGTCTGAAACTCGCGGAATGGTTGCGTCAGCGTTGTGTTTAGCCCACTAAACGGGGGAACAAATGGCTCAGCCGCTATAAGGTCTTGTGTGCTGCGCTCCGCATCGAGGAACCAAAACAACCTGTCCTTAGTGATGGCACCGCCGGCCCGGCCACCGAATTGTTCGCGATGAAAAGACGGTGCTGTAATGCCCGGTAATGCTGCTGCGATCTCGTTGCCGCGGAATAATCCAAAGCCCTCGCCATGCAGTGCGTTGCCGCCGGAAAGAGTTGATATGTTTACTGCTCCCGACGAGGTCAGCTCCGTCGAGAGATCAAGCGTCGACTGGGAAAGGTTGAACTCCCGAATTGCGCTGGCCGGGATATTTTGCGTTGTTGTGCCGACCGTTTCATCCGAGATGTCCACGCCATCTACTTCAGTGCGGGTGGTGCGTCCAAACCTGCCGTCAAACGAAATTGCAGAAAATCCGCTCTTGGTTGGATCGAGGGTGCTGCCGTTTTGAACCTGGACTCCGGGCTCGAGTTGGGAAATATCGAAATAGTTGTAGCCATTGACGGGAAGAATACCAATTTGATTCCCCGTCAGAACACCTTGCACGGTGGCCTGCGCCGAATTCACAGCTACCTCTGTTACCTGAGACTTGATAACCTCACTCTCCGGACCAGGTTGCAGCGCTACATTTCCGGTGGATACCGCACCGATTACAGCCGGGATGGTGAGTTCCGCGGTCTTGAATCCTTTTAGCTCGACTCGAACTATGTAATTGCCTGGTTGGATTGGACCTGACGAATAAACTCCTGCCGAAGAACTCATGACCTGCGAAGTTGCACTAGTGGCCGTGTTTGTGAAAGTGATCTTGGCGCCGGCCTTCACCGCATCCGATTGATCGGTCACCGTTCCCAGAATGTTGCCTGTACCTGTCGATTGCGCAAACACGTGCGCCGTCGTTCCCATGCTCAGAATCAAAAATAGTGCCAATAGCGAGGCCCGCCATTGCGATGAAGAAAAGTGCCGCATCTACCGTCCCCCGTTCTAGATAATCCAAGCTTCGAGCATATTCACGCTTAAAGCGCGCGGGAACACCGCTCGTACAGCGGACCTGCAACTTAACTCTGCTAGTGCAAACCTTTGATTGTAGTGGTTGGCTCTGATCTAAGTTATAACAACTTTCGCTCCCGCACCTCACGCCGCCGGTTCGGAGCTAGAATTCTGACTTCACGCTGTAGTAGCCCGCACGATGCCGTACCCGGTAGTCTGCCGCCTGCGGCGCTCCTACAACCTTCACTTCGATCCGCCGAAACTCCGAAAATGACGTCTGCTGCGATGGGTAATACGCCAGCAGGTATTGCGTTCTCAGCTCTTCGCTGATTCTGTGAAAAGCCTCGTCGAGCTGAGTGATTGAGGTTGCGTAGTAGTACTTTCCGCCCGTGTCTTCCGAGAGCTGAATCAACGCGTGCTCCCCACCAGTTTCACGGCCGGCGCTGCTCTCAATCGGAACAACGATGATCGAATACACTATTGCTTCCGCCTCGATCGAAGCCCGCACCGCTTCCTTGTAATCCACCTTGCTGATCGTGTCACCACCGTCTGTGATCAGGACGATGACCTTGCGTCCCTTGCGATGATCCAATGCTCGCGACGCCAGAAAAATCGCGTCATAGAGAGCCGTAGCCGCTCCCAATCGCATGTGATCGATGCTCTCATCAATGCGCTTCAAATCCGCTGTATAACCGGGCGTAATCTGGTTCACGACTTCGCTGAAAGCGTAAACGGACAGGCCATCAATCGGCCGAAGTATCTCGTGTGCAAACCGCTTCGCCGACGCCTGTTCGAGTGGAAGATCGTGGCGCGTGCTCAGACTGGTATCAATCTCGAGTGCGATCGACAGAGGCAACGCCGATTCTTTATCGAAAACCTTGATCTGTTGTTCGCGGTCGTCTTCTTTCAGGATGAAATTGTCTTTCGTTAAACCGCCAATCGGAGCACCATTCCGATCCGTCACCGTCACAAACACATTGACCAGATTGACATCCACCTTCATGGTCGTAGAGGGCTCGGACGGTCGTTGCTGCTGGCCCTGTGTTTGTGCCTGTCCCGGATTTCCTGGTACGGTCTGCTGCGCCCACGCATCGCAGACAAACGTTAGAAGGATTGCCAGAAGCAAGCTCTTGGCGGGTTTTCTCATGAATTATGTATGACGGGTGACGGAATTATACCGTCCGGGCGCCGTTCACTTAGATGCGACGCCTACGGCTGGGCTGCCTGTCCCTAAGAGTTGGCCCGAGGAATTTCCTCCGGAAAGGGTTCGCCGTCGGCCCACACAGCGCCATCTGCAAAGTGCTCCTTCTTCCATATCGGGACGGTCCGTTTCAAGGTATCGATCAACCAGCGGCAGGCGTCAAAGGCAGCAGCCCGGTGGGCGGAAAAGACCGCAATCAGCACGCTGCTTTCGCCTATTTCAATCGGCCCCAGCCTATGCACGATCGCGACATTGCGGATGGCGAACCGTTGACGGGCTTCGGACGCCAGCACACGCAGTTTCTCGATCGCCATGCTCTCGTAGGACTCGTAATCCAGATAGACCGTGCGCCGGCCTCGGCTGTTATTGCGAACGACTCCGTCGAAGATGACGATAGCCCCGTCCTCTGCCCGCTCCAGCCGGGGAACAATCTCATCAGGCACAATGCGCTCACGGATCAGAGTTACAAAGGGCACGTCGCCCTCGGCGCCACCGCTCACTGGAGGTAAAACGGCAATCTCATCATCCGGCTTTAAGACCGTATCAGGACTTGCATATTGCTGGTTTACCGCTAAGGCAAGCGAGGATCGAAGGCCTTTGAGTTGGGGCAGCCGGTCTTCGTAATGCTGAAGGACATCTCGAACCGACGCGCCGTCCCGCAGATTTACTTCATCCTCGGACTTCCCCGCCAGTTCCTTCACCATCCCGAAAAATAGCACCCGTACGCGCATGAACCCTTAGTTTATCGTGAGCATGGCACAATCTGAACCTAAGCCGGGGTTTACGGCCCGAAATAAGGCCGATAGGCATCCAAAAGAAAATGCCAGCCTCTTTCGAGACTGGCATTTCATTTCTACTGGACTTCTTACGTTCGCGTCAGCACCCGATCGTGCACTGGCTCCGGTTCTTTGATCGGCTCCGTTGGACCGTACTCCTGCTTCGGATCTTTCGGTGGTGCGGCCGGAATCATCTTCGCAGCCGTGCTCTGGGCCACCTCCGGCAACGATACCTGAAGCGCCTCTTCGATCGTCTTCACGTAATGCACCTTCAGATTCTCGAGTTGCTCCGGCGTCAAATCTTCCTCGACGTTCATTTTGTTTTCCGCCGGAAGAATGACGTCCCGAACTCCGGCCCGCTTCGCCGCCAGCACTTTCTCCTTAATTCCGCCCACCGGAAGCACATTCCCGCTCAGCGTGATTTCGCCGGTCATCGCAATCAGAGGAGTGATCCGATGCTTGCTCAACAACGAAACCAAAGCTGTGGCCATGGTCACACCCGCCGACGGTCCGTCCTTCGGAATCGCACCTGCCGGCACGTGTATGTGGATGTCGTGGCTGGCGAAGAAATCCTCCGGCACTCCCAGAAGATCCGCATTCGATCGCACCCACGTCAGGGCCGCCTGCATCGACTCCTGCATCACCTGCCCGATCTGGCCGGTCATGGTGAATCCGCCTTTGCCCTTCATGGCATTGGCTTCCACAAAGAGCACGTCGCCGCCCGATGGAGTCCAGGCCAGCCCAACGGCAACGCCTGGCCGTTCCGTGCGCTCGGCAATTTCGCCTTCGCTGCGGATCTTGATCCCACCTAGAAATTCCTGGATGACCTCTTTGCTGACGATCAGCTTGTCGGTCTTCCCTTCTGCCAGGCGCCGCGCCTGCTTTCGGCAAATCGTTCCAATCGTCCGTTCCAGGCTGCGCACGCCCGCTTCCCGCGTGTAATGCCGGATCACGTACCGTACCGCCTCTTCTGGAAATTCGATCTGTTCGACAGTGATGCCGTTTTCATCGATCTGCCGCGGAATAAGATACTTGAAGGCAATGTGCACCTTCTCCTCTTCCGTGTAGCCCTGCAGTTCGATGATCTCCATGCGATCGCGCAACGGCTCGGCAATCGGATCGAGCATGTTCGCCGTCGTAATAAATAGCACCTTCGACAGATCGAACGTCACGTCGAGATAGTTATCGCGGAACGTCGAATTCTGCTCCGGATCAAGCGCCTCCAGCAATGCTGAAGCCGGGTCCCCGCGAAAATCGCGACCGACTTTGTCGATTTCGTCGAGCATGAACACAGGATCCTTCGTCTCCGCCCGCCGAATGCCTTGAATGATCTGTCCCGGCAACGCTCCAATGTACGTCCGACGATGGCCTCGAATCTCCGCCTCGTCGTGAACACCGCCCAGCGAGAGCCGAACGAACTTGCGGCCCAACGCCCGCGCAATCGACTTCCCCAGCGAAGTCTTGCCCACGCCCGGAGGTCCAACGAAGCACAGAATCGGCCCTTTCATGTTGGGCTTTAACCGCCGCACGGAAAGATAATCCAGAATGCGATCTTTCACTTTCTCCAGATCGTAGTGATCCGCATCGAGGATTTCTTTCGCCTTGGGAATCTCAATCTCCTGACCCGACGTCTTCGCCCAAGGCAGCACGGCAAGCCATTCGATGTAATTCCGCGTGAGCGAATAATCCGCAGCCATCGGCGACATCCGTGACAGCCGGCCCAGTTCCTTCAATGCCTCTTTCTTCACTTCGTCGGGCATGCCTGCTTCTTCAATCTTCTTTTTTAGATCTTCGACGTCGCGCTGGCCCTCGTCCTGCTCACCGAGTTCTTTCTGAATCGCCTTCATCTGCTCGCGTAGGTAGTACTCACGCTGCGTCTGCTGCACACGATCCTGTACTTCGCTCTGGATCTTGTTTCGCAGTTGCTGGACTTCGAGTTCCTTGGCGAGATGCTGGTTGATCTTCTCCAGCCGCACGTGGATATCGAGAGTTTCGAGTGTGTCCTGCTTGTCTGGAGTCGACAACGATGGCAGGGACGAAGCTATGAAATCCACCAGCCGTCCCGGCTCGTCAATATTCATCGCGACCGTCGACAGTTCGTCCGATAACGTCGGCGATCCTGCCACGATCTGCTGGAACAGCGTCAACACGTTTCGCTGCAGTGCTTCGATCTGTGAGGTGGCAATGGGCGTTGCCCCCTCTGGAAGAGCGGAGTACGTGGCGCTCATGAATGGCGTCAATTGCGTGAACTCGCCCAATTTCACGCGTTCCAAGCCTTCTGCGAACACAAACAGGCTCTGGTTGGGCATCTTTACTACTTTGTGAACGACCGCGGAAGTGCCCACCGTGTACAAATCGCTGGGTTGGGGTGCGTCGACGCGCGCTTCGCGCTGTGCGGCAACAATAATGGTCTTGTCTTCCCCTAATGAATTTATTAACTGGACTGAACTTTCACGCCCTACCGTAAGTGGCAAAACAGCATGCGGGAACAATACCGTGTCCCGGACCGGCAATACCGGCAATGATTTCTGCTCGTTTGTTTCCTTAGTCTTAGGAGCGCGCTCTACTGGCGTCTGCTGGCTCATGATTCTCCTTGAGTGTAACTCGCTCAAGTTTAGATGATACTCTTTCGGGAAAAGTTTCAGACCGCGCCGGTCCCTTCCCGAGAGTCTTGCATTCTATTCCGCTGCAGCGCGAGCGGTGATGTGTCTAAGGTGCAGAGGCTAACCCGCAGGATGCCCCCACGCAAGTCTTAATTTCGGATCACCCAACCTTGGTAGGAATGAAGGAAGGTTTATCCCCGGACCTCCGCGCCAGCTTCTGGAGGCCAAGGGACTTTCCTTTTACTTTCCGAATGAGAGAGGAGTGCGTACTAAAAAACGTGCTTCGCCGTGTCTCCGCTGAAAATCAACTCCCTCAGGACCTTCTCATTCGCAGACGTGGTTTCGATCAGACTTTGATCGGCCCATGCCTTATGTGGAAGTGGAACCAGAGTACATTTCACTTTGAATACTTGCTTGTGGCCGACAAGTTCGAAGGCCATCACGTGCTCCTCGCCGTCCATCGAGTGCCGAACGACATAACTACCCGCGGGCAGCACGGTGGAACCAATGTGCACCGAAGTATCGAATGTGACTTTGCTGACGTCGTGGATACCCATCTTGTTTTGTGAGGCAATCGCAACTGCCGATACCAATACGAGAGCAATGCCCAGCATCTTTGAAATACGCATGAAACCTCCACAGTGTGATGATCTGCGCTGATCAGCGCGATAGAAGTTTAGAGGCTTAGCGAGGACGATCCTGTGTACCCGGTCACAGCGCTTCGTGACTGTAGGCTGCAACTTTCATTTTGGAACCGAGCTTTGTCCCTCGTGACTCGCCGAGGACAACGGATGCCTTCCGGCATCTTAAACAGCTCGGTACATACCCAAAACCTTCACGAACTCGGCGACTTCACCCAAATGCCGCAGAGCGTTACGAGCCGCTTCATCGTCCCCGCGCAAAAAGTCTACATAAAACACGTACTCCCACGGACGCCCCCGCATCGGCCGTGACTCAATCTTGCTCAGACTGATGTCACGAAGCGCAAATACGCTCAGGGATTTGAACAAGGCTCCCGGAACATTCTTTACCTGGAAAGCAATCGATGTCTTATTGGCCCCACGCGGAATCAGCCGCCGATATTCCAATCTTTCGTGCTTTCTTTGATCTCTCGGCAGCTTCCGAATCAGAAAAAATCGCGTGAAGTTCCGCTTGTCATCTTCAATGCTCGCCTGCAGAATCTTTGCGGAATATTCCCGTGCTGCCTGCCGCCCTGCAATTCCTGCCGCATCGTTCAACTTCTCCGCAATCACATGCTTCACGCTGCCTGCCGTGTCATAGAACGGCACCGCCTCGATCTTGGGATGATGTCGAAAAAAATCGCGGCACTGATCCAGCGCTACGGGATGCGACAATACTCGGCGCAACCCACTCAGCTTCACCCCAGGCCGGGCAATCACGTTGTGGACGATTCGCAGCAGATACTCCGCCTGGATAAAGACGTTTCGCGTGACCAACAGGTCCGCGTGCTCCGCGACGGTTCCGGCGAGTGTGTTCTCGATTGGTATAACCGCGGCAGAAACCGATCCTGCTTCCACCCGGTCGAACACCTCCGCCGACCGCATGCACGGCACAACCTTACATCGTGGAAGCATTCGCTCGGCTGCTTCGTGGCTAAATGAACCACGCTCTCCTTGAATGGCAACTTTCATGACTTAAGAAAGTAGTCGGAGAGCGTGGAATTCGCAAGATTCGTCTCGGACCGCCGCCTAGCATTGCGGAGAAGTCTCATAGACAATGCAGGCGGATTTGTCTTTGCCCACCTGCCATATTGCCGACATATTCTTTTTATCCGGAAAATGATCGAACCAGAACGTGTATTGGAAGCTGCCGAACTGAATGAGTTCCCCATTGCCGAAATCATCGGCCCACTTGCTGCACGTCGAACCGTAATAGAGGTTCGCGTAGAAGGGATAGGTTCCCGGATTTTTTACCGAAATCTTCACCGCTTGATACCAAAGTCCGCCGGTCTTGTACCAGCATCCTTTGAACGTAGCTCCCGGGTCAGGGGTTGCGGGGTCGCCCGGTCCGGACAACGTTTCGTGGCGTACAGCCGGTGCGATTGGATTGCCCGCATTCTGCTTCGAACTTACGCCGCAGCTCACCGTGCACAGGGTCGCGGCCAGCGCAGCAAAATAAAGCAATGTCTTCTTCTTGTGAATCATGAGGTACCTCGAGGAGGAGAAGGATACGAACTGATTCGGCCCATTCTGCCACGCAGGCAAAGCTGCGTCGCACTCAGAAGGACACGAAATGTTCGGCCTCACGAATGGTTAGGTCATGAACCCGCGGCGCCGCTATTCCATTGCGCGCCTGATATCGCCCAACTGCTTCTTCAGCACCAGTGCATCCACACCATTCGAGTAGTAGCGCGGCCAGGTACGGACCACGCTATAACCGTGCCGCTTGTAGAACGACAATGCCGCAACGTTATCGACTGCCGTCTCAAGGCCTACGGCGTGAGCTCCGCTGGCTCGCAACCGCTCTTCCGCAGCATGGATCAGCAACGATCCCACCCCGGACCGTCGGGCTTTTGGACTGACATCGATCGTAATAACGTGTCCCGTGCGCCCAGTTTCAACGACGATAAAACCTTGCGCCTCACCCTGAGGTTTGTCCGTCGCCACCAGGGTAGAACACCCCTTGTTGGCGTAAATAGGCTCCCAGTTCCCGCTTGGAGTAAGAGATCCCGGGCGGAAAGCACTCCTGATCCATGCGCCAGAGAACTTCAAAGTCCTCTAGCTTAAAATCGCGAATCACAGTCGCCACGCGGCTATTGTAGTCGGCTTGCATTCATGCTCCTCCCGAGATTGCACCTCTTTTTGAGCATCCGGCAGAACTGAAGGCGCGCGCCACCAGCGTTCGTCCTCTTTTTCCACAATCCCGCCCCGCCATCCTCAAAAAAATCCCCCTGCTGGAGTCCTTTGCCCCCTTGCCTCTCCGCAACCTCGGACGTACCATCGGCATCAGAGGAATAGGCGAAGATGGCCGTGGGACGCCTTCTTGTCATCGACGTTGTCTGCGCAGTTGTGGCCCTTGGGGGATGGTATTTCCTTTTTATGGCCTACAACCGCCGCCGAGGGGCAGAGGCCTTGCGCTGGGTCCAGTCTGCCTGCGCCGGCAAAGGGCGTATCACCGAATTCCGCTGGCTGAACAGTTTCCACCTCTACGCCCGCCTTCAGTTCCCTTCCCGCAGTTTTGAGAACGCTCGCGTCACCCTCAAGTTTCGTCCGAGGGCTTTGCCCGTTCACTGGATCCTCAACCGCGTGAATAAGCAGAAGGAGACGCTCACTTTCGAAGCCGACCTTGGCGGCTCACCGGCGTTCCGTCTCGATGTCGTGCGTCATCGTTGGTGCGCTCACAGCCGCGGCGTAATCGACCGAAAACGCGAAGAGCGGCAGTGGGACATCTACGAACCCGGCCCCATTGTCCTCACCACTCGCACCCACTGGAAAGAAGATTCGACTCCGGAACTCAACACTCTGATGACCGTTCGCCAGCAGGACGTCCTTCAGGTCCGCTTCCGCCCCGAATCCCCTCAGTTTTCCGCAACCATCGCTCTCGACGCCCTGCACGATCCCCACACGGCTGCCGGATTTCTCACAACTCTCCGCGAGTTGGCTGCTGGCGCATCCGCCCACCGGCAATAATCCCCTCCTCAGGAAGTTACCTTCGGAAACTCTATTCAATTCCGCTGGAATCTCACGCAAGTCCTGCAGAATGAATTAGACTTCGCTCATGCCCGGCCGCCAGGGTTCCATCCGCCTCTTCAGTTATTCCGGTATCGATGTCTTTTTGCATTGGTCCTGGTTCCTGATCGCGATGTATGAAATCCGGGGCGGGCTTGGAACGTACTCCTCTATCGGCTGGAACATTGCCGAATATCTGGCGCTATTTCTCATCGTGACCATTCACGAGTTCGGCCACGCGCTTGCCTGCCGCCAGGTAGGAGGCTTTGCCAACCGGATTGTGCTCTGGCCCATGGGTGGAGTCGCTTATGTCGATCCTCCGCCGCGGCCAGGCGCGACCCTTTGGAGCATCGCCGCCGGGCCGTTGGTCAATGTCGCACTGCTTCCCGTTCTCTGGATTGTGGTCAGAGCCAGCCGCATTGCCGGCCTGCCCGCCAGCCAGCACGACCTCTTCCGCTCTTGCAGACGATCTTCTACATCAATTTCGGATTGCTGGTTTTCAACATCCTGCCCATCTACCCGCTGGATGGCGGCCAAATTCTGCGTTCCTTGCTCTGGTATCGTGATGGGACGTGCCCGCAGCCTGATGGTCGCGACCATTCTTGGCCTGCTCGGTGTATTCGGATTTATCGCCCTCGCCGTGGTCCGCGGTTCGTTGTGGCTCGGCGCTATCGCTGTCTTCGTTTTGTTGAACTGCTGGGGCGGTTTTCAGCATGCCCGTGTTCTGTTGCGCATGGCCAAACTTCCACGGCGCGCCGGATATTCCTGCCCCACCTGTAATTCGGCCCCTCCGCTGGGTGCCTATTGGAAATGCAACCAGTGCGGCCAGGCCTTCGATACTTTCGAGACTGGAGCAGCCTGTCCCGCCTGCCGCGCTCAGTTCCCGGCCACACGATGCCTGGATTGCGGTCGCCAGCACTCACAGCACGCGTGGGCATCTCCAGCGCTCGCGGGCGCCACAGAATTAACTTCCTCCACCGCCCGCTAACTCTTCGAATAAATCCCTTTTATGCCTCACATCAGCTTTTTCGATTGGCTGGATCATCCTCCACGCGCTATTCTTCCGAGTTCCAAGGTCAGTGTTGAAACCAGCCATTTCAACTTCCCGTTATTCGTGTTGTAGTTTTGCCAAAATCTCGCACTAACATTCGAAGGAGACGGATCGATATCCATGCCCACTGAACTGCGCAATTTCCTGGCACTGTCCTACGACGAACTGGAAGAACTCAACCTCAAGGCAAAGGAGCAGCGCAGGAATCGCACGGCCCCTGACAAGATTCGCGAAGAGCGCACTAAATATCTCAGCGACGAGAAGCGCATTAAGGCCGTCACCGTCCTCTTCAGCGATCTCGAAGGCCGCCTGCACATGCTCGACTATGACAAGAAGTTCCTGCTCAAGAGCTGGGACAACTTGACCTTCGACGGTTCCTCTATCCGCGGCTTCACCGCGCAGCGCGAGAGCGATCTTCGCCTTGGCATCGATTGGGGATCGTTTTACTGGGCGCCCGCTGACGTCTTCGGATCCGGCAAAGTGCTGGTTTTCGGCGAAGTCATCGACAAGGGCGGCACATCCTACTCGGGTGACATTCGCGGAGTTCTAAAGGGATACGCTAACGAGCTCTTCCAAGAAGAAGAAGTACACCCTGAATGCGGCCAATGAGATCGAAGGCTTTCTCTTCAAAGGCTCGGACGCCGAGCGCCACTATCACGAAACCGGAAAATTCGAGTACGTCAATACCGGCGGCTACTACCATTCCCTCCCCGGCGATGCATTGCGCACCTTCATCGACACCACGGCCGAAGTGCAGCGATCCATGGGCTTCCAGAATGAAAAGGACCATCCGGAAGTCGCGCCCTCGCAGTTCGAAATCAACTATGGCTACGGCGAAGTCGTTTCCGCCGCGGACCAGATCCAACTCTATAAGCTGATCTGCCGCCAGGTCGCCACCAATATGGGTCTAACCGCATCATTCCTGCCCAAGCCTGTCGTCGGCGTCAACGGCAGCGGGATGCACACCAACGTCTCCATCAGCGAAAACGGTAAGAATCTTTTCTGGGATGCAAAGGGCGAAGAAAAACTTAGCAAGATGGGATGGGCTTTTGTCGACCGCATTCTGACCCACGGCAACGATATTTGCCTGTTGCTCAATCCCAGCGTAAACGCGTATCGCCGCCTCGATCCGCATTTCGAGGCGCCCAACCAGATCAAAGCTTCCGCCGTCGACCGGGGCTCGATGATCCGCATTCCGATTGGCAATGAAAAGAGCATGCGGGTCGAAGTCCGCTCGGTTGCTCCCGACGCCAACCCCTACCTGGTTCTGTACGCGATCTTCAAGAGCGGGCTCGATGGCGAAACCGCAAAAATCAAGAACCTGCGCCAGGCCCAGCGCTTTCTCCCCGACAACATCTACACCGCTCTGGACGATTTCAAAAAGGCCTCATGGACAACAACTCTGCTGGGCGACGATGTGAAGGGACGCTACGCAGAGCTCAAAGAAGCGTCCGCCGATCGTTGCTCCCGCGCCTTGGGAACCATCGTCAAGGCCCCCGAAGTCCAATTCCATCACGAGGTCTACAACCAGTTCCTGTGGAATCTGTTCTAAACTGCTGCAGTTCTGCCACTAAGGCGCCTCGGCGAAAGCCGGGGCGCCTTTCTCGTTTTGTGATATTGCGATTAAGGAATGGCCGTCTTTATGACGTTCGATTTGCCGCTTTCGTCGCCTTTCACATCGATCGCAGTAGTGGCGTAGTAGTAGTTGCTGCTATCAGCAACCGTAGAATCGCTGTAGGCTGTTGACGCGGTAGGGCTTAGATTGATTTTGCTCCACGAGTTTCCGTCCGGACCGCGGTATACGTTGTAACCTACAACGTCCTTGGTAGTCGAAGCCTTCCAGTTTAGATCGACAACATGGTCGGGGGTGGCTTGGACAACAATCTTGTACGAAGCAGTCGCTTCGTGCCCGCCACATGCCGTTGCCGAAACGGTAAACGAATTCATTGCTGCCTTCGTTGGCATGCCGGATAGAGTCACTGACGTCGTCTGCGACGATGTTTTCATCGTGATGCCGTTGGGCAAGGCTCCTGAAGCAACCTTCCACTTATACGGAGTGCAACCGCCGCTGGCCGTTATCACGCTGTAATAGGAATCTTTGACAATGCCATTCGGCACGGCGCTGGTTTTGATCGTGACGACACCCGACCCCATACACGGGGCTACGAGGGCAAGGGGGAGAAGAAAACATAGTGATCTAAGCTTCATTCATCCATGTTGGCGTGAGAGCGTATTCGCCACAATCACTAGAGGTTTCAAGACTTCCCGGAGGTTTGCAGCCTGCAGTGTTGATACTCCTCAAATAAAGCGTCCACAGCAGGACGAATCAGCGTAGTTTCAACAGGCATCCCCGATCACAGTACCTCGTGACTGAAATCATGGCATCCCTTCCCACCGCTCTATAGCATTCGCACGGAATTATTGTCGGCTTCGAAAAAGCCTCAACTCAGGGATGGCTCTTCTTCACCGGGCCGAATCGTCATCGCGGAGGAAATCTATGCTCGCAACCAAGTTGAATGTCGGTTTCTATGGACACGTCCGGCAGTACCACAATATCAAGGCGGAGATCGATGCCAATATCCACGAGGTTCTGGAGAGCGGCCAATATGTGCTGGGCCCAATGCTCAAGAAGTTTGAAAAAGAATTAGCTGACTTCCACCACACCAAATATGCCATCGGCGTCGGCAACGGCACTGACGCCCTATGGCTTACGTTTATGGCTCTCGGCATCGGACCGGGCGACGAGTGCATCACCACCACCAACACATTTTTCGCCACCGCGGAAGCTATCTGGATCACCGGCGCCACCGTGGTATTCGTGGACTCCGATCCGCGCACGAACTGCATCGATCCCAAAAAGATCGAAGCCGCCATCACTCCCCGCACCAAGGCGATAGTGCCGGTTCATCTTTACGGCCAATGCGCTGACATGAAGGCGATTCGCAAGATCGCCGACAAGCATCACCTGCTCGTGATCGAAGACAATGCTCAGGCCATTGGTGCTCATGGCGACGGTTTCCGCATCGCGGAACTCAGCGACGCCGCCACCGTCAGCTTCATCATTCAGAAAAATCTTGGCACATTCGGCGACGGTGGCGCAGTCGTCACCAACAATCCTGAAGTCGACCGCATCGTCCGCAAGCTTCGGAATCACGGCTCCGACAAGCGCTCCTGCCATACTCCCGGATACAACAGCCGCCTCGACGATCTGCACGCCGGAGTGCTCAGCGCCAAGCTGAAACACACGGACGATTGGAGTGATCTCCGCCGGAAATGGGCCACGCGATACAGCACAGGTCTGGCGAAAGCCAAACACATTACGCTCCCCTACGAGACTCCCGGCTATCGCCACGTCTATCACCTCTACGTCATTGAGACCAAGATAGCCAAGCATCGCGACGCCTTGCTCGAGTTCCTGAATGCAGAGGGAATCGACGCCAAGTGCCATTACCCCATCGCCATCCATCAGCAGGAAGGCTATCCCTGGGGCAAGCCAGCTCGCATCGCCGCACCAGTACCCAATTCCGAGCGCAATGCAGCCTGCTGCATTTCTCTGCCGATGTTCCCGGAACTCACCGAAGATGAAGTCGACTACACGCATCGATCACATCCTCGACTGGGATAAGAGGGTGAAATGACCGACAAATATCGTGTCGTAGTCGTGGGCATGGGTAAGCGCGGAATGCACCATGCCCTCGCTTTTCAATCCAACGGACGCTTCGAGGTTGCCGGCGTCTGCGACGTCGACAAGACCCGTCTCGAGGCAGCCGCTGCCAAATTCGGCGGCACCTCCGGAACCGATGCTTTCCAGGTCGCTTCCGCCATCAAGCCCGACGTTTTCTGCTTCTGCACGCTTCCCAAGCTGCGCACGGAGATGATTCGTATTGGGATCGAATCCGGCGCGCGCCTGATCGCCTTCGAGAAGCCGGTCGCTCTCAACAGCCGCGAAGGCATGGAAGTGAAGAAGCTCCTGGCTGCCGCCGGTGTGAAAGCTGTCGTCAGCCATCAGCATCGTTACGGCGAGCACTACCGCAAGGTGAAGGAAATCATCGCCAGTGGTGCGCTCGGCCGCGTTCACACCGTCTACGGCACCGCCTCCGGATGGATGATGCACATGCTCTCGCATCTCATCGACTACATGCGCTGGTACAACGGTGACGGGAAGGCCGAGTGGGTCATGGGACAGGCCGCTGGAGCCAGCAAGTTCTACGACCTCCATCCCTCACCCGATTACATCGGCGGCTTCATCCAGTTCAGCAATGGCGTCCGCGGCATCGTTGAATGCGGCGCAGGCGCGCCCGATGTTCCGGAAGTCGACTACTGGTGGCGCAAGTGCCGCATCGGCGCGCAAGGCACCGACGGATTTGCAGAAGTACTCACCGGCGGCGGATGGCGGGCCGTCACCAAGACTGGTGCCTCTTCCGGTCCCGGTTGCATGAATTACGAGCTCGACATGCCGCCTTACATTCGAGACATCGCCGACTGGCTCGACGACGATCACAAAGTCCATCCCTGCAACTTCGACAGTGCATACGAGGGCTTTGAAATCATGATGGCACTCTGCCGGTCCGTCCTCAACGGCGGACAGGTGCCTCTGCCACTCTCGGTCGCCAAGGACGAAATCGAGAGTCTCTCTACCCGTCTCGCAGGCCGGCGGGTTCTGCTATCAACCGCCGCCAACGCAAAGGAGTACATGCCGATCAAGGCCGCGCCCGAACCGGCATCCGCCCGCTAGAAGCGCAAGAGCCTTCGTCGCTTCGCACAACGCCCCGGCCATGCTGGGGCGTTCTTGCCTGTCTGGGGGATTTGCTTATGTGGGGACAGCCGCCCACCGGCTGTCCGTCGAGCGCGGCTCGAAGCTCACCCCTCAGTCGCGGCCTCCTCCCCGCAGTTCGAAATCTTTTCATCTCCCTCGCGCCGGAATGGGTGTACAATCCCTCCACTTTCTGGGGCTACACCGGGATCCCTGTCCTTCGCTTCAAATCAGATCAAGGAGACATCCATGTTGCGCATCTTCGGCCCATCGTCGCCTGCTTCGCTTTTCAAATCCGTTACTCTCGGAGCCGGCAAAGTTCTTGCGCTTTGCATGATTTCGACTTTGTTTGCGGACGTCGCTTCCGCCGAGCATGTCCATCGCCTCTACTACAACAATTCAAACTGGGTCGATCAGGATCTGACCGCCCTCACCGGCGGCGGCATTGCCGTGCCCTTCGGGGCCATCGCTGCCTTCTACACCACTCCCAACCAACAACTGCACGTGTATTATGTCGATACCAACTCGCACGTGCACCAGCTTTTCTACAACAACACCAGCTGGACCGATAACGACTTGACCTCCTTCACCGGCGGGCCTGCCGCCCAACCTTTCGGAATCGCAGGATTCGCGATCGGCAACCTGCAATATGTTTTCTATGTATCGACCGATAGCCACGTTCATGAACTCAACTACAACAATGCCGACTGGACCGATCAGGACCTGACCGCGCTGGTTGGCGGTAACACGGCGAGTGCGGCTCCGCTCGTGGCCTTCGCCACCAAGCCCAACAATCAGTTCCATGTCTACTATCAGGATGTGAACACCCTTCACGAGTACCAGTTGTATTTCAATGGCACCTCATGGAGCTATCAGGATCTAACGGCCATCACCGGTGCTTATTGCTACACGCAATGGGCTGCGGGCGCTGCGGTGGGGAATTTGCAACACGTGATTTGTCCGGGCTTTGGCACCTATTCCAACAATCTGGATCTGCTCGACATCAACTACAACAATTCCAACTGGGTTTATTTTGATATCACCTACCTGGTGGGCGGAAACCGCACTCCTATCAATTTAAGCAGCGGCGTCGCAGCATTCCCCGTTCTCAATCAGGGAGAGGTTTACGCCGTCACCGACGACACTCACATTCACCAATACACCTACAAGAGCGGTCATTGGAAGGACCTGGATTTGACCAGCTCGATCGGCGCTCCCGCTGACCCATACTTTGGCGGCATCGTCGCCTTTCCCACCAAGCCTAACAATCAGTTCCACGCGTACTACCAACCGAGTAACGAGGTCTACCAGCTGTACTTACAACGGAACCACATGGTCATATCGAGGACCTCACCGGCGGCGCGGGACAGGCCAGCTACAACAGCGGCATGGCAGGCTTCGCCATCGGAAACTTGCAGCACGTGTTCTACCTGGCGTATGGAAATTGAACGTCCAAAAGACGCTTCATCTCATTCACGTTTTGCACGCTCCAGTATCGCTTCGTATCAGGGCACCGCTAGCGGTGCCTAATTAATCCAGAATCAATGGCGACTTTAAGCGCTGCAGGCACGCTTCCGGCAATACGGAAATTTTCTGATTGAAAATTTTTTGAAGAGCATTCCCGAAATGGGATAGCGCGTACCTTGTGGAGGTAACCCCCCCCCGGGGGGGGGGTGCCCTCGTGGAATCATCAAGTTAGAGGGAAATTGAAAAGTAATCTATGAGCCTCAATCACTTGCGGGCAAAATCTTGGTTCCAAAGAACTTAGGCTCCGAAAGTTCAGAGTTCCAACCGGGAAACAGTTGATCAGAGTGCCGCTTCGGCCTCGCCAATGATCGCGCGAGTGTGAGGCTGTGCGCAAGGTCAGATGTCACACGACGCTGTGGATTTCTTAAAGTGACGCTCGCCCTCACCCGCGTTGACGCGTATATGTGTATGTGATGTTGAGATGTACGCACTCCGAGGTGTGGTGATTTCAGGACAGATCATCCCGAGAGAAGCCTCAGAGCGGCTGATCTCGATCTCAACTCGTCTCGTGGATTTTGAGTGTAATGGGGATGTTGCGACACTTGAGCGCTCTTCGGCGAAAGCCTCACCATGCCAGCAGTCCAAGACGCACGGAGGCAGCTAGTTTCCCTTGTACATGCAAGAATCTGCGCACTTGACCCGCGTGAGCTATGCAAACATAATTACTGCCTTTGTGGGGCCCGAAACTGTTCCATACTCAAAATGTCAAGAGGAGACGGTATGACCGGGATTCGATGTCTGAAGATCGCAGGGGTTGTTGCCGTACTTTGCGCGATGGCGGCGACGTCGCACGCTCAAACGTTCACCACGATCGCTTCGTTCAATTTATACCTCGGCCGATCGCCTGTCGCGCCTCTCATTCAGGGCCCGGATGGGAATTTCTATGGAACAACGCAGTCTGGAGGAACCACTCTCAACGATCCTTTGTGCTCCCCTTTCGGCTGCGGAACCGTCTTCAAAGTTACTCCGAGTGGAACGGTGACTACGCTCTACAACTTTTGCTCAAAAAACAATTGTGCTGACGGCACGGAGCCCTTCGCAGGTCTGGTGCTCGGCACCAATGGAAACTTCTATGGAACAACCTTCTCGGGGGGAGCCAACGACAACCGTGGGACGGTGTTTGAAATCACGCCGCAGGGCAAGCTGACCACGCTCCACAGCTTTTGCTCGCAGACGGACTGCCCAGATGGTGCCCAGCCGTTGTCGGGATTGACATTGGGAACCGATGGGAATTTTTACGGCACAACCATTGGCGGGGGCTCGACGTTCTCAGGGACGGCATATAGGATCAGCCCGACGGGTAATTTCGCCGTTCTGTATAGCTTCTGCAGTCGAACGGCGTGTGCGGATGGCGCAGAACCTGCGGGAACCCTGGCCCTGGCCACGAACGGCAAGTTCTACGGGACGGCGCCGCTGGGCGGGGAGACTGATGGTGGCTCGATCTTTCAACTCACGCCCTCGGGTTTAGAGACCGTGGTGCACAATTTTCCTGGGCCCGAAAACCCTGACAACATTGCGAACGGGGTCATGCAAGGCGCGGACGGCAACCTCTACGGAACGTCGTACTTGGGCGGGAGCAATCGCTTTGGCTATGTATTCAAGCTTACGCCTGCAGGACAATTCACACGTTTGTATAGTTTCTGTTCGAAAGCGAACTGCTCCGACGGAGCCGAGCCGCAATCGGAACTGATACAGGGCACGGACGGAAACCTTTATGGAACAACCGCTGGACTGGGCGGGAATCCTTTCGGGACAGTTTTCGAAATCACAACGACTGGCAATCTGACGACGCTCTACGATTTTTGCCCGCAGAATTTCGACTGCACGGACGGCGCCACTCCAGAGGCGGGACTGCTTCAAGCTACGAACGGGGTTTTCTACGGAGTGACGAGTATTGGTGGCAGCTCTCAGGATTGTTCGGGAGGCTGCGGCACGATATTCAGCGTTTCCATGGGCCTCAGTCCCTTCGTGCAACCGTACCCCAGTTTCGGCAAGGCCGGGCAGGTGATCGGCATTTTAGGAAACAATCTGACGGGAAGTACGGAGGTCAGCTTCAACGGCATTCCGGCAAGTTTTACCGTAGTCTCAAGCACGCTGATTAAGGCCACTGTGCCGAGCGGAACGGCCACAGGTCCCATCGAAGTCACAACGCCCACCGGCACGCTATCCAGCAACGTCGCCTTCCACGTTGAATAGCTCCACGCAGAGCTTGAATCGGAAGCCTAAACCGCCCGATGTATGGGCGGCTTTTCTTTGTCACGAGGACAATGGTTGCGCATAAGTTCTGTTACCAAGCCATTGCGCTCATTGACCAATCGCCCCACGCCCCCATCTCCACTCCATGCCCCCGCGCGCCCTGGAGAACAAAGGTACGCCGACCGGGCGCACATTGAGTTGAGTTGCGATGAGTTGCTCTGAGGCTTCCATGGGGATGATGTGTCCTGAAATCACCACATTTCGGAGTTTGTACATCTCAACATCACATACACATATACCCTCACCCGCGTTGACTCTCCATCAATCTGTCCCTAAGATGGCACTTCAGATTACAAATCCAGATTAAGATCGAAGTTCGAGGTCGCACTATTGCCCGAATCGACGGACCGTCCTCCCCGCAACCTTCTTCGCGCCATCGCGACTGACGTCCACTTCTGGATTCCGCTGTGCGTTCTTCTTGGCGGACTCGCCCTTCTGGATAGACTTCGTTGAATTTCACCCCAACGCGAGCCGAAGCCAGCCAAACATCCGTTCCCAGTGCTCCTCATCCGGCTCGCCTTCGCAGCCTGCAAGCACTCGGCATCTTTTGCGGATTTGCTGCCGGAGCCTGGCTCGGAGGCGCCGAAGCTCCCATCAAGCTCGTGAACGCCGAAATCTCCCCGATCACCGTTTCGCTGATCATGGTTTGCGGTGTCTTCCTCGCTCGCTGGAGCGTGCCCGCGTTCATCCGCGGCACCGCGCATCTCAACGCCGACATTCGCCAGGCGCCTCACCTCATCGTGTGGGCTATCCTCGCCGGATGCATGTGGGCTGTCGCCAATACGCTTACCATTTACGCCATCCGCAATGTCGGCCTCAGCATTGCATTTCCCCTGTGGAACACGAACAGCCTGCTTGGTATTTTCTGGGGATATCTCCTCTTCAACGAACTGCATTATGCGGGATGGAAGCGCTGGCTCGGCGTCATCGGAGGCGCGCTCTGCATGTTCGCGGGCGCGACCCTGCTCGCGATCGCGTCGTCCCACCAAGCTGCGCCCGGAAAAGCAACCATGGGCATTCTGGCTGCACTCGGCGCCGGCATTCTGTGGGGAACGATGTACATCCCCTACCGCAAGGCCTATCTGACGGGCATGAACCCGCTTTCGTTCATCACGTTCTTCACCGTTGGCGAGCTGGTCACGATGGTGCTGCTCGCTATCGGATATCGTGGCTCTGCCTCACTGTGGACCGAACTGGTGAGCGCCCGTCCGGTTCTTTTCTGGCTCATGCTGGGCGGCTTCGTCTGGGTGCTTGGAGATCTGTTCCAGCAATACGCAACGAAGTATGTTGGCATCAGTCGCGGCATTCCGCTTTCCAATACCAATCAACTCTGGGGACTTCTCTGGGGAATTTTCGTCTTCCACGAACTGCACGGAGGAACCCGCACCGTCTACGCGCAAGTCGGAGGCGGATCGCTCCTGATGGCCGCAGGCGCCGTGGCCATCGCGCTCTCTTCGGCGACCGAGCGCGAACACTCTTCATGGCGCGACGCCGCGCATCGCGAAGGCGAGCGTTACGGAGTTGAGCACGAATACGTCCGCGCCGGCATGGAAGGCAAATCGTTCGGCACTCCTTCGCACGGCAGGTCATTCATCGATTGGCTGCTGATCCTCGGCACGACCGCTCTGTTCCTCGTCCTCGCTTCGATCTCCCGCCTGCCTCGCATGGAAATCAATATGACCTGGGCCGTAGCCCTCACCGTGGCGATGCTGGCGCTGCTCGCCGCCGGGGGCATCGCCCTCTGGCGCACCACTCGCTTCCGGTGACCTTCCTCACTCTGTCGCGTCTAAGCGTGGACGTCCAGAAATCTGGTCTCAGGCTACAATTCTCCACCGGCTGCAAAGGAGACATCATGCGACGAACCCTCGCAGCTTTCCGCTCTAGCCTTTTCGGATTTAGCGTTGTCGGCCTTATCTTGCTCGCCGTCGGCGCTAATGTTGCGGCCGCTCAAGTCAACCCGTACAAGGAAGGAACTCCAGGCGTCACCGGTTATCGTTCCGAGGTAATGGCCGAGGTCATGGTGCAGGAAGACAAACTCACTCGTCTGGCCGAAGCGATTCCCGCCGACAAATACACGTGGCGGCCATCCGATGACGCGCGGTCGTTCGCTGAAGTCTTCCTTCACATCGCTGCCGCGAATTACAACCTCTACAAGCTCGTAGGCACACCTCCGCCGAGCGGAATCGATCTGAAAGGTATCGAGAAATCTACGACCGACAAGGCAAAGGTCATCTCCACTCTCAAAGACTCTTTCGCTCACGCCAAGCAGGCGATCAGAGCCATGCCAGATTCCGACCTCGACAAAAGCATGGACTGGTTCGGCGGGAAGAATACCGAGCGCGGCATTCTGCTCTTTATCGTGCGCCACACTGCCGAGCATCTCGGACAATCGATCGCTTATGCTCGCATGATCGGAGTTGTTCCTCCGTGGACCGAAGATCAGCAGAAGAAACAATCCGAAAAGAAACCAGATTCGAAAGAAAAGCAGTAACTAAACCGAAAAAAGCCCTTTCTCCGCCGCCCTGAATCAGAGATAGGGTTCGAGCACTGCGGCCAAACTTATGCGCGCAAATCTGTTTGCCGCACGCATCCATCTTGCGGTTGTGCTAGATTCACTCTTTCTAGATTCACTCCTTCATGGATGGAGCTCCCAGCATCTGCACGCAAGGGCTGTCGCGCCGCTTCGGCGATCTTGGTCGCCGTCGAGGATGTCAATCTGCGTGTCGCTCCCGGACAATTCTTCGGCTTCCTCGGACCCAACGGCGCCGGGAAATCCACGACCATCAAGATGCTCACCGGCCTGCTCGCACCAAGTTCCGGTCAGATCGAGATCCTCGGGCTGGACCTCGAAACTCATCCCGTGGAAGTGAAACGCCAGATCGGCGTCGTGCCCGAGGGCATGGCTCTTTTTGGCCGCCTCACCGGAGCGGAATTCCTAAGCTTTGCCGGACGCATGTACGGCCTCGACCGTCAGACGGCAGCGAAGCGCGCCGCTGAACTCCTCGAGTTCATGCAACTCGCCGATCAACCGAAGAAGCTGGTAACGGATTACTCCCACGGAATGCAAAAGAAGCTGGCAATGGCCGCAGCGGTGATTCACGGTCCCAAGATTCTTTTTTTGGATGAACCCTTCGAAGGCGTTGATGCCATCGCCGCAGGAACTCTGAAGTCAATGCTGCAGGGAATGATCGCGCGGGGCGCCACGATCTTTTTGACATCCCACGTGCTGGAGATCGTCGAGCGGCTTTGCAGCCACGTTGCGATCATTCATCAAGGACGTCTGGTGGCGCAGGGATCGCTCGAGGAACTGCGCGCAGGCGTGCAGGCGGAGACGCCGAACGCATTGGATGGCGGCGTCCCGGCTAACGCCGAGAAACTAACTTTGGAAGAGATCTTCCTGCGCATCGTGGGCGGTATGCGCCGTAACGAGCAGGAATTATCGTGGTTAGGATGAGAAGCCGAAGCGCTTCTGAGCGGGCCCGCTGGTATGTATTCTGCGACTTTCCGAACTCTAAGACTTTCCAATCTTACGTAAAAGCCTTCGCCTTCTGCCTTCCACTCGCAAACGTCGCAGCATGGGAAACAACTTCCTTCGATGCGTAATGGACATCGAGTCCAGCGAGTAACGAAACGTCGCGCCGCACTCACAACACACCTTGTAGCTGTGGCCGTGTTCCGTGAACACTCGGCTCAGCTTTCTGTGGTGACACCCAAAGGCGATGTCCAACACGTTCGCCAGCGGCTGCGTCATTCTTTCCCACAGCGGCATTTGTTCCGGCACAGACATAACCACTTCCCCTCCACAACATACTTAGCTTTTCATGCTATGCCGATAAGCCCAGTGACCACTCCCACCACCTTCCGTGATCACAGTCACGGTGACGAGCAGGACGAGCGGGATGCTCAGGGGTGGATCAACTCGGGTCGCGTAAGTGTCTGCTGTACCTGTCTTTGCGGACGTGTGCACCAACGATTTGGGATGTGTAAGAATTGAGGCTCTCCCGAAATGGAAAGCACGAAGGTCATCCCGGGTCAACTCGCTGCCATTGCCGACTTGCGCTGGCGCCTGTTCGTCAACGGACTGCGCAGCCGCCGCGGGAAGATGGAACTCGTCTCCCGCATCATTGTGACCTCGGCCTTCGCTCTTGGCGGCCTGGGCGGATTCTTCGCCACAGCTGGGTTGTCCTGGTATTTCGTCACGAACGGAAACTCGGCATTCCTCGCCATTCCACTCTGGATCATCTTTTTCTTCTGGCAGATCTTCCCGGTGATGGCAACCGCCTTCACCAGCAATCCGGATTCATCCGAGTTGCTGCGCTTTCCTCTCACCTATCGATCCTATTTCCTGGTTCGCCTGGCCTATGGCTTACTCGATCCGGCCAGCGCCTTAGGTTCAGTGGGCTTGCTTGGCGTTCTGATCGGAGTCACGGCCGCCCGCCCCGCACTTTTCCCTTGGGCGGCTATCGCCCTCCTCAACTTCGCACTGTTTAACCTGCTTCTGATGCAAACCATCTTTGCCTGGGTCGAGCGCTGGCTCGCGCAACGGCGCACGCGCGAAATCATGGGCGTTCTGTTTATTCTCGCGACTTTGAGCTTTCAGCTGATCGGTCCGCTGATGCAGCAGATCACGCACGGATCGCATCCCCAGTTGCTTCGCTCCCTGTCGATCGCGGCTCAAGCGCAGTCTGTGTTGCCGCCGGGACTCGCGGCGGATGCCATCGCCCAAGCCGACAACGCAAAATACTTCGTGGGCGTCACTTCCCTGCTCTTCCTGGGCACGCTCACGTTCGGGATTGGTTCTCTGCTGCACCTCCGCATCCGCGCACAATTCCGCGGCGAGAATCTGAACGAGACTGCCGCACGGCCCATCGCGCAGACAATGCAGCCAGTTCAACTTGGTTGGGATCTACCTGGATTGTCCCAGTCGGTCGCGGCTGTATTTGAAAAAGAAGTTCGGTATCTCGCGCGTAGTGGGCCGATGCTCCTGACCTTGATCATGCCGATCTTCATGTTGGCCATCATTCGCATGGGACCGCTGAACGCAATGCGCCACTCCGGCATGATGAGCCGCACTCCCGACACCGCTTTCCCCAGCGCTGCTGCGTACTCGCTGCTGATTCTCACGAATCTGGTCTACAACAGTTTTGGTGGTGACGCCGGGGGCATTCAGTTCTTCTACGCATCCCCCGTTCGATTCAGTCACATCGTTCTCGGGAAAAATCTCACGCATGCGGCAGTCCTTCTGGCCACCACGGCCTTCGCCTGGCTTGCTGTCGCCTATCTCTACGGCGCTCCGCATCTCCCCGTTACCCTGGCCACACTCGCAGGATTGCTCTTCGCCGCCCCGTTAAACTTTACGGCAGGAAATCTGCTGTCGGTCTATTCGCCCAGAAAGCGTGACTTCTCCACTTTCGGCCGCCAGAACGTCTCGCAGACCACGGTCCTCGCCAGTTTCGGAATGCAGATCGTGATCGTAGGACTCGGCGTGGCCGTCTTCACGATCTGCAAGGATCTATAAGAATCTGTGGATCGCGGCCATTTTATTTCTCGTTCTGGCTGCCGTATCGATTCCGATCTATATAGTGGTTTTGCGCCGGATGGATGGACTGGCGGTTGCGCGGCGGGAAAGTCTGTTATCAGAACTCTGTCGAGCGTGACAGTTTCGGCTGGCGCCGAATGTTGCTTTCTATTTTTTCTGGCTTCTATTCCTCTGGCTTCGCGAAAAACCGGTAGCCGACTCCTCGCACCGTCAATAGATGCCGCGGATGTCCGGGATCATCTTCGATATAACGCCGCAGCCGCACCACAAAATTATCGATCGCGCGCGTATCCGTGTCCTCGTGCAATCCCCAGACTTCTTCCAGAAGCTGCTTTCGCGAGACGATCTTTCCGTCATTTTGCACCAAATGACGCAGCAACTCCGATTCCATTAATGTCAAACGAATCGTATTCCCCTGGGATTTCAATTCGAGCGCGCCAAAGTCGATCGTCTTGCCGCCGAACGAAAACTGCTGAAAGTCTCCAACCTTGGCGCCATTCTTCTGCGTGTCCGTCGGATGCCCGCCGCGCGTCCATTCACTTCGTCGCAGAAGCCCTTGCAGCCGCGCCAGAAGAATCGAGAGATCAAACGGCTTGGGCAGATAATCATCCGCTCCGGAGGCAAATCCCTTAAGCACGTCCTCCGGACGCCCGCGAGCGGTCAACATCAGCACCGGCACATAGTTCTTTGCCGCTCGCAACTCTGATACCACCTCGAATCCATCTTTCCCCGGAAGCATGATGTCGAGCACGATGAGATCAAACTGCTCTTTCCTGGTCAGCAGTTTTTCCGTGGCCGCTTCGCCGTCACCCACAACTTCCGCTTCGTATCCCTCCGCTTCCAGATTGAAACGAAGGCCCTGCGCAAGATGCGCCTCGTCCTCCACGACCAGAAGTCGGCTCATGCTTGCGGCCTCGGTTGGTCGTTGGTCTGCGGCTCGGCCAGCGTCTGGGTAGCTCGATCACCACCGTCGTTCCCTGCCCCTCGCCCTCGCTCAGAGCAAAAGCAGTTCCACCATGTTTCTTCGCGATCGATTTGACGATGAACAATCCCAATCCAGTTCCCTTTACATGAGCCATGGATCGCGGGGCCAAGCGATGAAAACGTTTGAAGATTCGCTTAAGGTCGTCAGGTTCAATGCCCACTCCATGATCCTGCACGCGCAGAATCAGCTTCTTCTCGTCCGATGTCTCCAGCCGGACCCGCACATCGACCTGCTCCCCCGAATATTTGATCGCGTTATCGAGCACGTTCGACACTGCAGTTCGCAGATCCTCGGCGCTGCCTTTCACGTGCAGCCCGCTGCCATTGCCACCTGACTCTTCATAGTGCAATGCCTCGGCCTGCAGATGGTAGCGCGTCCGCATCGCTTCCATGCACTCTCGAACCACCTTGCTGAAATCGACGTCAACCTTCTCCTTACCCGCTTTCTTGTCGCCTGCTCGTCCTGCCCGCAGCACTTGCTCTACGGTTTCGGTTAAGCGGTCCGCATCGCTTAGCATCACCCGGTAAAACTCCTGCTTTTTCGATTCGGGAAGTTCACGCCGCTGCAGCGTTTCCAGATGCAAGCGGATGGATGCGACTGGCGTCTTTAATTCATGGGTGACGGCGTTGATGAAACTATCGTGCTGTTCGCTCCGGCGAAGCTCGCGCACCAGGAAGATCGTATTCACCACCATGCCGGCGATGATCAGGGCGAAAAAGACGATGCCGAAAAACAGCAGTACGCCTTCGCGCCAATTCAGGATGATCCATCCGACGTTTAGCGCGACTGCCAGTGCAACCAGGCCGACGCCCAGGCAGAGGAAGAAGACGATGGTTCCGCGACGGCTCGAGATACGCATGGCGGCTCAACCCGATTTTACCGCGTTCGCCGAATTACGCTCATTATCCCGCCGGAGTTGATTTTGAGCGCTATTGTTAGCGTCAGTTGACATGTATGCTAACGTACCCCCATCTACTGGAGGAGTCGAATGCAGAAACTGATTCTGGTCGTGTTCCTCGCCGCATCATCACTGGCTAGTCATGCAAATGATGCCGCGCAAGGTCTGTTTCTGAAGACACGTTGTGAAGGAAAGCTCTCTGCGGTCGTGCTCTCCTCCCTAAAAGACGCTATCAACGCGTCGCAGAAATTCCGATTGGTTTCTAGCTTGGACGACGATGGACGATTTGACACCGTGCAAACCGTTTACATGATGTGCACGGAGAACAATGACGTTACCGCGGTCGCAACCAGCTACGGTATAGCGAAATGTCGCACCAAGACACAATGTGGGTCGGTACAGGATGGGGCTTCCCTTAATGTAGCGTTGTGCAACGCCAATCTCTCTGCGGATTGCGGGCGAGCGCTGTTCAAAGCCTTCGAGTTCTACGTCAACATTCCCAATCGGCCCCCATTGATACTCCACTGACGCCAGAGCCGTCCGAGAGAGCATAGTTCTCATTTGGCGAAAAATCCCGATTACACTCATTGACCCCTGTCGGCAACCTCAATGAGTGTAATGGCCTGTTCTATAAAAGGGGATGTCAAGAAGATACTTCTCCCTCGACCGGAAGGCGGGATTTCCGCGGCATCCAGCCCCACGCACTTGGAAGACGCTTGTCGGGTGTTGTGCCCCTGGATTGATTTTGCGTTGTTCCTTCTCAGTAGTCTTCATCTTCGCTTGGTAGCGACGACGCCGATCGGTTTCAGAAACTGAGCAAGCCTTGCGGTTGTACGGTGTCAACCATGGGTCTATCTGAGGCTCGTGGCCTAGTGCTTTTTCGGGTTATCCGAGGGGGCATAGGGGTTACACAGAGACTGGGTGCCACCAAGCACCGTTTGTCTACAGGCCATTCTCATACTCACCCTCGAACCCGAGCGTCTCCAGAACCGACCGACCACCACCAGAAAAAGATCACCGGAGATGGAACGGGCTCATCACCCGAGACGCTCAAGCGGCTTGCGATTTTATTTTTTCGGCGTCGAAGTTGTCTCCTTTCTTCCACAGCGTGAGCGTAATCGCTGCAATCTTGCGCGCCAACGTGAGACGCGCCATCGTCGGCTTGATGCCTTTAGCCAGCGATGCCTGATAGAAGACCTGGAATGGTCCGGGGCGTACACTGGCCATAGTGGCCGCTCCTTTGAACAGACCTTTCAGATCGTGGTTGTGGTCTTTGTTCAATCCCCGGATGGAAACGACTTTCTTGGAGCGTCGCAGTTGACCTTCTACAAAGCGGTAATCCGCGCTGGTACGGGTTTCCAAGGCCAATCCGCTGTACGCCCAGAGTTGTCGCTTGGTGCGAAAACGATGGGGAGTCTGCATCAGCGCCACGGCCAACACCGAGCGAATCGGCCCCAGATAGGGAATCTGCCGCAGCCGGGCGGTGATGGCGTGCTTGCGCCCCTCGGCTAACAGCTCTCGCCGAGCTTGCTCACGCAAGTGTTGCAACATGTCCAGTTGCTCATAGAGTCGTTCGGCTCGACGCCGCACGCCGGCTTCCCGGATCTTGGCCAGCCACTGCGCTCGATGCCGACGATAATAGACATCTCTTCCTGCACAAGGAATCGCCCAGCTCCGATACACCGCTTTCAGCCGGTTCATGACCCGCGACAGATCTTTGACGATGGTCAGATAACTCCTCGACAGCTCGCGCAACATGCGCACGCCGGTTTCGCCGTGGTAGACCGGCTTGAGTTGGTTCCCGCGTAACAGCTCTGCCAGTTTGCGCGCATCGATGCGGTCACTCTTGTTTCCATCTTTGAGCAACGCATTTTTCCGCGGATTGCACACCACCAATGTATCGACACGAGGGTTGAGCAGGTCGTACAGCCAGACCGACCAGGTTCCTTCTTCGAAGGTCACCAACAAGGTTCCGCGCAGTCCCGCAAAGAACTCAAGAATGGTTGCCGCTTTCGTCTCCAGGATGGATTCCATGACCACCTTGCCGGTGGCATCCATCACCGCTACTGAGATCGTTGCTTGATGCACGTCCAGCCCAATATACTTTTCATCGTTCACAAGGGTGTTCCTTTCGTAGGTCATGATGCGAACGATCACAACCTACTCCAAAGGGGGCGCCCTTTTATAATGCGGTAGCGACAGTTGAGCGCCTGTATCAGTGGTGTGCCAGCCAGACGGCTAACAGAATCACGACGAGTATGCCGATGGCGGTGCCAATAAGGCGGAGTTTGCCGTGGGTGGGCTTCCGCAAACGGATCGCCTCAGCAGAAGCATGGTGCTCCATCTTCTTGAAGAACTCATCGGTCATTTTGGAAGGGGGTTTGTCGCTCATCGCTGTGAGTATACGCTCGACGCTGGCTAGGATTTTCCGCCCGTGCCGGGGGTTTTGAGTGTAACGGCCTGATAACGTCCGTTAGCGAGCAATTACGGTCGGTATCGTGCAAAACAAAAGTCGCCCAGATTTCGGACGACTTGGTGTTCCTTGCGATTTGTCTTCCTTTGCGCGGGAAGGCGTGGCCGCTCTTACGGCTGATAAATCTGCACGTTGTTGAGGACGGTGCCATCCCAGCCGGCTGCCCCGCCGAAGCAGTACAGTTTCCCGTTATACACGGCAGAAGCCGCCCACAACATGCCCTGCGGCATGGGAGCCAGCGTCGTCCAGGTATTCTTGGATCCGTCGAATGATTCGGTCACGGTCAGATAGGAATACCCCCCTTGGTAGCCACCGGCGACGTACAGTTGTGAACCGATGGAGCCGCCGCACGCGGAATCCCGGGGCGTCGGGTCGGGCGCTCCGGTCGCCCACGTATTGGTGGCAGGGTTGTAGCCTTCGAGGTCTCCGTTGCGTATTTCGTTGGGGGTATCTCCGTCCACGGCCACAATCCAGGTTCCGATAAGCCCGACGGTTGGGCAGGACCTCCCAGTAAGCAGAGGCGCCTCTTCCGTCCAAGTATCGGTCGCGGGGTCGTAGCGGTCGACGTTGTTGAGGCGGGTCCAGCCTATATCGCCGCCGATCACGTAAATGGTCTTGTTCTTGTCGACGACCGCCCCCGAGCACTGCGTCTCCGTAGGCATCGGCGACTTTGCAGACCACATCTTCGTCTGCGGGCTGTAGGCCCAGACCGTATTGAGATACGTGGATCCCTCCCCTACGCCGCCGAAGACATACAAGACATTGTTCACGACTGCGGCAGACGGATTAAAGATTGACGCGGGCAGGGGCGCTCCCTTGCTCCAGGTGTTCGATGCCGGGTTGTAGACCAGGGTGTCGAGAGCCCCTGTAAGGTTCCAGTCAAGAGCCCCGCCGACCAAAATGATCCGTTTCCCGAGCACTGCCGCGGCCGCACCCATAGCGGCCTTCGGCATCGGCGTGCCGCTGCTCCAGGTGTCGTGGGAAACTGCCGGATAATCCTGTGCGACCGCCGCCGAAGTCATGCTCAGCGACAAAAGCGTCGTTATGCATGCCAGACCAATCTGCTCACTAGCTCGGTTCAAAAGCATCTGCGTGTAGGTCATACTTCCCTCCCAGGACAAATTTAGTATTGTCCTGCGCGATTCGCGAGACGTTAGAGAGGTCTCGTCTTGAGAGGGTGTGCATCCCATGGCGGGGAGTGCTCTTCGGGAAGGCGAGTACCACGCGACGATTTCTACTCTGAACGGGCAGGATTGGCAGTGACTCTCGTCACAGGTCCTTTATCGATGTGCATGAATCTGCACATGGGTCAAAGCATGGTTGGCGAAAAATCGCCGTTACACTCATCATCGGTTCAAAACGTGAAATGGCCTACTTACAAGAGCTAGGGCCTCCCAGCTTGGGAATAGGCGAAGTTTTCGCAGGCCGTTAGGCTGGCCACCCAGCCAGCTGATCCTGCTTGAGAACTGCCGACTCTTCGGGATGCTTCGGATTAGAACGGACGAAGATCATTTGATCCTTCATGCTTTTTACAAAAACGTCGGCAGCACTTTCGCGCAGGAATGCTCTCTCGAAGTTGCCGGAATAGTACTCGTTGCTGACGGAGTACGAGTAGTGGATGGTGGCAACGAAGTAGCTGACATAGCGGACGCGCTGTTCCACGACACTGCCGAACTCCACACGACCTTGCGCGGTGGGCCAGCTGCCAGCCATCAACCTTTTGACCATACTCCATGCGAAGAGCCGAATCAGCCCGGCGAAAGCAATTATTAATGCCACGAGGAGAAAGAGCAGCAGTCGTAGAGGAAAAACATCGGATGCCGAGTTTCTCATGGTGCCAAAGTATATCCGACGGGTCCGTTGGTGATAAATCTCCGTTACGCTCATTGACCCCCGTGGAATGGTTTGAGCGTAATCCCCCCTGGTTATAACAATTGATTTCGGACTTGCCCGCCATCCAAACGGGCGCGCGACAACGGTCGATCGCTGCGCTCATGTCCCGCAGCATCCTTCAGAAGGTGAAACGACCACCAACTGTGGGAGCAAAGTTGTTGTTGGAGTTATAGGGAACGCCGGGCTTATGAGGAATGGCGATGGCAAGACCGCCGCTCACCCAGGAATACGCAATTCCGGCAAAGCCGTCGAAACGCTTCGTGAAGTGATGATCCGCAAAGAGCGACCCCTCGTTGAGAGTGCCCGCGCAGGAACTGCGAAAACCGGCAGTGGGCGAGCACTCCGGCGGAACACGGAAGTCGTTCTGCCGCTGTTGATACCACGAGAATGTCATGTCGGTTTTGCTGTCGATGGCGTACTTCCCGCCCGTCCACCAGATATTTACCAACTTCTCGGAGTCAAGATTGTTGTCTTCGACCCCACTCATGAAATAACCGCCCTGGTCCGAGGCGCCAACGCCCAGCGGGTTCTTCGGGTTGTTCTGCCAGATGTATTCGTAGCCGGCAAAGAACTTGAATCGGTCCCACGCATACTTGGCAGCGACCATAATTGCGTAGTTGTCGGTCACGATGCCGTAGACGGTGTCGTTCGGGTCGATGAGATTGGTCCCGTTGATCGTGTTGGTATTGATACTGTCCGTGGTCGACTGATAGGACTGCGTCGGACTCTGAGGCCCCAGTAAGGGGTTCAATACGCTGATCGCCTGGTTGTAATGTTGGGGAACGAGGTCGACGGAGAACTTGCCGTAGTCTGCGCCGAGGTCGAATCCATAGGCGTTGTTATGCGCCGATTCCGGAGTACAGGTTGTGGCAGTCCAGGTAGCGGACGCCGAGTAGCAGCCGCCAGAACCGTCGGCGAATTTATACATCGCACCGAAATGGACCGGGCCAACGGTGAGGCGATACTTCACGGCGTCGTCCCAACGGCTGTTTTCGGTGTCGCCGCCGCCAGCCATCGTGCCGTTGTACCCGATGTACGAAAAAGCATAGCTGCCGCCGGCCGGATCGTAACGGAGCATCGCATCGGTGCCGAGAGAGCGCTGACGACCGAAGGTCAATGTGCCGAAGTGCGCCGACGATATTCCGCCGTAGATTTCGTCATTGAAGGGTTGACCCGCGCGTGCGCCGTCGATGGCGTACGAATAGCTGCTCCGGGGTAGGCCGTTGTTGATGATGTCAGTCTTTGAGGCGTTGGCGAGCAGGCCGGACTGCGGATTGATGCCAGTCGAAGCGTTGAACACCACGGACCAGCCGGGCAGAAACTCTTCCTTGCCCCTGATGCCCAGGCCGGTCTGCGACAGGTTGTTCGGTGCGACGAGAAATCGATGTTGATAGCCGTTTCGGTTTACCAGAGATGCGCCTTCGTAGTTATAGCCGTTTTCCGGTAAGCCGTGACTGACCCAGCCGACGCCGACGTCATACGCACCGTACACCGTGATGCCGTGCCAGGTTAGCGTGCAATCCGTGGTGGCGAACTCATGGCCGCTCGCGCAGGGGTCGGGGTGCTCGCTCCCGTTTGGGCCCACGCCGGGAATGCCCCGATCGCAAGCCATAGAAGCAACGAGAAGAGCTGGGTTAGCAGCGGGGCAGCCGTTGGAATGTAGCCGGCGCATGTCAGAGTTTTCGATCGCCTCCTGAACCCGAAAAACAACGCGGATGTCAGGCAGACCATGAGGGCCGCACAAAACAGAGCCGAGACTGTGCATCAACGCCTCCCAGCGTGAAAGTTTCCGTTAAGGAATTTGAAGTGTACACGAGATATGGTTTTGTTGTCTAAAGCTACACGCTTTATCATGATTTAGCCGTTGCTTCACCGGGCCGGCCGTCTGTTGACCACACACGATGTCAGAGGTAGGATTTCGTTCCGAATGCGGAACAACAGCAAATCGAGCGGGAGCGCGGAGGAGATGCTCCATCTCCGGGACGCAGCTTTACAGCTGGGGATCAGCTTCCCCACGATCAAACAGTGGATTTACAGGAAGAAGATTCACAGCATCCAAACTCCCGGAGGCCACCACCGCATCCCACAAACCGAGGTGGACAAACTCTTGTTCAGAACGCGAGGCAAAACAGAAAAGGAACGGGAGCTGGTGGTGCGTCGCGTAAGCGGACGCAATCAACTGGTGGGGCGCATCGATTCGGTCCGCATCAGCGGCCTGATGGCAGAAGTGAAAATCTCCATCGGGGGCCAGCAGATCACCTCGATCATCACTGCGACGTCCGCCCGCGAGATGCAATTGAAGAAAGGGCAAACCGCCGCCGCCCTGATCAAGGCTACCGAAGTGATGATCATCCGCGTATGAATGTTTGTCTGTCCGGACAGCAAAAAGCCCCGGCGGACGGCCGAGGCTCTCCACATAAAACCTGCTTACCTTAGTCTCCTGATGCCCAGAACTCAGCCGCCGTATTGGGTGCAATCAGGCGTCCGTTAGGGGCCGCTACCAAGCCAGCCTCGACCTCAGTCAACTTCACGCGCTTGATGTCCCAAGCCAGACCGAGCTTCTGCAGGATCCAGATGCAATACCAGTTCGTGTCGATTTCATACCACGTAAACCCGTGGGAAGCCGATGTCGGATGCGCGTGGTGATTGTTGTGCCAGCCTTCGCCGAACGTCAGCAGCGCCACCCACCAACTGTTGGTCGATAGATCGCGCGTAGCAAACCGACGCGTCCCCCAGGAATGCGTCGCCGAATTCACCAGCCACGTGGCATGCAGCAAGAAGACGGTGCGGAAGAACATGCCCCAAAGCAGCCAGGGCAAGCCGCCGATCGCGAAGAGCGCGACACCTAGAATAATCTGAGGAACGTAGTGATACTTGGTAAGCCACACGTGGAACTTATCTTTGGCTAGATCGGGCACGTAACGCGCGAGCGTGGTCGCGTCGTGGTGCATCGACTTGCCCATGAGAATCCATCCCATATGCGCCCACCACTTGCCGTCGATCGGTGAATGCGGATCGCCTTCCTGATCAGAATGCTGATGATGGATGCGATGTGTGGCTACCCAGAAAATCGGTCCGCCTTCAAGTGCCAGCGTGGCGCAGATGGTCAGAAAATATTCCACCCATTTTGGAGTTTTGTAGCCGCGGTGCGTCAGTAGCCGGTGATAGGCCATCCCGATGCCGAGACTGCCCGCCACCCACCATAGGAAGATCGCCACAAAAAGCGCTTTCCATGTAAAGAAGAACAGCGCTGCGATTGCTCCCACATGAAACAGGGCCATAACGATGGCTGTTATCCAGTTCACTTCATTCTTGGCAGACTGAGCCCGTTCCAAATCTTGTAGTTCCATATCCAAGTAGGATCCCCATTCCCGTAGTCTTCGACGTAGAAGAAACTTCATTTAACGTAACAGGAGACCAAAGTACGTCACTGTAATACTTGTGTAAAAGCGGCCTTTTGCGCCATTACGGGAGTAATCGGAGGTGGCCGAAGGTGCTGCAGGGTGAGGCTGTCGCGGCGAATTCAGTTAAAGCAAGCCTTACAATCCGCCGTGAAGCCTTCCGAATGTGTGGGCAAGCATGAGCGACATGATCAAGATACCCGCGCCTAGGACGAGCACGTGCTGCGTCTTGCGCAGATTGAAACTGCCGACACGACAGACCAGCAAGTAGCCGACGGCAAGGTTGAACAGGCCCCACAAAACATTGACCGTCGAGGAGGACAAGCCTACACCGGGTGGCGATGCGAAGGGACTCTGGAAAGCATGTCCGGAGATGCCATTCCCGAGATGGGGCAGCGCGTTCGCCAGGAACGCGCCTCCGAAAAAGTACGCTAAATAGTGATACCAGCGCATGGATGCTCTCTACGCCGCTTTGCCCTTCACCTGCACTCCGGCCCACTTTTCGAGGAGAGTCAAAGTCGCGGCGTAGTCCAAATCTTTATGCCCGTCTTCGGTCGCCATCTCGTAAACCTCTTCGACGGTCTCCAGACCCGGCAGCTTCACTCGCGCCTCTTTCGCAGCCTCGAGCGTCAAGCGAATGTCTTTATGCATCAACCGTAACGGAAAGTTCGGAGTGAAGTCACGTTGCAGGACGAATGGCGCCTTATACTCCACGACGCCCGAGCGGACCATGGTTGCTTCGATCAGCGATACAAGTTGTTGCGTATCCACACCCAATTTGGTCGCCAGGGTGAGCGCCTCGGCAAAGCCCTCATAGATCATGGCAATTTGCAGGTTCATGGCCAGCTTGGTCGCTTGTCCCTTGCCCGTTTCGCCCATGCAGAAGATTTTCTTCCCCATCGCCGCGAAAAGCGGTTTGAGCCGCTCAATATCTTTCTCTGCTCCGCCGACGATGAAGACGAGAGTGCCATCTCTTGCGCCGATCTTTGACCCCGTCATGGGCGCGTCGACCCAGGCCACCCCTTTCGCCCTAACGCGCTCCGCAAATTTCATCGTAGCCGTGGGTGAGATTGTGCTCGAGTCGGCAATAATTGCTCCTTCGGCCAGCGACGACTCCGCTCCCTCTTTTCCGAAGATGACTTCTTCCACCGCATCGGTATCCGAGACGCACATCCATACCACCTCGGCACCTTGCGCCGCTGCCGCAGGGGTAGGAGCGATGCCGGCGCCCTCGACTATTTTTCCTGAAGTGCGATTCCAGACCGTCACTTCGTGACCGGCTTTCACCAGATTCGTCGCCATCGCCTGCCCCATGATTCCTAACCCCAGAAATGCAACGCGCATGCGAACTTCTCCTTTTTCTTCGCCAATAAGAGGATGCTCTCGGATTAGATATGACGTGCCCGATTCAGGTCAAGCAATCTGCCATAAATTCCGCCTGATTCGGGCGCGCAGCCGCTCCGAATCGCTCAACCAGGCACTGTGAAAATTTCTTCACATCGACACCCCCGTCGCCATGCGGTATAGTGCGCGGGATAGCTTTCGGTCTGCGATTCTGTTGATCGTCCCCCTGCGACTGATAAATCTCCTCAAGCAAGGAAATCGTCGATGACTTGTTTTCAAACTATGCACTTCAGTGCAGGCCGTATCATGGCCGTTCCCACAGCGCTAGCTCTCTGGTTGGCCTTCGCGCTGCCCGCCTTTGCGCAGAATAGTCCCGTAAGAATCAGCGTCGACAATCTCACCAATACTGACAGCGATCACAAGACTGAAGTTGAGCCTCACATTTTTGCCTGGGGCAACACGATGGTGTCAGCATTCCATGTCGCCCGGCGTCCCGGCTCAATCGGATGGGGCAGCGGTGACATCGGGTTCTCCACCTCCACGGATGCCGGCAAAACCTGGCACTACGGCCTTCTTCCCGGACTCACCGTGAACTACAAAAATGGGACGTATGGCGCCGCCGCGGATCCCGCGGTCGCGTACGACGCTAAGCATGGAGTGTGGCTGATCTCGACGTTACCGCTGGCCGGTCTGAGTGGGAATTCCGGATTGATCGGCGATGTAGCCGTCAGCCGCTCTACAGATGGCCTCCACTGGGGCAATCCCATCATCATCGATAAGACACATCTCGACGACAAGAACTGGACTGTCTGCGATAACACCACCACGAGTCCCTATTATGGAAATTGCTACACCGAGTGGGATCAGGCTTTCGGTAGCGGCGATGTCTTGATGAGCGTTTCGAAAGATGGTGGGCAGACATGGGGACCTGGTCTCTCATCTTCGGATCAGGCTGGTGGTCTGGGCGGAGAGCCGGTGGTGCAACCCAACGGCACCGTAATCGTCCCTTTCCAGGGCGGCGGCATTGACGTTTTCAGTTCGACCAATGGCGGCGCGAGCTGGGGCAGGAGCCAAGCCATCGCTACGATTGACTTCCACACTGATGCTGCCGGCATTCGCAATCCCGATTTGCCTTCCGCGGCCATCGACGGCGCGGGTAATGTGTACGTCGTTTGGTCAGATTGCCGCTTCCGCAAAAACTGCGCGGAAAACGACATCGTGATGAGCGCATCAGCCGACGGCAAAACCTGGAGCGCTGTTTCCCGCATTCCGATTGACGCGACTACAAGCACGGTTGATCACTTCCTGCCAGGAATCGGCGCTGACCCCAGCACATCGGGCGCGAACGCGCATCTCGCGATCGTCTACTACTACTACTCTAATACCAACTGCAATATCAGTACGTGCCAGTTGTATGGCGGCTTCACTACATCCGCTGATGGTGGTACAACCTGGACGGCGGGAACCGAGCTCGGCGGTCCCATGAAAGTGGGCTGGCTGCCGGTTTCGGACCTCGGCCCGATGCTCGCGGATTACATCGCCGTGTCCTACGTCAATGGCAATCCTTACGGTGTGCTCGCGGGTGCACTGCCTCCAACCGGAAGTACTCTGAACGAAGCAATCTACACGACCCGAAATCCGCTCCCGGTTTCGTACGATGCGCCCCGATTCAGTTCCATCAACGATCGGCCGGTTCCGAACGCACACTCCGATCACCCAATGAAATTCTTCTACGACGACGAAGGTCGTCGCGAAATTCCGCGTTCCCGCTGGATCACCAACACTGAAGCGCAGTAAGAAAACGCCAGAGACACAGGCCGCCAGGCACTTTGCTGGCGGCTTTTTCTTTGTGCGCAGACTCACATATCGCCGCATGCTCCTCTCTTTGTCGCATCTAACGAACTGGAGGCCAGTTACCGCCGTACTGTCAAGAAAAGTAAAAGGCAGCGTGACTCCATCGGAACTCATCTAAACTCTCAGGTTAAAGATTTGTTAAAGGCACGATGAGAATCGCAGTAATAACTTCGCGCCGCAGCGAATCGGTAATAGCATTGATCGGGTCAGACCAATTTATTTCCCGCACTCTGTAGCAGGATGATTAAACAGACTCTTCGTAACCCGGCCCTTCGCAAGCGCGCCACACAGTTCGGTCGTCTGGTGCGCCACTCAGCAGTCACCCCACGCTCGGGCGAAACTTATAAACCACGTCTCGCTGCCAACGGCGAACTTGGCGTCACGTTCATCGGACACGCCAGCTTCTTCGTACAAATCGGCGGCAAGAATGTAATGATTGATCCCAATTTTGCGCGGTGGCTGTTCGTGCTGAAGCGGCTTCGCCGTCCGGGCCTTCGCATTGCCGATTTACCGCCGATTGATCTGGTGCTTGTCTCGCACGCCCACTTTGATCATTTGCACCGGCCGTCATTGCGCTCGATTGTGCAGAACAATCTACGGACGCGTGGTGTTGCTCCAGCCATCATCATTCCGACGCACGTTTCGGATCTGGTGTCTGACCTCGGATTCTCCGAAATCATTGAGCTGGACTGGTGGAAGCACTCGCGACTGGGCAATCTGACGGTTACGCACGTTCCTTCGCGCCACTGGGGTGCACGGATTTTGAAAGATTCCCATCGCGGCTACGGAGGTTTTGTTCTGAAAACGGGGAAACAATCTATCTATCACGCGGGGGATACCGCCTACTTCTCCGGCTTCAGCGAAATCGGACGCCGCCTTGCCCCTGAAGTCGCACTGCTACCGATCGGCGCTTACAATCCGCCGCAATTCCGCAATGTGCACGCCAATCCTGCCGACGCCACCAAGGCCTTCCTGGATCTGAAGTCGCGCTGGATGGTACCCATGCACTACGGTACTTTTCGCCTGTCTCACGAGCCGGTGGATGAACCTTTGCAGCTTCTCGATCAGGAAGCCAGCGCCGCCGGAATTAAAGATCGCGTCGTGGTGCTCGAAGAAGGCGTAACCAGATTTTTCTGACGTCTGCCCTTTGATTCCCTAGCTTGCGCCTCTAAAATTCACCACCGATTGACAATCCCGTAGCGCGGTTGGGTGTAAACTGCGAAAAATTTCCTTCCTAGGAGGTCCTATGGCGGTAAAACCAATTCCCGAGGGATATCACACGCTTACTCCCTATCTCACCGTGAGGGACGCAGCCAAAGCGATCGAGTTCTACAAACAGGCCTTCGGAGCACAGGAACGAGGCGTGATGAAAGGTCCGGATGGCAAGGTAATGCATGCCGAACTCAAGATCGGCGATTCTGTCGTGATGCTCGCCGATGAATTCCCCGAGTTCGGCGCGATATCACCGGAATCCGTTGGAGGCAGTAGTAGTGGTCTTCACATCTACGTCAACGATGTTGATCAAGCATTCGATCGCGCGGTAAAAGCCGGCGCACACGTCGAAATGCCAGTCATGGATCAGTTCTGGGGGGACCGCTATGGCAAGCTTAAGGATCCCTTCGGTCACAAATGGTCAATTGCTACACACGTCAAAGACATGTCCGCGGACGAGATGAAACGCAGCATGGACGAAGCGATGGCCTCCATGCAGAAGACCGCCTGAAGACGACCGTGATAACAACTGCTCAAGTGGGACAGCCGCTCGCGGCTGTTCCGCTGGGCGAAACTCGGAGTCTCATTAGTAGGCCAGCAGGATTCTCAGATCGCGCAGGTTATTCCCCGTCGGCCCGATCTCAATCGCATCTCCAATCGAGCGAAACAACTCATAAGCATCGAAGTTGGCGAGCGCCTCGCGCACATCGAGACCGCGAGCTCTGGCGCGATCCAAAGTGGACCCATCTACCACCGCTCCTGCAGCAGGACTGTTTCCGTCGATTCCGTCGGTTCCAGCGCTCAGCACGGTGATGTCTTCGCCAGCGATCTTCTGGGCGCAAGCCAACGCAAACTGCTGATTCCGTCCGCCAGTTCCGGCGTTGGTCACCTTCACGGTAACTTCTCCTCCCGAGATCAAACACACGGGCGAGAACTGCTTCCGCAACTCGCGCACGCGCTGGAGCAGATAATTCGCAGCTTTTTCGTAGTCCCAGTCGTCGCAGGAATTGTCGACATGCACGATGAAACCTTGGCGCTCCGCGATGGCGGTTGTCTCGTCGATGGCTGTCTGGTTTGAGAGGATCGTCCACCAGCGCGCCTTGTGAAATACCGGATCATCGGATTTCGGAGTCTCGTCCAGAGCATGCCGCTCGAACAACTCGCGGGTCGACGCGGGAAACTGCTTCGTCAGTTCATACCGCTCCGCGATGCGGTAGCAGTCCCCGACCGAAGTTGAATCGGGCATGCTCACACCGGAAGCCAGCGCGTCAGGCGTGTTATCGGGTACATCAGAGACGAGCAGCGAAACCTGCTGCGCTGGATAAGCCGCTTGCGCCAGACGGCCGCCTTTCACCGCAGAAAGATGTTTGCGGATCGCATTCATTTCGGCAATGGGCGCTCCCGAATGCACCAGCGCGCGATACGTCGCGATCAGATCGTTGAGGGAGATTTCATCATCAACCGGCTTCTCGACAATGGACGATCCTCCACCGCTGATGAGAAAGAGAACCAGTGCAGAAGCCGGTTGCGCCTCGACCGCTCGCAACATTGCTGTAGCAGCCTGGATCGATTCCGCATTCGGCGTCGGATGTCCTCCGCGAAAGTAGCGAAATCCGCGCAACTGCGAGACAGGCTGCACCGAACTGGCCACGATCCCCTCGAGCGACTCTCCGACTTCGGCGCTCAGCGCTTCCACCATGGTGTGTCCGGCTTTGCCGAGCGAAATCACCAGAATACGCGAGTAGGAATGTAGATCGTAGAGATCCTCACGCACGCGCAAAATTCCACGTTCGCATTTCACATGGCGCTTGAAACCGCTTGCGATCGAAGCCTCAGCCGATGCCTGGGTGAATATCGAGCGGGCGGTTTGGCGCATCTGGTGGAACTGCGATTCGCGGTCAGGGTCGGACATGCGGAGGAATTATAAATAGTGGCCAGTGGCCAGTGGTCAGAGGTCAGGGGTCAGAGGTCAGAAGAAGTTCAGCCTGAAGGCTGAGGGTTAAGGGCTGACGGCTTCTCTCACCCACGCTTCGATGGATTCACGCATTTCGCGCAACCGTCCTTCGAAGAAATGATCGGCGCCTTCGATGACGACTAGCTTCTTCGGCTCTGGAATCGAGTTCACCAGCGCCTCCAGCTTCGCCCGGGGGCCGAATTGGTCACGAGCTCCGCTGATGAACAGTTTGGGTAACGTGCAGTCACGCAGAAAATCAAAGGTGTAGACTCGCGGCTCTTCTGTATCGGCGGCAACGGGCGCAACCGGAACGCCGGCGCCAATCAGGGCTGCAACTCGCGAGTCGGCGGATGCGGCGCGCAGTCCAACGGCCGCACCGAATGAAAATCCCGCGAAGATCAGCGGCAAGTGGAACTCACGATCCAGCCATTCGAGTGCAGTCCGGACGTCCTCGACTTCTCCTACACCGTGATCGTGTTCCCCTTGGCTCAACCCGGTTCCGCGGAAGTTGAAGCGCAACACCGGGAAGCCGAAGCTGTTCAGCGCCTTCATCGTATGGAAGACCACTTTGTTGTGCAGCGTCCCACCAAACAATGGATGCGGATGACAGACCAGTGCAGCATGCGTTGCATTGTCCGCGCCGCCGTTGAGCAGCGCTTCCAGATTCCCCGCAGAACCGCTGAGGAATAGGGAGCGTATGGTTTGGCTCGAGGAGATCACAGCATCAGATTACACAAAGAACCAGGGGCAGTGACTAGGGGTCAGGGGTCAGGGGTCAGGGGTCAGGGGTCAGGGGTCAGCGATTTAGTGTGGTCAGTGACCTATTGTGAGCACAACGATGGACTGGCCAATGATTGACCCGCGATGGTGGAAGTCCGAAGCCGGAAGCCCGATTTGCTATTCTCTTTCGCATGGACGCTGTCACGTTTACACGGCAATTGGTGGATATCGAGTCGATCTCGGGAAACGAAACTGCTGTCGGTAATTATCTCTATGGCGAACTCTGTCGCATCGGCTATCAGACCAGCAAAATGCCGGTTGAAGGCGATCGCTTCAACGTGTATGCGATTCATCCGGACCATCCCAATCCGACCGTCGTCTTCTCCACTCACATGGACACCGTTCCTCCGTTTATTCCTTCATCTGAGGATGCGGGTCGCATCTACGGGCGCGGCTCGTGCGACGCGAAGGGGATTATCGCCGCGCAGGCCGCCGCGGCTGAACGTCTGCAGCGCGATGGCATCTATGTCGGCCTGCTTTTCCTGGTAGGCGAGGAACGTGACAGCCTCGGCGCGAAAGTCGCAAACGATCACGCGCCTGCCAGTTGCCGATTTCTCGTGAACGGTGAGCCGACCGAGAATCACATCGCGCTCGCCTCGAAAGGAACTTTGCGCGCTGAGGTAACTACGCGGGGAAAGATGGCGCATTCCGCTTATCCGGAACTGGGGGAATCAGCGATCGACAAGCTGATCCCCGCGCTCGCTAAGTTACGCGCCATGCCATTGCCTTCTGATCCGCGGGTCGGGCCGTGCACGCTGAATATCGGACTGATCGAAGGAGGGCGCGCGCCAAATGTAATTCCCGATTACGCGCATGCTGACTTGCTGTATCGGCTGGTCGGATCGTCGGATGCGTTGAGGAAACAGATCCTTTCGACGGCAGGAGATCAAGTCGAAGTCACGTTTCCGCTGGAGCTTCCCTTCTTGCGGCTTCGAACCGTCGATGGATTGCCAACCATGATCGCGGCCTTCACCACGGATATTCCGTCACTCACGAAGTGGGGCGAGCCGCTGCTGATCGGGCCGGGATCGATTCACGTCGCGCATACCGAGGGCGAGTACATCGAGAAACAGCAACTGCATGAGGCGGTCGATCTGTATTGCAAGATCGCGAAGCAGTTGTAAAGCTGAGAAGCAGGGATCAGGGGTCAGGGGTCAGAGGTCAGGGGTCAGGGGCAGGGGTCAGGGGTCAGCAACATGGGCACCCGAAATCCGCACAGATTTTTCCTTCGGTTGAAATTTTCTTGGTTCCAGAATGGGAATCGTGTCGCTTGCCCTGGGTACCCCCCCTCCCCCTTGGTATTCTGGAATCATCGAGTTAGCGGGAAATCGGGAAAAAATATAAGGGCTGCAATCACTTGCGGGGAAAATCTTGAGCCGCAAGGACTTAGGCCACATCCCGCGACCTCACCTAACCGTCACTACTGCGAGCGCCTCGACGATGATCAGGCAAAGCTGCTGTGGGCCGCAAGGTCAGATGTCACAAGGTTGCAAATACAGCTGTGGAAATGTCGCAATTTCACGCTACGTGGGTCATCGAGCAAGCCGGCGCATTCAGTGAACCCGCTTCTGAGAATTTCGCCTGTGCATTCACAGCATGTCCCTTTTACTGCGGGCTCCACGTCATCTCGATTTTCACCGGAATTTCGTTCTTCACCGGCAGCGTCAATAACGATGGTGGATCGATTTTGAAATCGGAGAGCGTGGCCGGGATCGTTCCGGTGATGTGCTTTTCTGCGCCCGCGGTTTTGACTTCAAGAGGCACTTGCGAATAGTGGGCTGTCTGACCCGCGAACTGAATGTCCAAATCGGCCTTGATCGTGGTCGCAGAGGCTGCCGATTCCGGCAGACGAGTGCGAACCGTCACCATGGGAAACTCCGCTCCTTTGGTCACCTGGATCATATGCAGGTCTCGGTTGCTGTCACCGGAGTCGAATGATTTCACCGGAACGGCGATGAGGAAGTCACACTGGTCTTCGTGGCAGACGCCTTTGCCACGCGCAGCATGGCTAACCCCGTCGGTCTGGTGAAGAGGATGAGAGACGTGATAGGTCAGCGTGCTCTGCGTCAAGACCCAGGTGTGGTCAGCTGCAACCAGGTTTGACGTTGCGAGGAAGAAAATCAACGGCAGTAGTCTATTGTTCATAGCTTCCCTGAATTGCGCTGATTGGTTGTTCCTAGAACTTAAATGAGACCGAGAGCAGAGCCGCACCGAAAGCGCCGGCCGTGACGATGGCCACCGCCCCGTGTGCCTGGGCGATGCCGTGCACTTTTTCTCCGTTATTCTTTTGCGAGAATGCCATGGCTCCCAGGATCGGCGTAAGGATCATTCCCGGGCCATGGATCCAAGCCATAGCCTCGTGAAAGCGAATTGGCCCGCGCTTTGGCGTGCCCTTGATTCGCGGAGCGCGAATCGCGTAGTAAGCGGTGATTCCGTAAAGGTCACCGGTCAGGGCGCCAAGGGCCACGTGCAGATCACGCGAGGCCGTGCCCTCGCTCTTCCCGCCCGCGTTCAGCGAAGTTACTACCGACGCAATCATCGGGATGGTGGTGATCAGGCCCATGCGCTGATGAATCTTGAGCATGTGTGTGCGCTTGTCGAGCAAGGCCTGCTGCTTGGCGTTCGACTGCGATTCGGTGGCGGAGAATCCGAGGTCTTCCAGTGATGGCTCCGTCTTCGAAGAGGATGGCGCGTTTGGCAGACTCTCGGCCGGGGGAACCGATGGTTGCTGCTGATTCAAAATAAGGTTTAACGTCTGTCGACTTTCTCCCGTCAGAGTCACCTTTGTTGCCGTGGCGACGGCTCCCGGGGATAAAACAGAGACTTCATAGTCTCCGACAGTGAGATTGGCGACGCTGTAATTGCCGGCTGGGTCGGTCTCGGTTTCGGAGGACTGACCTGTGACCATGTTCTTGATCGAAACCTTAACGTTGGGTGCCGCTTTTCCGGCGGAATTCATGACAGTGCCGGAGAGAGTAGTTGTGTTCTCTTGAGCGTGGACAAAGTTGGAGTTGAGGATAAAAACCAATACAAGTCCAACGACGAGCTTCGTTGGGAACGGACTCATTAGGAGTTCCCCTCGGTGGAATTTTAGAGCACAGAGTACTTGATGCTTCAAAGATGCAGTAACTGAAGAGTTGGATGTCTGATCTACGGGAGCAGTTTCAGTTCAAATACATCGCGCTCTTTTTTTGTACGAATGTACACAATGTGGGCACATCCCAGTCCGCGATAGACTGAGGATATGACTACGTCGACACTTAATTCCCTCTCCCGCGCGTCTTCCGCATATCTGCGCTCGGCCATGCATCAGCCCATTCAGTGGCATGAATGGGGGCCGGAGGCGTTCTCTACGGCACAGCGGGAGAACAAACCGATGCTTCTCGACGTTGGCGCGGTGTGGTGTCACTGGTGTCACGTGATGGATCGTGAGTCTTACGACGATCCGGAGATCGCCGCCATCGTGAATGAGCACTTTGTCGCAGTGAAGGTCGATCGCGACGAGCGTCCGGATATCGACAGCCGTTATCAGGCGGCGGTGCAGGCGGTGAGTGGACAGGGCGGATGGCCGCTGACCGCATTTCTGACGCCGGACGGCAAACCGTTTTATGGAGGCACCTACTTTCCGCCAAGGGACGGATATGGGCGTCCGAGCTTCCGCCGGGTGCTGTTGAGCATCGCGAATGCCTACAAAGAAAAGCACGGGGACGTGGTCGAGCAGGCCTCGATGCTGGAAAGCGCGATCGCGCAATCGGAAACCTTTGCCGGACGAAGCGGTCGTATTTCGACGAATGCGATCGCGGCGGTGGAGGAATCCGCGCTGAAGATGTTTGACCCGCAGAATGGCGGATTCGGATCGGCGCCAAAGTTTCCCCACCCGTCGGCGCTCGATCTGTTGATCGAGAGATATGCGCGGCGCCAAGGAACACCTGCGGAGCCTCGCTCGGCCGGACAGCCGGGGGCGGCTGTCGCTACGCAACCAGCGAATTCCGCGGATAACGATTCACCACTTCGCAATCTGATCGTGACCACGCTGGAGAACATGGCGCATGGCGGCGTTTACGACCAACTGGCCGGGGGATTTCATCGCTATTCAGTGGACGAACGCTGGGTCGTCCCGCACTTCGAGAAGATGTGCTACGACAATTCGGAACTGCTGAAAAATTATGTGCACGCCTATCAGGCGACTGGTCAGCATTTTTTTGCCGAGGTGGCGCAGGACATTATTCGCTGGATGGATGAATGGCTGAGCGATCGCGAGCGCGGCGGCTTCTACGCCTCGCAGGATGCTGACATCTCGATGGATGACGACGGCGACTACTTCACATGGACGCTCGATGAGGCGAAGGCGGTTCTCACAGAAGAGGAAGCCCAGGTCGCGGCGCTGCGGTATGACATCAACGACATCGGGGAGATGCACCACAATTCTGCGAAGAACGTACTCTTCGTGCGGGCATCGATTCAGGAAATCAGTACGCGGATGAAAATCTCCGCGGAGCACGTCAGCGAATTATTGCTCTCGGCGTCAAGAAAAATGTATGCCGCGCGGCTCGAGCGACCCACCCCTTACGTCGACAAGACGGTTTATGTCGGGTGGAACAGTCTTTGCATCTCGGCGTATCTTGAAGCCGCGAAGGTTCTCAATCTGCCGGATGCTCGCAAGTTCGGGTTGCGTTCGCTCGATCGCGTACTGGGCCAGGCATGGAAGCATGCGCCGAGCACTGCGCGAACCGGCGGCGCAGGCGGCGCACTGTCGCATCTGGTGTCGTATTCCGATCCTAAAGCGGAGCATCGGGAGGTCCCGGGAATGCTCGAAGATTATGCGTTCACCGCGCTCGCCTGCCTGGATGCATACGAGGCGACGGCCGACCTCAGTTACTTCCATTTTGCGCGTTCGATTACCGACTCGATGATCTCGCGCTTCTTCGATGAAACATCGGGTGGATTCTTCGATAGCGAGCCTGCTACGGACGGCAATAGTTTCGGAGTCCTGTCTACAAGGCGGAAGCCTTTGCAGGATTCACCCACTCCTGCGGGGAATCCGATGGCGGCGATCGCGCTGATCCGTCTTCATCATTACGCCGACGATGCCGGCTATCGCGATAAGGCGGAGCAAACGCTTGAGGCCTTCGCTGGCGTCGCGGAGCAGTTTGGAATTTTCGCCGCGACCTACGGAATTGCGGTCGTGCAATTTCTGGAAAGTCCAGTGCAGGTTGTGGTGGTTGAGGGCGATGATGACGAGGCTAACGAACTTCAGTCCGCAGCAGTTGCGCCTTTTGCATTCACGAAGACGGCGGTGCGACTGGCCGCCAATCAGGCGGTTGCGCAAAACCTGCCACCTGTTTTAGCGAATACGATTCCAAATCTTCCGCAGATTCATTCCGGAAAGTCCTTCGCCGTGCTCTGCTCGGGATCTACTTGCCAGCCTCCCGTTTTTTCCACCGTTGAACTGCGAAGGAAGCTCGAATTGGCGTTGCACGTCGCAAGCTAGCGGCGAGGCAAAAAATAAAGGGCTGATGGGTTCAATTGTTCCATCAGCCCGAAGTTTGCAAGCCTTGCTACTCGGCCCAGTAACGACAGGTTAGTTACGACAGGTTACTTTGGTTACGTTGCGCGTTACGGTTTGACGATGTTTACTACCGGCAGGCTTTGGCAGCCAGTCTTGGGACACAGAATAAGCGGGCCGCCGTCCTGGGCGGGAACCTGTTGGACGGCCGCTGCTACAAATGTGCCCACTAAACCTACCATCAGGATTGCGATCCTGAATGCACGTTTCATTGGATTCGTCTCCTATGTTCGCGTGAGGCGTTCACTTAGAGTGTTCTCTGTAGAAGTTTGAATTCTCTAGAGGATTCTCTGTAGTGCCTCGACGTGGGACGAATTATAGGGCACGTGTCAAGTTACTAAAGTAGAAAACCTCGATCGCCGAACAAACTCCAGGACTCCACTTCTACAGATCCACCTCCAATGTAACAGTAAACCATTTATAAACAATGGCTTATCGTCAACGCCTCAAGTCCTTGTTGGCGCTATCGTGAATAGGGCTGAACGAGGCCTGGAAGGCTCTGCGAATTTACAAAATCCGAACAGAGCTAACCGAAGGGATAGTCTTGGCGTTTTGATTGGGTTGGGAAATTATCTCTTTGGGGCAATGCTACCAACGCTGAAGCTGCCGGTCCCCGCCGCGCCGATTCCAGCGGCAGCACCTTCGGCGAGAGGCGGCTGGGTGGCCGGAGTTGCGGTCCGCGAGAGCGCGCGATCGACCATTCCTTCAAACATGGGAATGAGCGAATCGGCCGGCAGCGGATGATGGATATCTGTCAGGCTCTGCTCCCATCGTTGAGGTTGCAGCAATGAACGCGAGACATCCCGTATCGGACGCTTTACCGCAACATAAGTAAGCCACAGCGTCAGGCTCGCGTTGTAGGCGGTCATGTTGATGATGCTCATCCAAGGGTCGCCCAAGTGATTCCCCACCCAGGAGCAGATCAGGATGAGCTCGATCATGGCAAAAGTTCCAAACCCGAGGGCAATTCCAAAGCTGTGCTGCTTTCGACTGACCCCGACATACTGGCCAAAGAAAAGCAGGAACATCACCATTCCGACCTGGATGATACGCACGCAGCGTTGCGAGGTGATGATCGCTTGAATCCACGGAGACATATGTGGGGAGTTCGCGGAAACAGAGACCACGGCCGCGACTAGCAGCATCACCAAACCGGCCCATCGAAACAGCACGCTGCCTAGATCGCGCAGCGTGTGAAAGAACTTAAACATGTCAACGAAGACTTCGTGTATCACCAGGAAACCGCAGGTCACACTGATCGCGTTGCTGGCCCAATAAAGGTAGAAGACGGCGGCGTAACTACGCCACACAAACGCCGGAAACAGAATCGCGAAGCCGACGATCTGAGTGAGGATGTATGCGAAGAAGAATTTAAATTGCTTGAGCAGGCCGCGGCGAAGCATGAATGCTGCAATCCCCATCTGCAGGAGGGGGTGCATGATCCAAAGTCCGTAATAGAGGTATCTAACCTTGTCGCTCATGCTTCCTGTTTCAACTGGCGCCGACCATGATGCTGGCAAAACACCATCGCCAGTAATTTTGGCGTGCGCTTCTCACCACAGAAGTTCAGCGTGCTAAAGCTAGGCTAGCCGCTGGCAAACCGATGTTCAATGCACTCAGGTAATCCAAAGTAACGTTACCGCTGCGGGCGTACTTGAGCAAGGTTACCAAGGTTACTTTCGTGCCATGGCTGGCGAAAGCTCCACCCCGCGCTCGTCGAGGCGAGACGGTGCCGTTTGCTTTCCTGGAGGGTGCCTGGTCGTCGGCTAGGCGTCGGGCATGGAATGGATGTAGGCCCGCATCATGCGCACTTCGTCATCCTTTTCGTCGAGGTCGTGCAGCAGGATGTCGCGCAAAGAGACGATTCCGATTAATTGTCCCTCATGGCAGACGGGCAGATGGCGGAAGCCGTGCCGCCGCATGAGAGCCATACAGTTTCCGAGATCTTCGGTGGTGCTTACCGTCATGGGATCGTCCGTCATGACTTCCGCCACGCAGGTGTTGCGCGAATCGCGGCCTTCCGCCACGACGCGGCGCATCAGATCGCGCTCCGAAAAAATCCCTACGAGTTTTCCGTTGTGAACGACCGGAACTGCGCCGATGTTGCGTTCGACCATCGCGCAGACAGTTTGAAGAACGGAGTGGCCCAGTTCCGCGTGATAGGTGTCCTGATCTTTGATCAGGTCGCAGATACGCATTTGTCACCTCCCGGCGAACAGAACTCCGAGCAGTCCCAAGGCATCTACCGGGTCGCGAGTATATGCCCGAGACGAGATGTAAAGAAAGAAAAAAAGGTTGGGAGGAAATGATATTTCCGGGTATGAAGATTACCGCGGAGGAGGCCGGGAGGGCGTTTCCCTATGAGTGGCCGGCGGAATAGCTAACGGGCAACTTTGCCGGGCTTATCGCCGCCTACAAATACAAAGTAGGACGAGTTCCACAGAGCGGTCGGCACCATCCCGCGCTCGCGTGCCGTGATCACGATGTTGTATTCATCAGAAGCTCCAGCGCTTACTTCGTGGAGAGGATCTGCGGCAGGCTTTTCCTCACTCTTTGTGGGGCTGTTTCCGCGATGTCCGCCAATTGGTTCGACCACAGCCAGCCAAGCCAGAAACTCGTGCAGATCGCGGCTGCGCGGACGTCCGGGAATGATGTAGCTCACCTCGGCTTCTTCGGTGGAGAAGTGCCAGGCAAGCGATGCCGCCAGATCGACTGCCTTCTCGTAGGCAGCTTCAGGGATGAGCCCGGCCTCGGGATTATCAAAAGCGATGCAGAGTTTGCGTTCATCCTCCCGAGCAAACTCACGCACCTTCAGCGAACCCGATTTTGCGGTCGCCTTCCAGTCGACGTGTCGCGCAGAATCGTCGGGCAGGTACTCGCGAATGCGGTAGAGATCGGAGCCCCGGCCGCGCACAAAACTCTCCCACTCGCCCCGCACCAGGGGCAGAATCTCGAAGATCTCATCGGTAGGCTCAACCCGCGGGTAGACCAGAACCTCTCGCGTCAGTGAGACGTGACGCGTTTTGGTCAGAAAGGCGAACGGGAAGCGAGTTGCCAGCCCGAAGCTGTCTTCGTGGTAACGTCCACGGTGATCGAACTTCAGCTCAAGATCCGCGATAGCCTCGCCGCGTGCGGGCAGGAACGGAAAGTACGCCATTCCCTGGAAAATTCCCGGTGGAGGCGGAATGACAGTCACACGTTTCAAGCGCCGGTCGGGCAGCCGGAGCCATTGCTGATCCTTCGGACGATTGGATGGAAACGCGAAAGTCGTTGCTTCCCACTGCCACTGCTTCGCCAGCTTTTTCCGTTTCTTGCGCGTCGACACCAACCGGATGGAGAACGACGGCCACATCCGCCGCGGATTGCGAAGCACGATGCGGCCAAGCACCGGACGCCCGGCAAAAACGTGCTCGGGCAAATGAATATCGAGTTCAAGATAGCGCAGCACCAAGGCCGAGACATATCCGGACACAACGATTGCCGCGAGCATGGCGGCGACCACGATGTAGAGAAGATTGTTTCCGGTGTTCAGCGCAGCGATCCCGATCACCAGCGTAACCAGCACGTAGATAATTCCGGCGCGGGTTACGTCATAATCAAACGATTCGCGGAGACGCTCAACCGCGACCCGCCGTGCCAGATAGGGCACGGTGACCAGTCCCACCAATGTAGCGAGCACCAACGAAGCGGAAGCCAGGATCACCGTGGCCCACACGTTTCCGGCGTCCCGCGAGATAGTGGAGAACAAGGCGGCGGTAAAAGCCAGGCCAAGCCCCACCAACGCCAATAAGAATTTGAGCCAGACTTCGGCCGTGCTGGACTGCAGCCACTCGGCCAGGCGGCCCGGCATAGAAATGCCCGATTTCAACGGATTGGCGACGGTCGAACCCACTTCTTCGCAGCCTAGCATTCCTCGACAGAACGGACAATCAGGATCCGGTTGCGGAGAAAGCGATCGTAACTGGAAGCAGGGGTCAGAGGTCAGGGGGCAGGGGTCAGGGGTCAGGGGTCAGGGGTCAGGGGGCAGGGGTCAGGGGTCAGGGGTCAGGGGTCAGGGTCAGGGTCAGGGGTCAGGGGTCAGGGGGCAGGGTCAGGGGGCTAGGGGTCAGGGGTCAGTGGCCAGTGATCGGTGATCAGTGATCACCGTTTCGTGGCCAGGGTTGAGACATTGCTGGATCGAGCCAAAACTGGAAGAGACGATCAGTAAACCTACCCAGCAGCCGACGACTGGCCACTGGCCACTGATCACTGGCCCCTAGTCCCTGGCCTCTGATCCCTGGCCTTTGCTTCTGATTCGGGGCGGGCTGTGCTACGCTTTGGCCCTCTCTCAACTCAGGCTGAAATACAACGACTTTCCAAATCAGAATCTACGGAGGTTGCTATGCCCATGAGTAAGCGTGCAGCAGCGGAATTCTTCGGAACATTTTGGCTGGTTTTTGGCGGATGCGGTGCAGCCGTAATAGCCGCGGGCTTCCCGGCGGTCGGCATCGGCTTCGCCGGCGTCGCCCTGGCCTTCGGACTCACCGTGCTCACCATGTGCTACGCCGTTGGACATATCTCCGGCGGCCATCTCAATCCGGCAGTAACTCTTGGCCTGGTTGTCGGCAAGCGGTTCCCTGCCAAGGATCTGCCTGCCTATGTCATCGCTCAGGTGTTGGGTGCGATTGCGGCCGCGGGCGTGCTTTACTACATTGCGATCGGAACCGCCAGCTTCGATCCGCATGCGGGTTTCGCCTCCAATGGCTACGGAGCGAATTCGCCTGGAGGATACTCACTGCTCTCCGGATTGGTCGCTGAGGTTGTATTGACCGCGTTCTTCCTGATCGTGATCATGGGCGCCACCGACGAGCGCGCCCCCAAAGGGTTCGCGCCGATCGCCATCGGCCTTTGCTTAACGTTGATTCACCTGGTCTGCATTCCGATCACGAACACGTCGGTCAACCCGGCGCGCAGCACCGGCCCCGCAATTTTTGCCGGAGGCTGGGCTCTGCAACAGTTGTGGCTGTTCTGGGTCGCTCCACTCATTGGCGGGGCGCTCGGCGGAGGCATCTACAGCGTGATCTTCGGGAGCAAAGGCAAGGTCGAGGCTGCGTTATCGAAAGAAGTGCGAGTTCCTCAACCGGTCTAGAAACAAAATCGGCTCACGGATTAGAATTAACACAGATAATTCAATTGCTTTATCCGTGTTGATCGGTGCAAATCCGTGGCTGATATTTTCAGTACCTCGCCAGATCCTTCATGGCGAGATAGAGATCGTTTGGCTGAGGCAGAATGGCGTCTTCCAGGATCGGCTGGTACGCCACGAACGTATCCTTCGCAGCTACGCGCCGCACCGGGGCATCGAGCTGATCGAAAAGCTGATCGGCGATGCGGGCCGCGATTTCGGCGCCGTATCCCCAACTCAGCGTGTCTTCGTAAGCCACGAGAGCGCGATTGGTCTTGGAGACGGATGCGGCAATCGTCTCCCAGTCAAACGGGTTCAGGCTGCGCAGGTCGATGAGTTCGACCTTCACGCCTTGCTCGCGCTCCAATTTCTGCGCGGCTTGCAACGCACGTGGAACCACAGCGCCATACGTGATTACGGTAAGGTCTGTTCCCGGCTGCACGATCCTCGCTTTGCCGAACGGAATCGTATAATCCGGCCCGGGATACGAAGCGCGTCCGTAAGACTCGCGGTACAGGCGCTTGTGCTCGAGGAACAGGACCGGATCATCGCATCGAATGGCCGTACGCAATAGACCAGCCGCGTCCTGTGAATTCGACGGAAACACAACGCGCAGTCCAGGGATGTGGGTGAATATGCTCTCACCGCACTGCGAGTGATAAATTGCGCCACCCGTCAGATAGCCGCCAATGGCGACGCGAATCACGACCGGGCACGAGAATCCGTTATTCGAGCGCCACCGGATGGTGCTGAGTTCGTCGCGAATCTGCATCATCGCCGGCCAGATGTAGTCGAAGAACTGAATCTCGACCACCGGCTTCAGCCCACGCGTCGCCATCCCGGTCGCGCGACCGACGATGGCGGCCTCTGCGAGCGGCGAATTGAACACGCGATCGTTGCCGAACTCACACTGCAGGCCGAAAGTGAGCTTGAAGACGCCGCCCTTCCCTTTTACCAGCTTCTGTTTCAAATATTCTTCGCGGCTGCAGTCGGCGACGTCTTCGCCGAAGATCACGATGCGCTCATCGCGCTTCATTTCATCGCGCAGCGTGGCATTGATCAGGTCCGCCATGGTCTTCGCGGCAGGCTTCTTCCCTTCTGAAATGACTTCCGCCACGGGCTGAGTTTCGAATGCCGAAGATGTTGGATCAATCTCCGGCGAATACAAATAATTCATCACCGATTCCGGCACGGGAGGCAGCGCTTCCAGAGCGCGATCGACCGCGGCCTGCAGTTCGGCTTCAACTTCTTTCTCCAGCTGATTGATTCCCTTATCGTCCAGAATTCCTTCACGCAGCAGATACATCTGCGTGCGCGTCACTGGATCGCGCTGCGCATCACGCTCGCGCTCTGAGTCTGGACGATACAGCCGCTCGTCATCCGATAACGAATGCGAGTACGGACGAATTACGTGCGCATGCACAAAGGCTGGACCGAGTCCATCGCGACAGTATTTCGCAGCGCGACGGAAAGCGCCGAAACTCGCTACCGGATCCGTGCCATCGACTTCTTCGAAATGGAAGTTGGGGAATCCCGAAACCAGACGGGAGATGCTGCCCCCGGCAGTCTGTACTTCTACAGGCACGGAGATCGCGTAGCCGTTGTCTTCCACGCAGAAAATCACCGGCAGCTTACCTAACGCGGCTGCGTTCATGGCTTCCCAGAATTCGCCTTCGCTCGAGGTTCCATCGCCGAGCGAAACGTAAGTGACTTCATCGTTCTGGAAGCTGACTTCTTTGAACTGGCGATAGTCGCCGCTTTCGGCCGGAACTTCGCCCGCCTTCGGATGACGTGACAAATAACGTCCGGCTTCCGCGCAACCCACGGCCTGCAGAATCTGCGATCCGGTCGGTGACGACTGAGTCACGATGTGCAACGACGGATAGCTCCAGTGCGAGGGCATCTGCCGTCCGCCGGAACTGGGATCGTCCGCCGCTCCCACGCCCTGCAGAAACATCTGGTAGGGTTCCACGCCCAGAGCCAAGCACAAGGCGCGGTCGCGATAATACGGGTAAAACCAGTCATAACCGGATTTCAACGCCAAACCGGCAGCCACGCCGATCGCTTCATGGCCGGCGCCCGACATCTGAAAGAAGATCTTTTGCTGCCGCTTCAGCAGGATTTCCCGGTCATCAATGCGCCGGGAGGTATACATGAGGCGGTAGGCTTGGATGAGCTGTTCGCGCGTAAGTCCCTCATAAAGCTTGGACTTTTGCTTGCCATTGGCCACCAGGGCCAGTTTGGGTTCGGTTTTTGTCGTGGCCATTCCGATTCGGTTTCCTAATGGTTAGATTCCCAACCGCCCTGCGCCGATTCCGCCTAGCGAAGGATGAACCTGTTGGATTGTATATGTTCGTGCGGGGTTGGAAAAGCGTAGGAAAGTGGGGGGCAGTGTCTTCAGTTTGAAATCAGGGAGTGTCTGAATTCGGGCTTTTTGGGGTCGCCTGCGCAAAGTGCCACAGCACTCCCGACGGATCGAATACGTAGGCTACGGTGAGACCCCATGGCTCGACCTTGGGCGGCGATGGGGGCGAAACGCCAAAGTGCCGGGCGAGGGCCAGTGAATCGATATGTCGCCACCACGCGTCCAGATCTTTGACCAGGACATGCATCACCGTGTTTTCGGCCCATCCTTAACGTAGTAGCCCTGGAGCAGGAAAGCGTGAGTCCCAAGGCTGAGTTCGGCGAGAGTCTCACCTAGCGGATAGGCCTCGAATCCCATCGTCTTGTAGAAGCGCAGACTCTTGTCGAATTCTTTTGCGGGAAGGAAGGGGCGGAACGCACGAATTTCTGCAACAAGACCGGTGACGTCGTTCACTAAGACCTCCTTTCGACTGCGTCAGTATAGAGAAGGCGGGATTAGAGCGCCACCGAGCCGTCAATCGGGACGATTTGAGCGTGAGACAAGAGCATATTTTCGAATGAGGCACTACGAAGGCGACGTACGAAAAGCAAAGACGAGTCCGACCACTAACCGTATTTATAGCGTGCGCGAGTGAGCCCATTCACTCGACTGTGTGACCCGCTTCGTAGGCAAAATAACCCGGCGCGTCTACATTCCCCTTCCACGGGCACATTTCTGGCCGAAAGACAAGAACGTGCTCACCACCCCGGCGGCCGCAGTCGCCGGGGATCGGTTTTTCTGCCGGATTTCGCACGGGTCCCAACGCCCTAGGGGGCCTGAAAACCGTATTCCGCCAGTAGAATGAAAACGTGATCAATGAGAGTCTTCGTGAAGAATTAGTCGCCATGCGTGCGGAAGACCTCAACGTCCGCGAGCAATTGATAGACTCGGGCCAACTTGGCGGAGCGTACGTTCCACGCATGGAAGCCGTTCACCTCAAGAATGCTGCGCGGCTTCGTGAATTGATCGCACAGCATGGTTGGCCTGACGAGGACATCGCCGACAAAGACGGAGCCGAGGCGGCCTGGATCATCGCGCAACACGCAGTGGGAGAACCGGACTTTCAGCGACAGGTTTTGCGCCTGCTAACGGAATGTGCAGCGGCTGGCCGTTGCCCTGCCTGGCACGCTGCGTACCTCGGGGATCGCATCGCCCTGTACGAAGGTCGTACCCAACTGTACGGATCACAATGGGTCGACGATCCTCGCGATGGGCGTGCGCGTCCGTGGAAGCTGAAAGATCCTGCCAGCGTCAACAAGTTGCGCGCTTCGGTCGGGCTTGGGCCGCTGCCTCCGATTCCCGAGCCCGGCCCTGACCTGCCTCCCGAACAACAGAAAGCACACGAGGAGAATCAGCGCTGGTGGCAAGAATGGCTGGCGAGCAAGGGATGGCAAAAGCGGCCACCCGCCGAATGAGTGCTGACTGATGCCGGCTGCCTGCTTTATTCTTGAAGATTCATGATTCATACCCGGCGCGCGTTTGATCCGCACTCGATCAAGTTCGTAATCTTCGATCTCGACGGAACCCTCATCGATTCGCGGCTCGACCTTGTGCACTCGGTCAACGCGGCGTTACGCCACATCCGTCGCCCCGAACTGCCGGAAGATGTCATTGCCAGCTACGTGGGCGACGGCGCCCCAATCCTTATCCAGCGGGCACTGGGCGGAGAGGCCGTCGACGAAGCTCTCGTCCGCAAAGGGCTCGAGTTCTTTCTTTCTTACTATCGCGAGCACAAACTGGATCACACCACGGTTTATGAAGGCGTTCGCGAGGCGCTTGCGGCGATCCAGAAATCGGATAACGGCGTGCCGCGCAAGATGGCGATACTCACCAATAAACCAGTCAACCCGTCGCGCGCGATCATCGATGCGCTGGGGTTGGCACCGTACTTCACACAGGTTTACGGCGGCAACAGTTTCGCCACCAAGAAACCTGATCCGGAGGGTGCGTTGAAGCTGGTGGCCGAAGCCGGCGTGCGGCCTGAACAGGCGGCCATTGTGGGCGATTCACATGTCGACGTTCGTACGGGTCAAAACGCCGGATTGTGGACCGTCGCAGTGACCTACGGATTCGCTCCGCACACGCTCGAAGTCGAAACACCGGATATCACTGTCGACTCGCCGCAGGAATTGAGTAAAGTCTTTCTGTCGCAGATCTGAGACCCACGAAGACATGACAACTGACAACTCCGGGTTTACTCCAAAAGAACTGCGCAAGCTGCGCACCATGAAGAATCCCTACGGCATTCAGAAGTTTCTCGACGATATGCCGTATCATCTCGAAGATACCGCCTGGTCTCCGCGCAAGGTGCTGGCGGAGGAATCGTCGCATTGCCTGGAAGGAGCGATCTTTGGCGCGGCCGCGCTGCGGGCTAACGGATATCCGCCGTTAATCCTCGATTTCGAGGCGGAGCACGATACCGATCACGTCATCGCCGTATTCCAAGAGGACGGCTGCTGGGGCGCGGTCGCCAAGTCAAACTATTCCGGATGCCGGTGGCGCGAGCCCATCTATCGCAATCTGCGCGAACTGGCACTCAGCTATTTCAATGCCTATTTCAACCTCCGGCGTGAGCGCACCCTGCGCCGCTACTCGGGGCCGGTCAACCTGAAGCGCTTTGACTCGCAGAATTGGATGACAACCGACAAACCGGTTTGGTTTATCGTCTATCATCTATTCGATATCAAGCATTATTCCCTGCTGACGAAGAAGCAGGAAAAGCGGTTGCATCGCATAGACGAACGGCTCTTCCAGGCGGAATGCCTGGGAAAAGCGTACAGAACAAGGGATTAGCGGCGCCTCAAGTTCTGTCGGCCTTTGCCGATTATGAATATAGGCCAGTCCGCTTGCTTTCCAGTCCTCGGACGTTCGCATAGCGAGCCCTGTGGCCGAGAACGACCCGGAAGGTGTCGCATGGAACTTGGGGAGCAGTTTGAAGCAGATGCACTTCAGGCCTTTGTGGAAGCACGTCGCCATCCTCGGTATACGCTAGAGAAAGATATCTGCGTCTATCCGCGTAATTCCTCGGTAGTGCGTGGTCATACCGTGGATATCAGTGAGTCTGGCGTTTCCGCCATGCTGCGCGTCGAAGTGCCTGTGGGAGAAGTGGTTCGCCTGGAATTCTCACTGCCCACGGGAGAGGTAGAAGTCCATGCACTCGTCCGCCAACGCAGTGCCTTCCGCTACGGCTTTCAATTCGTGGAAGTCAGTTCAGCCCAGGATGTGATCGGCCGCGCTTGCCGTCAACTCGCCGTCGAACGGGATTCCAGCCGCCCGTAGAGATCAATGCGGCACGAGGATTTCATCCCGTGGGCTTGCCGCCGCTCGCCAATAAAATTTGCCGATCCCTGAAATTTCCCGCGAGTCCTGTCGTCTTTAATAGGGTTAGGATGCTATATGGGCGTTCGACTTCTAGCCCTCACTCTCAGTGTGCTCGCCAGCTGGTCTGCCATTGCGCAGCAGAGCCCCCGCGGCAACGCAGCAGGAAGCGCCCGCAGCGGTGCCGTCAAACCCCGCGTCTGAAAGCACTCGCTTCTCCGCAGCAAAATCCGGACTCCTCCTCGATGGAAGTGCCGAAGGCCTTCCGCCACTCCAAATCTCGCTCCGGGACCCGACGGCAAACTTTCCCAGGAACAAATGCAAGAACTGTTTCGCGTCGTAGCTGATAAAGATCTCGAAAACGACAAGCGCCAGCGGGACTACACCTACATCATGCGTGAAGTGCAAAAGAATCTCGATGGCAAAGGTCAGTTGAAATCCACAGAAATCAAGACCTACGAGATTCTCGAGATCGATGGCGAGCAGGTACAGCGGCTGATCAAGAAAGACGACAAGCCGCTCGACGCCAAAGAAGCCGCAAAGGAAGACGAAAAGATTCAGAAGATAATCGACAAGCGGAAGAATGAGTCCGACGAAGAGCGCAAAAAGCGGGAAGCGAAAGAAGAGAAAGAGCGCGAGGATAATCGCAAATTCGTGAAAGAAGTTGCCGACGCCTACAACTTCAAATTGGTTGGCACCGAAATGGTGGACGGCCGCGAGGCCTGGGTTGTCGATGGCGAGCCGCGTCCCGGATTCGAGCCGCACATGAAGGAGGCCAAGTTCCTCTCCAAGTTCCACGGACGCGTCTGGATCGACAAAAGTGATCTGCAGTTATCGAAAATGGATGTGGAGACGCTCGACACGGTGTCTATTGGCCTGTTTCTGGCGCGAATTCATAAAGGGACGCGCGTCATCTTCGAACAAACGCGCATCAATGGCGAAGTCTGGCTTCCGAAGCAGATCGACTTCAAGTTGAATATGCGAGTCGCACTGCTGAAGGGCTATAACCTCGACGGGGAACAGGCCTACTCCGATTACCGGAAATTCCGCACCTCGACCAAGATCGTTGGCATGGGCGAAGTCAAGGATTCGCCCCAGAACGATCCCCCGCAGGCAGACCCGCCCTCACAACCGCAGCGGTAAAACGCAGTTTTATCGTGCCCACCATGTGGGAAGCAGCCCCCTGTTCATACCGACCCATGCGCAAATGCTGGGCGTTCCGGAAGTTGCGACAGTGATGGGAAATACGTGCTAGGCGGTCAATCAGGCTTTATAATGCGTCGTCCCAATTCAGCGGGGCTCCCCACCCGCGCAGACTCCGCTTATGTTGAAGAAACTTTTTTTGTTCCTGCTTCTTGCGTCTACACTCACCGCCGCTAAGGACAAACCAGAGAACTGGATCGAAATACGCAGTCCACATTTTGCGATCGCTACCAGTTCGAACGAAAAGCAGGCGCGCAAGATTGCCGATCAATTCGAGCGCATGCGTGCGCTGTTTCACGCGCTATTTCCGAAGCTGCAGATTGATCCGAGTTCGCCGATCATCGTTTTGGCCGTGAAAGACGACAAGGACTTCCGTGCTTTGGAGCCACAGGAATATCTTGCGAAGGGTTCGCTGAGACTCGGCGGCCTATTTCTGCGCGGCCCCGACAAGAACTACGTCCTCATGCGTCTTGAGGCCGAGGGCGAGCATCCTTACTCGGTCATCTACCACGAATACACGCACTTGCTTTTGTCGAAAGCGGAGTGGATGCCGCTCTGGCTGAATGAGGGACTCGCCGAGTTCTACCAGAACACCGACATCGATGAGAGTGATGCCAGGCTGGGACAACCCAGTGTTGAGGATATCCGGTTTCTGCGTCAGAACAGGCTGCTGCCCTTGCCCACGCTGTTCGCCGTAGACTTCAAGTCGCCCTACTACCACGAGGAGAATAAGGGATCTATCTTCTACGCTGAGTCGTGGGCGCTCACCCACTATCTCATGGTGCAGGACTACAACGACAAAGCGCACCGACTACAGCAGTACGGCGACTTGCTCTCCAATGGCACCGACCCTCTTACCGCTGCAGCAACTGCGTTCGGAGACTTGAAGAAGTTACAGGCAGAACTGGACGGCTACGTTCAACGGCTCGCTTATAGCTTTTTCAAGAAGAAGGTTTCAACCGATGTGGATTCGTCCACTTTCAAGATCGAGCCGCTAACTGCGCCGCAGACCGATGCTCTGCGCGCCGATTTCCTCGCGTACAACCGGCGAACGCAAGACGCTCGCACCCTCCTGGATTATGTTCTGCAGGAAGATCCCAAGAATGTGTCGGCGCACGAAACTATGGGATTTCTCGAATTTCAGCAAGGCCATCGAGAAGAAGCGAAAAAATGGTACGCAGAGGCGGTTGGGCTCGACTCTCAAAGTTATCTCGCGCACTACTATTTTGCTGTGATGTCCATGCAAGATTCTCTTGACGCCTCTGCCAGCGCGCAGGTCGAAAACAGCCTACGACAGGCCATCAAGCTCAATCCGTCTTTCGCGCCATCGTTCGATCGGCTGGCTGTACTCCTTGGCCGTCAGCAACGCAATCTCGATGAGGCGCACATGATGGGATTGACTGCGGTTAGTTTAGAGCCTGGCAACGTGGGCTACCGCGTCAATGTCGCCCTCATCCTCATGCAACTGGGACAAGGCAAGAATGCGGCAGAAGTATTGCGTAACGCGGCGAAGTTAGCGAAGACTCCGCAGGAGAATGAGTTTGTAACGCAGGCACTCATTCACGCAGAGGAATTCTCCAACGCCCAGGCCGCAGCCTCCGAAAAACAACGGCGCCCCAGCGAAGAAGACCAACTGTCAGAAGACGAGGCGGCAAGTTCGAGCAGTTCGGCTGACATGCCCAGTCCGCCGCGCCTTGCGCATCGAGATTTCGTCGCCAGCCGGTCCTCATCAATTCGTCACGGGCGTGATTCAGGATGTGCATTGTGATGCCTCCAACCTAGACCTGGCCGTGAAGACGATGGCGCAAATCGTGAATTTGCACTCCGATAATTATTACAGAATTGAATTCAGCACTCTCGGCTTTCAACCAAAGGGTGACCTCAACCCCTGCAGCCAACTTTCGGGGAGGCCGGCGAAGATCGAGTATCAGGAGTCCGCGGATAAGTCTCAAACTCCGCGCCTGCTGTCCGTCGAACTGCACAAGTGAAAAGCCGTCAAGGCGTTCGCGCTTATAATGCTCGGTTCCGCGGGCAAAGCCTTGCAGCGAACTCCGGCCGTGCCCCGGTTGCACTCATATCACTTCTGCGAGGCGCAGGAATGTCATCTCTTACCCGTCGTGATCTTCTCCGTTCTGGATTGGCTGTTTCCGCATCGACACTGGTGATTGGCCCTGCCACGCGCGCGCATGCACTGCTGGGTGGCTATTCTTTCGGATCTCCAGAAACGTCGACAGCTGTCGCTCCGCGCGAGCGGCTTCTCTTCGATTTCGGATGGAAATTCTTTCAGGGAAACGGCTCCGATCCGCGGCGCGATCTTGGGTTCGGCATGGGCCAGGGAGACTTCGCCAAGAGCGGTGACTTTGAATTCGCGACTGGAAAGTTCGATGACTCGAAGTGGCGCGCACTCGACCTGCCGCACGACTGGGCTGTCGAGTTGCCTTTCGTCTGGGACGAGGAACAGAACAGCCACGGCTACAAGCCGCTTGGGCGACGCTATCCCGAGACCAGCATCGGTTGGTATCGCCGAACCTTCGACATACCGAAAGAGGATGAGGGACGCCGCATTAATGTCGAGTTCGACGGCGCCTTCCGCAGCGCGCTGGTGTTTCTCAATGGATATTTCATCGGCCGCAACGACAACGGATACGCTCCGTTCTGCTTTGACCTGACCGACTTCGCCAATTTCGGCGGTAAGAACTATCTCGTCGTCCGCATGGACGTCAGCTTCGGCGATGGCTGGTTCTACGAAGGCGCGGGAATCTATCGACATGTGTGGCTGACAAAAACCGACAACCTCCACCTCGCGCGCTGGGAGAGCTACGTGCGGCCGACTATCAAGGGCAGCACCGCTGCTTTGAATCTCGCCACGATCGTGGACAACCAAGGCAAGCAGGCCGACAACTGCCGTGTGCGCTGGCAGATCTTCGATGCGTCCGGCAAAGTTGTTGCTAGTGCCGACTCAGCTCCGCAGTCCATCGCTCCCGACAGCTCAGCCACATTCACAGCGAGCTCGAACCTGTCGAACCCGGTACTCTGGTCGCCGGAAACTCCGAATCTCTATTCGGCGGTTGCGACTGTCGAATCTGCCGGAAAGACGCGCGATGCGGAGCGCATTACTTTCGGAGTGCGCGACCTTAAGTGGGATGCGGACAAAGGTTTCTTCCTCAACGGTAAGCGCGTTGAGATCAAGGGCACCTGCAACCATCAGGACCACGCCGGAGTGGGCGCCGCGCTTCCCGACCGTCTGCAGGCCTATCGCATCGCGGTGCTGAAAGACATGGGCGGAAACGCCGTTCGCACTTCCCACAACATGCCAACGCCTGAGTGGGTCGAAGCCTGTGACCGTATGGGCATGATGATGATGTGCGAGACGCGTCTGATGAGTTCCAATCCAGAGGGTATGGCGCAATTGGAAACCATGATCAAGCGCTACCGCAATTCGCCATCGATCATTCTGTGGTCCATGGGGAACGAAGAGTGGATCATGATGCCGCAGCCGCAGGGCGTCCGCGTCATCGACGACATGATTGCCCGGGGTCACGAGCTTGATCCCACGCGCCTGTGTACAGCCGCAGTGAATGCCTCGTTTGAAACACATTTCCCTGAACAACTCGACGTGATGGGATTCAATTACAACCTGAAAGTGCACGACGAGTGGCATAAGGCTCACCCAAAAACTCCGAGCGTCGGGTCGGAGACGGCGAGCACGGTCAGCACGCGCGGAATCTACTCGACCGACAAGCTGCGTAACTGGGTTAGCGCCTACGATCTGAACCATACTGACTGGTCGCAGCTTGCGGAGGAGTGGTGGAAATTCTATGCTGCACGCGAATGGCTTGCCGGAGGTTTCGCCTGGACCGGCTTCGATTACCGCGGTGAACCTACGCCGTACGGCTGGCCTTCGATCAGCTCTCAATTCGGCATCGTCGATACCTGCGGATTTCCCAAAGATAATTTCTATTACTACAAATCCTGGTGGGGATCGGAACCGGTGCTGCACCTGCTTCCGCACTGGAATTGGGACCAGCGCAACGGCGAGCCGATCTCCGTCTGGGTGCATTCGAACTGCGATTCCGTGGAACTTTTTCTGAACGGCACGAGCCAGGGCTCTCAGAAAGTCGAGGCCCTCACACATCTTGAGTGGAAGGTAAAGTACGAGCCGGGTGTGCTCGAGGCGCGAGGTATGAAAAACGGCAAAGTCATTCTCACCGAGAAGCGGGAGACCACAGGAGATCCGGTCGCGATCCGCCTGACTGCGGATCGCACGGAGATCAATGCCGACGGTCAGGATGTCTCCGTGCTCACGGTCGAGGTGCTCGACAAAGAAGGTCGCGCGATTCCTACAGCGCATAACAAAATCAGTTTCAAAGTAACCGGTGAAGGCGCACTGATCGGCGTGGGCAACGGCGACCCCAATTGTCAGGAATCAGACAAGGAGCCGGAGCGCAGCCTGTTCAATGGCCTGGCGCAGGTGATTGTGCAATCGACTCGGACACCGGGAACGATCACGGTTGAGGCTTATTGCAAGCCCTATCCGCGGCCTGTACTGCCGGCAGTGCGCGTGACGATCACCACAAAGAAAGTAGAGTTGCGGCCGAGCGTGGCCTAGGTCGGTCGTTCGACGATTCGATCACTGGGAAAAAATTATGCCGAAGTCGCGTCGGGAATTTCTTACCATCACTTCGCTCGGAATTCTCAGCACCACCGCCCTCTCGCGCCTGCGCGCGCAGAATCAAACTCAATTGCCGCCGGGAGCACCCACGGCTTACGGTGCCGGAGCGGCCTTCGGACCTGAAGTCTCAACGAAGACCTTCGCCGAAGCCGAGAAGTTGGTTCAATTCCCTCTGACTGAGTCCGAACGCGCCATGGCTGCGGCCAGTTGGCGCAAGACGCTCGCCTCTGTCTATGAACGGCGCACCGGTCCGCGGAAGCTCGCACTGGAAGATACGTTGGCGCCCGCGACCGTCTGGGACCCGATGCTTCCCGGCTTGAAGTCAGTCGCCCAGCAGGATCGCTTCGTGAGAAGTAACCCCAGCACTGCCCTGCCGCAACATGATGAGGACATTGCGTTCGCTCCGGTCACGCAACTTTCCCGCTGGGTGGAAAGCCGCCAACTCACGTCCGAGCGCCTCACGCGTATTTATCTCGAGAGGCTCGAGCATTTCAATCCTAAGCTGCGCTGCGCCATCACCATCACGCGCGACTTGGCATTACAGCAAGCGAAACAGTCCGACGAAGAAATCGCTCAGGGAAAGTATCGCGGCCCGCTGCACGGTATTCCCTGGGGAGGCAAAGACCTGCTCGACACCGCCGGCATTCCCACAACTTACGGCGCCGAGCCTTATCGGAATCGAATCCCGAAAGACGATGCTGCTGTCGTAAAGAAGCTGCACGCCGCCGGAGCGGTGCTGGTTGCGAAGCTCAGCATGGGCGCGCTCGCGCTCAACGACATTTGGTTTGGCGGGCAGACGATGAACCCGTGGCTGCCCGAAGAAGGCGCTTCAGGATCGAGCGCCGGGCCGGGCTCAGCAACCGCCGCGGGACTTGTCGGATTTTCTATTGGAAGCGAAACCGGGGGGAGCATCGTCAGTCCCTCCATGCGCTGCGGAGTCACCGGACTTCGTCCGACGTACGGCCGCGTGCCGCGCACTGGAGCGATGACGCTCTGCTGGTCCCTCGACAAACTCGGGCCGATGACTCGCGCCGTGGAAGACGCGCTATTCGTGCTGCACGCGATCTCGGGACAAGACCCCGGAGACACGGCCAGTGTTCCCAGCCATCTCGACTTCGACGCAAATGCCAGCGTGCACGGTCTGCGCGTCGGCTACTTCCGTGCCTGGATGAACGAGCGCCCCGCAACCGACATCGATCGCGCCGCGCTCGAAACCGTCAAGAAACTTGGCATGGTCCCAGTCGAAGTGTCGTTGCCGAACTGGCCCTACGATTCGCTCAACCTCATCCTCTTCGCCGAAGGCGCCGCCGCGTTCGAAGAGCTCACGTTGAGCGGCGGCCTGCGCGAATTGAAAGAACAGGTTCCCGACGCGTGGCCCAATCTTTTCCGCCAGGCGCGATTTCTATCAGCCGTCGACTTCGTGCAGGCCGACCGCATGCGCCGCAAAGTTGCGCAAGAAATGGCTCGCATCTTTTCCCAAGTAGATCTTCTACTCGTGCCTTCTCTACGTGACGAGATGCTGGTCATCACCAACTTCACTGGACATCCTTCGCTCACACTGCGTGCTGGATTTGTTGAGGTATCAAAGGCGCGCAGTGACTGGGCGCCTGATCCGGAACATCCTTTGCCGACATTCAATCCGCCACGGCGTGTACCGCACGGGGTCACGTTGATCGGCCGCCTGTTCGATGAAGGAACGATTGGAACAGTGGGCATCGCGCTGGAACGCGCGTTCAACGTGGTGAATGAACGGCCGCAACTCGTATAAGGAATCCTGCTCTAGGGCAACTCCGCGGCCTCGCGCACCAGATAGCCCATTTTCGGATGACTTGGCTCCAGACTCGGTGTGAGCCCGTACTCCGCGAGCCCTTCTGAAGTGACTGGACCAATGGATGCGATCTTCATCTTCCGCAGGGCTGCAATCAGGGAGTCTTTCGCTCCTATCTCCGTCTGCGACTTGCAGTAAGTGATGCACCTGGACCGCTGCCGTGAACAAGGCAATGTCAACGCGGCCGTCGAGCACCGCCCGAATCGCATCTTTCAGAGGTTTGACGTCCTCGGGCAGAGCCCAGTCGTAAGTATGGACCGTCATTACCTGTGCGCCCCGCTGCGCTAACCCGTCGAGCAAATCCTTGCTCGGTATTCCATACTCCTGAACTGCAACAAGCCGGCCCTGCAGCGGAACTTTGTTATCGTCGAGAACCTTGAGGATCTCCCGCCATGTATTCGGCTCAGGCACGTTCCACGCAATCGGCACACCCAGTTCTCTCAGCGCGGCGGCGGGCTTCGGACCTCGAGCTACCAGCGGAACTTTGCTCAGCGAGGAAATAAACTGCTCGCGTGCGCAGAAAGGCTCGACTGCACGGGCTAATGCGCGTGTTCCAACGCCGGTCAGGAAGATGACAAGTTGGATTTTGCCTTCGAGCAGAGCAGTTGCGAATCGAGAGACATCATCACTCTTGCCGGCAGGGACTTCGCGTGTTGCCGGCGCAACTAAAGCATGTCCGCCACAGCTTTCGATCAGAGTCGCGATCTCGCTGGATCGGCGGCTCTCCAAAGAGAGAACAGTGCGTCCTTTGAACCCACCCGGCTTGCCAGATTTTTCCGCAGTGATGACTCGCTCCATCCGGAAATCGTATCACTATGGGTTACGACGAACGAATACGCTAGTGCCCGCTTGTAACTTATCCGCAATTTGAATGTTCGAGCAGGGACGCCGAGCATCACTTGCTTGGGACCGAATAGTGGGCGGCGATCAGGTGCCACTTGCCTGATTTCTTCATCCATACGTCGGTGAAGCGGTCGTGATAATCGTAGGCTTTCTGACTGTCCACGCCTTTTTCGTGATAAACACCGGTGACGACCGCGGTGTCGCCGTGCATCCGGATGCGCATTTCGGGAATTTCGACGACTTCTACGCGCGTCGACGAACTGCTGCTGTACGCGAGATATCCGGTTTTGCTGTATGTGCTTCCGTCTTCGAACGTGATGACGAAATCATCATCCAGAATGGAGGCGAAGACTTCGACCTGATGGTGCTTGTAGTAGTCGAGAAGTTTGATTTCAAGTGATCGAATGTCGGTGGCGTCCGGTGCTTCCTGAGCGGCGCAAACAGCGAGCGGTAGCACCGTCATGCACAGCAGCAGCACCAGGAATAGCTTTTTGCGCATATCCGAAGAATCTTTCACATCCCTGTAATCGGTAACAAGGTTCCTTTCGTCACGTCTTCCTGTGCTACGCTTCCGGTTGGCGCTGCCTGCCTTTGCCGATGGAACCTGCCGATTCAGATCGTCCGTCCCCTGTCGATTCATCAGACGTTGGCGACAGAGAACCTTCTGGCACAACATCGATCCGCATCGGGACCGCCGGCTGGTCTTATAAAGATTGGGAAGGCATTTTCTATCCGCCCGGAATGCAGAGACGGAAGGTGCATCCGCTGGAATATTTGGCACGCTTTTTCGATACCGCCGAGATCAATACGTCGTTCTACGGACCGCTGAAGCCCGAGTTGGGGAAACTCTGGTCGAAGAGAGTGGCGGCCATCAATCCGAAGTTTTTGTTTACCGCCAAGCTTTATAAAGCGTTCACGCACTCGCCGATCGCGGTGATGGAACCGACATCCGCGGCGACGATTCGTCCAACGGACGAAGATGAGGTCAAGACTCGAGAAGGCCTCGATTCCCTGGCGAACGAAGGCAAGCTGGGAGCGCTGCTGATACAGTTTCCAGTTTCGTTCAAGAACACGTCGCTGAATCGCGAGTACCTGGAGCGGTTGCTGCGGCAGTTCATCGAGTATCCGCGAGTGGTCGAGGTGCGGGATTCGAGCTGGGACAATGCAGAGACGCTTGCCGAGTTCGCGCGCCAGAGCGTTGCCTTCTGCAATATCGATCAGCCGGTAATGGGTAAATCGCTTGCTCCGACGGAACACGTGACCGCCCCGATCGCCTACGTGCGCCTGCATGGACGCAACTACGATCAGTGGTTCGACTCCGATAATCGCAACGACCGCTACAACTACCTCTACAAAGAACGCGAACTGGAAGGCTGGAAAGAGCGCATCGAGAACGTGGCGCACAAGGCGCAGACCACCTACGTGATCACCAACAATCATTTCGAGAGCAAAGCCGGAGTGAACGCGATCGAATTGAAGTCGATGATCAGCGGCAAACGCGTGGCTGCGCCGCCCACGCTCATCCGGAAGTATCCGGAGCTGCGGAAGTTCGCCGATCCTGCGGAAGATGGCGAAAACAGCAGCGCACAAATGGATCTGTTGGCGTGACCGCGACCCAGCTTCACCGCTCATGGTTACCTTCGTCATGAAAACCTGATCGATTTCCAATACGCACAGCGGCAGCGGGAGTACATTGGGCGCCGTCCGAATTCTGCGCCCTTCAAAACTCTCAAAAACGAAAGGACCGTTGTGGGCCTTCGCCGCTTATGGTCGCGCAGTCCCAAACGTTCGGATCCTTCCTCTGGCGATTCTCCGAAATCAAAGTTAGAGCTTCCTCGAGGCAAAAGTGGCCGGCGCGGCAGATGCGGCTGCTGCGGAGGACGGGCCGTCTTCGATTGGAATCTTGACATAAACACTTGCCTAAGATGCGGCGCACATGAAACGACGGTGGGCTGGATCAAGCCGTAGCTGCAACCGCTCGTGCCCATCTGCCTGGGTGCTTCGCTCACTGCGGCACAAACTGAAAGTCGCGAATGATCACGGACTGATCCTTCGCGGGAGTCTGCTTGAAACACCAAAAATTGATGCCGACGGGAATCGCGACCTGCGGAATGTTGGTTGCGTCGGACGAGTAGGTTTCGGTCTTGATCACATTGGCAGTCGTTCCCACCGGTTGAGCACCATCCATTAGCGTAAAGACGATATGGTCGGAGAACCACTGCATTCTCGCCGTGGTGACCGTTCCACCAGTAACGTGGAAATTGTCTTCCCAGGCGGAGTCGCCTTTGGGCTTACGGTTTCCGGTGGAAGGATAAACGGTGAAATCGGCATTGCAGCCGTGACAGGTCTTATTCCACTGCGAGAACTCGATGTCGATTTCGTTCTCTGCATCGCCGCCAAAGTGATGGGTCGGTCCGTAGGGGAACAGCCCGAGCACGGTTGTGGGATCCATGTCGTAGACGTTGCCTTCGACCACCCATTGATAAGTCCCGAAGCTGAAGTCGTCGGTAGTGAAGACCTCGGCGGCCGTCCACTTCCCTTTGCGATGGACGATGCGGAGATGCAAATATCCTTTGGCGTCGATGGTGACGTTGGCCGGATTCCCGGGCGCTACGCCAGCCATGCCTCCGCTGGTGACCTTCCAGGTGTGGTTCGCCCAAGTGATGGTTTGAGCGTGAACGAGAATGGGCAGCAGGAGTATGCCGGCAAGAACGGATTTCGAGATAAGCGCTTTTAACATGAGTGGTTTTGACATGAGTCCTTTCCATTCGCGGCGATAAATAGGCGGCGGGAAAAAATCGTTTTGTCGATATCGTTCATTTTTAGATCGGGAAGGCCAAAATATTGGATCCAAACGGGTTAGCCGACTCCAGTCTACACTTTCGTCTGCAAAATATTGTGAAATAAGGAGTTGCACGCAAAATCTTGTAATCAAACAACTTAACTGCTCTGTCCATGTGACTCCAAAATTTCGCGATCACCGTAACTGACTGAATGCAAATGACTTCGTTAATCGGCATCCCACTTGGTGGATCGCAAAATATTGTGAAATAAGGAGTTACTCGCAAAATCTTAAAACGAAAGAACTTGCCGCGATGGCGTTGCGTCGGAAGCCCGGGAACCGGCTGCATGTCTTCCGAACAGTCTGCGATGCGACAGCGCACGATGCCATTGTGCGCTGTCTATATCCTCAGTCAAGGTCACATGTCACAAGGAATTGGCTTTTTTCTGTCGCTGGCTGTGGAAAATCAGAGAGACGCATCGGTGGGGGCGTCCTCGATAGGCATTAACTTAAGGCACTACATCGCACTACTTTCGGTTTACCCGTCAACGCCCCTGAATGGCAACAGTGCGGGAACTTCGCGACAGGCGGACTTCCCTTGGCTAGTCCCTATAGTCGGATCTGGATTTCCGTGTGACCCACGCGCGTGCGGAGAACTCCAAAAACGGAGAATCCCGGATCGTCACCTTTGAAACCGGCGAACTCGCCGAACTGATGGATCGGCGCAAGGCGGCGCGCATGGTGAAGACCACGACGGCAGAAGTGCCCGCCATCTACATCTTCCATTGTAAGGGCGAACCGATTGGAGACTTCAGGAAGTCTTGGGCCACGGCCTGTAAGCTGGCCGGTCTCGAGCATCGGCTGTTCCACGATCTGCGGCGCACGGCAGTCCGCGAAATGTTGAGGAGCGGGGTGCACGAGAGCACTGCGCGCAAGATCAGCGGGCACAAAACCGCAAGCATGTTGCAGCGCTATAACATTCAATCCGAGTCGGACATTCGAGAGGCGATGCAATTGCGCGAAGCGCGTATCGCTGCTCAGCAGCAAGAAAACCGGCTGGCAGTTCTGCCGGGCACAAAGCAGGTTCAGTGAATTTCTCGAAACCTGGGTAATGCTCACAGCTCCAACTGAAGGATCACGCCATTTTCACCCAAAAAGCTATAATCGGACGATTCGCAAGATTCGTTCTAGCTCCTTCCCCCAAAGAGGAGATCAGTGAACAAGAGAGCGATAGCAATCCTCCTACTCTTAGTGGGGATGGCTGTAGGGCAGACCAAACCTCCCCATGTCTCCACTCCGAAACCAGAGACTCCTCATGTGCAATTCGTAACGCAATTCGTGCGGGAGCTCATCGAAGACGAGAGTCTGAAGGCAAATAGTGAAAAGGAGCTGAGCGAGGCTAAGACGCCAAATGAACAGTTCTCAGCCGCCATCTACTACAGCAAGTCCACACAGCTAGAGCTGCGTTCTCAGATCAGAATACTCAAGGACATGTCCCTAAAGGACCCGCTTGACTTTTTGATACCGGACCTAATCGGTTCCTACCAAAAGCAGATCGAGTTGCACCAGAGGCTGATCGACATCAGTGGCAAGTTTATGGCCGTCGTACCGAAGCCAGGTGTGGACTATGAAGCGTTGGCAGCTAAGATGCCCGAGATCCGCGCTGAGCTGGACGATGCTCGAAAAGTGATGTTTGAGGCTGCGCCCGCGGTATTCACGAGTTTGCTCGACATGAAGGCCGATTCTCAAGGCCATGTAAGCCACTTGCTGATCACCAAGGCCGAGAAGACGGATCTTGAAAATCAGCTAGAGATTCTGCTTAAGGACGTACCCGAAAAAGGAGATCACGACTATTACATCAGTGCCGCGATGATCCTTCGGGGTGGTCTGCAAAAAGGGTTCAAGTGCGCCGATGAGCCTTGGGAGTAAAGGTAAGGCCGAAGTGTTTTGCGTACAATCACAAACGACATGGCAGCGCCAACCTTCCACATCAACATTTCCGGTAGCGTGGTAGCTCTGTACGCTGCGATAGTCGCAACGATCACCGGAGCTGTGCAGATCATGAACTTCTTTCGTGATCGCCGGAAAGTGAATATCTCCGTCCAACGAAACATGGAGATGATAGGCGACCCAGCGGCTAACGGAATAACGTTCACCGTGGCCACCGTGGCAAATGCCGGTCGAAGACCCGTCACAATCGTGAACGTTGGCGGGTACAAACTCTACCCAGGGAAAGGTTTCATCGCCTCAACCTGCAACCCGCCAGTTCCTCGCGAATTAACTGAAGGTAAGCACCTGATGGCACTATTCGACCAATCGGAATTAGAGTGTTCCGACATTGAGTCTTGGGAAACATACGATGCCGTTGGACATGTTTACCGTCTTCCTGTCGCTCCTCTCCACAAGCGGCTGATTTCCCGGATGAGGCGTAAATGGTCATGGCATGAAGCGGCGAAGACCGAGAAGCTTAAGGCCGGGAAGTGACTTTCCAGCCATAGCGCTCATTGACCCCGGCGACTCGCTCAGGTCACGCATCGGGACTTCTTTCGCCACTTTCACCGTCACCCCTCCCCCAAGAGTCGTGACTACGATCGACGGTTCGTTGACGAGAGGATGCGTCGTTCGTAAGATGAAGCCATTCGAAACCGGGCGGCCAACAATGATCGGCCAAACTGTCTCACACTATCGCATTCTCGAAAAACTCGGTGGCGGCGGCATGGGCGTGGTGTATAAGGCCGAAGACATTACGCTGCACCGGTTTGTCGCGCTTAAGTTTCTTCCAGACGACGTTGTCAAAGATCCGCAAGTCCTGGCCCGCTTTCAGCGCGAGGCGCAGGCAGCTTCCGCTTTGAACCATCCCAACATATGTACTATTTATGAAATCGGCCAGCAGGATCATCGGCCCTTCATCGTCATGGAATTCCTCGATGGCCTGACGTTGAAGCATCGCATTGGAGCGAAAGCGATGGAGACCGAAACGGTCCTGTCGATCGCAATCGAGATCGCCGACGCCCTCGATGCAGCGCACTCTGCCGGAATCGTACATCGCGATATCAAACCGGCGAATATCTTCATCACTAAGCGCGGCCATGCCAAGATTCTCGACTTCGGATTGGCCAAAGTTAAACCCACGTCCCTTGAGAGCGGATCGGAAAATACCGCAACCTTAACGGTGGAGGAAGAGCACCTCACCAGTCCAGGGATGGCGCTGGGAACGGTCGCATACATGTCACCGGAGCAGGTGCGGGGGAAAGATCTGGATGCCCGCAGCGATCTTTTCTCATTTGGTGCGGTGCTGTACGAGATGTGCACGGGCGCGCTTCCGTTTCGCGGGGATACTACCGGCGTTATCTTCGAAGCCATCCTCAGCCGAGCGGTGCTGCCACCGGTTCGGCTCAACCCAGAAGTGCCGGCGGAACTGGAACGCATCATCGGTAAGGCGCTCGAAAAAGATCGCGACCTCCGGTACCAGCACGCCGCCGACATATACAGCGATCTGAAGCGCTTGAGGCGGGACGCGGGCTCCGGCACGAGCCCCCGCGCCGCCAGCCCGGTATCGTCGTCGGAACGGATTGAACCGCAGATTTCCGAGCACCCCGCGATGCAGTCTCCGCCCTCCGGAACGCCTGCGGTTGCATCGCCTTCAGGTCGGTCGGGCACTCAACATTCGGGGTTCCAACGTTCAAGTGGCTCCGTCCTAGCGGAGACAGCCTCGCGCAACAAGGGCAAAGTGGCAGGCATAATCGCTGCGGTTTTACTCGTTATGGTATTCGCCGGTTACGGAATCTTTCATCTCGTCGGCAGTCATGGGTCGACTGTCCCGGCAAAGATCATTCAGATCAGCCATTGGCACAAACCGATCTCGCGGGCCATTCTTTCTCCGGATGGACACACGGTGGCCTTCACCTCATATTTTCAAGGTTACGAACAGATTTTTCTGATGCTCACTTCTGGAGGCGATCCTCTACAACTCACCAGCGACGAGGGCAGCAAGGACCTCGATAGCTTTTCCGCGGATGGAACGCAAATCTATTATCAGCGTGAACTTGGCGGCAGAGATGAAATCTGGGCGATGCCCACACTGGGTGGAACTCCCGCTCGCCTTCTGCAAGGTTACGACCTCAATCCTTCTCCCGACGGAAAAAGCCTCTTTTACTTCAATCCGGAAACGAACGACCTCATTCAATCACCGGTTGATGGGGTCGGCGGGAAAAGCATTCTGGGAGTCAAGGAGTTGGGCGTTGCCCTTCTCCGCCAACTTGTTTTTCCCGACGGGGCCGACCTTCTGGTCATTGGCGCCAACGACAAAGATCCCCAGGGCACCGTTCGGTTGTACCGGTGGAATCTTGCAACTCGTAAAGCCACGAATATCGGCGAGCTTTCCGGATCCCCGAGATCGATAAATTGGGGTGATCCTGGAAAGACGCTGCTTTTTCATCGCGAAGTGAATGGAATAATCAATCTGTGGGAATACAGCCTCGACAATAGAACTTATACTCAGCTGACTTCCGGTCCAGGCCCCGATTATTTTGCGATGAAGGATCCAGCTGGCAAGGGGATTTTCTTCGTCAACGGCAGGGATTCGGGATACCTCTCGCTTTACGACCTGCACACACGAACCTCGACTGATATTGTGGCCGACCTGGCGACGCAGCCAACGATTTCGCCGGATGGCAAGCGCGTCGTGTACGTAACTCAGCCTGAGGTGTCCCACTCTGAACTCTGGGTGTCCGACATAGACGGCAGCAATAAGATAAAAATCTATTCCTCCAAGAACGCCCTCTCCACGGGAGACTGGTCACCGGATAGCACTCAGCTAACCTTCACCAACACGACGCGTGATGCCGATGAGAATTTCGCGATCAATGCCGACGGCAGCCACCTGCGCCATCTTCCCCGTTCGCTCGGGAACTCCGAATCCATGATGTGGAGCCGGACCGGAAAGGACCTGTTTGTAACTGGCATGCAACATTGGCAGAATCCATTCCCGTTGCAGACCTGGAGACTCAGCCCTGACGGTTCCTCGGCAGAGCTTTTCGCCGAAGGTTGCGGATTTGCCATGGACTCATCTCCAGATGGTAAGTATGCGCTCATGTCCATGATGTACGGAGACAAGCTGGGCATCTTCGAACTCTCCGTCGCTGACAAGAAGTGCATTCCGCTCGTACCCGACGTCGTGACTTTTCTACCGCGGTTCAGCAGCGATGGAAAATCTATCCTCTATACGCTGTCGACGCGCGGCGAGGTGACTCTATATCGCACGCCCTGGCTCGATGGCAAAGTTACAGGCACTCCACGGACCGTATTGAAGCTACCTTTCGCTTTTGCCCAGCGCTATGGCGGCAACTCTTACGACATTGCCCGCGACCTTTCCAAAATCGTCTACGCTCGTCCCGGCGGGCAGTTTGATATCTATCTTCTATCGCAAAAGTAGCGCGAGGACTGCCGTAACGCATTGTTTGGCGACTCCTTTCCGTTCCTTCCCCTACGCGCTTTGGTAACAGTACAGCCTGGAGAATTCTGCGGCGTATCCAGGACTGCGCAGCGTGCTCGCCGAAGTCCGACACTAGCGTAGGCGAGCTACGCATCATGAACATGCCTGCACGCTGGGACATGGGTCGTTCGGACAATGGCTCGTGAACGTTCGCCTACGAGCAAGTACACCTTCGGGTCGCGACAGCACGGGGTGCGCTGGGTTCTTCTTACTAGAGAACACGCAGAACGAACGCGCGACGGAGTCCGTGGAGGAAGTTCGGGAATCCAGAATCAGCGCCTAAAGGCGAATTGATTTCCTGGCTCTTGCGGCACGCATGAATGCGTGCCCTGATACGAGTCCATTTGGAGCTCTTCTTCGACGGCGGCGAACGAAAGGTGGCCGCCGCGCCAGCGGCTTCGTTCTGACGGCGTTTTCGAACGCGACGCCTCACACCCTTTCTTTCAGACTTGAGCGATCATCCCGGAGACGGGTCCGAAAAAGCACTTGCGTGATTCGGGAGGAAGCGCGGAACTGGGGTGGCGGGACCTCAGACCGCGATCGGTCGCAGAGACGCCACTGGAGCTACTCAGGCAGGCCCAAGCGCCGCAACATTTCGACAAACCTGGGGTCTCCACGGAGATTTCTGAAAGAAGGATCAACCTTGAGGAGGGTGATATCCTCGCCATCACGTTCTGCGTAAGCCTTGTCGAGCCATTGGAAAGCATTGTCCTTGTCGCCTGCGAGTGCGTAAAGAGATGCAAACACGCCCGGAGCCATGAACTCACTCTTGGGTCTATCTAGTCTCGCCAGGGTCACCTCAAGCGTCTTTTCCCATAATCGCTGCTCGCCTCCTTTTCTAAAGGCTTGCCGCATCATGGTCGCCTCTGCGGCTGCATCCTCCGGGCTGGAGCCACCCAGCAATTCGCTTTTCTCATGCTCCTCTATACCCGCCTCGTATCTACCCATCATCTTCAGCAAGAAGGAAAAGTATTCGTGTGCGAGTGGGAAAGTGGGATCCATCGCAATAGTGTGCTGGAATTGTTGATAGGACTTCTCGTAATCTCCAGCAAACATGAAAGTCATGCCCATAAAGTTGTTTATTGGAAGTGACAAGGGATCCAGTTCCAAAGCCTTTTTGTTTTCCGCGATGGCCCCCTCCATAAGGCCCATGGGAGCGAGGTAGCAATTGGAATAAAAGAGGTGGGCATAAGCAGAGTTCGGGTTCAGTTCTATGGCTTTCAGAAATTCTGCTTGTGTCCCGGGAAAGTCAAACTCATAGTGCGATTTCTCCATGCCCAAGGCCGCATGCGCTTCCGCCAGTGAAGGATCCAGCGTCAAGGCCTTGGTGGCTGCCTCCCTGGCTTTAGGAAGGCTTGCCTCGGGCGAATACGCGCCCATGATGTTGCCTATATTGTAGGAATCGGCAAGGCCGACGAAAGCCAGAGCGAAATCTGGGTCCTTTGCAATCGCCTGCTGAAAATATCGGATGCTCTCTCTAATAGCAGCGGGATTTCTCTCGTTCCAGTAGAAGCGGCCTTTCAAGTACAGGTCATAGGCCTCGGGGTCCACGGTGCGGATTTTGGACAGATCAACCAACGGTTGCTCGGTCAGATTGCCCTGCACCTGTCGCGCGATGGCCGTTCCCAGCTCATTCTCGATCTGCAACAGATCATGCAGTCGACGCTGATAGCTCTGCGCCCAAAGATGGGTCTGATCGCTGACCCGGATCAGCTGCGCACTAACACGAACTTCTCCACCTTCGCGGCGAATGCTTCCCTCCAGAATGTAGTCAACGCCCAGTTCTCGGCCGATCTGGCTAATAGTCTTGTTGGTGTGCTTATAGGCCATGGCAGAGGTGCGAGCAATCACGCCCAGATGTTCGGGGCTGAGCTGGCCGAGGTCGGTGATTGTTTCCTCGGTCAGTCCGTCGCTGAAGTACTCCTGCTGCGGGTCATTGCTCATGTTCTGAAAAGGCAGGACGGCCAGCATCACTCGCCTGGGTGTAGTTGCAGTTGACGACTGAGAGCGCCAGAGATATGCGACGCTGGCCACAAGCAGGAGCAGAGCCATCGTCACCGCCGCCACCCGCAACTTGCGGCGACCGGACTCGGGGCGCGGGGAAGTGACGTGCGCGGCGGCAACACTCGGAGGGAGGGACGAAGAAGGCGCGACCGCATCGTGGGCGGGTGCGACGAAACGGTATCCGCGCCGCGGAAGCGTTTCGATAAATCGAGGGTTGTCGGCGGAGTCGTCGAAGGCAACGCGCAGTTTGCGGATGGCGGTATTGAGGCCTTCGTCGAAGCCGACGTAGGTGTGGGCGGGCCAGAGGCGAGACTGCAGCTCCTCGCGCGTGACTACTTCTCCGGGACGCTCGAGGAGCATCGCCAGGACGCGAAAGGGTTGCTCCTGAAGCGGTACCCGGCGGCCGGACTTATGGAGTTCGCCGGAGCCGAAGTCGATTTCGAAGAGTCCAGTACGAACCCGACGGCGGGAACTGGCGGGCGTTTCCATGAGCCTCCACCCAAGGAGCTTGATTCTACCCCCAACAACATCAGTTCATGGAACTGGATAACTCCTTGGGCAACTTTGTCTTAGCAAGTCAGCGAAGATTTAGCGCGGGTCAATTGACCGATTTCGGGCACCGCGTTAGAAGTTCACCCACTTCGGCAGGTTGCTCCGGAATGAAATAGCGGCGCGCTGAGGAAAACAAGAAATTAACGAGGAGGATTTGTGAACAAGAAGCTAGTAATCAATTTGGTCGCGTTGTTTGTGCTAATGCTCGGGGCCCTGGGGTCAGGATACGCGCAGAGTCAATCACCTGCGTGCAATAACAAGCTGATCGCCGGCAACTATGGATTTCGCCTCGAAGGCAACAAGTTGGGAGGGCAAGGACCCACGGGCCCTCAGGTGGGGGTGGCAATGACTGAGTTCGATGGCAATGGTGGGCTCACCCAGATCGACACAGTCACGGTTGATGGCATCGTCGTTGCCGATTTCAGCCACAGCCCGGCCACGGGTACTTACACAGTGAATTCTGATTGCACCGGCACCTTCACAATCAACTTCACCGACGGCCGACCGCCCATCACCACAAATTTCGTTGTTGTGGACGATGGTTTGGAAATCGACACCGTAGTGACCAGTGCGGGTGGAAACCAGGGAATAGTTGCAACCGCCAGCATTGGGAAAAAGCGGTTTTTCAAACACTGACATCTCATTCCCTGATCGAGGGCACAGGGATCGTTCGACTGAGGAAGGATGAACCAAGAACTCCGTTTCGACGCCCCGCGGCCCTCGAAGCCAGCCAGCGGGGCATCATGATTGTGTTTGTTTGGCGAAGATCGAAGTACGGGAGTGCGGATATCCGACCAAAGCACCGATGGGGCTCTAACTCCCGTTCGCTTGGCAATCCAGAAGCTGCCGCTCAGAAAACCGTCTGAGCGCCAACTTCTGCTCCTGGTCCTGCTTACGTTAGCGCTTATGTCGAGGAACCGTCCGCAGGGATAATTTCAGCCAACAAAACCAACCGAGAAAGGCTTGGCCGCGTGCGGCCTGATCCTGCGCGTCTTGGACATGCCTGCACGCTGGGACATGGGTCGTTCGGACAATGGCTCGTGAACGTTCGCCTACGCCGAAGTGCACCTTCGGGTCGCGACAGCACGGGGTCCACTGGGTTCTTCTTACTAGAGAACACCCAGCTAGAGAACACCCAGAACGAAAGCGCGACGGAGTCCGTGGAGGAAGTTCGGAAATCCAGAATCAGGGCCTAAAGGCGAATTGATTTCCCGGCTCTTGCGGCACGCATGAATGCGTGCCCTGATACGAGTCGCACTTGCGCCACGGACTATGAAACAGGCAGCACTGGAACGAGTCGCTGTTTAGTGTTCGTTGTTCAGTGTTCATTGCCTTGAACAGCAGGAGGATACATGGGCCGAATGCTTGTAATCGCCGTATTGCTGAACGCGACTGCGTTTGGGCAGTCCGGCCAGTCGCTGGGGGACATCGCGCGGGCGAATCGTGAGAAGCAGCAGGAGCAGCAAACATCGGGGACAAAACCGAAGACGATCACGAATGCGGATCTCCCTGAAAGTTCGACGGGGATTCCGGAGGCGGATGCGTCTGACCCTATGACGATGGTGTCCGGTGTGAGCCGGCCCTATAACAATCGACCGGACCAGCGGATGAATCAGCAACTTTTTGCCGAAGAGCACGCGGGCAATCAGTGGCGAGAGAGGATCCAGATACAGGAAGGCCGAGTCGCCGATCTGCAGGCGCGCATCGATCAGGCAAACGCGGCGATGCATTCGAACAGTAGCGTGCAATCGGAGGGACCTTTCAACCGGTCTCAGGCACGTCAGATGCAGCGCGTGGCGCAGATGGAGGAGATGCTCGATCAGCAGAAACGAAAACTCGAGATGATGCAGGAAGCGGCGCGGCGCGCGGGCATGCATACATCGGTCTACGATCCGTAGAGAGAGTGTTCGGAGCTTCTTCTTTTACGAACGCGACGCATATCCCTCAATAGTGTCAGCCTTGGAGGCGGCCTCACCCTCCCGCAAACAGTGCGGGAAGGATGGGGCAACCGGATAAAAAGTTCTACGCCGAGCAGGATGAGCAACCTGCCCTTCCCTGCCGGGTGAGTTGGTCTTTAGAGATATTGCCGCGAGAGGATTTCGTGAGTGCCATCCGTAGAGTGATGGCGTCGTACTTTTTTCTTTCGCTCCTTTCGGAGCTTGGTGATCGACCGCTTGCCACCCACGACTTGCGTCGTGGGCTGCATTCTTTCGCCGCTTCGCGGCTGGAACAGATAGAGTTTACGCTCCGACAGCGGCGTGATCGGCCATCCGTTTGCGGTTATAGCGCAGTGCGACATTCATGAAGACGTTGCCCAGGGAGGTCTCGAAGCACATCATGAGCGCTTCTGTGTCTTCGCTGGTTTTGTCGCCCTGCTCTGCCGTTAATAGCAGAGGGGGATGCACGCGGAAGTGGAATCCCTGGTCGTTGAGCGCCGAAATGGCGTTGCCCACGACCTGATTCGCGAGTTCGAAGATGGTCTCCTTAATCAGCCCATCAGATTCAGGGAGATCTGTGCCTGCATAGTGGCTGGCGACGCGCACGGCCGTCTGCGGTTCGAGATCGAGGATGATCCTGCCCTCGATATCGCCGGTCAGAGCGATCATGCCCGCGACGCCTTTACGGCGATAGGCTTCCTCTTCCATGCTGAGGTTGCCCACCTTGGTTGAGCCCTGCAGGCCTTGCGACAACACGGCATCGGCCGCGTTGATGAAAGGCTGGATCAGTTCCATCTTCATTTGAGTTACGCTCCCGCTCCGGCCGTGGCGGCGACGACTCCGTCTTCGCCGAGCACGTATTTGATCACTTCGTAAAGCACTTCGGGCTTGACGGGTTTCTGCACAAAATGACGAGCGCCCCGCTGCAACGCGGCGACGATGTTCTCCTGGTATCCGACCGAGGAGACCATCACGATGCGGGCTTCGGGATGCTGCTGGACGATCCGTTCGGCGGCTTCGATGCCTTCCATCTGCGGCATGGTGATATCCATGAGCACGATGTCAGGATGCGTGCGGTCGAACTCGCTGATGGCAGTCAAGCCGTCGCCGGCCTCAGCTGCCACCTGCCCGCCGAACGTTTCGATCATGCGGGCCAGGTTCTTACGGGCAAACACGGAGTCATCCACGATCAGATAACGCACCGGTTGCCCATCCTTGCTACGTTTTACTGGTGCAAACTGCTCCATACAGACCTCCCCTTGTTACTCCAATATCATGGCCGGTTGCAGGTAACCAGATCACGCTGGTCACAAGCTCCCAGTGTCCGATTTCAATGTCCGGCGCGTCCAGCCCGGACAGCATGTCCCGCGTCCGACCCTGATCCACGGCCAACCAGGGCTTGCAGCGTCGACGACATCAAGTCGAGTCCAACCACACGGATGGCATATCCGCGCTCGATGGCCGCCTTGGGCATGCCGTAGACGACGCAGGATTCTTCACTCTGCGCGACCGTCATACCGCCCTCTTTCTTAATCGCCCCTAATCCTTCGGCACCGTCGTCGCCCATACCAGTCATGAGCACGCCGATGGCATTGGTCTTGAATTCTTCGGCCGCACTGCGAAGCAGGATGTCGGCGCTGGGACGATGTCCGTTCACGCGAGGCTCGTCGCTGAGCACGATAATGTCGCCCAATGGCAGGCGTTTTACTTTCATGTGACGGCTACCGGGACAGATGAGAACGCGGCCGGGCTGCAGGAGATCGCCGGATTGCGCCTCTTTCACACGTAATGGACAAACTTCATCGAGACGGCGGGCGAACATGTCGGTAAAGCCGTCGGGCATATGCTGCACCACCGTGATCGCTCCGGGGAAGTCGGCGGGCAGCTGGGTGAGAACGTATTCGAGGGCCTGCGGACCTCCGGTGGAAACACCGATGGCAACAACCTTGGCCGCGCTGGTATTCGAAACGGGAGCCTTTGCCGGAGCAGGCGGCTTTCCGGTAATCATGCGCGGCTTCAGCTTGCAGTCGGCCGCGGCCTTGACCTTGGCAATCAATTCGCGCGCGGTCTCGGCCATGTGCGCCGAGGCATCTTTGGGTTTGGTGACAAAGTCGAATGCGCCGAGGCCAAGGGCTTTCATGGTGATGCTGGCACCCTCGGTGCTGTGCGAACTGAAGACAATCACCGGAACGGGCTGCTTCCGCATGATTTCTTTAAGAGCATCGATGCCGTTCATGCCGGGCATTTCGAGATCGAGGGTAACAACGTTGGGTTTCAGTTCCTCGATCTTCTTCAGGCAGAACGAGCCATCCATTGCCGTTCCAACGACGTCGATGGATTCGTCGGCGACGAGCATCTGCGGAATGAGCTTGCGCATGAGCGCCGAATCGTCGACCACAAGCACGCGTACCTTCTTCATACCTGGCCTCCAACTGCTGGAGTGAGCGCCAGCCGCATCCGATCGGTATGGGTAAGCAGCAAGCCGGAGTTTGCGTATCCCATTTCCACGGGCCGCAAACGGGCAACGTGTTCGACGACTGCTATCAGATTGAGAATCAGAACAACTCGTCCGTCTCCAAGGATCGAGGCGCCAGAAACGAGGTCGGTCGAGAATGTCTGATCGTCCAATGCCTTGATCACCAGTTCCTCTTCCCCTTCGAGTGCGTCAACGATCAATCCGTACTTCCTCTCTGCAACGGTAATGACGAGCACAAAAAGCTTGGCTTTCTGATCTTTGTCAGGAGCCGGGCGTCCCAGGCGCAATAGTGGAAGCACCTGATTGCGCAGCTGCAGCACTTCGTAGTTGTCGACCTGATGCACTTCGGCTTCGAAGGTTCGGGCAATTTCAAGGACTGCGTTCAGCGGGATCGCGTAGAGTCTCTGCTCGACCCAGAACAATAATGCTTTGATGATGGCGAGCGTAAGCGGCAGCTTGAGGCGGAAGGTGGTGCCCTGTCCGTGATGCGTCTCCAGGCTGACGGAGGCTTTCAAGCGGTGCAGCACGCTCTGGACGACGTCCATCCCGACACCGCGTCCGGAAACTTCGGTCACCTGCTCGGCGGTGCTGAAGCCCGGGCGGAAGATGAAGTTGAGCGCCTCCTGCTCGCTGAGCTTGGCCGCTTCTTCAGGAGTGGTCAGGCCCATTTCGATGGCCTTGGTCCGAATCTTCTGGGCATCGATACCGCGGCCGTCATCGCTGACTTCCACGATGACCTGATTGCCCTGGTGATAGGCGTTGAGCTTGACCATGCCCTGCACCGGCTTGCCAGCTTTGCGACGCTCTTCGGGAGTTTCGATGCCGTGGCTGATCGCGTTGCGAACCAGATGCGTCAGAGGCTCGGCGATGGCGTCGAGGATGCCTTTATCGAGGTCGGTATCCTGTCCGCTGACCACCAGTTCGACGTCGCGACCGCATTGCCGCGCGACATCGCGGACCATGCGGGGAAAGCGGCGGAAGAGCTGGTCGACCGGGACCATGCGAATCTTCATGACCGAGCGCTGCAGGTCGTTGAGCACGCGCGCCTGGAACGCCATGGCATCGGCAAACTTGCCGCGCAGCAATTCCTTGGGGTAGCGCTTGGAAAACTCATTGAGCGCCTGCTGCAGCATCGACTTGCCAATGATCAATTCGCCGACGAGGTTCAGGACGTTATCGATGCGTCCGGCTTCGACGCGCAGGAGATTCTCTTGCGTGGCCGTAACGGCAGCGAGGGCCGGGGCAGAAGTGGTAGCCGGCTCAGGAGAAGCCAATTCAGACTCGGCGGATTCATCTGCAGGAGCGAGGCCGGGAAGCGGCGCCGCCGCGGGCTTGGGAGCAGCACTGGCCCGCAGCAGAATGTCCACGGTAACTTCTTCGACGATGGTCGGGATCTTGCACTTCGCGGCAATTTGCTCGGCCGTCTGCATGCTGGCCAAAACGAACTCGACGTGCTTGGAGGCAGCGGGCGATTTAGGATCGGGGCGCACAGCGATGACCGGACCCATGGTGCCAATAGCGTTCTGGACTAACTGGCGCCCGGCAATGGGCATGGCGCAGTGCGGATCGATCTTGGCGACGACGTGGAGCACGTCCTGTCCGTCGGCCTGCGCCTTGGTCATGGCCAGCTTTTCGTATTCGGTCCACTGCGCCGGTGCCTTGCTCGAGGTTTTGCTAATCGAGCTCTTGCTGACCGGGATTTTCGATGCGGCGGTTTTCGAGGTCGAGGATTTGCCTGTCGCGACCTTGCCGGCGGCCTTTTTTCCGTTCCCGTTGCGCGTCTTGTTTTTCCTGGGGGCCGCGGTCAGATCCTGGATTCTCTTGCTCAGCGCCCTGGTGGCGGGCAGCCGAGTGTTCTTGTGATAGGCGGCGATCATCTCGGCAAAGACGTCGGCGGTGGCAAAGGCGATTTCGGCAACAGCTGCGTCGGACTGCGCTTCCTCCAGAGAAAGAGCGTCCTCAAACTGATGCGCCAGTTCGCTAAGCTCACGCAAGCCGCAAGCGGCGGAGTCCCCTTTCAGGGTGTGCACAGTGCGCCGGATGGAACGCACGATCTCCTCGTCGCCAGGATTTTTTTCGAGCTTCAGCGCCTCTTCGTTGAGAGCCTGCAGGAGTTCCTGCGAAGTCTCGAAGAAGAGATCTCGTAATTCAGCGCCGCGCTCATCGGGGGAATTCGTCATGCTTTACTCCCTAACCTCAAGCCGCTGATAAGCCGTCCCGCTATCCTTGTGCACCATCTGGAACTTCTTGGTCAGACCGAGCAGACTTTCGGCGTGGCCCACAAAGAGATAACCATTGGGATTCAAGCAGCGATAAAACTTTTCAATCAGCCGCTTCTGCTCGGCTTCATCGAAGTACATCATCACATTGCGGCAGAAGATCACGTCATTGCGTTGCGGCAGATACTCGGTTTTCAGGTTATGAAAGTCGAAGTGCACCATCTCTTTCAAAGTTTTCTTGATGGCGTAACGATCAGCAACCTTGTCGAAATAACGCAAGCGGTAGCCGTAATCGACCATCGACATCTGGTGCTCGCTGTAGGTAGCTTCCTGCCCGGCGCGCAAGACGGAATAGCTGATATCGCTGGCCAGAATCTCGACGCGCCAGGGCGGGGGAATCAGCGGCTTGGGCAGCGGCAGATCGACCGGCAAGGGATTACGCAGATAGTAGTAGGCCAAGGCGTCGGTCACCAGCATTGCGAGCGTGTAAGCTTCCTGCCCGGTGGAGCAGCCCGCGCTCCAGATGCGGATCGAGTACTCGCGGCGAGCGCTCTTGTGTTTCAGCAATTCTTCGAGAACGGTCTTCTGAAAGAGGTCGAGTTGTGCCTTGTGGCGGAAGAAGCTGGTTTCGTTGACGGTGAGGTTTTCGAGCAGGCGACCGAGTTCTTCCTTGCCCTCGTGGCTGATCAAGAGGCGGTAGTAGGCGTAGAAAGAGTCGGCGCGGCACTCGCGGAGCCGGCGCAGCAGCCGGTCCTGGAGGAAGTGGGTGCGGCGCTCGTCGAAGTGCATGCCGCACTCCTGGTAGATGAGCGCCTGCAGCAGCTTCAATTCCGCCTCGGTCAATATTGGAGCTGGTGCGGCTCCGGATGTGCTCATGCGTTATCTCGTCCCTGAAGATCAGTGGTCAGTTGCCAGTGGTCAGTGATCAGCCTCGACCACACACCACATACTCACCACCGTTGCCATGATTTCGAACTTCAAACTACCGGCCAGTGACACTGATCGCTGGCCACTGTTTCCTACCGCGCTGTTGCGGCCCGCGCCTCAGGCTTGGTTGCGGGCTTCTTGTCCCCGGCTTCACTCTTCATTTGCAGACTGGCAGGAGCAAGCAATTTGCTCATATCGAGCAGGACGACCAGGCGTCCATTGACTTTGCCCAGCCCAGTCACGCAATTCAATCCACCTTCCTGAAAAACGGCTGGCGGAGCTTCAACCGCATCGGCAGGAATCTTGAGAACTTCGGAAGCCGAGTCGACGATGAGTCCGGCCAGCCTGCCGGCATGCTCGACGACCAGGATGCGGTTGTGTTTCTTCAGCATGGCCTGCTTCTCTCCGAAGCGCTTACGCAGGTCCATGACGGAAACAATCTTGCCGCGCAGGTTGATGACACCCTCGAGGTAGTCGGGAGCGTCGGGCACGGCAGTAATCTCAGGCACCCGCACGATTTCGTGCAGGGAGGTGATGGGTACGCCGTAAGTTTCGCGGCCCACCTGAAAACCGACGATATGGAGTTCTCGGCTCATGATTGAGGCTCCTTGCGACGGCGCCTAGAACTGGGCTCCGGCAGCTGCCCGCTTGGCGCTTCGACCTGCAGATTCCGCGCGGACGGACCGCGGCGTCCTGCTTCCGCCAGCGCGAAGCGGTCGATGAAGTCGAGGAGGCTGCGCGACATCTTCGACATCTGTTCGGACGAGGCTGCCAGTTCGGTGGAACTGGAAGTCGACTGCTGTACCAGTTCGCGCATGCGTTCCATCGCCTTGACGACCGCTTGCGCGCCAGAGGCCTGCTCTTCCACCGCCGAATTGATTTCGTGAGTGATTTCGTTCAGGCGGGTCGTGGCGCGAGCGATCTGGGACGAGCCGTGAGACTGCTCGTTGGTCGCCGCACCGATTTCCTGAGCAAATTTGTAGACTTCGGTGACCACGTTCGAGATCTTCTTCAATGCCGAGTTCAGTTCTCCACCCAGTTCGAGACCTTCATTAACAATGGAGGTGGAACGGTCCATATTCTCGACGGCCTTGCGGGCTTCCTTCTGAATGCTCTGAATAAGTTCCGAGATTTCCTTGGTGGACTGGGCGGATTTTTCCGCCAGCTTGCGAACTTCGTCGGCGACCACGGCGAAACCGAGGCCATGCTCTCCAGCGCGGGCAGCTTCGATGGCGGCGTTCAGGGCCAACAGGTTGGTCTGCTCGGCGAGATCGTCGATAACTTCGATGATCTTGCCGATATCGTCGGCGCGCTGGCCGAGGGCTCCGATGATCTCTCCGGACGAATTGATGGTGGTATTGATGCGGTTGAGGCCATCGGTCGCCTTTTCCATGGTGCCGATGCCGTTGTGCACTTCCTCGCGGGAGCGGTTGGAGATATCGAGCAGGACCTTGGCCGTGTCGGCGACACGCTGAATGGAGGCAACCATCTGATCGATGGAGGCCGAAGTCTCGCTGACGCTCGAAGCCTGCACCTGCGTGCTCTTGACCATGTTCTGCACGTTGACGCTCATCTCGTGCATGGTGCTGGTGACTTCATCGATCGCAGAAGAAGCCTGCAACCCGATTTTGGCGGAATCGTCAGACGCTCCGGCAACCTGATTGGAGGCGCTGGCGACTTGCGACGAAGCGTCGCGCACGCTGCGTACCAGCCCGGCAAGTCCTTCGACCATCTTGGCGAAGGCGTTGCCCAGAGTGTCATGGCTGGAGCGGGGCTTCACTTCCAGAGTGAGGTCGCCGCCGGCGATGGCTTCGGAAACGCCCGCCATCTCCTTGAGGTAGGTCACCATCTTGTGGAAGGTGCGGGCGAGTTCGCCGATCTCGTCGTCGCGGTTCAGATCGATATTGTGCTCGAGGTCGCCCGTGTTGCCGATAGCGCGTGCAACGTTCATCAAGTTAGTAAGTGGCTGGGTGATGCCTTTGGCGGTACGGTAGGCGACGAAGGCACCCACACCGAGAGCGATCAAGGTACTGACGAGCGAGATACCGATGGTCCAGTTGGCGGCGCTCTCGTCGGAGTTACGGCGCTCGTCGAGCAGTTTGTGGTTCTCGCTGTCGGCGACATCGAGCGAGTCGGTAGAGTTCTTGACCCAGGAAGAAGCGTCCTTCTGGAGGTAATAGATCTGGAGTTCGGCGACGGTGGCATTGCCGGAATCGACGTCTTTCCGCTTTTCAATCAGCGGCTGCGCGAATTCCTTGCCCCAGGACTGCTCCAGCTGCTGAACCTTGGTGAGCGAGGTCTTGACCTGCTCGTCATTCGCCAGGGTCTTGCCCTGTTCGAGTTTCTCGTTGAGGGTGCGCAGGCCCTCGTTCATGCGATCGACTTCGCGGGTGTCGCCGCTCAGCAAGTAGTTGCTCAGGTAGAGGCGGTTTTGCATCATCTGGAAGCGAACGGCATTGGTCGCGTCGGCCAAGTCCAGCGATTGCTGGGCCGCCTTTTTGGCGTCGTGCTCGCGCTGGACCGCTCTCCAGTTGACGAGGAACAGCGCCAGCACCATGGTCAGGATGATGCCGAAATTCATGTACAACTTCTTGCCGATAGTCATGCCTATCTCCTCCGCGGGTAAGCCAATTACCGCGGCTCAAACTTGAAGTCGATGATCCCCGAGCTCTCACTGGGAGCGGGCTCGAATCGCCATTTCTTGGCGGCATCGAGCGCTGCGCTTGCTAAAACCGGATGTCCCCCAATCACGCGAGCTTCTTTCACCGAGCCATTGGGAGCTACGGTTACCTCGATCTTGACGGTTCCGGAGATCTGCATCTTTCTCGCTAGTTCCGGATATGGCGGCTGGACTTTGGTCTTCGCACGGCGGACGATCTCGTCGTTTTGAGCCGTCTGCGACGTCTGGGCCCCGACATAATGTGGAGCTGCGAACAGAGCTATGACAGCCAGCAAAGCTGTCGCAATCCTTTGAGACACAGATCCTCCTGGAACATGAATCTGGAGCAAGCCCAATGGTGCACGGGCCGGGCCAAGGGAACCTTCCTGAAAAAACCAAAGTAATGGCCCGTAAGCGGCTAAAAACAGATCAGTTATCAACAAAGGTGGATATCCCAATAAGCGAGTTTAAGAATTGGTCCTGTCTCATTCGTCAAAAACGGGTTAGTGTTTCTCAGGGTGAGACGAAATCTCATCCCGAGTCACGGGATTTCACAGAAAGGCACCCCTCCCCCCAATTTCCTTGACTCAAAATGAGATGGCAGATAATTTCCCAAGTAGATTCAAGCACTTGTGAATCAATCAAACTATTCCTCCGCTATCGGTGCAGGGATTGGAGCTTCAGTTGGCAGCCCGGTCATTCCCCAGGGAAGCAGTACTCCTCGCGGGTCTGACGAGGACTTTCAACAGCTGCTACTGAGCGTCGCCGCCAAGGCGGGGGAACGTTGTGACTCCAACACCCTCATCGATTTTTTCTGCAGGGTTACGCGAGATTTCTTCCAGGTTTCGGGGGTCTACTTTTGGCGGCGCTCCTCGGCAGAGGAGCTGATTGGCGAGCGCGCTAACGGAAAGATGGCGGAGGATTTTGCCGGGATACGGTTGCGTCCGGACCAGAGCACGGTAACAGCGGAGGCAGTGAGGCAGCGCAGAACAATCTTCGCCAATCACGTGAATAATGCGGCGTTTCCCATTGCGAAAGAGTTTGAAGCTCGATCTCTGATGTCGGCGCCTCTTGTGGTCTCAAATGAAGTGATTGGAGCCGTTACCTTCCTGCATGACTCGAAGGATGATTTCTTTACGCAGGATCTGGCGGCCAAGGCTACGATTCTGGCGGGCCATCTGGGAAGCTTTATCGAGGCAGCGAGGCTGAGCGAAGCCTCACGCGAGGAGCACCGGCGGGCTGAGATTCTGGCGGATGTAGCGCACGCGCTCCATGGCAGTCCGGATGTAGGAGCTGTCATCGAAGCTCTGGCGGACCGCCTGCGTTTGCTGCTGCGAACAAAACTGGTCTGCGTGCTGTTGCGGCGGGAAGGACCGTTCGAGTTGAAGGCGGTGTCTGCCGACACTCCACAGTTGGCGACTTCGGCCCGGGCGCGCCACGACCGGCAGACGCTGCGCTTTGCGGCCGACCTGGCGCAACGCGCGGTAGCGGCGGGGGAGCCGCTGACACTCTCGATCGGTGCAGACGTGCACTCCCTTGGAAATCTGGTTTCTGCGGGGATGCTGATTGCCGCGCCGTTCCGCACGACGCGAACGCAAGGCGCAATCCTGATTTATCCCCGGCAGGATGGGACGTTTACTGCGGAAGAACGGGCGCTGGTCGCCGCGATTGCAGGCTTCGGAGCAGTGGCCGTCGCACACGCCGAGCTGCATGCTACCGCTCACGCACAAGCCCAGGAACTGCATCAACTTCTGGAAATTTCCTCAGAACTGAATTCCACGGACGATCTGGATCACTTTCTGCAGACCTTTGTGATCCGCGCCTCCGGATTTCTGGGTTACGGCCGGTGTTTTATTGCGCTGCTTGAAGATGACCATTTTCAGGTGCGGTATGCAGTAGAGAAAGGCGAGCCGCAGAAAGTCGATAATCTCTTTCCCGAAGGAATTGCGACTAAGGCGCTGAGGGCGAAAGAGGTTTTCTGGACGGACGAGGCCAGCCGCACTCCAGGGGCAAACCTTGAAGTGGTGTCGAAGTATAAAGTTCATCAATTCCTGGCAGTTCCTCTGTTAGGGGCAGGCGGGACATTGTTGGGAATGTTCGGCCTGCTGGATCGGCTGGACGGAACCGGGATTTCGCAGGAAGACATACGACGGGCGCGGGCGCTTTCGAACCAAGCCGCCGTGATGCTGGAGGCGGCGCGCAATCTACACCTGTCGGAACTCCATCGGCGGCAGGCGGAAGTATTGGTTGATCTGGCGCGCGAGATCAACGGCGTGTTGCATCTACCGGAGTTCGCGCGCAGGTTCGTGTGCCGCACCGCGGAAGTCATGGGATCGCGGGGCGGGATGTTGGCCCTCTTTCAGGAAGAGCGCTGGCAAGTGATGGCCGTGCATCAACAGAGATTGGCATTGGCGCCGTCGGCGCTGGAAATAGTTCCCTTTTCCGCGACGAGCCTGCAAGAAAAGAATGAGACGGCGGGCGGTAAATCGGGCAAAGAAACTGCGCCTGAAAAAGAGCTGCCTGATTCGCTGCTGGACCGAGATGTCGAGCGGGAGTTATCGTCGGCGCTGTCGGAGTTTGTGAGACGCAATCCCGGGCATGTCGTCTCTGGATCTGGGGAGCAGATTCTGGGAGCGGAAGCAGCGGCAGTCCTGCGCTGGCCGCAATGCACGCTAGTTCGGCTGTCGCGGCGGGATGGAGAATTAAGCGGCCTGCTGTGTCTGGCGGAGGGGGCGACACCGCTCAAGCAGGAAGATTGCAGCTTTCTTGCGACCATCGCAGGCCACGCCGCAATGGTATTAGAGAATGCGCAGCTGTTCACCAGCATTGAACGGTCGAATCGCCACTGGACCGAGATTTTCGACGCGATCTCAGACTTCATCGTAGTGCACGACCAGTCCGATAAAGTTCTGCGAGTGAACCGATCCCTGGCCGAAATGATTGGAGTGGCGCCAGCTGAGTTAATTGGAATCAACATGCGGGCGCTGATGGCGCTGACGACAGATGCTGCGTCCTACTCCTGCCCGTTCTGCCGATCCCTGGGAGATGAGACGGGTGAGTTCGCGCATCCCGTATTCGATCGCACCTATCTGGTCTCGACATCGCGCGTGCACGGCGCATCGGGCGAGGGTATGCAGACGATCCATGTCTTGAAGGATATTTCGGATCGCAGCGAGGCTGAGCGCCGTTATCGCGAACTCTTCGACAACATACAAGAAGGCTTGTTCTTCAGCACGCCGGGCGGCCGCTTTGTAGAAGTGAATGACGCGATGGTGCGCATGCTGGGCTATGCGAGCCGCGAAGAACTGTTGCAGATCGACATTCCCACGCAGCTCTATATAACGCTCGACCAACGCCAGCAGCACGCGCACATGATGGAGGAGTTGGGCCATCTCAGGAACTTCGAAGCGACATTGCGGCGGAAAGATGGATCGCCGATCCACGTATTGATCAATGCATTCGGACTTCACGACAGCACGGGACGGCTGCTGCAGATTCGCGGGCTGATGCTGGACGTAACTGGACTTCGGACGTACCAGTCGGAACTGCATCGCGAGCGCGATTTTTCAGGGAAGATTCTCAGCAACACACAGAGCCATATTCTTGTCGCGGATACAGCTGGGTTGATCAGTTATGCGAACCAGCGGTGGTTCGATGCCGGATTTGAACAGCGGGAGTTGCTGGGGCGTCCGTTGCTGGAACTGGCGGCACCGGGATTTACGCGTCCGCTAGCGGATGCGGTGCAGAGCACGCTAAATGGACAGCAAGTCGACAATCTGGAACTGGAAATCATGCGGCGCAGCGGAGTGGCTGGAAAATTTTCGGCAAATCTCAGCCCCATGCGCGATGAGCAGGGCCTGGTCACAAGCATAGTCGCGGTACTGACGGACATCACCGATTCTGCCGACCTCCGCGACAAACTGGTGCACGCGGAGAAGATGGCGGCGGTGGGGCAACTCGTGTCGGGAGTCGCCCATGAAGTGAACAATCCACTGACGGCGATTCTGGGTTTCGCCGACCTGCTGATGGAGAATCCGGATCTACCGGAAACGGCTCGCAAGGATCTGCGAGTGATTCTGCAAGAGGCGCAGCGGACGAAGCAGATCGTGCAGAATCTGCTTAGCTTCGCGCGGCAGATGCCGCCGCAGCGCAATGCGCTGCAGCTAAACGCGATTCTGCGGCGAACAATCCAGCTACGTTCCTATGACTTCAACAGCCATGGTGTAGATGTTGTTGAACATCTGGATGAAGGATTGCCGGACGTAGTAGGGGATGCCCATCAACTGCAGCAGGTATTCCTCAACATTCTGAACAACGCATATGACGCTGTGCGGGAGGTTGGGCGTCCGGCGCGAATTGAGATTATGTCGACCAAGGCCGGGGATGGGGTGGAAGTCTCGTTCTCGGACAATGGAAACGGAATCTCGCATCCGGACAAGATCTTCGATCCGTTCTTTACCACGAAGGAAGTGGGAAAAGGGACGGGCCTGGGACTGAGTATTTGTTACGGCATCGTGAAAGAACACGGCGGAGAGATTCACTACCACAACAACATCGGGGGGACGGGAGCGACGTTCATCGTCCGCCTCCCCGCAGCGCCCCATACCGCGTCAATGGGCGTAGCCGCAGGAGTAAAACAACCATGAGCCTACCAGCCTTGAAGCCTCAACTCCTTCCTGTGCTGCTCATCGAGGATGAGCCAGCCGTGATGGCTTACGTACAAGCTGCTCTGGAGCGGAGCGGATATCCGGTGGTGTGTTGTGAGTCGGGTGTGGACGCGCTTCGACTGCTGGAGAACGGATCATTTCTGGGCGTGGTGTCAGACATGCGCACGCCCGGCGGCGTGGATGGGGGCCAGGTATACGCATGGATCGTGAAGCACCGTCCGGATCTGGCGAATCGTCTGATATTCATCACGGGAGATATTGCAAACGAGGAAACCGTGACGACGTTGCGGGAAACCGGAGCCCCTTGCGTGGAAAAACCGTTTCGAGTGCAACAGTTTATCGATGTTGTCTCGAAAACTTTTGGGAAGGCCGAGTGAATAACGCAGGCAGTAAAGAAGATCTCCGCATACGGCTGCTGATTGTGGATGACGAGCAGACGATTCGTAAACTCTGCTCCACTGTGGGCGAGGCATTGGGGTTCGTGTGTCTCGAAGCCGAGAGCGGCGAGTCGGCGCTGGCGCTGCTGGAAGAGCAGCCCGTGCATATGGTTCTGACGGACATGGTGATGCCGCATATGTCGGGCCTGGAATTTCTGGAGAAGGTGAAGAAACTGCTGCCCCGCACGGAAGTGGCGCTGATGACCGGGCATGGCTCGATTGAGACCGCCGTGCAGGCGATGAAGCTGGGGGCATACGACTACATCACCAAGCCGTTCTCACCGCTGGAGGAATTGCGGCTGTTCTTGCGGCGCATGGCGGAGAAGATACGGCTGGTAGAAGAGAACGAATTCCTGCGGCAGAGGACCGATTCAGAAACCGCGGTCCACGGCATCGTCGGGTCGTCCACTCGGATTCAGGAAGTGCTGCGCATGGTGGCGCGGCTGAAAGATACGCGCACGCCAGTGCTGATTTACGGTGAGAGCGGTACGGGCAAGGAACTGGTAGCGCGTGCAATGCATTTTCGGGGAGCGTTCGCTAAAAGTCCATTTGTGGCCGTCGATTGCGGATCGTTGGTTCCAACGCTGATTGAAAGCGAGCTCTTTGGTTACGAAAAGGGCGCATTCACTGGAGCCCTGAAATCGAAGCAGGGATTGTTCCAGGCGGCGGATGGCGGGACGATTTTTCTCGATGAGGTCGGCGAACTTCCGATGGAACTACAGGCCAAGCTGTTGCGCGTATTGCAGGAGAAGGAAGTGCGTCCGGTGGGCAGCAATCAGCGGACGAAGGTCGACGTGCGAGTGATCGCGGCCACGAATCGCGATCTGGAAGCGGCGTATAAAAATGGAACGTTCCGGAAGGACCTTTACTTCCGTCTCAATGTGGTGACCTTGTACGTGCCGTCATTGCGGGAGCGGTGTAGCGATATCCCTTTGCTGGTGCATTGGTTTCTGGAGCGCTACGCGTCGGGCTCGGAGCTGCACGTGACCAGTGCCGCCATGAAGGCACTGGCGCAATATGAGTGGCCGGGGAACGTACGGGAGTTGGAAAATTGTGTGGAGCGGGCTGTGGCCCTAGGGAATGGACAGGTGATCGATCTCGGCGATCTGCCGCCATCGATAGCGTCGGGATTCGAAACGCCGTCGGGGCCGGTGATTCAGGCAGCATCGAAGGAATTATTCGACCCTGATCTGGGCAGAGAAGTTGCTTTATCCGAGGCTCCCCGCGCGCCGCTCTCGACGACCGATCTGGAAGACATTGAACGGGCGACAATCCAACGTGTCTTTGAGCAAGTGAAAGGCGACAAGGCGCTTGCCGGGCGGATGCTGGGGATCAGCCGGGCGACGCTTTATCGGAAGTTGAAGCGATACAACATCGGAATGAGCACAGCCGCGGCGTCAAGCCACGCGCTACAGTAGGTTTTCTTCATTTCGCAATCGCAGCCCCACCCTCCATTTTAACTTGACGAACTCTTGACTTCCAAAGTCAGTCGGAGCAAAATTTTCCCTAACTGGGGCCGATCCTTCCTGAACAAAATTGTACCTGGGGTTTTCACTCACAATCTGAAAGGGAGTGTGTCATGAGCACACAGCAGATGGCGCCGCCGCTCGATATGGACAAGCTAAACGCGTTCATCGGGCAATTTGTTACCGATCTCGGAGCGGCAGTTCACGCCGGCATGGTGGTGATTGGCGAAAAGCTAGGGCTATACAAGACGCTGGCCCGCGGGCCGATGAGTTCCGCGGAATTGGCAGCTGCCACCCAGACCGATGAGCGTTATCTGCGTGAATGGCTCTGTTCGCAAGCGGCTGGGGGCTACATCACATACGACGAAAATACCCACAAGTTCAGCCTCAGCCAAGAGCAGGCTTTTGCATTGGCGAATGAAGATAGTCCCGCGTATCTGCCGGGCGCCTTCGAACTGGCTCTGGGATCGCTAGCGGCGGTGCCGCGAATCGCTGACTCATTCCGTACGGGTGCTGGCATGGGATGGCACGAGCATGCGGACGGAGTGTTTCATGGATGCGAGAAGTTCTTCCGTCCAGGATATGCCGCGAATCTGGTGAGTTCATGGATTCCCGCTCTCTCGGATGTAAAGGCGAAGTTGGAGGCAGGCGCGAGGGTGGCAGACGTCGGGTGCGGAAAAGGAGCGTCCACGTTACTAATGGCAAAGGCATTCCCGAAGTCGAGGTTTTTTGGATTCGACTACCACAACGGCTCGATTGATGGTGCGCGGGAATCGGCCAAGCGCGAGGGCGTTAGCGACCGGGTCAGCTTCGAAGTTTCCAAGGCCAAAGACTTTCCGGGAAAAGATTACGACTTCGTTGCGGTCTTTGACTGCCTGCACGATATGGGTGATCCCATCGGGGCGGCTCAGCATGTACGTCAATCGTTGGCCGAAGATGGAACGTGGATGATCGTCGAGCCTTTTGCCAACGATCAACTCAAAGACAATTTGAATCCGGTGGGACGCGTTTATTATTCTTTTTCGACGCTGCTCTGTACACCCTGTTCCCGATCACAAGAAGTGGGTCTTTGTCTGGGAGCCCAGGCTGGCGAATCGCGAATTCGGGAGGTGGTGAGTTCAGCCGGATTCAGCCAATTCCGGAGGGCCACAGAGACCCCGTTCAACATTGTCTACGAGGCGCGACCTTAGTTCGAATGGACTTTAGGTCCATTCGAGTTCCGCGGGGGAGACCCTCGCTTCCGTGGTAAGATCGGCGGAGCGCAAAGGGCGCATCCGGTCCGCGGAAAGGACAGAAGTCCACCTGCTCGACACAATCTGCTGTTTGCGAACTGACTTTCGCCCGACTCGATGCGGACCTGGGCATACGAAAGGAGGTTCGTCATGCCAGTTAAACGCCTTCCGCAAAATCCCAGCCTGGTTCACCTCAAATATCAAGCGAAAGACCTGCTCAAGGAGCACGCTGCGCGGGATCCGCGAGCGGCGCAGCGCATCCGGGAATTTCATCCGGAGTTTCCAGAAAGCGGCGGATGCTGAAATCTTTGCTGCGACGCTCAGCCTGAGCAATGCGCAGCTCACGATCGCCCGGGAGCACGGTTTCCCGAGCTGGCCGAGACTGAAACGGCATATCGAAAAACCGACTCTCGCGGATCAGTTGCATTTGCCGCATCATGAGCGCATCGAAGACGCGAGATTTCGGCGGGCGGTGGAGCTCCTTGATGCGGGCGACGTCGCGGGATTGCGAGCCTATCTGGCGCAGTATCCAGAGTTGTCGCGGGAGCACGTGGTTTTCGAGGGCGGAAACTATTTTCGCAATCCGACGCTGCTGGAGTTTGTGGCCGAGAATCCGATTCGACGGGGAAAGCTGCCGAAGAACGTCGTAGACGTCGCAAAAACCATCATCGACGCTGGCGTAGACCAAGCCGCGCTGGACGAAACACTCATGCTGGTCGCGACCGGGACGGTACCGAGGCAGTGTGGATTGCAATCTGCACTGATCGATCTGCTTTGCGATTCTGGAGCGCGGCCCGATGGCGCGAGCCTGGCTGCAGCGTTACACGGGGAGTTTGAAGCATTGCATGCTCTGCTCAGACGCGGAGCCATGCTTGATCTGCCCATTGCAGCGGCGCTGGGGCGAACCGAAGACGCGCGCCGTTTGCTTCCGCAAGGCGGTGAATTGGAAAGACATCTGGCGCTCAGTCTGGCAGCGGATCGTGGTCATGTCGAGATTGTACGGATGCTGCTGGATGCGGGCGAAGACCCGAACCGCTACAACCCGCCAGGCGGCCACGCCCACACCACTCCCTTGCATCAGGCGGCGGGCGCTGGGCACGAAGCGGTGGTCCGGCTGCTGGTGGAGCACGGCGCAAGGCTGGACATGAAGGACATCCTGTGGCAAGGAACGCCGGCGGGATGGGCAGAATATGGCGGGAAGACGGAGATGGCGGCGTACCTACGCGAGCAGGAAGCAAAGAGAAAGCAGGGTCCTCGGAAAAAGATATGAGACTGAGTTCATCTGTCACCCGCGACAGCAGACGAGTTGAGACGCGGTCTCAAGCTGAGACCGAGAGCCGTTGGTCGGCTCACGCAGCTGCGGAAGTAATTCCTCTAAGTCGCTGAAAAGCCATCCACGCGAGGACTAGACCTTTCGTTCCGTGGGTTGGTTCTCACGTTGCTCCATTTTCCTGCGAACCGCGGATACCGGCTCCCCAAGCTCTTTTCCAAACCAGGAAGAGGGGGAGCCCGACCGCATTTCGTCGAGCCGAGCAGTAGATGAACGGCGTTTAAGGTTTCGCGGGCGGGGGCGTCCGCGCATATTCGTTTCAGGACAGGAATCGATTGGCGCATCAAGGCACAGCCACAGCGCGCAGCGGGCAAAATGCCAGTCCGGTAGCCGGATTGGCGCGTTTTTTCCCGGACGCGACGTCGATGCGCGTGCCCGTGCAGCTGGCCAGATTGATCGAGTCCGGCTCGGCAGCAGATTTCAGCGAGAGCACGGTCATCGAATTTGGCACGCCTCGGGAAGTGCTGTTCGCCTCAAAGACTCCGCTGGAATTTGCCGATATTTTGAGAGTACGGAACTCGGATGGCTCGCTCGATGAAGAAGTTTCTGTCGTCGCCGTGCAGTATCAGCCTGGCAAGACTCTCGTGGCCGCGCGCTTCCGGCGCAACGTGCCCAACTGGATCGTGAAATCATGACCCCTTCCACACCCGTGCAAGATCTGGCAACGCAATGGAGCTATGCCCGCAAGCTGTATCCCATCTATTTTGAGTTGGCGCGTGAGTTCGCCATCGACGTTCAAGCGTGCGCCGACCTCGAAGCGATGGTCGAAACGCCGGGAAAAGATACGGTCGAGCAAGCGAATCAATGGATCGAGCACATGGACAACTCGATCCAGGTGCATCAACTGCGGCAGTTTCTGCAAACCAGCTCCCTGGTGAGTCAGGAAGGGCTGGTCATACTTTTGCAGCATTTTCTGACGAAACAGGCAAAGACGGACGCCATTCGCGACAAGGTCGACTTTTTGCTGGTGCAATATTTCAGCCAGATCGCACCCGCTGGTCTGAACGATGCGGATGTGGATCTAGCATTCGTGGCGCAGACGATGGAGGGGGTGCTTGGCCAGGTGGAATTGAAGGCTCCGGTATGGCTGAACGCGCTGGATCGCGTTCTGGAATCGGCGAGAAAGTGCAAGTCGCTGGACGAGTTGCTGCATGGTGGCGTTCTGGAGCAGGGGCGCAAGGCCAAAGGTCTGGCCGGGGAGTTGTTTTATCTGCCGGTAGCGCTGGTCGCCTTTACGCGCTTTGGATATCTCATGCGGAGGGCATTCTTCCGTCTGATGCTGGGGGACTTGAACCTCATCCTCGATGGATTGACGGAACTGGAAGACAAAGGAGTTGAGACGATCGACTGCCGACGTGCGCAGTTTTCCGCGCAGGAGCCGATCATACGGCTGCGCATGATCTGCCAGTCCTGGAAGGTGATGTTCCAGGCGGAATACTCGTCGGGTTCACCGCTGCGCATGCTGGTGGATCTGCGGGCGTCGGTTGAGCACGCACTGGGACGCGGCAAAGCTCCCGGAGCGGAAGCGAAGGGAACCACAGAATCCGCAGCTAAACCAGCAACGACACCCGCAAAGACGGCAGCGACGAAAACTGCGACTGCGGCCGGTATTGCGACTAAGCCAGCGGCTCCGGCGAAACCGGCGGCAGCTCCAGCATCAGCAAAACTCCCCGCAGTGGTCAAACCCGCGCCAGAGATGGCGAAAGCAGCGGCGGCATCGGCAACGGCTGGTGCGAAACCACCAGATGAGAAAGCAGCAGCGGCAAAGCCAGCAGCTGCAAAATCGGCAGTGGGTCCGGGATCGTTGGCCAAGCCGGCTGCGAAACCTGCGGTGCCGAAAGCAGATGCACCCGAGTTTGAAGTTTCCGGCGCGCCGGGTTGGGATCCAGATGCAACGTTTCAACCGAAGAAGAAGTAGCGGCTAGGCGTGAGCACCCCTGATTTGAGGGCAGAGACTGGAATGAGGATTCGGTGGAAACACCCACAGTACTGATCATCTCGGACGAAGCTGATTTTTCGCGGCGGGTCACTGCGCGCTGGCAGATGGAGCGCAACGTTCCGACGTTCACGCTTCTGAGCGGAGAGTTGTGGCCGCGATTTGCCGTCGACGTCTTCGATGTCGCCATCGTCGGACGGTTGCGGCGCGATTTGCTTTCGGTCGTGCTGGAACCTCTGCATTCGACAGGGCAGCCCGTATTTTCTGTTTGCCCGGAGCCCGCGACAGCACAGTTGGTGCGCGATCGCTGGCCACGGATTTCGATATTGCGTCCGAGTGAGCATTGGCTGGAGACATTGGTGCTGGCGGCAGCGGAGGCAGTGCACCGGTCACGCGCAGAAAACCGGGCGCGGATGGCCGAACTTTCGTGCGCAACGCTGGAGCGGCAGGCAACGCTAGGACGCTACATGGTGGAGATGCGGCACAACATGAACAATGCGCTAACGTCGGTGCTGGGGAATTCCGACCTGTTGTTGCTGGAGCCGGGAAGCCTGTCGGCGCAGACGCGGGCGCAGATCGAGACGATTCGCAACATGACGCTGCGTATTCACGAAATCATGCAGCGTTTTTCGTCACTGGAAAAGGAAATGAACGTAGTAGCGCAGCAGGCGGTGCAGGATTCCTGCAAGTCGTATGCTGCGACGCCGGGCTGTTGAAAATGGGAACGAGATGAGAGTTCGACCTCCCCAGGCAAGTCGCGGGCCAAGTAGCCAGGCACAAATTCGTTCGCCCTACGGGGAAGGATTGCATGCATAGACTGATTGCGGGCGTCACCATTCTCGAGCACGAACTCTCTGAACTGCGCCTGCTGGTGGAGCGCCAGACCGGTATTCTGCTGGACTGTCCGAACAGCGCGCTAGCGGAGCACATAGCCGAATATCTCGAAAAACACGAATTAGAATCGGCGGCGGCGCTTCTTGAGCGGATGCGAGGCGCGGATCTGGATCCGGCCATGCTAGCTGAGTTTCTCGATGGTGTGCTGAATGTGAAAACCGGGTTCTTCCGGCATCCCGGGGCGATGAACGCTCTGGCGCGGCACGTGATGCCGCAACTCTATTCGCGTAAGGCGGACGATGGGGCTTGCACGCTGCGCATCTGGAGTGCAGGTTGCGCAACTGGCGAAGAGGCCTACTCCATAGCGATGGCATTGTGCGAGGCCATGCCGAATGGATCCGGAAACGGATCAAATAACGGGAATGGAAGTAAAGAATCGGAAAGCGGTCGAACAAAACGGCGGGATCTCGGAAGCTTCGGCGCCTGTGCAGAATGGAAAAGAGTGGGCAATTCACATTGTAGGGAGCGATTTGCTGCGGTCTTCGATTGAAGTGGCCGAGCGCGGACTGTATCCGCAATCGGCGCTGACTGGTCTGCCGCCGGCGATGATTCGCGCCTGCTTTTCGAAAATAGGAAATGCCAACGGGAATGGCTCGACCGAGGGATCACAGAACGGCAATGGCATCGGAATGGAACGGCAATGGGAATGGGAATGGAGCGAACGGCAACGGGCATCTGCTGGTGAAGCCGCGACTGCGCAGCCTAGTGACGTTCAACACGATGAATCTGACCAAGCCGGTCTATATCGGACGATTCGATTGCATCTTCTGCATGGACGTACTGCCCCAGCTTTCCCGCGCACAGCGGATCGCACTGATGGAGCGACTGCATCTTTATCTTGAGCCGGGTGGATATTTGTTCCTGAGTCAGACTGAGAAGCTGTGCACGCCGAATCTGAACTTCCGCCAGGAAACCTACGACGGATACACCATCCATCGCAAGCCGATGGCGGCCAGCGCGGCTTATGGACGGTGAGACACCCTAAAGTGTTCCTCGGAACACTTTTTGCACAGCCTGCATTAGATTAGCCGTTCTATATCTGTAGCATACAGTTAACTGTTACGTAATTTAGACAGTTGTCTATTTTGTCCGTTTTGTCTATAATAGACATATATGAAAAGCGTCTCGGCGACAGAAGCAAAGCAACGGTTCGCGGCATTGATCGATGCTGCCCAGAGAGAACCGGTGGTCATTCGACGCCAGAACCGCAACGTTGCGGTGATCGTATCGGCGGAGGAGTACGAACGGGTGCGGGGCGCTCAGGTCGACGAACTGGACCGACTTTGCGAACGCGTGAGCGAGCAGGCTGCTGCGCGCGGCTTGACCGATGAAATTCTCGCTGATCTTCTCAAAGGCTGATGAGCGCCGCTGAGCGGGTCGTCGTCGACACCAACGTCTTCGTCAGCGGTCTTTTGCGAAAATCCTCTGTCCCAGGCCAGGCCGCTTCCAAAGCGAGGCACAATGCGATTCTCCTTGTCTCGCAGGATACGATGCGAGAACTGGCCGACGTTCTGGCAAAGGCGAAGTTCGATCGCTATGTAACCGTCGAACAGCGTGTGCAGTTCGTCCGGCTGATCGCAAGGATCGCCGAATTCGTTCCGGTTATCCAGCGTGTTCGCGAATGCCGCGATCCCAAAGATGACAAGTTTCTGGAAATTGCGTTGAACGGCAGGGCGGACGTGATCGTCACCGGCGATGCGGATTTGCTCGGGATGAATCCGTGGCGGGAAATTGACGTTGTGACTCCGTCTGATTATTTGCGATCCTGATTGATGAACCTCTACAGAGGCGCAACTGCGGAGTGATAGCGATGAATGAAATACAGTGGAAAATGGATTCTGCACTTGGTTTCCGGCTAATCGATGACGAGGATAGCCTAGCCCGGACTCATTGGCTTATGTTCGACCCGCCGGAAGGATACGAACTCGACGATCACCCGCCCAAGGGACCCGATGATGAGTACTTCATTCAAGTCTTCACTCGGAAAGGTCGAGATTTCCTCGCCGACACGCGCGTTAGAGGATGCGAGCGATCATCCGCCACGACGAATGGCCTCAGGAATGTCGGGCTGTGATTACTCGGCTCTGGCACGAGCTTGAAAAGAACGCAAAGCGGAAAGCGGAAGCACAAGAAATAAAGAGAAGACTCCGAGTCGTGCTGTCTATTTTGCTAATCGCGCCCTTCGGCGTATTGATGCCGTTGAAATAGGCTTCCCTCATAAGCCTTGAGCAATTCAACGAAGCTCTTCAATCATTCTGCTATGTTGGCGCCGGGCTGATCGGGGCGCTTCTTGCAACTATGGAGGGCTAGACTCCTTCGGGCAGGGTACTTCCATCTTACTGGTTGTTTCCGGGATGCTTATTGGTTTCTTGACTCCTACGCGAACAAAAACTCCTTCGTCCTTAACTCCTTGATCTGATCCCTCAGTTTCGCTGCTTTCTCGAACTCGAAGCGCTTCGCGGCTTCTCGCATATCGCTTTCGAGTTTCCCGATGTAAGTATCAACTTCTTCCTGCGACTTGAATTCCGGCAGCCTTCTCCTTCTCCGGCGGTCAGATCGGCGTAGTCCGCGGCAACGATTGCCGCTAGGGTCATGTCGAGTGGGCGGACGATCGACTCCGGGGTGATGCCGTGCTCTTCGTTGTAGGCAGTCTGGATAGCGCGGCGGCGGTTGGTTTCGTCCATGGCACGCTTCATGGAGTCGGTTTGGCGGTCGGCGTAGAGAATCGCGCGTCCGTTCAGATGGCGGGCGCAGCGGCCGATGGTCTGGATGAGCGATCCACTGGAGCGGAGGAATCCTTCTTTGTCGGCGTCGAGAATCGCGACTAGGGAGACTTCCGGAAGATCTAGTCCCTTCGCGCAGAAGATTGATGCCGATCAATACGTCGAACTCGCCTTTACGCAGATCGCGCAGGATTTTGACCCGCTCGAGTGTTTCGATTTCGGAGTGCATGTAGCGACACTTCACGCCGACTTCGGCGTAGTACTCAGCCAGGTCTTCGGACATGCGCTTGGTGAGCGTTGTGACCAAGACGCGCTCGCCTTTCTCGACGCGCGCCCGAATCTCATGCAGCAAGTCGTCAATCTGTCCCTTCACGGGACGCACTTCTACCGGCGGGTCAATCAATCCCGTAGGACGAATAATTTGCTCGACGACCACGCCTGCGGACTTCGTCAGCTCGTAAGGTCCGGGCGTTGCCGAAACGTATACGAGCTGATTGGTGCGGTGCTCAAATTCCTCGAAGGTCAACGGACGGTTGTCGAGCGCGGAAGGCATGCGGAATCCGTACTCAACGAGTACCTCTTTTCGCGAGCGGTCTCCGGCATACATGCCACGCAACTGTGGAACCGTCTGGTGCGATTCGTCGATGAACATCAGGAAATCGCGCGGGAAGTAATCGAGCAGCGTCGGCGGAGGCTCACCGGGGAGACGTCCCGTAAAGTGCCGCGAGTAGTTCTCGATGCCGTGGCAGTAGCCCATGGCCTTGATCATTTCCAGATCGAACATTGTGCGCTGATGAATACGCTGCGATTCGACGAGTCTTCCCTGCTTTTCGAGTTCAACCTCCCACCAGGCCAATTCTTTCCTGATCGAGTCGACGGCCGATGCTCGCGTTTCTTCTTTCATGACGTAGTGCGTTTTCGGATAGATCGGCAGGCGCATATACTTTTGCTTGACCGTGCCGAAGAGCGGATCGATCTGCGAAAGGGCTTCGATCTGGTCTCCCCACATCTCGATGCGGTAGGCCATGTCGTCATAGGTGGGATAGACCTCGATGACATCGCCACGAACGCGGAAGGTGCCGCGGCGGAACTCGCCGTTGGTGCGCTCGTAGAGGATATCGACCAGCTTGCGGGTGATGTCTTCGCGCTTGATCTTCTGTCCTTTTTCGACGAAGAGCATCATGCCGTAATAGGCTTCGGGGGAGCCGAGGCCGTAGATGCAGCTCACCGAGGCGACGATCAGCGCGTCGCGGCGTTCGAAAAGTGAGCGGGTCGCCGAGAGGCGAAGCTTGTCGAGCTCGTCGTTGATGGTGGCTTCTTTTTCGATATAGAGGTCGGCGGCGGGAACGTAGGCTTCGGGCTGGTAGTAGTCGTAATAAGAGACGAAATATTCAACGGCATTGTGCGGAAAGAAGCTCTTGAATTCGTGATAGAGCTGGGCGGCCAGCGTCTTGTTGTGAGCCATCACGAGCGTCGGGCGGTTGATGGCCTCAATTACTTTCGCCATCGTGAATGTCTTGCCCGATCCGGTGACGCCCAGCAAAACCTGATGCTGCTCGCGGTCGAAAATACCGCGGGTGAGTGCCTGAATCGCCGAGGCCTGGTCGCCTTGCGGCTTGTAACTGGAAACAAGTTTGAAGTCCATGGAAACCCAGCCTTCAGCTGTCAGCCATCAGGCTTCAGCTAAACCTCTTCGCCGTAGCCCTACAGAACCGAATTTTGGCGATAGAGAATCTTTCTATTATAAACCGGGCAGAATTCACCACAGAGGGCACAGGGGATTCTTCATTGAGGCGCTTCGGCGGACGAGGATGATCCGATAGACGGTGTGAGATACGTGTCAACGCCATCCATAACATGCAGCGGCCGACGTGTATTCCTGTTTGGCCTACCCGACCCTGGGAAGGATCGATTTGACTCAAGCGATACGGGCTTGAGGTCGTTCAGGCCCAAACTGTATGGGTGGTGCTAGGCTAGGGTTGGGTACGGAGGAAAGTAGTTCATTGCGTCTATGGAGTTAGGGATCAGCGGGATCATTGGCCTGTTGTTGGGCAGTGTTATGGCTTGGCTGGCGCTGCGTTCGCGAACGGCGTCACTGCAGGCACAATTGTTTTTACGAGAGAAGGAATTATCAGCCGTAAAGGCTGATCTGACACGGCTTTTGGAGGATCAACGCTCTCTGGTAGAGAGCCGTGCGAGGTTGGAATCGGCGCTGGAATCGGAACGGAAGACGAGCAACGAAAAGATCGAATTGCTCATGAAGAGCAGCGACCGTGCCGCCGAGGATCTGCAGAATGCCTTCAAGGCGCTGGCGGCAGATGCCCTCAAAAGCAATAATTCTTCCTTTTTGCAAATCGCGCAGGAAACGCTCAAGCGCTTTCAGACCGAGGCGAAAGGTGACCTCGAAGCGAAGCAAAAAGCAGTTGCGGATCTGGTAGCTCCGGTGCGTGAGTCTCTTAGCAAGGTGGATGCTCAGATCCAGCAGATGGAAAAAGAGCGAATGGATGCGTACGGAGGGTTACGGCAGCAGGTCGAGTCTCTGATCACGAGCCAGAAGGAATTGCAATCGGAGACGGGAAACCTGGTGCGCGCGTTACGGACGCCGAACGTCCGGGGACGCTGGGGAGAGATTCAGTTGCGGCGGGTGGTCGAGATCGCGGGGATGCTGTCCTACTGCGATTTCGCCGAGCAGGAAACAATTACAACCGAGAGTGGACGGCTGCGTCCGGATCTAGTGGTGAAGCTGCCGGGTGGAAAACGCGTGGTGGTCGACGCAAAAACTCCGCTGCAGGCCTTTCTGGATGCATTTGAGACGACCGACGAAGATGCTCGGCGAGCGTGCCTGGCGAACCATGCGCGGCAGGTCCGCGACCACATCAACACTCTTGCCGGGAAGAAATACTGGGAACAGTTTGAGTCGACACCCGAATTCGTGGTCATGTTCCTGCCGGGTGAGACTTTCTTTAGTGCTGCTCTGGAGCAGGATACCGGACTGATCGAACATGGAGTTCTGAATAAGGTAATCCCTGCCTCCCCAACAACTTTAATCGCACTACTGAAAGCGATTAATTATGGCTGGAATCAGGAGAAGCTGGCGCGGAATGCGCACGAGATCAGCGTTCTGGGCAAAGAACTACACGAACGCTTGCGCAAACTTGCTGGCCACATCACCGGTGTAGGGACGAATCTGGACCGGGCGGTCGAAGCGTATAACCAAGCCGTGGGATCGCTGGAAAACCGAGTGTTGGTATCGGCGCGTAAGTTCGCCGAGTTAGGCGCGTCGGTTGCGGAAAACATTCCTGAGTTGGAGCCGATCGAGACCACGGCTCGAGCTCTCTCGTTTGAGTGGGACGACGAACCGCTGGAAGTCCCTAAGCGGGATGATCGGAAAGCTGGCTAGCAGCAGGTTCAGCGTCGAGCCTAGGGCTACTAATTCCTCAGGCGGATGCGGCGGCGGCCTTAGGCTGCGAGCAGACCAGCCACTCGAGTTTCGAGAAAGGAAGGTAGACCCCAGGCGCATCCATGTTGGTCATGGCGTTGCCCGTGAGCTCACGCAATGCACCGACCATTTCGCTGCTCATCAAGCAAAAGCCCGTCTCATCGATTGCAGTGATGGTTCCGGAGAATGCACGGGTGAACAATGAGACCTTAACAATCACGGTCCTGTTCACCAAGTTCTCTTTAAAAGTTTGACGGCTCGGCTGCGACACGGTTTCTCCAGGTACTGGGGATAGATTGCGGCGCGCCGACCAGGTTGACAAGGCCTGTTCGATTCTCGCAGTGACTGGGGTAATAGGCGTCGCAGACAAAGCGTTGCGTTCCGAAGGGCAACGGAACGTGAGTCGGCCAAGCTCGTGGCCGATCGCATGGGTATGAATCCTTTGCGCAGAGTCACTTTCAAGCGGCATAATGTGGGACCCCGAGTTTTGGCGCAGTGCCGAGCCCGGAACCCATCGGCAAGGAGACGAGGAATGCCGCAACGTCAAGCTGTCTGCTCTGCTCTCGCAGGGTGCACTACCGCTGTTTATTTCGCCCTTATATCCACGGTTGTATTTCTTGCTAGCGTGTCTCCGCTAGCGCACTCCCAGACGTACAAGGTGATTCACAACTTCACGAACACCGGCAGCGATGGGGCCACTCCATACGGAGGGCCAGTCCTGGACCGATTGGGCAATCTTTACGGCACGACCTACCTTGGGGGAACCTACGGCAACGGAAGCGTGTACCGGCTTTCACCAAAGGGCTCCTCGTGGGCGTACACGCCGCTATACAGCTTTAAGGGCGTACCAGACGGGTCTGGACCGGCGTTCGGCTCCCTGGCCATAGGAGAGGACCGAGCTCTGTTCGGAACCACCGAGGGCGGAGGATACTTCGGTACTACCTTTGTGGTCTGCGCGTGCCCGGGGAGGGAGGCGGTAGTCCACAGTTTCGGCATGGGAACGGATGGCGCGCAACCGATTGGCGGGGTGGTGCTTGATTCGTTGGGCAATTTCTATGGGACCACCAGCCTGGGAGGCACTTATGGGAACGGCACAGTGTTTGAAGAGAAGCGTTCAGGGCTGAAATGGACCGAGAGCGTGATTTATAGCTTCACCGGAGGAAGTGATCCCATCAATCCAGCGGCAGGCGTAACCCTGGACGCCCAAGGCAATCTTTACGGTACCGCCTCTCTCGGCGGCGCGAACGGTGATGGCGCAGTCTACAAGCTGTCGCGCTCCAGTTCCGGTTGGTCAGAAACTGTCCTGTACAACTTTGAAGGTCAGAGTGACGGCCAGAATCCCGTTGGCGGAGTGGTCATCGACAAAGCCGGCAATCTCTATGGAACCACCTTTGATGGCGGGATCAATGGCGGCGGCACCGTGTACGAGTTGTCGCCGTCCAATGGGACTTGGAGCTTCACTGTCCTCTACAGCTTCACCGGCGGGTATGGCGGTCCGTATAACAAACTCACCCTTGACGGAAAAGGGAATATCTACGGCTTCACCAATGGCGAGGGAGCCTTTGGCCTCGGCTCGGTATTCAAGCTAACGCCCACTAAAGGCGGCTGGACCTACACCGACCTCTACGATTTCGTCGGTGGCAGCGAGGGCGGCCAACCTTACGGCAGCGTGGCTGTCGATGACAATGGAAATGTGTTTGGCACCGCCGTTGTTGGTGGAAGCGACAACCAAGGCGTCGTTTTTGAGATCACGCCGTGAAATACGGATAATGTCGTCGAAGGCGGACGTAAGAGCTAGGATCATCCCGCGAGACGCGACCCGGAGAACTAACTTTCCAATTTTTTCTATCTACGCTTTGTGTTTTGGAACCGCATCCAAAGAATCAGCTTCCTGCCGGTAAGTTCAACAAATGTAAAGAAAAGTAGATATTAAATCTCACAGAAACATCTGAAAAGGCGTAGATCGCGTTCGAAAACGCATCTATAATTCTGGAAGTAGTATTTGGGCATGGACTTAGCGGCGTGCGAAAGGGCTCCACGGTGGCAGCGAAGTTGCTGATTGATGATCGGGGGCAGACGCCGTCCACCCCCACCCTACCCACATTGGGACCGGGGGCGACGCCCAAATCCATGAATCGGGAAAGCCAAGCGCGGTTTGTAGCGGTCCTTTTGTTCCTTCTGACCGTCGCCGCCGTGGTGTTCGCAGGGTTCAACTTCACGAAGGAAGGTCAATCGGCCGTTCCTGATGACGGGGTCTGGTGGGTCGAGCACAATGGCCATCTCGTGGCCGACCGCGTCGATAGTCATGGACAAGGTGCCCAGGCGGGCATCAAGCCAAACGACGAGTTGGTTGCAGTTAATGGGCAGGGGATTAAGAGCACTCCTGGCCTGGAGAGGCAGCTGTACGCGACCGGGCCATGGCACAAGGCTTCGTATTCCCTGCTCCGGCAATCGGTGCCACTCGACTCCACGGTGCTGCTGGTTCCAGCAGACAGGTCGCTGAACAACTGGCTACGGCTGATTGCGCTGATTTATCTCGGCATTGGCCTTTATGTCCTGTTGCGGCGGTGGACTGCACCTGGTTCGACGCACTTCTACATCTTCTGCCTGGTCTCGTTCATTGCGTACTCATTCAAGTACACGGGCAAGCTGAACGATTTCGATTGGACGATTTACTGGAGCAACATTGTCGCGTGGGTATTGCAGCCGGCACTATTCCTGCATTTTGTTCTGACGTTTCCGGAGAAGCGGCAAACGATTCGGCAGCGTCCCTGGCTGTTGGCATTGGCATACGTGCCCGGCGCGCTGTTGCTGGGACGTCATATCATCGCCTTGCGGCTGGCTCAGGCAAGTGGACAGCTCCGCTGGGATATGGATCGGCAGGAGATGGCGTATGGGGCGGTGCTATTCCTGATTGCCGCCGGCGCTCTTACGCACTCCTACCGGCGGGCCACGACGACGATCCTGCGCCAGCAGTTGAAGTGGGTTACGCGCGGCACGATTCTGGCGGTAGTTCCATACACGCTGTTTTATGTTGTGCCCTACATGATGGGAGCTTTGCCCGGAGTGGGCATGAAGCTCTCAGTTTTGTCTCTGGGCTTGCTGCCACTCACATTCGGGTACGCAATCTTCCGCTACCGCCTGATGGACGTTGACCTGATCTTCAAGCGCGGCGTGGTTTATACGCTGGCGGCAGCGACGGTCGTTGGGCTTTACTTTGGGCTGGTGGCAGGTGTGGCCACGCTGGTTCACTCGCGGCAACCAGGCACGGGTCCACTGGGATTGATCCTCGCCGTGGTGGTGACGGCGCTGCTGTTCGATCCGGTTCGCAAGTGGATTCAGGACCGCGTGGATCATCTGTTCTATCGGACGGTATATGACTACCGGCGCACGCTAGTGGAGTTCGGCCGCGAGCTCAGCTCTGAGATGGACTTGGCGGCGATGCTCTCATCAGTAGTGGACCGGCTTTCGAGAACGCTCGCCGTGGATCGAGTCGCAATTTTTCTGCGCGCCAACGAAGAATCGGAGCAGTTCATTCTGGCGAAATCTGTTGGGGTGAGCGTGGCCGGAAAACTGGATCTTGCATTCTTGAACACTCCGCGCCCGGAACCTGCTGGACATCTCTTTTTCGAAAACACCCACCAGGTTCTCCGGGAAACGTTGGCCTCGCAGGAAACGATCGCCAAGTTGGATCTGAACTACTACATCCCATGTCGCGCTCAGCAGAAGACAGTGGCGGCGGTTGGCCTGGGAAAGACCGACAAGGGCGACTATCTCTCAAGCGAAGATGTCGAGTTGCTCGAAACCCTGGGCGGCTATATTGGGATCGCCATCCAGAACGGCCAGCTGTACGCGTCACTCCAGCAGAAGGTTGCCGAATACGAGCGGCTGAAGGACTTCAACGAGAATATCGTCGAGTCGATCAACGTTGGCATCATGGCGCTCGATATGGAGGATCGCATCGAGAGCTGGAACGCGCAGATGGAAGTCATGTATGCGCTGCCACGCTGGCAGGTTCTGACACAGGAATTGAAGAGCATCTTTCCTTCTGAATTTGTCGAAGAGTTCTACCGCGTACGGCGGAACGGCGGCATCAATAATCTGTACAAGTTCCGCCTCGCCACTCCGGCGGGTGAGACGCGCACGGTGAATGTGGCGATCGCGCCTCTCGTAACCCGAAAATTCCAGGTCATCGGGCGACTCGTGATCATGGACGACATCACCGATCGTGTGGACCTGGAAAATCAGCTTTCGCAGGCCGACAAACTGACCTCGATCGGACTGTTGGCCGCGGGGGTGGCGCACGAGGTGAACACGCCTCTAGCGGTCATCTCTTCGTACACGCAGATGCTGGCAAAGCAACTGCAAGGCGATCCGCAGAAATCGGGACTGCTCGACAAGATCACCCGGCAGACGTTCCGCGCATCAGAGATAGTAAATAATCTGCTGAATTTTTCGCGGACGAGCGGCACGGAGTTCGCCGATATCGACATCAACAAAGTCATCACCGACACGCTGGCGCTGCTCGAACATCAATTCAAGACCGCCAAGGTTCAGGTAGTGTCCGATCTTTATCCGCAGATCTCGCCAATTCAGGGAAATATGGGAAGACTGCAGCAGGTATTCCTAAATCTCTTCCTGAACGCGAAGGATGCGATGCCGGGTGGCGGGCAGTTGCGAGTAGCGACCAGCAATGGAGATTTTGTGGGCGTGCGGGTGAGCGACACAGGTTCAGGCATCGCCCCCGAGCACATTCAACGAATCTACGATCCGTTCTTCACGACGAAGGCATTGCCCAGAGAAGGCCAGGGCCGCGGAACGGGACTTGGACTTTCGGTCACATACGGCATCATCCAGGAGCATGCCGGGAAGATTCGCGTGGAGAGCGAGCCTGGCGTAGGCACAACATTCGCGCTCGATTTCCCGCTCAGCAGGAAGGCAGTTCATGTCTGAAGCAGCAGTCATTTCGCGAGGAACGGCGAGTGGCAGCCCGTCGCCGGCCGGGTCGGTGCTCATTGTGGATGATGAGGCCGAGATCCGGGAATCTTTGCAGACATTGTTGGAGATGGAAGGTTTCGAAGTGGAAACCGCGGTCAGCGGCGAAGAGGGTCTCGCGCAGATGGCGGAGCGTCCGTTTGATCTGGTGTTGCTCGATTTGACGCTTGCCGGGCCGCAACGGGATGGAGATTCTGTCCGAGCTTCGTACGCACGATTCGCGGCTGCCCGTCATCATGATCACAGCGTACGGCACGGTAGAGAACGCCGTACGAGCGATGCAGTCGGGAGCCACCAACTTCGTCCAGAAGCCGTGGGACAACGAGAAGCTGCTCGCCGACGTGCGGGCTGCTGTCGGTTGGCGCCGCGCGGAAGAGGAAAACGTTCAGCTCAAGCGCGCGCTGAAGCAGCGCTACAACTTCGAAAACATTGTGGGCAAGAGCGAGCCCATGCTCAAGATTTTCGATCTGGTGGCACAGGTGGCGAATAGCCGCTCGACCGTGCTTCTGCAGGGTGAAAGCGGAACCGGCAAAGAAGTGATCGCGAAGGCGATCCACCTGAACTCGCCGCGGCACGACAAGCCGTTTGTCCCGGTGAATACCGGTTCGATGCCCACAGATCTGCTCGAATCGACTTTGTTCGGTCACGTGAAAGGTGCGTTCACCAGCGCCATCGCTTCGAAAAAAGGATTGTTCGAGGTTGCGGACAAAGGCACGCTCTTCCTGGACGAAATCGCGACCATGGGTCTGGAGACGCAGGCCAAGATTTTGCGCGTTCTGCAGGACCGTCGGTTCATGCATCTGGGCGGAATTCAGGAACTTCAGGTTGACGTGCGAATTATTGCCGCCACCAACATCGATTTGCGGCAGATGGTGCGGGAAGGACGCTTCCGGGAAGATTTGTTCTACCGGCTAAATGTCATTACGGTAGAACTGCCTCCACTCCGGCAGCGAAAAGAGGACATTCCGCTGCTGGTGGAATTTTTCCTGAAAAAGTATGCAGAGGAGAATGGACGCGCTACGCCCCGGGTCACACCGGAGGCGCTGCGGCCGCTGATGGCCTATTCATGGCCCGGAAACGTGCGCGAACTGGAAAACGTGATCGAACGCGCTGTCGTGCTTTCGTCGGGGCCTGACATCAATGTTGAACTGTTGCCCGACTCTCTTATTGGACGAGGCTCGTCCTTTACTTTGCATGACGCCCCTACCGACGCGTCGCTATTTGAAATCGTGGAAGACGTAGAGCGCCGCGTGATCACCGACATGCTGGAACGCTGCAATTGGAATCAAACCGAAGCGGCGGAGCGATTCCACGTGCCGCTCTCGACCCTCAACCAGAAGATCCGCCGACTGAATATTGAGATTCGAAAAAAGGGCCGAGGGTAGAAAAGCCGTCAGCTCTCAGCCGTTAGCTCTCAGCACACCTCACAACGCAACCGGATCGTGAAGAGCCCCATTTTGATGAGCGAAGCGAGGTTCTCGCGTCCGGTCGACGAGTGCCATCGGATTTTGACGTCATTCGGCGCGTGTGCTCCGGCGTTATTCTTCGGTGATCGCAGCAATTGCCCGATAGCCCACCTTCTAATGGCATACTCTTCATGGGGGGACGGGTCCGCCTCAGCAACCTTTTGCAGGGCAGGAATCATGCCTTCCGAGCCGTAGTCCCCTAACGCCTCTACAGTATTGGTCCTAACGACAGCGTCGGAATCGTGAAGTGCGCCTCGAATAACCTGATCTGCAGCCTCGATCGTGCTGGGCTCAAGATTGTTCTTCGCCTTAGCTAGTGCCTGTACCAATATGGCAACCGCCCTGCCGCGTACCAAACCTAGGTCGCTTCTGGCTTTTTGCAAGAGGCAAGGGATCGTCGCTATCGCATGGTTTGCAATTGCGTCGTCTGGCACAAAGCCCCTCACAGCCATGCAGACCTCACGCGGATCGTTCCAATTAACAAAGGAGGCGACGGTTTCGCCAAGAGCGTAGACGTATTCTGTATAGCCTTCTCCGTACTTGTCGCTGATGCCTACGTGCTCGCGCATCGCCGATTCGTGAACGTTATTTTCCCTGTCAAGTAGATCTAGAAGAGCGGTCTTCACTGTTGCGCTTTGGAGAGCGCCTGGTTCGGACTTCAACCGTTCGTACGCTTGCGCTCTTAACCCGTCGTCGTTTGAGCGTAGCTGCGGCAGTAAGGCATCGATGCCAGCCTTGTGGGGTGAATTTTGTTGTGCGAGGCTGGCGATAATCGCCGAGCAGATCAGCACTGTGATCGACAGGATCTTTCTCATGTGACCACAATTATTGGATAGCCTCGATGCCTTGCGCAGATAACTGTCGTAACCATGCGATCCTCACTGGTTGATCAGAAGCGCCACCAAAGCCATCCCAGCTAAGAGCTGATGGCTCATAGCTGACCGCTTTCTCTGTTATATTTCGATCAAGCCCTTACGTCCCGGACGTGCGGGCTCTCGAACCGCATGGAACTCACCTCGCCCACGGAGTTTGCCAAGCAAAAAGTTCTGGCCGTTCAGGAATACACGGTTTTGGCCGCACAGTCGGTGGCCAATCTGTTTCGCAAGCCTCTCTATTTCGCAGACATGATGCAGCAGGCAGACTTGATCGGCGTGGGTTCGTTGCCGATTGTGGTGCTGACCGGATTCTTCACCGGCGGGGTTCTGGCGCTGCAAACAGCGAACACTCTGCAACGATTCGGATCGATCACCCTGATTGGCCAGCTTGTATCGACGTCGATGGTGCGCGAACTCGGTCCGGTGCTAACCGGACTGATGGTGGCAGGAAGAAATTCTTCCGGGATGGCCAGCGAGTTGGGATCAATGGTCGTCACCGAGCAGATCGATGCTATGCGCGCGCTCGGCACCGATCCGATGAAGAAGCTGGTCACTCCGCGGGTCACTGCCACCGTGTTCATGCTGTTCTTCCTGAGCATTATTTCTGACCTGGTAGGACTGGCCGGCGGACTGATGGTATCCAAGCTGTTCTTGAGCCTTGATGCACGACAGTATTGGAGCAACGCCTGGCAGGTCCTGGTGTTTCAAGACGTTTTCATGGGATTGATAAAGCCCACGCTTTTCGGCTTCATCATTGCGACGGTCGGCTGCTACTACGGCATGACGGCAAAGGGAGGAACGCAGGGCGTCGGCCGTGCGACAACGCAAGCCGTAGTCGCCGCTTCGGTATTGATTCTTGTAACTGACTTTTTCGTAACCAAGCTGTTGATTTCGATACTTTCCTACCACTAGCTATGTCTGCGTCTACCATGGAGCGCCCGGCCGAAGTTGTGCAGCCACCATCTGGCGCGGCGATTGTCTTTGAAGATGTATATCTCTCGTTCGAAGACAATGAAGTGTTGCGAGGTATTTCGTTCCAGTTGGCATACGGCGAGACCAAGGCGCTGTTTGGGGTGGCTGGATCAGGGAAAAGTACGATCCTGAAACTCGCGCTTGGGCTGTTTCCGCCAGACTCAGGGCGAATTATCGTACTGGGAAACGATATCACGCAGATGCGCGAGGAGGATCTTTTCCCTATGCGCGCGCGACTTGGGATGGTATTTCAGGAGAGCGCGCTCTTCGATTCGCTCACGGTGCGGGAAAATGTGGCCTACCGGCTGATCGAAGAGAGCGGCATTTATAGCGAGGAGATCGATCGGAAAGTGCGCGAGTCTCTTCGATTCGTGGAGCTCGAACACACGCTGGATATGTTCCCGTCAGAATTGTCGGGAGGAATGCGGCGACGGGTGGCGATTGCGCGCGCCATCATCACGCAGCCGGAGTTGTTGCTGTACGATTCGCCGACCGCTGGCCTGGATCCAGTGACATCAAACACTATCGTCGACTTGATCATGAAACAACGCGACGTGTACCAAACCAGTTCCCTGCTGGTCACCCATCGCCTTCAGGACGCATTCACGCTGGCCACACACGAATTCGATCCAAAGACGAGCCAAGTGCGTGCGCTGCCCAAAGGCCAGTACTGCAACGTGCCGATGAGCTTTATTGTTTTGCGGGATGGGAAAGTGATCTTCGATGGGGATATTCGCCAACTGGCACATACGACGGACGAGTACATTCGGGAATATATCTCCTGACACCCCACCCCGTTGAGCACCTCACTTGCCTGCCATAATTTTTTCTACATCTTCTGGCTTGGATGGAAGGGCACCACTGAGCTTGACCAGCTTGCCATCGGTGTCGACGAGGTAATCGTCTTCGATGCGGACGCCGATATTCTCCTCAGGAATGTAGATGCCGGGCTCAATCGTGAAGGTCATCCCCGGCCCGAGTGGAACTTTGTAATCCCCGGGATCGTGCACATTGAGGCCGATATAATGACCGAGCCCGTGGATGAAATATTGATCCAAAGGCTGGCCGTGCAGGTCCTTGCCATGCGTCTTGATGTAGTCCCGGGCCACCTTGTTCAGGGAATTGTCGCCGTCGCCGACGAGCATCGATTTGCCGGATTGAAAAGCCGCCATAGCAGCCTCTTGCGCTCCCAGAACGATCTCGTAGATTTCTTTCTGACGCGCAGTGTAGTGGCCATTGACCGGTAGGGTGCGTGTGATGTCGGCGGCGTACATGGAATACTCGGCTGCGGCGTCGATGACTACCACGTCGCCGGCTTTCATCGTATTGGTGTTTTCGGAGTAATGAAGAACAGTGGAGTTGTGTCCCGAGCCCACGATCGAGGCGTAAGAAGGACGTTCGCATCCACGACGACCCCATTCGTATTCCATCAGAGCGGAAATCTCGTATTCCTTCACGTTGGGCTTGACCGCCTTCATGGCTGCCATGTGCGCGGCTAGGGAGGCATCGACAGCCTTGTGAATGAGTGCGATCTCGCCAGCGTCTTTCACCGTGCGCTCATCCGTGATCATCTTCTTCACATCCTGAAAGAAGACCATGGCTGTACTGTGTTTCAGGAAGGCCAGCGCGTCTGCACTGGGCGATGTTTCACCGCTGGCTGCAAGCTCGGTATAAACGACTGGCCGGCCGGTAGCTAACAGTTTGGTCACTTCGTCGGGCAGCCTGCCCATCTCTTCGACGCGATCAAATCCGGTGAGCTTTGTGGCCTGCGGATCGTCCGCGCCGAGTTGCGGTCCGGTATATTTCTCACGCCGCAGGTTGCGAGGCGGAAGGAAGAGGATTTCAGTGTACGCACGGGCCGGAGTTTCTCCCTGAGCCTCAACGGCCGGGGCGACGAGCAGAGCGGCTCCGGGAGCCGTGACACCTGAAAGGTAGTAGAAGTTATTGTCCTGACGAAACTCGTACACCGCGTCCATCGGCTCCAGAGGGGCGACGAGCACGATCACGCCACCGGCCTTCTTGGCAAGCGCTTCGCGGCGAGCATGGTAATCGGCGCCAGGCTGACGGTCGAGAGCACTTCCCATTGCACAAAGAAAAAAGAGGAGGGTCAGGCACAACAATCGCTTTTGCATCGACGATTCCTTGATTCTGGTCGGAACTCGACCGTATTTTTACTTTGGCGTAGCCAGATTCTTCCCTGCCTGAATAAACGCGTCGACGTTGCTCTTGTCGATCAGGTCCGAACCAGTGTCGACAAAGCTTGGGATCGGCGCATAGCTATCGGTGGACCAGTTCTTGTCGAGCGACGGCGGTTTGTGGTGGTAGAGGTTGTCGAGCATCTGCATCCCGACGAATGCCATGGTGTAGGGCTTCTGCGAGATGGTGGCGGCGATCACGCCTTTCTGAATCCAGTCCAACGTTTCCTGATCGGTATCCATCGCAATGATGGGCTTTCCCGAAACGTGATAGCTGTTGAGGACGCCTGCCACTTCTTTCCCGGACTGCGCTTCGAGGCAAACAAAAGCATCGACCTTGTCCCGTTCTTTGCCGATGATCTGGGTAGTCGTGTCGAAGGCGATGCGGGGATCGCCCTGAATGTCGACGACGCGGGTGATCTTGATGTCAGGCGTTTTGCTTAAGGCATCTTTGTAACCATGCAACCGGTCTTGCAAGTTGGGCTGATCAGGCATGGAAAAGACAACGACGTTCCCCTTGCCCTTTAGTTCCTGGGCGAGACGCTGGCCTCCGGTGAAGCCGGCCTGATAATTGTTCGTCCCAATGAAGAAGAGGCGCTTGCTCGAGGGCGCATCTGAATCCATGGTGATCACAGGTATTCCGGCAGCGACAGCTTTGTCGATGCTGTCCTTCAGAACGCTGGGATCGGTTCCGGCCAGCAAAATGCCAGTCGCTTTCTTCTGAACAGCCTGATCGAGTGCATCGCGCTCGGCTTTGGGATCGTAGGTCTGCGGTCCGGTGAAATCAGAACGCACTTTTAATTGCGCGGCGGCATTGGAAAAGCCGGTACCTGCAGTCTTCCAGTAAGGCACCTGGAGATTCGCAGCGACAAAGACGAAATATTCGTCGGAGTCGTGAGCACTACCACAGCTGAGAAGAACAAGAACAAAGGTGAGAGCAAAAGCGGATTGGAGAATTCTATGCAGGCGGAGCATCGCATCCTCCTATTTCAAATGTTCGATTTGCGTGAGATTTCTGGAGCGACTGGATTGTAAACGAGCGGTCAAACGAAGGCCAATCAGGGGGAATGTTGGAGGGGTAAATCTCGTCCTATACGCCGACCGGAAATGGCTTCGTGTGCGATGTAGCTCGTGCCGAGGCTCCCGTGAATCGGCCTTGCAGTAGAGACATCAGGCCGGTATACCAGTATCCAACGACGAACAACATCAGGAACGGCACGGTGATGTAGTTTTCGTTTTCTACAGCGTAATAAATGGTGAGAGCGAAGTAGCTGCCGACCAGAAGTTCGACCCAGGGAACCCATCCGAGCCGTTTGCGGTACTTGGTTGCGCCGATCTTATCCTGCTTTGTGACCACACTATATTTTGGCGTACGGGCGAATGCGGTCTGCTTGCCGATGAGCGCCTCGATGACAGCCTTGGTGTTCGTGATGCTCAATCCGATTCCCAACGCCATGAGAAATGGAAGATAGATCAGCGCTCGCGGCCAGCTTCGAGGAAAAAGCTCGCGTTGCGAGACCAGATAGAAGCTTGAGATCGAGAAGGTCGATGCCATGAACAGCGGCAGGTCGATGTAGAGCATCTGGAACCAGCCCTGATAGAAGCGGATGATCATGGCGGGAAGAAGAAGCACAGAAAGCATGATCATCAGGGGATAACTGATGTTTGCCGTGAGGTGATACCAGGCTTCGATCTTGGTGTGAAGCGAGGCGTCGCTGCGCAGAACTCTCGGCAGAATCTTCTTACCGGTTTGCATCAGTCCCTTGGCCCAGCGCGCCTGCTGGGTTTTGAACGCGGTCATCTCGATCGGTAACTCCGCCGGGCACTCGACGTCCTGTAGATAGACAAACTTCCAACCCTTCAGTTGGGCACGGTAGGAAAGATCGGTGTCTTCGGTGAGCGTGTCGTGCTGCCAGCCGCCGGCCTCATCAATGGCTCGGCGGCGCCACATGCCCGCGGTGCCATTGAAATTAAAGAAGAGTCCGGTACGAGCGCGGCCGCAGTGCTCGAGCACAAAGTGACCGTCGAGCAAAATAGCTTCAACTTCCGTCAGAAATGAGTAGTGGCGATTGAGGTGCGTCCAGCGGGTTTGCACCATGCCGATTTGTGGATCGGCGAAGTGGTGGATGGTGCGCAGCAGGAAGTCTTCTGGCGGAGTGAAGTCGGCATCGAAGATCGCAACAAATTCGCCTTTTGACGACTGCAGCCCAGCCGCGAGAGCACCCGCCTTGAAACCGTGACGGTTGGTGCGGTGATGATAGCTGATGGGATGGCCGAGAGCGGCGTAGCGCTCGACCAGAGCGCGAGCCACGTCGACAGTCTCGTCGGTGGAGTCGTCCAGAACCTGGATGTCAAGTTTCTCGCGGGGATAGTCCAGCTTGCAAACTGCATCCAGCAATCGCTCAACGACGTACTGCTCGTTGAAGATCGGCAATTGGACGGTGATGCGCGGCAGTTCCTCGAAAATGCGCAAGCGGTTCTGTGGTCCGATTTTTCTGGTGCTTGTAATAAAGGTAAACCAGAACGTAGCGATGCGCGCCGTAGCCGGCAAGCAGAATCAGGACAATGAAATAAGGCACCAGTAGCGCAATGTCGAATGCGTTCGCGTGATAGAGGCCGCGGAAAGTGGTATCTAGAAAATGCTGGCGGATGTAGGGCCCAATCCCTCTGGGCCCGACGAACGACGCGAAACACGAAATGAAGATGAGATCAGCGATCAAATGAGAAGTCCGGTCGAACCAACATTTTACCGGATTTCGATGGTTCTACATTGCAGGTTGCCGCAGCAGGCCGATCCCGAGCGTTAACACGGCCGCAGCGAGGAACGGTATGCCGAGGTAAATCAGCGAGATGAATCCGTTGGGCCGAGTGGCGGCGGGGGAAGCCATCGAAAAGAAGAATCCAGCGGGAATCAGGATAGCAGCGATCGGAACGCCGATTCTGGCCAGCCAAAGCCACGGCGCGGGAAGCACAGCCGAGTCCGCGAGTATCTGGCATACCAGCGACAAAATCACAAATACTCCCGCGTGAGCGTGTCCGGCACGAAAGAAGTTCTGGCGCAGCGGGTTCTCCATGTAGCGAGTGCTAGGGTCGACCAACGAAGTTAAGAGGAAAGTATCCGCCATACTGAATAGTAGGCACGGTCAGCAGAATGATTCCCGCCATCGTGCGAGCTTCTCGAGTCATAGGTCCTCCTGACATGCTTCTCCGCCTCTGCGAAGAGTCGAGTTCGTGTTGGTATTCGATTCACAGATTGCATTAACGGTTCCGGCCGACTTCGATGACGGACCTTGTGAAATTTTCTGCAACGTACTCTTCATGAGAGAAATATTGCCGCCCCTAAAAGGACCGTGCTAAGATGCACGGCCAAAACTGATCCATTCGTCGGAGGTCGTGATGAGGTCCAGCCGTCCCGCTTGCCTATCCATTCTGCTGCTTGTCAGCTACGCAGTTGCACAAAATCCGCCGGCTTCCGTCTCACAATCCTCACGCACGGTTCCCGTGACGACGGCGTCTAAGGTACTTTCGGCGACGCGTCCGACAGTAGCGCCGGATCTCAATGCATTGCCTCGCCCGAATTCCACGACTGTCCCCGCCAACAACTGGCAATTGCTGGCCAAGTTGCCGGGTACAGTTATTCACGACCTGACTTTTGTCAGTCCGGCCGTCGGATACGCGGCTGCCGAGGTCGGACAGGTCTGGAAGACCACAAACAGCGGCAAGACTTGGACTGAGGTCCTGAATCTCGGATTCCCGTATTACTTCTATGGAGTCGAGGCATACGGCAATGACGTTGTCGTGTCGGGTTTCATTGACTCGGCGAATCAACAGGAAGGCGTCATTCGTTGGTCGCATGACGGAGGTCAGACTTGGGGAAGCGACATCATCCTCTCAACCACAGAGTGGCTGCAACGCGTGCGCTACGCCAACTTTAAGGACGGCCTGATCCTCGATCTCAGCGGCGGGACCGCACAGTACACGACCGACGGGGGTGCGACCGCCTCTGATTGGACGACCGTGATCGATAACCCCGACGGAGGCTGGTTCGGGCTTCAATTCAGTTTTCTGTCCAATCTTCACGCCCGCGCTTCGGGAATCAATTTCTGCACCAGCCTGAATGGCGGAGCTACTTGGACGTGCGGCCCCTCGGTCGATTCAGTCTTCGACGGTCCTGTTCTTTTTCAAGGCGATTCTCTGGGCTGGGTGGGAGGCGGCGAGATTTCTCCCAACGTGGAGGGATGGGTCCACATCACTACGAACGGGGGAAAGAATTGGAGTGGACGAACGCTGGATGGTCCGTGGCCGATTCGAGAATTTGTGTTTCTTAATAGCAAAACTGGCTGGGCTACGGGCGGTAACCTCTACACGGGCGTGGGCGGCATGTACTTCACCACGGACGGGGGCAACACCTGGTCGGTCGACCTTAGTACCGGAGCCGAAATGGATGCTTGCGCCAAGCAGCCACTGAAGAGCGGCCACGCCGTATGGTGCGCGGGCTACAACTCTTCTCTCACCGGCGTGATCTACGGCCTAAGAACCGCTGACTGAGGCGTTGCCCCCATAACACGAGTCATGCGGCCCCATTTGCCCGAAGGCGCTCACTCGGTTACAAATAGAACGACCTCGTGGAATCAAAGCTGGCAACTGATCAGGCACGTCCCGCAGATGCATCCGCCGCAGCAGGGACACGACTTCGAATATCGCCCTCGTGGATCGTGGCGGTCGCGTTCCTGCTGCGTGTGGCGTGGATCCTGATCGGCCACACATACAAAATCAAACCGACGAACGAGAATTTCGGGTTCGGCTGGGAGATGGGCCGCATTGGTGCTTCGCTGGCCTCGGGCCATGGTTTTAGTAGCCCTTTCGGGCCGGAGACCGGCCCAACCGCTTGGGAGCCTCCGCTCTACCCGTATCTGACGGCCGGAGCGTTTCTGGTTTTCGGGGTCTATTCCAAGGCATCAGCCTTCGTGCTGCTCACGTTCAATAGTGCGTGCTCCGCACTCACTTGCGTCCCGATTTTCAAAATCGCGCGCCGGATTTTTTCGGAGAGGGTTGCTGTCGGGTCAGCATGGGCATGGGCGCTGCTTCCGAATGTCATGTTCTGGTGCACACGGTGGATTTGGGAAACCAGCTTATCTGCACTGCTATTGGCGACTGTCGTCTGGTTGACGTTAACGCTGGAAGAGCGTGATGGATTATGGCCCTGGCTTGAATTCGGCCTGCTATGGGGAATCATCGCGCTGACCAGCACTTCCCTTTTGTCGTTCTTGCCCGCGGCGGGATTGTGGGCCTGGTACCGGCGGGCAAAGATGGGAAAACGGTCGCTGACCGGAGTCGTGCTCTCAGCTGTCATCTTTTTTGCGTGCATCACGCCGTGGCTCGTCCGCAACTATCAAGTCTTCGGACAATTTATCTTCGTCCGCGACAACTTTGGGGCCGAGCTTCGGCTGGGAAACGGTCCCGGCGCTGATGGCACTTGGATGGAATATCTGCATCCGACTCAGGATGTATACGCCATGCGCCAGTACAAGACGATGGGAGAACTGGCCTACATCGCGATGCGCAAGCAACAGGCCGTCGACTACATCAAAGCAGACTATGTGAGGTTCGCGGGATTATGCGTCAAGCGTTTCGTCTACTATTGGGCAGGTCCGCCGAAAGTCACACAGCCGCCGTGGATGAACGAGCTTAAGAACTCGTTGTTCCTGGCTTCCTCTATTCTGACTTTTTGGGGATTGGGTCGAGCCTTGAGACTTCGCAAAGAGGGCGCATGGCTTTTGTTTTGGCTGCTACTGTTGCTGCCTGCCGTGTACTACGTTGTGTTTCCCGCTCCACGATATCGGCAACCGATCGAACCGGAGATGACGATCCTATGCGTCTATCGTGCTGACTGAAGCTGGCAAGCGGACTACGGTTTCTCTTCCAGATCGATCTTGAGCACGTGAATCTGGTTGAGTTTTGTGTCGAGCACGCCGTTAATCACGACCCGATGTCCCTCAAACCCGTGGACCAGATCCGCGCGGTCGAGACAAACAAAACATCGAGCCCCAAAATTGTGCTGACAATCGCACTCACGATTTACAAATGCCTACGTCTAACGCATTGAAACGGAGGAGAGATGAACCGCCAAAGACAGTCTGCAACATGGTTGGGAGCGGCCCTGGGAACCCTTTGTGCCCTGCTGACCTTCGCCGTCGCGGCACATGCCGCGGATCACCGCGGCGCGCTCACAGAGGAGTTCCACCAGACTTACGCGATTACCGCCGACGGCCGGGTCGAACTCGACAATATCAACGGGGATGTTCACATTTCGAGTTGGGACCGCAACGAGGTAAAGGTCGATGCCGTGAAGTATGCCGACACCAAAGAGCGGCTGGACGCGGCAAAGATCGAGATTGATTCCGGTAAAGACTACCTTTCGATCCGGACGAAATATCCGGATCACAACAACACGTGGAATTGGGGCTCGCACAACAATCCGGCTGGTGTGGAATACACGCTGACTGTACCGAGGACTGCGCGACTGGATGAGATCAAGCTGATCAACGGCGCGCTGGATGTAAGTGGTGTGAGCGGAGAAGTCCGTGCCTCATGCATCAACGGGCGACTGCAGGCGCAGGATCTTTCGGGTCGCGCGAAGCTGGACACCGTTAACGGCAGACTGGAAGCGAAATTCAAGGAGCTTACGAAAGAATCTGTTGAACTGAATTCGGTCAACGGATCGGTCGATCTGACCATCCCGTCAGACTCGAATGCGGAAGTTGAGGCCAACACTGTCTCGGGACGAATTAGCAATGATTTCGGTTTGAATGTGAACCGTCACCAGATGGTAGGGCAAAGCCTACGAGGAGAATTGGGGAACGGCGGAGCGCGCATTAAGATCAATAATGTGAATGGGAGGATCGAAATTCACCACGCGCAGGACGGTCGTGCGATGAGTCCGGCGAAGGACCGGAGCGGACACGACAACGATGACGATGACAGCGAGATCTAAGGTTAGCAAACAGAATGAGGTGAAGCGCCGTCGATCCAGTCGACGGCGCTTTTTTTCTAGTAGATCGTGTAACCCGGAGCAGGAGTTCGCAAATCAGGCTTGGAGGCCATCAGCAGCAACGCGCCTTCCCGCTTAAACGCCTTTAGATCGTCCAGGCTATTGAACGACTTCGTCTTGTAGTCGTCGGGAGTGGGAGTGTCATCGGGAATTCGTCGCGCCTCGACATTTTCGAACGCGTGCTTCTTGAGCAGTTCGACGTACTCCTCTGCGGATCGCACGTGCACTGGAACCTTCAGCTTGTCCACCCACTGCAGGGAGTACTGATTGTCCTTGTAGAGGTTGATGAGGATGAACAGCCGACCGCGCGGCGACATCACGCGAAACAACTCCATCAGAGCGCGGTCCTGATCGGCATAGTAATAAAACGACTCGACCGAGAGCACTTTATCGAAGAAATTCTCTTCCCACGGAATCTGCTGGGCCGATCCCCAAACGTAGAGGATGTTATCGAAATCTCTTGAAGACTCACGCGCCAGCCGCACCATCTCGTCAGAGACGTCAAGTCCGACCACTTGTCCGAAACCTTCCGGGCCATCGCCGACGAGTCGCGCCAGCAGCCGGGTCGCCCATCCTGAACCGCAGCCAAGATCAAGCACGCGCTCGCCCGGGCGCAGGTTCATAAGGCGGATCGTCTTCTCCGTGATGTCGAGATGATGCTGCTGCATCTTCTCGCCTTCGCCGGCGGCGGCCCAGCGGTTAAATTCTTGTTGTAGTTTCTCGTCAGGAGTGCGAGGTTTCTCAGCCATACAGTTTTATTGTATCGCCGGATTCGGCGAGGGACGGCGGTATGCCCAGTGTGCTACAGTTTCTTTCCTCATGGCGACAAGCCCGCAGAGTCCAGCATCGGAAACCAGTCCACTGTATTGCCCGAACTGCGCGGAAGAGGTCACTGACCCTTTGACGTGCGGTGACTGTTCCGCCGTGATTTGCCGCAAATGCGGTACTCCGCTCGAATCTCCGGACGAACTCGGAATCGGATAAATGGAACCTTCCACCGGGTTGTCGGTCGCGAACACCCAGTCTGAAATTTCCAAAGAAGAAAAACCGACACTGTTGCGGGGACTGGGCCTGCTCGATTCAGTGCTCCTGCTGGTGAGCGGAATCATCGGGTCTTCGATCTTTCTGACGGCGAAAGACATCGCTGGACCACTGCCCCAGCCTGCTCTGTTTTTGTTGGTCTGGGTTCTGGGCGCGGTGATTTCACTCTGCGCCTGCTTCGCATTCGCGGAACTGGGCTCGATGTTCCCCGATTCTGGCGGGCAATACATCTACCTGCGCGAAGCCTACGGAGACCTGATTGCGTTCCTCTATGGATGGATGCTGTTTAGCGTGGCCAATGGCGGCTCGATCGCGGCGCTCTCGGTTGCGGCGGCGGCTTATGTAGGGCAAGTACTCCCGGTTGTATCGGAGGCACATGTTGTACTCGCATCGTCCGGGATCGTCCTGACGCGAGCGCATCTTTTGGGCCTGGTACTGATCGCGGTTCTAACCTACGTCAATGTCGTTGGCCTGCGCTGGGGAGCGCTTTTGCAAAATGTATCCACGTGGACGAAATTCGCCGCGATGGCAGCATTCGTTTGTCTCGGATTCGTGGTGGGCAAGGGAAACTGGTCGAACTTCCACTCGCACGGAGTGCCTTTGACCCTGGGCCTGAGCCCGACTCAGCTCATCTCGGCTCTCGGAGTTGGATTAATTGCGGTCTTCTGGGCTTACGATGGATGGGTTTACATCACCTGGGTCGCTGGTGAGGTGAAAGAACCACGGAAGAACGTGCCCTTGGCGATGGTGCTTGGCGTTCTTGCCGTCGGCGTAATTTACATCGCCATGAACCTGACGTATATGTATGCGCTGCCGCTGAAAGAAATTGCCGCGCACGAGACGATCGCTCACGCTGCCGCCGTGGCACTGTTTTCGCCACGAGCCGCAGTGTGGCTGTCGTTGATGATCGCAATCTCCTGTTTCAGCGCGGCGGCAACCTGCACGCTCTCGGGAGCCCGCGTGTACCTTGCCATGGCGCAGGACGGAGTGTTCTTCAAGCGCATGGCGGAGATCCATCCGAAATGGCGTACGCCAGCACTTAGTTTGATCGGGCAAGGCATCTGGGCCGCGGCTCTCACTCTCAGCGGGCGCTACGACCAGCTGTACACGTACGTCATCTACGGAATGGTGCTCTCATATACGCTGACGGTCATCGCCCTGTTCTGGTTGCGCTGGAAGCGTCCAGACATTCCGCGGCCCTATCGCTGCACCGGATATCCGTGGCTGCCGGCAATTTATGTATTCATCGGCTCGGCTTGGACGTTGAATACCATCATCACGCGTCCCACCGAGGCGTTCTGGGGCACGGCCATCGTGCTGATCGGAATCCCGGGATATTTGTATTGGAAGTGGAGCAATCGCAAAACAAGCTTGCCGGCGGCCTGATCGGTAAGAGATGTGATCTGAATTTCAGGCTTGCCGCAGGTGGCCTCTGGTGCTATTCCTCTTCTTCATTACTCATCAGGGCCTGACCCGGGGACACACTCTTGCCCGATCCCAATCCGAATCGGCCACCTGACGGCATCGGTTTTCTTTCGGCGGGCGTTTCCATTGCCGAAATCGAAGATCCCAACCGTCCGCGGCAAGTCATGGGATTCCGTGACCTTGTATTGTTCTACGTCATCACTGGAATCAGCCTGCGCTGGATCGCCACGGCCGCAGCAGCTGGGCCGAGCTCGATCGTCATATGGGTTGGCGCGTGGTTCTGCTTTTATACTCCGCTGGCGCTATCAGTTCTGGAATTGTCGTCGCGATATCCGAATGAGGGCGGCCTCTACGTCTGGAGCAAGCGCGCCTTTGGTGACTTTTCCGGATTCATGTCCGCCTGGACGTACTGGACGAGCAACCTGCCGTACTTCCCTGCCGTGCTCTACTTTGCTGCCAGCAACATCCTGTTCATGCGGCAAGCACGGTGGCAGCATCTGTCAGGCAATGCCACGTTCTACATCGTCTTTTCGCTGCTTACGTTGAGTGCAGCGACTCTGATGAATGTCGTCGGGCTCGACGTCGGCAAGTGGCTGCACAATGTGGGCGCGCTCGCGATGTGGATTCCAGTCGGCATCGTCATCGTCATGGGATTCATTGCCTGGCATCGCTTCGGATCGGCAACGCCCTTCACGCTGGAGTCAATGACGCCCAGTACGCATTTAAACGACATTATCTTTTGGTCGGTGCTGACATTTGCGTTCGGCGGGTGTGAAACCGCATCGTTTATGGGCGGGGAGATCAAGAATGCGCGTCGCACCATTCCATTTGCGCTGCTCTTCGCAGGCGTGACGGTGACGATTTGCTACATCCTGGGGACTGTCTGTGTTCTGCTGGCTCTGCCCTCGACGCAAGTCAACAGCCTGCAGGGATTGGTGCAGGCTGTTTCCGCGACCGCAGCCCGCGTGGGATATCCCGGTGTGTTGCCGCTCGTCGCGTTTCTCATTGCGCTCAGCAACATCGGCGCTGCTGGAGCTTACCTTGCTGCGGTGGCGCGACTTCCGTTTGTGGCTGGCCTCGATCGATTTCTGCCGCCAGCATTCGGAGCGCTGCACCCAAAGTGGAAAACACCATGGGTTGCGCTTCTCACCCAATTCGTACTCGGAGTGGTGTTTATCTTTCTGGGCCAGGCGGGAACGAGTGTAAAAGGCGCCTACGACGTGTTGGTCAGCATGGGCGTAATCACCTATTTCATTCCCTACCTATTTCTGTTTGCCGCGATGATCAAGCTGCAAAGCGAAGCGGCTGGACCGGATGTGATTCGTGTTCCCGGCGGAAGTATGATGGCGAAATTAGTCGCCACTCTAGGATTCTGCACAACCGCGCTGACCATTGCTCTATCGCTGATTCCACAGCCCGATGAACCGAACAAGCCGTTGGCCGTGTTCAAGGTTGTCGGTGGATGCGGGGTGCTACTGCTCATTGGAGTATGGCTATACATAGCAGGAAAGCGGAGAGCCATGTGCGGACAGCCGCCTTCGGCTGTCAGCCGCGCAGGGCGCGGCTGATTGCGTGCCGAGAATACCCAAACCGGCCTTCACCCGGCCGGACAGCCGAGAGCGGTTGTCCGCACAAAGATCTCTAGACCGGTGTTGCAGTTTTTCTCGGCGGATTGAAGAATGGCAACGTCGCCACCTTCACGTTCGTCTTCAGACGCATCGCCTCGATGGTGATTTCCATCTGCAGCGCTGTTCCCGGCTTTGAGTACGCAGTCTCAAGGCTTGCCAGAGCGATCATCTTCTTTAGGGTTGGAGACCAACTGGTCGTGGTGGCCTTACCAACCTGCTTCTCTCCAGAGTAGACTGGTACTGCAACGCGCGATGCCTGAGCTGGCGCGGCGGGCGTCAGGCCATAGCGCTCATAGAGGCGCTCGACATCGGTCCAATCGACTTCAAGCCCCACGAACTGGCGGGAGACGCCCTTCTTCGAATCGCGCTCCAGAGCACGCTTGCCGATGAAGTTTTCCTTTTCGAGATGGACCATCTTGGCGAAACCGAGCTCGTACGGTGAATACTTCTGCGACGCAATCAGCGCCTTTTTCGAGCTGGTGTAATCGACTTCAATCAACAGCAAACCGGCTTCGACTCGGGCCACATCGAGCGCAAGCATGCCAGCGGCGTGAAGATCGAACTGCTTGCCCTTATCCGCCAGAGCGTCCCAGACCTTGACGGCCTCGTTCCACGGAATCCAGATTTCGTATCCCAGATCGCCGGTATACCCGGTGCGTGAGATGTCGACCGGAATCCCTGCAATTTTTCCTCGTGTCACGCGGAAATATTTGAGATTAGCGATGTCAGCCTCCGCCACAGATTTGAGCAGCTTGGCTGAGGTCGGCCCCTGCAGGGCGAGAGCCGCGACTTTCTCGGAGATATCCTCGATCTGAACGTCCATGTTCAGGCCGTTTTGCCGGAACCATCGCAGACTGGGATCGGCAGCCGTCCAGCGATAGACGTTCTCCTCGAGACGCGAGATGGTGCCGTCGTCGATGACCTTACCCTCTTCATCGCACCAGCAGCAGTAAATGACCTGCCCGACTTTCACCTTGCTGATGTCGCGCGTGATGACTCGGTTCACGAGGCGAGTCGCGTCTTTTCCGGTAATCAGATACTTGTAGAGTGGCGAGATGTCGATGAGAGCGCAGGCGTTGCGGATCGCGTTGTACTCGTGCTCATGGTGCACTTCGTAGACGCTGACCGTGTAGTATCCCGACCACTCGCGATAATTCAGGCTGTTGCAAAGGGGAAACGTTCTCTCGTGAAACGCGGTTCCTATGGGCAAAGTGGTGTCCTCGACAGCAATTTCAAATCGAATCCGGATTATATATGCATGCGCGCGGAAGCGCGGCAACTCGTTTGATGGATGACTGCAAGTCACGAGGTCGCCGAAATCAGCAGACAAATTGCGGAGTTCCCGCTAGAATAGCGCTTCGACTGACGGTCACGATGCGCTACATTTTGCCATCACTGTGCGGTATTCTTCGCAGCTGGACGGTTCTCCCCAGCGGACTCTGATCCACTTACACCTGCCCCTCAGCGCGAGTATCATTGCGTTTCCCGAAAGTAAAGCATTCAAGCTAGCGGCTACGAGCTAGCAGCCAGGAGCTTACAGCGAATGACTGGTTCTAATTCTTACGATGTCATCGTCATCGGCGGTGGCCACAACGGCCTGGTGAATGCCGCTTATCTTGGCGCGTGCCGGCAAGAAAGTCCTAGTGCTCGAGCGGCGTCATGTGCTGGGCGGAGCGGCCTGCACGGAAGAGATTGTCCCCGGATTCAAGTTCTCGGTCTGCTCCTATGTCGTCTCCCTGCTGCGCCCGGAGATCATTCGCGACCTCGACCTTCCTCGTCACGGCCTGGAGATTCTTCCTCTCGACGGCACGTTTACGCCGATGCCGAGTGGAGATTACCTGTGGCGTGTGAATGATCACGGCAAGACCCATCGCGAGATTGCCCGCCATTCGCGCGTGGACGCCGAAGCCTACGATGAGTTCGGCAAGGCGATGCAGGCCATGTGCCGCTTCGTGAAACCGATTTTGAGCATGGTGCCGCCGGATCCGACGACGCTGAATCCGCGCGAACTGATGAAGCTGCTTTTCATCGGACGGCGCTTCCAGGGCATGTCGAGCTATGACAAGTACAACCAGGTCCAGCTCATGACCATGAGCGCCATTGATTTTCTCGATCAATGGTTCGAAACGGATGTGCTCAAGGCAACGATGTCGGCCTCGGGAATCATCGGAACGTTTCTCGGTGTGCGCTCCCCGGGAACGGCCTACGTTCTGTTACATCACTATATGGGTGAAATCGACGGCGCATTTCGCGCATGGGGATTTGCCCGCGGGGGGACGGGCGCAATCTCGAATGCCATTGCTGACGCCGCACGCGAGGCGGGAGTGGAGATTCGCACGCAAGCGGGCTATTTCGCAGATCATCGTCAAAAATGGCAAAGCGAAAGGCGTGGTCCTCGCCAATGGCGATGAGATTCATGCGGACGTGATTTCGTCGAGCGTTGATCCGCGATTGACGTTCACGAAGTTCATGGGGGCCGAGCACCTTCCCGGAGAGTTCCTGGAAGAAATCAACCGGTACAAGTTCCGCGGGTCGTCGGGCAAGGTGAATATGGCGCTCGATGCGCTGCCGAACTTCAAGTGCATGCCCGGACCGGGCGCTCATCTCCGCGGCGCGATTTCCATTTCTCCATCCGTCGAATACATGGAGCGCGCTTACGATGACGCGAAGTACGGACATTTCTCGAAGCGTCCGTACATCGACATGGTCATTCCGTCGCTGACGGATCCGTCCGTTGCGCCTCCGGGCAAACATGTCATGTCCTGCTTCGTGCAGTACGCACCATACAAGCTGGCCCCGGGGCTTAGCTGGGATACCGAGAAAGAAGCCTTCGGCAATACGGTGGTCGATACGATTTCCGAATACGCGCCGAATCTGAAAGACATCATCATCCAGAAGCAGGTCGTCACTCCGCTCGATCTGGAACGCGAGTGGGGACTGAGCGAGGGCAACATCTTTCAGGGCGAGCTTTCGCTCGAGCAACTTTTCTTCCTGCGTCCTGTGCCCGGATGGGCGCAGTACCGCACGCCGATCAAGAACCTTTATATGTGCGGATCGGCAACGCATCCCGGAGGCGGGATCATGGGCGCCAATGGCCGGTTAGCGGCGCTGGAAATTTTGAAAGATATCAAGGGAGCGGCCTAATCATGGCAGCAAACCAGCGGGACATCGTCATTATCGGCGGAGGACACAACGGGCTGGTCACGGCATTCTATCTCGCCAAAGCGGGATATAAGCCACTCGTGCTGGAACGCAGCGCGCAAGTCGGCGGCGCGGCGGTGACTGACGAATTCCATCCGGGATTCCGCTGCTCGACGCTGTCGCACAGCGCGGGACCGATCCGGCCCGACATCATGCGGGACATGCAACTGGAGAAACATGGCCTGAAGATGATCACGCCGGAAGTGTGCGTCACGGCACTAACGCCGGATGGCCGCGCACTCACGCTCTATCAAGACGCCGGCAAATCATCTCAAGAAATCTCGGCCTTCTCGCAAAAGGATGCAGGCAAGTATCCCCAATTTGAGCAGTCGCTGGGAAAAATCAGCAGAGTCATCGGCGATGCGCTGGCCACCACGCCGCCCGACATCGACAACCCGAGCCGTGGGGATTTATGGAGCATGCTGCAGACCGGGCGCGCCATCCGCAAGCTGGGTAAGAAAGATATGTTCCGCCTGCTTCGCTGGGGACCGATGGCGGTCGCGGATCTCGCCTCTGAGTATTTTGAAACAGAACTGCTGCGGGCGGTGATTGCGGCGCGCGGTGTTTTCGGAACTTTTCTGGGTCCGTGGTCGGCGGGCAGCGCGTTGGTTCTGCTGATTCGCGCTGCGGGTGATGCTCATCCGGCGGGATCAGCATCGTTCGCCGCGGGAGGTATGGGAGCGGTGACCCAGGCAATGGCGTCAGCCGCGAAGGCCGCCGGCGTGGAAATCCGCACCGGCGCCGAGGTCATCGAGATTCATGTGCAAAACGGTGCAGCTACGGGCGTGCTGCTCTCGACGGGAGAAGAGATCCAGGCAAAGGCAGTCATTTCGAACGCTGACCCAAAACGCACGCTGCTCAAGCTGACGGATCCGATCCATCTGTCGCCGGATTTCGTGCAGAAACTGCAGCACTATCGCGGGAACGGAACGGTTGCCAAAGTCAATCTCGCGCTGTCGGGTCTACCCAAATTTACCGCGCTCAAGAACGGAGACTCGTCTGCGCTGCGCGGGAGAATTCACATCGGCAATGAAATCGACTATCTTGAGCGGGCATTCGACGAATCGAAGTACGGGAACTTCTCGCGTAAGCCGTATCTCGAAGCCACGATTCCATCGTTGACGGATCCATCACTTGCGCCAGAGGGCAAGCATGTAATGTCGATTTACATGCAATATGCGCCCTATAAGTTGAAGGGCGATTGGGATGAACAGCGCAAGGCTCTGGGACAGACCGTCGTGCAGACCCTAGCGCAATATGCACCGAATCTGCCGGAGTTGATCCTTACGCATCAGATCATCACGCCACGTGATCTGGAAGAGAAATATGGCCTCACCGGAGGACAGATTTTCCATGGTGATCTGGCGCTCGATCAGTTCTTCACCATGCGTCCTCTGCTGGACTGGGCGAGGTACCGTACGCCGATTGAGAATCTGTATCTCTGCGGAAGCGGCACGCACCCGGGAGCGGGATTAACTGGAGGATCGGGAGCCAATGCAGCCAGAGAGATTCTCAGGCACGTCAAGAAATGATGCGCTGTGCGCGGAGACGTAGCAGGCTACTTTTCTACAAAACCGTATCGTAGAGACATCGCTTAGGTTTTTTCCACCAGACGATCGTCGACACCATGAAAAACTCCGCCATCCTCCTCGTCAGTTGTCCCGATGCCAAGGGCGAAGTTGCGACCATTGCTGACTTCGTCTACCGGCACGGTGGCAACATCCTGCACGCGGACGAACATGCCGACGAGGAATCCGGACTCTTCTTGATGCGGGTGGAATTCGACCCGCGAGATTTCGATGTTCCGCTAGCCGATTTCGGCAAGCACTTCGCGCCGGTCGCTGAGAGATTTCAGATGACCTGGCGGCTCGCCCAGTCATCCCACCGCACCCGGATGATCATCTTTGTTTCGAAGTATGATCACTGCCTGGTCGACCTGCTCTATCGCCACCAGAGCGGCGAATTAGCGTGCGAGATCCCGCTCATCATCTCCAACCATCCGGACAATCAGGCGGTCGCTGACTTTTACGAAATTCCCTACGTTGTTATTTCAGTCGGTAAGGAAAACAAGCGCGCCGCCGAGGACCGGATTCAAAGATTGATCGACGAGCACAAACCCGATTTCATGGTGCTCGCCCGCTACATGCAGATTTTGTCGAACGAATTCGTCAACCGCTATCCGCAGCGCATCATCAATATTCACCACTCGTTCTTACCCGCGTTCGTCGGGGCTCGCCCGTACCATCAGGCATTCGAGCGCGGAGTGAAGCTGATCGGCGCCACCAGCCACTACGTCACCGAGGTCCTCGATGACGGGCCAATCATTGAGCAGGACGTCGTCCGCGTATCGCACCGCGACACGGTAGAGGATCTCATCCGCAAAGGGCGCGATCTGGAAAAGGTCGTGCTCTCGCGTGCCGTACGCTCGCACGTCGAGAACCGCGTGCTGGTGTATGGGAACAAGACCGTCATTTTCTAAAACACATTCCAGAGATTGTCATCCTGAGCCCGGCGCCAAGCCGGTGGAGGACCGTACGAAAACTGGCAGCGGCAGTGCGGTAAACAAGATTTAGTTTTGCTGCCGTCAGCTTGAAAATCCCGTCGGCCGCATCAATGCTGCTCACCGACGTAAGGTCCCTCGCTCCGGCTGCGCCGCCGCTCAGGATGACATCTCTATTAGAGAATGTAAGAGACTCTGCAGAAGTTCATGTACTTCCGCGGATCTCCTTTCCTTCGAAGTCTCGCTCCAGTAGTAACTTGCACCGGAAGTAACCTTTCGGCTTTACTTGGAGATTAGTAAAGTTTTAGAGGGAATTCTTGCACTCGGGAGCTCTTTTTGGCCGAGGATCTTCGGTTTGAATTAGCCATATTGGCGACTGTCCAGGGCTTCTACCAGAAGCTTCTGCGGGATACGCTTGGCGGCGACGTGCCGATCCCACGCGGTCTCGACGAAGACGCATTACGCCATTCCGAGCGCGAACTACCCAATACGTTGTCGCGCATGTATCGCTGGCTGCACCTGCTGGATATGGCGATTACGCCAGCCATGCTGCGGCAGGCGCTCACGCCCGATACGGATTCCGAAGTCGCAGAAGCGCTGCTGCGCTATTTCGTGCGCCGGCGTGAGCCAAGCGATGTGAACCGCGACAAGACGGACCTGATTTCGACTTTTCTGTACCGGCATCCCCGCGTCCCGGGGCAATGGGAGCAGAGCGGATATGGACTCGATGGTGCGCTGCCACTTTCGCCGTTTGAAATCGCTCTGATCGAGATCCTGGCCGACACCGACGTCCCTTCCCTGCCGGAAGAGCACGTGCAGCTGTTGCGCCGCTTCGATCCATTCCTGGAAGAGGTTTCACGCTTCCGCGACTTCAACGCGTTGATCGATTCAGGAATGATTGGGCGCGTTCGCGAATTGAAGCAATGGCTTGACTCGTCGTTCTATCATCCCGGAGTACTGGCGACGGTGTCAGCTTACAACTCGGCATTCGGAAAGAAATTCGACGACTTGTTCATGAAGGCTTTGGGCGAAATCAAGAATTTCGGCCAGGCTCTGGAAGAAATGGGTGGAACGATTCTCACCACTGTCGACGGTGTTGAAGTCACCGTCGAGCATGTCGCGGCCATTCAGGAAAAACAACTGCTCGAAGCGGATTACGGCAGCGCCTTCGAAAAGTTCCGGCGAGTGTCCAAGCTGAAGAAGGAACTGGACCGTCGTCCTCCGATCCGGCGTTCCCTGCTCACGCCAGCTGCACACGCCCAGCGGGCGGCCGCTGCCAGTGCGGCAGCAGCGCCAAAAGCTGCAAGGGCAGCCGCGGCGAAGGCTCCGCCAGCGCCTGCGGTGTTTCACCCGCCGACCATCACGGCGCAGCAACTCTCAGCGGAAGAAGTCAAGTTACGACGCGTCGAAGAATCCATTCGCGTGTTCGTGCGGGTGGCCGATCCGAAATACCGGCAGGTCGTCCCCATGCGCTTTTTCAACCTGAGTCTCACGGCTTTGGAAGCCGACGCCTATAACGCCGCGTTTCTGGAAGAGAAAAGTCTGCGCGCGGATATAGCTCGCACGCTGATCCGGCTGGTCTCGATTTCGGCTCGCATCAGCACAGAATTGGAAGAACTCAAGCGCAGTCAGAAAATGTCGTCTCTGTGGAAACTCCACGCAGATGCCGTGGTCGTGCTGCTCGACATGGCCAATACATCGACAGAAGATGCCGGCAGCGTCGCCGAAGCGGCGGAGCAAGGCGGCTCGGGACCAGCGGCCCGAGCCATCCACGAGTCCGTGAAGAAGCTCCGCAACCACGCGGACTTCGCCGTCAAGACCCTCGCCAACGTCAGTTAAAACACCTTCCGCTCCGCGAGCCCTTGGCCCTTCATTTCGTTCCTTGTGCAGGGTCCTGAACGATGAATCGAGCGTTCTTCGTGTCAAACTCGCTCACATAGGTGACTCCGTTCGCCACAAATGTCTGTACCGACACGACACCTTGCTTGGTTTCAACCACCTGCGCCGGCACTGTTATCGTCTTTCTGTCTTCCGTTTTGATCGTGAGCTGCACCTGTGATCCGGATGGTTGGGTCCAAGCCACGCTGCAGTGCCCTTCCGGCAGTTGAGTATTGCCAATCCGAACGTTAGAAGGCAGCGTGAACCCCTGCGAGTTGTTTCCCGCAAGCAATGGAAGAGAGCATGAGGTCAGTAACAGCGCAATTCCCAGAATTCGTTTCATTGAATCTCCTTTTTTCTTATGAGGACCGCGGGTTTTAAACTCCGTGGAAGCCCGCGAGATCTTGAGGGAGAGACAAAATCCACTCCTGTCGGCCCTCTCGCCCACGTTGGATGGATTTGCCTCTCCGCGTCCAAGTCAGACTAAGCGTTCGCTGGCCTTCGAAAGAAGGTCCATCGTGCATCAGACCCCTCGGAGGCACCGTAAGTAACTGGCTTGCAAGGAGATAAAGGCCGCTCGAACAAGGCCTGAGAGCGACGTATGATACATGGTTTTCCTGGAAGCGGGTTCTTACCAGGTCTCTACCGCAACAACCTTCGGAGGGCCGGGGTGGCCTCCGATAACGTGCGTTTCGATCACAGCTTCTAAATTCCTCTGGTCCCAGTCCTTGGGGAGTTTTTCAAGCATCGCTTTCAGGTATTCGGGATTGGAAACCACTTCGCTGGCCGCCTCGGTTCCCTCCGCCAGGATCCCAGCCAAGATAATGACAGGTTGTCCGGTGACATTGTCGTGAAACCTGGCCACGATGGCGTAGTCTTCGGCGAGTTCAGTGTTGGGCACCTGCCATTGGTAGGTCCAAAATCTCTTCAGAGGATCCTTGCGATCGACGATCTTGCGAACCTGGTTGTCGTATTCGAATCCGAGGGGCAAGTCTTGCGTAATCCTCAACGTCCACGGGTTGTTATAGGCTCCAATGAGTACGATCGGGCCTTCACGTAGTTGCGCGAACCCGGTATCCGGCGCCGAAACAACGCGAAACGTACTCTTGCCGAGTACAAGTGGACCTATGGACCGGGCAAGAGTGATGACATCGGATAGATTCAGCTCGCCGGTTGGATTCTCCTCTGTCCGGCTGCGCTGACGATCGCTCACGCCCCTCGTATCACCGACACAGTATGTGATCCTGCTTGACGCGGCGGTGATTGGTTCCCAAAAACGCTCCAGATTGGATGCCTGCTTGAAGAACTTAACGCGGCCGATGCTGAAACCGGCAAACGCGCCGGAAAGCAAAGCGATCGCGATCAAAACCCGATAGCGCGCGGTAATCTCGAAGGGCGCTCGTTCCGTATCTCTCCACGTGGCGAGCTCTCCCGAGAGTGGCGCAGTCTTCCCGACTGAGATTGGTTCTGAGGCTACGGTTGTCTGCGGCGAGGCAGGCTCACGGAACGACGGGACGTAGGAACCAACCGGCAGTTCGATTACCAACTCCCCTGCATGATCAGGGTTGTAATAATACTGGATTAGTCTTTTACGAACTTCGGCTGCTGTGGTCCGAACTACCGGATCAAGATTCACATCATAGCTTGGATCTCGTCCAAAGGCCTCTACGCCGATCGTCCTCTCTTTTAAATCCCCGGCATTACCTTCCAGGCTTTGCTCAACCGTGTACGCGAGAAGCACTGGGTACCGCTTGCTGTTCGCAAAGAGAGGATGCGCGAGAATGCGCCTCAACTGCCCACGAATCAATGCCGCATGCGGCAAGGATTCCGCCCCGTTCAGCCCCTTCTTGTATTGCGGCGACAGTGACATCTTCCATGGCAGACTCGATGCCAGTACTGTAATTATACGTTCCTCCGACGGGACGATTGCTGTTCGGAGATGTGGAGATGGATTCGCTACTCCTCCGCCAGGTCAAACTGCGGACAAAGCCTTAGACGTTTCGTCCCTCCAGAAGGTGAGCTGCCAGCACATGCTGGGGCAACTGGCCCCCCACGACGCCAAGGAAAAGAAAAGGACGGGCGATTTCGCCCGTCCTTCTTGCGACTCGTAGCTCGAGACTCGCAGCTTAATTGATGTCGAACTGTTCCTGATGTACGGCCGGGTCGCTCTTCACAATTATCGTCCGCTTCGTCATTTCTTCCATCTCGTTCAGCAGCTTCGCATTGTTGGTCTTCAACTCCTTGGCGACATCCGGATGCACGCGCAGCATGACATCTTCGTGCTCCAGGTGTTTGGCAATCTTGCGCATCTCGACGTAGATCTCGTTGCAGATCGTCGTCACCGATTTCACATAGCCGGTGGACTGGCAATACGGACAGGGCGCGCCGATCGTGCGTTCGAGCGATTGCTTCACACGTTTGCGGGTAATTGCCACGAGACCAAAATCGTTGAACTGTAGCGTCTTCGACGGAGCGCGATCGTGCCTGAGTTCTTCTTCCAGCGCCTGCATCACGCGTTGCCGGTTGCGGCGCTCATCCATATCGATGAAGTCGATGATGATGATGCCGCCCAGATCGCGCAGCCGGATCTGCCGCACAATCTCTTTGATGGCGTCCACGTTGGTCTTGACGATCGTGTCTTCGAGGCGCGCGGTCTTACCGACATATTTACCAGTATTGATGTCGATGGCAACCAGTGCTTCGGTCTGATTTATGACGATGTAGCCTCCGCTCTTCAGCCAGACTTTCGACTTGAGCGCCTTGTTCATCTCCTCTTGCAGGCCGAACTGCTCGAACAGCGGAGTCTCCTTCGTGTAGAGCTTGACCCGTTTGACCATCGCGGGCTGAAAGCGGTTGAAGAAGCGCAAAATGCGTTCATACTCCGCTTCGGTATCGACCCAGATCACGGAAAAGTCGGAAGTGACCTGATCGCGCAGCACCCGCTCGACCACGTTCAAATCGTGGTAGATCAATGCGGGTGGCTTCGAACTCTCGGCCCGATTCTTGATGTCTTGCCACAGTCCTTTCAAGAAGCGGATGTCGGCGCGGAGTTCTTCTTCGCTCGCACTCTGCGCGGCCGTGCGGACGATGAATCCGCCGTGTCCGTTCTCACGTTCGCTCAGGATGATTCGCTTCAGGCGCTGGCGTTCTTCCTCGGATGAAATCTTCCGCGAAACACCGGTGTGGTTCACCGTTGGCATGTAGACCAGGAAGCGGCCAGGCAGAGCGATGTGGCTGGTAATGCGCGCGCCTTTCTTACCAATCGGCTCCTTGGCAATCTGAACCAGAATTTCCTGGCCTTCCTTCAACAAGTCGCTGATCAGCGGGACCGGCGCCGACTCGCGGCGACGGAAGCGGCTGCGTCCTCCGCCACGGCGACCTCGGTCTCCACCACGACGTTCGTAGCCGGGGCGTTCAAAGCGTGGACGCGGCGTCCGCTGCGTGTAGCCGGCGGTCGCGGCTGGAGCACGAACCTCGGCGCGAGCATCAACCGTTCCGTTGGCGCGTGCTTCCGCATCGAGCAACGCTTCCGCTTGCGCCTGAGCTTCTTCCAACTCTATTTCTTCGCTGTCTTCCTCACCTTCGGCCGGCGTTACCTCGGCTTGTGACTCCCCGGATTCGGAAATCGAAGCCATGTGGATCTCGGTCACCGCTTCACGCGCATCGCCATTCAAATGTTCCGGCTGATCGGCTGCACGAGTTTCTTCTTCGAACTCATCGTAGCCGTCATCCGAGGACGCCTGGTAGTGGACCGTGTCGACCTCATCCTCTTCGATGGTTTCTTCTTCCATCGTCCCGGGAGCGGCAAAGACCGGAGTCTCGTCTTCGCGCGACGGGCGCGACGGAGAATCGATATGTTCCGCCAGCGGAACAAGCAACTCGTCCGTTTCTTGTTTCGATTCTTCTTCCCTCGCTTCGCTCGCTGCCTCCGCTTCAACTGCGGTCGATACTTCAGGAGGCCAAACATGAGCGGGTTCCGCTGGCTCTGGAGCGCGACGGAACTCCCGATTCCAACTTATCGAGGTCGCTGCCGACTCGACCGCCTCTTGCGCCTGAATTTGAATTTCTTCCTGCTCGTCGTGCTCGAGATGCTCTTCGTGCAGCGGCTCCGTCGTGATGGCTCCGACGGCGAAAATTGGCTCGTCTTCGGGGAAGGTAGCAGCAATCGGAGCTGCAGGTTCGGCACCAGCTTCTGACGAAACTTCGCCGGAGAGTTTCCCGGGCCGCGGCTCCTGAACCGAAGGTTGAGACAAGCGCTGGTACTTGGAAATTGACTCTCCGGGCAACAGGATCGGCTGATAGCCGGCAGGAGGACCTGACGGTCTCGTCGGCGCCGCTTCTACCGGACGGCTGGATGACCGCTCCGGTGCGCGATCTCCCCGGTCATTTCCACGATCTGGTCCACGATCGCGACCATCGCGACGACCCCCACGGCGGCGGCGGCGACCGCCGCGCCATGCGCCACGGTCCCGGCCAGCATCTGCGCCATTCCCCGACTCCGTGGCCTCAGATGTGGACGTCATGGACGGAGCCTCGGTTAAGCGATCCGCTTCGAACGTTCCTTCGTCCGCATCCTCCTGCAAAATGGGTTCAGGGCCTGCGGTCTCAGTCGTTCCGATGGCGGCGCCGTCGGACTCCGCCCTTGCCGGCTGTGGACGCAGATCCTGCACTCCGCGATTCGCTGGAACAACATCGGTCAAATCGTCGTCGTGCTCTTCCAACTCCATGAAATCGGAGACGTAAAGGAACGCATCCCGCTCTAGGCCAATGTCTACGAAAGCTGACTGCATGCCGGGGAGCACGCGGGTCACGCGCCCTTTGTAGATGGATCCAGCTAAGGTGTACTCATTCTCGCGCTCAAGATAGACTTCCGCGAGCAGATCGTCTTCTACCAGTCCCTACCTTGGTTTCGTGGGGAGTTGAAGACACAAACAATTCTTTATTCATTGAAACACTCCGGTTCCGTCCGGATTCATCGAGGAAGCCGGTCGGTTTTTCACCGGGGCTGAATCAGAAAAGGCTCGGGAGGATCGAACGCAGGCGAGATTGCCCCTGATGGGGGCGGACCGGTCCGGAGAGGTTTTCTCCTGGCGCACTCCGCTGCATAAGTTTAGAAATCTTTTGCACTTATCGCTTTAACTTCCGCCGGGGTTGTGACCGCTCTCAGACCATTATCGGTCGGGGGGCCGTTCCCTGCCCAGCTGTTCCGCTTCAATCCTGCCCGGCACTTACTGCTCTGCTGCCGGTGACATTGCCCCCTTAACGCGAGGGCGATCGATATTTTTGGGGCTGCGCCTCCGAGGCACAGCGACTACGTCCCTGCCGTCTTCCCTGTCTGTCCCATTTTCGCTAGCCGGCTCACCCAGCTAGTTCACAAAACGGCGCATACGAACATTCATAACCATCCCCAGCGCCAGGAACATAAACAACACGGAAGACCCGCCATAACTCATGAGCGGCAGGGGTATTCCAGTGACCGGCATAAAGCCAACCACCATGCCGACATTGACCAGGATATGGAAGCTAAGCACAGCTACCACACCCATCACCACAAACGTGCCAGCGCGGTCGGGCGCTGTTTGCGCGTTCTGGGTCAAACGCATCAGCACAATGAAGTATAACAGCAGAACTCCGAGAGCGCCTACGAATCCATGTTCTTCGGAAAACGCGGCGAAAATAAAATCCGTTTGCGGAACAGGAAGAAAAGCCCCGTGTGTTTGCGAGCCTTTCCCGCCCCACAACCCTCCAGAACCCACAGCGATCATGGATTGCTTAACTTGATACCCGGCTCCTTGGGGGTCGGAATCGGGGTCCTGATAACTCGTCAGCCGCTGTTTCTGATACGACTTCAAAATGTGTACCTTGGGGACATAGAAAACGACCCCAATGCCTATCACCCCCAACAGAACGACTGCTAGGCCCTGCCTCCATTGCAACCCGCCCAGGAACATGCCCATGGCCGCGATCGGAAGGTAGGTCAGGGCTGTACCCAGATCAGGCTGCTTCAGAACGAGCAGCATTGGAATGCCGACAATTGCTCCTGCTTTCACGAAATCCGGCCAGGAAAGCTCCCGTTGCCGCATGTCAGCGAAGAACTTGGCGACGGCGACAATCAAGATGAGCTTCACCCACTCCGAAGGTTGAAAGTGGTTGCCGCCGGGCATCTTGATCCAACGCTTGGCTCCCAAAGCTTTTGTGCCGAACACCAGCACCGCCATCAACGATGCGACCGAGGCAATGTAGAACCAATGGATCTGGTCGAGCAAAGCCTGATAGTTCACCAGGCTGATGAGGAACATTGCGCCGACACCGCCGAGAACCCAATACATCTGCTTTACATCCGACCCGGCAAACTTGGTATGCATGGTCGCGCTGTGAATCTCCATCACGCCGAGCCCGCAGATCATGAGCACGAAGACCAGCAGAAGCCAGTCAAAGTCGCGATATGAAACGTAACGTGCCATCAGTACCGAGTACCCAGTACCAAGTACCGAGTAGGGCCCTCCGCCGATATGATCGATCGCTGCCTCAAAGTTCCTCGCCTCGTTTCGGGTAGTGGAACTCGCAACTCGGCACTCAGTTCATCCCCGGCGCAGCCGTCGCCAGTACTGGCCGCTTTCTCGCAAGAGGAATGTCAACGTGCCCGGCCTGCAGATCATCTTTATGGTCATCGCTGTCAGGGTCGCTCCAGAGCGCGCCCATATCTACAGTTCCCGGATTCTTCGGCTTCTCCACCATCTTCTGCGGAGTGCGTTTTTGCTTGTCGACGTAAGCCTTAATCACCTGCGTGGCCAGATGGGCCGCCAACCTGCCATGTTCTCCGCCTTGAAAGAGGGTGCAAACGATGATGTCGGGATTTCGGCGCGGGGTAAATCCCACAAACCAGCCGTTCTGCGCAAATTCGGCAGCATTCTTAGCTTTGGCGCGCAAGGCCAGCGATACAACTTGCGCGGACCCGGTCTTGCCTGCGATTTCTATGCCAGGAATGCTCGCCGAGGGGGCTGTGCCCCCGGGTTGAAGGACCCTCACCATGGCATCAGTGATGTAGTTCCATCCGTCGGCACCAATCGGGATCGTCTTCACTTCGGTGTAGTGCGCAGCATCCACCATGCCGGGAGGTAGATCCGTCGGATTCGTGACGTGCGGCACCACCATCTTCCCGCCCATCGAGATCGCAGAAATCGCTCGGATCAACTGCACCGGCGTCACCGTAACCGCGCCTTGTCCGATTCCGACAGAAATGGTTTCGCCGGCAAACCATTTCTGTTTGTAATTCCGGATCTTCCATTCCTCCGATGGCATCACCCCGCTGACTTCGTTCGGTAAATCAATTCCGGTTTTCTCCCCCAGTCCCAACATCGTCGCGTATTTCGCGATGCGCCCGATCCCAAGCCTGTCGGCGAGGGTGTAAAAGAAAACGTCGCAGGACTGATAGATCGCCTTCTCCAAGTCCACATCGCCGTGGCTTTGGTGCAAGAAGTAGACCCAGCACTTGTAGTTCCTGCCATAAAAATCAGCACTGCCGTTGCAGTGAACATGCATATTCTGGGCGATGCCCTCTTGCCATCCGGCCACCGACATAACGATCTTGAACGTCGAACCGGGCGCGAGTTGTGCTTGGATCGCTTTGTTCAGCAGGGGCTTGTCGGGATCGTTGACCAGTTTGCTCCATTCATCCCGTGAAACGCGGACGGCAAAATCATTCGGATCGAAAGTCGGCCCGCTCGCCATCGCCAGAATCTCGCCCGTGTGCGGGTCCATCGCCACGATGGCTCCGTTCTTGCCTTCCAACGCCTCTTCGGCGGCAATCTGCAGATCAATATCGATGGTCAGTTTGAGCTGTTTTCCCGGGATCGCCTCAGTCTCCCCGAGTCGTCCGACCTCGCGCCCATGGCTGTCGACCAGCGCCTGCCGCGAACCATTCGTCCCCATCAGCAGAGAGTTGTATTGCCGCTCGACGCCGGAAATTCCCACGACATCGCCGGGGTTATACAGTTCAAACTGCGGCTGGTTGAGCATGTCGTCGGTGACTTCGCCGACATATCCAATCAGGTGTGCCATGAATCCGTTGCGCGGATACAGGCGGCGATGCGCCATGATCGTGTCGAGTTCCGGCAATTCGTTACGATGCGCTTCGATGAACTGCAACTCGTCGGGAGTGATATCTTCTTTCAGAAAAATCGGCTGATATTGCGGCATCAAGGCGAAGTGCCGGATGCGTGCGCGAACTTCATTGGGATCGAGATGCAGCCCCTGGGCAATCAAATCGGCGTCGGCGTTCAGATCACGCGTGGAATCCCGTAGCAGCAGCGCAGAGAACGATGGATAATTGTCGACGATGATGCGGCCTTCGCGATCGAGAATCTTTCCCCGCGGCGCGAGCATCGGCACGTTGCGAATACGGTTTTTTTCCGCAGCCAGCGAATAATAGTCAGCCTGCATCACCTGCAGACGCCACAGTCCGTAAGCAAGAATCAGGAAGATGCCCAGGATGAGGTATTGGGCCGCTGTGAGGCGGATTCCGGAAACTTTTTCGTCGCGGCCAAACATAAGTCAGTACCCAGTACCGAGTACCCAGTACCGAGCGGCTCGCGGCGAGCCTCTGTCACTGCGGCAAACGTGGGTCAACGTGGTCGGGATTACGTCTATTGTATTCCTCACAAATGGTGTATCCGCAACAAGGGGATAACGAAGGTCACTGTGCTTTTGCGTGCTCTAACCGGGTACTAGGTACTCGGTACTGGGTACTGTTCTTCACGTCCTTTGCTTAAACCGGTCCAGCAGGAAGTACAGAAACACTCCGATAAATGCATTCACCAATCCTGCGAGGATGCCGTGCGGCCAACTCCAGGTCTGAGTCATATTAACCATGCCGCGAGCCACCGTGAAGTAAACCGCGGAATGCACCAGGTAGAACCCTAAAGTCACCAGGAAGCGCGCCCCGGCATTCTCCACATCTAGCTTTACCCCCAGAGAGGACGCGCCATAGCCGACGACGGTCTTGGCAATGCCATAAATGCCGATCGGATTGTGCCCCAACATGTCCTGCGCCAAGCCGATAAACGCACCGGTGAATAAGCCGGCAATGGGACTTCTACGCGCCATGGCGAAGAAAATTGTGACCAGCAGAGGCAAGTCGACGTAAACGGCGAATCGGGGAAACCGCAGCGGAATAAAGGCCTGCAGGAACAGCGCCAGCAATGGAACTCCGATCGTAACCGGAATGCTGAACCGGTAAACCTCAACCTGCTCCCCGGATGTATAGGTGATGGGCACGTTATTGAGGGCTGTCTTCCTGGGCCGGCGGCGGCTGCGAGGTGGGCTGCGTTGTCACTGCCGGTTTCGCCTCGTTATTCGGTACGGTCTGAATGGATAGCGGCTTTGCCTGAGTCGAAGTGTCCGCGGTGGTCTTTGGCTTTGTGGTTCGGGTGGGCGCGGGAGAAGCGGGCGTAATTTCAACCACAGACGTTGGGACGTGGTCGGCGATCACTTTGCTGCCAGCTTGCTGGCTCCCTGTCACGCTACCGTCTTCGTCGCCAGAGGGCGCCGCATTGTAGCTGCTTTCGGGATCCCCGGTGGGTATTCGCCCACTGCGGAAGCACGCTTAGTGGAACCACTAGCGCCAGAAGCGGTGGAACCGGAGACCGCAGAATTTGCATTCGGATCGGTCGCGGGTTTGTCGGGCACTGAAGGCAGGCGCTGCGCCAGGATATCGGCCGCTCGCACGCGCACATGATCCTCAGCCGTCGCTTGCTTCTCTTGCTTCTCGGTTAAAACCAGAACCTCTTCGAGCTTACTGAGATCGGCGGCCGGCCTGATCTTGATATTGAGGAAAAGATCCTTTCCGGCTCCAACTTTGGTGACCGTGCCCACATGCAGTCCTTTGGGAAAAATCTGATCTCCACCGCTGGTCAGTACGGTTTCGCCCGGCTGAACGGTTTCGTCGCTCATAATCCGCTCCAGAACGACTTCACCGTTCGGGCTTCCGCGGAGTACACCCTGTAAGCGAGAATTCTCCAGAAGCGCACCGACTCCACTCGACTGATCGCTGATCAACAGCACCTGTGCCTCGTTCGGATAAACCAGCAGAACCTTGCCGACGATACCGTCCGCTGTGATGACGGCCATGTCTCGATCGATCCCAGCGTTCTTGCCCTTGTCGATGTAGACGACGCGAGATAGATCACTGCCGCTCGATCCGATGACCTGCGCGGCGACGGTCTTCGCGATGAACTGTTCCTTAAAGGCAAGCAGGTTTTGCAGACGGCGTGCCTGGGATGCATCTTCGGTGAGGCGAACTTGCTCCAGCCGCATTTGTTCAATCTGCTCTTTGAGCTGGCGATTTTCCGCGCGCACTCCGCGAAGATAAAAATAGTTGTGCCAGATATAGCCGGAGCTGTTCTGAATCCAGACGATCCCGCGCTCGAATGGTGAGATGGCCCCGACGGCCCAAATGCGGATCAGGCGCGTGTCCTTTTCTTCGGTGTTGCTGTTGCCGCGCTTCACCTGCACCGCAAGCCCGAGCACCTGCAGAAACAAGACGCCGACCAGGATGATCAGGTTGCGATAGCGGCCGAGGACAGATTCCATAAACTAGGGGCTAGGGATTAGGGGCCAGGGATCAGTGGGATTTCCTGGCCCCTGACCTCTGGTCCCTGACCCCTTCGTTATTCAATTGAGATTTTTCTCAGCAGCTTGAAGTCTGAGAGCATTTTGCCGGTGCCGAGCACGACGCTGCATAGCGGATCGTCGGCAATCGAGACCGGCAGCCCGGTTTCTTCGCGGATACGTTTGTCCAGATTCTTCAGCAGCGCGCCACCACCCGTCAGCACGATGCCGCGGTCGCTGATGTCGGCCGAAAGCTCGGGAGGCGTCCGCTCGAGAGCGACGCGGATCGCATTCATAATGGTAGAAACACATTCGCTCAGGGCTTCGCGAATTTCGCCGTCGTCGACCGTAATGGTCTTGGGCACGCCTTCAATCAGGTTGCGGCCTTTGATCTCCATCGTCATTGGCTTATCGAGCTGATGCGCCGATCCGATTTCCATTTTGATCTGCTCTGCCGTGCGCTCGCCGATCAACAGGTTGTATTTGCGCTTCAGATAATTCATGACCGCTTCGTCCATCTGGTTGCCGGCCATACGAACGGAACGCGAGTAGACGATGCCGCTCAGAGAAATCACTGCGATATCGGTCGTGCCGCCGCCGATGTCGACCACCATGTTCCCGCTCGGCTCTGTGATCGGCAGCCCTGCACCAATTGCCGCCACCATGGCCTGCTCGACAAGATGCACTTCGCTGGCCTTTGCGCGGTAGGCTGAGTCCATGACTGCGCGCTTTTCTACCTGCGTAATTTCTGAAGGCACGCCGATCACGATCCGCGGATGCACGAGCATCTTGCGGTTATGCGCCTTCTGAATGAAGTAGTTCAACATCTTCTCGGTGACTTTGAAATCGGCAATCACGCCATCTTTCATCGGCTTGATCGCGACGATGTTGCCGGGCGTGCGGCCCAGCATCTCCTTCGCCTCTTTGCCAACGGCTTCGACCTCGCCCGTATTCTTGTTGATGGCGACAATGGAAGGTTCGTTGACTACGATGCCCTTACCGCGCGCGTATACGAGCGTATTGGCTGTCCCAAGGTCTATGGCCAGATCGCTGGAGAAAATACTGAACAGAGACCGGAGGTTGTGGTTGCGCGTCGCGGCGGAATGAAATCCATTGTTTGACATGACGAATAGTCCGTCTTTCTACAATGCTGCCTTCCCGGGACTTTTCCCGGCGGCTCCTTATCTTTTTAGGGGTGGCGCTTTCTATTCTACGTGATACCTGCCAACCCTGCTTGAAACCAAGTTTCGAGTTTCGGGGTATCAACTCGCCCTGATCAGGGCCGGATACTTGGTACACCAAGCTCGAAACTTGAAACTCGAAACTTGAAACATCACTGAATCACAATCTTCTTCTGCTGCGTATTCACTCCGCCGGCCGCCGTCTGGGCCGTTACCGTAATGACCGCTTCTCCCGACGGCAGCGGCGGTGTGAAGTAATGGAACTGGCCATCGGTGGTCACCATGGGAACTTCACTGCCATTCACCATCACGCGTGCGCCAGTTTGCGTCTTGCCTGTTACCTCGATCACATGCCCGTGTTGAACGAACGGGTCCAACTCCAATTGAATCGCATCTGTTTCTTTTCCCGTCGAGATGATATTGAATCGGTTCTTCTCACTTTCGACCGACTCTTTACCCGCAGTGTCATACGACTGCACCATCCAGTAGTAGACACCCTCTCCCAGGTTCGTAACGGTCACCGCGGCTGTATTCACCTTTTTGTCAACGAGTGTAGAGGAAAAATATGGGTTGCGGGAGATACGAAGGCGGTACCCAACTGCATTGGTCATCGCAGTCCAGGAGAACTCAACATCCTTTGTGTTCTCTCCGTTCGAAAATAGCGGAGCCATGTTCGCCGGAGCGATCGGCGTTGGAGGCCCAATCTCCTTCGCCTTCTCCATGTGTCCCTGCTGGCCCTGGAAGCTCACCTTTTCCCAATTTGCCAGTGTCACAGTCTCGCCATTGCGCGTGACTTCGCCAGTACCTTTCTTCATCAAGATTTCATGCTGATCGGCACCGGGATCGTTATGGACCTGCGCCGCCGATTCTGGCGCCAGCGAGGCGGTTGCTCCATCCACAATCACCGTCGATTTCGATCCCTGGCTATAGGTAGCAGTCGAAAGATCGACCGTTCCTGTGCTCACCGCGACGGCGACATTGGTCTGCTGCTGATCGTTGGCCGAGTTCTCCTGAATCACAATCAGAGAATCCTGCTTCACCGTGTAACTGGTGCCGTCGTTGAAGACGACTTTCGCCATTCCCTCCGACCCAGTCTGGACCACATCACCCTTTTCAAGCGGAATGTGATAATCGGCCGCGACCCATGTGTTCCCGGTTCCCTTTTTCACCCGGACGGTACCGTCGAGTGCCGTGAAGTGCGCCTGCTGCGCGGTCACAACGCCACTGCCCGTCGTCGGCGCCATGCCGGCAACTTTCTCCAGCAACTTGTTGGCGACGCTGCCGGCGCTCTTGAGACTGTTATCGGTGAATTGCGGAAATGCGGCATGCATCGCAAATAAGAAGACGGCGAGCACGGCCAGAATCAGCAGCGCCACACTACGGTATGTGACCGTTGTCCACGCGACGTGGATTCCCGGCTTGCGATCGTTTGAAGACACTGGTCTCGAGAAACCTCAGCGAATATGGGCTTAAAGAAGAACTTAGCACAGGGAAAACGCAGGAAAAACACGGTAATAGGTTTGGAAGGTTACCGAAGTGCCCAGGGGTAGCGGTTTTTGAATTCGACCGCCTCGATGAAGTCTCTCATCTGCGAGCTACCGCACATCCAATCAGCCTGCTCAGGATTGCCCTCGAGTGGGAATGAGTCCGATAGTGGGGAATTCGGTCGAAGGCGAATGCGATTCCGCTCTGAAGCCGAACACCATTCTACGAGCAGATCGGCGATCCCACGACTTTGCGGACGGTGTTAGCACGGCTGCATCTCTCGGACAGGAACGGGTACCGACAGGGGATTCTGAGCGTGATCAGGATCTTGCGACAGTTTAGGTCTTTACTTCTCAGCGTTTTCCGCTCACCGGTTCGTTATGGTCGTAGCTGATCACCACTGTCAGCCACCACCGTCCGCCCTCGTACTTCCACAATTGCACGAACTTGGCATCGCCTTGGTCGTTGTCGATTCCAGGATGGCTAAACCTGTGCACGCCCGTCTCCAGCGCGCCGTAGTTCTTCATCGGAAACACCTCAATGCTCACCAGGTCACGGTGCACCTTGCCACAAATGTTCTGCTTGATAGCCGCTACTAGTTGCTCGCGCGTCATCGGTCCGCCGCCGGTCTGGTCATGGTAGAACTCCAGATTTTCGGGATAGAACGAGCCGAACTTCTCTAACTCGCAGTCGTTGTAGGCACCGAACAAATCAGCGTCGAGCCGCTTCACGGTCGTCGTCAGCTCGGCACGCGACATATCTTTCGGATCTTTCGTCACCTGGACCGATGGTACCCCAGATTCGTTAGCGTTCTTGGAACTGACCTGAGCAAAGCCCACGGTCCCCATGACCGCAAATAGAACCACCCAGAACGCCCAGCCGCTCATCTTTCTCATCATTGCCTCCGTCCTAGACGATACGAAGATGCCGACCACGATGTTACCGCTGAGAGTATCGCAGCGGCACCGGGCAGCTTCCGACGTGGAAGGGAAAGTTACATCACCGGACCCGAACCTTCCGCGACAGCTTCTTCGAAGGTCGAACTGCAAGGACTTACAGTGGTAGAACTTTGTGCCACTTTTCTGTATTTTCCGTCGTTCGTGTCTGTATTTCCCGTCGTTCGTGGCCAGCCCCTCAACACCGTCCGTCAGTGCGTCACAGTACCCCGCAATGTTCGACATCGTACGGCTTTATCCGGATGTACTCTCACGGCTCAGGGTGTAGGGTCGATGTAACCCTTCCTCGTGCCGTCCGTCGGCCAGTACGTTGCGGCGCGGCCAGCAGCCTGCCAAGGGCCAGGAGGCTGCATATGTCTCACACCATACTAATCGCCGATGACAGTCTAGTTATTCGAGAAGCCTTGTGTAAGTTCTTCGAGCAAGATGACTTCGACGTTTGCGGAGAGGCGGAAAACGGACAAGAAGCAGTGAAGAAAGCTCAGGAATTGCACCCTGACTTGATTCTGCTGGACCTCTCCATGCCGGTGATGAACGGATTGGACGCTGCCCGCGTTCTCAAACGGATGATGCCGCAAGTGCCAGTCATCATGTACAGCGCGCACGGTGATGCTTCTATTGAGAAAGCAGCCCGTTCCGCAGGCGTATGGGCGCTCGTCTCAAAGTCTGAAAACATTTCCGTCTTGCTTGGCAAAGCGCACAGCGCCGTGGAACCTCTGGAATCACGAGGATTCCAGCGTCTGCGCACGAGTGGCCGCCGGTTGTGAGAAATATCGGTGGCTACATTCTTAACCAACTGGAGGTTATGCGATGATTCACGATTTACAGGTTGGCAGAGGTGATATCTGCGCAGATCCAACGGGCTTGCGGGTCAGAGTGGAAGACGTTGACATCTACGATTACGTCCACTTCTCGATCATTGAAAAAAGCGACTGGGGACAGGATGACGCGGAGTCGGGTCAAATGTCAGAGGTGGCGTTCGTCCATCGCTTCACTAAGCTGGGCAACACGTTTGCTAACCGGAAAGCCGCTTAGTCGTTGGGCTGGCACAATCAAGCGGCGGATTGCTTTCTGTCCATGCGCATTCCCCAATTGTGACCCGCGCTCACATTTCTCTTCCTTGCCATCTCGTTGTTCTGGCTCGACTTGCTGGCATTAGCGATATTGTACGTACACCCTTGTAAAACAAATGTTCCTTCAGGAACATCTGTGGAAAACTTCTGGATTCTCGGCTAACATCTTCATCTGCAAGGTCTTCCAGCCCGAGTTTTCTCCTGTGATCCACTTCCGCACAACCTCCAGCCCATCGAAAAGTGGGGACGGTGGCTGAGCTGGCCATTGCACGACCATCATCCTGCTGACCCGGCCCGAAGGAAACTTCCTCTCTCTGATGTGAACAAGATTTCATCATGCTTTCCGTTCTATTACTCAAGACCGATTACTAACGTGCCACAGTGCTCCCTTCAACTTCCGCTCTCCCTGCTCCAACCTGCAATGCGCTAAATCTGTTCGCTACAACGCATTCGAGGCCTCTGCGAAGCGCTTCGAGACTGATCTCTCCCCCAATGCATTCGCAATCGGCATTGGAAATCCGATTGCCCATACTGCTGCGTGCAGAAATCGCTGGTTCGCCTATCCGCACTGGCCGCCAAACCTGTTGGCAGACCAGGGCTGCGGCCGCACATTGTTGTCGCCGAATTTCAAGTTTAGGAGTTGATTTCGATCATGAAACGCAGCCATTTCGTTCTCTCAGCGTTGTGCATTCTGAGTCTCACGCTCCTGATCACCGCCTGCGGCGGCGGATCTCCCACTCGCAGCACCGGTAACGGCGGCACATCTAAGCCGAGCGTTACAACTTCGTCTGTTCCTACCGGCACTGTGGGCACTGCCTACTCGGCTACGCTGCAAGCAAGCGGTGGAACGGCGCCTTATAAGTGGTCACTGAAGTCGGGAGGTCTGCCCACGGGCATCTCTTTGAGTGTGGACGGCACTCTCAGCGGTACTCCTTCTGCTGTGGGAACTGCCGACTCGCTGGTTTTCCAAGTGACGGATGCAGGCAACAACTCCGCAAGCTCGAGCAATCTAAGCCTCAAGGTGAATCCTGAGGCGCCGCCAGTTGTTCAAACGGCGACTCTCCAGGATGGCAACGTCGGTGTAGGTTATTCGACCACGCTGACAGCAACAGGCGGCACCAAGCCCTACACCTGGTCGGTCACAGGAACTTTGCCGGCAGGCTTGGTCCTGGACAAGAACACGGGTACGATCACCGGCACACCCACGGCGTCAGGAACTTCGGGCTCGTTGGTCTTTGGTGTCACCGACTTCTACAACACCGTTGGAGTTTCCGCCAACCTTAGCGTCAAGATCGATTCTCTCGTTCAAGTAACGACAGCATCTCTGCCGAGCGCCACGCAGGGAACAGCCTATATGAGCTCTTTGGCGGCGACTGGCGGCTCGGGCGTTTATACCTGGTCTTTGAAGTCGGGAACTCTGCCGGCAGGTCTGTCGTTGAATCCGTCCACTGGTGAGATCAGCGGAACGCCCACGACAGCGAGTATTTTCAACGGACTGGTATTTCAGGCGACCGACGCCGATACAGCTACTGGCGTTTCCGGTGCGCTCAGCCTTCAGGTGTACAACACGGCCGGTTGCAGCTCAGGCGCAGAGAGCAATCTCGGAACTCAGTCCTATGCTTTCCTGATCAAAGGTTTCGAACCGAGCGCTGGCAACCTGGCTCCCGTGACAATAGTGGGCAGCTTCACGGCCGACGGTCAAGGCGGCGTCACAGCAGGAGAGGAAGACATCAATAGCTCGAGTGGCGCTCAATCTTCTCTCGCGATCACTCCTGCAAGCAGTTCCTACTCACTTGGCCCGGACAATAATGGCTGTCTTGTATTGACCACCCCCGCCGGTACGACGAACCTTCACTTTTCTGTCAGCACTCCGAATGGGTCCAATGTGTTTACCCAGGGACATGTCATGCTCGACAACAGCAGCGGAACTGGTACCCGTGGAACCGGTATCCTGAGGCTTCAAGACTCGTCGGCATTTGCCACCGGCTTGACTGGAATGTACGCATTCTTGTTCGTTGGTACGGACGCAGCATCCGGAAATTTCGGCATGGCCGGATCATTTGCAGCTGGTAGCGGCAATATTACGAATCTGGCGTTCGATGCGGACGACGCAGGTACGCTGGCAACCAACATCACCGGCGGAACTGGTACGTATTCATCGACCGATACCTACGGAAGAGGAACAGCATCAATCTCCGCGAACATTTCCGGCAACTCCTACAACCTGAACTCGGTCTACTACGTCATCAATTCCACAGAGGTGCTGTTCGCGTCCACGGACTCTGCTTGCAACAAACGCAATTTGCAGCGGCCGGGCTTTCGCTACCGACAGTGCACAGTTCTCCGCAGCATACTTGCAAAACAGCTATGTTGCGCGCGCTATAGGATTGATGGCCGGCGGTATTCCCCAAGTCCTCATTATGACGGCGAGTTTCGATGGCGTCAGTGCGGGTAGCGGCTCTGTTTTCGAGGATCAGGGCGGTACCATCACAAATTGGCTCGCGAGCGACAGTTATGCCGTTGACGCGACCACTGGGCGGGTCACCTTCACGGGCACCTTTATTACGCCCGTCGGGTACCTGGTGACGGGAGTCAATGGAATCAGCGCAGTTCTGGTTGGTGACGACTATCCGGCTACGACCGCTATGTTGGAACCGCAACCGGCGAACTCGACACCAGCCTCTGGGATCTACTCCATTGGAACTGATCTCGATGCTGACTTCCTCACTCCCGACCAGGTTGGCACGTACAATCTCAGCTCGTCGAACTTCTCAGGGACGGAAAGCTTGAGCAATGCAATCTCACCGTTCCTGGTGCAAAATCAGGCTGCCTCCAACTCATTCTCCATCGGAACGAACGGGACTGGCACCTTCTGGGGCGATCCTGCTGTCAGCACCGGTTCGGTGATCTATTTCATCGACGAACGAGGCGGGACGAACGCACATCCCGCAATCATCTCGGTCACGAAGTAAGCCGAGTCGTTACTGAAATCGGGCGCCCCTCCTTTCGCGGGTTTCGTCTCGCGAAAGGGTGGGCACGCCCTTTCTATCGCAATTCTTCGTCGATATTCCCGAGGCCACACCTCGCTACCACAACTACGCTCAAAAGTCTTCGCATTCGGATCGGATATCATGGACGCGCAATGGCTATCTCAGCCACCGTCCCCACTTCTCGAAGCGAAACATCTCTGCTGACTTCTGCCATGGCCATCGTCTGGGCGATCGCCCTCGCCATGCGCAAGAGCACGTATGCCGATGCGCGGCAAATCATCGATCGGTGGGGGAGCGACGCACACGACCAAGGCCCGTGCAGGCGCAACCGGTGTGACGTCGAGATTAGCCTCAGCGATTTCGCTTGGAGTTCCGGTGAATTCGTATGGCGGACTCCAACACGTTCGAGAATCTTCCGATCGCTTGGAGCGAGACCTGCAATTGCCGAGGCCGGCATCCGCGTACGAAATGATTTTGTCATTGGAAAAGCAATCTCAGAGTCTGTTGGCGGTCCCTGCAACGAAGACGAGATTGATCATCAGACTCTTTGCTTAACAGTCATGGGCCACGCCCAGACGGGAGCGCGGCGCTTTATCGATTTTCGACATCCTGAGTACACGTTTTACAAACCCGGTGGTTGCACGTTCTGCGTTGACGCGAGCGTAATTTTCAGTCCTTATGCAAGCCCAGCGGATGTCCGGAGGCTGGCCGACGTAAACTTCGGTTGCATCACGCAGTGGACACCGTGCGAGACCGAAGAGGACATTCTTCCCACGGCCTGGGCGCAGGCCCTGAGCGAGGCCGCAGCGCCCGCCCACACTGTTGGAACTTGTTCCGAAACCATTCGTGCCTTGAGCCGTGAACTACGATGCGTGCCTTTGGCTGTTGTAACACTTGTGCGGAACATAAATGAGGGACCGCAGTTGACGGTCCGATGGAAAGATCAATGCGGTATGGCGCAGAATGAAAGTCAAAACACACTTCCCCAACGTGACCGTGACATACACATTCGAGAGGGAGATCGCCTCCTGGTGTTCGAAGAGGAGCTATTCCACTTTTCCAACCCTTGCTCCGTCGTACCGGCAAGTGAAGACAACCTGCGTGTAGCGCGCGAAGGAGTCTCCGAGGATCTATCCGACCACATCAATGCTTTGGACCTGCCCCTAAGCAAAATCAAGCCGCCTCGAATCAACGTTCAGTAGCTCCCTTGCCGCGCCTTCCTCGCCGGTTGTAGCATCAAAAGGTTTGGGCAATCATCGTTCTTATGCAAGGAGACCTCATGGCAACCGATACCTTAGCCACCCCCGCCGGCCTGAGTGACAGCCAGGCACGCGTGTTCAAAAACTTTATTGACGGCGAGTGGGTTGACTCCTCGACCGGGGAGACTTTCGAAAATCGCAATCCTGCCGACACACGCGACCTGGTCGGCATCTTCCAGAAATCGAACAAGGCCGACGTGAACGCCGCGGTCGAAGCGGCCAAGCGCGCATTCGCCAAATGGCGCCTTCTTCCTGCGCCGCGACGAGCAGAGGTCGTTTTCCGCGCTGCCGAGATCCTGATCGAGCGCAAAGAAGACTATGCCCGCGACATGACCCGCGAGATGGGCAAAGTACTCGCCGAGACTCGTGGCGACGTGCAGGAAGCGATCGACGCCGCCTACTACAACGCTGGCGAAGGCCGACGCTTGTTTGGCCCGACGGTGCCGTCGGAGATGCCAAACAAGTTCGCAATGGCTGTCCGCCAGCCGATCGGCGTCTGCGGAATGATCACGCCCTGGAATTTCCCCATGGCCATCTCGTCGTGGAAGCTGCTTCCGGCAGTGGTCTGCGGGAACACGTGTGTGATCAAGCCCGCGCAGGATACACCGCTATCGACTTTCAACCTGGTTCGCGCACTTTATGACGCCGGACTGCCGAAGGGTGTCATCAACATTGTGACCGGATTCGGCCCAGAAGTGGGCACTCCGCTGGCCGAGCATCCTGATGTGCGCGCGATCTCGCTCACCGGATCGTCTGCGGTGGGACGCATCGTTGGCGGCATCGCTGCGCAGAGCTTTAAGCACTGCTCCCTCGAACTCGGCGGCAAGAATCCGATGATCGTGCTGGACGACGCCAACCTCGAACTCGCCATTGAAGGCGGCCTCTGGGGAGCATTCGGGACAACCGGCCAGCGCTGCACCGCGACCAGTCGCATGATCGTGCAGAAGGGTGTCTATCGTGAATTCATCGATCGTTTGGTCGATCGCGCGAAGAAACTGAAAGTCGGCAACGGCCTGGACGAAAGCGTGCAGGTGGGTCCGGCCATCAATCAGAAGCAACTTGAAACCGATCTCAGCTACGTGGGGATCGGCAAGAACGAAGGTGCGAAGCTGGTGTGCGGCGGCAACCGTCTCGACAAAGGCGAATATCAGCATGGCTGGTTCATGGAGCCGACCGTGTTCATCGATGTCGATCCAAAGATGCGCATCGCCCAGGAAGAAATTTTCGGCCCGGTCGTCTCCGTGATTCCTTGCGACGGGATGGAAGATGCGATTGAAATCGCGAATGGGATCGAGTACGGCCTGTCTTCTGCGATCTATACGAAGGACGTAAACAAGGCCTTCTCAGCCATCCGCGACCTGTACGCCGGGATCACCTACATCAATGCGCCGACGATTGGCGCAGAGGTGCACCTGCCCTTTGGTGGAACTAAAGCCACCGGCAATGGCCATCGCGAAGGCGGCATCGGCGCCATCGATTTCTACACGGAGTGGAAATCGGTGTACGTCGATTACTCCGATAAGTTGCAAAAGGCGCAAATCGACCGGGAGGAGTAGTAAATAATCTTCACCGCAGAGGACGCCGAGAGCGCAGAGGGCAGTTCATGTGGTCGATGTAGTCGGGGGGGATGTCATCCTGAGAATGGCGTAAGCCATTCGAGGGACCGTACGACGGTATACGCCAGGGATGGGGTGGATAAGGTCTTCACGCCGCATCCATCGTATGCATTCCCGTCCGCTGCATCGATCGCTTCCACCGACGTAGGGTCCCTCGCGCCGGCTTCGCCGCCGCTCCGGATGACAGGTTTGTTTTCTGACGGGACAGTTCCCATCCTGAGAATGGCGTAAGCCATTCGAAGGACCGTACGACGGTATACGCCAGGGATGGGGTGGATAAGGTCTTCACGCCGCATCCATCGTATGCATTCCCGTCCGCTGCATCGATCGCTTCCACCGACGTAAGGTCCCCTCGCGCCGGCTTCGCCGCCGCTCCGGATGACAGGTTTGTTTTTTCTGACGGGGCAGGTCCCATACCCTTGGCATACTTCCATGAAACGTGCAGGGCGTGGTAGAGGTGCAGCAGCAGGTTTCGCGTCCGTCATAGCTCCGCTTTTTGGCTAGTACGTCGGTAACGTTGCTCCCCTTGCTATGATCCCCTACTCTTCTTGGCGGGGCCCCCTCCGAGCGAGTTCAGCTATGATTTCCAAGCAGTCCATTGTTTTCGACGGCGGCGATCGTCTACGCAACGCAAAGACGATCGCTCGGGGTGTCCTCATCGCGCTCTGCCTGATTTGCGCTTCTTCGCTTCTTGCCCAGAACGCAACTACCGGGTCGAAAACGCCTCGCAAAGTACTCCTGAAGGTTCAACCACAGTACCCGCCCATCTTGCGCGATGGCCGCTTCGAGGGTCAGGTTCGACTTCAGGCTACCGTTCGACCCGATGGGAATGTCGCGAGAGTCGAGAACCGCGGAGGCAATCCGATGCTGTCGCAATTTGCCGAAGAGGCGGTGATGCACTGGAAGTATGCGCCTGCTGCGGGCCAGACTGTTGAAGAGGTCGTGTTCAATTTCGGCGCCGGCAGCAAATAAGAGCGCACGCGCGTATGTCTAATAAGACAGGCGTAAAGAAGCGCTTCCCTCCATTTCATTCGTCCATCCTCCATGCTTTTCTGCACCTGAGGCCTCAGGAGCGGGTAGAATTTATCCATGCCGCTCACGCAAACCCGCGAAATCGCAGCTGCTTCCCGCTTGGAAAACGTTCGTTACGCCATTCGTGATCTGGCCTGCGTCGCCGACGAGGTCATTCAGCAGGGACACAAAGTCCTTCCGCTAAACATTGGCGATCCCAACGTCTTCGATTTCCAGACACCGGCGCACATGATCGAGGCCGTCTACAAAGCCATGCGAGACGGAAAGAATGGGTACTCGCCTTCTTCCGGCGTGAAGCCAGCTCTGGAGGCGATTCGCCGCGAGGCCGCACGCAAAGGAATCACGAGCATTCAGGATGTTTTCGTCACCTCGGGCGTGAGTGAGACCGTGGACATCTGTCTCGCTGCGCTGCTTAATCCCGGCGACAATTTGCTGACGCCCTGCCCCGACTATCCGCTCTACTCGGCTGTTTTGTCGAAGCTGGATATTAAGCTCAACGCTTATTACCTGAAGGAAGAAGACAGCTGGCAGCCTGATCTCGAGGACATCCGGAAAAAGATTACGCCGCGGACGCGCGGCATCGTGCTGATCAATCCCAACAATCCCACGGGTTCCGTGTGCTCCCGCAAGATGCTCGAGGACATTGCCGAACTTGCACGCCAGCACAACCTCGTGATCTTCGCAGACGAAATCTACGACAAGCTGATCATTTCCAGTGAAAATCAGGACGACGAGCCGCACGTCGCCATGGCTGCCGTGGCGCCCGATGTGCCGGTGATTACATTCGGAGGCCTCTCGAAGAATTATCTGGCACCGGGATGGCGCATTGGATGGGGCATTGCCAGCGGTGACGCAGCGATTATCAAGCCTTTCGTTGAAGGAATTAACAAGCTGTTGCGAGCGCGCCTCTGCGCCAATCATCCCGAGCAATACGCGATCCCGGCTGCGCTCGACGGGCCCCAAGATCATCTTGTCGAGGTGAAACGCAAACTGCGATCCCGCCGTGATCTCACGGAGAAATGGTGCGAGGCTACGCCGCGCGTGAGCTGTGTGGCGCCGCGCGGAGCTTTTTATGCTTACCCTAAAATCGATATTCCAGAGAGCGACGAGATCTTCGTCCGCGAGTTGATTCGCCAAAAGCACGTCATGGTTGTCCACGGCTCCGGCTTCGGCCAGAAGCCCGGGACGCAGCATTTCCGCATTGTGTTCTTGCCAGACGAGCAGACGCTGACGAAGGCTTACGCGGGAATCGCGGAGTTCATCCGGGAGCGGTATGGGAACTGATTCCCGGCTTATGACCATGGTATAATGACCATGATCACATAGGAACCCGAGCGATGAAAACCATCCCTGCCGGCAAATTTAAAGCACGATGCCTCGCCATCATGGATGAGGTCCAGGCCAAGCGCCAAGCCGTGGTCATCACCAAGCGTGGTAAGCCAGTCGCGAAGCTCGTCCCGATTGAGCAGGAAAAAGACGACATCTTCGGCTTCTTCAAAAGTAAGGGCAAGGTCGAGATCAAAGGCGACATCATCGCCCCGGCGATCAGCCCCGAAGAATGGGGCGACCTTTATTGATCCTGCTTGATACTCACGTTGTGATCTGGCTCTCCTACGATCATGCTCGCATCTCGTCGAATGCGCGCACCGCGATCAAGACGGCGCGACAAAAGCAACGTGGCCTGGCGATTTCTGCGATGACTCTCATCGAAATCGCCCGCTTGTCGAGTCAGGGACGTATTGTCCTTGTCCCAGATCTCGAGACTTTTCTCTCCGACATCGAGCAAAGATTCGTCGTCTTCCCCATCACTGCGAACATCGCCAGACAAACTTACGACCTACCCTCCAGCTTTCCCAAAGATCCGGTCGATCGCATCATCGCGGCGACGGCACTGATCGAAGACCTTCCCCTGGTCACCGCGGACGCCGCAATCCGGAAATCGCGCGCCGTTCCCACCATATGGTGAGCGCCCGGTGCTTTCTCTTTCCCTGCGAATCTGCTTAAATCGAAAGTAGGGCTACATTTAGTGCAGGTGTTTCCATAAATCGTGGTTGATATTCATTCACACATTCTCCCTGAAGTAGATGACGGACCGAAATCATGGGACGTCAGCGTCGAAATGTGCCGCAGGGCAGCGGCCGACGGGATTGCGCACATGGTCGCCACGCCTCATGCCAATGACCGTTATCACTACGATCGCGAATATCTGCAGGGACTGCTGGCGCACTTGCAAGAGCTGATCGGCAGCTCTCTGAAGCTCAGCCTGGGATGTGACTTCCACCTCTCCTACGAAAACCTTCAGGATGCTCTCGCGAATCCGGCGCGCTACGTTATCGGGAACACTCACTATCTGCTGGTTGAGTTCAGCAACTACGGCATTCCCCAAAACACGACAGAATCATTCATGAAGCTTGGTGATCGAGGTATTACACCCATCATCACGCATCCCGAGCGCAATCCAATTTTGCGCGAAAGCCCGCAGCGGGTGCTGGAATGGGCCGAGCAAGGTTGCGTCATTCAGGTGACTGGTTCAGCTCTAACTGGATTCTGGGGAGAGCGTACACGCAACGCGGCGCTTTGGCTCTTCGAGCGGCAGGCGGTGCACGTATTAGCCACTGACGCGCACGACCTGGAGAAGAGAGTCCCGATTCTTTCGAGCGCACGCAAGGCCGCGGCCGAAATCTGCGGAGAAGAAATCGCCAATGCGTTGGTCGAATCCAATCCCCAAGCGATCGTTAACGACCAGCCACTACCTTATGCTCCGCGGCCAGCGGCCTCGACGAGCTATCGGAAGAAATAACAGTCGTAATTCGTGATGATGATTGCGTGCTTACTGCGGACCGGAAGCATCGCTGGGACGTGGAGCTCCGTCCGTGGTGGGACTTGGCGGTGCGACAGGCTCGGGCAAAGATGGAGTGCCAGTAGAAGTGGCGGGCATCGAATGCGACTTGGGCTGGTCCGGCAGCGTGGTCATGGCACTTTCCGGATTCAGCAGATGGTCTTTGCTCGGTCCTAAGCCGAGGCTGATCAGCGCACGTGAGTCGGGAACCGTCTTGCTCTGCCAACCGTGGTCGGCTTGATACCGGCGCATGGCTTCTTCGCTCGCTTCGTTCCACGTGCCCGTAGCATCTCCGCTCATATAATGCTCGCGGATTAGCGCCTGTTGAATCGCCTGCGCGCGCTCGGGATCAATCTTCTCCTGTCCTCTTACCTTCGCCGATTTCTTCCGCGAGGAGCGCTTCTTCGAAGATGTCTTAGTTGTTTTGCCTGAAGACTTGCTGGTTGCGGTAGAGGAGGGCTTTGTCGAATGCTGCTTCTGCGGCGTCGTCTTGCTGGTAGAGAACTTGGTGGCGGACGAATTCGTCGCCTTTGTTCCTGAATCGGAATCCTGACCGCGCCCGCGCACCCGGAACGAGCAGGCAACCTGCGATCAGCGCAGTGAAGGCACCGACTGCCGGTTTTCGAATTCCCGCGAAAACGATCAATCCCAGGTTCCTGAAAACTAAATTTGAAAACAGAACAGCCCAGTGGGTCGCTGGCACTGTAATCATCCGTGATCTTGGACGAGAGTGCCAGTTCCCCCTGGGCCGATATGCGTTACTGAAGTGTACCCGCGTCGAAGATGGTGCCGTCCTGCTTGCTCGAGCCGCGCGGACGAACCAGGAAAACTACGTCCTGTCCGCTCTTCATGCTCGACTCGATCCGGGCAAAATCTTCTTCACTGTTTACTGGCTGTTTATTGATTTCCAGGATGATATCGCCGCGCGCCAAGTTGACGTCCTCAGCGAACGATCCGGGCTTCACATCCTGCACGATGACACCCTTTCCGGCAGGGATGTCGAGACGGTCCGCCATTTCTGGAGTCACTTTGCGGACGGTCACACCGAACTTGCTTGGTTTGGGCGTGTTTTCATCGTCATTGCCCTGATCTTCTCCGAGACGGGCCGCGAAGAGCTTCGAGCGGTCGGCAATCGTGACCGTCGCATCCTGAGGCTTCCCATTGCGGATGAAGCCGAGATTGACCTTCGACCCAGGCTTGCGCGAAGCGATATCGGCGACTAGTTCACTGCCCTTGCTGACCTTCTTTCCATCAACGTTGGTGATGGTATCGCCGACCTTCAATCCAGCCTGGTCTGCGGGACTGCCGGGTACGACGCTCGAAATTGGAACGCCGCTTCCGCTGCCATACACACGAGCAATGGCAGGATTCTCCACGGCATCGAACATGATGCCGATGGATCCGCGCGAGACCTTGTGCTCGGGGCTGACCAACTGGTTATAGACTTCGACGACGGTTTTAGACGGCAAGGCGAAGCCGATGCCGGCATAGGCGTTGGTCTCGCTCAGAATGGCCGTGTTGATGCCGATCACTTCGCCATTCAGGTTAACCAGCGGTCCGCCGGAATTGCCGGGATTGATCGCGGCATCGGTCTGAATGAAAGTCTGGAATTGACGGCCGGGAACGATGTCTCGTCCCTTGGCCGAAACGATTCCAGCCGTTACAGTGCCGGCCTGACCGAAGGGACTGCCAATCGCCAGAACCCAGTCTCCAACCTGCATGCCATCGGAGTTGCCCATCTTGGCCGCAGGCAGTGCCCGGTCCATATCGACCTTGATCACGGCGAGATCGGTTTCCTGATCGGTTCCGATGACCTTGGCATCATGTTGAACGCCCGGTGCATCGTCTTCAAAGCGCACGCGAATACGGTCCGCCTTTTCCACCACATGGCGGTTCGTGAGAATGTACCCCTTGGGGTCAACAATGACGCCGGACCCTAGCGAACGTTCGCGGATAGAGCCGTCGCCGCCTGGCCCACCCGGTCCACCCATACCTGGCCCCTGTTGTCCGGGAGCTCCGAAGAAGTGATTGAAGAAATCGTCCATGCCGCCGCCGCTATCGTCGTCATCGCCGCCCTGATCCTGGCCACCGCGGCGCCGATGAACATTCTTAATGGTCGACTCGGTGTTGATATTGACGACGCTCGGTTCCAACTGCTTCGCGATCCGCGCGAAGGCCTGCGACAGAGGATTGTCGGTGGATTGAACTGGAGGCAAAGTCAAAGGAGTTACTTCGCTCTTCTGTCCTTCTTTGCCCTTAACGCTCGCGGAGATGACCGTCCCAATCAAAATACCGACAGCTAAGGTCGCGAGAATGCTCAGCGTATAGGCCCAGCGATGAGCCTTCATGCGCACCCAAATTGCGCCGGAATTCATAGTTCAACTTCCTCCCAGACGTGTAAACCTCTAATAGTATACCGAGTTGCGCTAAACGAAGGGTGCTGCAAACGTTGCTAGTATCGTCCCCTACACGAGGAGCGTCTTTCGTCTTAGACGCATAAAAGGTGAGAACCGTTTGATGGGGTTCTTCAAGAAATACAAGTATTTACGCTGGATCTTTGAGTTCAGGGTCTTTTACTTGGCTTCGTATACCGTTTTTCCGCCGATGACCGTTCGGAGAACCGTGGTGCCCAGCAGTTTCTCGGCCGAAATGGCGGTTACGTCACGATCAAGCACCACGAAATCGGCCAGCATGCCCGCCATCAGCTTGCCCTTTTCCTTTTCTTCGAACTGGGCAAATGCGGAGCCAGTCGTATAGGCGGCGATGGCCTGATCCATGGTGATGCGCTGGGCGGGAAAGAATTCCTGCTTGCCATCCTCGCTCTTGCGGGTGACGGCTGCATACAAACCACGGAAGGGCGAAATGGGCTCAACGCTGTAGTCGGTGCCGAAGGCAAGAGTCACACCTTTGTTCAGGAAAGACGCCCAGGCGTAGCAAGTTGCGGCTCGTGTCGGGCCGAGGCGGCTCTCCGCCCAGCGCATGTCGCTGAGCACGTGCGTGGGCTGCATGGAAGCAATTACTTTCAATTGTTTAAAGCGATTGATATCGGAAGGAGTGGGACACTGGGCGTGTTCGACGCGCAGGCGGTAATCGTCGCCTCCATTCGCAGCCTTCACTTTTGCTTCTTTTGCCGCCTTTTCCGCGCCGGCAAAGGCGTCGAGCGCCATCTGAATGCCCTTGTCGCCGATCGCGTGAAATCCAATCTGAAAGCCTGCCAGAACACGTTCCTTGGTCATGGCATTCAGCTTTTCCGCGTCGTAGCGTGGCAGCCCGGAATTATTCGGATCATCAGCATAGGGCTCGAGCAAGGCGGCTGTGTGACCTCCCATGGAGCCGTCCATGAATCCCTTGAGCATGCCGGTGTGCAGCATCAGGTCCGATGGAGAATGCTCGCTGCGCTTCTGCTGGAGTTCTTCGATCGAGGCATCGAACGGCAACCACTCGCTGATGCGCGTGGTCAACTTCCCTTCCTTTTCCAGGTCTTCGTATATCTGAAAGGCTTCCCAACTGGAATTGTCCTGAGCGGAAGTGACGCCATGCTCTGCCAGGTCTGCCAGTGCGACCTCAATTCCGCGGCGTTGGTAGTCGCGACTAGGAGCAGGAATCACGGCTGTTACCGCGTCCTGCGCGGTATCGCGAAGAAGACCCGTAGGCTCGCCGGCTTCATTGCGGTCAATGTGGCCACCCTTGGGATCGCGCGCCGCGAGCGAAATGCTGGCTAACTGCAGAGCGCGCGTGTTCGCCACCGCGAGATGCCCATCCACACGATCCAGAAATATCGGATGACCCTCTGAGATCTCATCGAGGTCCCAACGGGTGGGAAGGGTTTTCACCGGCCAAAGCGTTTCATCCCAGCCTCCGCCGAGAATCCACTCACCCGCCTTCGCCACCTGCACTTTGGCCCGAACTCTCTCACGAAATTCATCCAGGGACTTGACGCCTTGAAGATCCACGCCAAGTTTCTGCAGTCCCGCGTCGGCGAGATGCAGATGCGCATCGTTGAATCCGGGCATCACGAAATGTCCGCCGAGATCGACGACCTGAGTCTGTGGGCCCTTTAGCTTTTGGATATCGGGAGTCTTTCCCACAGCGAGGATGCGGTCTCCACGAACGGCGATGGCTTCTTCGCGCTGGATGTCGCTGAACGGTGTATCGGCGGGCACGCCCGTGTAGACGTTGGCATGGAAAAAGATGATGTCGGCCTTGGGCTTTGTATCCGCAGCGGGAGCGCTGGTCTGCCCCATGGTCATTCCAGCGCAACAAAGCAAGCCTGCCGTTATACCGGCTGTGCCCTTTCGTGTCATTCCCCCACCCCCGCCAGCGCCAGCATGGTAAGCAAGATACGTTTCAGCCCCAGCTCGCGCCCATTGGAATCGAACCACTCCTGCAGCGTATGTGCTCCGCCACCGGATCCACCCCCGCCAATCGCAACGGCTTGTCGTCCCATCGAGAGCGGAATGTTGGCATCGGTCGAGGCACGTTGCACCTGGGCCGCATTATTCAAGTGCGAATCGACCGCGCGCACGATCTGCAGCATCTTGGCGTCGGGCTGCAACTCTCCAGCAGGGCGGTTGCCGATCACCACTACTTCACAGTTCACGCCGGAAGGCCGCTTCTGCGCCGACGATCTCATCTCAGCCGCCAGGGTCTCATCTTCGACCGCGCGGTTCAGGGCTAGGCGCAACGATTGCTCAAGCCGCTCCATCTCGGTCATGGATGTGGAGCGGATATCGACCTTCATGCTGGCGGACTCGGGAATCGAATTCACTGAAGTTCCGCCACGAATCACGCCGATGTTGAAAGTCGTCTTCGGCACCGAGGGAACTGTCGTCGCCGTAAAGGTCTCAATCGCCTTGGCCAGAATCACGATGGGATTGGGCGCGCCGAAATCGCTCCAGGAGTGCCCGCCCGGTCCGCGAACGATCACTTCAAAACGCCGGCTGCCCAAGGCCTCGGCCACGATCGTGTCGGCGCCGGCCCCATCGAGCACCAGGCTATACGCAATGGAATCCTTCCAGCGTGGCGTGGAAAAAATGTGCCTCATACCGCGCAAGATCGCCTTCGCCCTCCTCGCCGACGTTGCCGATGAACACAAATGGTAATGCGTGGCGGATACGTACCGACCTTAACAAGGCCGCAATTCCCAGCATGGCGGCCACACCCGCACCATTATCGGAAACGCCCGGACCGTAGATGCGGCTTCCCTGCTGACGGATGTTCAACGGTGTGTTCGCCGGAAAAACCGTATCGATGTGCGCGCTGAGGGCGACGTAACGCCGACCGAAGCCGGGATGGGTTCCGAAGACGTTGCCGACATCATCGATGCGAACGTCATCGAGCCCGACCTCGCGGAAACGCTCTGACAACCATCCGGCACGAGCCGATTCGCCAAACGGTGGCGCCGCGATCCGCGCCATCTCCATTTGCCATTGCACTAGTTGCGGCTCTTGCGCGCGGAACCAATTGAAAGCCGACCGCACCTCGGGAGAAGCAGCCAGCCGCGCCACTTCGCGATGAATCTCCTCCTGCGCTGCAGACTGCTTTACTGCAGAACCGGGGTCGGGCAAGTCGGCGCGCGGGGGATTCGGGCTCATGGAAGTTATGCGTAAGTTTACAACGCGCCGGAAGCGGCAGGCATTAGCTAAGGCGGGGACAGGGGGTTACTGAAGAGACGGCGGGACGTGCCATGGGACAGCACACGCTACGCGAGGGACCGCATTCCCGATCTCTGGTCGACTGCAGCGGCGAGTTTTTGCGTTGCCGGAACGGGGACATGATGCCGCGTGGCACCGCGCAAGATCGGTCCGGCAATGGCGTCGAGTTCCGGAGCCCGGCCTTGCTGTACGTCTTTTTGCATAGAACTGCGCATACCGGGCGGCAACTTGCTCACGCCAGCGATTACTGCCTCCGCATCAACTTTGGCATGCTCCGCCGTGGCGACGGCGCAAGCCTCCCGCACACAGCGCTCCCATTGCTGCCTCCAGTTTGGATCGCTCAGGACACCTCCGACCGGCTGATCTGCGGCGGTGGTTGCGAGCGCGATGGGCGCCAGAAAGACGAGCTTGCTCCACATGAGAGTTGGCTCGTCGTCGATAAAACGGCACTCAAAGCCAAGCGTTTGCAGTTGCTCGAGCGTAGGACTCAGCAGGTCGCGTCCCACTGCGGACACATTTAGTCTCGCGAAAGGCGATCGATGCACGATGTGTCCGGGCGCAACGCGTTCCGACTCCACCGCAATCGTCGCAGGAATGACGCGGTCAGCGCCGTATCGGCTGCGCAGTCGATCGAGGTGATCGATGCCATTGAGCAGCGGAACGATGGCCTTCACTGCCTCAGGCTCTGTGATTGTCTTCAGGGATTCCTCCAGCTGCGTGGCTTTTACGGCGATCCACAGCACATCGACAGGCGGAACTTCAGTTGCGCGCGCAACCGGCACCTGGAAATTTCCGAATGCGCTTTCCAATCGAAGTTTTTCAGGATAGGCCGCGAGGGCGTCGGGCCTCACAACCAACGTGACCGAGTCGCCGACATGCGCGAGGCATGCGCCGATCAGGCCACCGACGCCACCCACTCCGAGAATTGCATGCTTAGCCATGGGAAATTGATGGTTGAGTGTACAACGCTCCGCCGTCTTACGGTCGCCTTTGCTTGACCGGACAGTCCCCTCGACGCGCTGCGCTTGCTCAGGGCAGGCTCAAGATCGGCGGCTGTCCGCACATTAGTTTTTCTTGCTTGCAGCTGCGTCCACACACTCCAGAATTTCGGCTTCGGTCAGCGTGTGATCGCTCTGTTTGGCGCGTTGGTAGATTCGCTCCACGAGATCATCCGACGCTGGAATCTTATGCCGCTCCAGCCAGAACAGCACATTCGATTTCCCGCTCATAGGGCCGACATCAATGATCTGATCGAGTCCAAAGACATGCGATGGCACGCCGGAATACACCGTATTCGCCAGCACAACGTCGTTTTTGTGATAAGCCTTGATGATGGCCGCCGCGTGGACGCCAGTAGCCGTGCGGAAGGCATCGTCACCGACAACCGGATAGTTTCTTGGAATCGGTACTCCTGTCGCGCGAGAGACGCATTCGCAATAGTCCTTCAACCTGGTTAAATCCTGGTGATCCCATGGAGCGATTCCCATCAGCTTCAAATTCACCAGCATCTGGTCGATCTGCGTATTGCCGACGCGCTCGCCGAGCCCGATGGCACAAGCGTGTACGCAGTTCGCCCCGGCAATGGTCGCGGCCATGGAGTTCGCAATGGCCAAGCCGCGGTCGCTATGTCCATGCCAATCGACCCGGATCTTCTCACCCGAGGGCTTGACGACTTCTTCCATGACGTAGCGAACCAGGGCCAGCGCTCCCATGGGCGTCGCATGTCCGGCGGTATCGCAGATGCAAATCGCGCGGGCGCCACACGCAATGGCCGTCGAGTACAAGCGTTTCACCGTTTGCGGATCGCAACGGCTCGTGTCCTCGGTGACATACATGACGTCGAGGCCCAGCGAGACAGCGTACTTGATGGCCTTCTCGGTGGTCTGCAGCAGAAAGTCGTCGGTCCATCCTTCGGTGAAGCGGCGGATGGGGCTGGATCCTATAAAAGTCGCGGCCTCGATGCGCAAGCCGGTTTTCTGTACGATCTCAGCGATCGGACGAATATCGTTTTCATGGGTGCGGGCCGCACAGTTCGCCTGGATCTTCATCTTGTGCGCAGCGATCTCGCGCGCCAGCGCAGTTACGGCTTCCACCGCGCGCGGTCCCGCTCCCGGCAAGCCGAGATCGAGGGCGTTGATGCCCAGCGCTTCCATCAAATGAAGAATTTCAATCTTTTCTGCAATGGAAGGATCGCGCACCGAAGGCGATTGCAAGCCGTCGCGCAGGCTCTCGTCATTGAGCAGAACTGGCCCTGGCGGCTTCAGTCCGGGAGGATGATTCTTGTTCCAGTCGTAGATGAGGTCGGAAGTGTTCATAAAGCAGCTTTGAGCTACGAGCTTCGAGTTTTGAGCTTCGAGCTATGAGCTTCGAGTTACGAGCTAGTCCGACTTAGCTCTAAACGTAAGATGTGGCATCTTCCCCAGACAACGGTTCGAACTTCCAGAATTAGCGAAGCTCGGAGCTCAAAGCTCGCAGCTATGAGCTATTTTTCCTTCGGCGGCAGCGTCAGCCCGAAGACCGAGATCATCCCTGTTCCGGCGACGTTGACCTTGCTCTCCCCGGGAGTCGGCAGGTATAGCGCCTTGCAGTTTTCGCAGCGGTATACCTCGGCGTCCGGACCCCACGCTTTCTCGACATCCCCACACTCACGTTCGACGGCGTCGGTCTTGTAGAACCAGAGTTTCAAATGCCCGCCGCAGAACTTTCCTTTGGCGTCTTTTTCGTTGCAGGCGCGCTGCCCAGCCTTCTTGATCTTGACCTTATGGTTGGGGAGCTGCGGAATATTGTGGGAGCCGGAAGTGGTCACTTCGCCAGTCGCCAAAGGAAATACCCTCATTCAAGCGGCCTACAGCACCGCTAGATTCGGCCTAATGCGCCCATTGTAACTGAACTCTTGAGCGATGAGCAGTGAGCCATACGCCGCGAGAACCTCGCTTGGTTATGCTCAGGGCTCACCTCCGGGCAATTCGATTCATTCTGTTAACCTGTGGTTTCATGATCACGATTGTTTCTGGTTTGCCTCGCTCCGGCACTTCTCTGATGATGCAGATGCTGGTCGCTGGCGGGTTGTCGCCGCTGGCCGATGGCGAGCGTAAGGCGGATGCCGATAATCCCCGTGGATACCTGGAGTGGGAACGCATCAAGCAGCTGCCCAACGATCCGGCATGCATTGCAGAGGGTGAAGGAAAGATCGTGAAAGTGATCTCGCGTCTGCTGCTCTCGCTTCCGTCGGATCACGAGTACCGAATCATTTTCATGCAGCGTCCGCTGCCCGAGGTGCTCGCATCCCAGGATCAAATGCTGCGCCGCCGCGGAAGTTTTAAGGAAGGAACGAATCCTGCGGCGATCGCGGCCGCATTCGAGAAGCATCTGAAAGAGGTATATGCCTGGATGGATTCGAAGCCGAACGTGAAGGTCCTGCGCATCGCCTATCACGATGTGTTGAGCCAGCCAGCAGAGATCTGCCAGAAGATTTCTGATTTTCTTGGAATCCCACTGAATGCGGAAGCCATGACGCAACAGGTCGACTCTTCGCTCTACCGCAACCGTACTCATAACTCGGAGCCCCTTGTCATTTTGAGCGAAGAACGAGATCGCGCAGCGAACTCGTTCGCAGTCGAAACATCCCGACCCCTGATTCGGCGCCACACGTAGGGATTCCTCGCTTCGCTCGGAACGACAATATTGTGCTCTGACGGGTGGAGAATATCCGCGAAGGCGTGGCCGACGCGCTGATCCGTCCAATCGGCTTACACTGGAAAGCCTGGGGGTAATCCATGCCGAACGACGCGAAGCCCGTGGGAGAATCCGAGCCGCAGAAATCCGCGAATCCGCGCCCTGCGCTCATGAGCCGCGTGAATGCCGAGCACTATCGCTGGGGAGACGACTGCGATGCGTGGCATCTTGTGAAAGACCCTGCATTCACGGTGATTGAGGAATTGATACCGCCGGGCGCGGCAGAAGTGCGGCACTATCACAAGAAGGCACAGCAGTGTTTCTACATTCTTTCGGGCGAGGCCATCATGGAGGTGGAGGGAGAACCGACTCTACTGCCAGCGGGAACCGGACTTCGGATTATGCCCGGTCTCCGTCACCAGATTCGAAATCCTTCTTCCCGGCCGCTGCGGTTGCTGGTAGATCTCGCATCCACCCAGTCACGGGGATAAGCACACCGATTGATTTTTTGGCCTGAGGCGCCTCGCCATTCAGTGCCGCTCACAGTTTCTTGCTTCCGATGACTACCTGCCGCTCTCAGCGCCCCGCTTACTCGCGCCGTTAATCCGCGAGCGAATTGCAGGTCGAGGAAACCTTCCATCTGATGCCGAAACGCGCCCCCATATCCGTACCACCAGACCTTTTTGATTCCCGGCATCTGGTCTACGTCGAGGTACTTCAGGCGAACCATTTCGTCGAGTCCGAAGCGGCCGTGGGTACGGCCCAAACCGCTGGACTTCACCCCGCCATGTGGAGCCTCACTGATTCCGAAGCAGGAGATCACATCGTTCACCATCACAGTTCCGGCGTGGATTTGGCGCGCCAGACGCTCCCCTCGCTCCGAATCGCGCGTCCAGACGCTCGCCGCGAGTCCGTACTGCGAATTGTTGGCCAGTCGAACAGCCTCTTCGTCGCAATCAAACGGCATGATCGGCAGGACGGGGCCGAAGGTCTCTTCGCGCATAATGCGCATGTCGTGAGTGACATCGGCCAGCACAGTTGGGCGGTAGAAGTTCTTACCAAGTTCCGGGAGTCGCGCGCCTCCTGACAGCACCCGCGCTCCGCGGGCCTTTGCGTCCTCCACGTGCGATTCGACAATGCGCAGTTGCCGTTCGTGGATCATGGGCCCGACATCAGTCTTGGGCTCCATGCCATTGCCGACATTCAGCGAGTTGGTTTTGTCGGCGCAAGCTTTGACGAACTGCTCATACAGAGAGCGATGCACATAACAGCGCTCGACCGACAGGCAGGCCTGACCTGTATTTACGAACGCGCCCCACACGGCCGCACTCGAAGCAACGTCAGCGTCGGCATCGTCAAGCACGATCATGGGATCTTTCCCGCCTAGCTCAAGCACGACTGGCAGAAGTCGTTCTGCGGCAGCCGCTGCGATGCGCTTGCCGGTGGCGACGCTTCCGGTGAAGACGAGTTTGTCGATTGGAGCACGCAGCAGGGCTGCGCCAGCCGCGCCATCGCCGATCATGACTTGAAAAACGTTCTTGGGTACGCCAGACGCCTGGAGCAGTGATGCCAATTCCAATGCGATGAGCGGAGTTAGCTCGGAAGGCTTCAGCACGACCGCATTTCCGGCAACGAGGGCCGCCAATGTCTCAGTAGCTGGAATGGAAAACGGATAATTCCATGGCGAGATGATGCCGATTACTCCGTGCGGCTCGCGCAGCAGGCGTCCGCGCTTGAGCTTTGTCGCGAGATTTCCACGCGGCACCGGCTCGTCGCGCAATAAAGCAAAAGCATGGTCGATCAGGAATTGTGCGGCGTCGAGTACAACCAGAACTTCTGTGACCACTGATTCGGCAATCGGCTTCCCTGCCTCACGCGTGATCGCCTCGGCGATAGACGACTTTTTTGCGTGAAGGTTCTTCTGGAATGCCCGTAGCACTTCGATTCGTTTGCGCACGCCCAGTTCGGCCCAGGCCGGCTGTGACTGGCGCGAGCGATCGACGGCGACAAGAACCTCTGCATCTGTAACGCAGTCCAACTCCCGCAAAGTCTCGCCTGTTGCCGGATTCACCGAGACAACCTTCCGTGCTGAAACTTGCAGATCAGTCGCCATAATTAATCGTACGACCTCCCGAAGGTTGCGCGCTCAGTACTCCACGCTTACGAGATACAACCCCACCGCCGGTGCGGTCGCTCCAGCAGCCGAACGGTTCCGAGCCTCAAGGATTCGCGTCATATCTCCCACCTGCAGCGTTCCCCGCCCCACCAGAATGAACGTTCCGACCAGATTTCGTACCATGTGGTGCAGAAATCCCGAGCCTCGCACGGTATAGACAAGCTCGTTTCCATCGCGAGCCCATGCGGACGTGAAGATCGTTCTCACATTTAAAACCACCGCGCCGTCCTTTCCACGCTCCGGATCAACTGCGGCAAACGACGTGAAATCGAATTTTCCGACCACCAGGTCTGCAGCCCGCGCCATCATTTCTTCGTCGAGCGGATAAGGATAGTGCCAGACATAGCGTGCCAGAAATGGCGGACAGATTGCACCTCGATAAATACGATAGCGATAGGTTTTCGCGTGGGCCGAATGCCGCGCATGGAACCCGGTGGGCATCTCGCCAACTTCGAGCACTCGCACCGAAGCTGGCAGAACGTCGTTCAGCGCCTTCAAAAAATTCTCCGTAGGGACGGAAGACTCCGTGACAAATGTCACAACCTGAGCCAAGGCGTGTACTCCTGCGTCCGTTCGACCCGAACCTTGCGGCAATACTTTTTCCCCGGTGATTCGTCCAATAGCTGAGGCAAGTGTGCCCTGTATCGGTCTGTGCATCGCGCTGCACCTGCCACCCGGAGAATTCTGCACCATCGTACGCAAGGATCAATTTGAGATTTCGCATGCGCGTATCTTTCGAGTCCCGTGCCCGGTTTCTATCATCGAAGGTAATTACATTTACATGAGCTATTTCGCCTGCTCAACGGAGGACAGGGCGCGCTGAACTGCTTATCGGTCAGATATACTAATCGGTTTCCACGGAAATCCGGCTTCGCTGATGGTGTTTTGGGGCGGAGCCGCCCTCGGAAACACGTCTACAAGACCAAAAAGCGTCCAGGAACCAGGAAGGTAGCATTTCGTCCCCAGCTTTCAGGAACCTTCCGGGGTTCTGTTTCGTACCAATGCCTGAGCAGGAATTTGTTTCGGGCTTTAAAACGCTCGGACATTTTTTCGTCGTAAGCCTTAATCATGATGGTTGTCACGATCGGAGATGAGTAGATGCCATTTGCATGTAAAACCTCGACTGTTCGTTTTGCAGCGATCGCAGTTCTATCCGCAACATTAAGTGTGACTTGCTGGGGACAGGAGCCGCCGCCCGCTCCCAACCCGCAGAACACCCCGGAGGCTAAGCCGGTCCCGGCGCTTGATTACAGCAAGGCGGAATCGCATTTCCCCAATCCGATTTCTCCATACACTCCGCGGCACGTCGATCCGCCGAACCTGTCGAACACGCCGCGTCTTGACTCCCTCATGCGCGAGGGAAAGCTGTACCTTTCGTTGAATGACGCGATTGCCGTGGCCCTCGAGAACAATCTCGACATCGCCATTGCCCGCTACAATCTGAACATCGCTGATACGGACGTGCTCCGTGCCAAGGCCGGTGCTCAGATTCTGGGCGTTAACGTCGGAATCGTGCAAAACACGCCGGGGGGTGGCGTCGGTGGAATTGGCACACAAGTCGGTTCTGGTACCGGCGGCACGACTCTAGGAGCCGGCGGCGCCGGCGCCGGCGCGGGCGGAATTGTGGGCTCGACTGCCGGTGGACTGTTTGGTCCGCTCATCACTACATTCGACCCGGTGATCACGGGAACGTTCCAAAACGATCACGCCGGCTTCATTCCCACCAGTCCCTTCGCTGGCACATATCAGGGCACGACAACGGCGAACTTCAGCTATCTTCAGGGCTTCCAATGGGGTACGAACATCTCAGTCGGCTTCAATAACAGCCGCATTACAAGTAACAACGCCTTCCAAAGCGTGAGCCCCGCTCTGAATTCCAGCTTTCAGTTCAAGTTGACCCAGCACCTCTTGCAGGGACTTGGGTTCGGTGCGAACACCCGCTTTATTCGCATCGCCAAGAATAACCGTGAATTGTCGGACGTAGCCTTCCGCCTGCAAATCATCACGTCGGTCGATCAGATCGAAAACATGTACTGGGATCTGGTCTATGCGTACGAGAATCAACGAGTGAAGGAAGAGTCGCTGGCGTTCTCGGAGAAGACGCTTTCTGATACTAAGAAGCAGGTGGAGATCGGCAGCCTCGCGCCGATTGAAGCGGTGCGCGCCCAAAGTACCGTTGCGGCCGATCAGCAATCTCTAACCGTTGCCAAGACCAATCTTCAGTTGCAGCAGTTGATCATGAAGAATGCACTTAGCCGCACCTTGCACGATCCTGGACTGGCAAACGCAGACGTGGTTCCGACTTCCACCATGGAGGTCCCAGAGAATGAGCAGGTACAGCCTACCGAAGAACTGGTGAACGAGGCGCTTCGACATCGGGCGGAGCTGGTCGAGTCTCGCATCCAGCTGAACAGTCAGCAGATCAGTAACCGAGCGCTGCGTAGCGGCCTGCTTCCTACGCTTGACGCTTATGCTTACTATGGCGGTTCGGGCCTGGGTGGCGCGCAGAGCCCTGAAAGCATTTGCCAATCTCCCGCTCAGCAGTTCTGCGCGAGCGCCAACCCCAATCCAGCGCTCAGCCAGTTTCCGTTGGCCCCATCGGTCAGTTACGGCTCAACGCTGAACCAACTTGTCAATTCCACCGCCCCCGATAAAGGAGTCGGGTTGCAGCTCAACATTCCCCTGCGAAACCGTGCCGCTCAGGCTGTACAGGTCCGTGGCGAGCTGGAATATCGTCAACAACAAATGGCGTTACAACAGACCGAGAACCGGGTCAGCATCGAAGTACGCCAAGCCCAGTTTGCAGTCGAACAGAACCGGGCCAGCGTGGAATCGGCCAAGGCCGCAATGGACTATGCGCGTCAATCTCTGGACGCTGAGCAAAAGAAGTATCAGTTCGGCACTTCGACGACCACTGCGGTGCTGCAAACCCGAAGTGCGCTGGCAACCGCGGAATCCACTCTGATGTCTGCCATGGCGGCGTATGAGAAGTCACGGGTCGAACTCGAACGGGCGACTGGCACGTTGCTTGACCGGAATGGCATCAGCATTGACGATGCTGCCCGAGGTCAGGTCACGCATCTGCCGAATGTTCCGTACGTGGCGCCGCGCAAGGACCTGTCAAACCTGCTGCCTTCAACCCAACCGCAGCAATAGCATTGCGGTCTGGATCGTTTGACGCCGCTGTCTTCAAGGCAGCGGCGTTTTTTCTTCCTCACAATTCTTTACAATACCGGGCGTTTTCCGTGAAACTCTCCCGCTAAGATGAACAGTGATGCGTTCCCGTCTTTTTGCATCCAACTCTGTTTTCGTTGGCTTCTGACCCATAATCTTTGCACTAGTTTTTCTCGAAGGAGAAAGCTCATGCTCTTGTCAGCTTCGATTCGCTTCCCTCGGTTCCTGTCACCGTGCGTTCTGCTCATTCCCCTGTGCGGCGCTCTGCTTATGGGGCAACAAAGCACGCCAGCACCTTCCTCTTCCCCGACACCTCCCGTGGCGCCGCAGCCGGTGAGCCGGGAACTCGTGCATCTCCGGGACTACTCTGTCCCGCGTTCGGCGTTTCCGAGATTTCTGCAGCCCTATAAGCCGGAAGACCTCGCCCAGCCCAATCTTGGCAATTCGGCGCGGATCGATTCCCTCATGCGCGACGGAAAGATTTATCTCTCGATCAATGACGCGGTTGCGCTCGCGCTCGAAAACAACCTTGATATTGAGATCGCGCGCTACAACCTGGACATCGCTGCGGCTGACTTGCTGAGGGCTAAATCCGGCGCCAACATCCTCGGCATCAACACTGGCATAGTGCAGAACACTCCCGGCGGTGGCGTCGGCGGTCTCGGAGGAACGGTAGGGTCAGGGACAGGCGGCACAACCGTCGCCGCAGGCGGCGCAGGTACGGGCACGAATGGATTGGTCAGTTCGACGCTCGGCATTGGAGCACCGATTACCAGCTTCGACCCGGCATTAACCGGGACACTGCAACTGGACAAGAACAACACAGAATCCGTAAGTGTCTTCAGTCCGGTGCCCGTGGTCGCTCAGAACACTTACACCTCCAACTTTGGATACACCCAAGGATTCCAGTGGGGAGGTGCACTCACTGGCGTCTTCGACAACACGCACGTCACTACCAACAATCCGACCAGTCTCCTGACTCCGCAGCTCAGTTCAAACTTTCAGTTCCGCTTTACGCAGAACCTGCTACAAGGTTTCGGATTTCTGCCGAATCAGCGCTTCATCCGGATCGCAAAAAACAATCGCGAGATCTCTGATGTCGCCTTCCGCCTGCAGGTCATCACGACCGTCGATCAGATCGAAAACATGTATTGGGATCTGGTTTACGCCTTCGAAAATCTACGCGTGCAAGAAGAATCGCTGACCTACGCGCAGAAGGCCCTTGACGATGCCCAGCGCCAGGCCAAGGTTGGCACGGTGCCGCCCATTCAGGTCGTGAGCGCGCAGAGCACGGTCTCCACGGATCAGCAGAATCTCATCGTCGCTCAGAATAACCTTCAATTGCAGCAGTTGCTCATGAAGAATGCCATCAGCCGCAGTATTGAAGATCCGGTGCTGGCAGAAGCCGATGTAGTCCCCATTTCTGCCATGTTGATCCCGCAGGATGAAGCGGTCACTCCGATTCAGGAGATGATCAATCAAGCTCTGCAACACCGCGCCGAACTCGTTGAATCACGCATCGACCTGAGTTCGCGCGATATCAACAATAAGGCCGTGCGCAACGCCATGTTGCCCACGTTACAAGCGTTCGCTTACTACGGTGGCTCCGGTGTCGGAGGGGACGTGAATCCCGCAGTCCCCAATTGTTCGAGCACAAGTAGCAGCTTTTGTTTCAACCCGGCGAAGGCCCCGCCGCCATTTCAAACCAGCAATTCCGTAGGCTACGGCAGCACTCTGAACCAACTAGTCAATTCGACGGCGCCCGATAAGGGCGTTGGCTTGAGCTTGAACATTCCCATACGCAATCGCTTCGCGCAATCGAACCAAGTGCGCGCCGAACTGGAATATCGCCAGGCGCAAGTGCGGGAACAGCAACTGGAGAATCAGGTTCGTATCGAAGTCCGCAATGCGCAATTTGACGTGAGACAGAACCGCGCCGCGGTGCAATCGGCACAGTCCGCCGTTGACCTGGCACGTCAGACGCTGGATGCAGACCAGCAGAAGTTGAAGGTCGGCCTCACGACGCAGGTCACGATTCTGCAGGACGCAGCCACGTTAAGAACCGGAGAGTCGAACCTGGTTTCTGCCAAAGCCGCTTACGAAAAGTCGCGCATCGAGCTCGATCGCGCCACCGGCCTCCTGCTCGAGCATTCGGGCATTGATGTCGAGGACGCCACGAAAGGTCAAGTCACTCATCTGCCGAACGTCCCCTCGGTCGCGCCGCGGCAGGACACCACATCCGGCGGGGCACCGACACAATCCAGCCAACCGGCGCCACAAGGCGGACAGATGTAATCAGCGAACTCAGTTCGAGCGGCGGTAATCGCAGATGCGAGGCCCTGATACACTACGCTCCGATGCAGACACCCCCGCCGCCTCGGCCTCCCGGCATTCTTTGTCTGGCTGCTGCCTCTATCGTTGGTGTTGCAGATCGCCTGCATCGGACTGTTCCATCAGTACCGGGTCCGTCCGGGAAACGATAATTTCGAGTTCGGGTGGGAGATGGGACGGGTCGCGCGTTCCATCGCTCTCGGCCAGGGATTCGGCAACCCGTATGAGGGCAATACCGGCCCGACGGCGTGGGAACCGCCACTCTACCCGTACCTGATGGCCGGGGTATTCAAGATCTTCGGCATCTACTCGCGTGCCTCGGCGTGGGTGCTGTTGAGCATCAATAGCCTGTTCGCCACACTGACCTGTATTCCCATTTACCGGATTGCTCAAAAGACATTCGGCGAGCGGATCGCGTACTGGTCTGCCATAGCATGGGGATTGTGCCCCTACGTCTGGTACTGGTCGATCCACTGGATTTGGGACACGACCTTCACACCCTTTGTCTTAGCGTGCATCTTTCTTCTCGCGCTTGCATTGCGCGAGTGGCCGGGCTGGCAAGGCTGGGCTGTGTTCGGGGCTCTATACGGAATTGGTGCGTTGGCCAATCCGACCATGCTGGCGTTCCTTCCCTTCTCCGGTTTGTGGATCTGGCGGCAGCGGTACCGCAACGGATTGTCTTCGCTCGGCGGAGTTGTTGTCGCTTCTGTGGTTTTTTTTGCCGCGCTCTCGCCGTGGGTCATCCGCAATTACGAAGTGTTCGATCGCTTCGTATTCCTGCGCGATGACTTCGGACTTCAGTTCCGACTGGGCAACTGGAAGGGCGCCGACGGCATGCTGATGGCCTATCTCCAGCCCAATCTAAACCGGGGTGAACTGGAGAAATTCCAGACCATGGGCGAACTTGCCTATGCCGAGGCCTGCAAGCGCGAAGCATTCGACTGGGTCCGCGAAACATCCGGTTCGATTCGCAGTCATCAGTCTGAAGCGATTCTTCTACTACTGGAATGGCGTGCCCAGAGCGACCAGCAGCACATCGCCAGTTGACTTCCGCACGTCTGCATTCCTGGCAACATCGGTGCTAGCGCTCTGGGGACTCGGACGCGCGGTCAGCAAAAAGATTCCTGGCGCCTGGCTTTTTGCGGGATTAGTCCTGACCTATCCAGTCGTGTATTACTTCGTCTACCCGCATGCGAGGTATCGGCATCCGATTGAACCGGAGTTGACCATCCTGATTGTGTTTCTGATTTCCGAAGCGGTGGAAAAAAGAATTGTTGATTGATGATTGTCGATTGTCGATTAAAGACCCAAGGTTCGAGTCCTTGGTTTTTCAATCAACAATCAGAAATCAACAATCATCATTCTCCTGTGAGACAATTCCGAGTTCGCATTCACTCTCTGCCCTATGCAACTCTCGGTCGTCATCATCACGTTCAACGAAGAAGCCAACATCGGGCGCACGCTCGCCAGCGTGCAGCCGCTCGTGGCCGAGGGCAAAGGAGAAATCATCGTCGTCGACTCGGGTTCGACCGATCGCACGGTGGAGATTGCAAAATCGTACGGCGCGAAGGTTTTCATCGAGGAGTGGAAGGGATTTGCGGCGCAGAAGAATTCGGGAATCAATAAAGCGGCGGGTAATTACACTCTCTCGCTTGACGCGGACGAAGAGGTAAGTCCTGAACTTGCGCAGGACATTAAGACCACTGTTCAGACTTCGAATCCATGCGAAAAAGGTCTGACAAATTTACGAGATCGGGCGCCCGATGGTTCGTCCGCCCCGAACTACGATCAACGGCTTCTTCATGCCGCGCAAGAACTTCTTCCTGGGACGCTGGATCAAGCATGGAGGTTTCTGGCCAGACCGCAAGATGAGGCTCTTTCGCCGCGGCACAGGCAGGTTCAAAGACGTCGCCGTTCACGAGACTGTGCACGTAGTGAGTACGAGAAGGGTGGTATACACCTCGTTTCCGGCCAACTACATGGCCCCTTGCTCCACCATTCCTATCCCACACTTTCCGACTACATCGACCACATGAACCGCTATTCGTCGCTCGGAGCACAGATGGTCGTCGCCAAGGGCAAAGTCCGGTTCAGCGTCATCAACATCGTTCTCCGCCCGTTGTTCACCTTCATCTACAACTACTTCTTCCGCCTCGGATTCCTCGACGGCCGCGAAGGCCTGCTGCTGCACCTCTACCACGCGGTCTATGTTTCGTGGAAATACGCGAAGGCGTGGGAGCTCTCGCGAAAACAGAACACGATGTCATCCTGAGCGGCGGCAAAGCCAGCGCGAGGGACCGTACGTCGACAGGAGCTATCGATGCAGTGGACGGGAATGCATACGATGCATGCAGCGTGAAGACCTCATCCACCGCATCACTGGCACATACGGTCGTAAGGTCCCTCGGATGGCTGCCGCCCTCCTCAGGATGACATTTCCAAAACCGATCACCAATCGACCGCCTATGAAACCATACCGACCGGTCGTTTTGACGCGCTCAACTCGCCTTGCTCCAACCGCGTTCTGTTCCCTATCATCAAAGAAGAACTGGGGAATTCATGGAAAAGAAGCAGTCTCGCTCGTCCAACCCGCCACGCGTCGTCGAGAGTCCCTATTGCAGATGTTTTCGAGAACCGCCATCCGTCGGACTCCGAAAAACAGTGGGCAGAGAAAACCCTGGCTCCGACGCTCGAGAAAACTCGCGAGCGGCCGATTGGCGCGCCCACGGGCGTGAATGTTGACGATCAAGGGAACGCGCGCTTTACCACGATCTCCGGTGTGCCGATTCGGCGTCTTTACACGCAAGCCGACCTGCCAACGGACTGGACCGAAGACGCTTATCTCGGCTATCCCGGCCAACCGCCGTTCACTCGTGGCATTCACGCCACCGGATATCGCGGCAAGCTTTATACCATGCGCCAGTTCTCCGGGTTCGCTTCGCCCGAAGAGACAAACCAGCGCTACAAATATTTACTCGAACATGGTGGCAGCGGGCTTTCCGTGGCTTTCGATCTGCCCACGCTGATGGGATACGACTCCGACCATCCTGCGAGCGAAGGCGAGGTCGGCAAGTGCGGCGTCGCCATCGATTCACTCGAAGACATGGAGATTCTGTTTCACGGGATCGATCTCGAGAAGACCACGGTATCGATGACCATCAATTCTCCGGCGTCCGTGCTATGGGCGATGTATCTGGTCGTGGCCGAAAAGCAAGGCGCGGACTGGAAGAAAATCTCCGGCACCATCCAGAACGACATCCTGAAGGAATATATCGCGCAGAAGGAATACATCTACCCACCCGCGCCCTCCATGCGGCTGGTGATCGACACCTTCGAATTCGGATCGAAATTCACTCCGCGATTCAACACCATTTCGATTAGCGGATATCACATCCGAGAAGCCGGGTCGACTGCCCTGCAGGAGTTGGCATTCACCCTGTATGACGGCGTCGAATACGTCGAATGGGCGCGCCGGCGCGGCCTCGATGTCGACGAATTCGGTCCGCGCCTCAGCTTCTTCTTCAACGCCCATAACGACTTCTTCGAAGAAATCGCGAAATATCGTGCGGCCCGCAAAATCTGGTATCGCGTGATGAAAGACCGTTTCGCCGCAAAGAATCAGCGCACCTGGCTGATGCGATTCCACACTCAGACGGCGGGCGTTTCCCTGCCCGCGCAGCAACCGATGAATAACATCGCGCGCGTAGCGGTTCAGGCGCTGGCCGCCGTGCTCGGCGGCACCCAGTCGCTGCACACCGATTCGTATGACGAAGCACTTGCCCTCCCGACCGAAGAGGCGGCGCGCATCGCGCTGCGCACGCAACAGATCATCGCCTACGAGTCGGGCGTGACGCAGACGGTCGATCCGCTCGGCGGATCTTACTTTCTTGAGAATCTCACCTTGCAGATGGAGAATGGCGCCTTCGACTATTTCGGCAAGATGGATGCTATGGGCGGCATGGTCAAAGCCATCGAGCGCGGATATCCGCAGAAAGAGATTGCCGAGTCCTCGTATCAATATCAGCGCGCGGTCGAGGCGAGAGAAAAGATCATCGTCGGCGTCAACGACTTCGCCATCGAAGAACAAGTCACCGAACATTCTTTACATCGACGAGAGCGTTGCGCGTCAGCAGTCGGCCAAGCTGAAGATCCTCCGCGCTCGGCCGCTCAAATGATGAAGTGCAACGGGCGCTCGACGCTTTAAAGAAGGCAGCTTCGAAGGAACCGAAAGCCGGCCTGAACGGCAACGTCTCAACCGCAAACACCATGCCCTATATTGTCGACGCAGTCCGCGCCTATGCAACAGTCGGTGAAATCTGCGAGGCCTTGCGGCAGGTGTATGGGACCTACACGGAAGTGAGTATCACGTAAGCTCACTCGCTTTGCGGCAGTGTCGTTCCGGTGTGGGTCTTCGCTTCCGCGATCAGCTTTTCAACCGCGTCTTTATGTTCGTAATTCGGATAGTACTTCAGCAGTTTTTGCCAGCTGGCGATGGCTCCCGCGGCGTCATTCTTGCCCTTCCACCGGATCAGCCCCAGATTCAAGAGCGTTCCGGCATGCTTAGGATCGTAAGTTAAGGACTTCTCCAGCTGCGCAATCGCGCCATCCACATCACCCTGGTAGTACAAACACGAAGCCAGATCCGTACGCGGTCCGACATTCTTTGGATTCGCATCCAGCGACTTCTTGTAATAAGTAGCGGCGACGTCAAACTGATGCGTCAGGCGGTAGATGTTTCCAATATTGTTCAGCAAATCGGCGTTATTCGGATCGGCCTTCAGCTTGTCCAGCAGCGGCTGCGCTTGTTTGTCAGCCATACGCTTCATGTCGTCGAGCGTCGGCATCTTCTTATCGGCTGGGGCGGCTGCTCCCGGAGTTGCTTCAGAGGACGCGGCTGGAACCGGAGTAGCGGCCACTGGGGCCGACCCGCGCACCAGGTATCCGACAACTACGCCCACGAGCAAACAGATGGCGGCCATGACATACACCTGCCATGACTCCCAGGAAGCATCTCGATTCGTACGCGCAGCAGTTTCGTTCATGCCATTGGCAGACCAAAGCATCCGCCCTTCCAGACTGAATCGCGTTCCAAGTGACTGAGATTCAGGGAGCTAACTTGCCGTTGGTCTAAAAAAGAATCCACCCAAGGGTCAAAAGACACCCGTGTGCGAGAAAAAACTCACTTCCAAGAAAAGAAGCGACACGGTGAGACCAGAGCAGCGCAGCTAAGGCAGATGCCGCGCCAGAGAGTTCGATCCAAGCTAGAAAATCAAATGACTGGCGTAATGGCGAGCGACCCTGAAGTTTGCTGCATTCGAGCCGATCTACTGGTATGGCCATACCTCTACCTGTTCGACGTGCCTGGCCGATCTTTACTGATCATGTTCTGGGTCGGAATTTCACCTGCCGTTTCCGGCGATCCTCCCGACCCTACTTATCGCACCAGCACCAGGAGGTGCGCCTTACCTTCTCCGCCACCGACCAGAATGATCACGGCGTGGCCACCTTGAATGCCGCCGATTTCGCGGTCATTGATACTGGTTTTATCGTCAGAGATTTTCAAAGCTTTACTCGCTCCGATTATTCCAAACTGGAAATCGCTATCCTTATCGATTCCAGCGAGTCTGTGAACTCGCACCTTGGCAAAGAAGTCGCAGATACGCTCGAACTGCTCTCGCAAACCGCAGGCGTGCCCGAGGATAACATTTCCCTGATTTCGTTCCGTGATTCCAAGGCCGCATTGCTTTGTTCTGGGGATTGTCGCAGATCCCAGACTGCTGAAAAGCTCACGACAGCCAAGGGCGCCGGACTAACCCCTCTCTACGATGCAATCATCTTCGCTTCCGAATTCGTCTCCGAACATGCCGACGCACAGACTGAGAAAGCTCTCATACTTTTCTCGGATGGGCAGGACACGGAGAGCCAACGCTCGCTCCGCGACGCACTCGATGCGGCGGTCGTGCATAACGTTCAGATCTACAGCATTGATTTGAGTGACTCCGCTGGCTACGACGCCGGCAGGCAGGTCCTGCGCGCCCTCGCCGCGGCCAGCGGAGGCCGTTTCTTTCCCGCTCTCAACGGATCGGCCCATGCCCTCGACGTCATTCTGGAAGGTTATCGAGCCAGCTACATCGTCAGCTATCGCTTGCCCACGCGTGCCCGAGGATTTCACACGGTGCAGGTTCTACCGACCCACAACCGCAACTTACAGTTCCGCAGCCGAAGCGGATATTACTATCCCGAATACATTCGGTAATGAGGATCATGAAACTGACATTGTTCTGCCTCTTTTTGCTCGGCACTTCGACTCTTCTCTTCGCCCAAAACCGCGAACGTCAGCAAGGCACGATCATACGTATGCGCATGACTGATTGCCTGGGTCCACAACATGAATTTATGGCGGCTATGTCGGGCAGTGGAAAAGCCGAAACCGGAGCGCTTTGCCCGGAATATGTTCTGGTCTCCGATAAAGTCGTCTATGTAATCAGCGGCAAAGCTTCTGACCAACTGATACCTCTCGCCGAAACAACCCGCTTCCGCCTGCAGAAGAACGAAATGCTGATCCGCATCGACGACGCCTCGAAGGAGACCCACTTTCATATCAAGGCCATGGTCCTGCGGCCGGACTGGGACCGAACTCAGATGCTGCAGGACGCGGAAGCCAGCGCCATGATCAGCCAGCACCTCGACGCTGCCACGATGCGCGAGCAGCAATAGTTCCTCCTCGCTGGACGGGCCGGTCGTAGTTCGCTTGCGGCTGGTCCTTACTTTTGCAGATCTCCTTTTTGCGGATGCCGAAGAAACAATGGCAGGTAAATTGCCGAGGCACTTCCTAAAAGGAAGGCTAAACTCCTATGAACTCCAGGTGCTTTCTCCGCAGTACCTGTTGGATCCTGCTCGCGGCATGGCTAGCGATTACGCCGCAAATCAGTCAATCCAGCGATGTTAGCCGGCTCTCGGGCTCTTACCAGGTGGTTCGAGACGCCGGTGCCGGCCTGCAAAGTCGGGTTCAGCTGCACCTGCGACTCTCCAACCAGCGAGGCGAGGACCTGCGCATACAACGCATCGCACTGAGGGATTTTTCGCATCTCGCCCGCGAGTCCATGCGCGCCTGCTCATTGCTGGTCCATGCCGGAAGCTCCGTCGATACCACCCAGGAGTTCACAGTCCCCCGCTCCGAATACGACTCATGGAAGCGTGGACAAGGACCTCGACTGCTGCTCGAAGTTCTTCTGCCCTCTGGCCGCAAGACGACCGAGGCCGTTGAGCTGAAGGCCATCTCCAGCAGGAAGGCGGACTGACCATGCGCCCAAAGACTCCGCTCACCTACTTATGCATCGCGATCCTCCTGGCTCTGTTCGCTTCTCAGCTTTCTTTCGCCCAGTACACCATCAGTACCGTCGCAGGCGGCGGCCCCAACAATCTGCCCGCCCTGCAGTCCGGCATCGGATACGCAGCCAGTAGCGCGCGCGATGCGGCCGGCAACACATTCATTGCCGATTCCTACTCTAGTCGGATTTTAGAAATTTCGGCAGCCGGCACGCTGACGGTCGTAGCGGGTAACGGCACGATCGGCTACAGCGGCGACGCAGGACCGGCCACCCAAGCTGCGCTCGCGCACCCGGAGAGCGTGGCGCTCGACGGCTCCGGAAATCTCTACATCGCCGACACGGCCAACTCCGTAATTCGCGTCGTAAATATGGGGACGCAATTGCTTACGGTTGCGGGCGTCACCATTGGACCGGGCAATATTCAGACTGTAGCCGGTAACGGAACTGCTGGATTCGGCGGCGACGGCAATGCCGCGACGGCCGTTGAGCTGAATTCGCCTTACGGCCTCTTCGTCGACGGCCAAGGAAACATCTTCATCGCTGACACGGACAATTCCGTCATCCGCGAAGTCATGGCCAGCACAGGGATCATCCAGACTGTGGCCGGAACTCCTGGCACCACCGGCTTCACCGGCGATGGCGCCTCCGCGACCGCTGCCACGCTTGATTTGCCACAAGGCGTCTTTGTCGACGCGGCGGGAAACATCTACATCGCCGACACGTTCAACTCCGTGATCCGCGTGGTGAATCCGGGTTCTCAGCCGGTCACCATCGCGGGAATCGCGATCCCGGCTGGCGACATTCAAACCGTCGCAGGCACCTATTACAGCGCTGGCCTGGGCACTGCCTGCCAGTTCACCGGAGACAACGGCCCGGCCACGAGCGCTTTCTTGTGCCTGCCAGGCGGTGTCTTTGCAGACACGTCGGGCAACATCTACATTGCGGACACGAGCAATTTTGGCATTCGCGAAGTCGTTACCGCCGGCACGATTTCAACGATTGCCGGCACGCTGGGTACTTCGGGCTACATCGGAGATGGCGGCCCGGCAACCAGCGCACAGCTGAATTATCCGAAGTGGCGTCTTCGTTGATAGCGCGGGAAATATCTTCATCGCGGACACCCTCAACTACGCGATACGCGAAGTAACCGCGGGAAATATCTCGACGATCGCCGGAAACAGCACGCTTGCTTATTCCGGAAACGGGGTCTCGGCGATCGATGCTGCGCTCAGTATTCCGTACGGCGCATTCGTCGATGCTTCGGGCAACCTGTTCATCGCCGACACTTACAATTCGGCGATTCGCGAAGTCGTGGCCGCAACCGGAAACATTCAGACCGTGGCGGGAAATGGCATGGTCTGTGCCCTTCCCAGCACAGGATGCGGCGATGGAGGTCTCGCCACAGCCGCGCAGCTCAACTATCCCGAAGGCGTCTTCGCCGATTCGCAAGGGAACATATTCATCGCCGACACCGAGAATTCTGTGGTGCGCGAAATCGTCGCCTCGACAGAAATCATTCAGACCGTGGCGGGAACGCCGGGTTCCGCCGGATATCTCCGGCGATGGCGCCGCTGCCACCAGTGCGCAGCTCAGAACGCCTGCCGCGGTGTTGCTCGATTCTGCGGGTAACATCTACATCGCTGATACAGATAATTCGGCGATCCGCGTCGTCAACACTGGGGCCGCTGCCATCACGATTGCTGGAGTCACCATTCAGCCGCAAACGATTGCGACCGTGGCCGGGAACGGCACGGCTTGCACCGATACTAGTGCTGGATGCGGAGACGGCGGAGCGGCAACCAGTGCTGAACTCAATTTCCCCAGCGGCCTTTCTCTCGACGCTTCCGGCAACATATACATCGCCGACAGCTTCAGCAATGCCATTCGTGAAGTAAGCGTCACAACTGGAGTCATCCAGACTGTTGCCGGAACTCTTGGCCAGCGCGGCTACTCTGGCGATAACGGACCCGCTACCTCCGCCTTGTTGGACACGCCCGGCGCACTTTTCGTAGATTCGTTCAGCAACATCTTCATTGCCGATACCGACAATTCAGTAATCCGCGAAGTCGTGGCTGTGAACAGCAATACGATTCAGACTATTGCGGGCAACGGCACCACAGGCTACTCCGGCGACGGGGGATCATCCAGCAGTGCGGAACTGAACAGCCCTCTCGGATTAGCGGCCGGAACTGCCGCGAGCCTCTTCATCGCTGACAGTGAGAACTCCCGCATTCGGCAGCTGGTATCCAGCATCATCGTGACAATTGTCCCGTCCTCGGCGACCGTTCCTCTTAGGGACACGCAGCAATTTGCCGCGACTGTCACCGGCACCAGCAATCCATCGGTCAGCTGGCTGGTGAACAACGTCGTTGGCGGCAACGCAACCGTGGGCACAATTTCTTCAGCGGGCCTGTATCAAGCCCCAATGAGTCTTCCCTCTTCGGCGGTGACGGTGACTGCAGTTTCTAACTCCAACGGCTCGACTTCAGCATCTGCCGCCGTGACGCTTGCTGGCAGCGGCACGCCCGCCATCAGTGTGACCAGCACTCCGCCCGGAGTGACCAACATCTACACCTCGGCAACGCAGCAGTTCAACGCGACCGTAGTAGGCGAAACCAATACCGCGGTGAATTGGCTGGTGAACAACATCGCCGGAGGAAATTCGACCGTAGGAACCATCGACGCCACGGGGCTGTACACGGCTCCATCGGCTATTCCGTCGCCCGCACTCATCACTATCACTGCTGTATCGCAGGCGAGCGCGTCTGTTTCGGGCACATACCCGGTCACAATCGTAACGGCCCCTCAAGCAAAGACCCCTTCTCCACAAACCATCTCGCCAGGATCCTCTGCCAACTATTCGCTTTCGCTGAACCCGAACACAGGCAATCCTCGGCAGCCGATCACGCTTTCTTGTCTGCAAAGCTCCTTGCCGCCGGGCGCCGCATGCACTTTCTCGCCGGCAACGATCACTCCCACCAGCAAAGCCGTCCCGTTCTCGCTCACGGTAAGCGTGCCCGCGGGCGCGGCGTCTCTCGCGACACCCGACAGAACCTGGTTCGCATTGCAGATCTTTCCTGCATTCATGCCGCTCGCCGGGATTGTGTTGCTGGGCGAAAAAAAACGAAGACTGGCTAGCCGGACGATGTGGCTGGTCTTGGCCTGTCTGATTCTGATGGCTCTGACCGCGTGCGGCGGCTCAACTTCAAATACCACCACAACCAACGGAAACCCGGAAACGGGAACGTACAAAATTCAGGTACAGGGGACAACTGCGGCCCAGCCGAATCCTGTCTCCATCACAACAGTCGGATTGACCGTGCAGTAGGTTCGGGGAAACGAAGTTATTTTTGCGGCTTCCCGACTCTTGCCGCGGTTGCAAACATCAGGGTCACCGTGTCCAAATCCTTCGGCTTCACTTTTCCCGGAGGAATGCGCGTCTGGGTCACATCTTCGAGTTCGAGGAGTAAATCGCCGAGCGCCATCGAATCGACCAGCCCGGAAGAAACCAGCGGCGTGTTTTCGTCAATCGCGAGATTGGGCTTCCGGATTCGTTTCAGGATGAACTCGATCATTTGCTTCTGCTCTGGAGTCATGCGCACGTATCTCCTTAATCTTCGATCTAAGGTTGCTTACAACCCGCCGATGTTTAGCTCCGGATGTTCTTTCTTCAACTTCTCCAGCGTAGTCGAGCGCGCAGCTTTTCCCGCCGTGCTTTTCACAATCCACTTTGGCGGTTTCAGCAAGATCGTTCCGGCAGTCACTCCCAAACCTGCCGCAATCCGGCCGCGAATCTCACGTTCAATCACCTCAGCATCGCGGAGAAGTTCCTCGCGTTCGACTTCAGCCACCACCAGAATTTCCTCGGTTCCAAGATCCGGATTGTACAGGCCAAGCGCAATCACTCTGCCGTCATGGATCGCCGGATGGCTCGCAACAATTTCCTCGATGTCCTGCGGGTACATATTTTCTCCACCCACGATAATCAGATCCTTCTTTCGACCGACGACATAAAGCTCCTCTTCCAAGCGGAAACCGAGATCTCCGGTGTGATACCAGCCGTCGATGATGGCCTTTGCCGTGAGGTCAGGACGGTTGTAGTAGCCGTCAAAAAGACAGTCGCTCTTCACGAGAATCTCACCGACGATGCCATCGGCAAGAACGGCACAAGAATCTGAAACGACGCGAATCTCGTGTTTGAGCAGCAAACGGCCTGAGGATGTGAAACAGATAGAGCCCGGCGTTCCTTCAGCAGCAGGAACGATCCGGTGCGAACTTCGAAACACACTGCCATCCGCCCAGATCCGTGCCGGCCCTAAAGAAGACTGCAAGTCGGATTGCGTCACGGCGAATACGTTCTCCGCCATCGCATAGGAGCTTTGCAGCGCGCCAGGCTTCAATCCGCAGACAGCGAATGCGTCCTGAAACTCCTGCATACTGCTGGTCCGCACCGGCTCAGAACAATTGATTATTGCCCGAACCGACGAGAGATCGTATTGCGCTCTTCGGTTCAGGCGCGTACGTCGCGGAATAAACTGAAACGCAAAATTCGGCATCCAGGCCACGGTGCACTTGTGTTCGCTGATCACCTGCAGCATGCTCTCTGGCCGCATCACCCAATCCACCGGAGACTGCATCACGACCGGAATGTGGCAGACCATGGGCAGCATGAAAGCACGCAATCAGTCCCATGTCGTGGTAAAGAGGCAGCCAACTGTAAATGCGGTCCTTTGCGCCATCGATCTCCAGCGCGTGCGCGAGATGTTCCAGTTGGCGGAGCACGGCGCCATGGGTCAATGCCACACCTTTCTGCAGCCCCGTCGTTCCCGCCGAATGCTGGATGAAAGCCGCAGAATGTATATCAGCCGGAGCCTCCCGCGCGCGCTCCCCTGTGCTAGCCCCCCTTCCGTTGGCCGCTCGAACCAGCGTCGCTCCCTCATCGAGATACACGCAGCCAATCATCTCCTCGGGAAAATCCCGATCGATCACGACCAGCTTTGCTTTCAGGTTTGAGGTCACGCCGGTCAATCCCAGGCGGTATTTCGTGGGATCGACCTTTTCATTCGGATACGCCAGGAATGCCGGAACCGCGCCCAGCATCATCGCACCGGCAAAGACGGTCATCGCCGGAATGCCCTGCGGCATCACGATGACGACTCGATCTCCGCAACTCGCCCCTTCAGCGCGGAGCGCCGCAGCCTGCAATCGGGCGCGGTGACGGAACTCGGAGAAGGTTACCGTCTCCTGTTCGTCCTCGTCGACCCAGAAGGTGACGAACGGCCGCTCGCGGGGTGCGGCTTCCAATGCTTCAATCAAATTGCTATAACGCAGCACCGAATATTGTAGTGGATGGGTTTGAATCCTTGTCCTGCGTGCGTCATGCCCATTATTCTTGTTCGCTGGCATCGGGAGAAATTCGAGGGTTCTCCAGCCGCGTGAGTTCAAGCTTGTGAGGGAGGGTTGTTGACGCTGATTATCGGCTACACGCTGGCCTTTCTTCTGTGCCTGGCCATCTTCTCAAGAACCCACTCACGGCACATCCGGCAAGGCACGCTCCTGATCGCCAGCTATGTCCTGTATCTCAGTTGGGGACCTTGGTTCGCTGCCGTGCTTTTGACTTCCACCGTAATCAATTTCATCATCGGAAAGAGTCTGCGACGAAATCCTTCCGGCCTGATCTTATTTTTCGGAATCTTTTTCAACCTGCTGCTGTTGACCGCCTTCAAATACCTTCCCGAAGTTTCGGTACACCTCCCTTTCTCCTCGTTGCAGAGATTCGCGCATCTCGCCTTGCCACTGGGCATCTCGTTCTGGACGTTCCAGGCAATGAGTTACCTTTTCGATCTCTATCAGGGCGAAGAAATGTATCCGAACTTCTTTGAGTTCGCCCTGTATATGGTTTTCTTTCCCGTGACGATCTCGGGCCCGGTCTGCCGCTTATCCGAGATGCTTCCGCAGTTTCGCTCGGAAGAATCACTGCGGTGGGCCGACGTCTCGCGTGGCTTCCAGCGCATTGCCATCGGCGTTTTCATGATGCAGGTCGCGAAGTTGCTGGGCCAGGGCATTTTGGCCGGAGATGGAATCAACTCCGGGTTCGATCGGGTCGGCCACTGGACTGGTCCGGACGTCTGGTGTCTGGCGTTCGGATATGGCCTGCAACTATTCTTCGATTTCGCCGGATACTCCCACATTGCGATCGGCGCGGCTCAAGCGCTGGGCTTTACCCTGCCCGAGAACTTCGCGCGGCCGTTTGCCTCCACCAGCGCTTCGATGTTCTGGACTCGCTGGCACATGTCGCTTTCATTCTGGATTCGTGATTACGTCTTCTTCCCTCTGATGCAACTGCGCCGCGACCTCTGGTGGCGAAATCTCTGCTTCCTTATTTCCATGACACTGTTTGGCCTGTGGCACAAGGCCAGCCTTCTTTTTATCCTCTGGGGCTTCTATCACGGAGTGCTGCTCATCTTGCATCGTCAGATCGAAGGCCTGCAGCGCAAATATGACTGGACTCCGCCTCAGATTCCGTGGACCATCGCATCCTGGAGCGGCACCATGGCCGCGGTGAGTTTGGGCTGGATATTCTTCCGCAGTAATTCGCTTCGTCAGGCGCAAGCAATGCTCGCTGCTATATTCTCTCCCGCCACGTATGGCGGACACATCCTGAGCGGAAGCCTCTACCTGCTGGTCCTCGCCATTGCGTTCGGGTATGCAATCGTCGTGATCATCGGAGATGGCCTTGATCGGCAATCATCTGCTGCGATTCGCGACAACGCATCTGAAAGAGGAACGTCCCCCGGATCTACTTTGGATTTCACCTCGCTCCTCGCGCAATGGCGATGGTTCTGGCTCGCCCCTTTATATGTCGTCGCCCTCCTTTTCCTGCTCATCGTGACTCTTTCGCACGGCACCAGCACCGCTCAGCTTATGTACGGAAATTTCTAGTTCGAATTCAGAGATTTCTCCGCCGCGTGATCCAGGCAAGCCGGGACACGCTCGGCTAACCTTGCGAATTTCTCCGGATCACAAGCATCTGTGAGTTCTATCACTGCGATCCTCACTTTTCCTTGCTCACATACGCTGTTCGCTTGATCGGCTACGGCAGCCTCCCCCGGCGAACGCAATTTCTTAGTTTCTGTTTCTCGCTTCCTTGCTTTTGGCCACTTGGGAATGAATTCGAGGAGATCCGATGCAAGAGGAAGAGCCGATGTGCCCGACTCTCCTAACGACGTTCTTCCCCCCACCGAGATTAGAACTCACCAAATCGGACAGCGATCTGCCCGCGACTTAGCGGCAACTGAGGAGACTTGCATGAAAGCGAAGCCTAATGTTCCTTGCCTGGTTGTGTTCATTCTTCTCGTAGTCGCTGTTGGATCTCCCCTGCAGTCATATGCGCAGTGCTATCTGAGCCAAGGATGCGCTCCCCAAGATGATCTGACGTACGCTCCGAACGGAACGGGGCAGGTATATCACGGCGATGGCGGCTCCAGTAATTTCGCGGGAGGCTGGACTACAAATTACTCCGACGTGAATCAATGTCTGAGTTGCCATTACGGAACAGATACTCTGCCTTACCTGATGACCGGCCATAAGAACACACTCCGCAAAATTGCTCCCAATGTTCTGTGGGGTGGTCCCGATAGCTCGCTGTATCCCGCCACCGACGCCTACTACGGGTCGGGAAGCACTTTCAACTGGACAACCGGCCAGGTGACTCTGGGCTGGTGTGATCCTCTTTCTACGCCGGCGTTGAACGGATTGGTCGCGAATGATCCCGCGTGTCTCTACCCTTATTACACGCTGCCCAACGAGAATGCCCCGGCTCCTTACACCCCAGTAGCGCCAACCATTCAGGCCGGCGGTGTCCGCAACCTTTATTACCTTTACGGCGGGTGGACGAACTACGGCGGCAACAGCAACCCGGCTGGCACTCACCTGAACTCGGTCTTCGATACTGGATTCACTGGCGACGTCTACCCGAACGGCAACTTCGATTGTGCCCGCTGCCATGCCACCGGCTACAACTTCGACAACTCCGCGCCTGAACCCACCGAGAACACGAACAACAAATTGGCTGCCATTCGGGACGCGCAGTTTAAGCGTGTTCCTTCAGATGGATTCGTAGCTCCCGGTACCACCGGAACTTCATCCTGGTTTCTGACCGGCATCCAGTGCGAAAGGTGTCACATCGCGGCGTACTCCTACGGCTCGCACCCCTGGGACCCAATTACCGTTACTCAGCCTCAGAACGAAGCCGCAACCGCACTGTGCATGGAATGTCATCGCGGAGAAAACATCGTTCCGGCCAATCCCAATGGCAATCCGCCCAGCGCTGGCAGCATCACTCCAGCGAACGGGCTAGTAACCAGCGATCACGGATATTGCTCCGATCTTTCCGCCTCGGCTTACTCGACTTGCGTTTCCAATCCGTCGAATCAGTGGATCTACAAACCGTATGTCAATCACGAGGCAGGCCAGGCATTCCTGAACGGTTCTCACGGACGCTTCACCGGCAACTTAATCCAGAACGCGCAGCACACGTCGGATCTCTCCATCACCATCTCCGGAACGTACGGCAGTCAGTTCAGCGAGAACCTCTCGGACCCAACAAGAAACTTCGGATGCACTGGCTGTCACGATCCTCACCAGAGCACGGTTGCTGGGACTAACCCGCCACAACCACCGATCGTGAAGACTTGTGACAAGTGCCATGCGCTGGCAAAGACAATCTTGTCGACGACCATCCATCCCGCGGGTCCCGGCACACCGTTCCCCACTGGCACCCAGGCCGATATTCCTGGCGCCTGTATCACCTGTCATATGCAGGCTGCGTCTAGGACGCGCCAACAGCCATCTCTTCCGCATCAGTGCCAACGCCAATTACAGAACGTTCCCTACTCCCGACCAACTCTACAATCAGGGAATCACCGCCCTCGGTATTGCTCCGGAATTTTCCGAGATGAACGGTGCTCCCTATCCCAATGCAAGTTGGCTCGACGTGGATCTGGCCTGCGGTCAATGCCACGTAGGAAACGACGGCGTCACCAACGAATACGGCTTGACGATGCCGCCAGGCATGCCTGGCGCCCACGCCTATACCCGCGCTCAGTTGGCGTACTGGGCATCCGTGATGCACCCACCGGACCCGGGAGCGCCGACTCCGACCTTCTCGCCCACTCCGACGACATATCACTCGCCAATCCTCGTAACGATCACCGACTCGCTGAGCACCGCGGCGATTTACTACACGATGGACGGATCGATGCCAACAACGAGTTCGCCGGTGTATTCGTCACCGATTTCGATCTTGAGCACGACGACACTCCGAGCCATGGCCGTTTCTTCAGGCTTGCCCAATAGCACCGTAGCCTCTGCCACGTATTCCATCGTGCTGCCGCCAGCGCCGCCGCCATTGTTCTCGCCGACTCCTTCGACTTTCAGTTCGCCACAATCCGTAAAGCTGTCGAATACCGGCAGCTTGCCGATGTACTACACCACCGACGGCTCCATACCGACCACGAACTCCACGCTCTATTCCGGACCGATCCTGGTTTCGATGGACACTACGATCAACGCCATCACGGCTGCTTACGGCTATATAACCAGCCCGGTTTCCAGCGGCGCGTATTACATTCAGGCGCCGAACCCGACCATCTCACCAGCATCCGGAACTTATTACGCCACCGTGAGCGCAACCATCTCCGACGTAGTGGGCGGAGCCACGATTTACTACACCACCAATGGAACCACGCCGACAACTTCGTCCACTTCGTGCCCGAATCCGTGTCAGCTTACGGTCGCGACCACGACTACGCTGAAGGCGATCGCGTCCGGCGGCGGATACGTTTCCAGTAATGTGGCTCTCGCGACCTATACGATTGCCGCAAACGCGCCGACCTTCTCACCGGTTGCCGGAACTTACTACTCTCCACTCACCGTCACCATTTCCGACACAACTGCCGGGGCGACGATCTACTACACGACCAACGGATCGTTCCCCACCCTCTCATCTCCTTCGTGCACGAGTCCCTGCCCGATTCTGATTTCGACCACGACCACGCTCAGGGCAATCGCCGCAGGAAATGGAATCTCGCAGAGCAGCACGTCCGTGGCTGTCTACACAATTGCGGCCAATAATCCAACTTTCTCGCCGGGATCGGGCACATACTCAACCGCGCAGTCGGTCACAATATCCGACACAACCAGCGGGGTCACGATCTACTACACAACCAACGGATCGATTCCAACGACGTCGTCCACTTCGTGTTCGAATCCGTGCGCAATCACAGTTGCAACTTCAGAAACTGTCAAAGCCATCGCCGCCGGAACCGGCATTTCCCAAAGCGGCGTCGCCTTTGCCACCTATACGATCACGGGCCACTAAACTCCTGCTTTGCGAGCCTACAGAGAAATGCCCCCGCGCAAGCGAGGGCATTTTGAGAATCTGATGAAATCGGGTCCTGATCGTGTTTCGGTGGAATGAGATTTGCTTGTATTAGGGCACGGCCCTGGCCGACAAGATTTGGTTCGTATCAGGGCACCGCTTCAGCGGTGCCGACAACACACGAACCAAGCGCGCCTTTAGGCGCTGCTCCAGCGTGTGCTTCCGACCAGCAGCCTAGTCTACCGGCGTTCCATCCGGCGCAAATACCGGAAAACCATCCCAAGGGTGTGTCAGCCGTAACTGCGCGACCGCTGCATTGCGATCGTATCCGAAGAGAAAGAGTCCGTAGTTGTAGCGCAAAATCCGGTCGTCCGGCTTGTGCGCAATAGCCCATTGATATTCAGCCGAAGTTTCGTTGGGATTCTCATCCGGTACTTCCGCCTGCAGCGCCAGGCGCAATATCTGATCCGAATGATTGAGCTGATTGGTAAATGGAGGCTTCTGCAACCGCTGCAACATCTCTCCTGCAATACGAACACGATCGTGGGGCGTAAGCGCCAGCAATCTCTCGCAATCAGCCTCGGACGGAATATTCGCGTCAGTTGCTCCCTGCCCCGCACCCGCCGGCATCTTGCTGGCGATTTGCTGAAAGATGGCGCGAGCCAGCAGGTAGTTACCTACCGGCGTCATGTGCACGTGCTCGTAAACCAGATCGCTGCCCACGATTCCGTTCGGGCTCTGCTCAGAAAAAACCGCGTCTGCATCGACTAACTCTGCTCCCTGCGTAGACGCCGCCACGGAACGGTTGATGTCATTGATCCGGCTGTCGGCGCGGAATCGAAGCGTATCGAGATCCCGCGAACGTTGAAAATGTTGTCGGGCCGCGGCGTAATCGCCTAACATCCACGAACTGCGCGCTATGCGAAACTCAAGTTCGGCATACTGATCATCGATCTTCTCCGCAGCCTCGTCTGCCTTTAGCGAATCTGCAAATGATCGCGCGCTTTCCAACTCCGAGCCTTGCTGCACCAATGCTGTCCACGAGCGCAACGCATCTTGCGTAAGCCCGTCGCGGTGCATCGACGCGAACGGAGCGCAGTCTTTCAAATTCGTTGCGACTGTACTCACGATGACGCGTGCTCCGGACGCCCGTGCCACCGCAACCGTGTCTCGCAGGTTCGCTTCAAAGTTTGAGTACGCATACTTCATCAGGGGCGAACTGGCGGGCATCTGCTTATCTAGAAACATCTCCATCCCGCCCCACTCTTTCTTCTGCGTACCCAACTTGGTCAGAAGCTGTCCAACGCGGGTCGACCGAAAGAAGATGCTGCTGCGAATGACCGGAAGCGCCATGCCCGAAGAGGTCAGTGCAGTTCCAGGCCCGTACGGTCCTACGACTTCATTATTTCCCGAGTAGATGATGAACAGGTCCGGACGCTGCTTTGCCAAGCCGCGCGCCAGCGGCAAGAGCACATGAGAGTTCACCGCCACGCTGCCGGTGTTGATTACTTCGAAATTCATCGACGGATAGCGCTTCCGCAACATGACTTCCAGGTAGCGACTGAACGCATAGGCGGGATCCGGATCGCCCATAGCGGCCGATTCTCCCAGCACGAATATTCGGTAAGTTCCGGCGGGCTTCTCTGCCGGGATCGCGTACGCCTGCGGCGTCTTGATCATCCCCGGCGGAAAGAATGGCGCTGGAAAAAACAGGTTGTAGCAGGCCGCCGCATGCCCTTTGAGCGTGCACGGCACTGTGGCGTCGATCGGAAATCCCACATCGAACCACCGTAGTGTCCCCTCCAGCACTACGATTAATAGCACCGGCAATAAAACAGCAGTTGCGATTCGTGGGATCCAATAACGCCCGCCGCGCGACATCTGTTCTCGAGACTCTGCTGTATCTTCCACTCCAGGCATCCTCGCCTTTCTCTCTTTTCTCTAACTCACTGCGCTTCTCGTTCGCGAATTCAGCTTTTGCGAACCCTGTGTCCATCCGCCTTTTCGCGATACAGGGCTGGGGAGTGGATCTGATTCCGTGGGCCTAACCGCGGTGTCAGTCGTCCAGTCTTCCAGCCCTGCCCGGTCCCCTCGATGCGTTGCCCGCTGCGCAGCGGATAACATCATTTCAAGGGAAAAACGAAGAAAGCGCACGGGTGCGTTCGCAACCTTGCCAAGGATGCACCAGCATTGCCAAATACTTTGCCGACGGCGCCCTACCCATCTACTTACAATTCAGTGGGTTAACGCCAATTGATGCTTTCCACAACGACGCCTTCTTAGGAATTTCCCTCACCCGCCGTGTGTTTTAACCCTCTGAGGCGCACCGAAATGAGCCAACCACCCCCGATTAACCTTTTGCTCATCAATAACTTAGTCGTCTCCGCCTCCGTGGCATGACGATTGCCCCTGTGTGACTGGCATCACCAGATTTCAAGAATCTTGTCCGATCTACATTCTCACAACTGCCAATGTCAAAGATCTTCAAAGCGGTAATCGTCGGAGCCGGGCCAGCTGGCCTGACTGCGGCTTATGAATTGTCCCGCCAGAACGCGCCGGTCGTCGTTCTCGAAGGCGATCCGGAATATGTCGGTGGGATCTCGCGCACCGTCAACTACAAAGGATTCCGCTTCGACATCGGTGGACACCGTTTCTTCTCGAAATCCCGCGAAGTCGAAGAACTATGGACCGAAGTCGGTGGCGACGACATGCTCGACCGCCCGCGTTCCTCGCGCATTTACTATCGCGGACAGTTCTTCAACTATCCCCTGAAACCGTTCGAGGCGCTGTCCAAACTCGGAGTCATCGAATCGATCCTCTGCGTGCTTTCGTTCCTCAAAGCCCGCCTGCGTCCCACACCCAACCCCAAAACCTTCGAGGACTGGGTGGTGAATCAGTTCGGCCAGCGCTTGTTCCGAATTTTCTTCAAGACGTACACCGAAAAAGTCTGGGGAATGACCTGCCGAGAAATCTCCGCCGATTGGGCCGCCCAACGCATCAAAGGCCTGTCGCTGGGATCGGCTATCAAGCACGCGTTCCTCTCGTGGCGAAAGCCAAAAGACCGCAAGCAGATCGTCAAGACCCTCATCGATACGTTCCGTTACCCGCGCCTCGGTCCTGGCATGATGTGGGAAGCTTTCGCCAGGAAAATCCGCGGCTTTGGCGGCGAAGTCCTCCTCGGTCGCCGGGTCACCAACTGCCGCTTCGACTCCGACCGCGATCTTTGGGTGGTTACCACGCGCGATGCCAATGGCAATGTCGAGGAATTTCTCGGCGAGCATATGGCCTCGTCGATGCCGATTCGCGAATTGATTGCGCAGCTCAGGCCGCCAATTTCTGAAGAAGCCATTCGTGCCGCACAATCGCTGCGCTATCGCGACTTCCTGACCGTGGGCTTGATCGTCCGCGATCAGGGACGTTTCAACGATAATTGGATTTACATCCACGATCCATCGGTGCAGGTCGGCCGCGTGCAGAACTACAAATCGTGGTCGCCCGAGATGGTTCCCGACCCCGCGTTCTCTTCGTACGGCCTGGAATATTTCTGCTTTGAGGGCGACACGCTGTGGACTTCGCCGGACACTGATCTGATCGAACTGGCGAAGAGGGAACTCCAGCGAATTCACCTGGCCGACGCCGCCGATGTAGTCGATGGATGCGTCATCCGCCAGCGCAAAGCCTATCCCGTGTACGACGACAGCTATCAGCAACACGTGGACACGATTCGCGTCGTCCTTGAACGGACTTTCCCCACTCTTCATCTGGTTGGCCGCAACGGCATGCACAAGTACAACAATCAGGATCACGCCATGATGACCGCGATCCTGACTGCCAAAAACATCTTGGCCGGGGAACGCCGTTACGACGTATGGGCCGTCAATCAGGACGCTGAATATCATGAGGCCGGAGCTGCCGGCGAGAAAAGCGTGAACGACTCCCACGCTCCCGCACAAACTGCTCTGAGCACCACTTGATCACGCCGTCGCGTGACTACCGTTATAGTTGTCGGCACCACCCTTCGTGGTCGAAACGTGATATTCCCCGATAAGAGATTGGATGAGTACTTCTTCCGAAATCCGCGCGCTGTTGCGATTCCGCCAAGTACAACTTGCGGCGCTGGTGCTGTTCCTCGCAGGAATCGGAACTATCGCTTTTCAAACCAAGCTCTGCGTTCTCGACCCCGATATCTGGTGGCATCTCAAAGTCGGCGACTGGATCATCGATCACGTCGCCGTTCCGCACACTGGCATCCTTTCGCGCACGGCCGCGAACCGGCCCTGGGTCGCCTATAGCTGGGGATACGAAGTTCTGATGTCGCGGGCCTATGCCTGGTTCGGCCTCATGGGCATCGGCCTGTACGGAGCGCTGCTCACCATCGCGGTCGCCTATTCCGTCTACTGGATGCTGCGCCGTCTTAGCGGACAATTCTGGCTCGCTTGCGTCGGAGCTGGCGTGGTGTGCTCCGCGTTCTTGTTCAATGGAATGCCGCGGCCTTTCTTTTTCTCCATCGTGCTCTTCGCCGTTACTCTGACTCTTCTGCTCGAAGCGAACCGCCATGGCCGCATCGAATTGCTCTACCCGCTGCCGCTGATCTTCCTTCTCTGGGCCAATCTGCACATTCAATTCATCTATGGCCTTTTTCTGGTCGGACTCTTCGTCGGCGTCAATCTTGCACAGCGTCTTGCCGCCGCTCTCGGAATTGCACCAGACTTCCTCTCAGCCCCCACTCTTCCCATTGCCAAGCTCACCGTTATTGGCCTAGCCTGTGCGCTCGCAACTCTCGCCGGGCCGTATTTCTATCACCCCTATCAGGTCGTGCTCGAATATTCCAAAGCGAAATTCACCTACTCGGTCATCATCGAGTTACAGCCACTGAGCTTTCGCGGATATAGCCATTTTGCCGAGCTTCTTCTCACTGCCGCTGGATTCTTTGCCGTGGGCTGGCGCAGGAAGCTCGATCTCTTCAAACTCGCCCTGATGATCGCGGCAAGCGTGATCGCCTACCGCACCATGCGCGATGCCTGGTTCGTCTGTCTGCCGGCAACGGCTTGCATTGCCGACGCATTCGCTCCGCAATCAGAGGTCGTTGAAGAAGGCACGGCATTTGCGGAAACGTGGCTGGAAAATCTCGGCGTAGCGGCAGCCATCACGATTCTGCTGGCGATCATCGCCAACGGAACAGACTTTAACCAGCGTGGACTCGACCGCGCCGTCAGCTCGCAATACCCCGTGAACGCCGTCAACTTCTTGCGCCGCAATCCCATCCAGGGACCTCTCTACAACGCGCTCAACTGGGGCGGATTTCTCATGTGGTATATGCCCGAGTATCCGGTGGCGATCGACGGACGCAACGATCTCTACGGTGACGACCTCGACAGAATTTTCTTCAACTCGCAGAATGCCGAGAAGTCCTACACCACCGACCCTTATCTGAACGAATCAGGAGTGATTCTACTGGGCTCGGAAATGCCACTCGCCAAGATTCTCACGGTTGATCCACGGTTCGAACTCGTCTTCCACGACGAGATCGCGACGGTCTTCGCCCGGCGAATAGTAGATTCTTCACTGAAATAACGACGCGCAAAAGCTCACCACAGAGGCACTGAGACACAGAGAACGTCACACCTTATGAAACAAATCCCAAAACAAATCTTTTTGTTCTCTGTGCCTCTGTGTCTCTGTGGTGAAGCGATTCAGGCAAGCCGCTCAGAAAAACGTCCGCGCCGTCAGCATATTGTTCCCCTCATTCGACAAATCGAAATGACACTGACGGCAAAACTGCGCCGACGATGTTGTCGGATGACCCGCCAGTTTGTCCGGCGCCGGATTGTACGGCCCATTCAAAAAGAAATATGTCGTATAAACCTTGCCGCTCACCTCCCCCGCAATCGGACTGTTCCCGCCCGACACATAGACATTCCTCACATGCTGGTCGTGGCAGGTTGTGCACAGCGTATACGGCTCGCCCGAGTTGCTCACCCCGTACGCTCTCGATCGCTTCCCGGGCGCCAGCGATGGCCAGCCGTAGTTCGCGATGAACTGCGCGTACGGACTATTCGGCAGCACCGTGAACGTGCCATTTGAGAACACCAGGCCTCCACCCGGATTGATCGGCGCCGTCGCTCCGATCGGGTGATCGTAGGCACCCTCTTCATCCCGGCCCAATAACGACGGAATCTTCTGATCGCGAAATGGCGTCAGAGCGAGCAAACCCACCTGATTCTCGTAAGACCAGCTTTGCAGCATGTTATGCGGCGTCAGATTTCCGTCATGGCAACTGAGACAGAGCAAAACTCCCGTGACTTCCCGGCTTTCACCCGCCGCGGGGCGAACCTCGGCCCATCGCGCACCGTCCGCCATTGGAACCTCTGAACCGTAATCCGGAGCGCTGTTCGATCCCCACAAAAATGCGGGGCCACTTGCCATCGCGTCTGTGGGCGCGGCTTGAACTGATCGCGAAGCGTGACATACAGCGCAGCCGCGAGCGCCATCGCTATGTGGTCCGAGCAGGTCGGCAACTCCGGCGTCCACCGCCAACGATTGGGCCGACGCGGCCGTCACGCATAGAAGCACGGTCGCCACAATTGTGACTGCAAATTTCGACAGATTGCGCGTCCAGGGGAGGACACGAACGAACGCAACAATCGCAGTGCCAGATCGGGTCATAGCCATCTCCGATGTGTGCGCCTCGAAGGTCGCCTATCTTACTTAGATTTTCCGGGTATTGCCCCAAGAGTGGCTGTGATTAGACCACAACTCGATCGGTAACGGAAGACCAATGACGTTGGGTGGGAGAAGAGATGTTACGTGCGGATGATTAAGTCGATGACACGATCGCGGAAACGCGCAATGCGATATCCCCAGCAACAACAAACTTGTCATCCTGAGCGCCGGCGAAAGCCGTCGCGAGGGACCTTACGTCGGCGGAAACCAAGTTGCAGTGGACAGTGAAACAGTTGTGTGGAGTGCCCGTCGCGCCCCAGTACTACGGGCGCACGCGGCGGAGAATAAAATAGCTCTGCCGAACGTATACTCCACGTTTGTAAATCATGTATCCATCGGAGAAATGCACGATTTCGTATCCCTCGGCGCGCACTTCGGGGATTCCGTAATCCATCGATATTTGCGGCTGTTCAGTGAAGGCGATCACGTAGCCCGGATTGAGGCGGGGAACTCTTCGCGGTCGAGTTCCAGACCATAGAAAGGCATGCCGTGGTGGAAGTATGCCGTCGGCATGTTGACCAACATGTTGTGATCGAAGTATGCCTGTACTCCCACCTCTCCGTAAAGAAATCCGAATATTCCTTCCTTCTCCGCTCCAACTGATTTCAAATAACTTGCCGCGTCTTCCGCTCCGCTGTAGGGGTACAGATACTCATTCCGAATCGCAACCTCTGCATCCCAAGCGTTCAGCGCACAGAGACCAAACAGAACAGCACTCATCACCTGAAACGCACGACGATCAACGTCACTAAAGCTACGCTGCTCTTCCCGACTCGGCCAGGCAACCCAAATTGCGGTCACAGCGGCTACAAAAAGAGTTCCGTGGTGGTGGGCGTAACCATGGATCAGGGAATATAAACCGGTTAACAAGAACACCGGAAACGCGAAAATCAGCAGCCGCTGACGGCGGAAGCACCACCCTCCAGTAAAGAAAACGAATAGGGTCGAAGGCAACCAGTAGTCCAAGAAGGCACCAGAAATAACGGACTCCACCTTCGTTAAAATTGTGGGTTGCATCGCCTGAATCGCGGCAGGCGCTTTGGAAAGGAGGTCCTTCTTGGCGAACTCCCCTACATCTGGCGTCGGTTTCAAAACAAACACAATAAACACAAACACCGCCGCCATTACCCCGATGCATATCCAGTACTCTTCGCCGCACGCGTCGCGTCGAGTCTTTCGCGTGCTCGATACGCGTCCATCAGATACACCAGCCCCAGGCATCCAGCCAGGATCGTTCCGTGCAAGCTCAGATTCGCCAGCAGCACCAGGACGATCGTCATCCGCTCCGGATGTTCCAGATCTTTGAACAGCAGCGCCGCGGAGAATGCCAGCAGCGGCAGCAGCGTGTACGGACGCGCAATCACCGCGTACTGGTACACCATGAAGTAAGTAAACGCGAGCGGCCACCGGATATATCGCGGAAACGGCGCTTTGAAAATCAGCAGCGCCACTCCGGCGGTGGCGCCCGCCATGCCGATATAGCCAAGCGCATCGTAGCGCGCGTGAAACACATGCTGCGCTACCCACAGAATGGTGTGCCATAATCCCGGCGAGCCTTCATAGCGCAGTTCGTGAAACCAAATAGTTTTGAGATCGAGATCGCGCGCAATGAGCCACGCCTGCGCCTCATCCGCCCACTTCTCGTGATATTGCAGAGTGAATCCAACGATGGCGATCCAGGCGCTGAGCACTCCGAAGTCGGCGATGCGCCACCAACGCGCCGCCGAGGATGGCATCTCAGAAGCCTGCACAATGTGAAGTTCTCGCGCCTGAATCGCGCCAGCGGGTGCCTCCTCCAGATCCGGAATTCGAACCGCCTCACTCATTCGCGGTTCTCCGGCTCAGCACGATTGCTACATCGTCGCTGTATGCCACTTTGAAAATGGGCACAGAACTGAGCGCCTCGCCCATGATTGCGCTCTTCGGCAGCAGAATAGTCTGCGCACCGGCCAACGCCGCATACTCCGTGTAACGCTCATCGGCGTTCATCACCTTGGAATACTGCGAGACAAGGTCTTCGCCGTAAAGCTCGGCCCGCCCATCGATCGCCACGGCGTACTCCGGCAGATACCAAGTCAGAAATCCTCCCCACTCATACGCGTTGAAAAAAGGCTGCGGGAGCCGGTGCTCACGGATGTAATCACTCGCCGCCACGGGATAGCTCTGCCCAGCCTTGGCGAGAAGTGCTGCGCTGGCTGCTCGGGATTCGAATCACCGCAGCTGTGATGAGAATCCCGATCGAGGCGGTCGCGCCAATCAGCGCCTCACGCGTCCACCTCTGCTTCTCAGTGGAATCAGCAAGCTTGCCCGCAGGTTCGCTCGTGATCGCTTCACCGATTACCGCGAGCGCAGCCAGCGCTACCAGCCAGATATCCCGCTGAGCATAGAACGATAGCGCCAGACTGCCCGCCAGCAGCCCGATCTGGAAAATATCCCGCGACCGCCGCAATCCCAGCGCCAGAAAAGCTGCCATCGCCACAGGAGCAGAAGGTAGTCCTGTGGCTGGCGGAAGCCGAGCGCATGAAAGTCCGGCAGGTATTGATTGGCAGAATTGAAGGTTGTGGCAAAGAAAACTCCGTACGGTCGATAGAGATACGGGGTGAGAAACGTCGCCATGAAAGATAATACCGAGCAATCTTCGCAACTCTCCCGAGCGCCAGCGAACTTGCTGATGACGAAGTCACATATCGCTCGCACACGATCGGGAGCAAAAACAGCACTAGCACCACCACGCCATAAACAAACTGCATATGGAGGTTGGCCCACAGCAGGAACAAAAACGGCAGCCAACGAAGCAGCAACAGTCGCCACTGCGCCGCGCCTCCAGCAGAAGCGCGATTTCAATCCCGAAGAAGAGAATGGAAAAATATGCTGGACCGGGTTGGATCGCGCCAAGCACATACTGCGCAAGAACCGACAGCGTTACCGCCGTCCAGAATCTTCCCCGCAGCCCTCCAACCAGTAAAAATGTAACCACAGCGAGGGCGGTCTTAAACAACATCAGCAGGATCGGAATCGCTCGCAGTCCGACCAGCTTGTAACCCAGCGCCAGCAGCAAATCGTAAACCCAGCTGGACGCTATCCACGGTTGTGTCGACAACTGAGAGAACAGACCTGTATGCGGCAATGCGTGATGTTGCAGCGCCCACAGGCCGCAGCTTAAGTGCCACCATACATCTCCGTTGGTCAACGCAGAAAGCGAGGACAGACGGAATGCTTCCAGCACCGCGGCCGACGAGAATAGCAACAGTCATTGCCGGTATGCGAAGCTTCGCCATCACGATCTTTTCCTGACCTGGGTTTAAGAATTACGATTAAGAATTACGAATAAGCTACGAGTAAGAATTTTCGCTACCGGGTTCGGCCCTTCGGCTTGCTGATGCCAGACACCGTTCCGTTCCCGTTATGCGTCGCGTTGTGGCAAGTCAGCGCGCACGTGTTTGTTGTCCGATTGTAAGAGATCGGTAGGGTGCCATTCGGCGCCACCACATTCGCATCGAAATTCACCAGCCGCTCTCCCGTGACATTCGGAGATGTCGCGCCCATGCCATGCGCCGTGTGGCATACCGAGCAACTGAATCCGTATTGCGAGATGTGCAGGGCATGCTGCGACCAACTTGTGTTCGCGAGAACATTGTTCGGCAAATCGTGGCATTTCCCGCACATCGCGTACGGACCGTTCACCGTGAGATCCGGATTCGGATAAAGATTCGAGATCAACTGACCGGGCGCCGGCGCCTGGCTGAACTCATACCGCCGCTCCAACAGGTGGGTCCACTTCGATCCATGCGGACCGTTCGCCCCCGTGCCTCCGAACTCGCGGTTGTCGTCGCTGTTGTGGCAATCGCTGCAAAACAATTGTGTCCCTACCAGCCGGCTCGAGGGCAGCCCGGTTTCGTTCAACATATTGACCAGCAAGCTGGGCTGCGGTAGCGGACTTGATCTCGGATGTGTCACCGGATGGCTCGAGGTTGCCGTCTGCGCGAACTCCAGAGATGACATTCAGCGGATCGGGCGCCGAAACGACTCGGATCGGCGAATAGCCGAAGATCGCCAGCCGCTGTTTGCCCGTGCTGGTCCCATGGCAGCGCAAGCACGTTTCATACTGATTGACTGCTGGAATAAGTGTCGTGATTCCATCCAGCGCGCTGATGCCCGTCGCGCCCTGTTGCGGCGGACGTATCGCCGGCGGCGCCGAAAATACCGTCTCCGGATTTCCGTTGTGCGCGCTGTGGCAGTCCACGCACGTCGCGTGTCGATTGTGCTGCAGCAGCGGCGCTTCTCCGGCATCGTGATAGTTATTCCCCGAGGGCATCGGATGGCTGATCTTTCCGACTTCCGCCATGATGTTGGGAACCGTCGCCGGTGATAGATACGTCCCTCCAGCGTGACACGTCATGCAACTCTGCGTCCCCGGATCGTACGACGTTGCTGGCGGCGTCGCGGGCCGCAACAATCGTGCCGGCGCCACCGAATCATGCGACATGTGGCACGATGTGCACGCATTCGCGCCCACCGTCTGATACGAACCCACATGCGCGTCCGAAGAAACCTGATTCGTGGCCGTCATATGAATGCTATTCGTGAAGCCGGCCAGCGGATTCACCTGCCCCTGTACCACGCGATTCGGATCGTGGCAGGCCAGGCACATCTGCGCCCGCGAACTATCGCGCACCAGAAAATCCTGCGCAATGAGATCGATAGACTGTACGTGCGGATCGTGGCAGCTCGTGCATTCGATGTTGCCCTTGATCAGCTTGACCGCCCCGGTCGGATCCGCCGTCTTGCCTTGCGATGCCAGTGACGCCACCAGATTGGGCGCATCCTTCAGCGGCAGCACCAGGCTGAATGGATGCGAGCCGGTCAGCGTCGTGCCAAACGAATCGACGCCATTCATCGACCCCACCATCGGCAACGGCCCGTAGGCAGCCGATTGCCCGACGGCGACCGTGCCATCATGACAACTCAGGCACAAACTGCTGGTCACGCCCAACGTAGGCTGCTTCCCCTGTTCGTTGTAGGTTGAACTGTTGTACGGCACGTACGAACTCTGCGATAGCTTCTGATTCCACAGCGGAGTGATGCCGCCCAGCCCGCTGTGCGGCGCGTGGCAGAACGTGCAGCCCAGGCTTCCCTGCGAATACACTTTCGCTCCGCTAGCCAGCGTCAGATTGTGCATGCCCAGCACGTCCGCTGTCGGCGGAGGCCCCTGCGCAAAACTCTGCGTCGCAATCAGCACGCACACGAATGGAAACAGCGACAGAAGCGAATGCAGCTTCTTCATGGCTGCTTCCCTCCGTCCGCCGATGCGACCCCGTAATAATGAAACACCTGCACGCGCCGATTGAATGAATCCACCACGTAGATGCGATCGTGATTGTCGATCTGCAACCCGGTCGGCAGTTGAAACTGTCCTACCCCGGTTCCTTTGCCGCCGAAGTAGTACAGCAGGCGTCCTTGATCATCGAATACCTGCACCACGCCCCATTCGCCGTCTACGATGTACAGGTGGCCTTCCGAATCGTAGCCAAGGCCCTTGGGACGGAAGATCCATCCCGCGCCGTCTCCGATCTTTCCAATGGCATACTTGAACGACCCCGAGCGGTCGAACACCTGCACGCGGAAATTCATGGCATCGACCACCGCCAGATCCGGACCGTTCAGCCTTAACTCCGTCGGATAGTTGAACTCTCCGTCCCCCGCACCCGTCTTACCGATCACCTGCAGTACGCTGCCCTGCATGTCCATCACGAAAATCTTGTTGCGCAAGGTATCGGTCACGTAGATGCGTTGCGCCGCCGAATCCACCGCAAGGCCCGTCGGACGCTTGAAATACCCCTCTCCACCCTTCAGGCTTCCAATCACGCGCCTGTATTTCCCGCCCGCGTCAAACACAAAAATCTTGCCCACTTGCGAATCCGTCACATAAATATTGTCCTGCGCGTCGACGGCCACGCACTGCGGCACCAGCATCGGATCTTTCCCCGCATCGCGCCGCGTCAGGAATTTGTACTTCTGCTGCTCGAAATCGAAAATGTGCACGCCCTGCGCCGCGACATCCGTAACGATGATTCTTCCGCGCGAATCCGTCACCACGCTGTATGGACTCACCAGGTAATGGAAGTCCGGCAGGCCCGCGATCGTATCCACAACGCGCGTCCAGAAGCTGCGCTTGGGTTTGACTTCGCGCTCCAGGCTGAAACTGCGTTCAAACGACAGCTTCCGCCCGCCATCCATCAACAAGTCGGGTGCGGACGGCTGCTTCGCCGTCTCCTTCGGACGCTTCGCCCCTCCCGCCCGCGCCACAGGCAGAATCGCCAACGCGAGTGTGATCGCTGCGAAGGTCAGGCTTCTGCGTAATCCAGATTTGCCCCGCGCCTCTAGAAGAAATCGAACCATCTGGTTATTCCCACAAAATATGACGTCGACGTAGCCGGCGTCCCCACAATGCTGATGCCCTGGCTGAATCGAGTGTACCCGGCCAGCAGCCCAATGCGCCGCAAATGGTATTGCATCTGCGCGTTATAAACTTCCATGTCGTTGTGCGAGAACATCTCCTGACTCGCCGTGTCGCTGATCGCGCGGCTGAAGCTCGCCGAGAGAATCAGCCGCTTGACCGGAGTCACCGAAGCGCCGCCGCCCCAACTGGCGCCTGTGAACGTCGTGAAATCGTTGACTCCCGGCGTCGGGACAATCGGCACCAGCCCACCCGTACCCAGCAAAGAAACTCCCGATGCATTCGTATAGTTCCCGGTGAGTGTGAATCGCCGGTTCCCCAGTGACGTCGAGTAGCCTTGGCTGTGGCTGGTCGTGCCCTGATAATTCGAGAGCCCGCTGTGCGTCCCGTTGAAGGCTGCAATCCACTGAAATCCACCCAGCAAGCGCCGTCGCACATTCGCGCTGTAGTTGTAGTACGACGTTGAGTACGTCACCAGCAGCGTCTGCACGTTCTGCGCATAACTGAAATTTCCCGAGACCTGCCAGCCTTTGATCCGATGAAACCCATTCACGTTCGCGATAAAACCCAACGCATTATCGCCCTGCCCGGTGCTGCTATCCACCACCGCCCCGGAGAACGAGAACGTATCCAGCAAGCGCTTGCCGTACGCGAGATTCCCGCTCACAAAAGTGCCCGTATAGTTCTGCCCGAAGTAAAACTGGTCGTACCGCGTGGCTTGGACGGATCCGGAAAGAGCGTTCGTGATCTGGTACCCGGCGCCGCCCGCGAACGTCATCGAATGAGCTCCCGTTCCCAGGCTGATTCCTGGCGGCGGAGCTCCATTCGGTACCAGGCTCTGCGCCAGATATCCGCTGAGATTGCTGGTGTAGTTTTCGTTGAAATTGAACGACAGTTTCTGCGTGGGATGAAAGCTCGCACCAGCATTCTCGATGTCGTCCGTATAGTTCGATGAATTGGTGCTCTGTCCGGCGCTCGAGAAGTAACTACTGTCCGATGAGGACCGGTTATAGTTGGCGTAGAAATCGCCGTGCAACGGCAAGCTGTGTTGCGCGCCCGTACCGATATTATTTCCGGTGGATTCTTGTATCGATTCTGACTGCCCAGCCAAAAATTCTGGAAACGCCGAACTGATCGTGTTGTGGGTGTAGAACGCGTTCAGCCGGAATCCAGCGATGGCGTAATCCGACCGCACATTCAGCAGCTTGGTGTTGGAACTGGTTTGCTGGTCGGTACCGAAGATCGTTCCGCTGCCGTCGCCCTGTGAATAACCCACCGCGAGTGTAGGCAAATTCGGCATTAAGGCACTCCAGTTCACGCTGAATCCTTGCCCTTTGCCGATCGTGGTGAAGTTCGGCTGCCCCGCCAATCCGAACGTTCCGCTGCTGTTGCGGTCGTAGTGGTAGCTCGCGGAACCGGGAAAATGGCTGCCGGTAAAGAAGTTTGCCGTACTCGTAACACCGGTGGCCCCGGTCAGCGATTGGTAGGTCGAGTTATCTCGCGACTGGTTGTAGTAAGGAGTCGCCGAGAAAGAAAGAAAATTGGGATTGTAGTAATAGCCAGAGAGCTGGCCGTCGATCCCACCGTTCAGACCATGCGAGGATGGAAGATCGTTGCCATAATCGCCGGCATACCCAAAGCTGAGCAGCCCCCCGGCCTTTAAATGCGTGTTCTGCCCGATCGTAATGCCTTCGTTGTTCTGGGCAAAGGTAAGTTGCGCCATCACCAGCACTGCCAGCCCGATGATGCGTTTCGCAACAGTCATCTTTACAACTTCCCTTCCCGCCCACATCCCAGAAGCTTCGTGCGCTACCCCTGATAGGGCACAATTGTTGCCAAACCGGGCTTCTGCTGGATACCCGTAAGCTATTGAAAAATAATCGATTAGGTTTTCTGGACGGAGTGGAAAAGGTTGAGGAAAACTGCCGGCTGCGGCATATCACCCCATGGCGGGGGGAAACCCACATTAACTCATTGATTCATCTAAAGATTGAGCCATTGAGAGATTGAGCCATTGGGTGATTGAACACCGCGTGGATGCGGTAGATCAATCGCACAATGGCTCGATTCGTCAACGGCCAGTTGGACCTTCAATCACTCAATGACCCGATCGCCCAATACCTCAATTCCTACACGCTAAAGATTGAGCCATTGAGAGATTGAGCCATTGGGTGATTGAACACCGCGTGGATGCGGTTAGATCAATCGCACAATGGCTCGATTCGTCAACGGCCAGTTGGACCTTCAATCACTCAATGACCCGATCGCCCAATACCTCAATTCCTACACGACTTCGATCTTCGCCTTGGCCCTCAACTGCTTCGCCAGCCCTGAGCGCAGCTTCTCGTACTTCTCTTTCTGCAACTCGTCCTTCAGCCCGGCCTTGACCTCGGCAAACGGCTGCTTGCGCGCCGGTGTGTACGCGGTCGCCCGCACGATCGTGAATGCATTTTCAATCTGGATCAGCCCGCTCACCTGCCCGGGCTTCGCCGTCCGCATAAACTTCACGACTTGCGGCGGAAGTTTGTCCGCAGCGGTGATCTTGTGCTCACCCATGTTCACGTGGAAATCGTCTTCGGAAACCTTCTCCGCCAGCAGCCCAAAATCTTGGTAGCTCTTCGCCATCTTCGCCTGCGCCAGCGCCGCGTCGGCGCGCTTCTTCGCATCGGCCTGCTGCTGCGGTGTCGCCTTCAGCGGAGGAATAATCGAAATGCTCTGGAACCCGAACGACTCCGGTTGCAGGAAACGCGCGCCATTCTTCACGTAATAGACTTGCAACTCGGCCGGCGTCACTGCCGACCTCAACTCCACATCCGTCTTCAGCACCTGCTCGATCAGCAGCGAGCGCTTGATCGACTGCCGCACATTCTGCTCCGACCCCTTCATCTCGGTCTGCAGATACCGGTTGTATTCATCGGGGCTCGAGAACTGCTTGCGGAAATCGTCCTCGGCGCTGTTCAGCTTTGCCGCAGGAACTACCAGCTTGCGCCGCTGCGCTTCCTGGTACACCAGTTCCTCAAAAATAATCATCTCCAGCGCGCCCTGCCGGATCGCTGCCTCCTGCGACTTGGGAAATCCATTGTGCTGCCGCGCGTAAGGGAAGATCGAGTACATCTCGCGCAGCAGGTCGCGATCGGTCAGCACCGCGCCGTTCACGCGCGCCACCGGCTTGTCGCTGATCATCAGGGGGGATGTCTGCGCCGATGCCATGGCAGGCACCGAAGCCGCGTTCGCGACCGTGGTGGGCGCGTGCGACGCCATTTGCGCCGATGCCGACGCGAGAGTTACCGCCAAGAATCCGGAGATGAGTAGTTGGTATTTCATAAATCCTCGCTTGTTTCACGAAACCGCTAAATTGCCGTCATCCCGAACACCGCCTTTCTCCAGCGGGTCGAGGGATCTCCTCTACGCAGCTGTGGCACGGCAGATCCTTCGCTCTGCCTGAAAAACGGCTCCGCTCAGGATGACGCCCTATTTTGAAAAGATCGATATTGCTCCAAACTGTACTCGTAAAAAAAGGGGAGAGAACATCTCTCCCCTCTGTCGAGCAAATCAGCCCCGGTTTTACTGGAATACCGTGGGGATGTTGTCAGTGTTGTTGGCTTCGTTCGACTCGCCAAAGTGGCATTGACGGCAGAATTGTGTCGTCGATGCTGCCTGGCCGGCGGAAATCTTCCCTTGCAGGTTCGGGTTGTACGGGCCATTGATGAAGAAGAAGGTGGCATAGTACTTGCCGCCGCCGTATTGCCCACAATCTGGGCTAGCCGCGGAGGACGTATAAACCGTCATCACGTGCTGGTTGTGGCAGGTGGTGCAGAGTACATAGGGCTTGCCAGAACCGTTGATGCCCCAGGGATTCGACCACTTTCCAGGCGCCAGAGCGGGCCACCCGTAGTTGGCTACAAACTGCGCGTACTGCGATACCGGACGTCACGGTGAAGGTGTTATTTGCCCAAACCAGGCCGCTGCCCGAGCTAATCGTGGCATTCTGGCCCACCGGGTGATCGTTGGTGTAGTTGCCACCGCCGGTGCCGTCGTTTCCGAGCAGAGTCGGAATCTTCTGGCTACCATAGGTGGTGTTGGTGAGCAGGCCGATCTGTTGTTCATAAGACCAGTTCTGCATCATGTTCTGCTGACGTCAAGTTGCCGTCGTGGCAGCTCAGGCAGAGCAGAATTCCGCCGACTTCCTGAGATCCGCTGGCGATACCGTTGGGCAGAACTTCCACGTACCGGCCGTTATCGCCGAACGCAACCGTCTTGCCGTACAGTGGGCTGGCGTCCTGGCCCCACAATGCATAGCTTCCAGCATCGGCAAGCGCCGCCGTGACCGGAACCGAACGAGCCGCTGTGTGGAGCATGGCAGCCCGCGCAGCCACGTCCCTGGTTCTGGTGCGCGCCGAGGACGTCAACCGTTGACGACCAATTTTGCGCCAGAGCCAGACCCGCGACCGCAAAGACAAACATCATTACTATCATTGCTTTCTTCATAAAATCGTACGACCTCCTGTGTTTTGCGAACGCTCTACAGAACCTCGAAGGCTTAGGCCGAGGGTTGCAGGTTGCGCGTTGGCGCTCCTTGTAACCGCCTCCGACCTGAGTAGTGCAACTCGCCACCCGAACTCGGAGACCCTCCCGCATTGCCTGTGATTCTCCATGTAAGTAGCTGAATTTAATGTGCTTGGATGAGGATCGGCTGATCGAATGGAGAGCCCGGTAGGGCGGGGTTACTGGGGGAAAACAACCACCTGTAAAGGCCATGTGGTCAAATCGCTCAGTTACAACGACATAGGCGGGAGGGCTGATGAGAAACGCAACAGAGAGAAACATTGGATCATTGAGTGATTGAGCCACTGAGTGATTGAAAACCTTCAAGGCGAAAGGGATTCAATGACTCAATGACTCAATGACTCAATGGCCCGATGACTCAATGACTCAACGATTTGAGAAACGCAACAGAGAGAAACATTGGATCATTGAGTGATTGAGCCACTGAGTGATTGAAAACCTTCAAGGCCAAAGGGATTCAATGGCTCAATGGCCCGATGACTCAATGACTCAATGATTTGAGAAACGCAACAGAGAGAAACATTGGATCATTGAGTGATTGAGCCACTGAGTGATTGAAAACCTTCAAGGCCAAAGGGATTCAATGGCTCAATGGCCCGATGACTCAATGACTCAATGATTAAATGCCTCAGTTCTTTGCGGTCTTCTTGCTCCGCGCCGCTTCCTTCTCTTTCTGCAGCGCCTCGGCCTCGGCATCGGTCACGTAGCGGAATTGCTGCACGCGTCCTGGATAGATTTCCGAAGTAAAGATCCGGTTGTTCTTGGTGTCGGAAGCGAGACTCACCAATCCCTGAAATTGTCCAGGCAACAAGCCGTGTCCGCCGAAGACGATCAGCAGTTGCCACTGCTGGTTGAAGACCTGTACACGGTCCTGCATTCCATCGGCGACCCATATGTGCCCATCGCTATCGATGGCAACGCCCTTCGGCCGCGCAAAGTATCCCGGCCCGTCGCCATTCTTGCCGTAGGTCGAAATGAATTTTCCGTCAGCGTCGAACACTTCGATGCGATCGTTCAGCGTATCGCAAACGTACAGATTGCCGTCCGCATCGACCGCCAGTCCCGATGGCTTGGCGAAATCTCCGGGACTGGTCAGTTCGTGATTGTGACCCGTGGTGCCGATCTTGCGCATCAGCTTGAGCGAGTCGGCGTCATACACGAGAATCTGATCGAGCTTGATATCGGAGACATACAGCAACCGGTTCTCCCGATCAATGGCCATCGAACCCGGTTCGGCCATGCCTTCGCTGATCACGTCGGTCGCGGTGTGATTCGCATCGAAGACCAGCACATGATTCAGTCCGGGATCGGATACGAAGAGGCGGTCGCCATCGTCCATGGCCAGCCCGATGATGCGCACGAAATGGGCGTGGGTTTTGTTCTTGATCAGCTCCGCGTCGCGGTTTTCCGTATTGAAGATGAAAATCGCGCCGACTTTTTGATCGGCTACATATAAATTATTCTTCGAATCCACGGCCATGCCGTAGGGTTCCCCTAGTTGGAAAAGAACTTTGCCGCTTTCACTGGCCGGCTGCGTGCCCGCCAAGCGGTCCATCCACTTCGATTTCTGGGTGGGTGCGGTCTCGACTTGCGAAAGTTTCTGCGCCGCGTAGAAGGCCTGGTAGCGAATGCGCGCCACGGCCGGCGGGTTCGGCCAAACGATGTTGGAGTAATCGATGACCGGGACCTTCGCGGGCGCGGCATTTTTCTTTTTCTTATCTCCGAACAGCGCCAACGGTGCTGCCAGCATCAGGCTCAACAGAACCAGCCAGGCGACCGCGTTCTCGCGGCTGCGATTCGGCTTTGCGCCGGCATTCGATGTCATAGACTTTCTCCTCATCGTTCTGCGCCCAGATGCCCCACAGGCGCTATCTCTTCGTCAGATCCTTATGGCAGGTCGTGCAAAACGCCATGTTGTTGGCCTGATCCTTTACCAGTAGATCGGGTTGCGCCGACGAATGCGGCTGATGGCAGGTCAGGCAATCGATCTTGGAAATCACCTTGGTGATGTCGGTCGGATCGGTCACGTTGGACACAGGATGTCCGTCCACCGGATGTCCGCGCCCGAATTTCAGCGGCAGCACCACCACTTTGTTCTTCGTGAAGTAGTCTTCAGGAAGCTTTACGCTTCCATTGAAGATCGTAAGCACGTGATCGGCTTCGATCTTCTTCGGCTGTGAATCCGGCCCGTGACACTCCAGGCACAGCGCATTTGGCGCCTTTGCCCGTAGCAGGTGATCGTTATCGCCGCCGTGCGGTTCGTGGCACGTCGCGCAGCCCTGCTTGAACGCAGGCTGATGCAGCGTATGCTTCTTGCCCTGCTCCGCCTGATCGCTGTGGCAGGCCAGACAAATGTCGACGGCATTGGTCTTGGGTAATCCTGGCTGACGGCTGGCATGCGGATTGTGGCAGTCCGTGCAATCCCCGGCTGCTCCGGGATGCGGCACTTTCGCCTTATCAATCTGCTCGGCTTTCTCCGCGTGGCAGGTGACGCACAGCTCCTTCGCGCTTGCCGCAGTCAGTACAACTTTGCCATCCTTCGCTGGCGCGTGGCAGGTATCGCACGACTTGTCGGCAAATGGAGGATGCAGGAATTGTCGCATCAATTTCGGAGCCGCCGATTGATGCGGGTCGTGGCAGCTGGTGCAGTCCGCCTTTTCGAATGGCTGATTGTTATGCGCCTTCTGCAAGGCAGCGTCTTTCACATCGTGACAATCGATGCAGAGCGCCGGAGCCGCTTTGGTCAGATGGAAATCAAACTCGGGCTTGCCCGGCTCGCCCGTCTTGTGGGTAACGTGGCAGGTATCGCATCCCATGTCGAGAGCGGCGTGGCGGCTGCCTTTCTCCGGAACATTCAGTCCCTGCTTGTGGCAATCGAGACAGAGATTCTGTCCTTTATCGCCCGACGTCGCCTTCAGCAACTGGTTCTTGTTATCGCTCTCGTGTGGATCGTGGCACTTGATGCAATCCCGCACCGCGGGAGGATGCACCGTGCCTTTCAACGTTGCGGCGTCTTTGTCGGCGTGGCAGCTGATGCACAGCGACTGCGGCGTTGTAGTCGTCAACTTCACCCGCGTGATGTCTTTGTTGACGCGAACTTCGTGGCAGCTCAAACATCCCATGGCGATCGCCGAGTGCACCGCCTTGCCCTTGGTTTTATCCTCGTGGCACTCAAGACATTTGGCCGCATCAACATTTTTCTCGAGTGGTACCGGATGTTCTTTCGCCCACGCCGGTCTCGCCGCCATCAACAGAGCGAGAGCCAGCACCTGCAGCAACCGGGGGAGGATGCGGCCGAAGGCGTTTGCTTCTGCTCGAACCGCGCGCTTCACAGATTCTGGGACCATTTCAACCATTGCATTTGCACGAGCCTCGCCTTATTGCTGTGGAAGACAGACTCCGCTGCTGTCGGATTGTAAGCTATTGCCAAAATGGGACTTCGCAAGGCGCGCAAATTCGGGATTAAACCTTCTGCATTTGTACCCAACAGGCAGGAATGGGCTTTCTCCCACACTCCATCAGTCAAATCACGCACGTTCCAACGAAATTCGCGGACCACGACCAATTCACTTGATTTCAGCTATTTGTGATTGAAATCACTGGGGTTTTTGTTTGGGTGAAAATCCAAGCAAAGCCTCGTGCAATGAGTGTTATGGCCCAAACGAGTACTGAACCAAGGTCAGGAAACATCTCTCAAGCCCTTTATTTCCTAAAACTTCCGGCATACATCCCATGATGGCGCAGAACGTGCATTCCTCCCTGCGAGGAAGTAAACGTTATGGCCCTGTCACTTCGCTCCGCGTTCCGAAAAGTCTGGCTGACGTTAAGTTCCATTAAGACTGGCGTAATTCTCATTATCTTGGTCGTCATCTTTTCCGCCGCCGGCACGGTGATCCTGCAGCGCCCGATCACCGATCCCGAGGACATTCAACGTGCGTACTCCCCCGCGATGCTTCGCTTCCTCGACGCCACCGGGCTCACTGATGTTTTTCATGCGCGCTGGTTCGTCGCGCTGATGATCCTGGTCAGCTTGAGCATCATCGCCGCATCTCTTGAGCGCTTCCCCAATGCCTGGCGCTTCTACTCTCGTCCTTACAAGAGCCCTGACGAGAACTTCCGCAGAGTACTCGCAACACAGGCTCATGTTCCTGTGCCCAATGAGGAAGCAGGGTTGGACGCAGCGGAGCGAGCCTTCAAGCACTTCGGATGGAAATCCGAGCATATCGTTCGCACCAGTAGTTTCTCTTTGTTCTCTGAGCGGCACCGCATCTCCGAGATGGCCGTCTACATCGTGCACGCCAGTCTGTTGCTGATCTTCCTCGGCGGCATTGTCGACGCGCTCTATGGATGGAAAGGTTTTCTGATGCTCTCTCCCGGTTCCGAGAGCAGCCAGATCGAACTCAAGAACGGTGCCATGCGCACTCTTCCCTTCTCCATTCGGTGCGACGGAGCAGGAGAGGAAACCTATAAAGACGGTACGCCGAAAAAATATTGGTCGAAGCTGGCCGTCGTCGAGAACGGCAATGAAGTCGACCACAAAGAGATCGTGGTCAACGATCCGCTGGTGTTTCGCGGAGTGCGCTTCTACCAGGCGAACTATGGCCGCACCGGCAAGCTCGACAAGTTGGTCGTCAGCGTTACACCCAAAGACGGCAAGGGACAGTCACAAGAAATTTCGCTGTCGATGAATCAGATCGTTGCGCTCGATGCCGATACCAAGGTTCAGCTTGCGGAATTCATTCCCGACTACGTTGTGCAAGATGGGCACGTCTACGCGCGCAGCAATGACGTCGTGAATCCGGCCGCCCATCTGATCGTGACGTCCGCAAGAACCAATAAAGTCGTCAACGTCTGGTTCCCTGAGATTCCGGACATCGCCGAAAACTCCGCTTCCCCCTACATTCTCGAACCGAAAGATCTGAAGACCGGCGTCTTCACCGGACTCGAAGTCTCGCACGAGCCCGGTCAGTGGGCCGTTTGGGGCGGAGTGATTCTCATGGCCATTGGCCTTACCTTCGTCTTCTACGTGATTCACATTCGTCTCTGGGTAGTGCCGGTCGTCGATGCCGAAGGCCGCACCATGCTGTGGGTCGGAGGCTCCGCCAACCGCAATCGCGACGCCTTCGAGATGACCTTCAAAAGATTTGTGGAACAGATCCAGAAAGAACTGAAACCGGAATTCGTGCCCGCTGAGAATCGGGCCGACTCGGTTTCCCGATCAACGATCGCCGGAAGGTGAATCCGGCTGCAGAAAAGGATAAGGAATCTCATGACAAGGGCAAAAGTAGAACAGCATCCCGCGACCGGAATGACCCTGGTCGTCATGGTGGGGTTGAGTATCGCCTTCCTGCTGTTCATAGCATTTCTGAACGTCGTTAAGAGTGGAACCATTTTGAGCGAGGCCAACCTGCTCTATGCGGCATTAGTGTTCTATGCTGGCGCGGGCGCGCTCTATCTCGGCTTCGGCGTCACCGGCACCGAGTCTTACATCAAATTCGCATCTCTGATGACATGGGCTGGCCTCGTCGCCAACACCGGAGCCGTGGCGCATCGCTGGTACGAGGCCGGCCATCCCCCATTCGCCAGCATCTATGAAATGTTGCTGAGCTTTGTCTGGACACTCGCCGCTCTCACGCTGATCGCCGAAAAACGCTATGGAGTAAAAGTCATCGGCACGGTGACGATGCCGGTCGCCATTGTCGGCGTCGTTCTGATGCAGCTCTTGCGCAGCGAAGTCCGCCCGCTCGTGCCCGCATTGCAATCCACATGGCTGCACGTCCACGTGACATTGGCCATGCTCGCCTACGCAGCCTGCGCCTTGAGCTTCGCGCTTGCCATGATGTTCCTCATCCAAGACAAGCTGAAGACCGAAGTCTTCCTGGCCGCGACCAGCATCTTCACTGTCGGAATCTATACCGCTATCCTGTCTCGTTTCGAGCGTTGGGGTGGATTCAACGTTGTCGCCTGGGACGCCGAAAACAAGCAAGAAGTCTTCATCTCGCGCGGCGTACGCTTATTTGTCACGATCCCCGACCTCGGATGGCTGATGCTTCTGGTCTTTGCCGCGGTCGCAGCGCCGCTCATTCTCTACATCCTGTTCGCGCTGAAGAAGAATGAAACCTTCCTTTCTATTGCCAATCGCGCCGTTTTCATCAGCATCCTGCTGCAATCTTTGGCTCTCGTATTCTTCCTGCTCCGTGCCCGCGACGGACACTATTCATCGCTCGACGCCGACGGACTCTATGCGACAACTCTGGCCGCCAGCCCATTCATCTTGTCCGGATTAGTCGGCGGAATTTTCGCCAACCTGCTTTACCTGCTTCTCCTCTGGCGCCGCGACGACCTCGAGCAGCATCTTCCCGATGCCGACACTTTGGATCGCATCACCTACAAAACGATTTGTATCGCCTTCCCCCTGCTCACCCTGATGATCGCCGCCGGCGCCTACTGGGCGAATCGCGCCTGGGGTTCCTACTGGAACTGGGACCCCAAAGAGACGTGGGCGGCGATTACCTGGCTGGTTTATGCCGGATATCTCCACATGCGCATCACTCGCGGCTGGCGCGGACGCCGTGCCGCTTACTTCGCAATCCTGGGATTTGGAGTCGTGATGTTCACGTTCTTCGGAGTCACGTACCTGCTCCCCGGACTGCACGCTTATGCCTGAAACGCTGGACCAAATGACGAACCCTGTGGCAAGACCGGAATCCGCCGAAACTGATTCATCCGTCGTCTCGCGCAAGACCGCGTTCAGTACGGGATACGCGAAGACATCAGATCCGGCCGCTCCTCCACCAACCATGGCGCAAGATGGCGCACCATACACCGGCGATCCGGAATTACCTTGGTTCCGTATTAACTGGGAAATCAAAGCACTCGTCCCGATTGCATGCGTCCTGTTGGGCGGGATGCTGCTCTTCCTTCTCGCTTCGCTCTCCTGGCGCGACCCCGAGCGTCACATGGTGCTGCTGGTGGCGGGAGTCGGCGCGGTCGCCATTTGTGGCGCGCTGCTCGTCGTGCTCACCTACACCGTGCAGCGACCCATGGTCGAACTGCAACAGAAAATTGCCGAACTTGGCGGCGGAGATCTCACCGTCTCCGTCAGTTTCGCCCACCGCAATGACGAAATCGGAGACCTCGGCCGCAACTTTAATCAGATGGTCGTTCAACTTCGAGAGAGCCACGAAGAAATCGAGCGCCTGCATCGCACGCAGATGTCCCGCGCCGAGCACCTCGCAACCTTGGGCGAAATGGCCACTGGACTCGCCCACGAAATCCGCAATCCTCTGGCAGGAATCGCCGGCGTGATCGAAATTATCGGACGCGATCTGCCCTCATCCAGTCCGGCCCGCGCGGTCGTCAAAGACGTTCGCCAGGAAATCGCGCGCATCAATCAAATTGTCACTGACCTGCTGCAGACGGCCCGCCCGCATCCGCCACGGGTCCGCAAGAGCGATCTCAATGTCACCGTCGAACACGCAGTCATGCTTGGACGCCAGCAGGCACTCGCCAAGAACATCGAAATCAATCTTCACAAAGATCCGTCGCTTCCCGAAGTCGAGCACGACAGCGATCAGATTCATCAGGTGCTGCTGAACCTTTTGTTGAACGCTCTGCAAGCCATCGATCAGCGAGGGAAAATCGACGTCACACTTTCTCGTACAGGATCAACCGCCACCGTAGAAGTGACCGATACCGGACGCGGCATCGCTCCCGATCACCTGCCCAACATCTTCCGCCCTTTCTACACCACCAAAGGCGAGGGCACAGGCCTTGGTCTGTCGCTAGCTCGCCGCATCATCGAAGATCACCAGGGCCGCATCGACGTGACCAGCACCGTCGGCAAAGGAACAACTTTCTCGGTCATCTTGCCGGTGCAGCGAGCGACTGTACCAGCATCTACATCTTAGCGAGCCATCACAATTGCGCCTGTGCAAAACTGTCCTTCTGGGCCGTTGATTTCTTCCTGAATCCGACTACTATCGTCGTATCGCTTCCCCGCCCGAGCAGGAATTGAAGTTCTTCGCCTCAACCCTCGTCGTCTTGTGCAGCTTCGCCAGCGAATCAGCTATTTTGGGACAGAACCCCGCGCCATCACTGTATACAGTAGTTGGCGGGACTGAATCCCTTCCACTACGAATTCTCTCCCAAGGGACCGTCGTTTCGGAGTCTATTCCGGGCATCACGCCGTGTTCTTCCCCAGGAACTGTGGGCAACTTCACCGTCGTTTTGAACTGTGACGGCAACGATAGCAACGGGTCCACTTCCTATGGCGAAGTCCCCGATACCGATCTTGCCGTGAGCGATCAGTATGTGTTCCAAACGGTCGACAATGTCTTTACCGTTTACAACAAGAGCGATTTAAGCGTTGTCGAGGGCCCGGACGCGCTCACGATGCCGTGGGAAGGATTCGAAGGCGGGAGTTGCTCGACTGCGGGGGCGGGCGATGATTTCGTGGTTCGCTACGATAAAGCTGCCGGGCGCTGGGTCCTCGCGCTGCCGATTTATGGAGATTCCCAAGGACACTACTGGTTATGTCTCGCGGTTTCCACCTCGTCCGATCCCACAGGCACTTATTACCTCTACGCCGTTCAGGAAACCGGAACGCACCAGCCGATCTGGGATTATCCCAAATTAGGGGTTTGGACCGATGCCTATTATGTTAGCTTCAACATGTTCAGTCGGAAGCCGGCCTACCTCGGTCCCCTTGCCTGCGCCCTCGATCGCACTTCAATGCTGCTCGGTAGCCAACCCGCGCCCATGCAATGCTTTTTCAAGAGCCGTCCCGGCGATTCGTTCATGCTTCCAGGTGACATTGCGGGCGGAACTCAACCCGTCCCCGGCGAACCAGAATTTTTTCTCGACATAGCACAGCCCACTAACGGATCGCACTCGACTCTGCATCTCTGGAGTTTTCACATCGACTTCACGAATGCCCGGAATTCGACATTCACCGGTCCGACGGTGCTAACGGTAAACAGCTTCAAAGAGGGATCAGGATTGGTGGCCGAACCAAACGGACTCCTCTATTCGCGCAGCGACCGACTGATGGTGCCCTTGGCGTGGCGCCAGACTTCGGATGAAGTGGAGCACCTCGTAGTGAACGACGCAATCGTGGCCAATAGTGTGACAACCGAGCAGTGGTTCGACATAACGAGTCCGAACAGCGACCCGATCGTCGCTCAGCAAGGGACTCTGTCGCCCGATCCGCACGACAATTTTTGGATGGGCTCAGCAAACATAGACCAGGATGGCAACATCGCGCTCGGGTTGAGCAATTCAGGCGGGAAGATTGATCCCGGGATCATGTTCACGGGGCGTCTGGCCACCGATTCGGTCGACACCATGGAGAGCATCCAAAGCGTGATTGCCGGAGGTGGCTATCAGGGCAATTCCGGAGGTCAGTGGGGCGATCACTCCATCATGGCCGTAGATCCAAGCGATGACTGCACCTTCTGGTACAGCAATGAATATTATGATGCCGGCAATTCCAACTCGAATGTCTGGTCGACTCGGATCATGGAATTCAAGTTCACCAGTTGCCAATGAGATGATGCGCGCCCGAAACCTTGTGCGCCGTCGTCATCCGGCCGCTGCGTATCGTTCGACACAATCAGGGGTGGACGTGAGTGCTTTTGGATATAGGGTGAGAGGGCCGAACCCGTAACGATGGCCAACGCCGACGATCCACAGCCAAGTCTTGCGAACTGCCACCCAAGTGAGAACGGCGCCAAAGACTCCAGTTGCACCAGCGACAACCGCGAAGCACACGATAGAAACGCGGGCAGACGCCAATTGACTGATGGCGCCAATGCTCCCAAGCAAAGTGAACGCCATTCCCGATAACAGGGCTACCGAACTGGCCGGTACCGTGTCCCAGACCGCACGCTGCTTTCGCATACGCTGCACCAAATCTTCCGATGAGGTCACTCGTCCTCACACGTTCTGCGTCATCCGCTCATCCCGGTCTTTGGGGATAGTTGCGTAATTTTCGGAGAAGTATAGCAACCCCGCTGAGCAATGTCGGCTCCGGAATCGTGAACGCTGATGGTTGCCTGCAGCGTTTCCACGCGGCACTTTAGTAACTGCACGGTAATGGCCCACCCGCTACTTTCCCCATCCGCTGCAACCGCTAACATCCTCTTACCAAAGGCGAGACGAATTCCCCACAAATCCCGCCAGACCACCGACCAAAGAAAACTCTGCAATCCTGTACCGCATTCCGCAGAGGAATTTAAGGAAAAGTTGCATAACTTGAGCATGTGGACATCACCTCAGGCCGAGGTGTAAGCCGAAGATCGACTGGAGGATTCAAGATGAAACGCTACTTGCTTGCATTGCTGTTGCTGATTCCTGCGCATTCTTTCGCGCTCACTCCGGTCGCCATTAATAGCGCGTCCATCAATTACACAACCCACACAATCACAGTCGTGGGCTCGGGCTTTTGCACGGGCGCTCTGCCCGCTGTCACTTTCAACACGACGCGACTCAAAGTGACCTCTGCGTGCTCCGCTTCTGTGGTCGTGGCTAGTCTGCCCGTTCAGGCAGCAGGTTCTTACAGGCTGTTGATTGCCAACAGCAGCGGAGGCTCGGCTACTTCCTATGTAACTTACGGTGCGGTCGGGCCACAGGGACCACAGGGATTAACGGGAGCGACGGGAGCAACCGGAGCCAAAGGTGCAACGGGCGCAACCGGTGCAACCGGCGCACAGGGTCCGATGGGATTGACGGGATCGACCGGTGCAACGGGAGCGACTGGATTACAGGGGTCAATCGGGTTGACGGGTGCGCAAGGAGCGACGGGAGCCGCGGGCCCACAAGGCCCCGCGGGGACGAACGGCACGGGCTTCAACTTCCGCAACGCATTCGATCCCACGGCGACCTACGCTATCAATGATGTTGTCACTTACAGTGGCTCGACGTACCTGGCGAGTGTGGCCAACGGCCCGAATACACTCACACCGGACGCGAACACAAGCGCATGGGTCGTGCTGGCGCAGCAAGGCGCAATAGGTTCAACCGGGCCGCAAGGTCTCACTGGAGCGATGGGACCCGAAGGTCCACAAGGCATCCAAGGATTAACCGGACCTCAGGGTGCCGCCGGCGCCAACGGAACGAATGGCACCAACGGGATAGATGGCACCAACGGAGCACAAGGGATTCAAGGTATCTCCGGAACGAATGGCACGAACGGTGCCGGCTTCAACTTCCGTGGCGTTTTCAACCCGAGCACTGCGTATGCCCTCAACGACGTCGTTACCTATAGCCCCATCACCTACAACGTCAACGTATCATTCGGCGCTTCCGGCTCAATGGTCGGTACGATCACGACCGACGGCACCATTGGAGCGTTGAACACTTCCAACATCGTGTCGTGGAACCTCAGGCTGGCAGACAGCGCCACGAACTCAACCACCCTGACGCCGAGCAATTCCGCATTCAGTTCCGGCAATTACGATACAGGTGGCCAACCCAACAACGACTTCACCGCAACCTTGACCAACCTCACGATGAACTACAGCAATGGTGGTTTCTGGTCGGTTGCGGGCGCGTCCGGGCAGTTCTGTATGACGGACTGGTCCAACTGCTTCGGCCCCGTTGGTTTCGGAACGTGGAGCATCAACGGCGACAACCAGTATTCGTTTTCTGGCGCTGGAGGTTCACAGCTGATCGGCACTGGCGGTACCACAGCTACGTCCACGTATATTGCAACCGCCCCCGTAGCAGCGGGGACGGTTATACCGGGCACGTCTCCGTGGGTACTGATGGCACAGGCAGGCGCTAACGGCACCAGTGGAACGAACGGTGTCAACGGAGCACCTGGCCCTCAAGGTCCGGCGGGTGCGAGCATCGTGGGTCCGCAGGGTCCAGTTGGTTTGACAGGTGCTCAGGGACCACAAGGAACTCCGGGCATCAACGGCTTACAAGGTGCCCAGGGCCCACAAGGTCCACAGGGTGTTGCTGGCACGAACGGCACGAACGGTACTGGCTTCAACTTCCGTGGCGTTTTCAACCCGAGCACTGCGTACGCCCTTAACGATGTCGTTACCTACAGCCCCGATCACCTACAACGTCAACGTATCATTCGGCGCTTCCGGCTCAATGGTCGGTACGATCACGACCGACGGCACCATAGGAGCGTTGATCACTTCCAACATCGTGTCGTGGAACCTCAGGCTGGCAGACAGCGCCACGAACTCAACCACCCTGACGCCGAGCAATTCCGCATTTAGTTCCGGCAACTACAACACAGGTGGCCAACCCAACAACGACTTCACCGCAACCTCGACCAACCTCACGATGAACTACAGCAATGGTGGTTTCTGGTCGGTTGCGGGCGCGTCCGGGCAGTTCTGTATGACGGACTGGTCTAACTGCTTCGGTCCAGTTGCGTTTGGAACGTGGAGCATCAACGGTGACAACCAGTACTCGTATTCTGGGGCTGGGGGTTCACAGCTAATCGGCACCGGCGGTACCGCAGGCACGTCCACGTATATTGCAACTGCGCCAGTAGCAGCGGGGACCGCTCTACCGGGCACATCGCCGTGGGTACTGATGGCACAGGCGGGCACCAACGGTATCAATGGAGCGAACGGGATCAACGGAGCCCCTGGCATCAACGGTCTGCCGGGAGCTGCAGGTGCAACAGGAGCCACGGGAGCTACCGGGGCTACCGGGCCTGCGGGTCCGGCTGGAACAAACGCCCCAGCCAATACTTACGTGAACACCACATACACCAACACGCAGGTAAGCACGTCTTCGGGCAGCCAGTCGCCGGGAGTGATCCAACTCACGAACATCCCTGCGGGTTCCTATCTGGTGACGGCGAATATCACTCTGGCCTACGGAGTTGATCCCTTAGGTCATCGCTTCGTCAATCCTTGGTGCGGTCTTTATGCCTCCGATGGCGGCGGCAGTACGGTGAACATAGGGCAGCCTGCGTTCGCAACGATGGAACTCCCATTCACCGCTGACGGACAAACAACGAGCAGCACGACTTTGGTGGTAAACGGTTGGATCACCTTGGCCAACCCCACCAATCTCATCTATGTCGGCTGCTCCGTCAACGGTCCTTGGAACACAACCACCCTTAACACTCAAGTCCAGACGCTCACTGCAGTGCAATCCACAGTCGTAAAGTCTGCAGGTAGTGTGTACTAAAATTTGTAGTCCGCTCTTCGTGAGCCCCGGCTCCCTGCCGGGGCTGTTTTCCTTTCTCAGAGTTAAGTCGGCACGGACAATGCCGGAGGCCGATCCGCCATCAATTTAAAACGTGCCATTACTCCCCGCGTGCCCTCCGCTTCCCTTCCGTAGTAAGCTTAAGTACACATGCCTGCCGAGAAGATCCTGATAGTCGACGACGAGCGACTGGTGCGCTGGTCCCTGCGCCAAAAGTGTGAAGAATGGGGATATCAGGTCGTCGAAGCCCCCTCCGGAGAACCCGGCCTCCGCCTCGCTCAGCATGAGTCTCCCGATCTTGTCCTGCTCGATGTTCGCATGCCAGACATCAACGGCATCCAGGTCTTGGAACAAATCAAGAAGGCTCCCGACGCTCCTCCGGTGATCATGATCACCGCCGATCCTCAGCTCGACGACGTCAAGACGGCTCTTAAACTTGGGGCTTACGATTTCATCGGCAAGCCGCTCGATTTCGAAGAGTTACGGGTCACCATACACAACGCGCTCGAAGCGACTCGCCTGCGCACCGAAGTCCAGTCGCTTCGCGGTGAAGTTCGCCGCCACACCGGATATCACGACTTCGTTGCCGTCTCCTCCAAGAGCGCCGAACTGATGAGCTTCGTACAGAAGGTCGCCGCCAGCGAAGCCACCACCATCCTTATTCAAGGCGAGAGCGGCACCGGCAAAGATCTCATCGCCAAAACCATTCACTACGAGAGCTCTCGCCAGAACAAACCTTTCGTCGCTATCAACTGCTCCGCCATTCCTGAAACCTTGATGGAAGCCGAGCTCTTCGGCCACGAAAAAGGCGCGTTCACCGACGCCAAGGCGATGAAGAAGGGCCTTTTCGAAACCGCCGACGGTGGCACTCTCTTTCTCGATGAAATCGGCGAACTCTCACCTCTACTTCAGGCCAAACTGCTGCGCGTTCTCGAGGATCAAGTGATCCGTCGCATCGGCGGAGTACGCGATATGCAAGTCGATGTGCGCGTGATCGCAGCATCCAATCGCGATCTTGAAAAGGCCGTGCGCGAAGGCCACTTCCGGCAGGATCTTTATTACCGCCTCGCCATCATCGCCATCTTCATTCCTCCGCTGCGCGAGCGTACCGAAGACATTCTTCCGCTCGTGGATTTCTTCATTGACTGGTACAACCGCAAGTTCAAGAAAGCGATTCGCGGCATCACTCCCGAGACGCGGCGTCTGCTGCTAGCCCACAACTGGCCCGGCAACGTGCGCGAGCTCAAAAACTCCATCGAGCGAGCCATGATTCTCGAGGAGGAGTCTATCCTGCGCCCCGCCTACATGCCCTTTGCCGTCGGCGAAGCCGCCCGCAGCGGGCTCACCGCCTTCGAACACAGCAGCGCCTCCGGCGACGGTGCGGGCAAACAGCTTCCCAACGGACGTGTTTTGCCGCGACTTTATATTCCAGAGGAAGGCACATCCTTGGAAGAGGTCGAACGCGCGATGGTGGAACTCGCCATGCGCCAGGCCAATGGCAATCAAACTCACGCCGCCCGCCTGCTCGATATTAGCCGCGACGCCCTGCGCTATAAATTGAAGAAGTTCGAGCTCGTCTCCTCTGGCGAAGAAGAGCCCGCCGACTCGGTTCCGTCAGAAAACGCAGCCAACTAGCGCTGCCCTTCACGAAACAACTCACCTTTGCACGCACCGGAAACGCAGCCGTTACTCAGATCGTGTGATCACGGTCGTTTGTGGCAGCTAATGCTCCTGCTCCGCTATTCCATTCTTCGGGAAATTACAAAGGGCTTCCTGATCGGAAGCCCTCCGGCGCGAGTATGATCTCTATGAAAAGCGCCACTCTTTTTTACGACGTATGACCTATCCTCGCGCGGCGTGCTCTTTCGCTTTCGCGATGTTCTGCTCCACTTGCTCTCTCTGCGGATAGGTCGGATTATCCTTCAGCAACTCTTCCCATGCCTGCACGGCTCCTTTCGGATCCGCCTTGCCTTGCCAGCGAATCCAACCCAGATTGAATAGCGTCTGCGGATGTCCCGGCCGATATTTTAATGAGGTCTGCATTTCCGTGAGCGCCTTGTCCACATTCCCGGCATACCAATACGCGGTACCCATGTCTGTCCGTACATCCGCATTCTCGGGATGAATCTTCAGCGCCCGCTCGTAGTCTTGAATCGCGCTCGGATACTGCCGAGCGTCGTAATACAGATTTCCCAGTTGTACCAGAGCGTCGTAGTCGTTCGGATTCTTCTTGACTGCGCCCTCAAACGGCGCGACTGCCTGCGCCAGTGCGGCTTCCGCCTGTGCATTCTGCTGGGTCGGCGGAGTCTGGGTCGGCGTATTCTGGGCCGACGCATTCTGGTTCGGCGCACTCATTTCGGGTTGCTGTGTAGTTGGAGCCGCCGCCTGTGCCGCCGGGGAAGCCGATCCGTGAAACAGATATCCCAACGCCACGCCCAGCAACAGGCAGAATGCTGCCAGCAAATAGGCTTGCAGGCTGGTCCAGTGTGTGGGGCTGCTGCCCGATTCAGCTTGCGACTGCGGTCTGTTTTGTTCGCTCATGTTCGTCCGTCTCCGATCTGGTGCCGGCAAGCGCCTGTTTTGGCGATCCGAGGTGGAACAGGCGCGTAACCGCTGCGGTCATACGCTCCTGCTCTTCCTTCTCTGGAACTTCCTTGAGTTCGCGCGCCAGGGAGCTGGCAATCTTCTGGATAACCTGCTGTGTGATTGCGTGAAGCGATTGATCCTGCTCCCGGGTAAACGGCCCGCGGTCCTCTGTAAAGGACTCCAGTTCTTGCCGGCAAATCTCTTCCAGCCGCTGGCGCAACGCCACGATCGTTGGCACTGTGCTCTGCGCCTGCATTTGAATGCGGAAGGCCTGCACCTCTTCCGCCACAATCTTGTCCGCTTCAACCGTTGCTGCGTCTTGTTCTTCAGTCTTGCTCTGCACTGCCCGCTCCAGACCTTCCAGGTCGTAAAGCAGGATGCCGTCCACGCGGCGTACATCCGGATCCACATCGCGCGGCATGCCAATGTCCAGGACAACGAGCGCCACCCGGTTGCGCTCTTCCGCGATGCGCTCCGCCTCTTCCCGCGTCAGCACAACATGCGGACATCCAGTCGCCGTGATCACGATGTCGGCGCGTACCAGACATTTCCATCGCTCCGACAACGGGGCTTCGGTTCCCCCCAGCTTCTCCGCCATTTCCCTTGCGCGTGCCGGTGACTGGTCCACGACTACGACCGACCCGGCTCCGTGTCCCATCATGTAGCGCACCGACTGTTCGCAGATCTCATCGGTGCCAAGCAGCAACACCCGGCGGTTTTCTAAGGTCCCGAAAATCTCTCGCGCCAACACAAGTGCCGCTGTAGGAATCGATACCGCCAGTTTTCCGATCGCTGTCTCACTTCGCACTTTCAGCGATACTTCAAGCGCCTTGCTCAGTGTAGAGTTCAGGAACGGACCGGCAGCGCCCACCGTCCGCGCCTGCTGCCACGCACTCTCCACCTGCGAAACGACCTGCGGCTCGCCCAGGAACAGCGAATCTAATCCGGCCGTCACCCGGAAGATGTGCGCCAGTGCTGCTTCGTCCAGCAGCCGATAGAAATGCTGCCATTCGCTCAGCTTCAGCCCGCAGTCCGAACTGAGAAATTGCAGCAGCGAGTTCGCCGCCAGTGTCGGTTCGCTGGCCCAGACGATAAATTCCATTCGGCATCGCGTACTTAGCACGGCGACTTCTTCAATTCCCTCCGCGCTCTTCAGCTGCCGTAGTACTTCATACCGCCGGTTCTCGCCAATGCAGAATCGTTCTCTCATGGCCAGGGGAGCTGTCCGGTGGTTCAATCCGATCACCATGAGAGTAGGTTCCACGACGAGCACCTCGGCGCAAGTTGCAACCTCTAAAGGGCAAGCACGGTGCCAAATCCTCGCGTCGCGACACGTCTTTCAGGGTTTTGTTTTCAATCAGTTCCGTTCCGAATAAATCCATCCCGTCCAGTTCAATTTTTCAATAGTGCGGCATATGACCCGGATCGCGAGTGTTTTGACGCGATCTGCCTCAGTCTCACAGACTTAGAAACGCACCGCCATCACCACTCGTAGTGATCCCAATCACTGATCACCCCACCTACTTTTGTAGAAACTGCCTGATGGTAAGGGAGGTCTTATCAAGCCTTGAGGTTCGACCGCGAGTCTCGCTGTTCTACGTTCGAACTGGCAAGACACTTGCACTCTTAAAAGATTTGAAAGGACTCGTAATCCATGAAGATGACGAAGCTCGTACTCTTGATCATCATGATCGCTGTGGCATTATTCCTCATCTTGCCCAACCTTTCGTGGGCCGATGATGCGGGAACACTCTATAAAGCAAAATGCGCTGCCTGCCATGGCGCAGATCTCGCCGGAAAGCCTGCTGCCAAGATTCCCAGTCTCGTTTCCGACGATGCCAAAAGAGCCTCCGACGCCGATCTGGCCGACATGATCGCGAACGGCGGCAAAGATAAAAAAGCGATGCATGCATTCGCCAATAAGGGTGTCACTCCAGACCAGGTCAAGATGGTCGTCTCCTACATTCGCGACGCCCAAAAGAAATAGGTCGAAGCGCACGATTTGGGCTTGTGCTCTAGCAGAATTGTTTAGGGTGGCGCAGCGCTTAAGCAGTTGCTGAAACTTTCATGTTCTGAATCTGTTTTGAAAGGGCGCGGCTTCAAGCCGCGCCGTAAGTGCGGGAAAATCAATGCGGCTTTAAGCCGCTGAGGGAAGCTTCCCGGGACCAAAGCGACTTTTCCGCAGCCTGTTTCTTGGCCATGCCGTTAGAGGCCCACAAAAATTGGGGCTTTACAGTTTGCTGAAAAACTCAATTTCAGTAACAAACTTGGTTCGGCAACTGCCTGTAAGTTGCTGATTCTTCGTTTGCGTTAATTGCCACAGTTACAAGAGTGGTTCCTTTTTCAGCAAACTGTTTAGCCCCTGCGGAAGAACAATTGAAGATTGCTGTTGCCGACGCCACGGCGCTCCGTCCAACCAGGCGGAAATGCCCACGCGAGAGTGAGTGATCCGCTCAGACCGGCATGATCTGGCACATCGTCGGACAAGCCGGATATCCCCTCTCCGTTCCGCGCGGAACAGCCAGCCCGGGTCTCGGTGCTCACCCCCAGACCCGGGTTATTGTTTGTACCAAGCCAAAAGTCCCCCTGCAGCCCACCAGAAGACCCTCTTGACATCCGCCAGTTCTGTAATAAAATTCCCCACCGCCGCAAGTCCCTGCCGTCCCCCAGGGCTCTTCAAAGCCAAACTGTAAGGAGACTCTATGAAGCAGTCGCGTCCCAGCAACCCACTGCCATTCGCCCTGCGATGCATCCTGTTTCTGATCATCGTCGGCGCATTTTCTGCCGCCCACGCCCAAACTCTCACTATGCTCTTCGCTTTCAACGGTACGGACGGTGCCGAACCCTTCCAATCCAACCTGCTTGATATAGGAGGCACCCTGTACGGCACAACCGGGTACGGCGGGACCTACAACGCTGGAACCATCTTCAAGCTCGACAGCACCGGCAAAGAAACCGTGATCTACAGCTTTACCGGAGGAACCGACGGCAGCCTACCCAGCTCGGGTCTGACACTCAGCAAAGGGAACGTCTACGGGACAACCTTCAACGGTGGCGATTTGAGTTGTGTACTTCTCGGATCGACTCCCGGCTGCGGCGTCGTGTATAAACTCACTCCAGCCGGAAAATTCTCCGTGGTTTACACCTTCACAGGCTCAACGGACGGAGCGTGGCCACAAGGCGTGATTCCCGACTCCTCAGGAAATCTTTACGGTCCGGCATACTACGGCGGCAACCTGAGCTGCCCGTACACCGGCATAGGTTGCGGAGTCATCTTCAAAATTGACACGACCGGAAAAGAAACATCCATCTACACTTTCCAGGACGGAACCGACGGTGGCATTCCCAACGGCTTCGTCACCATGGACCAATCCGGCAATATTTACGGTGCCACGATTTATGGTGGCACGCTCGCCGACTGCAACGGAGTCGGTTGCGGCGTGATCTTCAAGGTAACGCCCGCAGGCAAAGAAACCGCCTTGTACTCCTTTACAGGAGGTACCGACGGCGGAGCGCCCAACGGCAGTCTCCTGATGGATCCGCAAGGAAATCTCTACGGGACCGCATACCTGGGCGGCGATTTGCAATGCACCAGTATTCCGAATACCGCTGGTTGCGGTGTCATATTCAAGGTCAGTTCCCCCGGCCATGAAAGCGTCCTCTACCCTTTCCATGGAACGGACGGCGCGGGTCCCGGCTGGGGGTTATTGGATTACAAAGGCAACGGCTATAGCACTACGATCTACGGCGGAGCCAACGGTTTCGGCACAGTCTTTGAGTTGACCTCAAAGGGCAAAGAGAAACCTCTCTACAGCTTTACCGGAGGCACCGACGGAGCCTACCCGCAATCCGGATTAATCGTGGACAAATCCGGCAATATGTTTAGCAACACCGTCTTTGGGGGAAATCTTTCCTGCAACTCACCGAACGGCTGCGGAACGGTATTCAAATTCGTCCCGTAGTGTTTCTTGCGATGCGGCGTTTGGTAGGGACGTAGCTTTGCTACGTCTCTACCGTTTGCTCTCGAGAATGGAACCCTCCAGTGAGAACCTCTTTGATCCGGCCACATTTCCCATCCAGGGGTTGACCATTCGGACATCGTCCGACAGTCCCGTTGTATCGCGGCTTCGAACCCGGCAAGATACAGGCATGCCGCGTAAACAGATCTGGGTTCTATTGCTCTTGCTGTGGGCCGTCGCGAGCGTGTTCGCCGCCGATACCGTTCTTACCTGGCCCGCTAACGGCAACGACACCTTATTGCGCTTCACCGTAAGCAAGTTGCGCCAGGTTAATTCCGCCTCCGGACAGAGCGATTATTTGGGTGAGGCTTTGGCCGAAAATCTGAGCACGAAAGCCATTCCGTCCGCGTCCTTCTATTTGTACCTACTCGACAAGAGCGGCAAGCGCGTTGGCGAAGGTTATCTGGAAGTCACCAATCTGGCGGCGGGCCAACGCACGAAGATCCCGGTCAGCGCGCATGTTATGGGTTCCTTTGCCAGCATGGAATTGCAGCCGCAGCATTTGCCCTCCGACGAGCCGCTGAAGGTCAAAATGCACATCTCGAGCGTTCCTTCCGGAGCCAGCCTCAAGCTTGATTCGCAGGATTCTGGAGTCACTCCGCAAGTGCTGCCGATCGCCCCCGGCAAGCACGTGCTCGAGTTCAGCAAGGAGGGCTATGCCACCGGGAGCACGCCGGTGGAGATTACCGAGAACGCGATGCCCGGCAGCGTCGATCTGGAACTGACCGCATTGACCCTCGATACCGTGGTTTTGCGCAACGGAACAGTGCTGTTGGGAAACCTCACCTCGGTGACCGACACAGGTGTGAACATCAACATAAAAGGCAAAGCTACCAGACTGGACCGCAGCCATGTGGCGCGAATCGTCTTGGGACAACGCCGCTCATCAGGCGCCTCCGCCACGACAGCCAAGAAAACTCCTACCAGCAAAAAATAATTCGAGACCTGTTGGATGCCCGATCGGCTGATACGCAAAGTCATCGCTTCATAGCCTCAAGGCCAACTACGCCAAACGCGCCATGCGTTTCCGACCTTACCGCGTTTACCCGTCTTTGCATTTCGCAGTAACCCGCTATAGATTGAATGCCCAACTGTTGAACATCGATCCGAATCGTAGACTGCAAGCCACCAGGAGTTAGGAGATCCATGCCCGAGAGCAAGCACCCGATCACACGCCGCGACTTGCTTCGCGGGGCCGCTGCCGGGATGGTTGCACTGGCAGTGGATGCTGGCGCCCGAACCGCACAAACATCCGCAAAACCTCCGAACATTGTCTTCATTCTCGCGGATGATCTCGGTTATGCCGACATTGCTTGTTACGGCCGTCCCGATCTTCACACACCGAACATTGACGCCATTGCAGCCCGGGGAATTCGCTTTTCACAGGCTTACGCAAACTCTGCCGTATGCACGGCGACGCGCACCGCGCTGATTACTGGGCGCTATCAGTACCGCTTGCGTGTGGGATTGGAAGAGCCACTGGCAGGCAATCCGGAAGTCGGTCTCCCACCGGACCACCCAACTCTGCCATCCCTGTTAAAGAAGGTCGGCTACAGTTCGACATTGATCGGCAAGTGGCATCTGGGCGTGCTGCCGAAGTTTGGTCCGCTGAAGAGCGGCTACGATCATTTTTACGGATTCCGCGGCGGTGCCCTCGACTATTTCTCTCACACTACGGGTCGTCAGCATGATCTCTGGGACGACGACGTTTCCATCCATCAAACCGGCTACTTGACCGACTTGCTGGGCAAGCGCGCGATAAAAGTGATCAACGCTTATGCGAAATCCCGTCAGCCTTTTTTCATTAGCCTGCACTTCAACGCCCCGCACTGGCCTTGGGAGGCCCCTGGCGACGAAGCGGAGTCGAAGCGTCTTGCGCAGCCCGGAAGCAAGGGACTCTTTGACTTTGACGGCGGATCCCAGAAGACATATCAGGGAATGATTGAAGCCATGGATCGCCAGGTCGGCCGCGTGATCGAAGCGCTCCAGGCGAATGGCCTCACCGGCAATACAATCGTGATTTTCACCAGTGACAATGGAGGCGAGCGATTCGCCGACACCTGGCCGTTCACGGGAAAGAAGACCGAGTTACTCGAAGGCGGGTTGCGCATTCCCGCGGTGATTGCATGGCCAGGTCGCATTCCTCCCGGCGGGAATACGGATCAGGTTTCCATCAGCATGGACTGGGTGCCTACACTTCTGGCGGCAGCGGGCGCTACTCCGGACCCCGCTTATCCTCTCGATGGAATGAATCTGCTGCCCTACCTCGCGCGAAATGCCGCGCCGGTTTCGCGCAAACTGTTCTGGCGTTACAAGGCGAATGCACAGAGGGCGGCACGCGACGGCGATTACAAGTTCCTCAAGATTCTCGAAAACACGTTCCTCTTCAATGTGGCTGAGGATCCGCTGGAGCGTGCCAACCTTAAGGATCGGCATGCTGACGTCTATCGTCGACTCGTCCGCGAATGGTACGAGTGGAATGCCGGTATGTTGCCGGAAATCAAGGAGAGCTTCACCCACAGCTTTACCGGTGAGGACCTTGCCGACCACTTCGGTGCGAAGCCACCCAGCGACGACCCCGATATTCCAAGCCCGCCAGACGACTAAAAGGCGCGGCGCGTGATCCTTGCCATCTCCATTTCTCCGAGGCAGCCCAAATGGCTATGCAGAACCGCTCTCAAGTGGATATTGCATTCGGCCACTTTCACCGTCAGTCTCTAGCTGGAATCCTGATGACAAAGGACAACTTATGAGAAATCGAACGAGGTTCATTGGCATCATCGTCGTGTTATTCACGGGAATGTTTATCGAGGCTTCGAGCAGCAGGCCACGAAATCAGTCTCAGAGTTCCTCCGCGGCCGACAACCGGGACCAGAGCAAGGTCGTTTACGTTTGCGCCTGCCTGAAAACAAAATCATGTTCTTGCATGACTGAATCCAAGATGGAAGGACCCTGCGCCTGCGGAACTGCTGGCGGCCCTCCTCTCAAGGCAGTACCACGAGACAGCGATTGGGCCAAAGAGAACCGCGAGGAGCTGGCAAAATAATTTCGAACTATGCCTGGTCCTATCTTCAACCCTCCTTTCCTGCGAAACTCATCACGCCTTCGTGTGATTGAAATCACAGCCTTTTTATAAAGCCAAAACTACCCTAGGACTTGCTTGTTGGGGTTCTTTCTTAGCTAGTCGCCGAAGGGGGTTCGTCATGGCAGTTGTTGCTGGCACTACTCCAAAAATGGGCCTCGGGGCTCATGATTTCTCCAAAAATCCAATGTTGGTTTACTGGGAGATGACCCAGGCTTGCGGCTTGGCTTGCAAGCACTGCCGCGCCGAGGCCATGCCCACCGCCCATCCGCTCGAACTCAACACCGAAGAGAGCAAGCGCTTCCTGAAACAGTTGGTCGATTTCGGTGATCCCCTCCCTCATCTCATTCTCACTGGCGGCGATCCGCTCAGCCGCAAAGATATCTATCCGCTGATCGATTTCGCCAACGGACTCGGCCTCGAAGTTTCAATCACTCCGAGCGCCACGCCCGAACTCACGAACGAAGCCATCACGAAGTTAAAAAGTCATGGCATCCAGAGCCTCGGCCTCAGCCTCGATGGATCTTGCGCTGAAAAGCACGACAACATCCGTGCCGTCCCGGGAACGTTCGATCGCACGATCGAAGCCGCCCGCCACTGCGGACGCCTCGGCCTCCCGATTCAGGTCAACACGCTCGTTTCTGCTGAAACAGCCGACGATCTTCCGGCCATCTACGATCTCCTCAGCAAAGAGTTCCCTGTCATGCGCTGGAGCTTGTTCATGCTGATCTCCGTAGGACGCGGCAAGGCACTGAACGAAGTTTCTCCCGAAGAAGGCGAACGGATCATGCGCTGGGTCTTCGATCTCTCGCAGCACTCGCCGTTCGCGGTCAAGACGACCGAAGCGCCTTCGTATCGCCGCATCGCCATCGAAACCATGCGCCAATCGGGAAAGCACGCTCCCGACATGAAGACGAATTCCGTTTATCACGGCTTCCAGATTCGCGACGGACACGGCATCGTCTTCGTTTCGAACCTCGGCGACATCTATCCCTCGGGCTTTCTGCCACTCCGCTGCGGCAATGTGCGAAAAGATCTGTTGGTCGACGTCTACCGCAACTCGGCAATCTTCCGCGGACTGCACAATCCGGACCAGTTCCACGGCAAATGCGGAGCCTGCGAGTACAGCCACATCTGTGGTGGATCGCGCGCCCGCGCCTTCGCTTACACCGGCGACGCGCTCGGCACGGACCCGTTCTGCCCGTACGAACCGGTTTCTACGGGCCAAACTCAAGCGTAGGGATCAATCACTGATTGTGGGCGTTATGTCCGAAGCTCGCACCTCGCGAGGTGAGGATCTCGCTTGGCGTAACGAGAACTGAAGAAGAAATGGCGACTCTCTCGCAACTGACCGGATCCGAAGAAGGCGCAGTCCCGCAGCCGTCTGCGAGCAGTCGTCTGCGTAAGAAGCTCGTTCGCCGTAACTCGCCGGATCATTCGCAGTTATGGCGTCGTAGCTCTCAAGGCGCGTTCCTACTGCTGAACATCTGGATCGGCGCCGCATTCTATCTTTGGGTGCGCGGATTCGAAACTGGCTCTCACCTTCGCTCTGCGACGCGTCCCGCCGGAGTCGAAGGCTGGCTTCCAATCGCTGGCCTGATGAATTTCAAATATTGGCTCACGACAGGACGCCTTCCCGCAACTCATCCGGCCGCGCTGTTCCTGTTCATCACTTTCGTCGCGATTGCATTTCTGCTTCGCAAAGCGTTCTGCAGCTGGCTCTGCCCTGTCGGGACTTTGTCAGAATATCTGTGGCGCGCCGGACGCCAGATCTTTGGCCGCAACTTTCAACTACCGCGCTGGCTGGACATTCCGCTGCGCAGCTTGAAGTACCTTCTGCTCGGCTTCTTTGTTTGGGCGGTGGCCAACATGTCAGCGGTCGCAGTTGCGGAATTCATGCATAGTCCTTACGGCGCGATTGCCGACGTGCGCATGCTGAATTTCTTCCGCGATCTCGGCGAGACCGCTGCAATCGTGCTCGCCACCCTCGTGGTCGCGTCGATCTTTGTGCAGAATTTCTGGTGTCGCTATCTGTGTCCTTATGGAGCGCTGCTTGGACTCGTTTCCCTCTCAAGTCCGCTGCGCATTCGCCGCTCGGAGCCGGACTGTATCGATTGCGCGAAGTGCGCCAAGGTTTGTCCCTCAGCTCTGCCGGTCGATAAGCTGATCACAATCAAATCTGCAGAATGCACCGGCTGCCTGGAGTGCGTGGCTGTCTGCCCGGCAGAAGGCGCGCTGCACCTGTCGCTTCCGAAGTGGATGCACACTCCTAACGAAGGCAATCTTCCTCCATGGGCAATGGCACTCGCGATCGCAGCGCTGTTCCTCGGAATCGTTGGATACGCGAAAGCTTCCGGCAATTGGAAAGGTGACGTACCCGACTACGTCTATCGACAACTCGTCTCGCACGCGAATGAAATTGACCATCCGGTGGAATAGCCGTGCGGCCGTTCTCAGGAATACAGCTTGATGGGTTGCACGACGCGGGTGATCGCGCCGTTGGGGCTCGGTTGATCGGGCTTCAATCCGCAGCGCAAGGATGCAAATAGTCCGAGCAATTGTCCGAGAATCACGTCGAGCACAGGACGATAGTGGTCCGGAAAATCTGCAGCACAGGCCAGAGGCAGCCGGTAGTCGGCAAGTTCGGCGGCATCGCTGCCATCGCCGGCTGTGACCACGAGGCGGGCGCGTCCCAGGCGCTTGCGATCGATTTCGCGCAGAAGGTCGAGCTCGTAACCGCGACGCCGAGACTGGCTCGAAAGAAATGCAACAAACAGGCACTGTCCATCTACGCTCGACATCGGACCATGACGCAATCCCAACGGGGTCTCTGCCAGCGTGGTCACTTTTCCGGCGCTGAGTTCGACCACTTTCAGGGCACACTCGTCGGCGACCCCGCGCAGCACGCTCGACCCCACGAAACAGGCGCGCGTGCATCCGAGCGTGGTGGCCTCCGCTGCTGCCTCAGCCGCCTCCGAAAGAAACAGCTGACCGCATTCGGCGATCTTCGCAACGATGTCTCCGAATTCGTCGAGAGTATCAAGGTGTCCAGCGCACTGCCCGGCGAGGAGCATATTGGTGAAGGAGCTTGTCATCGCCAGGCCGCGATCGTTCACCGCGTCGTCGAGCACCAGGGTGGTGGCGCGATCCGGGTTCTGGGCACAAAGCTGCGCCATTTTCCCCTGCGGACTGCAGGTGATCACAAGGTGTTGTATCTCGCGATAGCGTTCGAGAGCGCGCTCCAGCAGGGCCACTCCTTCGGGGCTCTGTCCCGATCGAGAGAAGGAAATCCAGAAATACTCCCGGCCGGCCCGGTTTAAGTCTTCCATTTCGGTTAGGAGCGTTGTGCTCGGAATCGCCCAGACATCTGTGTTCCAGCGATCCCGCAGCAATGGTGCCAGTGCGCGTCCGATGTAATCCGATGTTCCCGCTCCGATCAGGTAGACGGTTGGCGAGGCCGTGCTGCCGCGGCCGATTCCAGCCCGCCGCAGGGCGTCATTCAACTTCGCCCGGTCCTTGACACAGATCTGGTACGTGGTCTTCCAGGTATCCGGCTGCTGCCAAATTTCGCGAGGCGTGTGTTCCAACCCTCGCTCGATTCTCTCGCGCTCGGTCAAGTCCAGCAGGCTGCGTAACGGGTTTCCCACCAAACTCCCTCCCTAGAAGACACAGTAGTCTATTACAAGAGTCACTGGTTGAAAAGGTTTCGAAAGAAAAAGAAATATATTTCGCAAGGAAACGTTAACAGCTGATATCCAGAATATAAGCCGTTCGGTCACGGGAACGGCGATTTTCTGCAACCACTTCGCCCTTCCAGCAACTAAACAGCTTCGAAGGTGTTTTTGACTCTGGAGGAGAAAAAACATGAGCCGTGCTTCGCACTCGCTGAAGTCTTTGCTGCTCGGAGGCGCAATGGCCGCCTCCATCGCAGGACTCGCCTGTGAACATCATTATTACCGCGTTTATGATCCGTATTACACCGATTATCATGAGTGGAACAGTGACGAGGTTGTTTATTACCATCGCTGGGCCGACGAAACGCATCACGACCCGAATCGCGACTTCCGGAAACTGCCCCCCAATGAGCAGAAGGACTACTGGACATGGCGGCATAATCATGGCGACCGCGATCACGATCATGACGACCGTCACTGAGTGATTTGGAGGCTCTCAGCTGCCTAGCGCGCTGAGAGCCTCGTCCGTTGTAATCAGGCGTGCTCCCAAACGCTGCAACTCGGCAACCGTTGACTCCCCATCTTCCTTCTTCAGTGTTTCAATCGCATCTTTCACCACGGCCACATGGCGTCCGCGCTCAAGAAGACCCTTCGCGGCAAAACTCACACAGTACTCAGTGACCACTCCGAAGACCACGAATTCCGCCATATTGCCAAGCTTTCTGACCAACTCGTCGGCATGACGGCTCTCGAAAATGTTCAACGTCTGCTTTTCCAGCAGGATCTGCTGGTACTGCGAAAGGTCCACGGGCAGTTTCGCCTCATCGGTGTTCTCAACACGCGCTACTTTGTTGGTAAGCGCTTCGGGAACCAGTTCCGCGCCGGACGTCCCCTTCACGCAATGCGGCGGAAAGATCTTGAACTCCGGATCATCCGGAGTATGAAAACATCCGTGCGAAACCAGAAAGACTTTGCCTTGCCGTACCGCATCGGTCAGCCGCCGGATGTTTGGAAGTAACTTCTCTGCCCCGGGTACATACAGACGGCCGTCGGGCAGCACAAAGTCGCGCTGCACATCCACTTCCCAGAAGATAAAGTTACGCGAAACCATGTTTCTCCTTCCACCGATGGCCGAGCCTACCACCATTGTTTCGCGGCTGACAACATCGCGAACGAATAAGCTCCGCTTCACCCATAAGAAGGCGTCGCGTATGATTTGTGGGCTTAAACGAACCTTTACGGAAGGCCCACATGAGCAACGACCCAGCGACTTCTGCCGCTTCGAGCAAATTGGTTATCCGCAACATCGGACTGCTTCTCAGCGGAGATCTCGATCATCCGATTCTCGAGGCGGACACGGTTGTTGCTCTGAATGGAATCATTCACAGCGTTGGTCGCGAGAAAGACCTGGACATCACCGGCGCGACCACCACAATCGATGCCAAGGGCACTGCGCTCGCTCCCGGGCTGATCGACAGCCACGTGCATCCCGTGTGTGGCGACTGGACGCCACGACAAAACCAGCTCGGGTGGATCGATAGTTGCCTCCACGGCGGCGTAACCACGATGATTTCCGCCGGCGAGGTGCACACCCCCGGCCGTCCCAAAGATATTGTCGGTCTGAAGGCAATGGCGATTTTCGCGCAGCGTGCCTTCCTCGCATTTCGTCCCGGAGGCGTGAAGGTCTATGCGGGCGCGCCCGTGCTGGAACAAGGCATGGTCGAAGACGACTTTAAGGAGCTAGCCGCGGCGGGCGTTAAATTTCTCGGTGAGGTCGGCCTGGGTAGCGTGAAAGATGGGACCACGGGACGTCGGATGGTGTCATGGGCGCGGAAATACGGCATCCAGAGCACGATTCACACCGGCGGTCCATCGATTCCCGGCTCAAGCCTCATCGACAAAGACATGGTTTTGGAAACGGATGCCGACGTGATCGGGCATGTCAATGGCGGTCATACGGCGTTGCCGGATGATCAGATCGTCGAGTTGTGCGAACGCTCACCGCGCGCCCTCGAGATCGTACACAACGGAAACGAGCGTGCCGCACTGCTTGCGTTGCGCACCGCAAAAGAACTGAGGCAGCTACATCGAGTCATTTTTGGTACGGACTCGCCAGCCGGATCAGGCGTACAGCCTCTCGGAATTCTGAGAATGATTTCTATGTTGTCATCGTTGGGCGAGATTCCAGCCGAGCAAGCGATCTGCCTGGCAACCGGGAATACAGCCAAAATGCGCAGCCTGAATTGCGGCCTGATCGCGACTGGGCGCGAAGCGAGTTTCGTCTTTCTCGACATGGCACAGCAGTCTGCGGGCAAAAACCTGCTCGACAGTATTCAAAAGGGAGACCTGGCGGGCGTTGGCATGGTGGTCACGGATGGAGCTGTTAGCATCCAGCGCAGCCGAAACACACCACCAGCGACGCGCGTCCCGGAGGTGGCGAAGTGAGAACGATTGATGTGGTGATAACAACTCGTGTGGAGACCGGAACTCACGCGGACGCAACAGCTCATATGGACACAACAACTCATGTGGAGACAGCCGCCTCGGCTGTCCAAGCCTGGGCGAAGCCCGGCGCCTCGATCTCATCGGCTGGCGCAATACTAATCTCCATCATCTGTCTCCTGACCTGCGTGAACGCTCAAGTCCCGTCAGACTGGTGTCGCGCCCTGCCGCGTCCCGAATACAAAAGGCTCGAACGCGTTCCGATCTCAGATCCCTGGTTCGAGGTGTACAAGCCAGCCGTCGGCGTCTTCGCGATCTACGAACCACATCAAGCCGAAGAAACCATTGGTTACCTGATCCTCGGCGAAAAGCGCGCCTTGCTGTTCGACACGGGCATGGGTATCAGCGATGTCAAGAAGGTCACAGCCGAGCTGACGGCGCTTCCGATTATCGTCTTGAACTCGCATACGCACGATGACCACGTCGGCGGAAACTGGGAGTTCGATACGGTTTACGGCATGGACACCGACTTCACCCGCCAGAATGCCCGCGGATCACGCGAAGATGCCCAGGCGGAGATCACTCCTGACCAGATTTGCGGGACGCTGCCAAAGGGATTCGATCCCGCGACTTACCAGACTCGTCCGTGGAAAATCACTCAGTTTATTCACGACGGCGAGAAGATTGATTTGGGCGGCCGCACGATCGAGGTAATCACGACGCCCGGCCACACACCCGATGCGATTTCAGTGATCGATCGCGCCAACGGACTGCTCTTCACCGGCGATACATACTATCCGGCGCCGATCTGGCTTTTTCGTCCGGAGACAGATCTCGATGCTTATGGCCGCTCGATCCGCCGATTGGCCGCTCTGGCACCGCAAGTCAAAATCGTTCTCGGAGCGCACAATGTGCCGGTGGCCAAGCCTGAGATTCTCGCGGAACTCGTGACTGCGTTCGATGCCGTGCGGTCGGGCAAAGTAACGCCGACGCCCGATTCACCGGGCAAAGTTTTATACAAGGTGGGAAACATTTCGTTTCTGATGCGAGCGCCAGACAGCAAGTAGCGGCTATCGCAGGCCATCCTCGCCCTTGATCTGATCTTTCGTGAGCCCGCCGACGCGCGGTAGCGGACGTCCGCTATCGGTCACCGCAACCGCCACCATGATTTCATTCGCGCGCGGAGCGTCGTTGAGCCGCACTTCCATCCCGTCGAAGTGACTGCGAACGAAGGCGGCGTCTTTGTGTCCTAAAGGGATGTCGAGCACAACCCCCAACCCGCCGCGCTTCTTTGAGGAAGGAATCAGTGCTGCGCCCTTGCCCAGAACTCGCCGAACCGGCGTGCCGAGTTTGGGGTGAAGAATCGCCGCGGCGTGTTCCAGTTCGCCGTTCTCGCCGACTGCGGCAGCCTTTCCGTAGCTTTCAGCAGCCGGACCGGCGATTCCGAGCGCTGCGACGGCTCGCTGCGTCAGCAACTCTCCCAGCTCTTCACCGATGGCCATCAACTCCGAAAGGTCCTCGACATATTTCCCCGCGTAAGGGTTCTCGATGACCGCGACGGCAGCGGCTTTTCGCGTAGGCGGAGTGATTTCTCGATCCATTTCGCGCTGCGTTTCTTCGACAAATGTCGCGATCTTACGGATTTTCGCTTTCATGATTTCTCTTTTGTCATTTCGCTTCGTCCGAAACCTATTCATCTGGCCTTAGCGCAGGCCGTCTTCCCCCTTGATTTCGGACACTTTCAGTCCGCCCACGCGCGCATGCACACGCGCTCCGGTCGTCATCACCAGGGCAAGCACAATCTCATCGGCACGGGGAGCGTCGTTCACACCAACTTCCATCGCATCAAAGTGACTGCGTACATAGGACGCATTGATATGCGTGATGGGAATATCGAGGCGCGTGCCCGGAGCGCCGACTTTCTTCGTCGAGGCAACGATGGCCTTCGCGCCGCCCAGAACTTCGCGCATTCCGTATCCGCCGGGAACGTGCCAGAGCGCTCCGTGTTCGATTTCGCCCGCCGAGCCGACGATGGCACCTTTCCCGTAGCCTTCGATAGTCTTCGGGTCGCCCCCGAGCGCTGCCACGAGCGACCGCGCCATTTCGAGACCCAGAGGCTTGAGGTCGTCCATAAAACCTTCGATGTTCTCAATATAGGAACCGGCAAACGGATTGCGGATGACGGCCAGCGCGGCTGCGCGGCGCAGTGGCTTCCCGGCAGGCGGACCGCCTTCGTGAAATATTTCCTCCACACACGTGAATTTCTTTCGGACCACGACCTCAGGCATGCACCAGGCTCCTTTCGTGCACCGCAGGAGAAAGCGATACTTCCGATACACCCACTAGCCGCGTCTCGGCCACATAAATTGAGCGCTGCGGCGCGGATCAATCCCATTCTGCGCAAACGTTCCGCGATGCGCAGGCCAGATGCGAGTGCTTGATCCACTTCCGATTCGGTCAGGTTCCCCACAGCCTGGGTGACGAATCGGCTGCCCAGGTCGCTGTCGGGCGCAAGTTCGAACGCGGGTACGCGAATAATTGAGGGATGTCCAGGCAAGTCAACGGCGTTGGCGATGATGGTTGCAGCGGCGTCGGCCGCCGCAGCACGATCGGCCAGCACAGTGACAGCATCGGCGATCCCGAGGGAGAAGCTGCGTCCACGCCATCCGCTGGTCGCAATTCCGCGCACTGGATTCTCCGATGTGATCGTCAGCGTTCCGAACAACGAAGGACGATCCGGACGTTCGACCATGCCGACGACAAACTTCTCCTCCGCCGTAAGGTGAAAGCGCGATATCTCCGCCGTCGTTGACGTAAGCGCGAGAGAGTTCCGCAGCGTCGAGCATGGCAGCGAGAATGTCTTCTGCCACCGCACCCGCCACAGCAGCCATTGGCGTGATGAAAAAGTCGGACGCATAAGGCATCACGGCAGCGGTCATCCGTCGGGCAACGGTAGCCACGAGGCCACTCTGCGTCCGCAGAGCATGGCTGCCGTAAGAAAGATAACTCGCCGCACAACTCGTCGAGCACACGCACAAAACGGGTGCAGGCGGCGCAGTAGGCTGCTTCGATTTCGCGCGTCGCGCCAAATGCCTCCACGATCAAGTCGATGGGGCCATCCTGCAGATGAAGCCGGCGACCATCCGGAAGCATTCGCATTTGTGCGCGGCCTGTCATTTCGATTTCGCTCCCGACTCAAGTGGCCACGGATTATCACTATGCGCGGTCACTCTTCTCTTGCCATCATGCACCGAAGAGATCGCGCTCAGCGGACGCACCTGATCCACGTATCCGCCCAAAGCGGCATAATCGCCGAGCTTCAGCGTAAATTCGATGGGAGCCACCAGCGCAGGCGTGGGCACGTATCCAAATGCATTCTGCGGCATGCGGGTGACGTCCGCCATAAAGGTAATACCGCCTCCCGGCCAGACGTATACAGGCGCGCCGCCACAGGTCATGCGCGTGAGAGCGTCACGCACCGAATGCGTCAGCTTCACCGGATTTTCCGTCACGCCAGCCCGCAGCGAACCACCCGCTCCGCCCATGAATAAAACCGTACACAGTGCGGGCTCGCAGTTTTCTCGAATGCGCGCGACCGACGACCGCAATGTTGCTGGCAGATCTTTTTCTTTGGGACGCAGCTGCTCGTCCAATTCGAAATACGCGGAGTGCTCGCCCGTCGTGCTGACCATGAGCAACCGCAGCCCCGGCCAGGCTTTCTTGGCATTGAATTTTCCAAGGATCGACAGCGGATCTTCAATGTCGGTACCACCCCACGACGTCCCCGGCTCGGCCACCTGAAAATACCTTCCCGGCGTGGACCGTCGTCCCTTCAACTTGATTCCAGTCTCGCGTACGCCCAACAACTTGCCAGCCTGATGTTCGGAGAGCACGCCGGTGATGTGATCGTCGACGACCACCACTTCGTCGACCTTGTCGAACCATTGCTTGGCGAACATTCCGATGGTGGCCGATCCGCAGCCGACGCGCATGCGTTCTTCCTGCTGGCCGTCGACGATCGGCGGCTTCCCTGCCTCGACAACGACGGTAGCCCCGTCATCAATCGCGAGCTCGACAGCTTTCCCGTTGCACAGATTCAGAAGCGCATCGCACGTTGCCGTTCCTTCCTGACGACTACCGCCAGTCAGATGGCGCACACCGCCGAGCGAAAGCATTTGTGATCCGTATTCGCTGGTGGTGACGTGGCCTACGGCTTCTCCCTGCGAACGCACGGTGCAGCATTCGGCGCCCAGATGCCGGTCGGTATCGATCTTCACCTTCACGCCGCAGTAGCTAAAAATGCCCTCGGTCACAACCGTGACCATGTCGACGCCTTCCACCTGCGATGAAATGATGAACGGGGCTGGCTTGTAGTCGGGATAGGTTGTCCCAGCACCGATTGCGGTAACAAATGTTTCGCCGTGGCTGAGCAGAGTTCCATCCCACTGGCCATTGCGTTCGAGGAACGGGACGACCGACTCGCCGCGTTCCACGGCGCGGTCGAGCACAACGTGCGGATCGAGGCGGACTAGCTTGCCGTTCTGATTGCCGTAGCGGTCGCACGAACCAGTGCGTCCGGGCTTGATGTAGCAGAGCACGGGGCATGCGTCGCAGCGGATCGCGTCGTCAGCCACGCGCACCTCCGCTGACCTTGGCAAGGATGGCTGCGCGCACGCGGTCAGGAGTCGCAGGAACGCGGTGAATGCGTACCCCAACTGCGTCGTAAATCGCATTCAGAATTGCGGGCGCGGTAGGAATCACGGCTTGCTCTCCGATTCCCTTCGCGCCAAACGGACCGATCGATGATGGATCTTCGATCAATATGGATTCCACCTCGGGCACGTCACCAGCCGATGGAATCAGATAATCATGCAGGTTCTCGCCTTTGCCGGGAAAAAATTCCTCCATCAAGGCCATGCCCAGGCCCTGGGCAACGCCGCCTTCGATCTGTCCTTCAATCAGCGTAGGATTAATTGCCTTTCCGACGTCATGCGCGGCCGTCACTTTCAGAACGCGCACCGTTCCCAACTCGACGTCGACTTCGATCTCGGCCATGTGCGCGCCGAAACCGTAAACTGCGTACGGAGTTCCCTGCCCGTTTTCATCGAGCGGAGTGACCGGCGGATCGAAGGTCTCTTCGCAGGTGATGACATAACCGTACTGGTCGAGCGGCAACGTGTTCAGGTCGACCACGTGCCTCTCTCCGTTTTCTACGACGGTCACGCTATGTTTGCCAAATTCGATGACTCCGCATTTGCACGCGCCCGCGAGTTTCAGAATCGTCTCGCGCAGTTTGCGCCCAGCCTTGTAAGCAGCTTTGCCGGTAACGAACGTCTGGCGTGATGCGGATGTCTTGCCGCAATCTGGCGTAATGGCCGTGTCGCCTGAAACGAGATCGAATTGTGTGATGGGAGCGCCCACGGCATCCGCGCAAATCTGCGTCACGATGGTATTCGATCCCTGACCGATATCCACGGCACCTTGATGCAGAGCGATGCAGCCATCGGGCTTCAATCCGATACGCACGGTGGACGGATTAGGCAATGAAGTGTTGCCGCATCCGTACCACATACCTGCTACTCCAACGCCCTGGCGCAAAGAATCTTTGGAGACTGCGTTGAATTCCGTGGCCTTCGCTGTGCGCAGCCTGCCAGTTCGGCCGCAGAGCCTCGAAACACGCACGAATGCCAACGCCTTCGCCGAGAACTTGTCCGGTTACCGTTGGCGTATCGTTGCTCAGCGCATTCAGAATGCGGAACTCGAGGCGATCCATTCCAACGCGCTCGGCAAGTTCGTCGTAGATCTGTTCCTGTGCAATGGCCGCCTGGGGCACTCCGAATCCGCGGAATGCGCCAGCCGGAACAATATTGGTGTGCACCGCGCGGGTCACCGCCCGGTAATTGGGGCACAACATATGGCCCCGAGGCGTGAACGGGAACGCGCCCGGCTACGGTCGGTCCCCAGGAAGAATAGGCGCCAGTGTTGAAGTCGGCGCTGAAATCGAGCGCGGTCATTCTTCCGTCTCGAGTCGCGCTCGCACGTAATCGCATGCGTGCGGGATGTCGCTTGGTGGTCGAGACGATTGACTCGGTCCGCGAATAGACCATGCGCACAGGACGATCGAGTTTCCAGGCCGCCAGCGCGATGAACGGCTGGACGGATAAATCGAGCTTCGCACCGAAGCCGCCGCCAACAGCCGTCGGAATAATTCGAACTTTCTCAGGCGCAAGCCCGAGAATTTTTGCGATGTCATGGCGATCCATGTAAGGAGACTGCGTGCACGCCTGCACCTCGATCGTGTCGCCGACCCGCCGCGCGAAGCCTGCCTCGGGTTCGATATAGGCATGCTCGACAAATCCGGTCTCATACTCGCCTTCGAGCAAAACGTCGGCCTCCGCCAACGCACGTTCGACGTCCCCGCGGACTACGCGGCCGCGGACCAGCACATTCCCCTCACGATGTTCGTGAATCAGAGATGCGCCTTGGGCGAGCGCGTCACCGATCGTTTCAATTGCCGGCAGTTCTTCCCAGCGCACCGGGAATTCGGACAAATCGAGTTGTTCGAGCACCTGCGGCTCGCCCACGATCGCCGCTACTGCTTCTCCGCGGTGGCGCGCTTCTTCGTGCGCAAAAACCGGCTGATCGGCACAGCGCGGAATGACTCCGTAACAGTCGATGCCTGGAACGTCTTTTGCCGTGAGAATTAGAGCAACTCCGGGATGAGCAGCAACGAACTGCCCGATATCCCCGAATTGAAATCGCGCACGATGATACGGCGAGCGAACCACACGAACGCCGAGGGCATTGCTGGGGATCTCGTCCGCACCGAAGATCTCGATGCCTTCTACTTTTTTCTTCCCATCGAGGCGAACCAACCGGGTCCCTACCGCAGCTCCAGTTGCGACGCAGGAGGTCGTGGGAGTTGCGTCCCCCGCACCCGTCGCCATGATGGCGCTGATGATCTTCCGATAGCCAGTGCAACGACAGAGCACGCCACCGATTGCGTCCATCACCTCGGTCTCATTGGGCAAAGCGTTTCTTTCCAGCAGGCCCGTCGCCGCAACCAGCATGCCCGGAGTGCAAGCTCCGCACTGGGCAGCTCCGTGGGTCAGAAAAGATTGCTGCAATCGCCCGAGCAGGGGCAAGCGCTTTGCCAATCCCTCAACAGTCGTGATCTCACATCCAGCGATTTGTCCGGCAGGAATCAGGCAGGCGCAGACAGGTTCGCCATTCAACAGCACGGTACATGCGCCACAATCGCCCGCATCGCAGCCAACTTTTGTGCCGGTGAGTCCGAGATCTTCACGGAGCACACGGGAAAGACGGCGCACGCCCGGCACGTTCACTTCACAGCTGCGGCCGTTTACCGAGAACGTAAGTAAATTTGTGTCGGGAAGAATGGCGCTCGCCACTAGAGCCTCCCCACACAGAGTTCCAGTGCTCGGCGCACCAGCGTTAGAGAAGCATCGCGGCGATACTCTGCCGTAGCGCGAACATCATCAATTGGGGACAGAGGTGAAAGGTGCCTCTCGCCCATTGTCGCCCCCAGCCCCGGCTTTGCAGGCCATCCCACCAGAGCCTTTTCCAGGTCAAATAGCCGTCGGGCTGTGGCAGAACACGAGCCCACCGCAACACGTGCCTCAGCTACCCGTCCCTTGGGCCCGGCTTGGACCACCGCCGCAACCATCGAGATCGAGATCACCAGGTATTTTCGCGCGCCCAGCTTGAGAAAGGCCGAAGCCGCGTTTTCGATATGTCGTGGTATCCACACCGCCGCCAGGACCTCATCTGACCGGCGGACTGTCTTTCGATTGCCGACCAGAAATTCTGCCAAGGCTAATCGTCGTCTTACCCGCCAGGGATACCAACTCTATTTCTGCATCCAGGGCGAGCAGCGGAGGTACGCCATCCGCAGCCGGAGAGGCGTTGCAAAGGTTTCCGGCGACTGTACCGCGGTTCTGGATCTGCACCGATCCCACTTCCCTTGCTGCCTGCTTTAGAGCATCAAAGCATGGCGGCAGCGGAGTTCGGATCACCTCCGTCCAGGTCGTCAGGCCGCCGATCCGAATGTGGTCTTCCTGAACGGAAATCCCACGAATCTCCTTGAGCGCAGTGATGTCCACGACAGCGCCCTGCGGCAGGCGCTCCCCCAGCGCTGGATAGAAATCTGTGCCCCCGGCCAGGATTTGTCCGCCGGTGGAAGCCAGCAGCGAAACCGCTTCATTCAGAGTTGTCGGCTTGAGATACAAGGTTTGGTCCGGAGCCCCGCGGCGCTCTTCGCTTTGAGAGTTTTTATACGAAGCCGGACCATTTGTACAGCTCGGAAATTGTCGGTTCCTGTGTTCTAATCTCCGCGTCGCCTCTCATTACAAAACAGTACCTCAGGAAAAATACTTCATGGCAGATTCGCACTGCAAACAGATAATCCGTCGGGTCTCTGCTCCTTCTTCTGACTATTTCCACATTCGCTCAGACCTCTACCGTTTCCACGGCCCCACCCGATCTCGACGCCTACGTCGCCGGTTCCATGAAGACGTTCGACGTCCCGGGAATCGCGGTCGCGATTGTAAAAGACGGCAAGATTCTCGTAGCCAAGGGATACGGTGTCCGCAAACTTGGCGATCCGACGCCGGTCGACGAGTTCACCATGTTTGCCATCGGCTCGAATACCAAGGCATTCACGACAGCTGCGCTCGCCACGCTCGTCGACGAAGGCAAACTCTCGTGGGACGATCCTGTCTATCAGCGCCTGCCCGGCTTCGTCATGTACGACCCGTACGTCTCGCACGAGATGACGATCCGCGACCTGCTTACGCATCGCAGCGGGATGGGCCTTGGCGAAGGCGATCTCCTGTTCTGGCCACACTCGACCTACACGCGCGAAGAAGTCATCTACAAACTGCGTTTCATGAAACCGCAGTCGAGTTTCCGCAGCCATTATGCGTACGACAATCTTCTCTATATGACGGCGGGGCAAATTATACCTGCCGTGACGGGCGTCTCGTGGGACGACTACATCCCCGGCCACATCTTCGGCCCGTTGGGCATGACCCACTCTGTTACCAGCAACAAACTCTTCAAAGCTGGCGACGATTACGCTTCGCCTCACTCCCGTGTAGAAGGCAAGCTGCAAGTGCTTCCACTCGAGGATCTCGATAACGCGGGACCTGCGGGATCGATCAACTCCTGCGCTGCCGACATGGCGAAATGGGTGCAACTGCAACTCAATCGCGGCAAGTTCGTAGATCGCGACGGGCACCTGTTCACCGAGCAGCGCTCGAAAGAAATGTGGACGCCGCAGACGATTCTTCCCACCGGCGAACCGCCAGCGCCTCTGGCCGCGCTGAAGGCGAACTTTGCCGATTATGCACTCGGCTGGGGACTGCGTGACTATCATGGCCGGAAGCTTGTCGGACACACCGGTGGAGTTGGCGGATTCGTCTCGCGCGTGATGCTCGTGCCGGAGGAAAACCTGGGCGTGGTCGTACTCACCAACGCTGAGGAAGGTGGAGCATTCGATTCCATCCTTTATCACGTGTTCGATTACTACTTCCATCTACCGCCCGCCGATTGGATTGCGAACTTCAAGAAGCTGAAAGATGACGAGGAGAAAGACGCAGCCGAGACCATGAAGAAGGCGGAAGGCGCCCGCGATGCCAACTCCAAACCTTCGCTGCCCCTGGAGAAATACGCCGGCGGTTACAAGGACGCGTGGTACGGCCCAATCACAATCCGCAATGAGGGTAATGGATTGACCATCAGCTTCGACCACACACCAGGAATGATCGGGGACCTGCAACATTGGCAGCACGACACGTTTAAGGCTCACTGGCGCGTGCGTACCATCGAAGACGCTTTCATCACCTTCTCGCTGAATCCCGACGGTTCGATCGACAACGCAAAGATGGTTGCCGTCTCTCCGCTGGCCGATTTCAGCTTCGATTATCAGGACCTGCTGCTGAAACCCGCGGTAGCGGAGAAGAAATAAAGATTAGGGGCGTGAAGTCGAGGAGTGAGGAAAGAAATGCGGCGTTAAAACGAACGCTGGACATAAACCGAACGAGGGGTGCTCCGTTTCTCGCCGCTATTGCGAGAAATGGGAATTTCGGCTCCGACCGAGAAAACCGTGTCTACCACTCCGAACCCGACATTAGTCCAGGCAGAATACGAGGTTCAATCCCATGGCCGTGCGCTGCGGCGCGAGCTCGGGATCTTCGATCTCGCTCTCGCCCAGATCCTCATCATCATCGTTCCCGAATTCTTCGGAACCGCCGTGAAGGCCGGCCCGTCTCACGTCGTTCTGTGGCTGCTCGCGATTGTTCTCTTTTTTATCCCGCACGCTTACGTCGTCGCACATCTGAATCGCCTCATGCCCCTCGAAGGCGGCCTCTACGAATGGGCGCGGCTTGCCTTCAGTGATCGCATAGGATTCCTGACTGCCTGGAATATGTGGCTCCTGCAGACGATTCAGGTCTCGCAGATTGCGCTCGTTACCACAACATACGTCTCCTACGCCGTTCCGCGCGCCGCCTGGATCGCCAACAACCAGTCCGCGCTGATCGCGGCTTCCGTCGCTCTGATCGCCGGCATGATGGTCGTTGCCCGCTACGGCCTGCGCGTCGGCAAGTGGGTCAGCAATACCGGCAGCATTTTTACCGTTGTTATTCTGACGGGTCTCATCGTCTTGCCGTTTGTTCATGTTTGGCGCGGGCGTCTGCCCGCCTATCACCCGCTTCCTCTGATCCTGCCGTCGATGTCGCTGTTTAGTCTCAGCGTCTTCAGCAAAATGACCTTCGGCGCTCTCTCTGGCTTCGAGACCATTGCGATTTTTGCGGGAGAATCCCGCAATCCAGCTCGCAGCATCGCCCGCTCCATCCTCTTCACTGCCCCTGTCATCGCGCTGCTTTACATTCTTGGGACGAGCGCGATTCTCGCGTTCGTCTCTCCTGATGCGATCGACGTCATTGGAGCTGTACCTCAGGCATTGGCCCGTGGATTCGCCGCGTTCGGTGCAACGGAGTCGTTCACGTCGATCGTCATACTTCTGCTTCTGCTGAACTACCTCTCCAGCTACACCCTCTACTTCTCCGCGAATTCGCGCCTGCCACTGGTCGCCGGCTGGGACCATCTGCTGCCCCGCTGGTTTACACCCCTGCATCCGAAGTACCGCACTCCCGTCAACTCGATACTGTTCATGGGCGGTGTAGCGTTAGCCGCAAGTGTCGGAGTACTCGCCGGTGTAAGCAGTCAGGAGTCCTTCGCCCTGCTGCAAACCTGGGCCTGGACTTTCTACGGCCTCGCGTATCTCACGATGTTCGCCATCCCGCTGATCTCGGCGAAAGAAAAGGGCCTTCGTCCGAAATTTCTTCTCCAACTGGGATGCGCCACAGGTTTTGTCGTGACGCTCCTCTTTGTGGTCCTGTCGGTCGTGCCTGTTATTCCGGTCGCAAGCCTCTGGAAGTACGCAATGAAGATCGTTCTCGTGGTCCTGGCTGCCAATTGCTTCGGTTGGATGCTCTACCAGGCTGGCCAGAGAAAAGAAAATGCGTAAGTAGAAGTAGGAAATGTTGGGATGCTTTAGCTATCGCAGAAACACATGCGCGGCATCCTCGACATGCACGTTCGTTTTCCGGCGCGTGCCAGTCGAGATATTGTAGGTAACCAGCAAATGATCTTCGATGATCAGCAATTCCTTTTGGCTGATCCATCCCACGAGCGTGGCGTGCGGCACGAATGCAATCTGCTTCGGAGTGTCCTCTACGCTTTTCACAACTACAGCCGGCAACTCCGCCAACGCCTTGCGAATCCTCTGCGATTCTTCAGGATTCGCTTGCCCTTGTTCCGACAATTGAATCGGTTTGTTCGGCTGCGCGGTGGAGACAATCGTCATCGCGATCTGCGCGACATCCGGCGACAGCTTTGCGCTCGCGGTGAAGAAACTGACATCGTAGTCCGGATTCTTATACGTAGCCTGCTCGTCGAACACGATGATCATGTTGCTGTTCACCACAACCAGAGTTTGATCGTTGCTCTGATTCGACCAGCCACAGCAGCCCGTGTCGGGAATCGCCTCGACAATGGCAGCGCCGCTGGCGTCAGCATCGAGCACACGTTGCAGTGGCTCCGGTAAGTTTTTCGCGGACCACTTGCCGCTTTCCTCGTCATAGCGTGCGCTCGCCTTGTAAACTGCCGCGGTCTGGCCCGCGACAAATTGCGTCATCAGAAAAAACTTGTCGACGCCGCCGGCGGGAATCCAAACCATGCCGATAGGACAACTCTCTTCACACGATCCCGTCGGACAACGGCATTCCGGTAACTTGACCGATCCCAGGTCCTCGCGCACGGCGCCGGTGAGATCGGTCCGCCACGCCTTCCAAGTCGTGACCGTAGATAGGTCGACATCCTCGCGCTGCAGCCTTCGCGCCTCATTCGCGAACCAGTAAAGATGCGCGCCGTCCGCCGAGAGATAAGCTGTGGGCGCAGATTCAGCGACAGCCTCATTCGATCCGGTCTTCTCCTCTTTCCGATCGATGCCCTGGTCAATCGTTGAAGGCGCGTGCCCGTTCCAGATCCAGACCTTGTGAGCCGCTGCCGCATCTTCGTCCGACAAAGGCAAGGAAATGAGAGGCGCGAACAAGATCTTGCCCCGCCCGATTCACTTCCACATTCGCTGGATTTTTGAAAGCGTCCGCCGGAAGCTTTACTGTCTGCTTCACCGCAGACGTTGCGGGATCGTACTCCGCCATCTCTCCGGTCGGGCGCAATATCCAGATCCGCTTGCCTTGCGCAAACAGAGGTAAGGCGAAAAGCAAGCAAGCGAAAAGCCAAGAAACATTTCTTCATGTTGTGATTGTCATCCTGAGCGAAGTTTTCGTTCGCGCATGCGAACATAAACGCAGTCGAAGGATCCCTACTTCATACCTGCTCTGTATCGAATACTCACTTCGTCTCGAATACTTACTTCGTCTCCGCGACCGGCAACTCAATAAAACTTGATTCCGCCGGTGAATGGAACACTCGCTGGACAGCTTTCTTATAATCACCGGGCTTTGCCCAAAAGATATTCGACACAAATGTTTGTGGATTCCGATCGTAGAGCGGGAACCAGCTCGACTGCACCTGCACCATAATCCGATGCCCTGGCAGAAACACATGGTTGGCCGTGGGCAGCGTCCAACGATAGAGAAGAGGTTTATCTGGCGTAATAGCTCTCGGCGCTTCCAGACTCTCGCGGTAGCGGCCGCGGAAAATATCCGCCGAAACCATCAGCTGATATCCACCCATTTTCGGCTGCCCCGCTACTTCATCCGGATACACGTCGATGACTTTCACCACCCAATCGGAATCGCTTCCGCTGGTCGAGGCAATCAGATGCACGACCGGCTGTCCGCTGATCTTTACTGGTTCCGTCAACACATCCGATGCGAACGCCAGCACGTCCGGACGTCCGGAGGCCTCGCGCTGATCGTCCACCAGCCACTCCGACCAGGTGAACTCGCCACCGTATCCAACCGGCTGAATCGGCCGTGAGCGAAATGGAACCGGCTTTGATGGATCCGAAATATATTCCTCGAACTCTGCCCCTCCGGTCTTTGGCGCATCGAAGCTCGCTTTGAGCCCAGCTTCCAAATAAAGCGGCTTCGGATGCACTGCGCATCCCGACTCGCATCCTGCAGGCCACGACGGCAGGCTCCGCCAGGTGTTCGTTCCTGTCTCAAATGCTGTAACGGTGGCCACGTTCGCCTTCGGCGCGCCATCCTTCAGGTACTGATTCAGAAATGGCAGCAAGATGTTCTTCCGGAAATACAGCCCGGTGTCGCTGCCGAATTTCAGCGCGCCCAAAGAGCTCGCGTCGCCGATCTCTTCCCCGTGATACCACGGCCCCATCACCATGAACACTTTGTCGTTGTTCGCATCTTTCGGTTTCAGCGCTTTGTACACCGCCGGAGCACCATAAATGTCTTCCTGGTCCCATAGGCTATCGACCAACAACATCGGCACCTTCAAAGGTTGCGCTGCAAGAATCTTGTCCATGGCCTGTTGCTGCCACCAAGAGTCATAGCTCGGATGCTCCAGCAGCTTGCGCCAAAAACCCACTTGCTCCAGTCCGTGGCGACGTCCTAACTCGCCCGCAGATCCCGCCGACATAAATGCGTCGTAGTCATCGAAGTGATCGGTCCACCACATTTCCGAATTCGAGCGTGTGCCCTCCTGCTCGTAGATGTAAGGCATGTTCTGTTCGCGAAACGCGCCGTTGTGAAACCAGTCATCGCCCATCCATCCATCGACCATCGGATTCATCGGCACCGACACTTTCAGCGCCGGATGCGGGTTCACCAGCGCCATCAGCGGCAGAAACCCGTCGTAGGAAATTCCCAGGATTCCGACTTTGCCATTGCTCTCGGGGATATTCTTCACCAGCCAGTCGATCGTGTCGTAAGTATCTGTCGAATGGTCCACCGGCGTCGGATTCAATGGGCCATGCAGCGGGCGCGTCATCACGTAGTCGCCTTCCGAGCCGTACTTGCCTCTGACGTCTTGCACAACCCGGATGTATCCACCTTCGAGAATCACTTCCAGTGCATTGTCGTATCCATTCAGAATCGGCCCAAGATGCGAACTCGCCGCATGGCTCGTCAGCGCGGTCGCGTTGTAAGGAGTGCGCGTCAGCAAGATGGGCGCATTCTTCGCGCCTTTCGGGATGAGGATGACCGTGTGCAGCTTCACCCCATCGCGCATCGGGATCATCACGTCGCGCTTTACGTAGTCGAAGCTATCCGTCACCGGCACCAGCTTCTCCGGCATCTCGCTGGGCAAGGAAGTTGCCCCGCTGGAAGACGACTGTCCCATGGAAAGCGTTCGAGTGAACGGCAACGTCAGGAAGGTAACAAGCAAACAGGTGGTACTTATCGCAGAAGCGATTCTCATAATGGGCCCTCAGGGAATCGAAGATGTTAACCCGCCGTACATGGCATTGCCAAATCGCCCGCTTTGCGAACCTAGCGTCGGCGGGAAAAGAAATCTTGGACGACGTCAAAGTAACCTCTTCGGCTGGTTACCTGCGGATGGTTACTTTCTGGCTATACGGCCCCTTCCCCTTTGTAATGCGCGTCCGCCCAGAGACTAAAACTAAACTGCACTGCAGGGGTTCACTCTCTCATGAAGAACACAATCAGCAAGTCGCTCGCAGTCCTTGCAGTGGGTGGTCTGATGTTCCTCGGTTCCGCCGCTGCGCAGCAAGACAACACTTCCGGCGCTGGCGCAGGCCAGGTCGATCCAGGACATCCGCGCGTCAACCAGATCAATGGCCGCGAAACCAACCAGCAGAACCGCATCGCCAACGGCGTAAAGAATGGCCACCTTACTCCTGGACAGACCGCCCACCTGGAACGTGGTGAGCAGCGCCTACAGAACAACGAAAAAAGAGACATGGCTGCGGACAACGGCCATCTGACCAAAGCAGATCAGCGCCAGCTCAACCGTGAATCCAATCGCATGAGCAACCGCATCTATAAAGACAAGCATTCTGCAAAATAGTCGAGTCTTCCAGGTAAGCAGTGGAAGAGAGCCGCTGTTTCTGCGGCTTTTTTCTTTTGCGGACAAATTATACGTTTACGTTCAAACGGCCGCCAAAAGTGATAGGCTACCCAATTCTCGAGCGTGCGGCGCAGCGATTCGGAAAAAGTGGAAGCGGGTTGCAGGCTGATGGTCGTCCCTTATAATGACCGAGGCCTAAACGGGGATTTCAATATTGTTCGCTCAATTGCCTATCGAAGCCGATAATCTGAAGCCGGATCGCTTAACAAGTTTTTCTTATGCCGGTTGATGCCACGAATCCGAAACCGGGCCTCGAAGCCGCGAGTTTGACCGACGTCGGCCTGCAACGGGAGAATAACGAGGACTCCTACTTGTATTGGGAGCCGGAGAGCGAAGACGAGTTCCGCCGTAAGGGCCGGCTCGCGATCGTTGCCGACGGCATGGGCGGATACGAAGGTGGCCAGGAAGCGAGCCGCCTCGCGGTCGAGACCGTACGCTATGTCTACGATCACGACTTCATCGATGATCCACAACTGGTTTTAAGTTCCGGGCTGCAAACCGCTCACGAGGCGATCCAGCGCTATGCAATCGAACACCCGCACTTCAGCGGTATGGGCACGACTTGTACCGCTTTGGCCATTGTTGATGGACACCTTTCTTTTGCGCACGTCGGGGACAGCCGTCTCTATCTGATCCGAGGCGACAGCACTACCCGCTTGACTCACGATCATTCCTACGTGGGACGCCTGGTTGAAAGCGGAATCGTGCGCTCCGAAGACGCCGAGACTCACCCGCAGCGCCATATCCTGACCGCCGCTCTGGGATCCGGGCGCGAACTCACTCCTGACATTCCTGAGCATCCCATCCCTCTGCAGGATGGTGATCTGTTGATCTTATGCACGGACGGACTCTGGAGTGTTGTTGGCGAAGAACAACTTTCGCGCATCGCCCACAGCAATGCGCCCGCCAAGGCATGTCAAAAATTGATCGAAGCCGCACTCGATCGCGGCGGGCCCGATAATGTGACTGTGATCATACTTCGCATCTCCAGCCATTAGCGCCGTGTGCAAGAAACTGCAACCGTTTTTCCACAGAAACCAATTCACTTCTCTGGAACAAAACTGCAATCCTGTTCACATTGCAGCTTTCTGCATACCTCCGATTTGCTCCTAAGTAATTGATTTTCCGGGAATTTTCCTTCAGGGGCGCGGCCTCCGGAATGGAAATCGGCTTGCTTTGTCGCTTACGTCAATAAAGTCTATTAGACATATCGACTTTATGGAATAATGCCATCGCTATGAAGATTTCACAAAAAGGTCTTTACGCACTCCAAGCCATGATGATGCTGGCCCGTCACTTCCAGCAGGGCGCCATCAAAATTCGAGAAATCGCCTATGAAGAAGGACTCCCGGAGAAGTTTCTGGAATTGATTCTCCTGGAGTTGAAGAACGCCCGCTTGGTGGAAAGCGTCCGCGGAGCAAAAGGCGGCTATCGCTTGCGACGGGATCCCTCGCAGATTCCTCTGAGCGAAGTCATCCGCCTCATCGACGGTCCCCTCGCTCCTTTCGGCGACGCCGACCAGCTACGGGAACTCATTGAACGCGACCTTCCGCAGCGGGCTCTCTACCAGGTGTTTCTCGATGTTCGGGATGCCGCAGCCAGCATTCTCGATGGCACGACTCTCGCGGACTTAGTCGCCAAAGATGAACCTTCCGCGAAACCAAACAAGCACCCGAGGTCCCCGAAGAAAGATTCGGCCAGCATCCTCCCGATGGTAGTCGGAGGCCACGAGGGTGAATAAGGGCCTCCTACTCACGGTTGCGTTGTTGATCGCGTTCGAAGCGGCTGCGCTGTGTCAGACCAGTCCCACTGTGATTCGCGTCGGAGCTTTTCCTAACGTCACCCATGCCCAGGCAATGGTCGGCAAGGCAAACGGATGGTTCGATAAGGCCATGGGCCCGCAGGTCAAAATCCAATGGACCAGCTTCAATGCCGGGCCTTCTGCGATTGAGGCGCTCTTCGCGGGCGCGATCGACATGACCTATGTCGGACCGAATCCTGCGATCAATGGTTACGTTCGCTCCAACGGAGAGGCTCTCCGGGTTGTAGCTGGCGCTGCCAGCGGCGGCGCTTCTCTCATCGTGCGCAACGATGCCGGCATCAATAAACCGGAAGACTTCCACGGCAAACGCGTCGCATCACCGCAATTTGGCAACACGCAAGATGTAGCGTTGCGCAACTGGCTCAAGAAGAATGGACTGAAGACCAACGACAAAGGCGGGGACGTACAGATCGTTCCCATGGCGAATCCCGATCAGTTGACCCTCTTCCTTAAGAAAGATCTCGACGCCGCGTGGGCTCCCGAACCGTGGGCCACGCGCCTTATCCATGAAGGCAACGGTCGTCTCTTCGTCGACGAACGAACCCTCTGGCCTGATGGGCAATTTGTCATCGGCCTGCTGGTCGTTAATACGAAGTTCCTCAACGCTCACCCCGATCTCGTGAAGAATTGGATCCGCGCACACGTCGAACTCACCGACTGGATCAATGTCCACCAGACGGAAGCCAGGAAATTGCTGAACGAGCAAATCCGGCGTGAAACCGGCAAGTCCTTGCCCACCGATGTGCTCGATGAAGCCTTTTCGCGCATGCAGGTGACGTACAACCCGCTCCACACCGCACTGATGACGGCCGCGCAGCAGGCCTTCGACGATGGATTTCTGGGCCGGCAAATGCCCGACCTCAGCAAACTCTATGATCTGACGCTCCTGAACGAAGTACTCGCAGAAAAAAAACGAAAGGCGATTCAATGAGCACAAACGCACAAAGCGTGGCACGCCGATTCCCACTTCCGGCGGACACTCGCCTGACGTCTCTGGGCACCCGGCTCGGCCCGGTTTCGGTTGGCCAGAAAGAGCGTGGTCTATCAATTCAGATTCCGAAGGTCGGGCTGAGCGATATTTGCCTCAGCTATCGCACGCAAAGTGGCGAGCGCCTGCTGGCACTCGATCGCATCAACCTGCAAGTCCGGCCGGGAGAGTTCGTCTGCATCGTCGGCCCCTCCGGATGTGGCAAGTCGACTCTGCTGCACCTCATCGCTGGCCTGCAATCGCAGACTTCGGGACAGATCTTCGTCGACGGCGCGCCCGTGCAGGGACCGGGCACGGACCGCATCATGATCTTCCAGGATCATGGCCTCTTCCCTTGGCTGACCGTCGGACAGAACGTCGAATTTGGCATGAAGATGAAGGGCGTCCCTCGTGCCGAGCGGCAAGAGAAGACACACTACTACTTGCAACTGGTTCACCTAGCGAAGTTCGAGAAGAGCTACATCCATCAGCTCTCGGGAGGTATGCGGCAGCGGGTGGCCATTGCCCGTGCGCTTGCGAGTGAACCTGATGTTCTCCTCATGGACGAACCCTTCGCGGCGCTCGACGCTCAAACGCGCGACCTGCTTCACGACGAGTTGGAACGCATTTGGAGCGAGACTGGCCGCACCATCATCTTCGTCACGCACAACGTGCGCGAAGCCGTACGCCTCGGAGATCGTGTCGTCCTTCTCACCTTCCGTCCCGGCCGCGTGAAAAGCGAATTTCCCGATTGAACTTCCCCGCCCTCGCAGCCTGGAAGATCCCGATGTCGCTCTCGCCGCTCGCGCCGTACTCGACGAACTTCGCGAGGAGACCAACCGCTCGCTTGAAGCGGAATACAGAAATGGGATCAAGCCCAAAATCGAGCCGGGATTGAAAGCATGAAACGCGCCGCCCGTTACCTTATCTTCTATAGCGCGCTATTCGGACTATGGACGCTGCTCGCCGAACTGAAGATTTGGCCGCCCTATCTCTTCCCCACGCCATGGGGCGTCGCCCAAGCTCTCTACGCCGGCTTCGCCGATCACACGTACTGGATCGCGATCCGCGTCAGCATGGAGCGCGTCCTCATTGGGTACGGCATTTCCGTAATTCTCGGGATGGTGCTCGGCCTCGGCGTCGCCAGCAATAAGTTTCTGGAAGAAACGATGGGCGGTCTGCTGGTTAGCTTGCAAAGTCTGCCGAGCATCTGCTGGTGGCCGCTTGCGTTGCTTTGGTTTGGCCTGAATCAGAATGCAATTCTTTTTGTCGTGATCATGGGATCGCTTCTCTCCGTCACCCTCGCCATGGAAGACGGCCGCAAGCAAATGCCAAAGATCTTCGGCCAGGCCGGACGTAACCTTGGCGCTAAAGGATTCAAGCTCTTCTGGTACGTGCTCTTGCCGGCCAGCCTGCCGTTCATCGTCTCTGGCTTGAAGCAAGGATGGGCTTTCGCCTGGCGATCCCTTATCACAGCTGAAATGCTTTATCTAAGTCTCGGCCTTGGTCAGGTACTGATGATGGGCCGCGATCTCAACGACATGAGCGCGGTCATCGCGGTCATGCTCTTGATCATCGCGATCGGCTACCTCGTCGATGGAATCGTATTCAAAGGAATGGAACGACATCTGCAAAACAAGTGGGGGTTGACGCCCGCCACTTAAGAACGATTCTTACCCGTTAGCTTACCTGAGATTCACGAGCTTTTAACAAAGGTGTCCCAAAGTTCGTTGTTAATCTCTAGTAAGTTAATTGTAATAGTGCTGTAACTCTCGGACGCTGGTTCCAGTTAGGCGCCTGCGCCTCCGAGAAACAAACCGAGAGGCCACGCAGGACGATTTGCTGCGTTCAGCTTCCTGTGTCTCCCCCAAGTACTTGCTGTCGAACACAACTCAAAAGGAGAGGACTGTACTTCCATGAAATCGAATAGCACCCTACGAACTGCTCTCGCTCTCGCGGCCTTAAGCGCCGGAGCCTGGGCACAAACTCAGATAGCCGCCAACGCCGCCCCTGCAGCCACGCCGACACCGGCCCCGGCTCCAGTCGCCGTGACTGCTGCTGATGTGCAGGCATTGAAAGATGCGCTCGCGGCACAGCAATTGCAGATCCAGAAACTGACCGAACAACTGCAGCGCCAGCAACAGCAGCATATCGATGCCCTTGAGACCAGCCGCAAAGCTCCGACTGAAACTCCGGTGCCGGCGGAAGCGCACGCAGTCGTGGCCACGGCCACTCCAGTTGCGGCTGTGCCGGATTCCACTCCTGCGCCCCCCGCGACTTCCCAGGCAGATTCTGCTCCGCCACAAAATGTGTCCCAGGCTCAAACCGTCCAGGCCGGAAGCTCCGACGAGCGTATCCGTAATCTGGAACGGCAAATCAAAGGACTCGGCCCGATTTCGTTTAGTGGTGACGTTCGCCTTCGCGGTGAGCCCTTCTTTGGCGGGCCTAGCGATGAGTCCATGGACCGCATGCGAGCGCGGATTCGCGTGCGCTTCAATGCGCTTGCCACATTAGGTTCACAATTCCGAACTGGCATCACGCTAGCCAGCGGCGATATCAACGACCCCACAACTACCAACCAAACGCTTACAGGTTTCTATTCTCGTAAGCCGGTGGCGCTTGATCAGGCTTTCGTCGAATTTACTCCAGACCGTTTCAAGAACCTCACTCTCGTGGGCGGAAAGTTCCGCTATCCCTGGTTCAACACCGAACTGACATGGGACAAGGATCTGAATCCCGAAGGAGCAGCTGAAACCCTCGGATTTAAGGTGGATACTCCCGTGTTGAAGAAAATCACCTTGGTCGGGTTCCAGCTTCCATTCGCGGAAGTCGCCGGAACTGCCCCCACCGACAAACGCCTCTCTCAGCAGATCACCTATGGCGGCCAGTTGCAGACTTTATGGCACCTTGGCCCGTCCGTCACACTGAGCGCATTTTCTGGATACTACGACTTCCGCGGTGCGGACTCTGTCGCTTACGCTCTTGCAAAAGCAAGCAGCAAGAATCCGCAGACGCCGCTGACCGGACTGCTCCCCCTTGGTTCGGGTAATCCGGTGCAGGATTCCACCTACACCACCACGGCCACCACCGTTATCACCATCGGCGGTAAGGCGTATCCGACGGGCGTTTCGACAATCTCGAATGCCCAGTTCGCCTCGAAGTTCGGGCTGTTCGACAACCTTGCGAAGATTGACATCGACACCGGCAATGCACGGTTCCCCGTGTCATTTGTCGGGGACTACGTCCAGAACACCGAAGCCTGCGGCAACCTGGCCAACATCGTCGCGGCACCTGCCAATACCACAACTACAACCTACAAGCAGGCTCTGAATGCGCCCTGCAACTCGCACCAGCGCCGCGGGTACTGGGCTGAAGGACGAGTCGGACGCCTGCAGGAAAAACACGATTTCCAGATTGGGTACACTCGCATCTATATCGAGCGCGAGGCCGTTCTGGGCAACTTCAACTACAGCGACATTCGCCAGGGCACCAACGTTTCCCAGCACCGCTTCGACCTCTTTTATCAGTTCGACAGAAACGTGCAGTTGGGATTCACCGCACTGGTCGGCCGTCCGCTGGCGAGCACTGAGCCATGGCTCGAACGCTTGCAGTTTGACACCATCTACATCTTCTAGTTGGTAATCGTGTACTGAAACTTCTGAAGGGATGTTCCTTCAGAATCGCCGTCGGTCCGGTTTTGGCTTCTCTCCTTTCCGGGCCGACGGTGTTAACCTTTCAACCGCTTGCCTAAAATTGCATAACGACGGGTCCTATGAACTCAAGACGCACTTTCCTCCAACAGATATCTGCAGCCGCACTCGCCATGGGCGCCAGTCCTCTGCTATCTCGGGCCCAGCTTCCAGATAGCGGCACGATCAACTTGCCTGGCGAAGACAGAATGATCGTTCGCTCCGCCCGTTTCTTCGACCTGGAAACGCCAGTCGAATATTTGAATGTGTGGCTGACTCCGGTGCCTCACTTCTTCGTGCGAAATCACATGCACGAACCGAGCGAACTCGACGCCGCTACATGGCGTCTGACCGTCGGTGGCGAAGTGGAAAGGCCGATCACCCTTTCTTTATCCGAGCTCGTAAAATTTGACTCGCACTCCGTGGTCAATACCCTTGAGTGCGCCGGCAACGGACGCAGTCTTCAGCGTCCTCAAGTCCCTGGAATTCAGTGGGGCAAAGGAGCCGTCAGTACCGCGAAATTCACCGGACCTCGCCTCCGCGATGTGCTGCAGCGTGCTGGCGTCAAGTCCTCTGGCAAGCATGTGATGTTCCATGGGCTCGACGAAGTCCCGGGCAGAGTTCCTCCATTTATTCGCAGCATCCCGATTGAAAAGGCGCTGGACGCTGACACACTAATCGCCACTCACATGAATGGAGTGCCTCTGACCAAGCATCATGGGTTCCCCGCGCGAGCTTTGGTTCCCGGCTGGATTGGCGCCGCGTCGTGCAAATGGCTTAGTGAAGTTAAAGTGCTGGACGCGGAATTTGTTGGCAATTTCATGAGCCCCGGTTACCGCTTCCCCAATCAGCCGGTCAAACCCGGCGACGCAGTCAAACCAGAAGATACGCATCCCTTAACGGCGTTGAACGTAAAGTCCGTGATTTCCGGTCCGCTCGATGGATCGTCATTGAAATCCGGCAGAATCGTGGTGCAAGGCGCCGCGTGGGCGGGCGAAGCCGATGTTGCCAAGGTTGAGATTTCGATCGATGGCGGTTCAACCTGGGCTCCCGCAACGCTCGGCCAAGAACAGGCGCGCTATGCCTGGCGGCTGTGGCATCGCGAGTTCGCGGCGAAGAAGGGCGACTACACGATCTTGTCACGCGCGACCGATACGCATGGTCGCATTCAGCCAGAAACTCCGGCCTGGAATCCGAGTGGATATCTCTATAACGCTATCGATCAGGTGAAGATCCATGTCGCATAACCGAATGTCTCGTTTTGTCCTCACGGTCGCAGTTGTGGCGCTGGCTGCCTTGACGTTCTGGGCACAGGACCAGAAGCCGCCACATGTGATCATGAGTCTGCAAAATCCGCCGCCAGTCGGGTTTTCGGAGACATCGCCTCCCGGGTCGATGCAAGCCAAGGCAACAACCGCCTGCACCGAGTGTCACGAGGCGCGGATCATCCTGCAGCAGCGCCTCAGCAAAGCGGCATGGACCAAGGAAGTCGACAAGATGATCAAGTGGGGAGCAGTCGTTGACGGCGGTGACCACGATCCGCTGGTCGACTACTTGAGCACGAATTTCGGCGTGGACCAGCCAGCTTACGTTCCACCGCGAACGGCTCCCGAGAAAAAAGCAAAGCTAAGACCCAGTAGCTAATTGGCGGTCCGATGGATTTCGGTTCCCCTTTTGGGGTCGGCCAGAGACGGCAAAGCGCTACCGACCCAGTGTCCCGCAAGGGTTCCCGGACACTACGGCAGCGCTGCCAATACAGAGCCCAAAATCTATGCCAAAGTATGGGACGGGGGATGCACTAGTAACAGTGCATTGTTAGGTACCTGGTGGTTAATAGCGCTCGGGTAATGAGCCCTCAGGGGCTAAAGCCTTAAGAAAGCGACGGCTTACATTTATGCTTCTTCACTTCTTCTTCTCCTCGGCGTCCTCTGCGGCCTCGGCGGTTGAAGCCTTTTCCGGCCGCAACAGCGGAAACAGAATCACGTCGCGGATCGTGTGCTGATCTGTCAGCAGCATGCACACGCGGTCCATGCCGATGCCAACGCCGCCGGCTGGCGGCATGCCGTAAGACAGCGCTCGGATGTAGTCCTCGTCCATCTGGTGAGCTTCTCATCGCCGCGCTCGCGCTCTTTCAACTGCGCTTCGAAGCGGCGGCGCTGATCCTCGGGGTCATTGAGTTCGCTGAAACCGTTGGCGATCTCCATCTTGCCGGCAAAAATCTCCCAGCGCTCGGTCCAGTCGGGCTCGTCCGGTTTCTGCTTGGAAAGCGGCGAAACGGCCGTCGGAAATTCGTAGATCACCGTCGGCTGCATCAGATGCTCTTCTGCTGCGGCCTCGAAAAGCGCAGCGATGTTCTTCCCTGCCGGAGCGGCCGGATCGTACGCCGTGTGCGAGTGCCCGGCGTTGAAACGCTCGACTAGTTTCTTCACGCCTTCACTGGTCGCGAACTCGCACATCTCCGGCTTCGCGCCCGAACCCTCGGGCCAGAACTTGATGATCGCTTCGCGCATAGTCATGCGCTGCCAGTTCGACCAATCCAGCTCTTCGACAACTTCTTTCCCGTCCTCAACTCGCGTCCATTTCGATTTCGGGCTTCCGTTTACCGCGATGGCAGCTTCGGTGATCGACTCCATCGTGAGATTCATGATGCCTTCGTAATTCGTGTAGGCCTGATACGCCTCGAGCATCGTGAACTCGGGATTCCAGCGCCATCCCAGCCCCTCGTTGCGGAAGTTGCGATTGATCTCGTAGACGCGATCGAGGCCACCGACGACCAGGCGCTTGAGATAGAGCTCGGGCGCGATGCGGAGATAAAGATCCATGTCGAGCGTGTTGTGATGCGTGACAAATGGACGCGCAACCGCTCCTCCGGCGATGGGCTGCATCATCGGCGTTTCGACCTCAACGAATCCATGCATGTCGAAGGTGCGACGAAACGACTGGATCATCTTTGTACGCTTCAGGAAAACTTCGCGCACCTCGGGATTCATGAACAGATCGACGTAGCGTTGCCGGTACCGGAGTTCGACGTCGGTCAGGCCGTGCCACTTTTCGGGCAGAGGCAGCAGATCTTTGCTGAGGAATGTGATCTCTTCGACGTGCACGCTGAGTTCGCCGGTGCGAGTGCGAAACAGATATCCGCTGACGCCGATGTGGTCGCCGAGATCGAGCAGTTTGTAGAGCTCGAATCCTTTGTCGCCGACCGCGTCTTTCTTGACGTAGATCTGCAGCTTCTTGCCTTCCTGCTGAATGTGGGCGAATCCGGCTTTGCCCATGAGGCGGATCGCCATGATGCGTCCAGCGACGCGCACATTGACGCGCGCCTGGTCGAGTTCCTCGGCAGACTTCGGTGAGTAGTCAGCCAGGATCTGCTCGACAGTATGGGTGAACTCGTACTTGGTGCGGTAAACGGGCTGGCCGAGCGCCTCAATCTGCTTCAACTTCTCAAGCCGCAGTTTGTAGATATTCTCGTCGAGAGCCAATGGAGTCCTTTATTCCTGGTGAGGAAGGGAGATTATAAACGTCCGGCTTTCGGCTGACGGGTCCCCGAAGCTTGGGGGTTTTTCACTGTTGCTTGATCAAACGACGTAAGTGATTGTTTGGACGTTGGTTATCAGCTCTCCGCCTTCATTCCCATTTGAAAGTGGCCAGATCGAACCGATCCATGTGGGGACAGCCGCCCCCTGCTGTCCGGCGGCCCAGATCTATCGGGCCGCAGCGTTTACGGACGCCTGAACTCCCAACTAGAAGTTTCGCTCGTGGCGTCCGCCCGAGACAGGCTGCTGAAAAAGCCTCGCTCCCATTTTATTTGAAAGCGTGGGCGTCAAGCCCCGCGATAACCTGAGCCCGGAGAGCGAAAGAAATAAAGCGCGGTCAACAATCGCACCGCCGAAATCGAACCGAACCGGGAAGGGCGCGACCTCAAGGCGGGCGCGCGAGAACAGGAGTCGCTCCATCCCCCGCCAACGTTTTGAGTGTAACGGGGATTTTGCGCCAGCAACAGAGACGCAAGCATCCTGGTCTGCGGGTGTCGAGCTATGATAGTGGGTTCTGAACGTTGACACGAATTGAAGACACAATCATCAAGGATTGTTCCGGCCGGCGTGGTTCTGCTCCTTGCTCTTATGGCTCTGCTTGCCGGTGGGGCCGCGCGACGCGAATCCATCACCATTGATGAAGTGGCGCACATCGGGGCGGGTGTGAGCTATCTGCAGAAGCTGGACATGCGGATGAACGAGGAACACCCCCCATTGGCGAAGGTGCTGGCCGCGGTGCCGCTGGTCGTTCGCGGTGTGCACGCCGACTATTCCCAGGTATCGTGGACGTTCAGCCTTGGACTGTTTAAACAGATGCTCGGTGAATGGGTCTTCGGCCACTGGCTGATCGCTCGGTGGAATGACCCTATCGCGACCGTCTTCTGGGCACGGCTACCCATGTTGTGTCTGACGTTGGTTCTGGGGATTGTGATCTTTGCCTATGGCTCACGCCTGGGTGATCCATGGGGTGGGCTGCTCTGCCTGTGCGCTTATGCCACTATGCCTGTCATGCTCGCGTTCGGGCCTCTGGTCTTAACCGACATCGCAATCACCTTGTTTGCTGTCCTGACGTTGTGGACCTTTGCCAGTATGTGGAGGTCCCCATCGCGCGGGACGGTGCTGAGGTTCGGCCTTGCCTTCAGCGGGGCGCTGCTTTCCAAGTTTTCTGCCGGACTTCTGTTTTTCTGTTTCGCCGCATTCATCCTTAGCCTGCGCTGGCGTCCGGGCCCCGAACAGCCGGCAGACAAAGCAGAACTCCGCGCATGGCGGCGTATCCGATGGTGGAGTCTCACCAAGGGCATCGTATTTGCCGCACTGCTGGTTTACGCCGTTTATTTTGTTCTCTCGTGGAATGAGCCCACCGACTCCCTGTCCTTCCTTGGACACAATGCGGCAGCGCTGCTGCTTCGCAGAATGCTCATGCCACCCTGGATCTTCCTGCGTGGCTTGGCGTTGTTCGCCATTACCGCGAAGCCGCCCGCTTTCATTCTGGGTCATTCTTATCCGCATGGCGTGTGGTTTTACTTTCCGGTGGTGTTCTTGCTGAAATCCCCCCTCGCCTTCCTCCTTTTGCTGCTTCTTGCGCTGATGGTCAGCTTCGTGGCCAAGCGTCGCTCGGTGCAACTCGCAGTCGTACCGAAAGGGCTGGAGTTGCACTGGCGAGCGGTGTGGGTCTCGCTCGTGGTCTTCACCGGAGCCTGCATACTGAGCCGAATCCAGTTCAGCATCCGCCACTTCTCAGTTCCCCTGGCGCTGCTGGTGCTCTTGCTGGCGCCACTTCCGCGCACGCTGGAATCGCTGCGACGCTCGGCTTGGCCTGCCGCCCGCCCCCTCGTCTGGCTGACCGTCGCATTGGCTCTGGCGTCGGTGGTAACAGCCCTGCGGGCGTACCCTTACTATCTTCCTTTCTTGAACTCGTTGAGCGCCGGCCGCCCCGGCTACGCTTTGGTAAGCGATTCCAATCTCGACTGGAGCCAGGCTCTTCCCGAAGTGGAGGACTTCGTACAGCAGCACGGCCTGAAACACGTCTTGGTCGATGAGTACGGGTTTTCGGACCCCGGAGTGTACGTTCCCGAAGCGCAGTTCTGGAACTGCCAGCAGCCGGTTGCAGAGGATGGCGGCCAGTGGGCCGTGGTCTCCGCGAACATGATTGAGGACGGTCACAACTGCCTTTGGCTCCTGCGCTTTCCACACCAAGCTCTGGCGGGCGGCAGCATGTATGCATTCCAACTCCCGGCCGTCGTTCCTCCGGCGGGAACTCCAGGCGGTCCACCGTTGCCCGAGGAGTACCACCAGTTTGGTGGACAGACTTTTCCCGGGGACCGCCGGCTTCTTTTCCTCAGCTGCATCCGCGATCCGCAACAGCTCCAGCCGACCTTGGACCGCATGACAGCGACGATGCAGGCCGAGATGGAGAAAAGAAAAAGGAAATCAAACCGCTCGAAGTAGCACGCAGCTTGAGTGTAGTTGTCGAAAATCAGCGTTACCGCTCAAGATCCCGGTCGGCGGTCAATTAGTGTAACCAGGGATGTTACGACAACCATTGTGTGGCACGGTCGAAACGGGTTTAGAATCACCCGCATTATGAATAGGATTGCGGCAGTGCTGTTGCTGACCGTGAGTGGAATGGCTGCAGATGTATCAGGTACATGGACCGGAACCTTCAGCGTGCCCGGAAGCGACCACAAAGAACCTCAGTACTTCATTCTCAAACAGGATGGAAAGAAGCTAACGGGTAGCGGAGGCCCCGATGCCGTTGAGCAGTATGCGATCCTGAACGGAAGTATCGAGAATGACGTCGTAACTTTTGAGCTGACCAGCGGTGAGTGGAAGTTCAATTACGACCTGAAAGCCGTTGGACAGGAGATGACGGGATCTTTACACCTCAAGAGTAAAGAAGGCGACAACCGTACAGCAGAAGTAGTGCTGAAAAAAACTCAGGTTGCGCTAGGCACCGGGACCACGCAACGAAATGCACAAAACGCGGTTCGGGGCATTGTCGACGCTTTTGACCATTTTCCTATCGTTGCCATTGGAGAGGGCCACTCGTTGCGAGAGGCTGGTGATTTCTATGTGTCGTTGGTGAGGGACACCGGGTTTCAGAGAAAGGTAAATGACATTGTGATCGAGTTCGGCTCCCGGCTTTCCCAGCCAATCCTCGATAGGTACGTTAATGGAGAGGAAGTTCCTCTCACCGACCTTCAACGCGTTTGGCGCAACACCACAAAAGTTTTCGCTTTTGAATCACCTGTCTACGCACAACTGCTAAAGGCGGTTCGGGATGCTAACCGGGGTCTACCGCGAGCGCATCGTATACGTGTCCTTGCTGGTGACTCACCGATTGACTGGACGATGGTCACGACCCATGAGCAGTGGGAGTCTTATCAACCAAACGATCCGTCATTCGCTGAAGTCATCAATGAACAGGTTCTCGCGCACAACCGCAAGGCTTTAATAATCATGGGCGGCAGCCATGTCAGCAAAAGCGCTGATCCCGCACGCGATCCCAACACTACAATTTTGGTCGAGCGGAAGCACCCCGGAACCGTGTACGTTCTGCTCCTTGATCAAAGCAAGAGAAATTCTGACGCGGAATGGAACCCGCCCGCATCAGTCCCGACCGTGCCTCCTTACGCAGGCGACTACAGCGACGCGCTGCTCTATCTCGGCGAGAATTTGTCGTGGGCGCAACCCGACTGGCAACAATATCGCTCCGATCCCGTTTACCTGAAAGAACTGGACCGCCGAGCGCGAATCGAGTGGGGGTGTGGCTTCGATCTAGACCGCTTCAGGAATGGACAGATGCCATGCCCGTGAGGCTGTGGCTCGATTCGTTGGCATTGTTGACGAAAACAGGCCGTTACGCTCAGAACCCGGCGCATCATTGCTTCGGGTCACGGGGCCAGTAGCCAGTGTTCTGATCATCGCCCTCTAAGAGCTTCAATAGACCGAAGCAAACGAGAAGCACGACGATTGAACCCACGAAGAGAAGCACTTCGGTATTCGTCGTGAATCGAGCGAGAATAAAAACTACAGCAGCAATTCCGGCAACAACCTTGATAATCCCGCGAATGAGCTCCTTTGGCACAACCCCATGTTCGCACAGGCTACGCCAGCGTTAAAGCATAACTGTCGAAACCGCATTATAAAAGGGCGCCCCTCTTGGAGTAGGTTGTGATTGTTCGCAACACCACCTACGAAAAGGAGCACCCTATGAACAGTGAAAAGTATATTGGGCTGGACGTTCATCAAGCAACCATCGTGGTCGCGGTGATGGATTCCACGGGTAAGTTAGTGATGGAGTCCATTCTGGAGACCGAAGCGGCGACGATTCTTCAGTTCTTTGCCGGGTTGCGCGGAACTTTGTCGGTGACCTTCGAAGAAGGAACCTGGTCGGTCTGGCTGTACGATCTGCTGAACCCTCACGTCGACAAGCTAGTGGTGTGCAATCCACGGAAGAACGCGTTGCTCAAGGACGGAAACAAGAGTGATCGGATCGATGCCCGCAAGCTGGCCGAGTTGTTACGCGGCAATGAACTCAACCCGGTCTACCATGGCGAGACCGGCGTGCGGATGCTGCGGGAGTTGTCCCGAAGTTACCTGACTATCGTCAAAGACCTGTCGCGAGTCATGAACCGACTGAAAGCGGTGTATCGCAGCTGGGCGATTCCCTGTGCGGGAAGAGACGTCTATTATCGTCGGCATCGAGCGCAGTGGCTGGACAAGATCCGGGAAGCCGGCGTGCGGCGTCGAGCCGAACGACTCTATGAGCAACTGGACATGTTGCAACAGTTGCGTCAGCAAGCGCGGCGGGAACTGTTAGCGGAGGGTCGCAAGCATGCCATCACCGCCCGGCTGCGACAGATTCCCTATCTAGGACCGATTCGCTCGGTGCTGGCGGTGGCGCTGATGCAGACTCCGCATCGTTTCCGCACTAAGCGACAACTATGGGCCTATAGCGGACTGGCCTTGGAAACCCGCATCAGTGCGGAATACCGCTTGGTCGAAGGTCAAGTGCGGCGTTCCAAGAAACTGCTTTCCATTCGAGGTCTGAACAAAGACCACAACCATGATCTGAAAGGTCTATTCAAAGGAGCGGCTACCATGGCCAGTGTGCGTCCCGGACCGTTCCAGGACTTCTACCAAGCTGCGCTGGCCAAAGGCATCAAGCCGACCATGGCGCGTCTGACGCTAGCGCGCAAGATGGCAGCGATTACGCTGACTCTATGGAAGAAGGGAGAAAACTTCGACGCCGAAAAACTAAAATCGCAAGCCGCTTGAGCGTCTCGGGTGAAGAACCCTTCCATCTCCGGTTGATCTTCTCTGGTGGTGGCCAGTCGGTTCTGGAGACGCTCGGGTTCGAGGGTGAGTATGAGTATGGCCTGTAGACGACACGGTGCCTGCGGGCACCCAGTCTCCGTGTAACCCCTATGCCCCCTCGGATAACCCGAAAAAGCACTAGGCCCCGAGCCTCAGATAGACCCATGGTTGACACCGTACAACGCACGGCTTGATTCAGTTTCGAAACTGATTGGCGTCGTCGCTACTCACGAAGATGCAGCTGCTGAAATGGAATACCCCAGGGGGCACGACACCACACGAGCGTCTTCTATTGGTGAGAGGAGCTGGATGTCGCGAACCAAACCCGCGCCTCCGGCGAAGGGAGAAAAATGTTCTTGACATCTCCTTATATAGATCAGGCCATAACGCGTTTTGACGACGGTGAGCGCTATGGCGATGTTTCGTAAATTGAGGTTCCGTCAACGCATACCAGTTACTTAAGGCCAGCCAAATGACCGATTCTCTGGAAGTTCCGAGGCCGAGAATGCGAGAATTGTCGCAATGATCGACGGATTGAGTACGAAAGAAGAGGGTGCTTCGGTCCGCTCAGTAACGTTTTCGTGGGTGCACCTTCAATCGGCGTAGGAATGATCGCATCCGCCCGATTTGGGTGGTTATATAGCCATGCTGAGACCGACACACCGCCTCCAGCGCTGGCTTTATGCCTGTGCGAATTGCCCTTTGTGTTTTGTCTGCTTCCGTTCTTCAATGGTGAAAGCTCAAAAGGCAGCGTGAGGTCCGCCGGAATGGTCTTTGGTACCGTATTGTGCTTCTGCCCTCTGCTCCTTCCCATGGAATTAGGCGCGCAGTTTGAGGCTTGGGGCAGGCCTGGCTATTTGGCTGAACTGGCAAGATTTCTTCCGGTGTGCTTCCTTACCGCTCTATTAATGCTCGGGGTGTCGTGGCGGTGCGGCAAGGGCGAACGTACTGAGTTCATCGCATCGGCAAAAAGAGGCATTCTCGGTTTCCTTTTTGTTTCGTGGCTCGCGGTGCTAGCCTCACTTTAGGGGAAGCACCTGGGTGGACGTGCCCAGATTCGTTGTTTCAATTCCAATGTAAGATCCGTCGATATGTGTCCCACATGCGGCTGAAGCGATGGCAGGTAAAATAAACGGCCTATCAAGCATCGGGCTTTAAATCGGATTCTTGGGACAGCAATGGGGACCTTCTGGTTCCGAGGTACGGAATCCGCTTCGCGATGGGTCTAGCTCTGCTTGCCGCGGCCGGATACTGTTTTTTTGAGTTCCTCGCCGATACGGAAACGCACAAACTGTATACGTTACAACCGAGCGAATTTCCAGATTCACTTTGGAGGACGATACAGTGGATTGCTGTGCCATTGGTGCCCTACCTTGTTTCTGTATTGCTCCTCTCTGCCGGAGCGAAGAAGCCAAGGGCGCCGGAGCTGGCGTTGCAGTGGGGCTCTTCGGGGACCAAAAAGCCGATACTTAAAATGCGAGGAGAGAGGTCTTCGGCGCAATCGCGAATATCAAGGTGCATTCTGTGGCATTGTGCCCCCCCCCCCCCCCCCCCCCCCCCCCCCCCCCCCCCCCCCCCCCCCCCCCCCCCCCCCCCCCCCCCCCCCCCCCCCCCCCCCCCCCCCCCCCCCCCCCCCCCCCCCCCCCCCCCCCCCCCCGAAAGAAAGACTTTTTTTAACTAGGCGACCTCCAGCGGGAGATTTCAGGATGTTGTCTTTGTATACCTGCCGCCCAGTTATCGCTCTACTCTCGAGCGCTCAAAAAAGCGCTATCCAAGTCTCTACTTGTTACTTTTATGGCTTTGACAGCATATATTCGGTGCTTCTGGACCAGCCATGGTTTTTTACCAGGGAAATGAATCTCTTCAGCAATCCATGCGACACCTTGATCGGTGACGGGAAGTGCGGGAGTTATGACTCGTGGTCGTCCCGAACGGGAGAAAGACACCTACTTGGGTAGTTTCTATACGAACTCTATTGTTTCAGGTGGATGGGATTTGGGATTTTGTTTAGATCGCGATCTGTTGACGTACATAGACAGCCATTACCGAACCATCTCCCCCCACAGGCAGCAAGTCGCGGAGTTGCGGGGCATTCTATGGGAGGCTAATGCAGCCATCGTGATGGGCATGAAGTCCATCCGGAGCTTTTTCGGAGCCGTCTACGCCATGAGTTGACGGTATCAGGCGTGGGTGTTGAAAAAGTCCGTGATCGGAAGGTACCTTTCGGTGTGATGATCGCGGCAGCTTTCTTCCACTTCAGCTAAGCGGTGGCTTCCATAGTGGGTGTTTCGGTTGGCTGAGGAAGCGCACCAGTCGCTTGATGTTCTGCGCCAGCGGCCGCCAGGAAGAACTGCTCGCGCACGAACTTCAGTCCGCGCAGGCGCAAGCGACGCAGTCCGATCTGATTCTTCAGTTCCGCGAACAACGCTTCCACCTTCTTTCTTTGCCGCTGTGCCTTGCAAACTCTGGCGTGTTCGCCAACTCGCGGGCGCGTTGCCGGGCGGGTTCGTCCATGTGGATGGCAAGATAGCGCAACGCGCAGCTGGTGCATTGCGCTTTTTGCGCACACGCACCACAACGTTTGCGGGTCCCGATGTAGGCATGGGTTCGGTTCCGCATCTGCGGCCGCCGTAGTTGAGTTGCTGCCCTGCCGGACAGAGATAGCTGTTGGTTTCGGGAAGATAAGTAAAACGCTCGGGACCGTAGAACGGGCTGTTCTTTCTGTGGATACTGTCCCGGGTTCGCATATAGGGGGTGATGCTCCGATCCACCAACCACTGCAAGAACTCACCGTTCCCGTAGGTGGTGTCAGCCGCCACGGATGCCGGCTCTCGTCCTTGCCACTGGGCGAAACGAGTGAGCATGTCCTGAGCGGCCACCGTCTCCTGGCTCATGCGCGCCGCCGTCGCTTGCACTCCCACGATCACGCAACTGGGATTGTCCACCAGATAGTTGTCGTAGTAACCCAGCCGCGCCGGAGTTCCACCCTTGGTCGCGTAGGTCGAATCGGGATCGGTGGTCGACACCTGCTCCTGCTCATGCACCGGTTCCTCCACCGGGTTCTGTTGCTCCAGTTCCACCAGGTACTGGCGCACGGTGTGGTTCACTTGCGCCGCCTCGGCTAACTGCTCGCGCGGAATGCGGCTCTCCTTGCCGCATTGGCCTCCACGAAGCTGCCATCCACCGAGAGCTGCTTCCCCTGCACCAGTCCCACTTCCACACACTGCCGCACGATCTGTTCAAACAACTGCTCGAACAACTTCGATTCCTGAAACCGTCCGTGCCGGTTCTTCGAGAACGTCGAGTGATGCGGAATCTCCTGATCGAAACCCAAACCGGTAAACCAGCGCCACGCCAGATGCATGCGCAGTTCCTCCACCAGTTTGCGCTCGCTGGTGATGCCATACAGATAGCCGATCAACAGGATGCGCAGCAGAAGCTCGGGATCGATCGAGGGCCGACCCGTCTCGCTGTAACTGTCCTTCAGTTTCTCCCGCACGAAGGCAAAGCTGATGTGCTTTTCGATCAGCCGCAGCAGATGAGTCTCAGGAACCTGATCTTCCAGGCGGAAGTAGTAGAACAGCGCTTCGGAACGGTCGTGTTGCCCCATCATGATCAGCAGGCCTCCGACGATGAGAATCAAACAGAGCATGGGCGGATGCCTCCTTCTAACATGCCTCTGCCGATTCTCATCCTGCTAATCACAGTGACTTTTTCAACACCCACAGGCCATTACACTCAAAGATTTACCACTCACCGCGTAGGTCCTAGCGAGTCGTCTGGCAAAGATCACTTGCCCAACAGGGCGGTGAGACACCGAGAAGGTTCCAGAGACAATCCGCATTCCTCCTGCCCCTGATGCCAGCGCCATAACCCTTGCCGGCTCGCCCCTCCTGCGCAGAGTATCAATCAGCGCAGGTGTCAGGGTTCAGAGATCAGGGAACAGAAATCAGGAATCGCAAAATTCACACTTGACATTGACAGATAATCCACTACCATATGGTTGTGGATAGATTGGGTACAACATTTGCGGCTTTGTCTGATCCAACCCGGCGGGCAATGATCGAACGACTCTCCCATGGGCCTGCCTCTGTGCATGGATTGACGGAACCGTTTGCACTCTCGCAGCAGATGATTTCAAAACATATTGCCTACCTGGTGCGGGCGCGGATTGTGATCAAGACGAAGCGTGGACGAGAGAGTGTGTGCACGCTTAGGCCAGAGGCGATCAAGACAGTCAGCGACTGGGCGATTAGCTATCGCCGATTCTGGGAAGAGAGTTTCGACAAACTGGATGTGGTTGTAAATCAAATGAAGAAAGAGGAGGTCAGAGATGACAGAAAACACGGTTAGCGAAATTGAGCGGATGGTTGTTACAAGAGTTTTTGATGCCCCACGCGAGTTGGTTTGGAAGGCGTGGACAGACCCGAAGTACGTGATGCAGTGGTGGGGACCGAAGGGCTTTACTGCGCCCGTTTGCCAGATGGATTTTCGCGTTGGAGGAAAACTTCTCTGCTGCATGAAGACGCCGGATGGGCAGGAGTTCTGGAATGCGGTTGAATACCACGAGATTGTTCTGCACGAGAAGATCGTTTCCTCCATGTACTTTTCCGACTCGGAGGGAAACAAGGTTGACCCTGCGCAATTAGGAATAGAACATGAGGCCATAGACGGTGCGTACGACGTGACCATCTTTGAGGATCTCGGAAACGGCCAGACGAAACTCACCTTCATTGGAAATGAACCCATGGAGAGCGCGAAAAATAGCGGTCAAATGGAGGGCTGGAACCAGATACTCGATAAAGTTGCTGCGGTTATTGCGGGGCTAGCGCAGGCGAAATAAGAAGTTGACGTTTTGACGATCGTCATGCGCGAGATACAGCTGAGGCTGGCGGCGAAGGCTTGGTTAGAACAGGCTTCTCGCCGCTCGGCCGAATAGTCGCCTTTCCGGATAAGTGACCCTTGGCTCAACTGTTGACTTCAGGCGTGGGTGTTGAAAAACTCCTGTTTCGTCAAAACAGCCCGAATTTGGGAGATAGAAAATGTCTAGCAAAACGGAGATCGTCGTTTGCAGGGCTTCCTATTGCAATTTTTTCCGACCATTTTCCGGTGAGTAAGTTTTTCAACAGCCACAGGCCTTATCACTCATTGACGAGCGTCGGAAGGCAAGTGGCAACTTCCACTCGGCGGAACGATTCAAAGGTTACTTTTTGCGGGCCGGACATGGGGAGCTGATAATCGAACGTTGTTTCGTACTTGCCGTCTGCGTAATTGGTGCCAAAGTGCCACGTCTTCACATTCTCCAGGGCAGCAGCTTTCAATAACGTCGGACCCGACACCGCCTCAACGTCGGTTGGTTCAGCGCCGTTCGCCCCCAGAGTGAAAGTCAACTTCACGACTCCTCCAATGCGTGCTTGGCACGCCAGTGCAGGATGCCTTGGTATGTTCGCAGATACCAACACCGGCTCGCTCTGCGCTGCCATGGTTATCGAGATAGCGGCTGCGAACCAAAGGATGGCACAAATGCGGATGGTCATCGGAATACCTTTCGGTGAGGATTGTACCGCTGGTTGCGCTGATTTCCAGCGCTTAGGTGTTGTTACCGCATTATAAAAGGGCGCCCCCTTTGGAGTAGGTTGTGATCGTTCGCATCATGACCTACGAAAGGAACACCCTTGTGAACGATGAAAAGTATATTGGGCTGGACGTGCATCAAGCAACGATCTCAGTAGCGGTGATGGATGCCACCGGCAAGGTGGTCATGGAATCCATCCTGGAGACGAAAGCGGCAACCATTCTTGAGTTCTTTGCGGGACTGCGCGGAACCTTGTTGGTGACCTTCGAAGAAGGAACCTGGTCGGTCTGGCTGTACGACCTGCTCAACCCTCGTGTCGATACATTGGTGGTGTGCAATCCGCGGAAAAATGCGTTGCTCAAAGATGGAAACAAGAGTGACCGCATCGATGCGCGCAAACTGGCAGAGCTGTTACGCGGGAACCAACTCAAGCCGGTCTACCACGGCGAAACCGGCGTGCGCATGTTGCGCGAGCTGTCGAGGAGTTATCTGACCATCGTCAAAGATCTGTCGCGGGTCATGAACCGGCTGAAAGCGGTGTATCGGAGCTGGGCGATTCCTTGTGCAGGAAGAGATGTCTATTATCGTCGGCATCGAGCGCAGTGGCTGGCCAAGATCCGGGAAGCCGGCGTGCGGCGTCGAGCCGAACGACTCTATGAGCAACTGGACATGTTGCAACACTTGCGTCAGCAAGCTCGGCGAGAGCTGTTAGCCGAGGGGCGCAAGCACGCCATCACCGCCCGGCTGCGGCAGATTCCCTATCTGGGGCCGATTCGCTCGGTGTTGGCCGTGGCGCTGATGCAGACTCCCCATCGTTTTCGCACCAAGCGACAACTCTGGGCGTACAGCGGATTGGCCTTGGAAACCCGTACCAGCGCGGATTACCGCTTTGTAGAAGGTCAACTGCGACGCTCCAAGAAAGTCGTTTCCATCCGGGGATTGAACAAAGACCACAACCACGATCTGAAAGGTCTGTTCAAAGGAGCGGCCACTATGGCCAGTGTACGCCCCGGACCATTCCAGGTCTTCTATCAGGCATCGCTGGCTAAAGGCATCAAGCCGACGATGGCGCGTCTCACGTTGGCGCGCAAGATTGCAGCGATTACGCTCACGCTGTGGAAGAAAGGAGACAACTTCGACGCCGAAAAAATAAAATCGCAAGCCGCTTGAGCGTCTCGGGTGATGAGCCCGTTCCATCTCCGGTGATCTTTTTCTGGTGGTGGTCGGTCGGTTCTGGAGACGCTCGGGTTCGAGGGTGAGTATGAGAATGGCCTGTAGACAAACGGTGCTTGGTGGCACCCAGTCTCTGTGTAACCCCTATGCCCCCTCGGATAACCCGAAAAAGCACTAGGCCACGAGCCTCAGATAGACCCATGGTTGACACCGTACAACCGCAAGGCTTGCTCAGTTTCTGAAACCGATCGGCGTCGTCGCTACCAAGCGAAGATGAAGACTACTGAGAAGGAACAACGCAAAATCAATCCAGGGGCACAACACCCGACAAGCGTCTTCCAAGTGCGTGGGGCTGGATGCCGCGGAAATCCCGCCTTCCGGTCGAGGGAGAAGTATCTTCTTGACATCCCCTTTTATAGATCAGGCCATTGCACTTAAAACACCGGAGTCTTGAGTGCTCCTGCATCCATCTTCCTCCCGGTTTAATCCGCAAGCTAAGCCCGCCTGCGACACCCGCCCCCCAAAATAAATCGACTTTTCCACAGCCCCAATGTTCACATAACCTTTACTGAGAAATTTCATTCCCGCAAACTTCTCCCATGACTGCAATCACCCGGCGCAAACCTTCTCACAAAAGACGGGGTGCCCGATCCTTTCGCGCCTTCTGTGAAAGGACTCACCAACTATTGTCTTTTCAAGATTTTGCCCCTAAGTCATTGCAGCCCATAGATTATTTCGAGATTTTTCCCTAACCCCATCATTCTTATAGACCACAGGGGGAGGGGGGAGGCATTCATGGCAAGTTATCCGAACCGCTGTCACCACATCAAAATCAACGGCACTCAGTGCGGATCGCCCGCTCTCCGCCGCAATCGCTTCTGCTTCTTTCACAAGCGCTTTCAGGACGAGCGCATCAAGCTCAGCGCCGACCGCGCCCGTCGCGGCACCGCCACCTTCGTCCTGCCCGTCCTCGAAGACGCCAACTCCATTCAGGTTGCTCTCATGCAGGTCATGCGCCTTCTCATCTCCCAGCAGATGGACCACAAAACCGCCAGCCTCATTCTCTACGCCCTGCAAACCGCCAGCAGCAACCTCCGCCAAACTAACTTCAAACCTTTCTGCCACGATGTTGTCCTCGATCCGCGCGACGTGGCCAACACTCCGTTCGATTCCCATATCTGGGAAGACGAAGATTTCGATGACGAGGAAGAAGAAGACGACGACGTAACCGAAGGACAAGAAAGCCCTGCAGACCGCGCGATCCGCTCTCTTGAAGAGAACCGCAAGAAAAAAGAAGAAGACGCCAAATGGATGCGCTGGGCCGAAATGCAATACCCGAAAACTAAACCGCCGGCAACTCAGTCAGCGGCTGTCACGCCCAGTGGAAACGCGGTCGTGAGCCCTGCGTCTTCTGCAAAAAAGCTGCCCACTCCAACGGTGAACGCCGAAAAAGTCCGCAAACAAATTCACGACCTCGTCCGGAAAGAATTCTTCCCAGGCATGCCCGATTCCATGCTTCAGAAAAAATGAAACGGCAATCTGGTCTCATAAATAGGTTTGGGAAGAAATAGGTTTAGGAAGGAATAGGTGTGGGACGGAATAGCTTCGGGAAGGAATAGGTTCGGGAAGGAACAGGTTTGGGAAGGAATAGGTTTAGGAAGGAATAGTTCGGGAAGGAACAGGTTTGTGGAAGGAACAGGTTTGTGGAAGGCACGGCTTTCAGCCGTGCCGTTACAGTTCAGAAACGTGCGGGCTTTAGAGACTGTGTGAGAAGTCTTTCTGTGGAATCCCCGAGAATACCGTTGGTACCACCGTGGAAGAGCGGCGCTTTAGCGCCGCGCCAAATCGCTTGCTACTCGGGGCTTTAAGCCCCTGAGGCTCGCCTTGTCTCCCCAGCAAACCATTTATCAGACAGCTTCTGGTAGAGAGATTGCAGAAAGTTGTAGAGTTAATCATCTGCGTTCTCGTGGGGGGAACAACAATGATTCGCATGAAATTGACTTTTGCTGCCGTGGCGTTGTGTCTTGTGGCGATGGCCGCTGCGCCGATGTTCGCTGATGATAACATGCACGGGCATCATCACGACGCGAGCGAGAAACTGGGGAAGGTGTCGTTTCCGATATCGTGCGCGGTGGGATCGCAGGCAGAATTTGAGCGCGGAGTGGCGCTGCTGCATTCGTTTGGCTACGAAGAGGCCGAAGAGCAGTTCACCGAGCTTACGAAGAAAGATCCCGCGTGCGCGATGGCGCATTGGGGAATCGCGATGAGCTTGTTCCATGAGATATGGGAACGTCCGGAAGACTCGACTTTGAAGCGTGGGCATGAGGAGATCGAGGCGGCGCAGAAGTTGGGCGCGAAGACGGAGCGGGAGCGCGCGTATATCTCGGCGCTCGGAAGTATTCTATAGCGATCCCGTCGAAGGCAAATTATCTGAAGCAGGCGGCTGCATATTCGGATGCAATGGGCAAGTTGTATGCGAAATATCCGGACGATCTGGAGGCTGGCGCGTTTTACGCACTGTCGTTGATGGCAGCGGAGAAGCCGGATGACTCGACGCACGAGGCCACGAAGAAAGCGGTGGCCGTGCTGAATCCGCTATTCCAGAAGGACCCGGAGCATCCGGGGCTGGCGCATTACATTATTCATGCGTGCGATTCGCCGGACATGGCGCCCATGGGATTGGTAGCCGCGCGGCGGTATGCGGAGATTGCGCCGTCGTCGGCCCATGCGGTGCACATGCCGTCGCATATCTTTGCGCGGCTGGGACTTTGGCAGGAGGATATCCAGGCCAATTTAAAGTCGGTGGCGCTGACGGAGAAGTCTAGCGCGATGTACATGCGCGGGCACGAATTGCATGCGATGCACTTCCTGCTTTATGCATATTTGCAGACCGGACAGGACGAAGCGGCAAAGCAGATTGTCGCAAAGGCGAGATATTCGTCGCGGGCTCGCCAACTCATGGACGATACCGGGATGCTCGAGTACATGGGCTATGCGGCTGCGCACTTCCCGGCTCTCTATGATCTGGAGATGCATCAGTGGGCCGACGCCGCGGCGCTGCAGCCGGCAACGGACGCTCCGGAGCACCTGCAGACAATCACGTACTGGGCACGGACGATTGGGTCGGCGCGGATGGGCGATGTGGAAGCGACGAAGAAAAATGCGAAGTTGTTCGATGACGCCGAGGAAGCGACACGAAAGTCGAAGTATGCGTACACGCTGGAGGGAGTGAAGGCCTCGTCAGCGCACGATGAAGTACACGCGTGGCTGGCATTCGTGGAGCACAACAATGACGAAGCACTCAAGCTGATGCGGTCGGTTGCGGATCATCAGGATCAGGCGGGCAAGGCGGAAGTAGATATTCCGGCGCGCGAGATGCTGGCTGACATGTTGCTGGAACTGAAGCAGCCGGAGAACGCACTGGCGGAGTATGAGAAGTCGATGAAGATCGATCCGAACCGGTTTAATGGACTGGCGGGAGCGGCGCACGCAGCGGAAGTGGCGCATCAGGCGGCGAAGGCGAATACGTATTACAGCCAGTTGCTGAAGAATTGCGATGGCGGGAAACATTCGGAGCGTCCGGAACTGCAGAGTGCGAAGACGGAAGTAGCGAAAAATGGCGAGTGAGCTCTCTAATCTCGTCAGCGTTCGAAGAGGGCGAGCGGGATGGATTCGGCCATGGCTTTATAGCCGGCGGGCGAGGGGTGGAGGTGGTCTCCACAGTCGTAGGTCGGGCGAAGGTGATCGGGTTGACGCGGATCGCGGACAACGCTGTCGAAATCGAGAACGCCATCGAAGTGCCCCTCACCGCGAATCCACTGATTGACCGCCTGGCGGTCGGCTTCACTCAGCGGACCATTCCTCCTGCATATTTTTAGTGATCCTACCTCAGTACTTTGGTACATTGGTACCATGATCGATGAGGCGAAGCTGCAGATTGAGCGGGTGCAGACCGGGGTGCGCATGGAGAAGCGCATTCTGAAGGTGCTCAAGGCGTTCGCGGAATATCACGACATGACTTTGGGCGATGTGCTGGAAGGCATTGTTTTGCACGCTTTTGATGGGAAGACACCGTTTAGTGCGGCGTCGCTGGAGAAGATTCGGGATTTGAAGAAGTTTTACGAACTGGATCTGGATTCGAGCGCGAGTCACCGGCTGAAAGAGATCAAAGCAAAGTCGGGGCGAAGGCATCGGGAGGAAGCATGACGAGCAAGTGCGGGATGATTGCGTTACGGTTGGCGCTGGGGATCGTCATTCTGATTGAAGCGGTATTGTTCGTGATGCCGGGAGCGGCCCACGAATTCTCGCGCACGCATATGCCAGCGTTTGTGCGAATGGTATTGGGATTTGGAGAGATTGCCGGAAGCCTCTTGTTGTTAATTCCGGGGACCGTGGTGCGCGGGGCGTGGTTGTTGTTGGCCGTGTTTGTGATGGCGATCCTTTTGCATTTGCTGCATGGGATGTATGGAGTTGGGAATCTGGTGGTTTACGCGGCGGCGGCATTTGCGATCGCAGTAGGAAAAAATTAGGTGACAAGCGGCAGTGCAGCGACTCCGTTCAAGGCGCTGTTGGTTGAGGGCACTTCGGGAGCAGGAAAGTCGACTCTGATCGACGCGTTGGTCCGCCGACACGTCGCAAACGCTCCCGCCAGAAAGATCCGAAGCCTGGTTCATCTGGCACAATCGCACACCTACGGCCCACTGGCTCCTCTCGAGGATCGCGGAACGCTCACTGTCGCAGATAACCTGCGACATCTGGAGCGAGTTGTCGGGATGCTGGAATGGCTTCATGCGAGTGTGCAGGAGCACCGGAAGCCGTGGTGTTTTGCTGTGATCGACACATTGCACATTACGCATTGCGTGCGTCCGGGAATGGTGAAGTGGGCAGACGTTGCGGGAATTGACGAACGTCTGGCGGCGATCGATTGCAAACTTTTCTTGATGATGGCGCCCCCGGCGAACATCTGGAAGCGAGGAATTGAGGCCAGGAGGGGCAGTCAGTTTCTTCAGGAATACGCTCGCAAGTTTGGCAGTAGCGAAGGGGAGATTCATCAGTATTTTGTGCAGGAGCAACTGACTATTGCGGATTTATTTTCACGGTCGAATATGCCGAAGTGTCAGACAACTGAGGACACAACGACGGATGTCGTGAATGCTGCTTATGAATTTTGGATGGATAGCGCCGACTGAGTGTCGTCGAACGCTAAAGAAGCTGATATGACTTGCACGGAACTGATTCAACTGTTTGAGACGGGCGAGATTCCGGCAGAATCCTTTCATCACGCCGATCATGTACAGCTGGCATTTGCTTATCTATCGATGTCTCCGCCGCTGGAAGCGCTGGATCGATTCTCTCGGGGTCTTAAGCGATATGCGGAGGCTCGGGGAAAGTCCGGGCTGTACCATGAGACGATCACGCACGCCTATTTCTTTCTGATTCGCGAGAGGATGGCACGGACGTCCACGGCGGACTGGGACGAATTCGCCCAGCAGAATTCTGATCTGTTGCGATGGAAGCCGGGAGTTCTCGAAAGATACTACCGGGAATCGACTCTGCAATCAGATCTGGCGCGATCCGTGTTCTTGTTTCCGGACAAGTGCGACACCGTCTGACGTCCCTCAGGGGCTTAAAGCCCTCATCATTTCGAACGCTTAACGCGGCCCTTGAAGGGCCGCTCGTCCACGGGAGTGCATAAACCTGTGCCCCTCTTCGAAAGGCCTCGGAGGCTAAAAGTCCGCTTCATTTCGGGCGCTTAACGCGGCCCTTGAAGGGCCGCTCTTCCACGGGAGTGCATAAGCCTGTGCCCCTCTTCGAAAGGCCTCGGAGGCTAAAAGCCCGCTTCATTTCGGGCGCTTAACGCAGCCCTTGAAGGGCCGCTCTTCCACGGGAGTGCATAAGCCTGTGCCCCTCTTCGAAAGGCCTCGGAGGCTAAAAGTCCGCTTCATTTCGGGCGCTTGGCGCGGCCCTTGAAGGGCCGCTCTTCCACGATGTGGAACTCGTCCGTGGCATTGGATTGACGCGTCGAATCTCTTGGACCCCTGCTCCGGCCTCAAAACAATCAATAGGCTCGCGATGGAGTATCCTTTTCGACGGCTACGCGTCCAACTCACATGCACCGACTCATGCTGATCGCCTCCCTGCTGTCCGTCAATGTTGCTCAGGCTCAAAATATTCACAATGGTGAAGACGTTTTGCGGGCGATGCATGACCGGTATGCATCGTCGTGGTATCAGAACGTGACGTTCGTCCAGAAGAGTACTACCTACAAGGCCGACGGGACGATTTCGGCGGAGACCTGGTACGAAGCGGCTTCGCTGCCGGGCAAGCTGAGGATCGATATCGGTCCGGCGAGCGATGGTAAGGGATACGTGATGGTCGACGGGAACGTCACGATCGTGAAAGACAATAAGGTCGTGGGGAAGCAACCGCTGGTGAATATGCTGCTGGTGCTGGGGTTCGACGTGTACAAACAGTCACCCGAGACGACGATCAAGGTGGTGAAGGGTGAGGGCTACGATTTGTCGAAGGTCCGCGAGGATACGTGGGAGGGCAAGCCCGCGTACGTAGTGGGCGCAGATATGGACGACTTGAAGTCGAAGCGATTCTGGATCTCGAAGGACACGCTGCTGTTTGTGCGGGTGATTGAGCCGGCGCAAGGAGATGCTTCGAAGCTGAATGATATCCGGTTCATTCATTATCAGCCTCTGGCGGGGGCGTGGATTGCGGCTGGAGTCGAAGTGTATTCCGAGGGGAAGAAGGTGTTTTCGGAGGACTATTCGGATATTCAAGCGAATGTGAAGCTGGATGCGGGGACGTTTGATCCGGAGAAGTTTGCGGCTACGCACTGGGAGAAGTAGAAGGAAGCAGGGTGCAGGGTTCAGGGTTTCAACGTTTCAGAGTGAAGGGTGCACTCGTCGAGGGTCCGGGGACCTGGACTAGAAGCATTAGCGCATACCGCTTGGTGGGTCTTAGCAACCCGCATTGCTGCTGCATGATGTCGTACGGTCCCTCGGAGGGCTTGCGCCCTCCTTAGGATGACAAGATTTTTTGGGTCGTCGAGTCCCCGTCTCTCCAACTTTCGCGGTCAAATTTGAGAATGGCCGATGCATGTCCGCCTGGAGTCGCTGTAAAATAAACGAAACTTCCTGACCTCTCACTCTAAGGACGTGCCTATGGTTCATCTCAAGGTAAACGGTTCAGCGCAGACATTTGATGGCGATCCGGAGATGCCGCTGCTGTGGTACCTGCGCGACATTCTCGGACTCACTGGGACAAAGTTCGGATGCGGGATGGCGCTGTGCGGGGCATGCACGGTGCTGGAGAACGGCAAGGCCGTGCGATCGTGTCAGCAGCCCATGGGCAAACTGGAGAGCGCGAATATCACGACGATCGAGGGCATCTCGGAGCACGGGCCGCACGCGGTGCAGAAGGCGTGGACCGAGGTGAATGTGCCGCAGTGCGGTTATTGCCAGCCGGGGCAGATCATGCAAGCGGTGTCGCTGCTGTCGTCGAAGCCACATCCTTCCGACCAGGACATTGACGACGGGATGGCCGGGAATATCTGCCGGTGCGGGACGTACCAACGCATTCGGGCCGCGATCCACGAAGCGGCGAAGGAGACGGCATGATCACCATCGAGAAAACGAGCGCGGAAGGGTTCGTGATTGAGAACATCAGCCGCCGAAGTTTTCTGCAGGGGATGCTTTCGGCCAGCGCGTTCGTGCTGTGCGTCGGAAAATCCCCACTTCTGGCAAAGGTGGCCAAAAATGGGGCACCTGTCGGCGCACCCCTTGACGGAATGGGATCGGTGCCGGCGATCGATGCGACCGCGTTTCATCCCAACGTGTTTCTTGGGATTCAACCGGATGGGACGGTGCTGATCGTTGCGCACCGAACGGAGATGGGAAATGGCGTGCGGACCAGTTTGCCGCGGATCGTTGCCGACGAATTGGATGCCGACTGGGCGCGGGTGAAAGTGATTCAAGGCGATGGCGACGAGCGCTACGGGTCGCAGGATACGGATGGGTCGCATTCGGTGCGTGAATTCTTCGACACGCTGCGCGAGGCGGGAGCAACGGCGCGGTTGATGCTCATCCGAGCGGCGGCACAGCAGTGGGGCGTGCCTGAGGAGCAGTGCGTAGCTGATCCGGTACATGTGGTTTCGCACAAGGGGTCGAACCGGACGATTGGATACGGAGAACTGGCGGCGCTGGCGGCCAAGCAGCCGGTTCCCAACAAGGAAGAGTTGAAGCTGAAGCCAGCGTCGGAGTGGCGCTACATCGGCAAACCTGCGCCGGGGTATGACGTGAGAGATGTCTGCGCGGGAAAGCCGGTGTTTGGGATGGATGTCCGCGTAGACGGCATGCTGTATGCGGCGATTGCGCATCCTCCGGTGCTGGGTGGAAAAGTGAAGTCGGTGGATGACGCTGCGACTCTGAAAGTGAAGGGCGTGAAGCAGACGATCCCGATCGCGCCGTTCGTGCCACCGCATCACTTTCAGCCGTTGGGCGGAGTGGCGGTCATTGCTGATAACACCTTTTCGGCATTCAAAGGTCGCAAGAATCTGAAGATCGAATGGGATAACGGAGCAAACGCGAGTTACACGTCGTCCGAGTACAAGAAGCAGTTGCAGGAGACCGCGCGGAAACCGGGCAAGGCCGTGCATACGAACGGAGATCCGGATGCGGAGTTCGCGAAGGGCGGGAAGATTATCGAGGCCGAGTATTATGCGCCGCACTTGGCGCATGCCTCGATGGAGCCTCCTGTGGCGGTGGCTGACGTACAAGCGGACAAGGTGACGGTGTGGTCCCCGACGCAGAATCCGCAGGGTGTGCAGGAAGAAGTGGCCAAAGCACTCGGGATGAAGAAGGAAGATGTCACGTGCCATGTGACTTTCCTGGGCGGAGGGTTCGGGCGGAAGTCGAAGCCGGACTATGCGGTCGAAGCGGCGGTGCTCTCGAAGAAGACGGGCAAGCCGGTGAAGGTGGTCTGGAGCCGCGAGGACGACATCAAGTTCGACTACTACCATTCGGTTGCGGCGATGTATATCAAGGCCGCGGTCGACGACAAGGGGATGCCGAAGGCGTGGCTGCAGCGGTCGGTGTTTCCAACGATCGGATCTACGTTCGACAAGGACGCGATTTATGGCAGTGCTGGTGAGATGTCACTGGGATGGAATGTGATTCCGTTCGATGTGCCGAATTTCCGTTCAGAGAATGGACCGGCGGTGAATCACGTCCGCATCGGATGGCTGCGGTCGGTGGCGAACATTTATCACGCGTTCGCCGTGCATTCGTTTGCGAATGAATTGGCGGTCGACGCGGGACAGGATCCTTACGATTATCTGCTGGCCCTGCTGGGAACGGGACGGATGGTGGATGCCGACCAGCCCAAGGAAATTGCGGGGAAATATCCGTATGACACGACACGGCTGCGGCATGTGGCGGAGATTGCTGCGGATAAAGCTGGATGGGGCAAAAAGAAATCGGGCAATGGCTGGGGCATGGGAATGGCCGTGCATCGCAGCTTCCTGACGTATGTTGCGAGTGTGGTGGAAGTCGAGGTCGATGGGACGGGGGCGGTCCGAATTCCTCGTGTGACGACGGCGGTGGATGCGGGGATTGTGGCGAATCCGGATATGGTGCTGTCGCAGTTTCAGGGCGCGGCCGTGTTCGGGACAAGCATCGCACGGACCGGGGAGATCACGGCGACGAGTGGCATGATCGATCAGTCGAACTTCAACGACTATCAAGTGGCACGGATGAACGATGCACCGGTGCATGTGGATGTGCACATCGTGCAGAGCTCGGCGCCGCCGGCGGGTGTGGGAGAACCGGGAGTGCCTCCGATGGCTCCGGCAATCTGCAACGCGATTTATGCGGCGACGGGAAAGCGTGTGCGAGAGCTGCCGCTAACGAGAAATGGGTTCGCTTAATGCGCAGCGGCTAAAGCAGTTGCCAAGAAACTGAACCTCCAGGGCCAAGCCCCGATTGAAAAAGATTTAGTTCGCAGCGGAAGACTCGTTTTAGGGCGCGTCTTCAGCGTGCCGATGCGACGCAGCATTGAAAGCGCCTTCAGGCGCTGCGTTGCCGTTTGTTACACTAGCGCCCATCCTATGACACGCACTCTTCTGCCTCTTCCGATGATTCTGTCGCTTGTCCTCGCGACTTCCGCGCAAACGGCGACTTCTCCGGATATGGCGACGCCCCAGGAGAAACATCTGCGCAACGTGCATCAACTCACGTTCGGAGGATCGAACGCCGAAGCCTACTTCTCCGCCGACGGCAAGAAGCTCATCTTCCAGTCCACGCATGGCGACGTGAAGTGCGACCAGATTTTCATCATGAACATCGACGGCAGCGACCAGCACATGGTCTCGACCGGCAAAGGACGCACCACTTGCAGCTTCTTCTATCCCGACGGCAAAAAGATTCTCTACGCCTCGACCCATCTGGCCAGTCCGGAATGCCCGCCGCGTCCCGATTTTTCCAAGGGCTATGTCTGGGGAGTCTATGCGGGATACGACATTCTTACCGCGAATCCCGACGGCTCCGATGTCAAGCAACTGACAAAAACCCCGGGTTACGACGCCGAAGCCACAATTTCTCTCGACGGCAAGAAGATTACCTTCACCTCCGTACGCAATGGCGACCTCGACATCTACACCATGGACGCCGACGGCAAGCACGTGAAGCAGCTCACGCATGAACTGGGCTATGACGGCGGCCCGACCTTTTCGCCCGACGGCAAATGGATCGTCTACCGCGCCTATCATCCGCAAACCGAAAAAGACATCGCCGATTACAAAGAACTGCTGGCGCAGAACCTGATCCGCCCGACTTCGCTGGAAATCTGGCTGATGAAGTCCGACGGCAGCGACAAGAAACAAATCACGAATCTCGGAGCGGCGAGTTTCGGCCCGGCCTTCACCGCAGACGGAAAGAAGATCATTTTCTCTTCGAACTACGATCCGGTAGCCCACTCCATCGGCGGCGAAGGAAACTTTGAATTGTGGACAATGAATGCGAATGGCAGTGGCTTGGAGCGCATTACCTATAGCGACGGCTTCGACGGCTTCCCCATGTTCTCGCCCGACGGCAAGAAGCTCGTCTGGGCCTCCAATCGCAACGGCAAGGCCCCGCACGAAACCAACATCTTCATTGCGGATTGGGTCCCCTAGGAGATTCTGATTGCTGATTAGTCAAGTTTGATTCGTCGAGTTAAACAGCGGGGAATTTCCCGGGAACACGGCACAGTAGAACCCACCGCAATCCAGCCGCAGAGCGGCGATATACGTTAGCCCAGGGCGTAAGCCCTGGGTAAGGCAAGAGAATGATGCCGAGTCCCGTAGAGACGACACATACTCTTCATCCTCGGTGACGAAGAAAGCAGGCCGACGACGATTCAGGACTGCGCTTCAGACCGCGCCCGGCTGCCCAGCCAAATTACGCAAGCGATCATCCCACACCAGCCCAATAACCGAACCACCGCGGCAATCTTAGTGTCGTAATCCAGCACGCCCAGGCTCGAAAAGATTGTATGAAAATCGTGCTCCACAAAATCCGGATCGCCCGTCGTCACGAGCGGCAACTCTTGGGCGCGCGCGTCGGCCATGTAGGTCGCCGTATAGAGCCAATTCTCAAAGAAGAAAAACAGGCTGAAGACAAACCCAGCCGTCTGCCGCTCCTTAAAAAAGTAAGCCGCCAGTAAGAACGGCACCAGCCACTGCAGCAGCGTCCCTCCCCAAAGCCCCAGCGTCGGACCGAACCATCCAAACAAGTTGTGTCCACCCTCGTGCACCACCAGATTGGCACTATCGATGAAAAGATATCCACCATGCGCCGAGAAGGCATACGCCAGAAATCCTACGTAGAAGACGAGCCACGCCACCAACGCGGCCTCGAAACCGGCTTCCACGGCTCGTCCAGAATCGATTGGAGTGGCTCGATCATTGCCGACAACAATTCTAGGGCAACCAGTTCGCGTGCATTAGTTACGACCGTGTAATGGTCGCGAGGACAGCGAGTTTCTTGTTACAGTGGTCAGGACCCATGAAACCAAGCATTGGATCACCGCGGCCATCCTACTCTTATTGGCGGCAGCCGCCATCGTCGGACTGGTCAAGACAGAGCAGGTTCGCAGCACCGGCGACGAGACCTCCGCAACCCCTGCACCCAGAGAAGCCAGCAAGAACCAGACCCCGCGGCGACACGTCTGGGTCGACCAGCGTCCACTGCAAACCGCCCGCAGCGTCCGTACCCTGGCCTATACACAGGACGAAAAGAATTTCGCACAGCAGGCAGAAAAGGTGGCGGACCATGAGGTGGACCTTGCTTTCTTCGACGCCTTCCGAGCCGCTCAGGACAATCCTCCCGCCCTCACGCCCGACCTCAAGAAATTGTCGGACAAGAAAACTCAACTGCAGCAAGCCCTCAAAGAGGATCAGGACCGTGTCGCTGACCTGACGAAACGTGTTGCCGCCGCCCCTGAGTCGAAGAAGGAAAACCTACAGGATCAGCTCAACGTCGCGCAGGCGCAACTCGAGCTAGACCAGGACGAACTCGATGACGCATCGGAAACTTTGGTACAGGCTGGAGGCGATCCCCAGACTGAACTCCAGAGGCTGAAACAGGCGCACGATGACGAGGAGGCCCACTTATCGACCTATGTGGGATCGGCCGCAAATCCCGCCGAAGAGTACTACCAGGCTCATACTCTGCTCCCCGTCTTCCGCGCGTGGAAAGCGATGCAAGACAAGAAAGTAAAGCTCCAGGAAGCGCAGCAGGACGCTGTCATCAAAGGGCAGAAGCTCGCAGAGCATTACCATACTCTTCGCAACGAAGCGCAGCAGGAGAGTGAAGGCCGGCAGTCCGCCCAGCAACAGGCCAAAGGTTTCGCGAGCAACAGTCAGTCAGGCAGCCGCGACGAGTCAAAGGCTGCCGCTCAAGCCGCACTGGATTCCCTGAAGCAGTATCGCCAGCGTCAAAAAAGCCTGTCGGATCTGGGCCGAAGAATTTCTGACGAAGAGAAACTTACTGACATCTATGGCAGCTGGATTGGAGTGATCGAAGCCCGCCAGAGGGCCGCCCTGCACAGCATGATCGAAGTCCTGGTGTGGATGTTGGCTGTCGTCTTCCTGGTGTATGTGGCCGACCGCCTCATTGAGCATTTCACCACGGGCTTGAAGACGGAGAACAAGCGGGCCGAGACCCTGCGCGGGGTGCTTCAGTTCGTGGCCCGGGCTGCGGGAGTGTTGGCCATTCTGTTTCTCATCTTTGGATTGCCCAACCAGACCACGACGATTCTGGGGCTCGCCGGCGCTGGTCTGACGGTCGCGATGAAAGACTTCATCATGGCCTTCTTCGGATGGTTTTCACTGATGGGACGCAATGGCATCCACGTGGGCGACTGGGTCGAGATCAACGGTGTAGCCGGCGAGGTAGTGGAGATCGGCCTGCTCAAAACCGTTTTGCTCGAAACTGGCAACTGGACGGATGCTGGACATCCCACCGGACGAAAAGTCTCGTTCATGAATAGCTTCGCAATCGAGGGACATTTCTTCAATTTCACCACCTCCGGTCAGTGGATGTGGGACGAACTCAGAATGACGATTCCGGCGAACCAGGATCCCTACGTGGTCATCGACGGAATCCAGAAACTGGTGGCCACAGAGACCGAAGCCAGCGCCCGCAAAGCCGAAGAGGAGTGGCAAAAGACGACCACCCGCTATCGAGTACAGGCGTTTTCGGCTGCTCCCGCCCTCAATGTGTTGCCGTCGGGCGAAGGCGTCGAAGTGCGAATCCGCTATATCACGCGGGCTTATGAACGGCATGAAACGCGCAAGCGCCTCTACGAAGCCATGGTGAAACTGCTCCATGGCAAGCGCGAGGCGGTTTCACAGTAGAACCTCTACTTTCGACCTTCGATCCATGACGAAGATCCATGACTGACAAAGGCGATCTTGGCACGCTCATCGTCACCGGTGCCAGCCGCGGCATCGGTGCAGCCATTGCCCGTCTCGCAGGCCAACGTGGATACGCGGTCGCCGTTAATTACTGCACTGGCGAGGCCGCGGCGAGAAAAATTGCGGCCGAAATTACTGAAAACGGTGGCAGCGCCCTTGCGATTCACGCGGACGTTTCCCGCGAGGACGACATCCTTCGTCTCTTCGAAACGGCAGAACGAGAACTCGGTCCGATCAAAGCCCTCGTTAACAACGCGGGAACCACTGGTGGATTCGCGCGCGTCGAAGAAGTCACAGCCGAAGCGATCCACAAGACCTTCGCAGTGAATGTCACTGGAGCGATGCTCTGTGCCCGCGAGGCGGTACGTCGCATGTCAACTCGCCATGGCGGTTCGGGCGGTGCCATCGTCAATATTTCCTCCCGCGCCGCTCACACCGGAGCAGCCGGCGAATGGGTGCACTACGCGTCTTCGAAGGGAGCGATCGATAGTTTCACGATCGGACTTGCACGCGAGGTGGCCACTGAAGGAATTCGCGTCAATGCCGTCGCGCCTGGACTCACCGATACTGATCTTCACGCAGCCAATGGCGAACCCGGCCGCCTCCAGAGATTGATGGTAACGATTCCGATGGCAAGGGCAGGCCTTCCCGAAGAAATCGCCGAGGGCGTGTTGTGGTTGCTGTCCCCCGCGGCCTCATACACAACGGGATCGATCCTGGCGATCGGCGGCGGAAGATGACTAACCCCTAGTGGTCAGTGGCCAGTCGTCAGTGGCCGGTCGGACATCTCGATGTTACTGACCACTGATCACTGGTCACTTTCTTCGGATTCCTTCCGAAGTAAACCCTTTGTGCTCTCCGGCAATTTCGACGCATGCAAAATGTCCCGCAACTGCCGCGGCGGAATGCCCTGCGCAAACTCGATCGCCTTTGCTGCCGGAGTATGCGCATTCCGCAGCAATGCAACCCGAATCTCCAGACGCGGCGACCACTTCGCGTGCTGGCAGACCGCCTCGACGAATGCCCGCGTGGCGCCACTTCGTTGCAATGCCTTCACGATTGCCGCTTCAGTCAGGCGCGGATTTTCCAGCGCCGCTTGCCCGACTCGCGCTTCTTTGTCGAGCAGCAGCCCGCCCGCAACCGAAGCAGAAGACCGCCGCGCGAGTGAAATTCTCTCGCCCAAGGTGATGGAAGCTAGCCGCCCGAGCAACAATTCGTCGGCAACATGTTTCAAGTCTGCCGGTGCCGAAGGCGTCATCGCGAACTGCATCAATTCAAACGTATAAAACTCGCGGATCACTCGCAACGCGATGCGCCGCGGTGTATGGGCATGAGCAGCCACCGTCAGTCGCACTTTGCGCGACTTCATAGCTGCAGCATTCCGGCTGATCTGCTCAATCGCTTCAGCAGTCAATTCGTGATCTTTGAGCTCGCGCCAGTGCCAGGTCTGCGCTGAGCACCGCAACGCCAGACTAGCTGATCAGCCGAATTGCCGGCCGGAAAAGGTTGCTGATGTGATCCGGATTTTTCCTGTTTCGGAAATTCTTCCATAATGAATCGCGCGATCCGGTCTTCCCCTGTGCCCCTCAGTGTCCTCTGTGGTGAATCTCTTATCTCGCCGCCCGGCGTGCGATCCGCAACGCGCCTTCCACCGGATCAACCACCTGCGAATTCACCTCGGCACGCGGCTCGAGTTTGCGCAGTTCATTGTAGAAAACCTGGCGCACGATCTCGGCGTGACGAAAGACGCCGCCGGTCATGGCCACCGGGACAATGCGGTCTTCTTGTACGAAAAGTCTTCGAATCACAATCGCGGCCAATTCAGTCAGTTCCCGCGCTGCTTTTCTCAAAACCTGCCGCGCAACCTCATCACTGCTGCCGGCCACGGCCGGAAACAACGCGGCAAAGTCCGGAGGCGGTACGGAATTCCCTGCTCGCGCCAAATCCAGAAGTGAGTTCACTCCCCATGCCTTGTAAAGCCCATTCAGCAGCGAAGACTCGGTCGATGCAGCCGCACCTTCCTGCCGGTCGCTCTCGCGCAATACCGCGCTTACGGCTTCGTGCCCAATCCAGTGCGCCGACCCTTCATCGCCGATGGCAAATCCCCAACCACCCGCCCGCACTGTCTTCCCCTGCCGATTGCGCCCGTAGGCGAATGATCCTGTGCCCGCATTTACAATCACGCCCGGCCCAGTGTCGAAGGCGGCCTCCAACGCAGTCTGCATATCGCCGACCACAACGATTGGCGTTGCAATAATTTTGGCGAGGATTCGCCGCACCATTTCCGCCAGCTGCGGACGCCCCGCTCCCGACCCGCCTACGCATGTGTGTACAACTTCCTCGGGCGCAATCCCCGCCGCAGCGCAAGCCTGCCGCACCGACCGCAGCAACGATTCGCGCGCCTCGGATTCCCCGACTCGAACAATATTGCTCGGGCCTGCCGTCGCACTCGCCACCAGCCGCGTCTCATCCCCGACGGCACACGTCGTCTTCGTCCCGCCACCGTCAATGCCAAGATAGTAGGGCATCGGCTTATTTCTAACACACAGTGTCACTTCTCATTCTCACAGCCACGGTTAGGGAACCGCGTCTGCCACCACTCGGCTGCCCCCGACTATAGTCTCGCACTCGCGTAAATTCTTGTTCCCCTTGATAATTGTCACTTCGCATCGGCGGGATCTTTATTTGGATGCAACTTTCGACACTTCTCAATGGGCCTGAACAAACTTGATTTCGCCATCATCGCGCTGTATCTGACCGGAATCACGTTGTTCGGCCTCCGCTTCCGTAAAAAACAGCGCACCCTTCGCGACTACTTCCTTGCCGGACGCGACATCCCCTGGTGGGCCATTGCGCTTTCCATTGTCGCCGCCGAGACCAGCACTCTGACGATCATCAGCATTCCCGGCCTCGCCTATGACTCCAATCTCACTTTCCTGCAAGTCATCATGGGCTACATCGTTGGCCGCATCGTCATCAGCTTCCTGCTTCTGCCACACTACTTCCGCGGCGACCTATATACCGCCTATCAGCTGATCGAGCGCCGCTTCGGACGCACTCTCCGTTCATTCACCGCCGGACTGTTTTTGCTGACGCGGGCCGCAGCGGAAGGTGTCCGTGTTTATGCGGTTTCTATAGTCGTATCGATCGCGCTGGGAACAGGCGAGATTGCGTCCATCGCTATCATCACGATATTGACGCTCATCTATACGTTTGAGGGTGGCCTCGCGGCTGTCATCTGGACCGATGTTGTCCAGACCGGAATCTACGTTGGAGGAACGCTCATCGGCCTCGTCACCATTTTCCATCTCGTTCCCGGTGGATGGTCCGCGATCCATTCAGCGGCTGCGGCGGCAGGCAAGTTCCAGGTTTTTGATTTCAGCACCAGCTTGTCGGTACCTTACACTTTCTGGGCCGGGGTCATTGGCGGAACATTTTTCACCACGGCAAGCCACGGCACCGACCAGCTCATCGTTCAGCGCCTGCTCGCCGCGCGGGGAGAGAAGCAATCCATGACCGCTTTAATTTCCAGTGGTCTCGCCATCCTCTTCCAGTTCGCACTTTTCTTGATCGTTGGGGTCATGCTCTGGGCCTACTACCGTGTACCCTCATCCGTGTTTGGAAGACCGGACCGGATCTATCCGACATTCATCGTGACCCGCATGCCGCATGGCATCTCCGGCCTGCTCGTTGCCGCGATTCTTGCTGCGGCCATGTCGAATCTCAGCGCCGCCCTCAACTCCCTATCCTCAAGCGCAATCATGGATTTCTACGCCAGATTTCGCCCCGAAGCCGACGAGCGCACAAAGATGCTTTTCTCCCGTATCGCGACTTTCCTCTGGGCCATCGTGCTCTTCGCCCTCGCCATCATCGCGCTGCACAAGGCGGGACGCGTGGTTGAAGTCGGACTGCAGATTGCATCCATCGCCTACGGCGCTCTTCTGGGCGCATTTCTTCTCGGAGTGCTTACGAAACGCGCCAATCAACCCGGCGCAATCGTAGGAATGTTGTGCGGATTTTCTGTCGAACTCTACCTCTGGCTGGGCACGCGCATTCCCTGGACATGGTGGGTCATGATCGGAACGATTGTGACATTTACGGTTGGATGGCTCGCCAGCTTAGCAACCGGCGGAGCCGCGAACAAAGTGACAGTATCCGAATAGACAGTTCTCTACGCAGCGTTTCGCACTGACTGGAAGTTCCTCTATCGAAATAAAAGGCGCGCGCAATTCGCCGTATGCCAGCTTACGCAGGGGTTCGTAGCGGGGCCCGCCTGCCCTATTCGCGTTTAAAAAGAAAACCGACTTTAGCCGCTGCGGTCCGCAGCGACGAAAGCCGGCCATCTTCAATAAGAGTCCGTTCTATGCCGTCCGCTTCATCGGACGATCCGACTTCATATAATCCGCGCCGGCTTCGCCAGTCGACGAAACATCCTCCGCTCCCGTTTGCTCCAGGATCTGTTTCGCCCGCTTGGTCCAGTTGGAATCGTCGCAGTGCACGGAAAGAAGAATGCCGCCTTCTTTCACCCGGCCCTCATACCGTTTCGCCTCGTACTCGGGAATTCCCATCCCGATGAGTGCGCCCGTCAATCCGCCGATTGCGCCACCCGCACCCACTCCCGCCAGCGCCGCCATGATCGGACCCGCCGCGATAAATGGTCCCAATCCCGGGATTGCCAACGCCCCAATTCCTGCCAGCCATCCCAGACCACCGCCGATAATCGCTCCTGAAGCCGCTCCCGTCGTTGCGCCCTCCGGAGCCTTGGTGTTCTTCTCGTGCGCAAAATCTTTCGTGCCCTCGTTCTCGGGAAATAGAACCGAGATGTCCGTGTTGCGGAACTCTTCTCTGCGCAGAGTATCAACCGCACTCTCCACGCTCAAACGATCTCGATAAATCCCGAATACCGCCGTGTTTTTTCCTGCCATGAGTCACTCCTCCTTAAAAGTTGTATTACTGGTTGGCTGAAGGTTTGCCGCTATCGCTCTTTACCTCAAGCTCGCTGTGGATCTTGTCTGCTCCGCCTGCAGCCTGAGCAGCCTTTTGCTCAATCGTCGTTTTTTCTTCCTCGCTCTTGACAGGTCCTTTCAGCGTGACGGTTCCATTCTGCGCAATGATCTTGACGTTATGTCCGTACGTGGAGAGAGATTTGTCCTGTACCAGGGCCCTTCGTACCTGTCGTGTTAACTCGCGGTCCGATGTATTTTCTTTCTGCTGATCAGCTGTAGGCTCTGCGCCGCTACGGTCACGCTGATTCATTTTTGTGTTGTCCGGCGCAGACGATCCCTGCTGCATCGATTGGTCTTGCGCCCACCCTGCAAGGCTGCAAAACAGGGTTGCTGCAAGGGCGGTTTTCAAAACGCTTTTAATCATGAATTCCTCTCATTCAACAAACGACTAGCGATCCATAGACTGCATGTGCGCCCTCCACTTTCGAGCGCACTTATCGACATTAGTTGGGTTTGGCAGGGTAGCAACATCAAGCGAAAAGGGTAACTATGGTGCGTTGCGAGGGTAGGGCACCCGCAGTTCCCAAGCTGTTCATTCTGGGATACTTTCCCGAAACAGCACACCGCCGGTTACCTAAGGTCAAGCTCCGTGGACACGTTTACCCCTTGTCCTATCTCCCGTATTTTTAAATCTCCAAGCTCCCGGTATCTCCCCTACTGGGTCCCAATGGAAGGAAATTGCATGGCAATGGCTTACGGCGGATTTCAGCTCGGACTACTGCCCGAACGACAGCTCAACAAGAAAGCGATCGCGACCGCCTATGGCATTGTTGCGCTCCTACTCCTCATCGTTATTAATGTCTCGGTTTTGATGCCAGAGAAGCTCACGTTAGCGCAGTATCACATCACCGAAATCATCCCCATGCCTGCGCTTCGGCCCGAGCCAGAGCCCATCAAGATTAAGCCTCAAGTTCACGCCAAGCTGCTTCCTCCCGTGAATATTCCAGTGCTGGAGCAGCCCAGGCTGATCGTTCCACGCGAACTACATCGCGAAGCTCCGCAACCGGTCGAGGCGCCCAAAGTTGTCGTGAATCAATTCACACCCCCGCAGATCAAAATCGCGGGCGGAGCCCGCCCCCAACTCGTGCATACCGGAGATTTCACTCCGACGGGAAGCTCGCAGACTCCGACGGTAAACGCTCCGATCGAAAAAGTTCAGACCGGTGGCTTCGGAGACCCCAACGGATTGAAAGGCACCGGCAAACAGGGCGCGAAGCTCTACGCAGCGTCCATGGGATCGTTTGACATGCCCGCTGGTCCCGGCCAGGGCAACGGCTCCGGCGGAGCCAAAGGAATCAAGGGAACGGTCGCCAGCGCTGACTTCGGCAGCGGCGTTGCGACTCCCGGCAAAGGCGATGGCCGCAGCAACGGTCAGGGCATTTCTACCGGCGGCTTCGGAGCCCAGCAAGTTGCACAGGGCCAGGGACCAAAGATCATTGCCCAAACCGGACCGGCAACGACTCCTGTCGAGATCACCTTCAAGCCCAATCCGATTTATACGCAGGAAGCGCGCGACATGAAGCTCGAAGGCGAGGTTCTGCTCGAAGTAAGTTTCTCGGCGAATGGCACGCTGCAGGTGAATAAAGTCGTGCGCGGGCTCGGACATGGGCTCGATGAAGCCGCGATCGCCGCTGCCAACAAGATTCGTTTCAAACCGGCGTTGCGTTATGGACAAGCGGTGGATTCCACCGCGGTCGTTCACGTGACGTTCCAGATGGCGTACTAACAGCAGTGGGCAGTTGCCAGTGATCAGTAAAAGCTCTCGAACCCGGCAGCTGGACCTAAAGATGTGTTGATGAAATTGCTATCTGCCTGCGGCCAGTGGATGTTACTGACCACTGACCACTGAGCACTAAACACTGGTTTTGGAGAAGAGAGTCATGCGCACTTCGATTTGGATTTTCACTGCGGCTTTGCTGGTCTCAATCAGCGCCGCCGCTCAGCAGGCGACGGAGTCTCAACCGTCGGCGCAGCCAGCCGCGCCCCAGGTGACGCAGACGGCGCAACCTTCGCAGCAGCCTGCCCCTGCGCAGACTGATTCTTCCCAGCCGCGTGCCGGCCGCCGGGCAGCCATCGACCACAGCCGCGCCCAGCTCCAACGTCATTCCTCCGCCGCCTTCGGCGGCTGCTCCGACCACGATGGACCAGGTGGTCAACCTCTTCATCGAGCGCGAGCACGGGCTGATCAAGGTGTTGTCGAATCGCACTCCAGTCGTCGAGACCTATCTGCAGAATCTCGAGGCCGACCCGCAACTTGGCCCCGTGCCTAGCGGCGATCACTATTTCCTCGGCCGCCTCGATATGGGCGAAACCGTAGACCGCAAGGACTACCTGAAGGACGAAGAGAAGGGCATGCAGACCCGTCTGCTCGGCGGATTCCAGAAGCTCTACAAGGTTCAGTATCAGCCCATGGGTTTTTCCTGGATGGTGTATGCCGATCGCACCGACTTCGACCGCGATCACTACGACTTCCACTATGTTCGTCGTGAATTCCTCGGCGAAGTGCGCTGCCTGGTGTTTGACGTCACCCCGAAACCGAAATCCGGCCGCGGACGCTTCCTGGGCCGGCTCTGGGTCGAAGATCAGGGCTTCAACATCGTCCGTCTGAATGGCACTTACTATCCTGCGCCGCGCAACAGCTACTTCTTCCACATGGATAGCTGGCGCCTGAATCTCATTCCCGGATATTGGGTCCCGGCATTCATCTACAGCGAAGAAGGCGACTTCAGCGCGGGCGTGAAGAACAAGCTGGCCTTCAAGGCGCAGACCCGCATTTGGGGATATGACCTCAAGAAGGGTGGCAAGGACGACGAGTTGACCAACATCCGCGTCGATAGCGTCACCGACGAAAGCGCCGCTCAGCAGGATGCCTCCCCGCTGCAGGCCGAGCGTGTATGGCAGCAGCAGGCAGAAGACAACGTCGTCGAGCGCCTGACCGAAGCGGGCTTGCTCGCTCCTGAAGGCGATGTCGATCGCATTCTCCAGACGGTTGTCAATAACCTCGAAGTCACCAACAATATCGACTTACCGCGCCCGGTTCGCACGCGAGTGTTGCTCACGTCTCCGCTGGAAACCTTCAGCGTTGGCAATACCATCGTCATCAGCCGTGGATTGGTGGACGTGCTTCCCGACGAGGCCAGCCTCGCCGCCGTACTCTCGCATGAACTCGCGCACATCGTGCTCGGACACAACCTGGGCTCGAAATACGCGTTCAACGATCGCATGTTGTTCTCCGATGACGCCACTTATCAGAACCTCGGCTTCAAGCACATTCCCGAAGAAGAAGCAGCCGCCGACAAGAAGGCGGTCGAACTTCTCAAGAATTCTCCGTATGCGCAGAAACTCGACAATGTCGGCTTGTTCCTGAAGTCGCTGCAAGCACATGCTGGCAGCCTGAATGCGCTGCTGACCACGCATCTGGGCAATCCGCTGGCTGAAGGCGGGCAAGTCAGTCGCTTGTCGGCTCTGGAAACACAAGGCCCGGCGCTCGACAACAGCAAGCTCGATCAGATCGCCGCTCTGCCTCTGGGCGGACGCGTGAAGATCAACCCCTGGGATGACAAGGCGGAAATGGTGAAGACGGCTCCGGTCGCCATCACCTCGGCGCGTGACAAGATGCCGTTCGAAGTCACGCCCTTCTTCCCGCGCTTGGCTCGCTACGGTGCCGGTGCAGCCCAACCCGCTGCTCCTACGACCGCTGCCAGCAACGGAAATACAGGGAACTAACGAAAGAAAACTGGGAGGGATGACTCTCCGCGGTCCCTCCCAGTTGTACCCTTCTATTCAATTTCTCCACCAAGGTGCACTAAGACGCTGGCCGGGATCCGGAATCATTTCCGGGATACCCGGCCTTCGTTTTTTCGGCGCCAGGGGCGGCGTGCCCTGTTGCATTGTGATCGATCTTCTATAATCGAAAAGTTGCATGGCCACGGCATCCCAACCCGGACAGCCTCCCGCGCAGCCGGTCCCGTTCACGGTGCGCGTGCAGAATTTCTGGCGCCGCGTGACCGAGGGCCTTGCGGTGAGCCAACTCTGGTCGCAATTCGAATCCGAAGCGCGCGCCAGTTATCGCCTCTACTCAAAAGATGTTGCTGCTAAAACTCCCGAGGGACTCACCAATCGCGGCCGGCATCTCCACGTGGCCAAAGAGTTCTTCTGGGCAGTCTTCGAAAAGCTTTCACCGGCACGGCGTGTGCTGCTGCTGCTCGCTTTGATCCTTCTCGTGCTGCCGCATGCGGGCTACCAGTACACCGGAGAGCATGGAAACGTCTACGCCGGAGAGTTCGACCTTCACTTCTGGGGCGGGCTGATTCTGCTTCTGCTGCTAATGCTCGAGATTGCGGATCGGGTGGTAATGAAACGCGACCTGCAGATCGCCAAGGAGATCCAGACTTGGCTGCTTCCGGGCGCTCCGCCGCAAATCCCCGGACTTGCCGTCGCCTATACGACTCGGCCCGCGAATACGGTCGCAGGCGACTATTACGACGTTTTTCCGCGGCCCGGAAAGACGAAGGAAGACAATCGGGTCGTGCTCGCGGTGGCCGACGTGGCCGGAAAAAGTATCCCCGCCGCCATGCTCATGGCAACGTTCCAGGCCAGTCTCAAAACGCTGTCTACTGCTCAGGTTGCCTTGCCTGAACTCGCGTCTAACATGAATCGCTATGCTTGCTCCAACAGCCAGGGAGGATTGCGCTTTACTACGGCTTTCCTTGCCGAGTACGATTCGGTCCACCGCACCGTTCATTACATCAACGCGGGACACAACAATCCCATTCTGCGTCGCGCCAGCGGACAAATCGAGCGCCTCGATGTCGGAGGGCTTCCGTTCGGCATCATGCCTGAGGTGCAATATCAATCGGCCACGGTAACGTTATCGCCGGGCGACTGGCTCATCATCTTCACCGACGGATTAGTAGAGGCTGTGAATGCGCGCGATGAAGAGTATGGAGAGATTCGCCTCTTGACTGGAATCGAATCGGGAAGGTCAGGCAGCCCCGCAGAGATGCTCCACCGGTTGATGGCGGAACTCGACCTTTTCGTCGGCAGCACTCCGCAGCACGACGACGTTACCTGCCTGTTGCTGAAATCGGTTTAGTTGTTATTTGTTCCCGTTTAAACGCGCGAGTTCTCGCCATGTCACCAGTTTTATGTGCTCGTCCGCGAGAATCCGCCGAAACTCCTCACTTGTGAAAAAGTTGTAATCGCGCTGCCTCCACGCCGCACCCCACGTAGCGCGTTCCCGCGTAGCAGCACGTTCTTCTTCATCATCGAAGCCGGGATGAATCACGAACTCAGTCACACCCGGCTTCAGATTCTTGAGCGCGGTTGCATAGAAGTCTGCCCATTTCTCTGCGGGAACATCCGGCTCCATCGTCACTGTGTGGTCGAGCACGATATCGCCAGGGCCCAAGCTAGACTCCAAATATGGGTGGTCGGAAAACCAATCTCTGGTCACGAAAATCGGCAGATGGTAGTCGTGCGCGACTCGAACCATGATCTGAAATAAATCTTTGCCGCTCATGATCAGGCGGTATTGATGAGAATCAAGGTGCGTCGGATGAACGCCCATCGCCAGAGCGCGTTCAATCTGGGCGCGCAGTTCCGTCTCCACATCTTTGGGATCGATCTGTTGATGCTCTTCCCAGTCGTGATGGAAGTAGCCGTTGCGATCCACGAGGCTGGGCACCTTGTCGGTTGGCGCTACTGGGCCCCAACGGTAATACACCCGCTCGGCGGTGAGCGTAAGGTGCAATCCGAGATCGGCGTCGGGATGCGACTTGGCATAGTCCGCAATCTCAGGGAACCATGGGCACGGAACCATCATGCTGCCGGAGTTGATGACTCCAGCTTCCAGAGCCTTGATCGCCGCAGCATTGACCGCGTGCGTCTCGCCCAGATCGTCGGCGTGAATAATCACCAGCTTCGTGCCCGCGGGATATCCCAACCGCTCGGCAAGAGTCTGCGCCGAAACTTCCACGGCGAAGAGCAGACCCGTAATCAGGAATGATCGAATCAAGATGAAATTCTTCATAGGTCGGGAAATTAAACCATTCATTGTTGCGAGATCGGCTCACTCGCCTTTTTCTGTTTCGTCCGCGATGCCGATCTTCGATAACCGGTAACGCAACGCGTTCCGTGACAACCCCAGCAGCCTTGCGGCCTGGCTCTTGTTGCCGTTTGCGCGCTTCAAAGCTTCCTGCACCATCTCATCTTCCCATTGCTCCAGCGTCATCCCGTCGGGAAGAAATCCTGGAGCTCCGTTCCCTGCTTTGGAAGGACGCACATCGATGTGGATATCGGAAGCTTCCAGTTGCGGTCCTTTCGAGAGCGCGCAGGCCCGCTCGACGATGTTTTGCAGCTCGCGGACATTTCCCGGCCAATGGTAGTTCACCAGAAGCTGCATCGCCTGAGGGGTGATTCCCTCAATCGGTTTTCCCGACTCGCCGGCAAAACGGGTAACGAACAGATCGACCAGGTCGGGGACGTCTTCTTTACGCTCGCGCAGCGGTGCGATGTCAATCGGGACGACATTAAGGCGGTAATAAAGATCCTCTCGAAACGTGCCTTGCTCCAGGGCTTCGCGCAGATCACGATTGGTAGCGGCAATCAGACGAACGTCGACCTTCACCGTCTTTGTCCCGCCGAGCCGCTCGAACTCGCGCTCCTGCAGTACGCGGAGCAACTTCACCTGGGTCGCCGGAGGCACGTCGCCAATCTCGTCGAGAAATAAGGTCCCCTTGTCGGCTAGCTCGAACTTGCCAGGTTTGCTGGCGACGGCGCCGGTGAAGGCACCTTTTTCGAAGCCGAATAATTCGCTTTCCAGCAGATTCTCGGGAATGGCGGAGCTGTTGATCTTCAGAAACGGTCCGGACGCCCGCTTCGACTTTTCGTGAATGGCGCGCGCAACCAGATCCTTGCCCACGCCGCTCTCTCCGCCCAGCAGAACAGTCGCGTTGGTCGGGGCCACACGCTCGACAGTTGCCAACACCTCCTGCATCTTCGGGCTGCGCGCCACCATATTCGGATGCGAGTAGCGCTTGCCCAACGCCTCACGCAGCGACCGGTTTTCTTCCCGAAGATTTCGAACATCGAGCTCTTTGCGGATTACCAGTCGCATCTCGGCCAGCGAGAACGGCTTCAATACGTAGTCACTGGCTCCGGCCTTCATCGCTTCGACGGCAGTTTCGACGCTGCCGAAAGCTGTCATTACCACGACAGGGAGCGCTGCGTTCTGCCGCTTGATTGTCTGCAGGAATTCCAGCCCGTTCATGCCCGGAAGTTTGAGATCGGTCACCACGAGATCGATGGGATTCTCGCGCAGCAACTTGATCCCGGTTTCGGCATCCTCGGCCGAAAACGTGGTAAAGCCGTCTTCCCCGAGATTCAACTCGAGCAGCCGACGCATCTTGGCTTCGTCTTCAATGATCAGGATCGCAGGCATGATTGCCGATTTCCCATTCCCTCTCTAAGAAATTACCAGATGCGCCTTCTGCGACTGAGAAGCCGACTCTTTGGCCGCGGGCAAAAAGATCACGAAACACGCCCCGGAGTTCTTACTCCCTTGAGCCGCTCCATCTTTTGACGCTTCCACGCGAATGGACCCATGATGACCGTCGATGATCTTGGATACGATTGAAAGCCCAAGTCCGACGCCGCTTTTCTTGGTGGTCACAAATGGGTTGAAGATCTGCTCGCGCAGTTCTGCGGGAATGCCGGGCCCTGTATCCGCAATGCGGATCTCAACGCCTTCAGTATCGCTGCCGTCGCGCAGATTGCGCATTGATTTCCCGGCAGTCACTCGCAAGGTCCCGCCCCCTTCAGCTCCCATTGCATCATAGGCATTTTGAATAATGTTAAGAAACGCCTGCTCGCACAAACCTTCGTCGAGCGGCACCAGCGGCAGATTCGGCTGGTACTCTTTCTCCACCCGCACCGGAGCTCCCTTCCAGAATTGGGCAACATCATTCAGCGCTCGATCGAGCACTGCCGAAATGTCGGTAGGAGTCAGATCCGCATGCAAAGGCCGCGCGAAGTCGAGAAAACGTGTCACCAGCGCACTCAGACGGTTCGTCTCGGTCGAAATGTACCCCGCGAGTTCGGTGGCCAGCGGATTCGAGTCGGCCAATTTCTGCGTCAGCATCTCGGCCGATCCCTTGATGACTCCCAACGGGTTGCGAATCTCGTGGGCCAGGCCCGCAGACAGTTGGCCCAGCGCCGCCAAACGCTCGGATCGTCGCGCTTCGGCTTGCGCCAGTTCCAGCCGGCGGTTCGTTTCCGCCAGCGTCTCCGCCGTCTCCTGGTATTGCTGCGTCAATCGCCGGCTCTCAAGGACAAAACGGTTGACCAGCATTGCCGCCAGAAAGAAGAACAGGATACGGATCGCAAGCAGTCCGTAACTTTCCGCCGGGATCTCGAACTCCTGCATCGCAGGGTAGAGATACGAACAGTACACCGCCGACGCCAACGACGTCCACAGCAGCGTCGCCCATGGTCCGAAGTACTCTGCCGCGGTGAGGATGGGGAGAAAGTAGATGGGGTAGTAGTAGCTGTTGATGGCGACCTCGCCCGTGTGATCAAGCAGGGCTGTGGCAAGAGCAATTTTCCAAAGAACGACACAAACCGGTCCCCGCGACGGCCAGCGAGCCACCAGCCATCCCTCCGCAAGTTGCACCACACCAAAGCCGAGCAGAATCTCCTGCTTGTGGGCCTCCTCGATCGGCGGCAGAAGGGCGAGCCCCCCGAGAAAGAGCAGCCACAAGACATCCATCCAGTTGATGATGCGACGCTTTGCCTCAGTCATCGCCCCGCCAGAAGCGGCAACGCCGGGAGAGGTCGCTTCCCGGCGTCACCCACTCGTTGTCTGGTTCGCAGATGCATCTCATGCGAACCCTATCACACGGCACGGAGTCATCGTCAACGCTACTTCTTTGATGGCCTTGACTCCGACGGATGCGATGGCTGTTGTTTCGGCGGTGGAGCAGCCGGGCGCTGTTCGTGCCACTGGTTGAACTTCTGTGCCTGCTGCTGCTCTTGCTGCGGCGTCCGCTGTTGCACCGGAGGAGCCGACCGGACCAGCGGATGCGTTTGCTGGGGCTGGTTGAACTGACGGTTCTCCGCTTCTGTTGGACGATTCGGCTGTTCGCTTCGACCTTCCTCCGTCGTGCCGCGATTTTCTTGCGGAGGAGTGCCCTGTTGTTCGTAGACCCGCGGCTGCGGCTTGAGCATCGGCTTCACTACAGAATTGTTATTTTCATTGGCTTGGTTGGTTTGCCCAAACGAACGAAATCCTTGCTGGTTCGGCTGTGGCCGCTCATTCTGATTTACCGGAGCCGGCCGCGACGGACCGACGGACCGCACCAGAGCCTGCTGATTCAGGTGTCCGCCCGCTTCCGCCTGCCGCTGCTCGATCGAGCGTGGCACTGGTGGGGGCGTCCGCACGGCAACCACCGGCCGAGACATGACCGCGGCCGGAGGCTTCGCAGCAACCGCCCGCCCAGCCCCCATCACGCTGGCACGCACTGGTTCCGCAGCAACGACGTGGCTCACCGGAGCGGACGCCAGTTCACGCGGCTCAACCTTCATGATGTTCTGTGCTGCCGGCCGGGAATTCACAAAGGCGTCGTGCGAAACAACGGTCACGCCGTTCGTCACATGCTGGTTAACATAGGTGATGTTGTTAACAGTTGTGTTCTTATTGACGATCACGGTGTTGTAGACATTCGTCACCTTCGTGACATTCACCGTTGTATTCGTAATGTTGATGTTGTTCACGTATGTCCGGCTGACGTGATAGCCCGGGACGTAGACTTCTCCCGGCGCCAGCGGAAACCATCCCACTCCAACGCCGGCTGCGAAGTGGAAACCGGGACCCCCGCCCACGAAGCCAACCAGCGCCGGCGCCCACACCGGCCGAACGACTACGGGACCTGGCACCCAGAACCACCCATTACTCACGAACGCCCAACGTCCGTAGTGGAACGGGGCAAATCCCCAGGGCTCATCTTCGACCCACGTCCAGCCCCACGGCCCAACGTAGGCCCAGTGACCGTAACGATAAGGCGCCCATCCCACTACGACGGCGCGCGGCCGCCAGCATGGTCCGTAGCCCGCCACATAGCTCCAGTCGCCGTTGTCGTCCAGATCTTCATATCCCGTCATCTCGCGCGAAACATAGTTCGCCGAGTCGGCGCGGTCTTCGCGGTCATCGCGATCGAAGGCCCATCCATCAAAATCATCGCGGTCAGGAACCTGACCCAGGTCGTAATCGAGATGATCCTGAGTTCCGATAAATGTTGCGGATTGCCCGGCCAGCACGTTATACGAGAATCCTCCGCCCGTGACATGTCCACGGCCGTGCCAAGCGGTGACTACGCTCCGGCTTCCGTCCTGGCTCACGTCAACGCGATACTCGCCCTGCTGCAGAATCGTGAACGCAATACTGGGAGTGTCGATCTCGTACGTGTCGTCATCGTCAACGTGACGCACGCGGACGATCAGCGAGCCTTGCGCCAAACGAATCTGCGTGGTGTTGTCGTCTAATGTCAAAAAAGTAATGCCGGTCTGCGCTCCCAACCGGATCGCGGCCGATCCTACATGAACTTCAGCTCGCGAATTCTCGTCCGCCCAAAGATCGTCGCCAGTCACCATGGGACGATTGGGAACGGCCGTGACCCAGTCATCTTCGCCAGCGGGCCGGAATGACACCGAACCCTGCGAAAAGTTTAGCCGCGCGACGCGCCCCGGAGGATCTTGCTCTTGAGCTTGCCCTTGGTCTTGTCCTTGACCCTGGTCTTGATCTTGTCCGCCCTCGTTATCTTGTGCCTTGGCTAATGTTGAGAGCTGCAGGAAAAATGCAAAGCCCGCCAAAAGAAGTATCCAGGCCCACATCTTGTGTGTCTTCATATCTCGCCTCGACGCCCTCGAAGTCTGAAACAGGTTGATATTACTCACATCGCCTTAAACCCGATAGAGACAGTTTAGTTTCCGAGGTAACGTAACCTTAGGGATTACCAGCGGAATCGCAGTTTGCAAGTCTCAGCGGAGAAAAGGTTTCTGCAGTATTGCCGAGAGTAAGGCAGGAAGTACTGACCTCTGCCCCTGTGTGCCCCTGTGGTTGAAATCCACCACGGAGGACACACAGAGCGTTGAGAGTTGAAGGCGGTGAATCTACTCTTTCAGCTTCGGTCGCGAACAGGTATCCACGATCTTCTTGGGATCGATCGCGTCTTTATCCACCTGCTCCTCGATGATCTTCCCATCTTTTCCAATCAGGAAGTTCACGCGCCGCGGGGCCTGATATTCGTCTTTGTAGATTCCGTACTCGCGGGTAACTTTGCCGCCCCAGTCGCTGAGCAGCGGAAAGGTAACTCCGATTTGGTCGGCGAAGGCTTTGTTGGCGAAGGCGCTATCCATGCTCACACCCAGGACCTGGGTGTCGGAAGCTTCCAGGGTCTTCAAATTCGCCTGGAAGTTTTTCATTTGCTGGGTTCAACCACCGGTAAAAGCAAATATATAAAACGCAACCACAACGTTTTTCTTGCCATGGTAGTCGCTGAGCTTTACATCCTTCAGATCGGTACCATCGAAGTACTTCAGCGTGAAATCCGGAGCCACGTCGCCTACTTTGGGCATTTTAGAGCTCTCCTTCGTCTGGGCAGACATCGGGCCAGACACAGCCAGCATGCCGGCTATCAGAAGTCCGGCGGCCAGCAGGCCTGAAAGTCTTTTCTGCATGTTGAACTCCCCCCACGGGAGTAAGCCCAGAATACCCGCTTTTCAATGCAGCCGTAAACATGACGCACCTCCGTACCTGGCTGAACCGCGTTTCACATTGCCGAAACGAGCGGGAAACATTACATTTCACAGGTATCAAGTCCTCACAGATTTTGGCCGGGGCCCGAACGACGCGATGAGTATTGCCACGCTGAACGATATCCTTTTCGCAGCCGTCGAACGCAATCTCGACCGCATGCAACTGTATCGCGAGGCAGGAAAATGGCTGCCCATCAGCTCTCGCCAGTTCGGACAGAATGTCGCCCGCGTCGCCCGCGCATTGCACTCCTGGGGGATTCGTCGCGGAGATCGCGTCGCCATCCTTAGTGAAAACCGTCCGGAGTGGTCGACGGTTGACATGGCCAGCCTGCTGCTCGGAGCTGTCACCGTTCCTCTCTACACGACACTTACCGAAGAGCAGACGGCATTCGCTCTGAACGACTCCGGCTGCCGCATGATTTTTATTTCTTCCGACCAGCAACTCCACAAAGTGTTGGCAGTGCTGCACCAGACACGGCTCGAAAAAGTCATTGTCATGGACTCGATCGAGTTCACCGGCGACCTTGCGCCATTCAAAGAAACGTGCATCACGATGCGACAGATCGCCATGCAGGGCTTGGACGATCTCGGTCCGGAGCTGGAAGCGCAAGCGCGCTCCATCGCGGCCGATGATCTGGCGACCATCGTCTACACTTCCGGGACCACCGGCACATCCAAGGGCGCGATGTTGACGCACGGCAACATCACTTCGAACATTCAGTGCTCCCTGCTCGGATTCAACGTCGGTCCGGGTATGACGAGCATTTCGTTTTTGCCGCTCTGTCACATCACCGCCCGTCATGTGGACTTTTCCATGCTGTATCACGGGGTGACCCTGGCCTACTGCCCATTTATTGAACGCCTGCCCGAAGCACTGCTGGAGGTGAAGCCCTCTCTGTTCGTCGCAGTGCCACGTGTCTACGAAAAGATCTATGCGCAGGCAGTTCAGAAGGCAAAAGGATTTCCGAAGCAAGTCATCTTCCGCTCGGCTCTTGCGGTAGGCGAGAAGCACAAACCGGAGATTCTCGCCGGCCGGACTCCCACTTCAAGCGCATGGAAGTTGGCCAACAAACTGGTGTTCTCAAAGATTCGCATGGGGATGGGCGGACGCGTCGAAACTTTCATCTCAGGCGGCGCACCGTTGGGCCGCGAACTCGCGGAATGGTACGCCACGGTCGGAATCCGGATCCACGAAGGGTACGGACTCACCGAGACTTCCCCGGTCATCGCCGTCAATACACCCGTCAACCACCGAATTGGGACGGTCGGCAAGATTTTGCCGAACCTTGAAGTACGCATCGCGGAAGACGGCGAGATTCTTGTGCGCGGGCCTTCGGTTTTCAAAGGCTATTGGAACCGTACCGAGGAGACGAAGGCGGCCTTGGAGAACGGGTGGTTCAAGACCGGCGACATTGGCAACGTCGATGCCGAAGGATATCTCTCGGTCACCGATCGCAAGAAGGATCTGATCAAAACGTCCGGCGGAAAATTCATTGCTCCGCAGCCGATCGAGAATGCGCTTAAGTTGAGCCCGTACGTTGGAGTACCGGCGATCCTCGGGGATCGCCGTAAATTCCCGGCCGTCATGATTTCACCAAATTTCGCTACCCTTGAGGAATGGGCGCGTACAAACAACGTAGCGTTCCGATCGCGGGCGGATCTGGTCGCGAATCCGAAGGTGCAAAGTCTCTACGAAGGAGTGGTGGAGGGGATTAATCAGAATCTTGCCCGCTTCGAAAAACTGAAGCGTGTGATCCTGGTGGAAGACGAATTCACCATAGGCAACGGATCTCTGACGCCGACTCTCAAACTGCGTCGAAGCGTGATCGAAGAACGTTACAAAAAGCAGATTGACGAGCTTTACGCCCAAGCAGATGCCACCGCCGTACCCTAGCCGGCATTCGTAGCATGGGGAGCAACGGCTTGCTCGCGTAGCCGGCAAAGAAACGCATCCTGATCGAGAACAGCGCCTCTCATCGGAATCTTCGCCGCAACTCGGAATACGGTGTCATCAAGCGTAGTTCCGTGCTGCCATTCACTCAGAAGCCCTTGCCGGTACAGAGTCCGTAACTGCGTATGGCGCAGCCAGACTGCGGGGACGTTCGCCCCTGGACTGCAGGCGCGCGCAGTTGACTCAAGGCTAATGACGCCATCTTTGCCGCAATATCGTTTCGCTCGGTCGACACAAAGCTGATGAAGGCATTTGAGGTCATGCTCATTCACTTCGGGGATAACCGCTCCCTGCTCGACTTCCTTTAAAAAGGACCGAAAGGATTTCAGCACTGCTACCGCCTCATCACTCATTGCATCTCCCGGAGCCACGACGGCTCAACAGTAAACATCAAGCAAGGATAATTCTACCCTCGGCCCAACTCTGAAATCCGCTTTCCATCACGATTCGTGACTTTTCATTACAATATCTGCATGTCGGAATCATTGATTATCGCCGGACGTTCCTTTCGCTCCCGGCTCATTGTGGGCACGGGAAAATACAAGTCATTTCAGGAGACAGCGCGCGCGCTTGAAGCCAGTGGCGCAGAGATGGTCACCGTGGCGGTGCGACGTGTCAATCTCGATCGCAGCAAGGAGTCGTTGCTCGATTTTATCGATCCGAAGAAATACTTCCTTCTGCCAAATACAGCGGGTTGCTATACGGCCGACGAGGCGATCCGGGCTGCGCGGCTCGGACGGGAAGTTGGGCTCTCGGACTGGGTGAAACTCGAGGTCATCGGAGATCAGGCAACACTCTATCCCGATGTCCAAGCGACGCTCGAAGCTACTCGTGTGCTGGTCAAGGAGGGCTTCACCGTTCTTCCCTACACCTCAGACGACATCGTGTTCGCGAAGCGTCTGATCGATGCGGGAGCTGCGACGATCATGCCTTTAGGAGCTCCAATCGGCAGTGGCATGGGCATTCAGAACGTCGCCCACATTCGCATCCTGCGGGAAATGATCAGCGGCGTGCCTCTGATTGTGGACGCGGGTGTCGGCACGGCCTCTGACGCAACTATCGCCATGGAACTCGGCGCCGATGCAGTTCTAATGAATACTGGTATCGCCAATGCGCAGGATCCGGTGCTGATGGCCGAAGCGATGAAACATGCTGTCATCGCTGGTCGGCAAGCGTACCTCTCAGGTCGCATGCCGAAGAAGCTCTATGCCACCGCGAGTTCGCCGCTGGAAGGCGTCGTGCGGTAGCCTCTGGTGCTGTCGTAGAGACGCTGCTTGCAACGTCTAGATTCGGATCCTTAAGCCCGAGCAAGAGTTGGCTCTCTGTCTCCGCGAAAAGAAAAAGGGCGGCCCGAAAGCCGCCCTTCAAAATCGTACCCAGCGCTTACAGCATCTTTGCGCTGTCGACGTGGATTGAATCACCCTTCACGGTCCCCGTCACTGCGACGTGGTGGCCTGCATGGTCTTTTAACGCGTCCGGATTATCTACCATCAACACTTTTTGATCGCCGTCGGTGACAACGACCATCTTCGCGCCCGCAGCCAGGCACTTCTTGGTGCATGCCTCGGCCTTCTCGTTCGCACCCTTGGCGCCGCACTTGTCATCAGTCACCCAACCTTTGACAGTTGTGCTTTTCCCCATGTCGTCGAACGCCCTCGCCGACAAAGCGCATACGAAACAAAACGCGAGACAGAACGCTAGAACCTTTCTCATAGCCGGTTTCTCCTTTTGAAATTCCAGTTGCGGCCCCAAACCGCAAAGCGAAGGCGCAGTCATCCTCATAGAACAACTGTCCTGCTGGTCTTGAAGTGAGGCTCAGGAAATATACCACGACCCTTGAGTTGGGTTGTCAATCGACCGCCTAAGCGGTCACTCGGAAGTTGCATGTAGAGCAAATATCGAGACTATTTTTTCGCCGTGTGATTGGTGGGAACGGGCGCAGGTTTCGGCGGGACGTAGACGTATTCGCCCGGTTTTGCATATCCCAACTGCTCGCGGGCCTCTTTTTCAATCGCGGTCTGATCAGACTTCAATCCCTGAATTTGTTGCGTGTAGTAATCATTATCTTGTTGCACGCGCACAATCTGCTTGCGCAATTGCTGATACTCCGAGCGCTTCTGCTTGTATACGACCATCCCGTTATCGCCGAACATGACGTGAACAAATAGCGAGGCAGCGAGCACGATGACCGCTACGGTCGCGATGCGCCTCCGCAAAAAGTAGATGTGGGTAGCCGCCGGGCGCAGGCGTTCGATCCACGAAGCAGCGAAGGCTTCGGCCTGCGGCGCGTGTTCCATCACGGCGCGCAGACCGTCCTCAGGACGCGGGAATCGCGGTGAAGATCGAGAGATCGTGGAAAAGCGCTTCACTAAGACACCTTTATTCAAAGATCCAGTTCTTTGCGAGAGTGCTCAGCATTTCGAGACCTCTGTCGCTTCGTGCTTCCGTGTAGACGCGCACCACGGGCTCAGTTCCTGACAGGCGATAGCAAACCCACGATCCGTCGTCGAACAACAGCTTCAACCCGTCGGTGCGTACCACTTCCTTTACCGGACGGCCGCAGAATTCGCGCGGATCGGACCTCAACTTTTCAGTGAACTTCGTTTTGACCTCCGAGGTCAATCGGAAGTTCTCCCGTTGAGGAAAGAAGGAACCAACTTGATTACTGATCGCCTTCAATTGCTCGCCCAGAGACTTGCCTCGACGGGCAACTGCCTCGCAGCACAGCAGACCGGCAAGCACTCCATCTTTCTCGGGAACGTGATGCCGGATCGACAAGCCTGCGCTCTCTTCGCCGCCAATCGCGATCTTATCCTGCATGATGAGCTCGCCGATGTATTTGAAGCCGACCGGAGTCTCATAGAGCTGGACTCCATGGTGTTGCGCAAGCGCATTGATCAGATTGGTCGTAGCTACCGACTTGGCCACTCCGTTCTTCCAGCCGCGACTCTCGACGAGATAATCGAACAGCACGGCGATGACGTAGTTCGGCTGCAAGAAGGTTCCATCCGCATCGACAATGCCGAAGCGGTCGGCATCGCCGTCGGTGGCAATGCCGATGTGCGCGCCCGTCTCTCGCATCTTCTTGCGTAGATCCTGCAGCAGGTGGTCGTCCGGTTCGGGAGCGTGTCCGCCAAACAGCACATCGCGGTAATCGTGAACGGTCGCAACCTGCACGCCGGCGCCGCGCAAGAGTTCGTCGGAGTAGCCTCGGGCCGCACCCCACATCGGATCGAACACGACCTTCAATCCAGCCTTCTTGATGGCATTGAGATCCACAATCTCCGCCAATCGTTTCAAATAAGCAGGCTTGGGATCGAGAGTCTCTCGAGATCTGGAAGGCGAACCGTTCTTGGCCGAGAGCGCGTTATCGGCCGCCACGATTTCAGCTTCGATCTTCCTGGTCACTTCGGGTAGAGCAGGACATCCATCCGGTGTGGAAAATTTGATGCCGTTGTACTCCGGCGGATTGTGCGACGCCGTGAAGTTGATCACTCCGTCAGCCTTGTTGGAGATGACTGCATAAGCGAATGCTGGAGTTGGGTGCCGCTTCTGCTACGACCAGAGGAGTGATGCCGTGCGCGGAAAGAATTTCCGCTGCCATCGAGCAGAAAGTCTCACCCAGAAAGCGGGGATCGCGTCCTACAATCACGCGAGCACCCTTCGACTTCTGCGATGCTACATAGCGCGCAATCCCACGAACGGCGCGCTGCACATTGACGAAGGTAAACTCCTCGGCCATTACGGCTCGCCAACCCGACGTTCCGAACTTAATTTGCGTTAGCATTGTCTTGTTCCACCGTGAACACTTGTCCCGACTTTCCAGAAAGCCGACCGCTGATTTTATATGACTGACATGCGAATCGTCCTCACCACTTCTGGTTCGAAAGACGAGGCACACAAAATCGCCCACCATCTGGTCGAAAACCAGTTGGCGGCATGTGTGAACATTGTTCCGCACATCCTGTCGGTTTACCGCTGGCAGGGTAAGGTGGAATCGAACGACGAATGGTTGCTGCTGATCAAAACGACGAGCGAACAATTTTCAGCAGTGCGCGATGCGATTCGCGAGCTGCACTCCTACGAATTTGCCGGAATGCATTTCCATTTCCATCGATGACGGCAGCCCCGAGTACCTGCAATGGGTCGCCGAGTCGGTGGGCAGTTGAGCAGCACGCATGCCAAGAATGCTTTTCCGCTGACGATGAAAGTGTCGGTCAGATTGCGGCGAGCGCCTGATCCAGATCGCCGAGGATATCGTCGACGTCCTCGATTCCGACCGAAATTCGGACTAAGCCGTCGGTAATGCCGAGCGCTTTGCGGCCCTTCTCTCCGAGCGCGGCGTGAGTCATGGTTGCGGGATGCGAGATAAGCGTCTCGACTCCTCCCAGCGATTCTCCCAGCGAGCACACGCGAACTTTCTTCAACATCTTGTTGGCATTCTGCAGGGAGCCGGTTTCGAAAGTGATCATCGATCCAAAGCCGCTCATCTGCTTTTTAGCGAGTTCGTGTTGCGGATGGCCTTTCAGTCCGGGATACAACACAGCTTTCACTTTCTTATGCTTGACGAGGAAGTCGGCGACAATACGTCCGCTGCGATCGTGAATTTCCATGCGCGCAGCGAGCGTTTTGACGCCGCGCAGAATCAACCAGCATTCGAATGGAGAGAGAATGGCACCTGCGGCCTTCTGCAGAAACGCGAGTTGATCGGCGTGCTCCTGCTTCGCGCAGACCACCACTCCGCCAAGCCCGTCGCTATGACCGTTAAGGAACTTCGTCGTGGAGTGGACCACCATGTCGGCTCCCAGCGCGAGCGGTTGCTGGAAATACGGCGACATAAAAGTGTTATCGACAACTAGCGCCACTTTCTTGCGCCGACATATGGCGCTGATCGCTCTCAGATCGCTGAGCCGCATCAGCGGATTCGTCGGAGTTTCAACGTACACCATCCGCGTGTTCTTGCGGATGGCGCTGTCGACATTCCCGGCGTCGGTCGTATCAACATAAGAGAACTCGGCTCCGAAGTTCGAGACCACCTGATTAAAGAGGCGCGGCGTTCCACCGTAGAGGTCGTTGCCGCAAACCACGTGATCGCCCGATTGCAGCATGCTGACGATCGCATTGATCGCCGCCATGCCACTGGCAAAAACGCGCGCGGCGATTCCGCCTTCAAGTGCGTTGAGATTCTGTTCCAGACGGTCGCGAGTCGGGTTCGATACGCGGGAATACTCGTATCCTTTGTGCTCGCCGATTCCCTGCTGCACGTAGGTCGATGTGGGATAAATCGGCACGGTGACCGCGCCGGTGAGCGGGTCGGGTTCTTGTCCGGAGTGGATGGCGCGGGTGGCAAAACCGACGGTCTTCGTGGCTTTCATGTGTTCTTTTTTGGAGTTTCGCGGACGACTGCTTGCGGCTACCACAGCCCGCCAGTCTGCACTGCCAGATCGTTCAGTGCCATCTCCAGTTTTGTGATAGCCGCGCCGATTTCCGGATGCTCTCCGATCTTTTCTTGCAGGGCCTTCAGTATCTGGTGAGCACTTGCAATATGCGCCGCTGCCTGCGCTGTATCCTGCTCGCGCTTGGGTTCGTTCTCTGCTGGCATCGCCATTCGCCTCCGATATATGTCAATTCTATACGTGGTCGCCGCGCTGGATCAGGTAGGAGGCCGGATAATGGCCCCTAGGCCTTGGCTGCTTCAACATGGGCATGTGCGCGTCGGCACCACTTCAATCTGGCGAGATGCTATGCTGATGTTATGGATCATCTCGCAGTCCTTCGTGACAAAATCGGAAGTCTCCGCGCGGAGATCGCTCAGATTCAAGAGTTGAACGACCAGTATAGACGTGAGGGCGAAAATGAAGTACCTGCTCAGGTCGCTCACGGACAGAGGCACGAGCGGCTACAAGCAATCCAGCAGGAACTCTCCCAACTGGCTGACCTTGGCCGGCGGGTTCGCTCGGTAGAACAGATGAAGGAACAGCATCGCGCCCGGCTGCATCTCGTCAAGAAGGCGTCATAGAAGGTCACTCCTGCATTCGAGATCATTACGTTTTCCAGATTCGCTATCCAGATTTTCAGCATTGGTTGGTGAAATACCACCGATTACGCTCAATTACGCTCATCGATAGCCTTCCTACGCGTAGACGAACGGCCGATCTTCGTGGCTTTTCCAGAAATACGCGAGGATGATCACACTTGGGACCGCTGCGTAGGCACACCATAGCGAGGTGAAGGTGTACCGCTTGACTCCCATTACGACCAGCAGTATCCCCAGATTCGCCGTGCCGAACAATACCATCATCTTGATCTTCAAGAAAAATAGCGAGCCGCACGTTGGAATCACATAGAGCAACGCAACCAGTGTACGGTTGGTCGCTCGATTGATGTTTACGATACTGTTTCCCTAACGTACAGCTGCGATCGAAAATGCCGTTAGCGCCCACAATATGTAGTACGTGGTCGACAACGACGAGAGATCGCAATTTATTTTTCAACTTCTTCATTCGGCAGGAGACAGAATCGCGTCCAGCCGATCGGGTGTAGCCTCGACTCTTTCCAGATGCGGGTAGCGCATTCCTCCATGGTAGTCCAGGGAAACGGTGACGAATTCGTCGCCACGTTTCAGCAAGAGTTTAATGGGCTCTTTCGATTGCTCCGCGGCCACGATGGCCTCGCGAAATACCGCAGCGGTATATTTCTGATTGTTGACGGCTTGCAATTGCATATCGGGCGTGATGCCGGCCTTGAACGCAGGACTGTCCCACCAAACGTTATCCACGCCGCCGTCGGGCTTCGCCGAGAAGCCCAGAGACATAGCAAAACTGGTGGGGCGGGATGGGTCCACTTTCTTCAGCCAGTCCGGTTCGTGATCGTTGTACACCAATCGATAGCCACCCTGGGTAAAACCGTTCTCCGGAACGCTGGCGTTGACTTCGAAGACTCGCGTGCGGAAAAATCCTGCCCAATCGTAAGCCTGGACAGTATTCAGGGCTTTCTGGATGTCATCGAGCGTGTAACTGACGGTAACGTAGCTCCCGTTGTCGATTCCATAAAAAAGTTTGGCGAAATCGTCGAGAGACTTCTTTCCACCGCTGAGTTCGCGGATCTTGGTGTCGGCATCGAGCCAGATCAGGTCTGACTCCGGATAATAGTCGTAGCCACGCGTCCAGCTGGGCCAAGGATTTTGAATTCCTCCATGAGACGAGACGATGGGTTCGTTGGTGGTGTCTTCCAACGAACGCCAGGTGCGTCCAGGGCTGATTTCGAAGTTCGCGGCGATTAGCGCCCACACATCGCGAGCCTGCTCTGGAGTACGCATGCCAGAGCGCGCAGTGAGCACGTTGCCGTAATAGTCAGTCAGGCCCTCGTAGACCCATAGCAGGCTGTTGCGCATCGGTACGTTGAAATTGGGCGTCCATAGGTCGGCGGGGCGGCGGAACTTGCCATTCCACGAATGCGTGTATTCGTGCGGCAGAAGAGCGCGGCCGCCCACTCCAGCGCTCCAGTCCGTGAAGTAGTTGGCGCGCGATCCGTCTTCACTGGATTGATGATGTTCCAGACCTTTGCCGCTCACAATGTCGCTGACGGAAAACAGAAAATCGTAGTGCTCGTAATGATGCGACTTGAAAAGCTTTTGCGCCTCGATGACGAGATTCTTGTGGAACTGCAGTTCTTCCGGACTGATCTCAAGGTCGGCAGGTTTGTCGGCAAACACGTCGAGGTATACAGGATTGTCGGGCCCGCTGGACAGGTCCACGCGTTTGAAGTGCAGTCCCGCATACAGAGGTGCGTCGATCAGCGTGTTAAGCGTAGTTTCTTTAAATTGCACTTGATTGCCGTTCTGAGACTTCACATCGAGAGCGGAGGCAAATTTCCATCCCTCGGGCAAGACGAGAGAAGTTTCGAACTTGATGTCGCGGGAGAAGTGCCCGGCGGGATACAGAAGCACGCTGTTCCATGTAATATCGGCGAACGTCGAGGAGATGCGTCCTCGTTTCGGATCCATCGGGCCGAGATACTGGAAGTTCACATCCAGCGAGGTTGCATTTTGCGGCAGTTCGACGTGGAAGGCGTACATGTCCACGCTGTCGCGCACCCACGGAATGCGTTTGCCATTCGCGGTGACGACCAGGCCGGCAAACGCTTCGACCGGATTTGACGGCGAGTGCGTCCCGGGAAGCCATTCTGGATAAAGCAGAGTAATTTCGCGGCCTTTGACAGGGATCGTCTCATGTACATCCAGCACGCGACGGTTGACGTCACTTGCATTCACGGTTAGCGAAATCGTTCCCGGGTAGGGCGCATCTGCCGGGGCAACAACGGGAGCAGGCATGGGTGCGGGCTCGGGCCCAAGTGATTTCTGCCCAACTGCGGTCGCGGTCAGGGCTAGGCATACGGAGGCGAGAGCAACCGCCGCGCCTCTACGAGGGGAAAACAAGTTTGGCATAAATATCCTCTGGAATAGCGTCCGAGTTTTGCGACGACACGAAGAGTGAGGGCCCGTCTGATCGATGATCCAAGTACCGCATTATTATGGCGAGACGTGGGGCAAGTCAACGAAAGCGAAAAATCGCCACGTCCAACGCAAGAAAGAATTGAGGCCACCCTGACAGTCAGCTGATCTAATGTTTGGAGGCAGACATGCAATTGAAACCCTTCCTGCTGGACATGTGGCTGGATGCGTACGAACACGACATCGAATTCAACCTGGCATCAAGTGAAGGGCCGCGCTGGGCTCTGAATGAGGTCCTGAGCCTCGCCAGTGAGAAGGAGCGGCAGCGGTTTCTGAATCACAAGTTGCACTATAGCCGCCCAGCAGGAGCCGAGGGCTTACGCGCGGCCATCGCCGACATGCACGGCGTTGAGGTCGAGGCTGTCCAAGTCGTAACCGGCGCCTCTGAGGCGCTGCTCATTTTGTTTTGGCTGGCCGCGGAAATCGAAGCCAACGTTGTGCTTCCTCGACCAGGCTATCCGCCCTTTTTCGCCTTGCCCGAATCGCTCGGGATCGAGATTCGCTACTACACTGTTCGGAAAGAGAATGACTTCCGTATTGATCTCGACGAGATCAAGCAATTGGTGGATCGCAATACCAAGTTGATACTGATTAACAGTCCCCACAATCCGACTGGGGCGACGGTGAGCGATGCGGAACTGGACACCTTGCACGATTTCACCGCGTCCCGCGGAATTCAGCTGGTTAGCGATGAGGTGTACCACCCTATCTATCATGGAGAAGGGTCGAGATCGGCGTCCCGTCTACCGCATGCGACCGTCATCCATGATTTCTCGAAAGCTTTCCCTTTGTCCGGAGTGCGGACCGGTTGGATGATCGAACACGATGCGAAGCGACGCGAGCGCTATTGGAATGCGCGCACCATTTTTTCGATTTCCAATAATACTGCGGGAGAAATACTGGCGGAAATCGCGATGCGGCACCGCGACACCGTGCTCGGGAAAACACAGCAAACCGCTGCTCAAAATCTTCAGCAGCTTGAGGCCTTCATGGCCAGGCATACAGATAAACTTGGCTGGATTCGTCCTCGTGGCGGTATGACCGCATTTCCCTGGCTTCTGAGTGGAGAAAACAGCCGTGCCTTCTGCCAAGCCGCAGCAGAACAAGGCATTCTGCTCGCGCCTGGGGATTGTTTCGATGCGCCTTCGCATTTCCGGCTTGGGTTTGCAGCAATGACCGACAAGTTTCCCGAGGCGATGGATCGGCTGGGAGACTTCGTCAGCAGTTGGTCTGCAACGAGCGTGGCAACAACGTAGGGCGCCGTGGAGACGTTCACCCTGTCGAATGCCAGCGGGTGCGGGCTTTCCGCACTGGACCGCAACTACCTTTCGAGCGGGCTCAACCTGCTTTCAGTGAGATGCTGCCTGCGTTTTTGCCAGTCCGAGCTTTGAAAAACGTGAGGGCCGACTTCGATCAGCCTTGGCAACATTTCGAAGACCGACACCGGACTCCACTTCGCACCCTGGCGCGTACGAAGTCCGCGGCGATTCATTTCGTCGGCAATGCGGGCGTACGAGCCTTCTTGAACGATGAGTTCCATCAACTGGAACAGGGTTTCCCGTTCCGCCGGATTCTCTTGCAACTGCGGCGTCTCAGACACTGCGATTTGTAAACCGAACGGCACGTCGCCGGGCAACTGGTTCTCAGCCGTTTCAATCTCCCGCTCCCACTCAACGGCCACTAACTTCCAGCCTTTCTCGGCCTGTTGTCTGAGATCCTCCGCTTCCGGCGGACCCGAAACTACCTGACGCACTCGCTCCGTTTTCCTCATCCTCGACACCTCACCTCGGGGTTTGGAGAGAAGCACAGCATCCGAGGGTCCAGACAAGGCGCAGAGAAGTGCTTGTGGCTGCAACGCAGCGGTTTAGCGGAGTCGAGGGAACCGTCCGCCGGTGGACTTGAGTGTCCGGTAATGATCAGACGCGTATTCTGCGGAAGGACATACGTGACTTACAGCGCCCAGATTTAATCCGATTCGACCAGCGGCCCGGTTCGTGGTCCGCAACTTCTGGTTTTGACATGGGTTCACTCAGTTGGGCAAAATGACTACCCTGTATTTGCTAGGAGGCCAAAAATGTTGCAGTTTCCCCTGAAACACTGGTTTCGCATCGGCTTTGGCGTTCGTGATTGCTATGGCTGTTTGGACTTGCGCTAGCCTGGCCCAGTCTTCCGCGGCGCCCCCCGAGCCGCAACCGAGCCACGAAGAGACGACTCAAGTAGACAACTACCTGACGAATCACCCGGCAGTTGCTAATGAGTTACATAACAATCCGTCCCTGGTGAACGACCCAAACTGGCTCGCGAAGCACCCCGACCTTCACAACTACATGAATAATCACCCTGGTTTGCAGAAAGCTGCTGCCGCCAATCCCGCATCGGTGGTCAATCGAGCGGATCGCAGGACGCTTGGACGGGACCACGCCGATCTCAACAAGACCGACAGCTACCTGTCGCACTATCCAGAGATCAGGCAGGAGCTATCGAAAAACCCGAAGCTCATCGATGATCCCAAGTACCTGGCGACGCATCCCGGACTCGACAAGGAACTGGCGGACCACCCCGAGATTCGAAACGAGGCGATGAACCATCCGGAGGACTTCAAGAAGGCTGCCAAAGCAAACAACCAATACAACAAGAACCAAGCTAAGAGGAAATAGAGCCAGGTCGGGAGGGCCCGCCGGGTTTGATTTCTGGGCCAATCACACCCTGTACCTTCTCGACTGTTGTTTACTCCGCCTGATAAGAGTCTCACTCTTCTCTTGCTACCCGACCGCGTTCCGTCGAACACGACGATCAACATCAGTAAAATCCTTTAACATCCCCGAGCCATGCGATGTCACTATCGTGGAATTCATAACTTCCAAGTCATGATGTAGAGTCCGTTTTGAGAAGTCGTTCTGAAAGGTTGACGGCTCTTGAAAGCGGAGCCTCTCTCGGAGGGAGACTCTGGAAAGCGGGAGAACTCTTCTTAGGGGAGGAGAGTAGCTCCCGCTTTGTTTTTTTGGTGGAGTTTGTGAACGCGTGGATGCCGATGGTGGCTCGATGGCACCCCGCTGGAGCCGATGGTCATGACCCGCCGAAAGACCAACTTGGTCCTTAGATCTACAACCCGCCTTCGAAGATCTTCTTGGAGAGATAGCGTTCGGCGGAGTCGGGGATGATGGTTACGACGCGCTTGCCTGGGCCTAAATTCTTTGCCACCTTGAGGGAGGCAGCGACCGCCGCTCCGCCGCTTGATCCGGCGAGCACGCCTTCCTGGGCAGCAAGGGCTTTGACCATGCCAAAGGCCTCGTCGTCCGTCACCATCATGACTTCGTCGCAGACCGAAGCGTCAAACGTTTTGGGAATGAAGCTGGCGCCGATCCCTTCCACTTTGTGGGGTCCTGGCTTGCCGCCGCCCAACACGGATCCCTGGGTCTCGACGGCGAAGGCTAGAACATGCGGGAGCTTTTCCTTGAAGTAGCGAGCCACGCCGGAAAACGTTCCCGATGTGCCGCAGCCGAGCACGACGGCATCGGCCCGTCCGTCGACCTGCTCGAACATCTCACGTGCCGTGGTCTCGTAGTGATAGTCAGGATTGGCGAGGTTTTCGAATTGTCCAGCCATGAAAGCCCTGGAATCGCTTGCGACCAAAGCTTTAGCCCGATTGATTGCGCCCGTCATACCCTCGGCTTCGGGAGTCCTTTCGACCTCCGCGCCGAGGGCACGCATGATCATGATCTTTTCCTGCGAGAAGTTCTCCGGAACAAAAAGTCGAACCTTATATCCTCGATTAACCCCAATCAGCGCCAGCCCGATGCCTGTATTCCCAGCAGTAGCTTCAACGATTGTTCCTCCCGGGAGCAGTTTTCCCTCTTGCTCTGCCCGCTTGATGATCCCGATGGCGGCCCGGTCTTTCACACTGCCGCCCGGATTCAGGTATTCAAGCTTGGCAAAGATATCGGCGGATCCGGGAGGGACCAAACGCTTCAATTGCAGCATCGGAGTTTCGCCAACTAATTGGGTGATGTCGTCGGCGACGCGCAGGCGAGACATTTCTGAAGTTTGCGAAGTCACACTACAGGGTACGGAGGGAGCTACGAATTCGTCAATGCAGTTAACGCTGGACCGACCCCGATGGTAATCGGTGGCAGACGTTCTGGGATGGGCATCCACTGACAGAAATGGCGGAGCCTGATAGCTCCGCCGGATCGTCGAAAGCTGGAAGTACACAGTCTACAAACTGGGAAGGCCTGCTCTCTTCTCGGACACCAATCCAATCGAGATGGCCAAATCCCGGGCTCTTTCTAAATCCCCTTTTTGCCTGTCCTGCCCGGCTTCTTCGTATCCCACAATCGCGTAATAGAGGGCGCGATCGAAGAACTGGCTCAGGAGTTGCTGCACTTCCATCTCCCCATGCAACGCGACGACATTGTCGGCGAATGATTCGTGCCGCAAAAAGTGCCACAAGTGTTCCCGAGAGAGCGTCAGAGCCCAAACGAACTGATGCAGGCGGATCCCCTCTACCGCCCGCCGACGGGCGATAATCCGGAACCGCGCGGCAATGTCCCGCTCCGTTTTCTGCAGCAGCCATTCGCCGAGATTGCGGTATAACTCAGTTGTGGCGCGTTGTAGATCTTCGGCAGGAATTTTAAGAAAATCTGAAGTTCTCTCTGCATTGCGAATTTGTTCAGTTAAACCTCTCGACAGCCTCTCCGAATGCGCCTCGATCAGGCGCACCAATCTCATCCCCAACATTCGTTTTTCCCCACTTCCCTAGTAATTAAGATGCCGACATGGCCGGCGATAGATGCCCGCAGCTATTTATATCGTATCACGATATTTCTGTGAACTCTCGAACGGGCTAGGACTCCGGATTGCAACTAGCTGTCGTAGAAAATGAAAAGAGCGCGCTCCCCGAAAGGTATGAAACAGAAATGGCGGAGCCCGAAAGCTCCGCCATGTGTTGGGTAATGGGGAATTGCTAGTGCAAATAGTTTAGGAGTTTTGGGGCAGGATGCAGCCGCAAAATTGAGCGTTCTTCAGAGGAGTCGCCCGAAACGGGAATCCTTGGAAGACAGGACCGCCCACGCTGCTTGCGCCTGAGCAGTTCCCTTCCTCTACATCGCTGCTTTCCACCTGCCTACGGTCCCGTGACGCCGAATCCGCCACCGTTCAGGATGACGTCGAGGTAAAGCCAACATCTCGCGCCCGGCATGACAAGTTCATACATCCGGCTTACAATTTCTAGCAGGAGTCTCCCCGAAGGAACCTGCCCCCGTGTTTCCTCCTGACCTGGTCGAGAGTTGCTCGATCGACATGACGGGCAATTCAGGTGAACAACACTTGATCGGAAATCATGCATTGCGTTCGGCGCTTTTGGTGTCTGTAGTGGCAGCGGGCTTGACCTTCATGAGCGCGAGCTTCGCCTCAGCAGCAGACGTCAAAGCCTTAGCCGCAGCGGTGGACGCGCATTACAACCATCTGCGCTCGCTGGAAGCAGAGTTCACGGAGGTTTATCGGGGCTCTGGCATGGACCGCACCGAGTCGGGAACGCTCTGGTTGAAAAAACCTGGCAAGATGCGTTGGGAGTACCGTTCTCCCAAGGAGAAGCTCTTCGTGAGCAACGGGAAAGATGCGTGGTTTTACGTCCCAGACGACCGGCAGGCCCGGAAAGAATCGGCCAAGAAGCTGGACGATGTTCGCTCACCACTTGCATTATTGCTAGGCAAGACAAAGCTGGAAAAGGAGTTACATGGATTATCCATAGCTCCGGATATTCCTCCGCTGGCGCCGGGCGACGTGGTGCTGCGGGGGATCCCGACCGCAATGGCAGATCAAATCAGCGAGATTGTTCTTGAGGTGACGCCAGAAAACCGCATCGGGAGACTGATCGTCCGAGGAGTGGACGGAGCCTCGACCGAGTACCGCTTCGCGGAGCAGAAGGAAGACGTGACCATCTCCGATGGCAGGTTCGATTTCAGGGCTCCCGCGGGGACTGAGGTCGTCGAAGGCGGTTTAGGTGACTAAGACTCGGACTTTTAAGAGGTTACTTGTGGTACTTGGCACAGGATGGATAGCGCCTTCGGGCGATTAGAATGGTAACGATGGATGGTAGACTTGGCGGTAGGTTCTCCTTCCCCCAAAAGCGCTGGAACTAACAGAAATGGCTGAATTTGTAGTCAAAATCGCGGACGATCGCGGGCGAGTCCAGCAGCACATTGAGCAGGGCTACTCGGAAGCTGAGGTGCGTGACCGCTTCTCGGCGCAGGGTTACCTGGTCTACTGGGTCAAGCCGCAGGGATTGATGGCGGGCGGGATCCGACGACGCCGGAAGCTGAAACAGGATACGTTTCTGGTTTTTAACCAGCAGTTTCTGACGCTAATTCGCGCCGGCTTGCCAATCTTGAATTCGCTGGAACTGCTAATCAAACGTCAGAAGGACCAGCAGTTAAAGCAGATTCTGGAGAACGTACGGGAGCGCGTCAAAGGCGGGGAGTTGCTCTCGGACGCTTTCGCGGCGCAGGGGATGATTCCGAAGATCTATACGACCACTTTGATGGCAGGCGAGAAGAGCGGCAACATCGACGAGGTGCTCACGCGTTACATCAGCTTTCAGCGCCTGGCCATGACCTTCCGCAAGAAGCTTTTCGTTTCGCTGATTTATCCGACGCTTCTGGTCACGGTCGTGATGATCATGGTGACGTTTTTGTTTACATACGTTGTACCGAAGTTCGCCGACCTCTTTAACAGCCTCGACGCCAAGCTGCCCGAGATTACGGTGTTCATGCTGGCGGTCGGGCAGAATGCGCAGAAGTACGCACCGTTTGTGGCGGTTGGGCTGGTGATCGCGATATTCCTGCTCTGGCGCTGGAAGGATACCGACCGCGGGGCCGACCGCATCGACCGGATGATATTGAGTACGCCCCTGTTGGGGGATATCCGGCTGAAACATCAGGTGGCTAGCTTTTCGCGGATGCTCTCCACGTTGCTGCAAGGAGGATTGCCGCTTGTCCCGGCGATGGAAACAGCGGGTGGCGCGATGAGTAGCCGCCGCATCTTAAAAGGTGTCATGCGAGCCGGGATCAGGGTTCGCGAAGGTCAGGGGCTGGCGCCCAGCCTGGAAGAGCAGAAAATTTTCCCCGAGCTCGCCGTGGAGATGATCGAAGTCGGCGAATCGACGGGCGCCCTGCCGCAGATGTTGAACTCGGTGGCGGAATTTTATGAGGAGGATGTGCAGACGGCGCTGGGAGCTTCAATGGCGCTGATCGAGCCCATCATCCTCATCATTATGGCGATTTTTGTTGGTGGTGTGTTGATCTCGCTGTACTTGCCGATCTTTACGTTGGGAGTGCATTGAAGACGGGCTTTGAGCAACGAGCGGTGAGCTCAGGGCAAATCGAACTTAGCGTGCGGATGTCTCGTCGCTCGTAGCAGCAGGGGTAAGTGAATGGCATCGGCAGATAAGAAATCGATTTTCGTAGGTGGTGGGAATGGCGGGCCAATCAGCCCGACCGGTAATCCTGTCACCGATCTTGAACGGGCGCAGGACGTCGCGCGACGCTACCGGTGCGAATTCATTGATCTCAGCGGATTTGAGCTGCATCACGAGCTGTTCAAGAAGATTCCGGTCGAGCTGATGTTCCGCTACAACTTCGTGCCGTTGGAAGAGACTGCTGACGGAAGGCTGGCCATCGCGATCGCCGATCCTAGCCAGCTGATGATGATTGACGAGATCAGCCTGCTGCTCAAGCAGCGGATCGTCACCAAGGTTTCGACGCTCAAACAGATCTCGGACATCCTGAAGAAGACTGAGCAGTCGCAACGCGTGCTCGAAGAAGCCAGCGAAGGCTTCCAGATTATTCGCGAGGATGAGAACACCGGCAACGAAGAAACCCTCAGCATCGACAAGCTGACGGCAGCCGGGGATTCCAGCCCGATCATCCGCCTGGTCGATACCACGATTTTTACCGCTCTGCAGCGGCGCGCTTCTGATATCCACATCGAGACCCGTGACGACTCCGTGGTCATCAAGTTCCGTATTGACGGTGTGCTGACCCAGGCCATGCCGCCCATTGGCAAAGAGCATCACTCGACCGTGATCTCGCGTATCAAGGTGATGAGCGAACTGGACATATCTGAGCGCCGAGTACCCCAGGACGGCCGGTTCCGCGTGAAATATAACGGCCGCGCCATCGACTTTCGCGTCTCGATCATGCCCTCGATTCACGGCGAAGACGCCGTGCTTCGTGTGCTCGACAAAGAGTCGATGAGCGAGAAGTTTAAGAGTTTGACGCTGGATGTGGTTGGGTTTGATGAAGACGATCTGCGCCGCTTCCGCCGCTACATCAAAGAGCCCTACGGAATGGTGCTGGTGACCGGGCCGACCGGTTCCGGTAAGACGACGACACTTTACGCCGCGGTCAACGAGATCAAGACCGACGAAGACAAGATCATCACCATTGAAGATCCGGTCGAATACCAGTTGCGAGGCATTACGCAGATTCCGGTTAACGAGAAAAAGGGGCTGACATTCGCCCGCGGACTTCGTTCCATCTTGCGCCACGACCCTGACAAGATCATGGTCGGCGAAATTCGCGACGCCGAGACGGCACAGATTGCGATTCAGTCTGCTCTGACCGGACACCTGGTGTTCACCACCGTCCACGCCAACAACGTGGTCGACGTAATCGGGCGATTCCTGAACATGGGCGTCGAACCTTACAACTTTGTTTCGGCCCTGAACTGCATCCTGGCGCAGCGGCTCGTGCGTTTGATTTGCGATTCGTGCCGCACCGAGGTGCACTACGCGCCTGACGTGCTTGAAGCCAGCGGTCTGGATCCGGCACAGTGGGGCAGGGTTCCGCTGTATGAAGGTCCGGGCTGCATTGAATGCGCGGGCACCGGCTTCCGCGGACGAACCGCGATTCACGAACTTTTGGATTTGAGCGACCGCATCCGCGAGATGATTCTGGGAAAGAAGCCGACCTCGGAGATCCGGCGTGCTGCGCGCGAAGAGGGCATGCGGTTCCTGCGCGAGTCCGCGCTCGATAAAGTGCGATTGGGGATGACCACGCTGAAGGAGATTAACAAGGTCACGTTTATTGAGGCGATGAGATAGAAGCGAGGTTTCAGAGTTTCAACGTTTCAAGGTTTCAAAGTTGGGTGACCGAGTCTCACAAGCGCTCACTTTTTCACCTGAACGGCGATTGAACTTTGCGACATTGAAACCTTGAAACTTTGAAACCTTCCGATGTGCTCTCTCAGCTATTGCAATTCTGCGCGGGACGGTTTCTGATTTATAGAGGCATCTCTAAAGGCGTACTCGGGAATGAGTCCAACTGCCAATATAGCCAAGCCGAAGCTGGCGTGCGAAATCTCTGCCGACAGAGTGCTGGCCGGGCGTGTGATCGATGACGGGACGGGTCTCGAGGCCTGCGCCGCGCGCGAACTCGCGCCAGGCAGCGTGGTTCCCGATCTGGTTGAGAATAATCTGCGCCAGCGGGAGGCTGTCCGCTCCGGGATTGAAGACGCGCTGGGCAGCGTGGCCGGGCGATCGAAAGATGTGATCGCCATCGTGCCGGACGCCTCCGTGCGAGTGATGCTGGTGGAATTCGATACGCTGCCATCCGATCACGAAGAGGCACTCGGGGTGGTGCGCTTTCGCCTGAAGAAGTCGCTGCCGTTTGACGTCGACAAGGCGAAGGTTTCGTACCACGCGCAGAAGGTTGGGGATGAACTGAAGGTAGTGGCTGCGGTGGCTTTGGGCAGCGTGATTGAAGATTATGAAGCAGCATTTCGCGATGCCGGATTCGCTCCCGGTATCGTGCTGCCATCCACGCTGGCTGCGCTCGGCGCCGCCGACGGCAAGAAGCCGACGATGGTAATTAAAGTCGATGCGCGCACGACGAGCATTGCAATCCTCAATGAGGCTCAGTTGCAGCTGTTTCGCACACTCGAAAATGCGCGTGGCGTGACGATCAATGGCGAGCAACTGGCGGAAGAAGTCTATCCGTCGATCGTCTTCTTTCAGGACACGTACCACCTGAATATTGAGCGGATCTACGTTGCGGGCCTGCCGGAATCCGGTGGCGCCGCGGCAGCGCTGCGGTCATCGACCGAAGCGGATGTGCAGGAACTGGTTTCGTCGGCACAGTTGGGAACCTCGGCCGGTGGATCCGTCCCAAAATGGAGAATGGCAGGAGTGGTGGGAGCGTTGGTTTCCTAGGGGCCAGAGTGATCAGGGGCTAGCAGTTTAGTCGCGGACCCTGGCAACTGACCCTAGTCCACTGACCCCTGATTCTTTATGCGTATTGATATCAATCTCGCGAGCCAGCCGTATGAAGATGCGCGGCAGTTCTGGATGCGCTGGGGCACCGCTGTAGGTACGCTCGGACTGCTGACGCTCATTCTGCTGGCACTCGACGTTACGGGATGGATCTCGGCACGGCGCGATCGTGAAGCCATGGCGAAGGAACGCACGATGATCGCCGACCGCGACCGAGTGCGCGCTGAAGCCGAGCGGACGCTGAGTCTGCCGGAGAACCGTACGACGCGCGATGAATCGCAATTCTTGAACCAGTTAATCGAGCGCAAAGCGTTTTCCTGGACGAGAGTTCTGGAAAATCTCGAGAAGGTGATGCCACCGCGGGTGCATGTCGTCTCCATCAGTCCGCAACTGAACGAAGATAACGAACTCGCTCTGAAGATGACAGTCGCCGGCGACTCGCGCGACCGTGCCATCGAATTGGCCCGCCGCATGGAAGAATCGCGCCGATTTGCGCAAACTCAGATCATCCGGGAAGCCTCGACCCAATCACAAACCGGCGATACGGAGCAGGTCGAACTCTCAGCTATCTACATTCCCGAAGGAGTGCCCGACTTGACCGCGGCACCTGCGCAAAGTCCTGTCAGCGCCAAGGCCGCCAGTGCCGTAAAGGCTGCAAGTGAGGCGAGGCCGAAGTCTCCGCCAACCAAAGGGAGCAAGCCCTGATGCCCGATCTGCGGAAAACTCGTAAGGATCTGAAGATCGCGATGGTCGTCATGGCGGGCATTGATTTGCTAGCGGCAGCCCTCTATTTTTCTCCTTTGATCGGCTCGGCGGAAACGCGACGCATGGATTTGAACCAGTTGCAGGCGGAACTGACGCAAAAAACGCGGCAGGTTGCGCCCTTGAAAGATCTGCCGGAAAAGGTCAATCTCGCCGGTCTGGAGATCGGTGACTTCTACAAGAAGCGCTTCCCTTCCCAGAATTCGCAGATCCTTACGGAAATTGGCAAGCTGGCTTCCGCGAATGGCGTAAGAATTGAACAGGGAACCTACAAGCCGGCTGACGAGATTACCGTCGGCCTACAACCGATCCAGATGGAATACAACCTCGGTGGCAGTTACACATCGCTGGCGCGGTTCATTAATGCACTGGAACGCGATGACATGTTTTTCATCATCAACAGTGTGACGCTCGGAGGCGATCCACAAGGACCGGTGAAGCTGAGCGTGAAGCTGGAGACGTACTTGAAGGTAGGCTCGTAGTGCAACTCGGACTGGAGAACAAGAAAAAGGCGATGTGGGCGGCCGGGCTCGGTGTCGTGGCCGTGCTCGTTTTTGCCTACGAGATCCTTCCCTTTTTCACCAGCTCTTCGGCTCCGAGTTCGAATGCGCAGGCAGCCGCGCCGTCGTTGATTCACAGTCCGCTGCCGCGACCGGGAGCCAAGGGAAAGGCTGGAAAGAAACCACGAGTTGAGAGTCTCGATCCTACGTTGCGCCTCGATCTGCTGGCCATGAGCGAGAAAACGCAATACGAGGGGAACGGAAGAAATATTTTTGTTTCGCAAGCTGAAGATGTGATCGATTCCCGAATCCAATCGCTTCGGGGTCACCTGATGCGCCGGGAGGCGATCAGAACTCTTGGCATTTACCGCCTCCGCCGTCAGCGACTCCGATTCCTCTGAAGTTCTATGGCTTCGCTAGTTCGCCGGGCGAGCCGAAGAGAGTGTTTCTCAAGCTGAACGAAGACGTTTTCGTGGCGGGTGAAGGTGAGATTGTAGACCGTCGTTACAAGGTGATCCGGATTTCGAACACGTCAGTAGAGATTCAAGACGTGGTCAACAGCGGGCCGCCGCAGAATATTCCGCTGACCACGGGATAGCTCTGCGATCTACTCTGACGTGCTGTACCCATGCTTCTATCGACTCACTTACGGCGAAAACCATCCCGAGAGATCGGACGAGGGCTACATCCTTCTCTTCCTGCTGCTGCTCGTCGCACTCATGACCATCTTCGCAGCGACTCTAGTCACGACGATCAAGTTCGAGATGCAGCGCGATCGCGAAGAAGAAATGATTCATCGCGGCGTGCAATACGAGCGGGCAATCCGCGCCTTCTACCGCAAGTTCAACCGCTATCCTGCCAAGATCGAGGATCTGGAAAACACGAGCCAATATCGCTCCCTGCGCAAGCGTTACAAAGATCCGATCACCGGTAAGGATTTCAAGCTGCTGCACTATGGTGAGGTCAAGATGGCGGGCTCCATCGGGGGCGGGCTGATCCCCGGTGCAAATCAGGTCGGAGCAAATGGAACGCTCGTAAGTGCGAATGGTCAGCAAGGCTCCGGATTCGGCGGGAACAGTGGTTTCGGATCGAATTCTGCCTTCGGACAAAGCTCCGGGTTTGGACAGAACTCGGGCTTTGGACAGAGCTCGGGCTTCGGACAGAACTCCAATTCGACTTTCGGACAGAACTCGAATTCCTCAACTCAGACCCAAGACGCTCCTGGCGGACAGACCTCAACCGGACAGAACTCAAATGGAGATACGTCGCAAGCGGGATCCGACGCGTCCCAGTCCGGCGCATCGCAGCCCGGCGCTGGAACAAATTCCAATGGACCGTTTGGCGGCAACAGTAGCTCCGACAAACTTGGAAGCACACAATTCGGCGGTGCGCCGATCATCGGAGTAGCCAGCACGAGCAAAGACAAGACGATCCGCGAGTTCGACAAAAAAAGGAAATACAACGAGTGGATGTTCGTCTACGATCCAATGATGGATCGTGGCGGGCTCATCAAGACTCCGTATCAGCCAAACCTCATGATGCAGATGATGAGCCAAGGCGTCAATCTGAACGGCCAGAATCCAGGTCAAAACGGAAATAACACCAACGGCAGTTTCGGGAATAGCGGCAACGGCTTCGGGAATAACAATGGGTTCGGCAACAGCAGCGGTTTTGGAAATAGCTTCGGAAACTCTCCGGGAGGCGTGCAGAATAATCCGAATCCAACCGGCGGATTCGGGAACCCCAACCAGCCGCCGATTCCACCGCAGCAGCAGTAGAGATTGCCGGCATAAACGAAAAAGGCCTCGTTCAGTGACGAGGCCTTTTCTAATTTCCGGAACCCTCAGTTAGACGCTGAACGACGATCCGCAACCGCAGGTGCTCTTCACGTTCGGATTTTCAAACTTGAAGCCGGCGCCTTCGAGCGTCTCCACATAATCGACGATGCAGCCGTTGAGATACATGACCGAGGTAGCGTCGACGAAGACCTTCAGGCCGTCCATATCGAAGGTCTTGTCCATCATTCCGGCGCCGTTCTCAAACTGCATGGAATAGGAGAAGCCGGAGCATCCGCCACCCACGACTCCGACGCGCAAGCCGGCGGGCACGGGATTCTGCTGAGCCATGATTTCTTTCACCTTGGCGACGGCGTTCGCGGTCAGGTTGATGGGTGCGACTTTCTTGACTTCGGGGACGGTTGTTGTGGCCATTCGTATCTCCTTGGCTTTAAAGCTATTTGATTATAGCAAATCCATTGGCCCTATTGTCCTCCGCGGGCCGCTGGACAGTAAAGCTTTATCTACCCACTTTTGATGCGAATTGCAAGCCTGAAGTCGCATTGTTCCGCTTTTGTAACCGGCCCGGAACGCAGGATTTAATTCGTCGCCGGGCCTTGTCAATAGGGCTATAATCGTGCCGTTAAGGCCTTCCCCGGGATTGTTGGGGGGGTGCATGCCCCCACCACGAAGTGGAAAGCCGATGCTTGACCTTACCGAGGTGGCATATGACGCCGATTGAAATCGTGGGCGGTCTTTTCGGACTTTTCGCCGTTGGATTGATCGTGCTCCTGATTTACAAGAGTACGCTCACCATGCACGAGGATGATCAACTCTTTCTTGACGACAACAATTCTCACATGCATGAAGAGCAGACGGAATTGTTGGTCAAGGTCAACAAGCTGACCATCCCGATGCGGGTATTCAGCATTGGCTCGGGCGTGTTTCTTCTGGCTTTCCTGGCACTGCTGATCTACCAGAAGTTGAACGAAGTACAGTAGAGTCGATCGCGCGGAGCGCTGAAATCGGCAGCCACTCCGTATTGCCATGCGAGGCCAGATCGCGTGGTGCGGATTTCTTTTGCCCGTTTTTACTTCGGCAGGTTGGAAATTCGTCCCAGCTGACTGGCGGTAATCCTCCAGGGGATAGATTGCCTCAGAAACGCGTCAAACTTTGTTTTACCTCGACGGGGTCCGCATAACATTCCCCTCTATGTGCTCATCTATTCAACCGAAAAGATCAGGGCCAAAGAGTGTGCAAGGTGATGCGGGTTGTGCGATCTAACGGCGCTGACCAAACGTCTGGGGTGAGTATTCTGGTACGCAGCTCGCGAGTCAGACAACTTTTGCGGTACATCTAAGTTCTTAGTTTCTTGCAGTGGGAGTAGCCATTTCATGTCAACCGCTCCTGCGGAAGTGGCTCCTGAACCTAAGTCATTATCTGATCAGTCGGGACCACGACCCGAAGCAACATCGGATCACGAACCACCTCCGCGCCGAAGGCGTATCTGGATCATTCTCGCGAGTGCGGCGGCGATTATCGGCGTGATCCTGACGCTGGCCCTTCGCAGCCGGCACGCAGTTCAGGGCTCCAGTTCTGTTTCCACCCACGAAAATTCACCACAAATTTTGCGGCTGAAGGGCACGACCGAGGCCGTTCAGTCACGCTCCATGCTGGCCCCGATCCTTTCCGGACAGCAAGTCTCTACACTGACTATCATCCGGCTGGCTCCCGGAGGAACGCACGTTAAAGTCGGCGACTTGCTGGCGGAATTCGACCGCCAAGCGCAAATACGCGATTTTCTGGACAAGCAGGCCGAATACCGCAAGCTGGTAGATCAGGTCGCGGAGGAGCAAGCGAAAGAGGTTGCGGCACGGGCCAAAGACGAGACCGAACTCACCGAAGCTGAAGATAATCTCCGCAAGTCAGAACTCGAAGTTCAGAAAGATGAGATCGTCTCCAAGATCGACGCGGAGAAGAATCAGGAAACTCTGGTAGAGGCTCGAGCCACCTACAATCAGCTGCGTGAGACCTTCGACCTCAAGCGCAAGGCAGCGCTGGCGGGCATTCGAATTCTTGAAATCCAGCGCGACCGCACCCAGCAGACCATGACGCACGCGCAGTCGAATGCGGACCTGATGGAGGTTCGGTCTCCCATCGATGGTGTCGTCGTGCTCAATACGATTTGGAAGCAAGGGACGATGGGCGAGGTGCAGGAAGGCGATCAGGTCGAACCCGGCACAACGTTCATGCAGGTGGTAAATCCGGCGACGATGCAAGTGCGAGCCCAGGCCAATCAGCAGGACTTCCCTCGCCTGCAGGTCGGCCAGATCGGAAAAGTTCGATTGGACGCATACCCCGAGCTGCTATTTCCTGCGAAGATCGAGCAAATCGCTCCTATCGGCGAACATGGAAGCTTCTCTGACAAGCTCCGAGCTTTCGCCGTAATCATTTCGATCCAGGGAAATAATCCCAAGCTGATGCCAGATCTTTCCGCAGCCTTTGACGTCGACTTGTCTTCGTCGTCCGGTAGTTCGACTTCCGTGAAAGCCACGGCGGGTGGATCGTGATGCTTAAGCGCTTGCAGCAACTTTGGATCCGACGCAAGGCTTTGTTGATTACCCTCGTCTTGCTGGCGGGGAGCAGTGTCGTTCTGGGCGCGGTGCGGCTCACACATCGAGCTCCAGTCGTCCCCACGTATCTGGTGAAGCGCGGGGAGTTTCTTGATTCCGAACAATTTCGTGGAGAAGTGAAAGCGCTGAGATCAGTGACCATCAGCGCTCCGGCAGATGCTGGGGATTTGCAGATTGTGAAGTTGAGCGCGGAGGGCGCCACAGTGAAGGCAGGCGATGTGGTGGTCGAGTTCGACAAAACCAAGACCGAGCAAGATCTGGCGCAGTTTCGCTCCGCTCTGAAATCGGCCGAAGCCAGCATTGAGCAGGCTCGCGCTCAAGCCAACCTGACCGAAGAGGAAGATAAAACCGCGGTTTTGAAGGCCGGCTTTGACGTCGAGGCGGCAAAATTAGAGGCGAGCAAACAGGAAATCGTGTCAAAAATCGAGGGCGAGGAAGCCAAGCTTAAACTGCTGGACGCCCAACAGAAGCTGCGCGAGGCCGAAGCAAAACAGAAGTCCGACCTGGCTCTCAACAAAGCCACGATCGAGACCACGGAACAGGCCAGTGCCAAGGCGAAGTACGACGTCCAGCGCGAGGAGCATGCTCTGGCGCAAATGAGCCAGCGCGCGCTATCGGCTGGTACCATCACCATTCTTCAGCACTGGATGGGCTCGGGTATGGCCCAGTATCGAACCGGCGATCGAACCTGGGCGGGAGCAGCGATTGCAGAACTGCCAGATGCTTCTACACTTCGCATCTCCACGCGGGTCGATGAAACGGAACGCGGGCGTCTCGCGACTGGACTTCCTGTCACCGTCCAACTGAACGCGATTCCAGACCGGCAATTTACTGGACACATCGAGCGCATTAGCGAGATTGCCAGTCTCGACTTTTCCGGCGGCTGGCCGATTACCCGCAACTTCACGCTTGAGGTTCGGCTCGATCAGACAGATTCCCGCTTCAAGCCCGGCATTTCCGGCGATGTCACGGTCGTCGTCGACCACATCGCCAACGCCATCAGTATTCCAGCGCAGGCACTGTTTCTGAAGTCCGGGCAAAACACAGTTTATGTCTGGGCCAGATCACAATTCGACGAGCGCCAGATTGAAGTCGGACGGCGCAGCGGAGATAAGGTTCTGATCACCAAAGGGCTCGACGCGGGCGACCAAGTCGCGCTGCGCGACCCCACCGTGAAGGAGTAGTGCAGCCGCCATGAAAAAACGCCGGACCATCACGTGGGTGGTAGTGGCCGTCGTGCTCTGCGCAGTCGTTGGCGGAGTGGCCGCGGCCCGTCGCGCCACACCGGCTACAGCTTCCGGCGAAATTCCCACCACCCGCGTGAAACGCGGCGATCTGGAAATGAAGGTGTATGCCACGGGTGAACTTCGCGCCAGCCACGCTGAGATGATGACTGCTCCGCCAATCGGCGGAGGCGCTCTCGAAATCACTTATCTGCTGCAAACTGGTACTCCCGTCAAGAAGGGTGACCTGGCGATGGAATTCGATCCCGCGGAGCAGCGCTACAAGCAGGAACAAAATCGTTCGGAATTGTTGCAGGCGGAGCAGGAGATCACGAAAGCCAAAGCCGATGCAGCCGTCACCGCTGCACAAGACAAAGTCGCGCTCCTGAAGGCCCACTTCGATGTGCGCCGTGCCGAACTCGATGTACAGAAAAACGAAATCGTCAGCACGATTGATGCCCGCAAGAACGATCTCGCGCTGGAGCAAGCTCGGCGTGTTCTGGCAGAAATCGAGCAGGACGTCAACTCGCGCAGCGCATCGGGCAAGGCCACCATCGCACTCGCCGAAGAGAAGCGCAACAAGGCAAAGCTCGCGATGGATCAGGCACAAGACAACATCAGCAAGATGCAGGTCACCGCTCCCATCGATGGACTCGTGGCCGTCGAAAAGAACGAGCGCGCGAGCAATGGGATGTTCTTCGGTGGAATGACGCTCCCGGAATATCGCCAGGGCGATCAAGTCGATGCAGGCAGCAACATCGCACAAGTAGTCGATTCCAACCAAATTGAAATCAGCGCCAAAGTCGGCGAATTGGATCGCAACAACATGAAAGAAGGTCAACTGGTCGACATCGATCTTGATGCCTTCCCTGGCAGCGTTCTTCACGGCACGGTGAAATCTCTAGGTGGAATGAACAACCGGCGATTCTGGGAGGCCGCCACGAGCGCAAAGTTTGACATCACAATCGCGATTTCTTTCAAAGACTCCCGCCTTCGACCCGGGCTGACCGCTCAACTCGTTATCCACGGCGACCCGCGCAAAGACGTACTCTACCTGCCTCGCCAGGCCGTCATGGTGAAAGAAAGTCAACAAGTGGTCTATGTAAAGAGCGGAAGCAACTTTGATCCGCGCCAGATCAAGATTCTGGCCGAAAACGAAAGCCGGGCCGCAATCGAGGGAATCGCGGTCGGAACCGAGATCGCCATGGTCGACCCAACTGCGCAGAAGAAGCCGTCAGGACTCATCGTCTTCCGCGGCGCCCGCCGGAGGACAACCGTAGTGTCGAGCTTCGTTTCTGCCAATCCGGCTCGCGTGCTGCGCGCTTCGCAGCAATGGCTCCCTGACCTCCAGTTGGGATTTCAGAATCTTCTGCTGCATCGGCTGCGCACGATGCTCACGATGCTGGGCATGATTTTCGGAGTGGCTGCGGTGGTTTCAATGCTCTCGATCGGAGCCGGGGCGCGCCAGAAAGTGATGGCCCTGATCGAGCAGATGGGCGTTCACAATCTTATTGTGGAAGCTAAAGAGAGCACGGATTGGCAGGCTCTACAAAAACGCCGGAAGATCTCTCCCGGCCTCACGTTCCAGGACTACCGCGTCATCCGCGACGATGTCGGCGATATCGTGGCCGCGAGTCCGCGGAAGCGAATGCCTACCACGAAGACCATCCCGAAAGCGCAGCAGGATCCGCCAACGGTCTACGGAGTCAATCCGGTCTATCAAAAGATCGCCGGATTGCACGTACTCGAAGGACGTTTCTTCACTGAAGATGAAGAAACGCGCGCGGCTCCGGTTTGTGTGCTCGGCGCCGCTGCCCGGTCCAGCCTTTTCGGAAGCGCGGAGGCCGTCGGGCAGTACGTCAAAGCGAACGAGCAGTGGTTCCGCGTGATCGGAGTAGCTTCGCCGCAACTGAGTTCCCAAACCGAAGTCACGGGTGTGCCGACCCAGGACCTGAATAACATTCTTTACGTTCCCCTCAACTCGGCGATTCTGCGGCTGGAGGACTCCTATAGCGACCGCCGCGACGAGATCGACGGCATGTACCTGAATATTCGCGAAGGCGCTGATATGGGATCTGTGGCGCAAGTCGTACGCGCGGTTCTGGACGCGTCGCATCATTCCGCCGGAGATTTCAGCGTCATCGTTCCTGCGGAACTGCTCGCCGAGCAAAAACGGACCGAACGCCTCTTCAACGCTGTCATGGTGGCCATTGCATCGATTTCTCTGCTCGTCGGCGGCATCGGAATCATGAACATCATGCTGGCCAGCATTCTCGAGCGAACACGTGAAATCGGCGTGCGTCGCGCGGTCGGCGCGCGCCAATCCGACATCATCCGGCAATTCGTGGTCGAGGCCATTCTGATTTCGTTCATGGGCGGAAGTTTTGGAATCGTCTTCGGGTTCATGATGTCCCGTTTAATCGCGTGGCTCGCAGGATGGTCCACGATTGTGACGGCAAGCTCGATCCTGCTCGCGTTTCTGGTTTCGATTTCCGTCGGCTTGGTTTTTGGAATTTATCCTGCGGTCAAGGCCGCTCGTCTGGACCCAGTGGAAGCAATTCGCTACGAATAGCGGCGACCCAAGTCTTCGCCGCACGAGTCAATACGATCTGGAGGATTTTAGGAATGAGACGCTCTCGGCCTGCCCTGCTCGCGTGTCTATTGCTGATTTTCACTCTGCCGATTTGGGCGCAAGCCGGTGAAGGTTACGGCGATCTCTTGACGGCGCAGGTGCGCTCGGGAAAATTGGGGCCTCCCGAGCATTTCCGCGACTATATCGTCGACGGAAAGCTACGCCTCAGCTTGCGCGATGCGGTCGTGCTGACGCTCGAGAACAACACTCAGGTCCGCGTACAGGAAACGCAGGTGGAATCGTCAAAGTTCGCCGTGCTCGGAGCGCATGCACCTTTCGATTCGACGATCATGAGTTCCTACAATGTCAACGATTCGGTCACGCCACCCGTAAGCGCACTGCAGGGGACTGGCGGAGTGAATGTCAACCTGAAGAACACCATCCAATTTGCCCAGTTCAACTATTCTCAGACGCTCGAAACGGGAACGAACGTGCAGGTTGGTGCGACTAGCAGCAACAACTTCGCCAACAACTCGTTCTATCTATTTAATCCGTATATCACGTCGGCTCTGGTTTTTCAGGTCACGCAGCCATTGCTGCGCAATGGGTGGCTCTTCGCCAACCAGGCACCATTGATCATTGCGCGGCGCAATCTGCAGCAATCCCGCGCAAGCTTTGCCGCAGAAGTAAACAACAACATTCTTCAGGCCGTCGGACAATACTGGGCCGTAGTGCAAGCGCACGGCAATCTCGAGGTAGCGAAATCTTCTATGGACGCCGCCGAAGCAACCTATAAACGCGACAAGCGGGCGCTTGAACTTGGAGCACTGCCGCCACTGGATATTTACCGCTCCGAGTCACAAGTTGCATCTCGCCGGGTGCAGGCGATTCAGAGCGAATATGCCTTGAAGCAAGCCGAAGACGCGCTTCGTCTTACTATCGGAGCTGATCAGGATCCATACTTCCAGGCGCTCGATCTGGAATTGACTGAAAGACCGGAACCAGAAGGCGAGCTGCGCATGATCGACGGAGCAACGGCCTTGCAAGAGGCATTGAGCAAGCGTCCGGAATTCGATGCCGCGCACGCCGCACTTTCCAATGACGAAACCAGGATTCGTCTGGCCCACAATCATCTGCTGCCGGAGCTCGACCTGCAAGGCTCCTACGCCAGCAATGGTGTGGGCGGCACTCAGTTCAGCAGCACGGGACAAAAGACGACGAGTTCGGCAATCAACCAGCTATTCGGGTTTGGCTATCCCACCTACATTGCGCAGCTCTCGCTGACATTGCCCATTCGAAACACCACGGCCAAAGCCGAGATGGGTAATGCTCTGGTATCGCGGCGCAATGATCTATACAGCGAGCGGCAGATTCGCGAGCAGGTCACACTCGACGTAAGCAACGCCGTGCATCAACTGGAACAAGCCAAGCTCAGTATTGTTGCGGGAAAAGAGGCGCTTGATCTGGCGAAAAAGACTACGGCCGCCGAGCAACGCAAATACGAGTTAGGCTCGGGCACGATCTTTCTCGTGCTCGAAGCGCAAACCGAGCTCGCTGATGCGGAGCAATCCTTGCTGCAGGCCGAGGTGGGATATCAGCTTGCCGTTGCCGCCGTGGACCATGCTACCGGAGAGTTGCTCGAACCCTATCACGTGCAGATCGCAGAGCTGACACACTAGTCCGGCGGCGGCGTTTGCGGCATCTTTCCTGCTGCAAACAAAGCAGCACTACAGCGTCCCGCTTTTTGCTTCCTGCGAGTCATGTCACGGCATCACGCAGCTTCAGGTTCCGTGCGCTGCCAAGTGCTCCTGAACGCGCGCAAGGCATAGAGTGCGTCTTCCAAAGCTTCTTCTTCTTCGGAAGTACCGTGAGCGTAGAAGATTTCTCGGGCACGCGCTCTCACGGCTTCTTCGGCTTGTGAGACTCTCTGCGGTAGAACCGTTCTGTCAGTTTCCAGAATGGCAGCTCGGTAAAGAATTTTCCAATCACGATTGGGGCACGGGGGAAATGCCGTGGTCATTAGGACCTCCCAACATCGGGAACTTGCGATTAAGGACTTGTCTGTTTGGTAGGTAGAGGTGCTCTGTCTTCACTCTAGTCCGATTGCAACAGAAGTCAAGCAAAACTGGCAGTGCACGTTCAGGATGCTGAACGACCACAATCACAGACACACATCCAGTCTAAGGCTACAGTTGTCTCGGTGATAAAACGCTCGGAGTCCAAACATGGACGACAGCTCAATCCTGAGTCGGACCGAAAAACTTCGCCGCGAACTCGAACGCATCGGTCAGCAGGAGTGCGAGTACCGACGTCACGCGCATCATTCTCTAAGTGAGAAGGCCGAGCACGATAGGCGAGAGTTTCGAGTCCTTGCGATTCGTGAGGAACTCAGAATGCTCATCGAAAGAGCAAAACAACAATCGAGCCACGGACACGTCTGGTATAGCTGACCCGGGCTTTATACAATCTCGCGAAAGAACTTCCCGCCTCCCGATCAGACGAAGTAAAATTATTCAGCCTGTGCGAAAGTGGCGGAATTGGCAGACGCACCAGACTTAGGATCTGGCGGGTAAAACCGTGGGGGTTCGAGTCCCCCCTTTCGCACCAACAACTTGCAGTTCCGCCCGCGTGGTTACCGACAAGTTACCCGCTGCGTTTATCCGCTCTTCCCCCTCCCCACTCTAATTTTTCTTGATGAAAACCCGAAACGGATGAAATACTCATACACATTGGGCGTGCTTACAAAGCGGATCCCCCCTGCTTGATATCCCCCGTGCGGTAAATCCTGGTTTTCGGAGATCGAATGCGTAGGGCTCGTCTTCTTTTATCCCTTTCTTCCTGTGTGTTCGTAGTCCTCGCTGCGCAACAACTCGTTGCTTCGACGCGGATGAATTTCGCCACTCCCGTCAGATACAGTTCCGGCGGAAATGGTCCCAACTCAGTGGCGATCGCGGACTTGAATGGGGATGGCAAGCTTGATGTGGTGGTCTCAAATTGGTGCATGAACAACACCGTCCCCTGTCCGGGCAGTTCCGTGGGAGTGATGTTGGGGAACGGCGACGGAACCTTCAAGCCGGGAGTGGCCTATGCTTCGGGCGGAGTTTACGCCCTGTTCGTTGCGGTGGGCGATCTGAACGGCGACGGCAAGCCTGACATCGTGGTCGCGAATTGCGGCAATGCGCTGAACAACCACTGCATCGGCGCGGGCGGCAATGTAGGAATTCTCTTCGGCAACGGCGATGGGACCTTCCAGCCCGTGGTCACGATCCAGTTGGGGGGCGGCGGATACGGCGCCATCGCGGTGGGCATCGCGGACATGAACCTTGACGGCAAGCCCGACATCGTCGTCGCCGGAGATTGCGCAAGCGGCGGTTGTGGTGGTGTGCTGCTGGGAAATGGGAACGGAACCTTTCAGCCGGAGATCCCTTTCGTGACGGGGGGACTGATCGTCTTTGGCATGGCGGTCGGCGATGTGAACGGCGATGGCAAACCTGATGTTGTGGTTGGCCACCAGTGCGCGGACAGCACTTGCAAGACCAGCACCGTGGGCGTGCTCTTAGGAAAAGGGGACGGAACGTTCCAGCCGTCGGTGGTATACAACTCGGGCGGAATTTATCCGGACTGGGTGGCGATTGCAGATCTCAACGGAGACAATAAGCCCGACATCGAAGTAGCGAACAGCAGTACGAGCACCAGCATCAATCAAGGCGATGTCGGCATATTGATGGGCAACGGCGACGGCACCTTCCAGCCGGTGGTTGCTTATTCTGCCAGCGAATTCGGGGCCGCGGCGCTTGGTGTGGCCGATGTCGACGGAGACGGCAAACCCGACGTCGTGGTGGTCAACTGCTCCGCTGTTAGCGGCAACTGCAACGGTGGTGGTGGCGATGTTGGATTGCTGCTGGGTAATGGCGACGGAACTCTTCAGCCCGTGGTCACTTTCTCTCCGGGAGGAAACACTCCTTTCGGCGTGGCCGTCGCGGATCTGAACGGCGACAGCAAACCGGACGTCGTGGTGGCGAACTGCGCCAGCAACGTGTGCGGTCAAAATCCTGGGGACGTCGCAGTCCTCATCAACACCAGCCTCGGGATAACGGCAACGTCACTCACCTCTATGCCGAACCCGTCGAACGTTGGGCAGTCCGTGACTTTCACCGCGACGGTGGCGGGACACGGATTTAAGGTCACGCCGACCGGAACGGTCACCTTCCTTGACGGGACGACGAACCTCGGCACTTCCAGTCTGAACACCAGTGGTGAAGCAACGTTGACGACCTCAACTCTGACGCTAGGTACGCATAACATCACGGCCACCTACAACGGAGATTCGAATTTCGAACCCAGCACTTCATCCGTTGTCAGCCAACTGGTGCAGGGTGCCGTCGCTCAACTTTCGGTAACGAGTCTCAGCTTTGGTAACCAGGTCGTGGGTGTAAGCAGTACGCCTCAAAGTGTGATGCTGACGAACACCGGAAATATCGCTCTGACCATTACGTCCATTGTAATTAGCGGGAAAAACAGCGGCGACTTTTCACAGACCAACACGTGTGGAACATCGGTCGCGGCAGGTGGCAGTTGCACCATCTCGGTGACGTTCAAGCCGTTGGCCTACGGGACGCGCAACGCCACTGTCAGCATCACCGACAACGCACCCGGCAGTCCGCAACAGATCGCACTGAAGGGCGTTGGAACATGGATGCAAGTCACCCCACTGCATTTGACATTCGCCAATCAAAAGGTCGGCACAACGAGCGCTCGCAAAATCATCTCACTCACCAATAAAGCTCCTGAGACAATGACCATCACGGGAATTAACATCATTGGGACGAATGCGGGTGATTTTGCTGAGCAGACTAATTGCGGCACCAGCCTGGCAGCGGGAGCAACCTGTTACGTCGCAGTCACCTTCACCCCGACGGCCACCGGCGCTCGGTCGGCGAGTGTTGCAGTCAGCGACAACGGCGGGGGCAGTCCGCAGAAAGTGACCTTGGCTGGCACTGGAATCTAGCCGGACAGGTTCACGATTTCTAATGCTTCAGGGCACAGTGCTTGATTCGGTTCTGTGCCCTTGCCTCTTCCAGAGCAAGCGGCCCATGGGTGCAACAATTCCTCGTTGTTGATCCGGCTTTCGTTTTTCCGTTCCCATCTCGCCCGCCTGTGCTTAAATTTCTGCTGACCTTCCATGACCGATCAGGAATTACTTCGAGAAGCATTGGCTGAAGCAAAGCTGGGACTGCAACAAGGCGGCCTGCCGATCGGTTCCGTGCTGGCCGACAACCACGGATGCATCGTGGCGCGTGGGCACAATCTGCGCGTGCAGACCGGCGATCCTACAGCCCATGCAGAAACGGTCTGCATTCGCAATGCCGGACGCCGTCGCGACTGGCCCGAGCTGACGCTGGTCAGCACCCTCAGCCCATGTATCATGTGCACGGGAACGGCGCTGCTCTACCGCATTCCGCGCGTGATTGTGGGAGAGAATCAGAATTTTCTGGGCGCAGAGGACCTCTTTCGCGAGCGTGGAGTAAACCTGACCGTGCTGAACGGCGCCGATTGCATTCAGATGATGCGGGATTTTATCCGCGAGCGCCCGGACCTGTGGAATGAAGACATTGGCCGCTAGATCCCGAGGCCGGGGAACTCATCGCTGCAAGATCATCGGCCGGAAGATAGCTCGCTGCTCTGTTTCGAAGATGCCAATATCTCGCTCGTCGGCAGAGTAGCTCGCAGATCGCACTTGCAAAGCGGACATCGGGTCACCACCGAATACACATTGTGGCCATAGGCCACGCACTTTTTGTTTGTGCACGTACGCATGATCCAAACTCCCAACTCGCGGCGCCGCATTTTCAAGCACAGTAACACGATAGTGGCACGGTTTTTTGTACGTCTTTTCGCGTAGGGTGAATTGATTTTTCTTCTAAGTCGTTTTCGACTGCGCCGCGGTGAACTCAGGAGAGCCCAAGACTTGCGGCGGCAATATCGACGATCGATCTGCCAATCATCGGCGAAGCCGTCGCGGCGGGAGAAGGAACGTTCAGCACGTGCAGCACTTTGCCCGAGCGCACAAACTGGAAGTCATCCACCAGAGCGCCATCCGGCTTGAGCGCCTGCGCTCTTACGCCAGATCCGCCGGGCACGAGATCATCGACGCCGATCACTGGCAAAAGCCGCTGCAACGCGTGAACGAACGCCGGCTTCGATAGCGAGCGATGCCACTCGCCCAGTCCACTGCGCCAGTGCTTTCGCGCCATGCGCCAGAATCCACCATACGACATAGACGACGCCAGGTCGCTAACATTGATATCGCTGTGCCGGTAGCCTTCCCGAGCCAGCGCCAGCACGGCATTCGGTCCTGCGTCGACTTTTCCCGTGATGCGGCGCGTGAAATGCACGCCGAGAAATGGGAATTGCGGATCGGGCACCGGATAGATCAGCGCATTCACCAAAGAAGCACGCTCCGGTGTCAGATCGTAGTACTCGCCGCGGAAGGGCACGATCATCACGCCAGGATCGTCCCCAGCCATGCGGCTGATCCGATCGCTGTACAGCCCCGCGCAGTTGATGAGTGCAGTCGTCGCAAATGAGCCTTGTGGAGTCTCGACCACAATCTCGTTCGCCGAGCGTCGAATGCCAGTCGCTGCGGCTGACGTCTTCACCGTGCCCCCGTTTGCAGTGATAAGTTCCGCGTATTTTTCGCAGACCACCGCATAGTCGGTAATTCCGGTGGAAGGCACAACCAAGGCTCGGAGTCCAGCCGCATTGGGCTCGATCTCACGCAACTCTTCCGGACCGATCAGGCGAAGACCTGTGAGCCCATTGGCTTCGCCCCGTTTGCGTAAGTCTTCGAGTCGCGAGAGTTCTTCTTCCGCAGTGGCGACGATGACCTTTCCGCAAACCCTATGCGGAATCCCGTGCTCGCAGCAGAATTCAACCATGGCCGCGGCCCCTGCAACGCAGAGGCGAGCCTTCAGCGAACCCGGCTTGTAGTAGACGCCAGAGTGAATGACGCCGCTGTTGTGTCCGCTCTGATGGCGGGCAACGCGATCCTCTTTTTCGAGCAGAAGCAGCCGCTTGCCGGGAAAACGGCGAGTGATCTCCAGCCCCACGCCGAGCCCAATCACACCACCGCCGATGATGATTACGTCGTAACGAGAGTCTGTCATGAATTGTCTGGCGGCCGCAGATCCAGCGCGACCGCCGGATTCCGGGACCCACTAGTCTACGACGAGAGTCACCATCGCGCTCTGCCCGGCGTCCGGGGCAGTCCCCGGTGACGTACCGGTCACTGTGATCTGATAAGTTACGGGGTTCGACGTCCCTGTCCCTCCGCTTCCGCCCGCAGTACTCGCGCCCGCGCAGCCCAACAACAAGATCAACAGCGAAATCACTCCTGCAGCGACGAACCATCGAAACGCCCACTTCGTCTGCTTCCCGAATGCACTCGCTCCTATCACGATCCCGGGGAGAAGCAGAAAGATCGTCGTGGACAGCGGATTCGGCTTGTGATGAGACGAATTGTTGGTGATATTCGCTGCCGAAATGCTCATCACGATATCCACGGCTGCGGTCCTGGGCGTAACCGCGCCTGACGGATTAAAGCTGCACTGCGCGCCAGCCGGTAATCCGTGAGTGCACGCCAGGCTGACCGCGCCAGTGAACGAAGTTCCAACCGGCTGCACGGTCAGCGCATAAGGTCCGGAAGTCTGCCCGGCAGTGACCGTCTGAGCCGTCGTGCCGGCGGTCACGGTGAAGTCTTGCGCCAGCGTCAGAGTCACTGTTGCCGCGTGGCTGGGTGCACCACTCATGTCATGTGTATTGATTTTGATGGTGAACACTCCAGGAGTCGCGCTGTTGGGAATGCTGATCGTGGCCGTGAGATTCGCCGTGCCTCCGCTGGTAAGCGTGTTCGGACTGGACACACTGCATATGGCTCCTGCCAGCGCGGTGGCATCGCACGACGCATTGATGCTACCGGCATACGAGAAGGTGGAAGTCAGGATCAAGCTCGCTTGCACTTGCGCTCCGGGTGTTCCTGTCAGATTTTTCGGCCCCGAAATCGTGTAATCACCGACATTGAATGCCACCGCTTGTGAGTGTACGGTCGAACCCGACGTTCCCGTAATCGAGAGAGAGTAGCTTCCGGCAGTAAAGCTTGTGCCGTTTATCGTGAGAGTTGCAGTCGCTGGAAACGAACTGACCGACGTTGGACTGATACTGCAACTGCCCGCGCCATACGTTGTGGGACAGGCAAGCGTCACAGTGTCGGAAAATCCATCTTGCGAACTAATCGAAATAGAACCGGTTGTTCCTGTGCTGCCAACCTTGATCTCGGGAAATGGATGAGACGGATCAGGCAAGCTGAGAACGAAATCCGGGTTCGAGGTGACGACCAGATTGAACGATTTCGTCAGCGGGGCAGGCGCTCCAGTCGTTGATGCCTGCAAGGTAATGGGGTATGTGCCGGGGATCGTACCTATAGGGACCTCAACCATTGCTGTCATATTCACCGGAGAACTCGCGGTCGGATTCACCGTCGCGCCGGGTGTGAGGGAGCAGGCTGCACCGGCAATCCCCGACGTGCAGGAGACGTTCACACATTGATTGAATGATCCCGCAGCAGTGATCTGAAAGCTGACCGGCGGAGAGGTGGTGCCCCGCGGCACCGTAACACTGGCAGGCGAAGGTGCCGTCATGCCGAAATTGATGACATGCAATAGCACAGGGACGACGTGTGTGACATGGCTGGAGTCGGAGCCGACGGCCTTCACGTTGAAGCTATAGTCTTGCGCCGCGCCACCTGCCGTGACCGTAAAAGGCGTCTTGTTGCCGGGCGTGAGAGTGGAAGGCGATGGCGTGCACGTGCTTGGCGGTGCGGTCGTCCCGTTGGCACAGCTTAGGGTTACCGTGCTCGTATAACCGTTCAGAGCACTAATGTTGCCGTTGAAAATAGCGGTCTGTCCCACAAAAACGGTGAGCGGCGAGTTGGAGACAGACAAGCTGAAATCTGGCGTGATCACCAGGTTGAACTGCCAGATGCCGCGGCCGTAGGTGGACGCCCGCAATAGTTGCTGGCCGGAGTTGAAAATGCGCAGCGCCGTCACTGCGACATTCGGCAGATATCCAGCCTGATCCGTGTTGGGATTGGGGCCGAGTTCAATCCAGCTCGGACTCGACGTTGGACTTGCGAACACCCCTACGTCAGTTGCGACGAATACCTGCGCCATCGGGGGATAGACGACGACAGCATTCACCGGCGAGTCCGGCAGATTACCGGTAAAGTCCGCCCAGGTTGAACCAGCGTTCGTAGTTTTCCAGACGTGGCCCGTGCCTCCGGTGAAACCCATCACCGTGACGTATGCCGTTTTCCCGCTCGCGTCTGACGAGTCCGTGGCCACACCGGAAATCGGATACTGATTCGGATTGATGCTGCCTTGGGGACCGTTGTCCGTAGCATCGGCGAAGTACGCCATGCCCCCGGTGGCATTGGTCGTCACCCAGACGTGGCCTCCTGAAGGGTTGGCGAGCGGCCCTTCGATCGGCCCGAGCCCGCTAGTTGTTGCATAAATGATGCTCGATCCATGGCTGTCGGGCATGCCAGCTGCAGCAATCGCCCGCACCTGATTCACCTCGCTTCCCGAGCAGCTACCTGATCCCAGCGTGTCGAAGTTGGGGCTCACTTCTGTGTACGTGCCGCCGGTGCGCGGTCCACGCCAGATGCGGCAGGTACCGACCAGCATCGACGTCGTCGATCCCGGATCGAGGATGTAGGGAACGTAGAACGCGCCGTCGTCGCCGCCCAGGTCGTTGCTGGTGACAACAAAACTGAATCCGCCGTCATTGCAGTCGACCCCGCTCGTGCACAGCTGGATGCCGAGACCGCCGGACGGAATATCCGGGTTCGAGGCGTAGAAGTTGGAAGTAGTAAGCGGGTCGATGGCGTTGTATCCACCATCCCCGCCAAGAACATTCCACCAACTCGAGTTTGTCGTCGCTTGATTGGTGGTTGGAGAACCGTTGCCCTGCGTTCCACCGAGCAACGTATTCGGATCTGTCGGATGTTGCGAGAAGCTGACGAACTGCGTCATCGATCCCAGATTTTGATTCAGGTCTTCAAATTCATTGGTCCCGGAGCAGGCACCCGTATTAAGGCCAGAGAATCCATCCAGCGAACGGTAGAGACCGCCGTCATTGGCGAAGAAGAGCAACGCGTTTCCCGAGTCGCTGCCGTAAGTGGGAATCATGTACGCCATCGCATGCTGCGCGGGATGAACATGCGCTGGCGCGGAAATCGGCACGCATCCATAGACGTGAGTGAGGTTCATGAACGGCGATGACATACACGTGGGATTCAGGGTGGCGCTGATCGAGCACTTATAAAGATTGAGTGCTCCAGCGTAAAGATCGGTCGCGGTGCCGAACGGAACTGCGAGCAGTTCGAGATTGTATGTTCCCTGCTGCACGCCGCAGCCCTCGGAGTCGCCGCAATTCGTTATGCCGGCTTCTGAGATCGCGGTCCATGAAGTTCCTCCGTCCAGGCTCTGCCATATGCCCCCATCCATCGTCGTGCCATTCGCGGCGAGATACACATACCAGGCATACATCTCGTTGCGTGCCGGATTGCAGACTTGTGTGCCCGTCTCTAGAGCACATACTGAAGTGATTTCGCCACGATAGATGGGACATCCGTGGTTATTCGACGCAGACTGCGGTGGGCAAGCACTTGTACTCAGCACGGCGCCGCCGGGCTGATTGGCGAGACGCGTCCAGTTCACACCGTCGGGGGAAGAATAGAAGCCGTGGTAGCGCACGGCTGCGAAGAACCGGCCTGCGCCGGCGTTGTAAACCACCGACGTGGCGGACGTCGGGTCCGTAGCTCCTCCGGGATCCGACAATGTGTCGTAGATCCAACTCTGCCCTGCGTTAACAGACGTAAGGAGCCCCGGGGTCGTGCCCGAATTCACCGCTCCAGCAACGATGCCTTCAGACGACGTCGCCATGGCCGCGACGACCGTATTTGTGGCCGTAGTGCTGAACGCCATACGCGTACCGCCCAGACCGCTGAATGAGAGCGCTCCATTATTTGCCGAGTTGATCAATGACCAGGAATTGCCTCCATTCGTCGAGCGCAAAATGCCTAGGCCGAAATACGAATCCGACGCATTATCAGCCTCTCCGGTCGCGGCCAGAATCAGTGTCGTCGCAGGATTGTTGTTCCCTGGCTGAATTGCAATCGATCCAATTGAGAGCGTCGCCTGATCGTCGCTGATCGGATTCCACATGACGTTGTTCGCCGTCGGGGCCGCGGCATTTATCGACTTCCAGATTCCGCTCTGCGCTCCGGCAACGAATACCGTATTGCCGGAGGCGTCCGCAGGATCGACAGCTACGGCAGTCGCTCGCCCGGCAACCTGGTGGTAGTCCTGCGTGCCGTTTCCGCTGGCATCGGAGGCAAGCGGCACGGGCCCCAGAGCGATCCACGAACCACTGGAGAACGATAGCTGACTGCCGGTCTGTGAGAGAACAACCGCGCGTTGGGCCCGCAGTGCCAGCTTCCGCTGATAAGCCCGGTGCCGCAGATCCGCCGTGGGAATTCCGCTTACAATGCGACCGCGATACAACCAGTCGTTGCGCTCTTTAATGTGATCGCGATCAGAATCGATGTGGTCGCGACCAGGCCCGGAAACAACCGATTGAGGATTGATCTTGTTCGCTTCCTGCGCATGCAGGAGCACGGCGGTAGAAACCAGCCATGCGATCATGGTCCACTGTACCGAGTGAAGAAACCGCCCTCTTCTCATCGTGGCATTGAGCACCTGCCAGTATCGGAAGGAGGGCTGTGCGAATCAATCCAAAAGCGTTTCAAAAACGAAGTGCCAGCCCATTTTGGGAAAATCGCCGCACCGACCAAGGCACACTGTTCTCCGTACAATCGTATAAAATCGATTGGTTATTTTATTACGTTCCATGTAGCCATACGATTTTCGGAGCAACGTTCTCAATGAAGAATCTCCGCTGCTTGCTGCTGCCTGTAAGCCTCTTCCTGATCTCACATGTATCGGCTCAGGCCCAAAAGCCTGCGTCGGAACTCACGGTGGCGGCAGCCGCCGATCTCAGCAACGCTCTAAAGGATATTGGCGATGCCTTCGAAAAGAAGACTGGCACTCACGTGCGCCTCTCGTTCGGAGCATCGGGAGCACTCACGCAGCAAATCGAGAACGGAGCTCCCTTCGACGTCTTCTTCTCCGCCGACATGGATTACCCCCACCAACTCATTCGCGATGCTCAAGCCGACGGCCCGACGCTCTACGAGTACGCAATCGGCAAGCTGGTGCTCTGGGTTCCGGCAGATTCTCCGCTCGACGTCGAGCACAAGGGCATGAGCGTTCTGCTCGACGCGTCGGTAAACAAGATCTCTATCGCGAATCCGCAGCACGCGCCCTACGGACGCGCCGCCGTCGAGGCTCTCAAACATGCCGGACTGTACGACCGCCTCCGCGATAAGTTCGTTACCGGAGAAAACATCTCGCAGGCAGTCCAGTTCGTTGAGTCGGGCAATGCGCAGGCGGGATTCGTCGCCCTCGCCCATGCCATCGCTCCAGCCATGCGGGGTAAAGGCAAATATTGGGAAGTTCCAGCCGACTACTATGCACCGCTGGCACAAGGTGTGGTCGTCATCTCGCGCTCATCCCACAAGAAGGAAGCGGAGCAGTTCTTGGAGTTCGTCAAATCGAGTGAGGCGAAGGAAGTTTTTCAGAAGTACGGATTCACGGTTCCGTAAGGACCGCCGTCGCGGATCAGAGCTGGGATTTTCCGGGAAGACAACCTGGCGGCTCACGCATCAAAAAGCGATGATTCAGTTTTCCGTCTTCATATTTCGCCGCAGAACCAATTCCGAAACCATGAGGCTGATCCTGTGCTGATCGAAGCTGACGCGCGGATTCGCTGCGAATCGCTCAGGATACGAGACCAAGGCTAGAACAAATGTCTGCATCTCAGCGCGCACGATCTCATTCGCCTGCATCTGGCTGCTCCCGGTACGAGAAGGTTTTAACTTCATTTCCGGCATACTGACTCCGGCCTTCCCAGAAATGGCGGCCCGAGCGACACCGCCTCGCAAGCGATCATGTGAGGCATTAGGGCCCGTACCGCGGGAAATCAGTTGTATGGGGGATCAGAAAAGCTACCGCCTGGCTGCCTAAGGGTAAATAGCACCTTCGGGCCAGATGGACTTCGATTCCGGAATGAGGTTATCGCCTGCCGCCCCGGGATGTGATGGACGTCTCGATCAATTCCGCAATCAGACCCTGCTCCGCGAGGTGGGCGGCCGCTACCTTCCGCGCCTTGGCGATCGAGGCTTTGGGGTCGAGAAAAACCAGTACCGATGGCCCCGCTCCGCTGAGAACTGCCCCCAGGATGCCGGCCTTCCCTTTCAGTTCCTGAAGCGCGGGCAGCAAAGGGCAAAGCGGCGCTCTGTACGGCTGGTGCATTCGATCTTCCAGCGCAGCCGCTAAGAAATCTGGTCGGCCCTGCGTGAACGCAGCCAGCAGCAGCATGGAATTCTGGATATTCACAACGGCATCGGCTCGCGAGTACTGGGCAGGAAGCGCCGCGCGCGCCTTCTCCGTAGAAAGCGGCTGATCGGGGATCGCCAGCAACAGCGGCCACTTCCCTTTCGGGCGAATGTTGGCAACCTGCGCGTGCGCTTCACCGGACATCCGCGCGACCGTCAGGCCACCCATCCAGCAGGCTGAGGCATTGTCCGGATGATGCTCGCGCCGCGAGGCCTCGCCGACGATCTGTGTGTCGGTCCAGCGCAAACCACCAAACCGATTCGCGAGTGCGATCCCGGCGAGCCGTGCGGCTGCCGATGATCCGCAACCTTTTCCGATTGGGATCTCATTCGCAATGATCAGCTTCAGGGGAATGACTTTCCGCTTCGCCGATTCGAGCACCTCGCGGTAGGTCTCGAGAATCAGGTGGTTCTCGACGTTGCCGCATATTTCCTCGTCGCGGCCCGTTGCGACAATCGAAAACTCGTCTCCGGCCATAGCGGCAATTTTGATATAGAAATCCATTGCCAACGCGGCTGCGTCGAACGCTGGACCCAGGTTCGCGGAGGTCGCGGGTAGTGACAAGACGAACCTTGCGCTGGATTTCTTGCGCATGCTCAGGATTGCTCCGCCTGTTCGAGCGTGCGGAGCACCGCATCCAGCGTCGCGTCAAGCACGATCGGCGGATGGCGCAAAGGCTTCAACTCAGCTTTCATCGCCTCATCGTCCGCAAACATCTCCCCGCGATGGAACTCGATCGTGTAGTCCGGATCCTTCAGCAGATTCCCCGTCAGCACGAGGACCACGGTCTCGTCCGGCTTCACAAAGCCTTGCTTCAGCAGTTTCTTGAGTCCGGCGAGCGTAACCGCAGATGCCGGCTCGCATCCAATGCCTTCGGCCCCGATCTCGGCTTTGGCCTGAGCGATCTCGATTTCACTGACTTCCTCGCACGCGCCGCCGGTTGCCTTGAGCACATGTGCGGCTTTCTTCCACGACGCGGGATTTCCAATTCGGATCGCCGTCGCGCGCGTCTCCGCCGGAACGCTGATGAGCCGCTTGCCTCCGGCCTCGCGCAGAGTTCGTACCAGCGCGTTCGCGCCCTCTGCCTGGATTACTGACAGTTTCGGTAATCGCGAGATCAGGCCCAATTCGCGCATTTCCAGCAGCGCTTTGCCGATGGCAGAGCTATTCCCCAGATTTCCGCCCGGAACAATAATGTGATCCGGCGGCTCCCACTCAAATTGCTCCATCAACTCAATTGCCAACGTCTTCTGCCCTTCCAGGCGGAATGGATTGATCGAATTCAGCTGATAGACCGGGGCGTTGCGAACCAGTTCCTGCAGCAGCTTCAGGCAACCGTCGAAGTCGGTGCGCAGCTGGCAGGTGACCGCGCCATAGTCGAGTGCCTGCGAAAGCTTGCTCCACGAAATCTTACCTTCCGGGACCAGCACCAGGCTGCGCATTCCTCCCCGCGCGGCATAAGCTGCCATGGAAGCCGACGTGTTGCCGGTCGAAGCGCAGGCCACCCAGTGGAAGCCGGCGCGGCGAGCGAACGTTGCCGCCACCGTCATGCCGGTGTCTTTGAAAGATCCCGTGGGGTTCATCCCCTGATGCTTGGCAAACAGACGCGGCACTCCTGTGATGCGGGCACACTGTGGAAGCCCGTAGA